>NZ_CP139438.1:1480034-2960068 GCF_034258515.1 Pseudarthrobacter oxydans | reverse complement strand
AGTAGCCAGCGGGCGCCCGGACCTGACCGACGCCCGCATCGTCGTCGCCGGCGGCCGCGGCCTTGACGGTGACTTTGGTCCGGTTGAGGAACTTGCCGACGCGCTGGGCGCAGCCGTGGGTGCCTCCCGTGCCGCCACCGACGCCGGCTGGATCAGCCATGACGCGCAGGTGGGGCAGACCGGCAAGACGGTGTCCCCGCAGCTCTACATCTCGGCGGGAATCTCCGGTGCCATCCAGCAGAAGGCCGGCATGCAGACGGCGAAAGTGATCGTAGCCGTCAATAAGGACGCTGAATCACCGGTTTTCGAGATCGCGGACTTCGGCATCGTGGGCGACCTCTTCGACGTCCTCCCGCAGGCCACAGCCGAGATCAAGAAGCGAAAAGGCTGACTCCTTGACTTCCTCTCCTGCACAGGAACAGGGCCCGTTCAACCCGGACATCCACCGGATTGGGCGGGTGCTCTGTTTTGCGGCACATCCCGACGACATCGACTTCGGTGCTGCGGGCACCATCGCCGGCTGGACGGCGGCCGGAGTCCATGTCAGCTACTGCATCATGACCGACGGCGACGCCGGCGGCTTCGACCCCGCCCACCGGGCGGACATCATCGCCCTGCGCGACGCTGAACAGCGCCGGGCCGCCGAACTGGTGGGGGTCACTGACATCCACTACCTCCACCAGCGTGACGGCTACCTTGAGCCGTCGCACGAGGTGATGAAGGGCGTGGTGAAACTGATTCGGGAAATCCGTCCCGACGTCGTGCTTTCCATGCACCCGGAACGGAACTGGAAGCGCATCCAGAAGAGCCATCCCGACCATCTGGCCGTAGGCGAGGCCGTGACGCGTGCTGTCTACCCGGCAGTGGAGAATCCGTTCGCCTACCCTGAACTGGCGGAAGCCGGCCTGGGGGCCTACAAACTGCCGTGGCTGTGGCTCTATGCCGGGCCGGAAGAACGGGAGAACCATTTTGTGGACGTCACGGAGCACGTGGAGTCCAAGCTTCGGGCAATCCATGTCCACGTCAGCCAGCATCCCGACGTGGAGGCGATGGAGGCAACCGTCCGACGGGGCATGAAGCTGAATGCCGCACGCGCCGGCCTGCCGGAGGGGCGAAGCGCCGAGGCATTCCATGTGGTTGCGGTCAACGGTCCGGGAACCATCGCGGGCTTCTGACACATTTCCCCGCTGGGAAGACCACAGGCGAAAGCGCCCCGTTCCATGTCCTTCCGGAAGATGGAACGGGGCGCTTTCAGCTGGTGCGGGAGCGTTCCCCTTAGGCGCCCAAGGGTGCGGCAGCCACCGTGGGCAACGTGGGCGACCGGGACCCGCCCGCCGGCTCCACGGTGATTCCCAGCGCCGCTGCGGAGGAGATCCCTTCCACCACAGCCGGCTTGGAAAGGGCTTCCTCGTCCATCAGGCCCTGGGATACGGGTGCCGAACCATCCTTGGGGATCAGCCACATCTGGTACACCTTGCCGGCGGGCGGCGCAGGAACGCCGTTCATCTTGACAACGGCGGCATCCTCGGAGGACGAAATGAGCAGGGTGGCGGTGCCGCCGCCGGCCACATCCACCGAGGCCTCCCGCAGGTCCCCTGCCCGCACCACCTGGTTGATGGGATCGTTCAGGTCCGCCAGGTATGAACCCACTCCCACGCCGCCGAGGGCGATGGCGGCCGCGGCGGCCACTCCGGCCAGCCAGCGGCGGGTGCCGGAAGGCCGGCGCCGTTCCTCCCGGCGCTGCCGCGCCTTGGCGAGCTCGTCCCCGGCAACCGGCTGCCCTGTTGCCGACGGCCCGGCGGGCGCGGCGGCAGGCCCCGCGGCGGGGGCCGGGTCGTCCGCTTCCGGGCGGTTGTCCTGTGCAGGAAGCTGTGCGACGATGCGGTCGAAAAGGTCGGCCGGCGGCTCTTCCTCGACCCGGAAAGTCCTGGCCAGAGTTTCCCTTGCCTGGCGTACCCGGTCGAAAAAGAGGGTACGTTCCGATTCCGGGGCAGCCGAGATGTACTGCTCGATCGCCCGGCGTTCTTCGTCGGTCACCGCGTCCAGGGCATACAGCTCCGCCAGCTCTACGACCCGGCCGGAAGCCAGGTCCATGGCTACGGTGTCACCAAACGAACCTGGACGGCCGTCGCGGCCATGGTTCATGTCACTCATCTCAACTCACCTCCAGACAGGTCTTCAGCCGGATTAATCCGTCACGGATCCGGGATTTTATGGTCGGTACTGCTGCGTTCAGGCGTTCGGCAACTTCCCGGTACGTGAGGCCGCCGTAGTAGGCCAGCCGCACCGACTCCTGCTGCGTTTCGGTCAGCGTTCCCAGGCAACGGACCACGGCCTCGGCTTCCAGTCTGCTCCCGACCTGGTCCGACACTGTGTCGTGGTCGATGTCCTGGGTGCTGGCGCCGTATTTGGCCTCGCGGTCAGTGGAGGACTGCGAGGACCGGACTCTGTCCACAGCGCGGCGGTGCGAAATGGTCATTAGCCAGGAGAGCGGGCTCCCGGCCTTGGGATCGAACTTCGCCGCGTTCTGCCACACCTGGAGGAAGACCTCCTGCGTGGTGTCTTCGCTGAGTTCGGGGTCGATCAGCACGCGGCGGGCCATACCGAAAACCCGGCGCGACGTGAGTCGGTAGAACTCGGCGAAGGCGGCCTGGTCGCCCCGGCCTATGCCTTCCAGCAGGACTGAAAGCCGGTGGCTGAGATCGGCCGGAGGGTCTGTCACCGCGGCATGGGCCTCGGAATGCGGGGCCTCGGAATGCTGGGCCTCGGAATGCGGGGCATTGGGGGTTTCCATTACTACCAAGCATAAGTGTCCGGACCGTGAATCCTCAGCAGTGCCGCCCCGGCTGCTGCGGGCGGTCCTGGAACGTGACTCCAGCAATGTCACCTGCAGCTCCTTGAACACGATGGAATGTTGTCGGGAGTGATTCGACGCCGCAGCAGGGGCGGATGGGTTGGCTGGGAAAAATGATACGGCCCGCCCGTTGTGTGCCTGGAACGGAGCGGGTCAGATCCTGGCGCCGGCGAAGCCCTGTTGGCGCCACGCTTCGTACACGGCGATGGAGGCGGCGTTGGCCAGGTTCAGGGAGCGCAGTGCCGGCAGCATGGGCAACCGGACGGTGGAGGTGACATGGGGATCTGCCTTCAGTTCCGCCGGCAGGCCCACGGATTCCCGTCCGAACATCAGGACGTCACCCGGCTGGTAGGAGATGTCCGTGTAGCTGGCGGCTCCGTCCGACGTAAAGGCGTACACCCGTTCCGGCTTCAGGTGCTGCCAGGCGTCCTCGATGCTCGGGTGCACAGTGACGACGGCGAGGTCGTGGTAGTCGAGGCCGGCCCGTCGGAGTTTCGCATCCGAAAAGTCGAAGCCGAGCGGTTCCACGAGGTGCAGTTCGGCCCCGGTGATGGCTGCCAGCCGGATGGCGTTGCCGGTATTGCCGGGGATTTCGGGGGCATGGAAAAGGATGCGGAACACGGTTCCATCCTAGCGACCGTTGCAGGCGCAGGGCGTCCAGGGTCAGTGCATGCCGCGCAGCAGCCTGGCCAGCACCGGAACGTTCACCGTGTTGGGGGCCGGCCCGGCGGCAAGGAATTCCTTGAGGCCACGCACCATCCCCGCGGCATTGACCACCTGTACGGCTTCCAGCCCGCCTGCCGACCGGCGGTGGTTGTCGATCACCGGCTCATGGAGGTTGCCGCCCGGACTGAGCACGACGGTCCAGCCTGTGACATTCAGTTCCGGGAAGATGTCCTGCATGGCACGCACCACGTGTGCGAGCTGCGGCGGGGGGATGGCACGGCCGCCGTGGTTCAAGGTCCGGCCGTCCCAGGCATAGGCTCCTTTGGGCAACAGCATGGAGCCGATCAGCGCCAGCCGGTACCCGGACAGCACAGCATGGTCGATGTGGCTGTTGTCCGCGGGGGACTGGAGGCCATTGATGAGCCTGGCGGCCGGAATTGCCGGCAGGACCTGTCGGGTGAGGAGCTGGACGGTGCGCATTTCCCGCTGAATGCGTGCCTCGGCGCCGAATATTCCACGTTTCCGGGGCATGCCGTGGACCTGCCGGCTGGCGAGTTCCAGCGGAATAAGGGGAACTTCGCTGGCAGGAACGCTGTCGTACGCCGGGACGTAGACCGGGGGATCTCCGGCGGTGTTGCGGGCGTTGCCTGGCCGGTGCACGGTGGCAGAAGCGCGGCTGCCTGCCGCCGGGGCGTCGAAGTGCGGCTCCCTCCCGGCCTCGTCCCCGCGGACAGTGCCGGCGGCGTAGGAGCGGTCGTAGGCTTTCCTGCGGATGGGGTCGATGAGGGTTTCATAGGCCTTTGTCACCCGCCGGAATGCTGCGGCATCTCCCCCGTGATCGGGGTGGGCCGTGCGGGCAGCCCGGCGGTAGGCCACCTTGATTTCCTTCTCCGTGGCTGTCACCGGCACACCAAGCACCTGGTAATACGAGCCGCTGCTCTCGGTCAAGCACCCATCCTTTGGTTGATTCGGCCAGTCTTCGCGGGTAGCCCGGTCTGCACAGTTTAATGGCCCTGCCTGAACAACGACGTTCCGGCCCCGCCGGGTTCCCTGCGGCCGGCGGGGGCTGGCGTTGCGGGGCGGGGACCAGGGCGTTGGCCCGGGCCCGGATACCTCTAGACTCGTGCATGCGCGGCCGTCCGGCCGCGGCGGGATGCATTGGGGTAGGAATGGAAATGCCGGCGACGGCGGGAACGGCTGGCTGGGCCGGGCAGCGGACCGTGCCGATACTGGCAGCCGCACTGGCGGCCCTGCTCATGGGCGGCTGCAGCGTTGAAGTACGGGACCCGGCGGCTCCGGAACCTGCGGCCAGCACGCCCGCAGTGGCTACGCCCACCATAACGCCGGGCCACGACGCTGAGGCAGTAGCCGGCCGGGACCTGCCCTTTGCTGCCGGCGGCACCCTGGCCCCGGGGGTGCCGGTTGGAATCTCGGATGGACTCAAGGAAGCTCCGGGCTGGAAGGCCGGGAGCCGCAACGTCGCGGGCGAAAGCCGGTACACCAAGGCCGACGGATGCCTGGTTGCCGCCAAAGCCCGCACCAACCAGGACGCCCTTGCCAGAGCTGATGACCGGGAATCGACCATTGCCCTCTTCGAATACCTTGATCCGTCCATCCTGCCCGGCTACCTGAAAACGGAGACCCTGCAGTGGGGCGCATCCCCGGAAGGGCCAGGGCGCGCGGTGGAGGTGCTGGCCCTGGAGCCGGCACCGCAGCCGGGCGGCAGGGCAACGGCTGTGCTGGCCAGGCTTTTCGGCACGGCCGGTTCGTCGGTCTATGTCTCCATCTCCTGCCCGGACGCCGCCTCGCTCGCGTCGGCCAGGTCCGACGTCGTGCGTTTCCTGCCTCTGGTCCCGCCGGCCGGCTAGCAGCCCCAGGCGCAGCCGCTCCTGCCTCAAGGCATGGACAGTAGAATTGGGAGGTGCCCGTTTACCTGGACCATGCCGCAACCACGCCCCTCTCACCTGAGGCGCTGGCTGCCTTGACGCGTGAGCTCACGCGCACCGGGAATCCCTCCTCCCTGCACGGCTCCGGCCGACGCGCCCGCCGCGCGGTGGAAGACGCGCGGGAGGCCATTGCGGCTGCAGCGGGGGCCCACCCCTCGGAAGTCATCTTCACCTCGGGGGGCACGGAGTCTGACAACCTGGCCGTCAAGGGCCTCTACTGGTCCCGGGTGGCAGAAAACCCTGCCCGTCGCCGCATCCTATGTTCCGCCGTCGAGCACCATGCCGTCCTGGACACCGTGGAGTGGCTGGAGCGGCACGAAGGCGCCGAGGTGGCATGGCTTCCCGTGGACAGCGAGGGGGTCGTGGAACTGACCGCCCTTGAAAAGGAACTTTCCCGTGACCCGGACACCATTGCCCTGGCAACGGTCATGTGGGCGAACAACGAGGTGGGCACCATCCAGCCCGTCAGCCGGATCGTGGAACTGGCCCACGCCGCAGGGGTGCCCGTGCACTCGGACGCGGTACAGGCATTCGGTTCGCTTCCCGTGGACTTCAAGGCCTCCGGCCTGGACGCCATGTCAATCTCCGGGCACAAAATCGGCGGACCGGTGGGGGTGGGGGCCCTCCTGCTAGGGCGGGCGGTGAAACTGACGCCCGTCCAGCACGGCGGCGGCCAGGAACGTGACGTCCGCTCAGGCACGCTGGACACCGCCTCCATCGCAGCCTTCGCCGCGGCTGCGGAAAAGGTTGCGGCCACGCTGGGCGAGGAGTCGGCGCGGATCGCGGCCCTCCGCGACCGGCTGATTGACGGCGTCCATGCACAGGTTCCGGAAGCCGTCCTGCGGGGTGCCCCAGGGAACGGCCGGCTCCCCGGGAACGCGCACTTCACCTTCCCCGGCTGCGAAGGGGACTCCCTGCTGTTCCTCCTGGACCTGGCAGGGGTGGAGTCATCCACGGGTTCCGCCTGCACGGCAGGGGTGCCGAGGCCTTCGCACGTCCTGCTGGCCATGGGCCTGGACGAGGAGACGGCGCGCGGAGCGCAGCGGTTCACCCTGGGCCACGCATCCGTGGAGGCCGACGTCGATGCGCTGCTGGCCGCGCTTCCGGGAGCCTATGCACGGGCGCGGCAGGCGGGCATGGCAGGACACGAGTCCAGTATCCAAACCGCAGGAACCCTGGCCCGCCGGGTGCCGGCCCAGGAATGACGGGAGCTTGCCGCGCCCGTCGAATTGACACCGCCGTAGAATAGATAGGCGAAGATCGTTTCCGGGTGACTGCCCGCCTTTTAAGCCGGCCTCCGGCAGTTCGGCCCCGGAAGTACCCCAACAGAAAGCAAACATGCGAGTTCTAGCAGCCATGAGCGGCGGAGTCGACTCCGCCGTTGCCGCCGCCCGCGCCGTCGAGGCAGGGCACGACGTCGTCGGCGTCCACCTGGCGCTGTCCCGCATGCCCGGAACGTTGCGCACCGGAAGCCGGGGCTGCTGCACCATTGAAGACTCCCGCGATGCATGGCGCGCCTGCGATGTGCTGGGCATTCCGTACTACGTCTGGGATTTCTCCGAGCGGTTCAAGGAAGACGTCGTCCAGGACTTCATCGATGAATACGCCGCCGGCCGCACGCCCAACCCCTGCATGCGCTGCAACGAACGGATCAAGTTCGCGGCACTGCTGGAGAAGGCCATCGCGCTGGGCTTCGACGCCGTGTGCACGGGGCACTATGCCAAGGTGATCGAGGACGCTGACGGTAACCGCGAACTCCACCGCGCGGCTGACTGGGCCAAGGATCAGAGCTACGTCCTGGGCGTCCTGACCCACGAGCAGCTCAAGCACTCCATGTTCCCGCTCGCCGATACGCCGTCCAAGGCTGAAGTGCGTGCAGAGGCGGAGCGGCGCGGCTTGTCTGTAGCAAACAAGCCGGACAGCCACGACATCTGCTTCATCCCCGACGGCGACACCGCCGGATGGCTGGCGGAAAAGATCGATATGTCCACCGGTGACATCGTGGATGAAACAGGCACCAAGGTGGGCGAACATCCTGGCGCCAACGCCTTCACCGTGGGCCAGCGCCGCGGGCTGAAGCTGGGCACCCCCGCCGCCGACGGCAAGCCGCGGTTTGTCCTTGAGATCCGGCCCAAGGAGAACAAGGTTGTGGTGGGCCCCGAGGCGCTGCTGGCGATTGACGAGATCCGCGGCATCAAAGTGTCCTGGGCCGGAATGCCCATCGCTGAAGTAGGGACGGGCGGGGACTTCGAATGCCACGCGCAGGTCCGTGCCCACGGCGATCCCGTTCCTGCCACGGCACGCATGGAGCCGGCCGGCCGGGATACGGAAGCGGGCGGAGGCCAGCTCGTCGTCCGGCTCGCCACTCCGCTGCGCGGAGTGGCCCCCGGGCAGACGATAGTCCTTTACCAGGGCAGCCGCGTGCTGGGCCAGGCAACGATCGACGCTGCCCGCTCGCTTCAGCGCGCCGCGCTCTAGACCCTTAATTTCGAGCACCGCCCCGGTTCCGCCGGGGCGGTGTTCTTTGTTGTGCGCGCCCTGGCGGGAGGACCGGGGCTCATTCAGGTAAATTTTGTGTCTCAACTCACAAAATCGTCCCGTCTGAGGGTTGACTCTCTGATTGAATCTAGGCATCAGCACCGCGCGCTTCCCGCCTGAGCACATGTACCCGTCAGCGGTCGGCGGGCGCGCACTCATCGAACAGAAAGTTCACAGATGACGAAGAGCAACAAAGCACTGCATGGCGCAATCGCGCTGGCAGGCATCTCCGCAATCGCACTGACAGCCTGCACGGGCCCCTCAGGCGGCGGCGGAACCTCAACCGGCGAGGCAGGAGGCGGTGCCATCACCTACGGCACCACGGACAAGGTGGTCACCCTCGACCCCGCCGGATCCTATGACGGCGGATCCTTCATGGTGATGAACCAGATCTACCCGTTCCTGCTCAACTACAAGCCCGGCACTGCAGACGCCGCGCCGGACATCGCCGAGTCCGCCTCCTTCACCAGCCCCACCGAGTACACGGTGAAGCTAAAGCCCGGCCTGAAGTTCGCCAACGGCAACACGCTGGACTCCTCGGACGTCGTATTCTCCTTCAAGCGGGTCAAGGCCATTGACGATCCCAACGGCCCGGCCTCACTGCTTTCGAACATGGAAAAGATCGAAGCGACGGACCCCAACACCGTCGTGTTCACCCTTGCGGCCGGAAATGACCAGGTGTTCCCTGGCGTCCTCGCCTCCAACCCCGGGCCGATCGTGGACGAGCAGGTCTTCCCGGCGGACAAGGTCATGGACGACGACGCCATCGTCGCCGCAAAGCCCTTCGCCGGCCAGTACACGATTGAAAGCTACAAGAAGAACGAACTGGTCAGCTTCAAACCCAATCCGGACTACCAGGGCCTGCTTGGCAAGGCGGCCAACGACGGCGCAACCCTCAAGCACTATGCCGACCCGAACAACCTGAAGCTCGACGTGCAGCAGGGCAACATTGACGTTGCCGGCCGCATCCTCACGGCCACGGACGTCGCCGACCTCGAGAAGGATTCCAAGGTCAAGGTCCACAAGGGCCCGGGCGGGGAACTGCGCTACATGGTCTTCAACTTCGACACCATGCCGTTCGGTGCGAAGACTCCCGAAGCCGATCCCGCGAAGTCGCTGGCCGTGCGCCAGGCGATAGCACACCTCGTTGACCGCGACGTCATCGCCTCGCAGGTCTTCAAGAACACCTACACTCCGGTCTATTCCTACGTCCCCAAGGAATTCGAAGGAGCAGCGGAGCCGCTGAAGAGCCTGTACGGCGACGGAAACGGCAAGCCAAGCGTGGACAAGGCCAAGAAGGTCCTGGCCGACGCCGGCGTCACCTCCGTGGTTGACCTGAAGCTGCAGTACACGGACCGCTACGGTACGTCAGCTGCCGACGAGTACGCCCTGGTCAAGGAGCAGCTTGAGAAGTCAGGTCTCTTCGCCGTTGACCTGAAGTCCACGGAATGGACCACCTACACCAAGGAGCGCCGCGCGGACGCGTACCCGGTGTACCAGCTGGGCTGGTTCCCGGACTACTCGGACGCGGACAACTACCTGACCCCGTTCTTTATCCCGGGCAACTTCCTCGGCAACCACTACGAGAACCCCGCCGTCACGGAAATCGTGAAGAAACAGCTCGTCACAACGGACAAGGCGGAACGCAGCGATCTCCTGGGCCAGGCCCAGGAAGCCATTGCGAAGGATCTCTCCACGCTTCCGCTGCTGCAGGGCGCCCAGGTGATGGTGGCCGGAACGGATGTCAAGGGAGTCGAGAAGACCCTGGACGCGTCCTTCAAGACCCGTCTTGGCGTGATGTCCAAGTAGGTCCACTGAACAATCCGGCTCTGACCTAAGACGGGGCGGGACGCGGTGCGCCTGCACAGGTGCGCGTGTCCCGCCCCGTCTGCTGGTCGGGAAGCGGTGAACGCCCACCGCGGGCACCGCAAATAACAACCTGAGGCACCATGACTACATTGATCGACGCGCCGCCAACAGACGCGGACGGCCTGATTCCGGCGGCCAAGAAATCCTCCGGCGGGGGATTGGGACAGTACATCCTGATCCGTTTCCTGCTGATTTTCCCCACAATATTCATCCTGGTGACCATGGTCTTCTTCCTGATGCGGATCACGGGAGACCCCATCACCGCGGCCATGGGCGGACGCCTGCCCGAGGACCAGCTGCAGGCGCGGATCCAGGCTGCAGGCTACGACCGGCCCATCCTGGTCCAGTACTTCGAGTACCTCGGCCAGCTGGCCACCGGCAACTTCGGCCGGACGCTCACCGACAACCGGGCCGTCGTCGAAATGCTGACAACCTACGGCTCAGCCACCCTGGAGCTGAGCATCAACGCGCTGCTCGTCGCCCTCCTGGTGGGCATTCCCCTGGGCATGGTGGCGGCCCACCGCCGGGACAAGGCGCCGGACGCCGTCCTGCGGGTCTTTGCCATTCTTTGCTACGCCACCCCCGTCTTCTTCGCCGGCATGCTCCTGAAGCTGACCTTCTCTGTCTGGCTCGGATGGCTGCCGGTGGCCGGGCGGGCCAAGACCTCCAGCGAACTCGCCCTGACCTCCCTCCAGGCCCCCACCGGGATCTATTGGCTCGATGCCCTGCGGAGCGGCAACATGGCCGCACTCGGAGACGTCCTGGCGCACGCGGTCCTGCCTGCGGTGGCGCTGGGACTGCTGACGGCAGGGATTTTCCTCCGCCTCGTCCGGACCAACGTGATCGGCACCCTGGGCCGGGACTACATAGAAGCGGGGCGGTCCAGGGGCGTCAGCGAATACCGACTGGTCACCAAGCACGCCTACAAGCCCGCGCTCATCCCCATCATCACGGTGATGGGCCTGCAGATAGCGGTCATGCTTGGCGGCGCGGTACTGACCGAAAAGACGTTCGAATGGAAAGGCCTGGGGTTCCAGCTGGCCAACTACCTCACCGCGCGCGACTTCGTCGCGGTGCAGGGAATCGTGGTGCTGCTCGCCATCATCGTGGCCATGACCAACTTCATCGTGGACATCATCGCCGCGCTGATCGACCCCCGCGTGAGGTACTGACCATGAGCATCCCCACTGTTCCCGTCCCCATGGAAAATCCCAGGGCGCCCTGGTACCGGCGCCTGCCGGTGGTTTCACATTTCAACAAGAGCGTGGGCCTCCAGCGCGGCATGCTAATGGCGGGCCTGATCCTCACCGGCCTCTTTGTCCTGACGGCACTTTTCGCGCCGCTGCTGGCACCTTACGGTTTCTCCCAGCTTTCCGACGCCGACGGCAACTTCCCCACGCAGGAGGCCCCCGGAGGCAAGCACCTTCTGGGCACAACGGTGGGCGGTTACGACGTCCTGTCCCGTGTCGTCTGGGGAGCGCAGACGGCCATCCTGGTGATCGTCGTCGCCGTCGCCATGTCCATCGTCCTGGGTGTTGCCCTCGGCCTGGTCAGCGGCTACCTGGGCGGGTGGCTCGACCGGATCCTGGTGGTCATCGCCGACGCCGTGTACGCCTTCCCGTCCCTGCTGGTTGCCATTGTCATGGCCATTGTCATCAGCGGCGGCCAGTCCAGCCTGCTTGGCGGCATCTTTGCCGCCGGCACGGCAATCACACTGGTGTTCATTCCGCAGTATTTCAGGGTGATCAGGGCGGAGACGGTCCGGCTCAAGGCCGAGCCGTTCGTGGAGTCGGCCAAGGTGGTGGGCGCTTCCAACATCCGCATCATGACCCGCCACATCTACCGCAACGCCACCCGCACCCTGCCGTTGATCTTCACCCTCAACGCTTCCGAGGCCATCCTCACCCTTGCCGGGCTGGGGTTCCTTGGCTTCGGCATCGAGCCGAGCTCGGCCGCTGAATGGGGATTCGACCTCAACAAGGCGCTCGCCGACACGACTTCCGGGATCTGGTGGACCGGCCTGTTCCCGGGCCTGGCGATTGTGCTCACCGTGGTGGGCCTGACCTTGGTGGGCGAGAGCATCAACGACCTGAATGATCCGCGGCTCCGGGGCCGCAAGAGCACGGGCGGCGGTTCGCCCGCGCCGGTGGACAACGCCGCCATCGCAACAGAAGTGAGGGCATCATGACCGTCAACATCGATCCGTCGTCCGGGGCCGGCTCCGGCCACGAGTCCGGCGGCGGCCGTCCGGTCCTCGACATCGACCACCTCCAGGTCACCTTCGCCACCGACGGCGGCCCGGTCCATGCCGTCAAGGACGTCAGCCTGGAGGTCCGCAAGGGGGAAGTGCTGGCCATCGTGGGGGAGTCGGGGTCCGGCAAGACGGTCACCGCCAAGACCATTCTGGGCCTGCTTCCGGAAACAGCCAGCAGCTCCGGGGCAGTGGTGATCAACGGCGCTGACGTGATCAGCGTCAGTGCCGCCAAACTGCGCCAGATCCGTGGCCGCGACGTAGCCATGGTGTTCCAGGAGCCGTCAACAGCCCTGAACCCGGTGTTCACCGTGGGCTGGCAGATCGCCGAAGGCATCCGCGCACACGCCGGCAGCGGCGGTAAGCGGGTTTCGGCCAGGGAAGCCAAGTCCCGGGCCGTCGACGCGCTCCGCAAGGTGGGCATCCCCGACCCCGAACACCGCGTCAACTACTACCCCCACCAGTTTTCGGGAGGACAGAAGCAGCGGGTGGTGATCGCCGCCGCGCTGGCCCTGAATCCGGGGCTGATCGTAGCCGACGAGCCAACCACCGCCCTCGATGTCACGGTCCAGGCAGAGATCCTGGAACTGCTGCGGGACCTGCGGGACAAGTACGGCACGTCCATCGTGCTCATCACCCACAACATGGGTGTGGTCGCGGACCTCGCCGACCGCGTGGTGGTCATGTACCAGGGGGACGTGGTGGAGGAGGCGCCGGCCCGCACCTTGTTCGCTGAACCCAAGCAGGACTACACCCGGAAACTGCTCGCAGCAGTGCCGCACCTGGGGCGCAACTCGGCGTCGGAGGGCCTGACCAGCCGGGCCCACCAGGATGAGGAAATCCTTGTGGAGGCCAGGAACCTCACCATCGAGTACCCCGGCAGGCTGGGAACGCCGGCGTTCAAGGCAGTGGATGGCGTCAGCTTCACCGTCTCCAGGGGCGAAGTCTTCGGGCTGGTGGGGGAGTCCGGTTCCGGGAAGACCACCATCGGGCGCGCAATCGCCGGCCTGAACCGAACCACAGGGGGCAGCCTCAAGGTCCTGGGCTACGAGATGCTGAACCTAAAGGAACGCACCTTCAAGCCGCTCCGGAAGGACATCGGCTTCGTGTTCCAGGACCCGGCGGCGTCCTTCAACCCGCAGCTGACCATCGGGGACTGCATTGCCGAACCCATGGTCATCCACACGAAGCCAAGCCCGGCCCAGGCGCGCAAGCGCGTAGGCGAGCTGCTCGAATCAGTCCAGCTGCCGGCGTCGTACGCGGGCCGCTACCCGCACGAACTGTCCGGCGGGCAGCGGCAGCGCGCCTCGTTGGCCCGGGCACTCAGCCTGAACCCCCGCCTGCTGATAGCTGACGAGCCGACGTCGGCCCTGGACGTGTCGGTGCAGGCGAAGGTCCTGGAGCTGTTCAAGGACATCCAGGAGGAGTTCGGTTTTGCCTGCCTGTTCATCAGCCACGACCTGGCCGTCGTGGACACGCTGTCATCCTGGGTGGGCGTGCTCTATAAGGGGAAGCTGGTGGAGCAGGGAATCGGGAGCCAGGTGATGGGAAGCCCGCAGCATGACTACACGCGGCGGCTCATCGCGTCACTGCCGGTGCCGGACCCGCAGGAACAGGCACGGCGCCGGGAGGAGCACCGGGCACTGCTCGGCATCTGATGGGTCGCGGCAAGCCCGGGGTTTGCGGCGCCGGTGCCGGTTGCGGCGCCGGCGCTTAACACCCGGGCTATCCGCGTGCCCTCCCATAGACTTGAGCCATGACGCAGCACAACCCCCACTCTCCTGATTCCGATGACTACGACCCCTCCGCCAGTTCTTTGGCCGGCCAGGTGGACAACTCGGTGATGGCTGAGCTGCTGTCCATCCGTTCCAGCATCGACAACATCGATGCGACCCTGGTCTATCTGCTGGCTGAGCGCTTCAAAGCCACCCAGAAGGTGGGGTTCCTCAAGGCCGCCCACCGGCTCCCCGCCGGCGACCCCGGCCGTGAGGCAGCCCAGATCGCCAGGCTGCGCAGGCTGGCCGAGGATGCGCACCTGGATCCAGCGTTCGCGGAAAAATTCCTGAATTTCATCATCGGCGAGGTCATCAGGCATCACGAGGCGATTGCCGAAGACCACGAGGCGGCCTCCGGACAGCACCCGCAGGCACCAGCACGCGCGTGAGCCGGGACGAACGGCGCCGCGCCGACGCCAGCACCGGACCGGAGAACGGGGCTCCGACGCGTCAGGTGACGGCCACCGCGCTGGGACCCTGGCCGGGTGAAGATCCGGTGGAAGCGGCAAAAATCATCCGCGGCGAGCTGGGCAGCCCCCACCTGCCGTTCCTCGCCGAGCTGCCGGACCGGGGCGTCGGCTCTGATGCCCTGGGACGCACTGCCTGCCTCCTGGAGGAGCTGGCGGTCGACGTCCAGCCGTATGGCTGGCGGCTCGTGGACCGTCCCGGCAAGGACTTCCGGCGTGCGGCCTCCGCCCTTGCCACGGACATCAATGTCCTGGCCGACGTGGCCGGGACCGAGGAAAATCCGGCAGCCGAAATCAAGGTGCAGCTGGTGGGGCCGCTGAGCCTTGCGGCCGGGCTCCACCTGCACAACGGCGAACGGGCACTCATCGACTACGGGGCCCGCCGGGACCTTGCGGCTTCCCTTGCCGCCGGTGTGGGACGGTACCTCTCGCGGGTTGCCGCTGCCGTGCCGGGTGCCCGGCTGGTGGTCCAGGTGGATGAGCCGGACATCGCCGCGGTGCTGGCCGGCACCATCCCCACCTCCAGCGGCTACCGCAC
Organism: Pseudarthrobacter oxydans; assembly: GCF_034258515.1. Lineage (NCBI taxonomy): Bacteria > Bacillati > Actinomycetota > Actinomycetes > Micrococcales > Micrococcaceae > Pseudarthrobacter > Pseudarthrobacter oxydans. The sequence continues at coordinate 2,945,164 of NZ_CP139438.1, read as the reverse complement.
CCTGCGTGCTGTGGCCGCCTCCGAAGTACGGGAATCGTGGCGGGTGGTCCTGGACGCACTGCGCGGGTTCGGCGCAGCCGAAGTCGTCATAGCCGTGCCGGCGATCGAGGCGCCCTTCGAGCAGATCCTCGCGGCAGGAGCCGACGGCATTGCCGTTCCGTTTGACGCCCTGACTTCCCGGCAGTGGGAACAGTTGGCTGGAGCGGTTGAGGCGGACAAGCGCCTGTGGATCGGCGCGCTGGATACTGCGGGACGGTCCCTGCCAAAGGTGTCGGACTGCGTCGAGGGCGTGTGGCGCCCCTGGCGCCAGCTGGGGCTGCCCGCCACAGCGCTTGGCACCGTGCGGATCACTCCCTCGCAGGGGCTGGCCGGCGGCACCCCGGCACACGCCACGGCGGTCCTCGGACGCCTCACGCAGGTGGCGGATGGGCTGAACCAGCTGGCGCTGGGATAGCGGGACTCAGACCCGGTTTTCCCAACGGTCCGGCTGCGCGTAGCGGGGCAGGAAACTCTGGGCTGAACTGCCGCCGGTGTAGGGGCGCAGCCTGTAGTCGAAGCTGCCGGCATACACCAGCACCAGGCCGATCTGCGGCTGGATCACCTTTACCTGGATGCGGTGCTTGCCCGCGGCGCCGTCGGCCGGGTCCCACCACTGTTCCGCGTATGCTTTGGCATCCAAGGCGGCGGGAAGGGGGATGCGGAGGGGGCCAATGAAGAGCCGGGAGGCTTCGGAGATGCCGCGAAGCCGGCCCTCCGGCGTGACGCTCAGGTTCAGGTCGGTCACCAGCCTCCGGTACCGTCCCACGTAGTCCATCAGCTGGGTGGCGCCGGCCCGGCGGGTCGCACTGGTGGTGTCCTGGAAGATCCGCGTCCGGCCCGGGAACCGGATTTCGCGGCGGGCTGTCAGGCTGGAGCGGCCAAAGGGGTCCTGGTGGGCATGGTTCTCAATCCGGAAAGGAATGTTCTCGCCGTACTCGGGGAAGAATGCTTCCTCCCCGCTGGTAAGCCGCAGCAGGGGGCGCAGCCATTCCTGCCGGCAGCCAACGACGTCGAAGGTCCCTTCCCCCACTCCGTAGCTGCCGGAACCCGGGGCCAGGGAAAAGTAATCCTGGAGCTCCGGCTGGAGCCGGGAAAAGTGCGCGCCGAGCGCCTGCTGGTAAATGGGAACGTTCAATGGGGCCTCCTGCGAAACGGTAGGACAAGATGCTGTGAACTCACAATGTACCGGCGGCCTTGAGCCTGATGTACATGTCGGCCAGCTTCGGCGGCAGCTGGTGCGGTTCGGCGTCCACCACTTCCACGCCGTGCTGCCGGAGCTCGGTACTGATGGCCGCGCGCTGCAGCAGCGCCCGCTCTGCGGCGGCGGCGCGGAATACACCGGTGGCGTCGTCGCGTTCCTTGAGCATGGCACCGAGCTGGGGGTCCCGGACGGCTGCCACCACCACCACGTGCTGCCGGGCCAGCTGTGCCGCGACGGGAAGGAGGCCTTCCTCGGGTGCGCCGCCGTCCAGCGACGTCAGCAGGACCACCAGGGAACGGTGCGCGGAAACGGCGCGGACCTGGGCCGGGACCGCTGGCCAGTCCATCTCGATGAGTTCAGCCTCAAGCGGTGCCATCGCCTGGACCAGCTGGCCCAGGAGGTTCCCCTGCCCGGCAGAGCCCGCCCGGGCGCGGGTGCGGCGGTCAAACGCCACGAAGTCCACGCGGTCCCCGCCCCGCTCGGCCAGCACACCCAGCAGGAGCGCCGCTTCCATGCCCGTGTCCAGGCGGGTTTCGTCGTCGATCCTTGCCGCCGAGGTCCGTGAGGTGTCCAGGACCATGACCACCCTTCGGTCCCGTTCAGGCCGCCACGTGCGCACCACCACCGCTGACCGGCGCGCGGTGGCCCGCCAGTCAATGGACCGGACGTCGTCTCCCCGGACGTAGTCCCGCAGTGAATCGAACTCGGTGCCCGCGCCGCGGATCTGCACCGCAGCCTTGCCGTCGAGCTCACGCAGTTTTCGCAGCTTTGACGGCAGGTGCCGCCGGGAATGGAAGGGAGGCAGCACCTGCAGCGAGCCGGGGCAGTCAATGGTCCGCTGCCGCGCGGCCAGCAGCAGCGGGCCGAAAGAGCGAAGGGTGACGTGGGGTACTTTCAGGTCGCCCCGCCGGACCGGCCGCAGCCGGACGGTGACGCGCCTGCCTTCCCCGGCCGGGACGTCGATGTCCTGCACCGGATTCTGCGCTCCCGCGGAGGGCTGCCATGCGTCGCGGAGGACACCTCGGAGCCGCCGGCCGCCGTCGTTCTGCACCTTTAACACGGCGTCCGTACCCGCATGCAGCGTGACGTTGCCGGGCTCGGAACGCAGGACGTGCACCGGACGCAGGGAAGCCGCCAGCAGGAGGTCGACGGCGGCAAGGGCCGCCAGCGCGGCGGCCACCAGCAGCACCGTTCCCCAGCCCGGCAATGCCAGGACCGGCACGGCGCCCAGCAGCACCAGCAGCACGAAACGCCCGGAGACGGCCATCAGCGGGGAACGGGAACGGACGCCAGGATGCTGCCCAGCACGTCGTCCACGCGTACTCCGTCCATTTGGGCTTCAGGCTGCAGCGCCACGCGGTGCCGGAGGCAGGGGAGGGCCAGGGCCTTGACGTCGTCGGGGGTGACAAAGCTCCTGCCGGAGAGCCAGGCCCAGGACCGCGAAGTGTTCAGCAGGGCAGTGGCGCCGCGGGGCGAGACCCCAAGCAGGAATGAAGGTGCGGAGCGGGTGGCACGCACCAGGTCCACGATGTACGCGATGACTTCAGGGTCCACCGCCACGGAGGCCACCGCCTGCCGCGCCCGTGCCAGGTCCTCCGCACCTGCAACGGCGCGGACGCCGGCGGCGGTAAGGTCCCTCGGATCGAAGCCGGCGGCGTGGCGCCGGATGACTTCCATTTCGTCCTGGCGCCCTGGCAGCGGCATGGTCAGCTTGAGCAGGAACCGGTCAAGCTGCGCCTCAGGCAGCGGATAGGTGCCTTCGTACTCCACCGGGTTTTGGGTGGCAGCGACAAGGAACGGTCCGGGCAGCGGCCGGGACTCGCCGTCCACGGACACCTGCCGCTCCTCCATGGCTTCGAGCAGGGAAGCCTGCGTCTTGGGAGGCGTCCGGTTGATCTCGTCCGCCAGCAGGATGTTGGTGAAGACCGGCCCCTCCCGGAAGGTGAATTCCGAGGTGTGCGAGTCATAAACCAGCGAGCCCGTGATGTCGCCTGGCATCAGGTCCGGAGTGAACTGGACGCGCTTGGTGTCCAGGCTCAATGCGGCGGACAACGCGCGGACCAGCAGGGTTTTCGCGACCCCCGGAACGCCCTCCAGCAGCACGTGCCCCTGTGACAGCAGCGCGATCAACAGGCCGGTAACGGTGGCGTCCTGGCCCACCACGGCCTTTGCCACCTCACTGCGCACGTCCAGGAGTGCCTGCCGGGCGGAGTCATGTTCCATGTGGTCCAGGACCCGGGGGCCGCTGCCTTGCTCGCTCATCGCCTTTTGACTTCTTTCTCTAGGTTGTCCAGCTCCCGCGACCAGGCAACAAGCCTTGCCTCGGTCCGCGGATGTTCGTTGACGAGTTCGTGTATCTGCCGGGCCGGCTGGCCGAGGTGCCGTGCTGCGGCGTTGACCACCTGGTCGGCCGTGGCCGCGGCGCCAACCCGCAGGTGCCCTGAAAGCCGAACCAGGGTTCCGGCCCGGAGGTTGTCCCGGGCCTGGTCCACGGCGCGGGAATCGTGGTAGAGCCGGGCCCTGCCCTCTGCTGTCTCCACTGCCTTGACCACCACAGGAAGGGGCTCAAACACCAGCGGGCCAAGGCGCCTGCCCCGCCAGGCTATTGCCGCGGCGGCCACCAGGGCGAGCCACGGCCCGAGGAAACGCACCCAGTCGGGCGCGAGTTCGTCGAGGGTCTGCGGGGAAGCGCCGGTTTCCAGGTCCTCGATGGTCGGGAGGTACCAGACCAGGTCCGGGGAGGTGCCGAGGGTGCGGATGGCCAGCGCAGCGTGGCCGGGATCGTCCAGCCGTCCGTTATTGAGGATGCCGGTGCTTCCCAGGACAGTGAGCCGCCCGTGACCCTCCACGGCAAGCACTCCGGCGGCAGAACCGGCAGGCCGGTAACAGGAGGTCCCGCCGTCGTAAATAAAGCCTGACTCGCCGGACACCGGTCCGGCTGCTTCCGCGTCAGGAAGGCTGCACCCGGGATCCAGCGCGGAGGAGGCGTCCGGGACCACCCCTGCCTGGCGGATGCTGCCGCTGAGCGCGGCCAGGGTCTGCAGCCTGGGCGAAACCAGCACCACCCTCTCCGCGGACGCCGCCAGTTCCTGGAGCCGCGGCTCGTCGAGGAAGCCGCTCCTGTCGTACAACAGAAGGGTCGGGGAGGTTCCCGCCTCCAGCGCCGCCATGGCCGCCTCGAAGTTCCCGACGCCGTGGACCTTGACGCCGTGCCGGCCCAGGATCTGCGTGACGGCCCGGGCACCGTCCGGGCCGGCGTTGTTGAGGGACAGGGGAACGGCGTCACCTTTCGGAGCGAGCTGCGCCCAGAGAACCAGCGCCAGGGCTGCGCCGACGAGGGCCCACAGTGCGGCGAGTGCACGGTGCCGCCCCAGCCACCCCCACAGCCCCTTGGCTTTCCCGGTGCCGCTGTCCGGTGCAGCGCCCGGCTCAGGCACCTCGCGGGTTGAGGGTGCCGGAGACACGGCGGTCATGGGCGCGCCGCCGTGTGCGGCAGGGAATCCTGCCGGGCCTGCTCCTGCTGGGCGGGGGTGCGGGCGGGCTTCATGGCTTCGAGGCTCTTGTCCAGGCTGGCCATTGCCCGGTAGTCGGCGGCGTCCGCCGCCAAGTTCCCGTACCGGATAGCGTCGAAGGTCCCTGCTGCCTTGCCCAGTCGGTCCGCTTCGGTACGGAACGGTGCAGCAAGCTCACGGACCACCTCGTCAGCCGTCCGTCCCGGCTGCGGATCCAGGATGGTGCGGTCCTCGGCAGAACGGACCAGTGCCCGGAAGCGGTCGACAACGGCGTCCCCCCACTTCCCGGCCGCAGCGGACGTTTCGGCGCGCTGCCGGTAATCCGCTGGCGTCAAGACGCTGTCAGGCTCAAAGACCTCCCTGGCCCGCCGCACTTTCGCATTTAGCCGGGGTTTGGCAATGATCACGGCGGCGGCGATGACCACGGCGATGACGATCCCAATGACCGGGCTGGGCACTGTGCTCCCGTCAGCCGCGGAGCCGTCCAGCGACTGGAGCCAGTCCACGAAGTCCTTCCAGAGCTCCTCAAGCCAGCCCGGAGCAGCTTCGCGGTACTCCGGTTTAGCCAGTTCCTCGGCCGCCCACCGCCGGGCTTCCTCTGCCGCGGGCAGGACCGGGGGTTCAGCGGCCATCCGGCCATGCCCCCGCCACGGGTCCGGGTCCGGGGCTCCAGCCAGGCTGGCTCCAGCCTGGCGTGCCCCTTGTGTGGCCCCGGCCCGGAATGCCGTCCGGATCGGCGCCGGACTCCATCTGGCGGAGCAGTGAGATGTCCAGCCCGTCCTTCCTCATCCGGAGGTCCATGTAGACCAGTGCCATCACAGACGTCTGCAAGGCGTAACCGAGGGCCCCGGCCAGCGCGCCGAGGATTGCTGTGATGACTCCGACTGCCACGGCGAGGGCCACCTCCTGCTCACTGCCGCCGTGCGGAGACAGGAAACTGGCCACCAGCGGGGGCAGCAGGCCTACCGGGATCATGACGATCTGGCTGGCGACGCCGACCAGAATGCCCACCACCAGCGTGATCCCCAGGATCCGCCACCAGTTGGCTCTGGTCAGTTCCCATGACCGGCGGAGGCTGTCCAGCGCACCCAGCTCCTCAATCACGACCGCGGCCGGGGCTACCATCAGCTTCACGTAAATCCATACGTACAGGGCAACGAAACCGAGGAACAGGGGGATGAGCAGCAGGATCCCGATCCCTTCCATGCTTGCGATCAGCGCGACGGCCAACGCTGCGGGGACAAGCATCGCCAGCAGGCCGGCGGCCATCAGCAAGGCAGCAAGCCGGACCAGGGCTCCGACCCGCGGGCGGGCGAGCGACCACATCTGCTTGAAGCTGGTGGGCCGGTTGAGGATGGACCGGGCCACCGGCACCACCATGGCGCCCTGCAGGACGGAGGCAATGAAGAGGCTGAGGACGGCCACCAGCAGCATGGCGGCCACGAATCCCAGGCCGAGGGTTGCCAGATCGGCATTACTGGCGCTGTTTGCCCAGCCTTCGATGGAGCCCGCCGAAGTTGCCGTGGCCGCGGTGAGGACAGCGGTAAGGATGGCGGCGAGGGATTGCGCCAGCAGGGAAGCGCCCAGCATGGCCTTCGCGTTCCGCCGGATCACCTGGAAGGACCCGTCCATGATTTCCCCGAACATCAGGGGACGCAGCGGGACTATGCCCGGCTTCGGGGGAGCAACATACCGCGGCTGGCCGTAGGGAGGGCCCTGGTTCGAAAAGTGCTGGCTGGGATACCGGGGCTGCGGCAACCCGGGATAGGCAGAACCGGGCTGCCCCCAAGGCTGCTGCGGCGAGGGCTGTTGAAACGGCGGCGGCCCCCAAGGCTGCTGCGCCGAATGCGGTTGCCACGACGGCGGCCCCCACGGGTTCCGGGCCGGTGGTTGCTGCTCCGGAGGTTGTTGCCCGGACGGCTGTTGTCCCGATGGCTGCGGTCCTGGCGGCTGGTGGCCGGAGGGGTGCCGCCAGGCAGCCTGCCGGTCCTGAGGCTCCTGCGCGTCCGAATCCTGTGGTGACACCGATGTTCCTTCCCCCGTACCAGTGCGCCGTCAGCCAGGCGCCCGCTCCATTGACGCAGGCGCGGCGCGCCAACGCACGGCGTGGCACCAGCCTATAGTTCCGGCGTCGGGCATCCTAGCGCCCCGCCATGCCGGAGGGCGTCCAATAGGACAAAGCCATCCTCATAAGGGAATATATAGCTATGAAGGCACGCATTCTGGTGGTAGATGATGACGAAGCGCTGGCCGAAATGATTGGAATTGTTCTCCGCAACGACGGCTTCGAGCCCGTCTTCTGCGCGGACGGCGCCCAGGCGCTGGACGTTTTCCGGTCATCCCGGCCGGACCTTGTGTTGCTGGACCTCATGCTTCCCGGTGTGGACGGCATCGAGGTCTGCCGGCAGGTCCGCGCGGAGTCGGATGTTCCGATTGTCATGCTCACCGCCAAGTCAGATACGTCCGACGTCGTCCGCGGACTCGAGTCCGGCGCCGATGACTACGTGCCCAAGCCGTTCAAGCCGGCGGAACTCGTGGCCCGCGTCCGTGCACGGCTCCGACCCGGTGACCAGAAAGCGCCCGAAACGTTGCGCATCGCGGACATCACCATTGATGTCGCCGGGCACACCGTCAGCCGGGGCAACGAGCGGATCTCTCTGACGCCCCTGGAGTTTGACCTCCTGGTGGCGCTCGCCCGGAAGCCTTGGCAGGTGTTCACCCGCGAACTGCTGCTCGAGCAGGTCTGGGGCTACCGGCACGCTGCCGATACGCGCCTTGTGAACGTCCATGTCCAGCGGCTTCGTTCCAAGATCGAGCAGGATCCGGAAGCTCCGGAAGTCGTATTGACGGTGCGTGGTGTCGGCTACAAAGCAGGGGCCTGAACCCGCGGCGCAAGGCGGTACACCCGGTACGGGCGTGCCAGCTTCCGCGAACCCCGCTCCGGGGGAAACTTCCGGGCACCACAGCAGCGGCACCGGGCCGCCGCCTCCCCCCGAACACACGGACGCCATCAGCCTGCGGGGCCTGACGTTCCGCGCCCATCTCTGGCAGCGGCGGTCCCTGGTTGTCAGCCTGCGCGTTGCGCGGCTGGTCAAGACCGGAGTCCGCCGGTTCCTGCCGGCGCTGCGGTACGTCGGACGTTCCCTCCACCGCCGGTGGCGCCGGTCCCTGCAGTTCCGGACTGTCCTCACCACCCTGCTCCTGGCCGTCACCTCCTTCGCTGTGGTGGGCGCGTACCTGTCCAACCAGATTGCCAACAACCTCTTCCAGGAGCGGTTGACGCAGGCCGAGTCGGAGACCCGCTACAACGTCAAGCAGGTGCAGGACACGTTCGACGGCGCGCAGGTCACCGACCAGGCCAGCGTGATCACCCTCGTTTACGACACCCTGAACGCCGTGGAGGGCCGCGGGTCGGTCATCCAGCGCAGGTACGTCTTCGAGGCCGTGCCTGAACAGACCAAACCGCGGAACCGCTGGGTCGAATCCCGGGCCTCCGACCAGTTGACCGTCAGCGTCATTCCGCCGGCGCTTCGCAAGGCCGTGCAGGAATCCGGGAAGGACCAGTACTGGGCATCCACGGTCATCCCGGTCGGCACCGAGGACCGGCCAGGCATTGCCGTGGGCAACAAAGTGACCTTCAACGGCACCGTCTACGAGCTCTACCTTATTTACGACCTGAATACCGCCCAGAAGACGCTGGACGAGATCCAGAGCGTCCTGTGGGCGGGCGGTGCGGTGCTGGTGCTCCTGATCGGAGCCGTCGCCTGGTATGTCACGCGGAACGTGGTCAGCCCGGTCAGCCACGCCGCCATGGTCTCCGAGAAGCTCGCCGCGGGCCAGCTGCAGGAGCGGATGGTGGTCCGGGGTGAAGATGAAGTGGCCCGCCTCGGCGCCTCCTTCAACCACATGGCAGCCAGCCTCCAGGAACAGATCACCCAGCTGGCAACCCTCTCCCAGATGCAGCAGCGCTTCGTCTCGGACGTCTCCCACGAGTTGCGGACACCGCTGACCACCGTCCGGATGGCTGCGGAGGTCCTGTACGACGCCCGGCACGATTTCGACCCCATCAACAAGCGTTCGGCGGAACTGCTCTACAACCAGGTGGAGCGTTTCCAGTCGCTCCTCTCGGACCTGCTGGAGATCTCCAGGTTCGACGCCGGTGTGGCGGTACTGGATGCGGAAGCGGAGGACATCCTGCAGGTGATCGCCCACGCCATCGAGGGTGCGGCCCCGGTGGCTGCCGAATATGGTTCCGAGATTGTCCTCAGGGCACCGGAGGGTGCCGTCATCGTGGAAATGGATGCCCGCCGTATCGACAGGATCCTGCGGAACCTGATCCTCAACGCCGTGGAACACGGCGAAGGTAAGCCAGTCACTGTCACCGTGGCGGCCAGCCAGACCGCCGTCGGGATTGCCGTCCGGGACCAGGGGATCGGAATGGATCCCGCGGAAGCGGCGCGCGTCTTTGACCGTTTCTGGCGGGCAGACCCTGCGCGGGCGCGCACTACCGGCGGAAGCGGCCTCGGCCTGTCCATCGCCATGGAAGACACCAAACTGCACAATGGCTGGCTCCAGGCGTGGGGCAGGAAGGGAAGCGGCGCCAACTTCCGGCTGACGCTGCCGCTCCGCCAAGGAGAAGAGATCGACAAGTCGCCGGTCCAGCTGGAGCCGGAGGACATCACCCTTCCCGGTGAGCCGCGCTCAGAGAACATACTCGTCCTGGAAACGGGTGCCGCGTCGCTTGCTCCGGCATCGTCCCCGAAGGAGGGAAAATGATCGGTCGCGCCGGCCGCCGGGCCAAGCTGCATGCTTCACTGCTGGTCCTCCTGCTGGTGCTGCTGGCCGGCTGCGCCCGTATTCCCACCTCGGGGCCGGTGGGCAAAAGCAGCGAAGGCAGCGCGGGCAACGTCAGCGCGCCGGTGTTCCTGCCGGCAGCTCCCCAACCGGGTGCCTTGCCGGAAACCATCATCGATTACTTCTACCGGGCCGGCAGCGGCTATGAGGACGACTACGCTGTGGCACGCCAGTACCTGACCCAGGCCGCCTCGGTGTCCTGGAAGCCGGACCAGCGGGCGCTCGTCTACCGGGAGGCGCGGGTGGTGGCAACGGGAAACGAGAACGTCTACAACTACGAGCTGGATGTCGCCTACACCGTGGATGCGGACGGCATCGCCACACAGTCGCCGGAGGGAACCATTGAGAATATCCCGGTGACTCTCACCCAGGTGGATGGTGAATGGCGTATTTCAGGCCTCCCGGACGGCACCGCCATTGCTGAGGAAACCTTCAAGGTGATTTACGGGGCTTACCCCATCTACTTCTACGACCCCACATTCACGTTCGCTGTCCCGGACGTCCGCTGGTTCATCAAGAACAAGACCGTCAAGGCGATGACCAGCGCACTGCTGGCAGGGCCGGCGCCGTACCTGCGCGGGGCGGTGGCGAGTGCCTTTCCGTCCGGCATCAAGCTCGCGCGGGAGTCGGTCCCCGTCGTCTCAGGGGCTGCGCAGGTGGACCTGACGGCCAAGGAACTGATGGAGACGTCCCCGGAGGACCGGCTCCGGATGCAGATGCAGCTGACGCTGACGTTCCGCAGCCAGCCCGACGTCGTCAATGTCGAGCTGCGCGCCAACCAGGACCTGGTGCGGGTGGAAGACAACGGAGCCGTCCTCCCGCCGGTCCAGGACAAGAGCGTGCCGTCCCGCCAGATTGCCATCAGCGGCAACGAGCTGGTGCGGTACGAGAACAACAGGGTTTCGCCGCTTCCGGACATGCAGCCCGTATCATCGTTCGCGCCGCGGTTCCCCGCGGAGTCCCCGGTTTCGCAGACGGCCGCTTTCCTCAACGAAAGCCGCACGACGCTGTACAGCATCAGTCCCGGGCAACCCGCCCGGGCCCTGACCACGAGGAGCACCCTGAGCCGGCCATCCTTCGGCCTCAGCGAATGGGTGTGGTCGGCAGGTCCGGGTGCCACGGGCGGCACTGAAGTTGTGGCGTTCCGCCCGGCCGGGATTGCGGAGGGCGCCGCCGTTCCAACTGTCACCCTGTCGCCCGCATGGCTGGCTGGAAGGACAGTCAAGGAGTTCCGGATTTCCAGGGAAGGGGTCCGGGCGCTGGTGATTTCGGAGCAGAACGGCAAAACCAGGGTTCAGGTAACCGGAATCATCCGGGGCGCCGACGGCACCCCGCGGGAGCTGACACCGCCGGCCACCTTGGCCACCGGCAGCGATCCGGACCAGGGCGTCTGGGTCACGGATACAACTGTTGCCGTGATGAAGGCATCAGCGGGGCAGAACGTCACCCCGGAACTGCTGTCCCTCACCTCCGGGCAGCCGCAGCAGCTGGCACCGTGGCCAGGCCTCGTGGCCCTCAGCGCGGGCAACGGGGCTGAGGAAATCTATGCACAGTCGGCTGAAGGGATTTTCCAGCGGCTTGGTAACGGCTGGTCTCCGCAGATCAAGGGCCCGATCGATCCGGCATTTCCCGGCTGAGAACCGCGGCCGGACATCGTGGCCGGCAGTAGCGCTTCGGGGCACTGTCCACATAGCGCGCCTGCCCGCTGCGCGGCGACGGGGCGCAGGCCGAAGATGGTGGGGTGAGCCGCAGACCCTCAGCCGGCGGGCGGGCCGTGACAGGTGTCCGGCTCGATCCCGACCTTGACCCGCCCGACGGAATTGCCGCCCGGCACCGCTCAGACCACGGCAGCGCCTTCCTCCGGTTCACCGACCAGCTCACGGGAGCGGCGGCGGACCTCCTGTCGCTTGCTGTTCCGGTTGACTGCGTCAGCTGCGGCGCGGAAGACCGGGCGCTCTGCATCCCCTGTGATCGTCGCATCCGGCACCTCACCGCAGCCCCGTTCCGGGCAGAAAGCGGAGCGCCGGCACTCATGGATGTGGACGGGTCGGTGCTGCTTCCGGTGGTGGCTGCCGGCGTCTACCGCGAAGAGCTCGCGCAGGCCCTGCTTTCGTTCAAGAGGCACGGCCAGCAGCAGCTCAAGCGAAGCCTGGGCCGCGCGCTCGCCGGGGCGGTTCGCGCAGCCGCCGAGGGCTCCGGAGAGATCTGCCTCGTCCCCGTGCCCACCAGCACCAAGGCCTACCTGAATCGGGGTTTCAGCCCTGTCCACCTGCTGCTGGCCAGGGCCTCGCAGCAGCTTGCAGGGTTGCCTGTCGCAGATGTCCTCACCAAGGCCGGCGGGTCCGTCCTGCAGCTGCCGGGCGGCCAAAAAGGCCTGGGCCGGGGCGCCCGGGCGCAGCGGGTGCGCGGTTCCATGCGGGTCTCCAGGCGGGGGCGGGCAAAGGTGGCCGGGCGCCGCTGCGTCATCATCGACGACGTCCTGACCACCGGCTCCACGCTGGCCGAAGCAGCCCGCGCGCTCCATGCAGCAGGGGCAAAGGTAACGGGTGCCGTCGTCCTCGCTGCGACACGCCCGCCGGACGCCGAGGGCCACGGCGCCCCACTCCCGAAGACCCGCGGAAGCCGCCATGACTTAGAAAAAAATAAACCAAGAAAGGATGAATAACGGGTGCCTATGAACTAACGTCGGTGGTGGGTACCAAGAACAGAATGTACCTTTCGATGGCGGCTCGGAGAGGGGCTCGACTGTCACACAGATCGGCCCAGGGAAGCGCCGCCGTCGTGTCACCGAAGTCATTTGGAGGGCACCATGGAGTTTATGATCAGCGGACGAAATCTGACAGTCTCAGACCGGTTCCGTGAATATGCCGGGGAAAAGATTTCGAAAATCGAGTCGCTTGGGGACAAGGTCCAGCGGGTGGACGCGAAAGTCTCGAAGGAGACCAATGCCCGGCAGACCGGCGACCAGCTGACCGTTGAGGTGACGGTGCTGGGCCGGGGACCCGTGATTCGTGCCGAAGCCAGCGCCGCTGACAAGTTCGCGGCCTTTGATCTTGCCTACAACAAACTGCTTGAACGGCTCCGTCGGGCCAAGGACCGCAAGAAGGTCCACCATGGACGGCACACCCCTAAGGCTGTCCGGGAAGCGACGGCCACCCTGGAACCCGCCAGCACGCAAGAACCGCTTTATGTCGAGGCCAGCCACCGGAATGAGGCCGTCGCCGCCCCCGAGGACAAGTCTCCCTACGATGTTGAAAACGACATCCCGGCCGGCAACTCGCCCGTCCTGATCCGGCGCAAGGTTTTTCCTGCCGCCTCCCTCTCCCTCGACGACGCCGTGGACAACATGGAACTTGTGGGCCATGATTTCTACCTTTTCGTGGACAAGGCCACCAACACGCCGTCGGTCGTGTACCGGCGCCGCGGCTGGACCTACGGGGTCATCACGCTGGATCACGAGTGCGAACCCGGAGACACCGTGGTGGAGGAAAAGGTCATTGCGTACCGTTCGGACGACGCCGCCGCAAACGCGTAGGGTGGTTGACACCATCCACAGAGAGGACTGAAGTGTCAGCGACGCTGAGCCTGGACCAGGCACGGCGGATCGCTTTGGCAGCCCAGGGACTCGACAAAGGACGGCCCACCGGCCCCGTGACCTCACGGGCGGTGGGCCGCACCTTTGCCCGGATCCAGCTCGTCCAGATCGATTCCGTGAACGTCGTCTCCCGGAGCCACCTCCTGCCCTTCTTTTCGCGGCTGGGAAACTACGACCGAACCATCCTCCAGCGAATGACCGCCGTCCATCCGCGGCGCATGGTGGAGTACTGGGCACACGAAGCGAGCTACATCCGCCCGGAGCACTACGCGGACCTCCTCCTGTGGCAGAAGCGCTCCTGGGTCGGCGCCTCCCGCATGGACCCTGACCTTCGCGCCGCAATCGCAGGGAAGATCCTGGACACGCTGGCACGCTCCCGGCCCCTGACCGCGGCCCAGCTGACTGCCAGGATGGGCCACGTCGAGGAGAAGGAGACTGCCAACTGGGGCTGGAACTGGAACGCCGTCAAACGGGTGCTCGAGCACCTGTTCGAGGAGGGCGTGGTCTCCGCGGCAGCGCGGACGGAGCAGTTCGAGCGCAGGTACACGTTGACATCCAGGGTGCTGCCGGAGTTGTCCGGGCCGGCGACAGGCGACGCCGGTCCAGCGGAAGCGATGCACCGGCTGATCGACGCCGCTGCCCAGGCACATGGCATCGGCACCCTACGTTGTTTCGCGGATTACTTCCGCACCCCTCCGAAGGCCGCGGCGGCCGCCGTCGAACATCTGGTGCGGATGGGCAGGCTGGAACGCGTCACAGTTCCGGGCTGGGAGCGTGATGTCTTCCGCCATGTCGAAGCGAGGTTGCCTCGGCGCGCCACCGGCCGCGCCTTGCTGAGTCCGTTCGACTCCCTGGTGTTCGAACGCCGGCGGCTTGAGGAACTGTTCGGCTTCCACTACCGGATCGAGATTTACACGCCCGAACACAAGAGGCGCTACGGGTATTACGTCCTTCCCTTCCTCCTCCGCGACAGGATCGTGGCCCGTGTGGACCTGAAGGCGGACCGCCAACGCGGGATCCTGCTGGCGAGGTCCGCCTTCGCGGAGCCTTACGCCCCACCGGACACCGCCGTCGAACTCGCTGCGGAGCTTCGGCTCATGGCCGACTGGCTCGGCCTGTCCGAAGTGGAAGTCTTCCCGGTTGGCGACCTCGCCGGGAGCCTCGCCGCGGCGGTCAGCGGCAGGGGAGTATCCGCTCTGAGGGAACAAACGGGGCTCGCGGCGGCGTCTCTCCCGTAGACTAAAAACGCCAGAATTCGGCGGCATGAGACTGGGAGCATCTTCACGTGGCATCACTTATCGAAAAACTTCTCCGCACCGGTGACAAAAAAACACTCCGGCAGCTGAGGAACTATGCCGACTCCATCAATGCCCTGGAAGACTCCTTCAAGACCTTCACGGATGCCGAACTCCGGGAAGAAACTGCCCGGCTCCGCGAACGCCACCAGGATGGCGAGGAGCTGGATGACCTGCTTCCGGAGGCTTTTGCCGCAGTCCGCGAAGCTTCGTCACGGACCCTGGGGATGCGCCACTTCGATGTCCAGTTGATGGGTGGTGCCGCCCTGCACCTGGGCAATATCGCGGAAATGAAGACCGGCGAAGGCAAGACCCTGGTGGCGACCGCTCCCGCCTACCTGAACGCGTTGACCGGCAAGGGTGTCCACGTGGTCACCGTTAACGACTACCTCGCCGAATACCAGTCCGACCTCATGGGCCGCGTCTACCGTTTCCTTGGTTTGACCAGCGGGTGCATCCTGGCCAACCAGGACCCGGCGGTCCGGCGCCAGCAGTACGCCGCGGACATCACGTACGGCACCAACAACGAGTTCGGTTTCGACTACCTCCGCGACAACATGGCGTGGGACAGGAACGAGCTCGTCCAGCGCGGGCACAACTTCGCCATCGTTGACGAGGTGGACTCAATCCTCATCGATGAGGCGCGTACCCCGCTCATCATCTCCGGCCCCGCCCAGGGGGACACAAACCGCTGGTACAGCGAATTTGCCAAAGTGGTCCAGCGGCTGCAGCCGGAGAAGGATTACGAGGTCGACGAGAAGAAGCGCACCGTCGGCGTCCTGGAGAGCGGCATCGAAAAGGTGGAGGACTACCTCGGCATCCAGAACCTGTACGAGTCCGCGAACACGCCCCTCATCGGGTTCCTTAACAACGCCATCAAGGCCAAGGAACTGTTCAAGCGGGACAAGGACTACGTCATCCTGGACGGTGAAGTGCTGATTGTCGACGAGCACACCGGCCGCATCCTGGCCGGCCGGCGCTACAACGAGGGCATGCACCAGGCGATCGAGGCCAAGGAAGGCGTCGAGATCAAGGCTGAGAACCAGACCCTGGCCACCGTTACGCTGCAGAACTACTTCCGCATGTACGACAAGCTCTCGGGCATGACCGGCACCGCCGAAACCGAGGCGGCCGAGTTCATGAGCACCTACAAGCTGGGCGTAGTGGCCATTCCCACCAACCGGGACATGCAGCGCATCGACCAGCCGGACCTCGTCTACAAGAATGAAACGGTCAAGTTCGACGCCGTTGTGCGGGACATTGCCGAACGCCACGAAAAGGGCCAGCCTGTCCTGGTGGGCACCACCAGCGTTGAAAAGAGCGAATACCTCTCCCGGCTCCTTGCCAAGGAAGGCATTCGCCACGAGGTCCTCAACGCGAAGAACCATGCACGCGAAGCCGCCATCGTTTCCCAGGCGGGCCGAAAGGGTGCCGTTACGGTGGCAACCAACATGGCCGGCCGCGGTACCGACATCATGCTCGGCGGCAACGCTGAGTTTACCGCCGTCGCCGAGCTCGCGAAGCGCGGACTGGACCCTGAAGAGAACTCCGAGGAGTACGAGTCCCAGTGGCCCGCCGCCCTTGAGGCTGCCAAGCAGTCCGTCAAGGACGAGCATGAGGAAGTCCTGGATCTCGGCGGACTTTACGTCCTTGGCACCGAGCGCCACGAATCACGCCGCATCGACAACCAGCTCCGCGGACGTTCCGGCCGCCAGGGCGATCCCGGCGAGTCCCGGTTCTACCTGTCGTTGACCGATGACCTCATGCGGCTCTTCAACTCAGGGGCGGCGGAACGGCTCATGAACAGCTCCGTGCCCGACGACGTCGCACTGGAATCGAAGCTGGTGTCCCGGGCAATCGCCTCCGCCCAGGGGCAGGTTGAGGGCCGCAACGCCGAACAGCGCAAGAACGTCCTGAAGTACGACGACGTCCTTAACCGCCAGCGAGAAGCGATCTACAGCGACAGGCGCCGGATCCTCGAAGGCGACGACCTGCATGAGAAAGTCCAGTTCTTCGTCGAAGACACCATCACCGCTTTCATCGACGCCGCAACGGCCGAAGGTAACGGGGACGACTGGGACTACAACCTGCTCTGGACCAACCTCAAGACGCTCTACCCCGTCAGCGTTACTCCGGACGAGATCATCGAGGAAGCCGGCGGGAAGTCCAGGCTCACTGTTGAGTTCCTGAAAGAGGAGCTGTTGTCCGACGCACGGCTGGTGTACCAGGCGCGCGAGGAAGCCATCGGCTCCGAAAGCATGCGGGAACTTGAGCGCCGGGTGGTCCTCTCCGTCATTGGACGGAAGTGGCAGGAACACCTGTATGAGATGGACTACCTCAAAGAGGGCATTGGCCTGCGCGCCATGGCACAGCGTGATCCCCTCGTGGAGTACCAGCGTGAAGGCTTCCTCCTGTTCCAGAGCATGATGGAAGCCATCCGCGAAGAGAGCGTGGGGTTCCTGTTCAATCTCGAAGTGGAAGTCACTCCTGCCCAGGACGTGGTGGTGCCGGATGCACAGGGCGGACACACCGAGCATGTCGAACCGCAGGTACGGGCCGCCGGTCTGGAAGCTCCGGAAAAGCCTGCCCAGCTGCAGTACACGGCTCCGAGCGAAACCGGTGGCACGCAGACCAGGGTAGAGACCCGTTCCTCCGGCCGTTCCGGAAATCCGGCCAAGGCGGCCGCGCAGGATGCGGCAAAGCGCCCCGCAAAGAAAAAGCGCCGCTGACCACAGAACGACCTGCCTGCCGGCCGCGGTGCCAGGCAATGAGTGCGGGCAGGGCCGGGAACAGTGGTTCCCGGCCCTGCTTTCTTTCCGCTGCGTCGTCAACCAATGACAAGTTCGGTCACCCGCCAAACCTGCTTGCTTTGCTCCAGCCGGACGGCAACGGCACGGGCCCGTACGTCGTCCACCACCACTGCGCTGGCCTCGTAAATGCCGTCGGCGACCTCGCAGACCCGGACCGACCTGACAGTCGAGTTGCGATGGAGCCTTGCCAGGGCCGGACTGCCCGTACGCGTGAGCTCGCGGCGGATAAGGGCGGCCCGGTGTTGCAGGGCCGCCAGGCAACGGGGGTCAAGGCGCCGGGCAAGCTGATGGATCGGCCGGATCCCGGCAAGTACCTCCATGGCCGCCTGCACTGTGGTGCGGGTGACTGCGCGGACCTCCGCCATGTCGTCGACGGGACGCAAAGGCGTGGAAGCTGCCTGGCGGCCCGGAGACAACGGTGGCGTGGTTGGCCGGCGCGGCGCATGTCCTGCCTCCGCTCCCGGGGCCGTCCCTTGGCCCGCCCTGTTTGTGGTCTTGGCCGTGCGTATCGGTGTCACTGCACTCATTGGTTTCCCCTTGGTTGGATTGCCCGTCAGTGGGATGGCGGACGGGATCGGGCTTGGCTCGTAGGGTGTGGCCTGGCTATTCGCGGCCCGGCTATTTGTGGGCGGGTGAAGGTGGCTGAAGAATCTGTCCCGGGAGCAGCACGTCAGGGTTCTGTCCTATGAGTGCCAGGTTGGCCTGGTACCAGCGGGGCCATTGAAGCGCGATGTCCAGGTCCGAAGCACCGTGTCCCAGATGACGGGCAGCGATGTCCCACAGGGTGTCTCCCGCCTGGACGGTGACGCCTTCAACCTCCGCAGGCGCTGCTTCCCGGGTGGCACGGATGGCAGGAGCCGCAAGCATGCCCGGATTCACCACCGGCGGGACCGGTTGCCAGCCGGGGTGGACGGGTGGCGGTGGCGCCGTTGTTTCAACGACGGCGTGTTCCTTCCCTGTATGGACCGGCGCCACGTTGCCGGCCGGTGCTTCATTCCCGGATCGGGTCACTGCACCGGCCAGCGTCTCCGTATGGGCCGGCGGGGATTTAGCTGGATCTTGGGCTGTCGCAGTGGCAGGGCCGGCGGGCGCCGAGGATGAGTGGCCTTGCGTGGGTGCCCACACCGGGCCGGGCGCCGGTACCGAGGCGTGGGCCACGGGTCCGGCCAGGAGTTGAACGGACAGCGCGCCAAGCACCAACCGCTGCATGAAAGCGGGGGAAAGCTTCCGCGTGGCTGCTGCGGCCCGGGCTCTGCCTGTTCTGGCCAGGACGGCGGTAGCGGCCGCGCACGCCAGCGACACGAACCACCAGGCCACAATGCCCGCTCCTGCAATGCCTGCTGCGGCAGCCAGATGAATTTCCACGCCGGGCAGCTGCTGCCGCGCGTACGAATCCTTCCACTGTGCCAGCAGCCCCGAGCCGATGAGGCACAGTAGAAGGCCCAACAGGAGAACAGCTGCCGCTGCCACGGCGTCGGCAGACAACCGCGGTGATCCCGGCCTAGCCACAGAACTGCTCATTTGATGCAGTTTGATGTTGTTTGATACGCATAAGGAAAGTTTGAGCCCGTGCGTGCAGGTTTGTCCATACGCTGGAAAGAATTACTTGATGCATTGACCGGCCGCCCGGCCCGGTCCTACGCTGACGCAATGCGCTGGGATGCACTCTTCAATGACATGGAAAGCCAATTTGCCGAATCGGAGCGGCTTTCCCTGGACGCGGAGATCAACGAACGGACCCGGGCGGAGATGGTGGACGTCGGGCTCGCGGACCGGCTCCGCGGCGCCTTGGGGTGCCGCCTCGCCGTGCATCTCGCGTGTGGCGATGTTGTCCGCGGCGCGCTGAGCCACGCTGGCGCGGACGCCTTGGTTCTCGATGAGGAGCGGCACCAGGTCCTGGTCCCGTATGCCGCCGCTGTACGTTATGTGGGCCTGGGCAGGTTCTCCGTGGCTGAACCGTCGGCGGTGCGCAGGGCGCTGGGACTTGCGCACGCGCTGCGCGCTTTGGCACGGGACCGCGCGGAACTGGCGGTGACGTTGGCGCATGGTGCCGGTGCGGTGAGGCTGGCCGGGGTCATCGACCGGGTGGGGAAGGATTATCTGGACCTGGCGACGTTCACTCCGGGAGAGGTGCGCCGCAGCAACCAAGTCGGCCAAGTGTCAGTCATCCCCTTGGCGGCGTTGGCGGCCGTCAGGTCACGGCGGACTGGCGATTCTTAGCCGGCGGTGCTGTTGGCGCCGAAGTCCCGGACGGAGCTCAGACGGACCTGGACTTGGATTCCTGGATCATCCGGCTGGCCTCGGCGTAGCGCTCCTCGATGTATTGCTCCAGCATCTTTTCTTCAACCCGCCATTGGCCGCGGCCGCCCACCTGGATGGCCTTCAGTTCTCCACTGCGGACCAGCGCGTACGCGGCCGGCGAGTTGATCTGAAGCTGCTCGGCGACATCTGCGAGCGTTAGGAACCTTGGCATGCCTCCATTTTGCCATCGAATGGGACCTTATGCTGCTGTTATCCACAGATTGGCCCTGTTTGGCATCGTGACTTTCGTTCCAGCGTCACGGCGGTAACAATGAGGGTGTTTGGACACGGCGAGCAGGGCCGGCGCACATAGGGGGAGAAATTTTCATGGTTCCTGATTCATCTGCCACGGCGGCCAGGCTGAAACGGCCATCATGGAAGGACCCCCGCCTGCTGGTAGGTGTCCTCCTGGTCCTGGTGTCCGTGGCGGGTGTTGTGTTCCTTGTCGGCAGTGCGGACCGGACCACCGAGGTATATGCGGCCCGTGACGGCATCGCCGTAGGGGAGAGGCTGACCCGGGATAACGTTGTGCGCGCAAAGGTGCGCCTGGGTGAGACGGAGGAGCAGTATATTACGGCCGAATCAGGCATCCCCGAAGGGGTGGTGGCGGTCCAGCGCATCGGCAAGGACCAGTTGGTGCCCCGCGCCAGCCTTGGCTCAGTCGACCAACTCGACCGGAAGCCGGTAGCCCTCACCATCGAGGAAACCCTCCCGACGCAAGCCGTCGCCGGCGCGAGGGTGGACGTTTGGGTTGCGCAGCCGGATGCCCGCAACGGATTCAGTGAACCGAAACTCCTCCTTCCCGGCGCTGAGATCGCGGAAGTAACTTCCGGCTCGACGACTCTGGGATCATCAAAAACCACCGTCCTGATGGTGTTGGTGGAGGATGGTCAAATGCCGGCCCTTCTGGGGGCCCAGGCCAACGAGGCGAAAATCTCTGTGGTCTGGAACCCGGGCGGCGGTGCCAGGTGAGCATCCCGGTAGTTACCGTCGGCCAGAGCAGGGACGATCTGGTGGGCGGGCTCGAGCGCCTGCATGGACCGGTAACGGTGGTCAGGAGGTGCACGGAACTTCCCGAACTTCTGGCGGCGTGCCAAAGCGGCCTGGCCAGGGCTGCGGTTGTGGCGGACGGGTCCGAAGGACTGACTTCCTCGCTCGTGGACAGGCTTTCGGCAGTTGGGGTGGCAATCATTGCCCTGACTGACAACGCCGACGAAGCCGCCCGGCTGCGGTCAATAGGGGTAGCTTCAGCGCTGACCGGCGTGGAGTCCGCGGCGCTCTCGGACAGGATCGCGGAGGCGGTAGCCCAACTTACAGGGCGGGGGCCAGGTGTTGCCCGGAGAAGCGGCCCGGCTGACCCCGGGGCTGCACTGAAGTCCGTCCAGGCCGAGCCGCCGGCGGGGCCGGATGAACCGGGTCCGGGCAGGATCATTGCGGTCTGGGGGCCGGCCGGAGCTCCCGGACGGACCACCGTTGCTGCAAATATCGCCGGTGAGTTGGCTGCGGAAGGAACGGCCGTGCTTCTTGTTGACGCCGACAGTTACGGCGCCAGCATCGCGGCTGTCCTGGGCCTCCTCGATGAGTCGGCGGGCCTGGCACAGGCATGCAGGCTCGCGGACCAGGGCCTGCTGGACAGGGAGGCGCTCGAGAAGATCGCCGCGCCAGTGGCAACCAAAGCGGGCACCTTCAGGGTCCTTACCGGGATTACCCGGGCGGACCGCTGGACGGAGCTCCGGGCCTCCGCCCTTGCGCTGGTCCTCGAACGCGCCCGGGAGATTGCGGAAGTCGTGGTGGTGGATGCCGGGTTCTGCCTTGAAGCGGACGAAGAACTCAGTTTCGATACGCTGGCCCCGCGGCGGAACGCAGCCACGCTGCGGTCGCTCGAGCTGGCTGACACGCTCTACGCTGTGGGTGCCGCGGACCCGGTGGGAGTGCCGAGGCTGGTCCGTGGCCTCGCAGAGCTCGAGTTGGCTGTTCCGCAGGCATCACCCATTGTTGTGATGAACCGCGTACGCGCCTCGTCGGTAGGCAGAGGGCCGGAGAGGCAGCTGATGGATGCCTGGGAGCGGTACGGTCCCGCGTCTGAGCTTAAGGCTTTCCTTCCCTACGACGTGTCTGCGGCGGATGCCGCACTGTTGGGAGGGTCCCTGCTGCTTGAGGTTGCTCCAGATTCGTCCCTCCGCCACGCCATCCGCAATTTGGTTTGTGCATCCGACCAGCAAAATCGGAAATCCTCTGTATTTTCTTCCACAGCACGGCGCCGGGCGAAGGACTAGGCTCGCCATAAGAGCTGCAAGGGTGCAGCGAATATCTTGTGATGGAGGCGTTTGTCGATGTCGTCTGGATCCAGCGTGGAGGATCAGCCCCTTTCCCTTGTAGGCGATGAGGGCTTCATTGGGGACTACTACCAGCACCTAGCCGAAGAGGATGCCCGAACGTACCCCCGGGACGTGCTGGTTGCCCGTGCCGACCATCACCGGGAGATCGCCTCCGTCCGGAGGCCTGGCCAGGCGAAGGTCGCCATTGCGGACGAGGAAGACAGCAGCGTGGTCTTCGTTGTCACAGATGACATGCCCTTCCTGGTGGACTCGGTCAACGCCGAACTCGTCCGGCAGCATGCCGCCATCAAGCTGGTCATCCACCCCCTCTTCGTGGCTACCCGGAACAGGGAGAGCGGCGAGCTCACCAAGGTCAGCAGGGTCCCGGCGCACCTTGGGATTTCCAGCGGCGACACGGCCGCCATGCCCAGCCTGTCCCACCTCATTGCCCAGGGTGAGAACGCCTCGCACATGGAGTCCTGGATCGCCGTCGAGATCAACCGCGTCTCGGAAGACGCGAAAGCCTCCCTCCTCGAAGGCCTTGAACGGGTCCTCAAGGATGTCCGCGCCGCCGTGGAGGACTGGCCAAAGATGCGCCAGAAGGCCATCCAAATCGCGGAAAGCCTTGACCAGACAGCCAACTCCTCGCAAATCGCCGAACTGCGGCAGGCGCAGGACCTCCTTCGCTGGCTCGACGACGGGAACTTCACCTTCCTGGGCTACCGGGAATACGACCTGGTCAACGTTGACGGGGAAGACGTCCTGGAGCTCCGTGAAGACAGCGGCCTTGGGCTGTTGCGGCCCTCCACCGACTCGCCCCACATTCAGCACCTGACGGACACCGGCCGGAAGAAGGCACGGGAAAAACGCGCCCTGGTCATCACGAAGGCAAACTCCCGCTCCACCGTCCACCGCTCGGCCTACCTGGACTACATCGGTGTGAAGAGCTTTGACGCCGCGGGGAATGTCAACGGCGAGCGGCGCTTTATCGGCCTCCTGGCAACCAGCGCCTACACCGGCTCCGTCCGGAATATTCCGATTGTGCGCGAGAAGGTTGACGCGGTGCTTCGAAGTGCCGGCTTTCCCCCGGACTCCCACTCCGGCAAGGATCTGCTGGGCATCCTGGAAACCTATCCCAGGGACGAGCTATTCCAGATTGAGGTCCCGGACCTCGCCGCCACTGCCCTCGGTATCCAGAAACTCCAGGAGCGTCGGCGCACCAGGCTGTTCCTTCGGCCTGACATCTACGGCCGGTTCATGTCCGCCGTCGTCTATCTTCCACGGGACAGGTACACCACGAACGTTCGCCTCCGCATCGAGCAGGAGCTGCGCGAAACGTTCCAGGCCGTCTCCATTGACTACGAAGCCCGCATGACGGAGTCGGCGCTGGCCCGCCTGTTCTTCCGCATCCGGCTGCCCAAGAACGCAGACATCAGCAACGTCAATGCGGAGGAGCTGGAGAAGCGCCTTGTGCGGGCTGCCCGCTCCTGGAGCGAAGGGATCGCGGAGGTCCTGCGCGAGGGGCGGGACGTTTCTGAGGCAAAGGAGCTTGCCGCCATCTGGTCGGAAGCGTTTCCCGCCAGCTACCGGGTGGACTACGAAGTCGAGGACGCACTCGAAGACATTGCACGGTTCGAGAAGTACGGTGCCGCCGCGGAACGGGCTGAAGGTGCTGTCCAGGAGCGCCCCGGCGTGCACGTCTATCTCCCGGAAGGTGCGGGGGCAACACTGGAGGAGGACGCGCGGGTCAAGCTCTACATGCTGGAGCCCAAGAGCCTCAGCCAGATCCTGCCGTACTTCCACAACCTCGGACTGGAGGTCCTGGACGAGCGGCCTTTCGAAATCGAAACGGCGGACCGCCGCGACTTCTTCCTGTACGACCTTGGCCTGAAGTACCCGGCAAAGGTGGACCCGGTCTCCACGGGCCAGCTCCTTGCCGAGTCCTTCGGCGCTGCAGTGACGGGTGCAGCCGAGTCGGACAGCTTCGACCGGCTGGTGCTGCGCGAGGGTCTGCAGTGGCGGAAGATCACCGTGCTGCGGGCCTACGCGCGGTACATGCGCCAGATGGGTAACACCAACTCCTTCGGCTTCATGGCCGATACCCTGCTGGCCAACCCCCGCGTGACCAAGGGGCTGACTGCGCTCTTCGCCGCGCGCTTCGATCCTTCCCTCAACGACGAAGAGCGCAATGAGGCCCAGGCGTCCGCCCGCAAGGACCTGGACTTGGCCATTGAAAAGGTGGAGACGCTCGACGCCGACAGGGTCCTCCGCACGTTCGTCAACCTGATCGAGGCGACGCTCCGGACCAACTACTACCAGAACAAGCCTCACCTGAGTTTCAAACTCGATCCCGCCCGGCTTGAGGGCCTGCCCTTCCCGCGCCCCATGTTCGAGATCTGGGTCTACGCGCCGCGGGTGGAGGGGGTCCATCTCCGCTTCGGCAAGGTGGCACGCGGCGGGCTTCGCTGGTCCGACCGCCGCGAGGATTTCCGCACCGAGATCCTTGGGCTGGTGAAAGCGCAGACGGTGAAGAACGCCGTCATCGTGCCTACGGGTGCGAAGGGCGGTTTCTTTGCCAAGCAGCTTCCCGACCCCACGGTTGACCGCGCCGCCTGGATGGCGGAAGGGATCGAAAGCTACAAGACCTTCATCAGGGGCCTGCTGGACATCACAGACAACCTCCTCACCGAGGGTGACAGCGAAAGGCTCGTGCCGCCGTCGGACGTTGTAAGGCACGACGACGACGATTCCTACCTTGTGGTGGCTGCCGACAAGGGCACCGCGACGTTCTCCGACATCGCCAACGGGCTCGCTGCCGAGTACGGTTTCTGGCTCGGGGACGCATTCGCGTCCGGCGGATCCGTGGGGTACGACCACAAGGCGATGGGCATTACGGCGCGGGGTGCGTGGGAGTCGGTGAAACGCCACTTCAGCGAACTCGACCTGGACACCCAGACCCAGCCGTTCACCGTGGTGGGCGTGGGGGACATGTCAGGGGACGTCTTCGGTAACGGCATGCTGTTGTCCCGCCACATCCGCCTCCTGGCGGCCTTCGACCACCGCCACATTTTCCTCGACCCCAACCCGGACGAGGAAGCCTCGTTTGCGGAGCGGCAGCGTTTGTTCGAGCTGCCGAGGTCCTCGTGGGATGACTACAACAAGTCGCTCATCAGTGAAGGCGGCGGAGTCTTCGCCCGGCAGGCCAAGTCGATCCCGGTTTCGCCCCAGGTCCGCACGGCGCTGGGACTGCCGGCCGAAACCACCGAACTCAGCCCGCCGGAACTCCTCCGCGCAGTCCTCCTTGCCCCCGCCGACCTGCTCTACAACGGCGGCATCGGGACTTACGTCAAGGCGAGCGCCGAGACCAACGCCTCGGTGGGGGACAAGGCCAACGACGCGATCCGGGTGGACGGCCGGGACCTGCGCGTCAAGGTGGTGGGCGAAGGCGGAAACCTCGGCATGACACAGCGCGGCCGCATTGAAGCGGCGCTGCAGGGTGTCATCCTCAACACGGACGCCATCGACAACTCCGCCGGCGTGGACTGCTCCGACCACGAAGTCAATATCAAGATCTTCGTGGACCGGATGGTGGCTGCCGGAAAGCTGTCGGCGGAAGAACGCTCCGGCTTCCTTGCATCGATGACCGACGAAGTGGGCCGGCTGGTTCTTGAAGACAACATTGACCAGAACATCCTGCTGCTGAACGACCGGACCAAGGTGGCCGAGTGGAGCCCGAGCTACGAACGGCTGATGGACTGGCTCGAGAAGACGGCCGACTTGAAACGGGACCTTGAGGCGCTTCCCTCCACCGAAGCGCTCCGGGAGCGGCTGCAGCAGGGCCAGGGGCTGACATCTCCTGAACTGTCGGTACTCGCCGCGTATGCCAAGATCGAGCTCGCGACGGCACTGCGGGAAAGCGACCTGGCAGACGACCCCTGGTTCAGGCAGACGCTGCGCGCCTACTTCCCCGCGCAGCTGCGGGAGCGTTTTGACGCTGAACTGGACACCCACCCGCTGCGGCGCGAGATCATTGCCACTGTGGTTGCCAACGACATGATTAACCTCGGCGGCATCACGTTCGCGTTCCGGGTGATGGAGGAAACGTCGGCCAGCGAAGCAGCGGTGGCAAAGGCATTCGTGGCCCTGCGGGAGATCTACGAGCTGGACCACATGGTGGGGGAGCTGAACAGCCTTCCGGCGTCCTTCCCCACCGAGCACTGGAGCGCCGTCCACCTGGACATCAGGCGGTTGCTTGACCGTGCAGTCCGCTGGCTCTTGGGCCAGGGCACGGTCTCCCGGCCGATAGCCGACGTCGTGTCGGAGTTCAAACCCGTGATGGAGCCGATGCGGGCCCACCTGCTGGACTACCTGCGGGGTGATGACCGGGAACGGGTGGCAGGCTGGCTGGAGACAGCGCGTGAATGGGAGCTGCCGGAAGGCCTCGCCCTGCGATGGGCGGAGCTTTTCGAGAGCTTCGTGCTGCTGGACATTGCCAAGATCGCGCATGGGCGCAAGGAGCCTGTGAATGAAATCGCGGCCGTCTACTACACCGTCTTCAACCGGTTCCACGCCGACTCGCTGCTGGAACGGATCAGCAGCCTGCCCCGGCAGGACAGGTGGCAGGCCCTGGCCCGGGCGGCCCTGCGGGATGACCTGTACTCCACCATCTCGGACATGACGATGGCGGTGCTGGACGCCACCGCTGCCAGCGACTCGCCGGAGGCCCGCCTGAAGGACTGGGAGGCTCAAAATGCCGAGCAGCTGAGCCGGGCCAAGTCCATGTTCGACGAGGTCAATTCACTTGAGGCCGACGATATGGCGTCACTGTCGGTAGCATTGAGGCTCTTGAGGTCAATCGTTCGACGCTAGCCAAGCCGGCGTCGCAAATGGAGGTGCAGTGGCAATCTTTACGGACCCTATCAGGGAACATGCTGATTTTGGGCCGGGCGATGCCGAGTGGCTGCACCTCCTGGTGGGGGACTGGCAGATGGTCGCGGACCTGGCGTTCGCGGACCTTGCGCTGTGGTTCCCGCACCCTGACCACGGGTATGTGGCGTTGGCGCATGTCCGGCCCTCCACCACGCACACGGTGTTCCACGGCGACTTCGTGGGCGAGGGCATCCGGTCCGACCTGCAGCCGCTCGTGGACAAGGCATGGAACAGCCGTTCCATCGAACGCTCCAGCGAAACGAACTGGAGCAGTGACATGGCCCTGCGGGTGGAGGCGGTCCCCATGGTCCGCAACGGGCGCACCCTTGCCGTGGTCACCACGCACATGGACCTGTCCAGCTCGCGGATGCCGTCCCGGCTCGAACTGACCTACCGCCAGTGCGCATATGACCTGCTGCGGATGGGCACGCTGGGGCTCTGGCCGGACTTCGCGTCGCCTACGGGTTCCCGGCGCGGTGCGCCGCGCGTGGGGGACGGGCTGATCAGGCTGGATGCAGAAGGCATCGTGCAGTACGCCAGTCCCAACGGTGTTTCTGCCTTCAGGCGGCTTGGTGACGGGGAATCCCTTGAGGGCCGGTCCCTCGCGGAGGTGACCGCCAGCCTCCTCAAGGACCGCCGCATGGTGGACGAGACGCTCCCCCTCGTAGTGACCGGCCGGATGCCCTGGCGCAGTGAGATCGAGTCCCGGGGGGTGAGCCTGTCCCTGCGCGCGATTCCGCTGCGCGACGAGCAGCAGCGCTTCGGCGCGCTGGTCCTGTGCCGCGATGTGTCCGAGTTGCGCCGGCGGGAAATGGAGCTTGTCACCAAGGACGCCACTATCCGGGAGATCCACCACCGGGTCAAGAACAATCTCCAGACCGTGGCGGCGCTGCTGCGCATGCAGTCCCGGCGCATGGTCAGCGACGAAGCCAAACAGGGCCTGGAGCAGGCGATGCGGCGGGTGGCCACCATCGCGCTCGTCCACGAGACCCTGTCCCAGGGCCTCACCCAGAGCGTGGATTTTGATGAGCTGATCGGACGTCAGTTCCGTCTTTCCGCGGAAGTCGCCTCGCCCTCGCAACAGGTCAGGACGGAACGCTCCGGCACCTTTGGCGAGCTGCCCAGCGACCTCGCCACCCCGTTGGCCCTGGTCATCAACGAACTGGTAACCAATGCCGTGGAGCACGGACTGGAGGGAAGGGCCGGAACGGTCTCGCTGATCGCTGACCGGTCGGAAGGGGATGACGGCGAGGAGCTCACCGTCACCATCGCCGACGACGGCGTGGGGCTTCCTGACACACCCCACGTTGAGGGGCTGGGGCTTCAGATCGTACGGACCCTCGTGACGAGCGAACTGGGCGGGACCATCCAGTGGCGGCCACGGGAGGGCGGCGGCACTGCCGTCGAGATCCGCCTCAGCCTCGCCGGGAAGTAGGTCGGGAGCCCGGCTACCTTCGCCGGAGCCGGACTACCGAGGAGGAACAACTGAAACAGCCCCGGCTGCAAGCCTTGGAAGGTTGCAGCCGGGGCTGTTTGTGCTTGGAGGTTTCCGGTGGAATCAGGAAGCGCGGCGGGCGCGGGCAGCGCGGCGCTTCAGCGCCCGGCGCTCGTCTTCGCTCATGCCGCCCCAGACGCCGGCGTCCTGGCCGGACTCGAGGGCCCACTGCAGGCAGGTATCCACAACGGGGCACCGGCGGCAGACGCTCTTTGCTTCCTCGATCTGCAGGAGGGCAGGCCCGGTGTTCCCGACGGGGAAGAAGAGTTCAGGGTCCTTTTCGAGGCACGCTGCGCGGTTACGCCAATCCATGCTGATCAGTTGCTCCATTTCTGGGAAGAGCCCTTGTGAAATTATTCACTAGTAGCTACAAAGGAAAAGGGCCCGGCGGGGCCCCCTTGGTCATCTGAATCAAGCCTGTCATGTTAACGCTGTGTAAACAAGGGGTAATAACGCTTGATATCCCCCGAAAGCTGAGCGATACATCACACCGGCGCTGCTGGCCCTCACCACTGTCCGACTATGTCCGGTAGGGTGCCAGTGTGTCAAGACCCCCGGTAAACCCAGCAGAGCCCCCTTCACCCGCACCGGACCCCGGCCAGGGCCGAAACGGCCAGCACGATAAGGGCCCGAGTGGCCGGCCCGCGGCGGTGCTTGTGGTGGCCCTGGTAGTGGCCGCGGAGGCCACTGCCCTCCTGGTCGCGGCGGGGTGGTACGGCTACCAGTTGCTGGCAGGGAGCCCTGTCCTGTCATTCTGGGGAGCTGTGTTCACCCTTGTACTCCTGCTTGCCTTCTCCGCCTGGCTGTATGCGGTGGCCCTCTTCCTGAACCGTGGCTTCCGCTGGACCCGGGCTGCTGCCCTTGTAGCGCAGCTGTTCGTTCTGACCATCGGATTTCCAACGGTCAGCAGCGGCCTCCTGCTTGCCGGGCTGGCTATGCTGGTTCCGGCCGTCACTGCCATCGTCCTTCTGTTCCAAAGCAAGGTGATCAGTTATGCGTCGCGCACCGGTGGGGGGACGCCGGCACTCTAGCAGGTTCTGCCGCCCGGTCCTTTTATTCCATCCCCGCCCAGGCAACCTGGACCGGGGAGGACCGCCCCCGGGATATCAGCATCCCCCTGCCCGCAGGGGGATCCGGCTCGATGTCGAACCGGACCCCGAACAGGTCGCCCTCCGAAGCGGACCGCGGAGACAGCAGGAGTCCCCGTCCGGCGGCCCGGCAATCCATGACCAACGGAACGCGCTGAAGCAGCAAGGGACTGTAATTTGCGGTCAGGACCACAGGGTGGCCGAGGGCGTGCAACTCAGTCAGGTCCTGTAAGGCGCCGGCAGGCAAGAGGTCAATGTCGTCTGCCAGCAGCACCGCCGTCCTCGGCAGTTCCCCCTCCCTGGCCTTGGCCAGCGAACACTTCCAGAATTCCTCCGGATCCGTGCCGCCGTCCGGGCAGGTCCACCGGCCCGCGGCCGGGTTCAGAGCCTGCAGGGTACGCAGGACGTTCGTCTTTCCCGAACCGGCTCCACCGAGGACGGCGAAGACGCCTCCGGCCGGAATCCGAACGGTGACAGGTTGAAGTTCATCGCCACCAAGGCCCAGGAGCAGGTCCCGCGAGTGGGCGTCGCCGTCACTCTGGCGTGGTCCCTTCCCGTTCGCGAGCGGCGCTTCGGGAACCGTCGCTCCGACGTCATCCATCCTGGCAGCCAAAGCCTCAACCTCCGAGACTGATACCAGGGAGGGAAGCGGCTCAACCCGGAAAGGCCGGGTCCCCGCCGCAACGACTTCGTTCGGGCTGGTGCCGTCCTGCGCTGCACTGGCCGAAGCGGGTTCGAAGAGCTGGCAGACGGCTGCTGGGCCGCCGACGATCGGCCCGAAGGCCGCGCCCCTGCCTTTGACCGGGGCCGTGGAAGGCATCTTTGGCCATGCCATTCGGCTGTCCTCATTGGAGCCTGCGGGGAAGTAGATGCGGTTGGGAAGTGATCCGCAGAACCGGGCCGTAACCAGTTCCCTCTCACCGGAGATGAGGACCGTGATTCCGGCGTTGGCGCCGTCGCGGACCAGATCCTGGACAAGGTCTTCGGCCCAGGCCAGCGGTCCTGCCCGAAAAGCCGATACCCAGGACCCCCAGCCGGAGATCACAAGGACAAGCGGAACGCAGCTGTCAGCCCGGTTCAGGCGGCTGGCCAGTTCCTGGGCCAGCCGTTCAAGTATGCGGACGGCACGCCGCAGCTCGTGCAGCCCTGCGTGGGCCCCCGTCCGGGTGTGCGCGGCCAGGCCGAGGAAGGATCCGCCGGCGTCCAGGAAATAACAGTGTGATTCCGCTGTATGACCGGCCACTTCACGGGCGGCCAGGTCAAGGGCCTCCGCCGCGCCGGACGTCGGACCTCCGACAAAGGCGAGGTGGCTGTCCTTTGCGGGTTTCCACAGCAGGGGCGTCACCTCTTGGCGCTCGGGCAAGTCCACCAGGCCCAGATCAATGGTCCACTGGCTGGTGCCATCCTTCGCCGTTGCCCCGGCGGTCAGGCCGCCACGGGATATCTTCCTTTGGGGCTGAGTGAGCTTCCGGGGCAGGGGAGGGGCAACCGGCGGCCGTGGTGCTGCCCCTGCCTGTGAGGCCCAAAGATTTCGAACAAGCGAGACGAGTGGAGCTGCTGCTTCTGCCGGTGTCAGGTCTGCGGTGCCGGCGGTGGCCGCGGTGTCTTCTCCCACGGCCTCCAGATACTCCGTGGCGAGCTGTACGTCCGTGTCTTCGACTGCCATGGCACGGCACGCTCCAGTTGCTGCCGCCTGGAATTCCTCCGGCTCCTCCATGCCGCGGGCGATAAAGGCACGCCCCGGAGTTGCCAGCCTGATGCCGGCCGCCGCCGCGGTCCTGATGACGTCGTGGGACTCCATCTCCGACTGGACGCGAAGCGCAATGCTGGACGTGACGTTGGCGCGGATGTCGGCGGTCAGCGCTCCCTGGGGACGCTGGGTTGCCATGACGAGGTGCAGACCGAGCGAGCGCCCGATGGAAGCGATCCGCATGAGTTCGCGGATTACCTCTGGAGCGTCGTCCACGAGCATCCGAAACTCGTCGATGACGATGACCAGATGGGGAAGGGGACAACTAAGGGATGCGCGTGTGGAACGGTAGGCGGTGAGGTCCGGAACCCGGGCAGCGGCGAGGGCTTCCTCCCGGACCCTGATTTCCGCCCGAAGTGATGCGAGGGTCCGTTCGAGTTCGTGGGTGGACAGGTCCGTCAGGACGCCGACGCAGTGGACCAGGCCCGCCAGCGGACCCAGGCCCGATCCGCCTTTGAAATCGACAAAGAGGAAATTGACCCTGTCCGGGGGGTGGGTGAGCGCCAGCGCCAGCGCCAGGCTTCGGAGCAGTTCCGATTTGCCCGAGCCTGTGGTTCCCGCCACCAGCAGGTGGGGACCGTCATTCAGCAGGTCAAGAAGTTGAGGCCCCGTTGCTCCGAGTCCCAGCGGAACGCCTAGACCGCGGACGCCGGCGCTCGCAGCCCAGCGGGCAGCA
The DNA here is from genome assembly GCF_034258515.1 of Pseudarthrobacter oxydans. Taxonomy (NCBI): domain Bacteria; kingdom Bacillati; phylum Actinomycetota; class Actinomycetes; order Micrococcales; family Micrococcaceae; genus Pseudarthrobacter; species Pseudarthrobacter oxydans. The sequence goes on along the minus strand of NZ_CP139438.1, from coordinate 2,913,301 downwards.
GTGTCTGCGGGAGTGATCGGCAGCAGTTCGTCCAGTGCGCAGGCAGACGGGACCGGGCGCTCCTGGCCCTCCGGCGGCCTCGGAGAGGCCGCTACCTGCCGACAGAAGCTGCTGAACACGTCCTCGGGTGCCAGGTCCGGGACGAACGCAATGCGGCGCCCCGTTTCCCGCAGGAACGACTGCCGCTCGGCGAGTACCACTTCGGGGACACCCGGAACGGTGTCAGGCTCACAAAACTGGAGCACTTGCCAGCCCAACCCTGCTGCCTTTTCCCGTAGTCCGTCCTCGTGCATGAGTGACGCTTCGATGGACAGGAGGACACCGTGATCATAGGTGGAGCCGAAGCCGTCCGCGAGTGCCTTCATGCCGGCACGCCGGGTTCCTGCGAGGGTCACGCCGGGAAGAAAGCGGGCAGGGAGCGGAAGACTTTCCAGCGGGCCGCAGATGATGATGCGGGTCCTGCTGCCACACGGGTAGCCTGCCAACTGCATGACGAGCGACCTGATCATCGCCTCCGCCACGGTCCGAGGCCCGCGGAACGTGGTGTTGGGGGGATCCGGATCCAGCAGCACGGGGACTTCCCCGACTGACGGAACAATGCGGGGCGCGGTCCCCGACTCGACTTTCAGACAGGCTTCCTGGGCCGCTTGCCCGAGGCGAAGCCACACCCTGCCGTTCCCCTCGGCCCGCGAAGGCGCAACCTGCCCGTGGCGGGCAGCCAGCATCAGCAGCGGGAGGGAGGGCCCCGCCCGCTGCCGCCGCTTCCGGTCCTCCTCCACTGCCGACTGGATCCGTTGTGCGAACTCGCGCGCCTGGCGGCGGCCCGTCGCCAGCGGGATGAGTACGGAGACTGCCGAGACGGCCGCGAAAGCAAGGAACATCCACATTCCTGTGAGGACCGCGAGTTCTATGCCGATGGCCAGGGGGAGCACTGCGGTGAGCAGAAGGATTCCGCGATTGCCGGACTCGGTGAGGCCTGGAACGGTGAGGGGCTCCTTAACTGACGTGCCGGCGTCGGCCAGTGCCTTGTCAGGCAGGTCCAGGAAGACGAGCGACATTGCCGTGTTGCCGCAGCGGATGGTGGAGTCAGTGGTGACGCGCGCATGGCGGACCCGTCCGCCGTCCACATAGGTGCCGTTGGCGCTCTCCAGATCAACGATCATGATGTCCTTCTCGGTGACCACCAGGCGGGCATGTTCGCGGGAGAGTTCAGGATCGGGAACCACGATGCGCGTATTGCTTCTGCCTATCGTGTAGGTGCCGCGCCTCAGGGGGACCAGGATGCCTGCTCCGGCGCCGGTGTGCACAGCCAGCGCGATGGGTGCAGCGGGATCAGGAGCCGGACTCCTCGGCCTTCTTCGGCTGGGGGGCTGGCTCCCGCCGTCGACCAGGATGGCGCCATTCACAAGGGGTGCTTTGCCGAGGCTCATGGAACACAGGTCATCCCCGCCGATAGAGACCGCCCCCGTGCCGAACCTCTCCACCAGCAGGGCGTGGATTTTTGCGCCGGAAGTGCCCGGTGGTGCCGTAATGGAAAGTTCCATGGGCGGCCCGGCCGGAAGCGCGTGGGGGCTGCGGACCAGTGTGCAGTGAAGTGTCATGGGCGTGAATCCTTCGGTGCCTTTGAATCCACGCTAGGCAATTGGCATGGTGTGGAACACGGCCTGAATCTTCTATGTGGACAAGTGGCAGGGGCATTCGATTCGACGGGGCCCGCTATCCCTCGGGTAGGCTAGAGCAGCAGACAATGCGCACAATTGCGCTGCCCGCATTCAATCCAGGAGATTTTGTGACCGCTGACCTCGTCATCGTAGGGTCCGGCTTTTTTGGCCTGACAATCGCAGAACAGGCCGCCACTGAGCTGGGCTTGAAGGTCGTCGTCATCGACCGCCGCCACCACATCGGCGGCAACGCCTACAGCGAAAAAGAAGAGCAGACCGGCATCGAGGTGCACCGCTACGGCGCCCACCTCTTCCACACATCCAACGAGCGGGTGTGGGAGTACGTCAACCGGTTCACGACCTTCACGAACTATGTCCACAAGGTCTATGGCGTGCATAAGGGGGAGGTCTTCTCACTCCCCATCAACCTGGCGACCATAAACCAGTTCTTCCGTGCCAACCTGACACCCGGCCAGGCGCGGGAACTCATTCAGGAGCAGGCCGGCGAGCTCGCCGGGACCGATCCGCAGAACCTCAATGACAAGGGCATCCAGCTGATCGGCCGTCCCCTGTACGAGGCCTTCATCAAGCACTACACCGGCAAGCAGTGGCAGACGGATCCCAAGGACCTGCCGGCCGGCATCATTTCGCGGCTCCCGGTGCGGTACAACTACGACAACCGGTACTTCAACGACAAGTACGAGGGCCTGCCCACGAACGGCTACACGGCGTGGATCGAAAAGATGGCGGAGCACCCGAACATCGAGGTCCGGCTCAACACCGATTTCTTCGATGAGTCGCATGAGTACAGCAAGAACAAGGTGGTCGGGAACATCCCGGTGATCTACACGGGCCCCGTGGACCGCTACTTCGACTTCGCTGAAGGTGACCTGTCCTGGCGCACCATCGACTTCGAGGAAGAAGTGCTGGACATGGAGGACTTCCAGGGCACCTCCGTTGTGAATTACAACGACGACGACGTCCCCTACACCCGGGTCATCGAGCCCCGCCACTTCCACCCCGAGCGTGACTACCAGACGGAAAAGACCGTCATCATGCGAGAGTTCTCACGTTTCGCCGAGAAGGGTGATGAGCCGTACTACCCGGTCAACACGTCCGCTGACCGGGAACGGCTCCTGAAATACCGCGACCTGGCGGCGGCCGAGAAGGACGTCCTCTTCGGCGGGCGTCTCGGGACGTACAAGTACCTGGACATGCACATGGCCATCGGTTCGGCACTGAGCATGTTTGACAACAAGATCCGGCCGCACTTCGAAAGCGGTGTAAAGCTAGAAAGCGGAGGCGTCGACGCATGACTGACACGCCGGGCTGGGCAACGCTCCAGAGGGTCATATTCCCTCCGGAATCAGGGGTGGACACCATGTCCCTCTATGCGGACGCCGGCCCGGCAAGCGGCGTTCGGATGCAGGAGAGCAACGAGTTTGCCCGGAATCCCAAGCCTCTTGGAGAGAGGCTGCACCTTGTTGGGGCAAGCCCGAAGGAGGTGCATTTCGATGACCTCGTGTCCCGTTATTCCATTCGTGTGCGTTCAGGCGAACAGCTTTCGCTCGGAACTTACTTCAATGCCTTCCCGGCCAGTTACTGGCGGCGATGGACCCATGTCAGGCAAATCCGGCTTGTCGTTGAGACCTCCGGACACGGTTCGGTCACCGTCTACAAATCGAATGCCCGCGGAACGATCCAGCGTGTTGAAGGCGCAAGGCTGGATGGCGACACGACGACGGCATTCGAGTTGTCCATCAAACCATTCGGTGATGGCGGTTGGTATTGGTTCGATCTGGCGTCGAGCCGCGGCGACCTCGTCCTAAAGCAGGCACGCTGGGAAGGGCCCCAGCCGCTGAGGTCCGGGGAGCGGGCGACGATCCAGATCACTACTATGGACAAGCCCGACTTCTGCCTCGCCAACATTCGCTCGCTCGTTGAGCATCCGGATGCCCTTGAACTGGCGAAGGAAGTTATCATCGTCGACCAAGGGTCACGAAAAGTGGCGCACCAGCCCGGATTCGCAGAGGTTGCGGAGCTCTTTGGCCCAAAACTCAGGGTGATCGACCAGGCCAACCTTGGGGGTTCAGGAGGTTTCGCGCGGGGAATGTACGAAGCTGTCGAAAACGGCAGCGACTACGTTCTCCTCCTGGACGATGACGTCGTCATGGAGCCGGAGAGCATCATGCGGATGATGGCTTTTTCCGGCAGATGCAAGAATCCCACCATCGTTGGTGGCCATATGTTCGACCTCTACAGCAGGAGCACCTTGTATTCGATGGGCGAGACCATCGACGCCCGCCGCTTCTCGCCAGGCCAGCCGCATCAGGATATGCAGATGCGGCACGACTTTGGCGTTTCCAACCTTCGGCAGACGCCATGGCTTCACCGCCGCGTCGACGTAGATTACAACGGTTGGTGGATGTGCCTGATCCCGACGTCCGTCATCCGGACGATTGGCCTGCCCCTGCCCGTGTTCATTAAGTGGGATGACTCCGAGTATGGTCTTCGGGCCAGAGCTGCCGGAATCCGGACGGTATCCCTTCCAGGGGCGGCACTCTGGCACATCTCCTGGATAGACAAAGACGACCTTGTGGGCTGGCAGGCCTACTTCCACAACCGTAACCGGCTCATTACCGCACTTCTCCATAGTCCCTATCCCAAAGGGGGCAACGTCCTTCGGGAATCTTTCCAGGAAGACGTCAAACATCTGGTATCCCTGCAGTACTTCACCGCGCACAATCGTTTGGCTGGAAGGGACGACCTCCTGACAGGTCCCGGGCACCTGCATCCCTCCCTGAGTACAAAGCTCGCGGAGATCAACGAACTCCGTGAGTCATACTCCGACGCAACGATGCGCGAGGACGTGGACGATTTTCCTGCGCCTGCACTGGGCGCCGGCCTCTCGGCCGCTGCCGATGTCCAAATGCCCGCCAAGAAGGACATGGTCCAGTGGGGTTTGACCATGGTGGCGCGGCAGCTGATGAAGCAGCCCCCGCCGGAATCGCTGGAACGCCCCCAGGCGTACCTCGCCCACCTTGATAATCGCTGGTTTCGGATAGCCCACTACGACTCCGTCGTAGTTTCAAACGCGGAGGGTACGGCCGCCTCCTGGTATAGGCGCGATCCGAAAAAGCTCAGGGCAATGCTGACACGGTCGGCCAGACAGCATGCACGACTGTACAAAGACTGGAATGCGCTGGCTGATAACTACAGGTCGGCGCTGCCGGCCCTTGTTTCGATGGAGGCCTGGCGCGCCACCTTCGATGCCGCCGCCCCGGCGCAGGGCCATAAAAATGACCCTGCCACCAGGAGCGCCGGCGCTTCTAAATGAATCTCCCGCCGCTCATCATCTGCTGAGCGGTGGCTGCAACGGGGCTATATGCTTCTGCCGTGCCTGTGCCGGCGGCGTAGTCAAGAGGCGGTAGAGGAAACTACCGCAGGTTGCCAACAGCAGGATGTAGATGACCGCGAGCACTTGCCAGGTACCTGGAGGCTGCCACAGCGGTTCAAACATCTCTGTCCAGTTGACGTGATCTTGAATCCCGATGGTGTAGCGGCGCAAGCCTTCCAGGAACACATAGGCGTGCGCCAATCCCCCAAGAACCAACCCCCAGCGGACCATGGACTTAGTCCAAGGCGTAATACGGAACGGCCGGAAGCGCGTTGCGACTCCAGCCGCCAAGATGAGGGTGACAACCATTGCCAGCGTGTATCTTCCCTGCCAAATCCAACCCAGCTGTTCGCTTGAGCTTGCTTGCAGGGCGGTTGGAACTGCGATAACGGTAACCGTCAGCAGCACCATGACCCAGCGCGCCCTGAGAGGGCGGGCCGTGTAGGCAAGGAACAACATGGCCCCAAACCCCAGGACCCAGGCGTAGAGAGCGGCCGGCGGCGGCAGAGTGTCGATCCACCCAAGGACACCTACGTACTCCACCATGAAGAAAACCGTTTTGTCGAGCATGGCAACAGCTGCACTCTCCGCAGGAATGGGGGCGCCCGCCAGCAGGCTTTCGAAGCTTTTCGCCGACACGACCCACCACAGTGCAAAAGCGCACGATACGCCGACGATGAGCAGCGCTACCTGGAATCTCCTTTGTGCCAGCGTGCGCAGAGAAGCATTGATGCCAAAACAGAGCACAGCGGCGGTCGCGGCAATTGCCAACCACAAGAGGGAAAGCGGACGGGTATGTGCGAGAACTGAGGCGGACAGGGTGAAGACAACTAAGAGCAGAGTGCTGAGCCTAACCTTGCTGGCCGTTTGCTCGGCGATGGCGCAAAGACTCGCGAATACGGCCCCCGTGGAGGCAATCTCCAGCGCATTCGGGTTGATCGAGCCGGTTAAGAAGAAGACAGCTGGTGTCAGTGCTATTGAAGCCGCGATGACTGGCCGGTGGAAACGACGCAAGGACGCGGTGGCTGCGAAGATTGCAGCCAGGAAGAATGCCACCATCCACGTACTGATCAGCCTCATGGCATATATCGCAGTTTCGCCGCTGAGGCCGCGGCTACCCAGGCCGACAATGCCGTAATACACAGGATTGTAGTTTCCGGCGGATGTCTTGCCGGTTCTCCATCCTCGATCGGAGGAGTCGATCGGAGTCGCGCAGTCAGCGGTTACGTTTGATTTTTGCGCGAAACATACATGTTGGTTAAGATCCGCGATGTAACCGGGCACTTGAACCATCAAGGGGGCACCTTGGACTCCGGAGCTGGTTCCCGACAGTTGTCCACGGGCTACTGCTGCCGCCTTGATGGTGTGAGCGGGTTCGTCAGGAATGGACATGAGGGGCGAAGCGAAACTCCATACGCTTCCGATGCATCCAAAGAGCAGCCAGGCAACTATGAGGACTCGGAAGGATGAGGGGGCGGGTCGGTGGGTCTTTAGGTGGTTGAACTTGGCTAACAGGGGAGGGAGCGTCGAATGTGGCATGATAGCTTTAAGCGTACTTGGAGGCTGGCTGTCAAGAGGCTGAACACTCCGTTCCACTGGAGAGGATCAACCCCACGATGCGAATTCCCGGTTCTGGCATGCCGTCATCCAATAAATCTTCCGCCGAGGCAGCTCCTCCTGTGCCACGCCTTGCTATGGTCCTTTACCGGCATCCCGTAGTCAGATTTCTGGCGGTTGGTGGTCTTTCATTTGCGCTTGATCTGGGACTGCTGGCGGTGCTTCACGAAGGGTTCGGCGTAGACCTTTGGATTGCCACGCCCATTGCGTTCGTCGTTAGCCTGGTTTTCAATTTTCTGCTCCAGCGAGTATTCACTTTCCAGGCAACGAACAAGGGAAGCGTCAGCGCAGCAAAGTACCTGCTCCTGGTTCTACTGAACATCGTCGTAAGTGATGTGATAGTTACCGGTTTTGATGCTCTTGGCTGGTCGTATGTTTTGGGCAAGACCACTGCAACGACTCTCACCACGGTTTGGAACTATTTCCTCTACCGGCACTGGATCTTCCGGCGTGAACCGCAGGACGTGGAAACGAACTAGTTCTCTGCCCGGTAGGGGGCTTCCGGGGGGCAACTCGGGCAACAGACAGCCCGGACGAACGACGCCAAACCCTGAAGGGCCTGCTCCCGGGCACCTTTCATTCCGCAGTGAGCAGGCCCTGCGGCCAGCCGAACACATCCAAGCCCGGGCCAACGGTCCAGCACGATCGACGGTGTGACCACATCCAGTGCCCCGTTCTGAAGGGGCAGGGAGGGCTATGGCGCCGCCCAGGCTGGGTGGAACGCTTCGGCCACGCCCGGGCTTTACACATGTGCATAGCCAAAACAGCCTCCGGCCCTCGTTGTGAGTGCCGGAGGCTTGAAGCGTACGCATCACGGCCCTGCCGTGCGGCACCTTCGAATTACATGGACGGTTCCCGCGGCGCCCTGGAGACTTCGGGCTCGGGGGAAACGGGGTGGGAGGCCCCGGATGCGGAAATAAGGTCTGCCGCAGCGTTCCGCTCCGCGTGGGCGGTGGCTCCCGAAGTGGAGAGCCGGCCCGGCCTTCCAGCTCTCACCGAGCGAGCTATCAAAGGCTGCCCGGTGAAGAGGTAGCGGAACAGGATCAGGCCCGCGAGCGCGGTTATAAGAAGGTAAGCGATGGTCAAGGGGAGCCAACCGAACGGCGGCTGCCAGTCAGGCGAAGAGAAAAGCGTCTGCCAATTGGCGATCTCACTAATGCCTACAACGTAGCGCCTCAAGACATATGCGAAGGTCAAGGTGTGGCAGAAAACAATGAGCCAGAACATGATCCGCGAAACGTGTAAGGCAACGGGGCCGTCCGGGAATCTGAGTTTCCTCAGCCCAAGACCTACGCTGACGAATAGGACCACAACAAGGGGAAGCGTGTAGCGTCCTTGCCAGATGAACCCCATCCCACGCCATAGCGCGGTCTGCAGCAGCGCAGGAACCAGGTAGAGCATTGCGAGGGCAACCCAGTATCCGGTCCAGTTGCGAAGCGGCCGGACACAGAAAGGGATCAGCAGGCCGGCGATCATCAATCCGCCCCAAACCAGCGTCACCAGTTCGGGTGCAGGGGTGTCGAGCCATCCCATGGTTCCGATGTACTGCGGGAAGAAATCGTACGTCCGGTCGAGCATAATCATGAAACCGCGGTACAGGGGGGCGTCGGGATGTGGATTGGCAATTCCCTCTGGCGCCACGCCGACGTTTGCTGGCCCGTTAGCTGCCAGGTACATCCAAACTAACCCCAACAATGCCCCTGGAACGGCCAAACCCACGGCAGCGAGCACCCGCCTGTCCTTAAAGACGGTGACAGTGCGCCGGAACCGGAAAGAGCAGACACCGACGATCAGGGCGCAGAGAAGCCATATCAACGATATTTGCCGGGCGTTTGCGAGTGCCACCGTGGACGCGGCAACAGTGGCCAGCGCGGGGATCACACGTCTTGTGTCCCGCCAGTTGTCGAGGATCACCACGAACCCCGCGAATGCTGCCATGGTGGCCGCAATCTCCAAGGAGTTCGGGTTGATGCCCCCGCCAAGGAACAGGATCATCGGAGTCATTGTCAGGGCCGCAACCAAGACGGGGTACTTCGGACGCCTCAGTTCGGTCAGTGCGGTGAAGCCGGCTGCAAAGAAAGCGGCACAGAGTAGAGCGCTTACCAGCCGCATGGCATAGAGCGCCGGGGCGCCGGACATCAGTAGTGATGGCAACCCGACAACAAAGTAGTACATCGGGTTATAGGAGCCTGCAGAGGTCACAGCAATGTTTGTGAAGGTGTCGTCGGCATAAATGGGAGCTGTGCAATCGGCAGCCTGAGCCCGGTTGAACTTGTAGCAGCTTTGGGCGTGGAGGCTCGCAATATAGTTGGGTACACGTACGTGGACGCCGTGGCCGAACGAGGTACCTTCCTCCACCAGGATCTGGCCGCGAACTACAGCTGCGGCCTTAATGGTATGCGCGGGCTCGTCTGGAGAGCCCATGAGGGGGGTGGCGGCCGACCACAATCCGAACAGCAGAAAGAACAGTGCCGTGAGAAGACCGAAAGTAGGCAGTGGTCGGGGCAACCCACGTCGTCGAACATTTCGGAAAAGCAGGGTCATTGTCCGTCTCCAATGGTGCTGATGAGTGCCAGTCCTTCGCTTGCGGCTTTTTTGCTAGGTGACATGACAAACGCGAATGCGTTGGCGTTCTTCTGGGCATCGCTGCCAAAGACATTTTCGCTGAACGAGCGGCCCAGCCGGCTCAGGGCCGGTTCCGAGTACTCCCTGCAGACGTGCAGGTAAATGACAGTGCCCAGGGCATATCCGGAGCGCCCATCCAACGATTGGACGACTGAGGTTGATGAGGCTTCTACATCGCCCGTACTGACAGCGTCTACCACCGAGGAGGCTTGCAGCCTCCGGGGCTTCCCGTCAAACATCAGTTGGGCTGCAGTAAACCTGTTGCCGATAATGCTTCCATCGAGAATGGAGAGGCCACCATTCGTATCGTCAAGTTTGTCCGCAAGAGCCAGCGGCGGCGACGACGACTGCCCGACTACGTCGGCTGGCCAGCGGTCTTCATGCTCGGGATCCCAATCGGTGCCTGTCCGCTCACTGATGTAGTTGTTGACGGGCCGCACTGTATCCGACGGCCCTTCCGGAACAAGAACAGTGATTGCCAGGTCCGGCAACGCAATTCCAGGGTTCAGCTCAGCCAGCCTCGAATCGTTCCATCGCGTGATTTCCCCGCGCAGTATGGCTGCGAGGGTTCGAGGGTCCAGCACAAGGTCATTTACGCCTTTGATCTTGACCGCAACACCTACCGGCAGGACTCCGGCTGCCAGCGATAATGCGCCCTTATCAGTGCACATACCGCGCACCGCTTCAGCCTCCCGCTCAGGCAGCGGAGCAGAAGTGATTGCAAAGTGCGCTTGTCCGTCCTGGAACGCCTTGAGCCCCGCCGCGGAACCATCGGGCGAGAAGCTGACCGAAGTGCCCTTGACCGCGCTGCCCCATGCCAAACCCCAAGCGCTGACGGCTCCCTGCCCGGCGTTGCTGCCGATGCCGGTAAGAGCGCCCTGGATGGTTCCGGGGGGAGTGGTGGAGCACGAGGTTAGGGTGAAGAGCCCCGACAGTAAAGCGGCGGCCAGGAGACGGGATGTTCGGCGGGAAACAGGAATCACCTGTCCAGCCTAATGCCGACGCGGAGCAGGTACGGGCAGGCTGATGTCTCCCGGCAGTTGCCCATGGTCATGGGCAGGCCGTGATCCGGTAAAGTTTGGCCCCGTCACCTTGTGAATCTACAAGGTCAAGCCCCTGGACATCACTTATGTCGGTTACACCGGGATAGGTTTCGGATCCCGGCAAATCGATCAGGTACTGCGATCCAAAGTCCAAAACGTATTGCACATTCTTTTTCTTCAACGCGCTGCAGACGGCTTCGTTGTCCGGAGCTTCCTTCAGTTCTCGGTCGATAAGCGATGTGTCAGCGTCCTTCTCCGCAAACAGATGAGCCGTCAGTACCCGCCGGTTCGCATAAGCGTAGGCCAAAGAGCTGCCGTTCCAGGGGTTATCGGCGATGACTGCATCCGGAGGAACCTGACTGGGGATTCGTTTCAACAACGCCAACTCGTCAGGAGTCAACAAGTCGGATCCAGCGTCGAACCGATAGACGGTGGCGGCGCCGGCGATATAGTGCGACAAGGGGCCAGCGACAGTTGCGAGCGCAGCGAAGGCAAAGGCCGTAATGGTTGCCAGTGCAGTTGCCCCGGTGTGTGAGCGCCAACGAAACCGGTGTCCGATCACGCGCTGGAGTTTGAAGGCCGCGGCGGAAGCGCGCCAGGAATCCCATATGCGCAGTCCGCCGACCACGGCAAGCGGCGTCGCGAACAGCGGCAGGAGAGCCGCCAGCCGGTAGGTGTCCTGGTACCAGGTCCCCACCAGAGCGTCCCTAAGGGCGCTCTCAGGCAGTGATGCTGCCACGACATAGAGCGCCCCGACGATGCCATAACAGGCGGCGAGCCAACGGAGGCTGCCCATCCGGAAGACCGTGAGCAATCCCGCGATGGACAGGACCGAGACCACCACAGCCGGGATGGCTGACTGCATCGGGCTCATTGTCAGGATTTCACCGACGGCGGCACCCGGCTTAACGGATGGTCCCCAGTTGTCGTACGGAGCAGGGCGGAGCTTGAACCAGAGGGCGGCTGCAACAACAACAACGGCCAACGTCCCGGCAATAAGCAGCCAGGCCCGTCGCGGGTCAGGTTGCCGCAGTTTAGCCCGCTCAGCAAGCCGCCACCACAGCAGGGCAGCGATCGGAAAACCAGCAGCCATAGTGGTGTTAATGGAACTGGTGTGGGCGAAGGCAAGGCCCGCCATCGCGATGGCGAGCGCACAGGTCCAGCTCCGCAGCGGATCCGTACGGGTCCGTCCGAGCCGTGCCAGCCCGGCCAGGGCAGTGATGGCGGCGGGCATCATGCTAATTGCCAGGGCGTAGGGGAACAACGGTCCCCAGACGATCATAAGGAACGGGAACGCCACCTGTGTCCCGGCGACAACGGCTGCAAGGATAAGCGCAGCGGGCCTTCTCGAAACGGTCTTTGCCACCAGAAAAAAGCAGGAAGCGGGCCACAGAACAGCTGCTACGACCAGATTCAGTGCATTTTGCGCTGTAGGGATATCGACGGCGGCCAACTGCACCAGTAAGGCGGCAAAAGAATGCCATGCCGCCGGATAGACAGCATCCAAGCCGCTCACCCCCTGGATAGAAGCAAGGTTCAGCGAGGAAGCATTGCCGGTGTCGAGGATGAACCGGATGGCGTTGAGGTGAAAGACGTTATCGAATACCTGTGAGGGATGCTCAGGTGAGCCGACCAGCTGGATGAAGCGCCAGGTTATCGGAACAGAAGCCAGGGCGATGGCAGCGAAGGGGAGACACTGCCGCCATGACGGGATCCGGGGCATTCGCCACGGAATGCCCCGTGTAATCACCAGTGCGGCCGCGGCAATCAGGGCGCTCACCAGCAGAAACGGCAGGACACTCCAAGGGATCCCCAGTTGTCCGGCAATGACACCCGCAAGGCCTGCGGCCGCCGTCGAATGCAATGGTGCAAGACCAAGGACAGCACCCGGGCGGAATTTCAGGCAGCTGGCAATCAGGGCTCCGGGGACGTACAGCAGGAGGGCTGCCAAAACCACCACCGGGAGGAAGCCGAACCATATCATGGAGTCAATCCCCCCACCTTGTCCTCCGGGGCTTTGGCCCGGATGAGCCGCAAAACGGCTGCGAACTGAATTGCGGTGACCAGGATTTCACCTATCGCCAGGCCAAGGGCCCCGCCTTGGCCGCCCATCAGTCCGGCCAGGACAATCATGGCGGGGAGGCCCACAACGGCACCGGCGATGGTACTGGTGAACACGACCCGCATCTGCTTGGCCGGAACCAGCCAATGGGCGCCAGTCGACGTTGTGACACATACCAGGAGGAATGACAGGCCAAACCAGAAGCACGTCCAAAAGTCCGCAGCCAGTGCCGGGCCAAAAAGCAGCGTGCTGGCCCAAGGCCCGAGGAGGGCCATGATCAGCCACCCGGCGGTACCAAGTCCGGACAGCGCCACCAGCGAAAACTTCCGCCTCTGACGGTGGTCCGTACCAAACTCGCTGACCCAGCCCTGCAGGCTGTTGCCCAACGCGGCAGTAGCCAGTTGACCGATCCGGTACAGCTTCTCGGCCGACACAAAGGCGGCCAGGCCGCTTGCCGACGCAGCAAACTGAACCACCAGTACAGGCGTTGAAGCGTAAGCTCCGGCAGCTACAGTGATTCCTGCGCCTGCCCGCAATCCCCAGATTTCCCTGAAAACAACCGGTAGTGACAGGCCCCTGTAATCCTGGCGGTCGGAGTGGTTCTTGTTGAACCAGAAGGTTCCTGTCAAGCCCAGCACCAGTAATGCCAGCGGGTACAGATAGATCTCACTCGTCGCGAAAATCAGCGGTATCACTCCGAGCGTCGCTGCCATCCTCGGCAGGACGTCGTACTTGGCTATCCGGCCGGCGTGTCCGGTCGCGATGCAGTACCAGGCCGGCGTCAGGCCCGCCGCCGCCTGGGCGCAGGCCATCAGGAATGCGACCGGGAACTGGCTGGTGCCGCTAGCGAACCCCAGGGCGAGCGCCATCAGGGGCACAGAGCAAACGAACATGAACGAGCGGGTGACGAAGCTGACGGCATAATGCCGGCGCCGCACGCTTTCCTCGCTGGCTGACGCGACGGCGGCGGGTCCCGTGAGGGGCCAGCCGAGCCCGATGACAATGGCGGCAATGGCGCCTACGGCCTGCCCGACAGCCAAAGAGTTCCACGCCGGAGCGCCGCCCACCCTTGCAATGATTGGCAGGAGGATGAAGGAGGCCAGCGAGGCGAGCAAGGGTAACCCGGCGAACGCCGCGATCCTTTTGATCATGCCGTCGCTGCTCCGGGGTTGGCTGGTTTGCTACAGGTAGTCATACGCGTCCTTGCCAAGCCGGCCGTTCACGAACACGTCTTCAACCTCCCGCTTGAACCGGGAACGTTCATTCAGGATGGTTGCCCGGTAGGTGTCCTGTTTTGCCACTTCAACATCGAAGTTTTCGATGAGCCGAGGCAGCATCCCCACGGCTGTTGCCACCTCTTCGTCGCCGGGGGTGATCTTGTGCTCCCAGGGGATGGGGACGTCGGCATAGAAAGCACCTGAGCCCCGGCGGGCAACGACGGTGAGCGCGCCGGACAACGTGGCTTCGCGGGGCATGCGGTCCTTGCCAGGGTGATGACCCAGGTCCAGGTATACGCCGCAGCCCTGGAGGGTTTCGACGACTTCCGCCCGGGTCATTCCTACGATGGGACGCCATTCCAAGGAAGGAGGGCATTGGGCCTTGACGGCTTCGATGATGTGCCCACCCTTGGCGGGGTTGTACGTGACCATGTTGCGGTTGCGCTGAAGGGCTGTGGTCCCCTGGAACTCGTCCGTTGGTGTGTAATCGGAGATGAGTGAGGGTACGACGTCCAGGCGCGTGGCGATAAAGGCCCAGGCATAGGACGACTGCACCAAATGGACAACGTCACGGTCCTTCCGAAGGGACTCCGGATTAACGCGGTTCTTCCACATCCGGGCATAGGGAAAGGCGGCTTCGCGTGCCTTCTTCAAAAGGCCGGCCTGGTTGCGGTGCCACATCCGTTCGGCCATGAACGTCAGGGAATTGTCGATGCTGAGCCACCAGCACATCCGCCGGGCGTGCTTCACTTTCGACATCTCAAAAACATAGGTTTCCGGGAAAACCACCGTGTTCCCGGGCGCATCCACGATTTCAGGGGCTTCCGGTGCGTCATAGATGTTGTACTGTTCCACCCGCGGGTTCCGGGCCGTGTGGGGATGCGGGACGAGAAAGGCATCCTGGCCAAGCTCGCGCAGCATGTCAACGAGCTGGTGGAGGGCTTCCGGCCCCCCGGTCCTGAGTCCCTTGTGGTAGAGGACGAAGATGGTTCCTGAGTTGGTGGTCATGGGTGTCTTTCGATCTCGGCCGGGCCAGGGGGTTGCCCTGAGTACTGGGATTCTTCCTTAGCGCAGGCGGGCGGCGAGGGCGTCGTCTATCTTGCCCATCTTCTGACGGAGCGCATCGCGGACACCTGCCACGGCCGCGACGAAATGCTTCCGCCTATTGGGGCCAAATCCAAAGCGGACAACGTTGCTTTGGATTTCCATGTAAATCCTGCGAAGCACCCACGTTGGCTGTTTCATCGCATACCGGCGGGCAAGGATGAGTGAATTGCGGGTGATGTAGTAAACACGGAACGGCGCGTGGTAGTAGACGAACAGCTTCTTTGAGCCGACGCGGGCATGCCATCCCAGAATTTTCATGGGGCGCGCACTGCCAAGGCTGTGCTCCAGGTTGCATCCCCGTCCCGCGAGGGCACGGAGTCCATGCTCGCGTAAGCGGGCATTGAATTCAGAGTCCACGCAGTCGATGAAAAAGCCCTCGTCAAAGAACCCAACGACATTGAAGACGCTTGTCCGTACCAAGCTGCCGCTGGTCATGGGGTCGAAGATCTGGGCTTCCTGCCGATCGCCCCAGGTGGGCAGTGGAATATGGTTATGTGACTCCGCGCACACCATGCCCACGCTTCGAGGGTCGCGGGAGGAAGCCGCGGTTTCGAGTGCGGACGTGATGTAATCGCCGGTAAAGCGGGAGTCCTGGTCCATGGTGACGATCCACTCCGGACCCCACCGCTCCACTGCTTCCTTGATTCCAACATTCAGGGCCCGTGCTATGCCGGAGTTATTGCTCAGCCGTACCACGATTGCGCCAGCGTCCTCCATCTCCGCCAGCGCCTGTGAAACGTCGCCCGGCGAGCCGTCGTCGACGACCACAACGTGGGAGACGAAGCGCAGCAGCCATTTGACGTTGGAGACGTTTTCCGGACCTGGGTTGTATGCGGAAACGACCCCGCACACGTCCTGGTGCGGTTCTTTGGCTTCAAAGTCTGCAGGCGCCATTACTGCGCCGTCCTGGCGTGGCGAAAGCGTCGTCGTACAGCCTCGACAACGTTGCGGAGGAACGCGATACGTGCCCGGACTATCTTTGCGGCGGAGCGGATGCCGTGAGGGGTCAGGTTCCCGCCGTGCAGTCGGTGAAGGATGGTGTCTTCTTCCATGTAGATAATGGAGCGGTTGACATTGCCCACGGTTGCCACCCACTGGTCATGTGATTCAGTCATGTACGAGGGGAAAGGCAATACCTGCTGGAGGATTTCCTGCCGGAGCGCCATGGCACACCCCCAGTGCAACCGGTAGCCCACGACAATGCCGAGGATGTTTCGGAGGTTGTGTGTCGAGTCCTTGGAGCGCAGCCGAATTTCGTGGAACGAGCCCAGCGGACCGTCAAAGTGCCGGCAATTGCTGACAACCATGTTTTTGCCGTCCATGGCGGAGATCATGCGTTCCACCCTGCCAGGGAGCCACACGTCGTCCTGGTCGGAAAGGAATACGAATTCTCCGCGCGCCTCACCAAGGGCCCGTTCGAAAGTGCGGACGTAACCGTTGTTGCGCTCGGCCTGGATGAGCCGGATCCGCGGATCATTGATGCCGGCCACTAGCTGGGATGTCTCGTCGGTGGAGCAATCGTTGACCACTACCAGCTCATCGTGCGGGCCAATTTCGCTCAGGATTGAGTCGATTTGTTCCTCTATATGGCGCGCGCCATTGTACGCCGCCATGCACACGCTCACGCGCGGCTTGGGGGCGGTTTCGGGCTCCATCAGTTTTTCTCCTCAGGCCTCCGGGCGGTGCCAGCGGGGCGGGCAGGTCCCAAGCAGTCTAGCAAGCTGTGCCTGCCCGAATGGACGCATGCCAGTCAACTATAATCGAGGGGACGCAGCCGCCGAGCTCTTCGCGCGGAAACCACGGAAGGAACCTCAGGTCCATGACCGTTGACGTAATGTTGCCGTACTACGGCGATGTCCATCAGATGAAGCTTGCAGCCCGCAGCGTAATGAATCAGGAGAACCAGGACTGGCGGCTTGTTGTCATCGACGATGGGTACCCGGATCCTGAACCCGAACGATGGTTTTCGACCATCACGGATCCTCGGGTTACCTACCTCAAGAACGACCAGAACCTGGGCGCAAACGGCAACTACCGCAAGGCGCTGACCCTCGTAGAAGCCCCTTACGTCGTCATTATGGGCGCCGACGACATCATGCTCCCCAACTATCTCGACGTTGTGGTGAGCGCCTTCGAAGAGTACCCAAAGGCAGACGTTGTCCAGCCGGGGGTGCAGGTAATTGATGAACAGGGCATCGCGTGCACGCCGCTCGTGGATGCTGTGAAGAAGGTCTATGCACCCAAGACCAGTGAGCGCATCGAACTTAAGGGTGAGGCCATGGCGACAAGCCTGGTGCGTGCCGACTGGGCGTACTTCCCGTCCCTGGCATGGCGTTCAGAGACGGTCAAGCGTATCGGGTTCACCGAAGGTCTCGACGTTGTCCAAGACCTCGCCCTCTTGCTCGATATCGCCGCAGAGCACGGTTCGATGATTGTTGATCCCGTGCTGGCCTTCCTGTACCGCAGGCACCAGGCGTCCGACTCGTCGGTGCGTGCACTGGACGGCAGGCGTTTTGATGAGGAGCGGCGCTTCTTTCAGCAGCAGGCTGAGCGGTTCAGCCGTCTTGGCTGGAAAGGTGCCGCGCGTGCTGCGAGTTTCCACACCACCTCCCGGCTCAACGCTGTGTCGCTAATCTTCAAATCAGTCGGGAAAGGCAAGTTCGATTCACTGCCCCGGCTGGCGAAGCACGTCGTCAGATAGGGAGCAGCGAACAAAAAAGGACGCCTCGGGCGTCCTTTTTTGTTGTTTCCCTCACATCCGCGGCCGGGCTCTCCTATTGGCCGTTCCCGGGTTCCTTCCCAGACGTGGAGACCGCTTCCAAGCGGTGTCGAACATCGGCCAGGTCCGCCCTGAGAAGGGCTACTTCCTCGCAAAGGATCCGCACCTCGTCTTCAGCCTGAGACTGCTCCCTCGAGAGGTGCAGGCACACTCCCACCAGGAGGACCAGCGTCATGATGAAGAGGAGGTTTGCCGGTACCTGGATTCCGAGGAGTCCACTGGCTTTCTCCAATACGGAGGGGAAGGCCGAGAGCAGGAGGGTGCCGATACCGATCACGATCCACAGCACAGCGTACTTTTCACGCAGTTTCTGGCGGCGGAGCATTTCGAACACAAAGAACAGGATCGCCACGACGACGATGGAACCCATAAGGAGTGACATGTTGAATTCCTAGTTGGTGGACGGCTCGGTTTTCTTTCGCGTCAGTGCGAACAGCAAAGCCATTCCTGAGCGTCCGAGATAAATGGCGGCTTTGATGGGGTCATGGCTTGGCGTTCCGCCCTGGCGGGCGCGCATTGAAACCCCAACCTGTTTAACGGTGCAGCCGGAACGGATCGCGACAACAAGGGAGTCGATGGTGTCGCCGAGGTATTCCGCAGGATAGTGATCCACGTACTGGCGGATGGCTTTTGTATTTGCGGCCCGGAACCCTGAGGTGACGTCGGTCAAAGTGGTGCCGGCAACACGGGAAACCGTCCACGCCAGTACTTTCATGGCCCATTTCCTGGGTCCACGCACCGTGTAATTGCCCTTGTCGGCGAACCTGGCGCCGATGGCAATGTCGGCATCCTGAAGGCCGTCCAGCACCGTTTTGATATCCCGCGGATCGTGCTGGCCGTCAGCATCGACTTGGATCACTTGGCTGTAGCCATGGTTCTTCGCATATTTGAATCCGGTACGCATTGCACCGCCGACTCCCATATTGAAAGGAAGCTGGAGGACCATGGCGCCGGCATCACGTGCCACCTGGGCAGTGTTATCGCGGGATCCGTCGTCGACGACCAATACATCGCACAGAGGCCCAAACTCGTACACTTCCCGAATGGTGTTGCCAATGGATTCGGACTCATTCCAGGCAGGCATGATGACCAGTGTTTCGGGCCTGCGGTTGCTTAGTGTCACGGGTTGATCAACTCATTCTTCAAGTATTCGGCCAACCGGTTGCTGGAGGAGGCCGGCTCAAAGCCCGTCGCTTTGATCTTCGTCAAGTCCAACGTGCTTGCGAGGGGGCGGGGCGCGGCGGTTTTACCGCTGAAGTATTCTTCGGTGGTAACTCCGCTCACCGCTTCCCTTGGGCTGCCCGACAGCTCGTAGACGTCGGCGGCAATGTCGGCCCATGACTGCGGCTCACCCTCATTGCTGAGGTTATAGACGCCATATTCAGCTTCGTGCTCCAACAGGTGCTTGATGCCGGCGGCGATGTCCTGGGTAAAGCTCAGCCGGCCGATCTGGTCGTTGACCACTGATGGTGCTACGCCGCGTTCCGCCAGGGAAGCCATGGTCCGGACAAAGTTGTTGCCGGCTCCGATGACCCAGCTCGTCCGCACGATGTAGTGGCGGGGAACAACGCTCACGATGGCGTCGCCGGCGGCCTTGGTCTGGCCGTAAACGCCGAGCGGGGCGAAGGGCTCGTTCTCGTCGTGAACGCGGCGGGAGCCGTCAAAAACGTAGTCCGACGAGACATGCACCAGTGTGAGGTTGTGCTCGACGGCGGTCCTGGCCAATTGCGCGACGGCCGTGACATTTACGTTCCAGGCGGCCGCACGTCCTTCAGCAGTTTCCGCAGCATCGACCGCCGTGTAGGCGGACGCGTTGATGATCGCCGTGTAGTTCTTCCAGTTGCGGCTGCTGAAGGATTCCGCGGTGGTGAGGTCGAACTCGGCCCTGGACGCGAACTCGACGGATGGGTCGCCGTCGTACAGCTTCCGCAGCGCCTTGCCCAACTGCCCGTCTGCACCGATTACGAGGATCTTCCTGGCCGGCATCGGGGTGACGTCAGCCATCACTGGATGCGCCCTATCCTTGTCGGAAAGCTCCGCCTGTTCCAGCGGAATCGGCCAGCCGATGGCAGCTGTTTCATCCGCGAGGTTCAGGAAGGTGTACTGCCCCTGCGCGTCAGCGGACCAGTGGTCGTTTACGAGGTAGGAGTATGCAGTGTTGTCCTCAAGGGTTTGGAAGGCATTGCCTACGCCGCGGGGAATGAAAATGGCCTGGCTCGGGTCAATTTCCGCCGTGAAGACTGCACCAAAAGTGGGGCCTTCGCGGAGGTCAACCCAGGCACCGAAGATCCGGCCCGTTGCGACCGAGATGAACTTGTCCCATGGTTCTGCGTGGATGCCGCGGGTGGTCCCGGCCTTTTCGTTGAAGGAGATGTTGTTTTGGACCGGCCGGAAATCCGGCAGTCCGATTTCCAGCATCTTCTCCCGCTGCCAGTTTTCCTTGAACCAACCTCTGTTGTCACCGTGGACCGGGAGGTCATAGAGCACGACGCCGGGAATGGGCGTTTCGTGTGCGGCGAGCTTTTTGGAAAATTCGATCGGCATTCGTTTACTGGCCCTGTTCCTTGTACTTCGCTTCGGTCTGGGCCTTCTGGGGGCGCCACCAGTCCTCGTTGTCCCGGTACCAGGCGATGGTGGCTTCGATGCCTTCGTCGAAGTTGGAGAACTCCGGTTCCCAGCCCAGCTCCTCGCGGAGCTTGGTGGAGTCGATGGCGTAGCGCAGGTCATGGCCGGGGCGGTCCACAACGTGGTCGTAGGCGTCCGCCGCCTGGCCCATGTGCTTGAGAATCAGTTCGACGACGTCCTTGTTGTTCTTCTCCCCGTCCGCGCCGATCAGGTAGGTCTCGCCGATCCTGCCCTTGGCGATAATGGCCAGGACCGCGGAGGAATGGTCGTTGGCGTGGATCCAGTCACGGACGTTTTCGCCCTTGCCGTAAAGCTTGGGGCGGATCCCGTCGATGACGTTCGTGATCTGGCGGGGAATGAACTTCTCCACGTGCTGGTACGGCCCGTAGTTGTTGGAGCAGTTGCTGATGGTTGCCTGGAGCCCGAAGGACCGGACCCATGCACGGACCAGCAGGTCTGAGCCTGCCTTGGTGGATGAGTACGGGCTGGAGGGATTGTAGGGTGTCTGTTCGGTAAACCGCTCCGGGTCATCGAGTTCCAGGTCACCGTACACCTCATCCGTGGAGATGTGGTGGAACCGCTTGTTGTGCTGCCTGGCAGCTTCAATGAGCGTGTAGGTGCCGATGATGTTGGTGTCCAGGAAGGGGCGGGGATCGTGCAGGGAGTTGTCGTTGTGCGACTCGGCAGCATAGTGGACCACGACGTCGGTGTCCGCGACAAGGCGGTTCACCAGGGCCGCGTCGCCAATGTCACCGTGGACAAACTCAAAACGATCCTCGGGGAGGCCCCGCAGCGATGCCAGGTTGCCGGCGTAGGTCAGCTTGTCCAGAACAGTGACGTGGGAGTCCGTATTCTCCAGAACGTAGTGGACAAAGTTTGAGCCAATGAAGCCGGCGCCGCCGGTAACAAGAAGTCGCTGCATAATTCCCAAGGGTACCGGATTTGCCGCCGCACTTAGCGAAGGGAAAGATGGGAGCATGCGCGGAATAATACTTGCCGGCGGTACCGGCTCAAGGCTTCACCCCATAACCCTGGGAGTCAGCAAGCAGTTGGTCCCGGTCTACGACAAGCCCATGATCTACTACCCGCTCTCCACCCTCATTCTTGCCGGGATACGGGACATCCTGATTATCACCACTCCGCATGACGCAGAGCAATTCGAACGCCTGCTGGGGGACGGGTCCCGTTTCGGAGTGTCCATCACTTACAAGCAGCAGCCTTCGCCGGACGGCCTTGCCCAGGCATTCGTGCTCGGTGCAGAGCACATCGGTGATGACAGCGTGGCCCTGGTCCTCGGCGACAACATCTTCTATGGCCACGGAATGGGCACACAGTTGCGTCGTTTCGAGAACATCGATGGCGGGGCGGTGTTTGGCTACTGGGTGGCGGACCCCAAGGCCTACGGCGTGGTGGAGTTCGACTCCGAGGGCAAGGCCATCTCGCTGGAGGAAAAGCCGGCAAAACCCAAGAGCCATTACGCCGTCCCCGGACTTTATTTCTATGACAATGACGTTGTGGAGATCGCGAGGAACCTCAAGCCCTCGGCCAGGGGTGAACTGGAGATCACCGACGTCAACCGTACGTACCTGGAGAGGGGAAAGCTGCAGGTTGAGATCCTGCCGCGGGGGACGGCTTGGCTGGACACAGGCACTTTCAACGATCTTAACGATGCCTCGAACTTCGTCCGGACAACCGAAAATCGCCAAGGACTGAAGATCGGTGCACCGGAGGAAATCGCCTGGCGGCTGGGCTTCCTTACCGATGACGAACTGCGGGAGCGGGCCGAGCCTCTGGTAAAGAGCGGCTACGGATCTTATCTAATCGATCTGCTGGAGCACGGCCACTAGAACATAGTCCATAACGAAGAGCGGGACCCGGAGATCCGGGTCCCGCTCTTCGTTATCGCCTGGCTAGTTCAGCCGGATTGTCGCTCCACCGGAGGCGGTCCAGCTGATGCTTCCTCCCTGGAACGTCTGGCTGCAGGATGTCCTGTCGACTGTGCACGTCTGGCTGCTGGTGGGGTAGGCGAGTGTTCCGTTTTCGAAGCCCTGGCTGGCCCAGCTCTGCTGGATCGGGCCCGGCACCATAAGGTGGGCGCCGCTTCCCGAGGACCACATCACCGTGCCCTTCTCGAAGTTCTGGAAGCAGCCGCCGTTCCTCAGGCCGCAGATTGTGGCACTTGTGGGGTAGCCCAATGACCCTGACTCGTAGCCTGTTGCCGCCCACCGCTCCCTGATCGGCGTTGAAGTCATCGCATGTGCCCCGGTTGTGGGCGAGTACATGACCGTTCCCCTGGCGAAGTTCTGGAAGCAGCCGCTGTTCTTGAGCCCGCAAACCAGTGCACTGACAGGGTAACCAAGCTTCCCGCCTTCAAATCCGGAGCCCACCCAAGCATCCCGGACGGGGCCGAACATCACGGCGTTCGCTCCGGTTGCAGGAGACCACATGACGGTCCCGGTGGAGTAGTTCTGGAAGCAGCCGCCGTCAACGAGGCCGCAGATGACGTCGGAGGCAGGGTAGCCCAGTACCCCGTTCTCGAAGCCGGTTTTCTGCCACAGATCCCGGATCGGTCCCCAAATGCTGGGCTGGGCCCCTGTAAGCGGCGAGTACATAAGCGCGCCCTTGGTAAACATCTGGAAGCAGCCGCCGTCCTTGAGCCCGCAATACTGCGGAGATGCGGGGTAGCCGAGGGTTCCTGCGCCCCACCCCAGACGCTCCCAGCCTGCCGCCAGGGGACCGGCAGGAACCGTTTCCGGGGGCGTGCTGGCTGAGTAGCCCACAACGCCCTTTTCAAACGCCTGCCGGCACTCGATCTGCACTCCGCCGCAGCTCGCGGCGCCGGCCGGGTAGCCCAGCCGGCCGTTCTCAAAGCCGGACTTCTGCCAGTAATCCAGCAAGCGGCCGGTAAGGGTAAAGGCACCGCGGGCCGGGGAGAACATAAGTGTCCCGCCCTGGAACAGTTGATAGCAGCCGCCTTCCCGCAGGCCACAGACTTCCCCTGCCACGGGGAACCCGATGGGTTCCCCGTTCGTCCTGGCCGCTTTCCAGGTCTCGCCCATTCCCATGAAGACAGGCCAGGCGCCTGAGGTTGGCGTCCAGGCAATAACGCCACCGCTGAAGTCCTGGGTGCAGGCTGAGCTGCTGCAGGTGGCCTCCGATTTCGGGTAGCCGAGCAGGCCGTTCTCAAATCCCGCCCGGGACCAGGCATCGAGGAGCGGTCCTGTCTTCACCAGGCGGGCACCTGTGGCAGGGCTCCAGAGGACAGAACCAGCCTGGAAGAGCTGGAAGCAGCCGCCGTTCTTGAGCCCACATGTCTGATCGCTTGTGGGGTAGCCCAGAGCGCCATTTTCGTACCCCTGGGCTGCCCAATAGTCTCGGATCGCTCCGAAAGGTACCTGCGATGCCGGCGACGCCGGCGACCACATGATTGATCCACCTTGATAGTTCTGGAAGCAGCCGCCGTTCTTGATCCCGCAAATGACAGCCGAGACCGGATATCCCATCTGGCCGTTCTCGAATCCAGTCCTTGCCCAGGAATCGCGGATTGGCCCGATCATGCTCGGCTGGGCACCTGACAAGGAGGACCACATAACGATTCCCGATTGGTAGCCCCTAAAACAGCCTCCATCCCTAAGCCCGCAGATCGTGTCAGAAGTCTGTGCTCCGAGCGACGGCATGGATGACCGGAGCGCATCAATGGCCCTGGTCGCGGCAGGAGGGATGCCGCTTGAGGCAAATGCCTTCAAGCCCGCGTAATCCCCGTTCCAGACATTGGAGTCGCCGGCGAAGGGGCCGGTGCTGCTGTACTGCCACATGCTGTAAGTACCCCAGCTGGCGGTGGGTACCGGGCCGGCGTTGTTCGTGGGAGAGCTTGGGTACGCCGCAACCCACAGGGGATAGTCACCAAAACCGGCCGGATTTCCCAGGCACTGGTTCCACCAGCTTGTATTGGTGTAGATAACCGGGAGCCTGCCGGTCAGCGCCTGCATGGTGTTGCCAAAATCCCGAACCCAGGATTGCAGCTGGGCTGGGGCCATGTTGTAGCAGGTATTGCCGAAGTAGAACCCGTTGATGGTGCGTCCCTCGTACGGGTTGAATTCGAAGTCCAGGACGGGCGGCATGGTGTACCCGTCGGCGGACCAGCCCCCGCCGTTTTGCACGAAGTAGCGCGCCTGGTCCGCTCCGGAAGACCAGTTGGGTATGGCGAAGTGATAGGCGCCCCGAATCATTCCAACGTTGCGGGACCCCTGGTACTGGGGGCCGTAGGAGGGGTTCGTGTAGTAATTGCCTTCAGTGGCCTTTACGTAAGCAAAACGAGCGCCCATATTCCACTGCTGCTGCCAGTCCACGCTCGGTTGGTGGCCGCTCACGTCCAGTCCCTGGATGCCAAAAGTGGGCATCCAGGTGCCTTCGGTGGACAGTGACTCCGTGCTCAGCCGCTTGAACGAGTCCGAGGGAGCCGAGGCCGTGACGCGGGCGGACCGCTGCCCCATCTCAGCTCCGCCGACGCCGACTGCTTCCGCCATGGACTGGGTAGCCTCTGCAGTGGGCGGGGCGGCCGGCGCTGCCGCCGGTGCTGTTTCTTCGGGAGAAGGGGGCGGCGTAGAGACCGACGGAGAAGGTGAAACAGTTTGCGACGGATCACTCGTCGGCGAGGAAGTTGTCGGCGTCGGGGCAGGCTCAACGGCGGAGGCAATACCCGCCAGGCCTGGGCCGGCCACCAGGGAAGCGGCCAGCAGAACGATCCCAAGGGACTTCCTGACGGGGCGACGGGACTGAGACAGGTTCCGTTTCATATTGGCTCCGGAGACAATGAGGCGCTCCCACGAGCCCTCATCTGGGTTGCTGTTCCGGCTGGTTCCCCCAGGAACCGGACGGACAGGGGTTTTTGACACTTAACGCGCTCACCATAGCACCGTGTTGCTGGTGGAAACAGTGGTGCTGATGGTGCATGTGTTGATCCTGTGGCTATCTTGCGCTTATCCACAGACAATCCTTATGACTTGGCAGCATGTTGTATGGTCCCTAGTCTTTATCCCAGTTGCACTGCCTCCGCCGGGGGCGGCAGTTGTATTGGGGAACGTATGGACGCGCTTGGAATTGTCGAGGACGAGGTCCGTGAGCTGATCCGTCGTCGAGGGCTGGATCCGCTGCACCAGGCTGGTGAGGTGCGCCGGCTTGTTGAGGCAGCGGTTACGGACTACGACGAGCGAGCGCTCATGGGACCTCTTCCTCCCATTGGTCCACTCGATGCAGCGCGCCGGTTCCTCTTCGATGCTGTTGCCGGCTTCGGCGTGCTGCAGCCCCTGCTGGACGATCCCTCAATTGAGGAGATCTGGCTCAATGCGCCCAATGAAATTTTTGTGGCCCGCAACGGCGAATCGGAACTTACCTCCCTGAGCCTCACCGAGCAGCAGGTCCGGGACCTGGTGGAGAGGATGCTCAAGAGCTCAGGGCGCCGCCTGGACATGTCGTCTCCCTTTGTGGACGCAGCACTTCCCGATGGCTCCAGGCTGCACGTCGTCATTCCCGATGTGACACGCAAGCACTGGGCAGTGAACATCAGGAAGTTCGTGGTGAAGGCCAGCCGCCTTGAACATCTCGTCGAGCTCGGCACGCTCACGCCGCAGTCAGCCCGTTTCCTGGGTGCAGCCGTATCAAGCGGCCTCAACATCCTGGTTTCCGGTGCAACCCAGGCCGGCAAGACCACGATGCTGAACTGCCTGGCAGCGAGCATCGGCAGCCGGGAACGTGTGATCACCGTTGAGGAGATCTTCGAACTGCAGTTTCCCCTGCGCGACGTCGTCGGCCTCCAATGCCGGCAGCCGAACCTGGAGGGTGAAGGCGAGATCCCGCTTCGCCGGTTGGTCAAGGAAGCCCTTCGCATGCGGCCCGACCGGCTGGTGGTGGGCGAGGTCCGTGAGGCGGAGAGCCTGGACATGCTGATCGCTTTAAACAGTGGCCTTCCAGGCATGTGCACCGTCCATGCAAATTCAGCACACGACGCCGTCACGAAGATCTGCACCCTGCCCCTGCTCGCGGGAGAAAACATCTCAAGCGTTCTTGATGTCAAAGCACTACGCTTATTACATGACCACAAAGCCGGCGCCTGCAGTAAGAGCAGCGATCTACTGCCGCATCTCAAAGGACCGGGAAGGAGCCGGTTTAGGCGTGCAGCGCCAGGAAGAAGATTGTCGGGAAGTTGCCCAGGCGCTCGGCTGGGAAGTCGCCCATGTGTTCGTGGACAACGACATAAGTGCGTTCAGCGGGAAAGCACGGCCGCAGTACCGTGCGCTTCTCGAGGCAATGAGGCGCGGCATCGTGAGCAGGGTCATCGCCTGGCACACAGATCGGCTCCACCGGTCGCCTCGCGAACTTGAGGAATACATTGACCTTTCTGAGAAGCACGGCATTGCAACGCACACGGCAAGGGCAGGGGAGATCGATCTGAGCACGCCGTCTGGCCGGGCGGTCGCCCGGACGCTCGGAGCTTGGGCTAGGTACGAGTCTGAACACAAATCCGAACGCATTGTCCGCAAGAAGCTGCAGCTCGCGCAGGCTGGAGCGTTCTCGGGCGGTCCTGTGCCGTTTGGTTGGGTTTTGAAGGACAAAGAGGCCATTGTCGTGGAGGCGGACGCTGCAGAGATCCGGAAGGCTATAGAAGCTACCATTGCCGGGGCCAGCATAGGCTCCATAGTGAAAGATTTGAACGCCCGCTGTGTCTCCACTCGGCGGGGACAGAAATGGACCTCTACGAGCGTCCGGAACCTTCTCCTGCGGCCTACAAACGCGGGGCTTTCCGCTTATCGAGGCGAAGTAGTGGGAATATCCTCGTTTCCGCCAATTATTACCGAGGACCAATGGCGGGCGGTCTGTGCGATCATCACAAACCCGTCCCGACGTTCTCAGACAGACTCCCGCGTGAAACACCTGTTGGCCGGGCTGCTGCGGTGTGGAAACTGCGGGGGAGCAATGAAAACATCTTCCCGCGCCGGGGGAGGAACATCTCGCGACAAGTTCTACTACAAATGCCCCAGCACAGGATCGGGACACGCGTTCCAAATGGCGGAACCAGTGGAGCACCTCATTTCTGAAACCGTGATTGCGCGTCTAAATACGCCCGGTGTGCTCGCCAGACTGAATGACCCTCGAGATGCTGAGCAGCAGCATGCTTTACAGAGCGAGGCGGCGACGTTGCGGGCCAGGATGGACGAAGCAGCCGACAGCTTCGCAGATGGCCTTACTACCCGTAAGCAGTTGGAAACAATAAACCAGCGCGTGGGATCCAGGCTGGAAGCGATTAGTCATGACTTGGCGATAGCTGCCCGAGCCTCTGTGGTGCCTTCTACAGCGTCGGAGAACGTCCGCGGCTGGTGGGAAGCGGCCGGGCTCGAACGACAGCGAGCAGTCATTGACGCTCTGATGGTGCCTATTGTGGATCCGATTCGGAGGAGCGCCCCGCGGGTGTTCGATCCTAACCGGGTCCGCATCGAGTGGAAGGTCGGATAAGGTGCACTACTTCGCCAAGGGCGTGACGCTTACAGCACGCGGCGGCCCAGTGGGGGATCCCCCTGATGAGTTCAAGACGATAACCACAGCTCCAGAACTGTTAGCTCTTGTCAGAGAGCACACGATAGCGAATACAAACAGGACGCCAGCCATAGAGCTGCGCTGCAAGGGGCACGGCACCGGGTCTTTTGTTTACCTGATGATCGCGGAGGCCCCATTCGCGGAATCGACGGTGAAGGCTTTCTACGATGTGCTGGCCCAACCTGGAGACGGGGACACTTTTGACGACCGGCCCGCGGTCGAGCGGCCATTCGTACAGTGGGGTTCTGTCACTATCTGCTGCCTCCGCTGCGGGAGAACTCAAAGCAGGAGCGCCGTATACGGCATTAGGGCAGCGGTTGAAGCTCTGACCACAGGCAACGGCAAGCTGACCTGTAAGTGGATGACCTAGACCTATAATGTAAGTATGCAGGGGCAGCGGAAGCCTCTTGAATTTGCTCGAGTTCCACACAAGTGAGTTCCGAAGCATGAACGCATGATCCGCAAGATGCAGGGCACCATATTGGTGAAGTGGCCTAACAGCTCCCGGTGAAGGTTGCAGCAACATGCTGCTTTTCACAAGGGAGCTTTTCATGTCTGCGGACGTTCTTAAAGCCCGTGCAGCGGTCGGAGTAGCAGCACGCCGGGGTGACGCCCCGGGGCTGATGAAAGCGCGGCGTGACCTTGCCGCCGCGAATATCGCACAGTACATCCAGCGCGTTGTCAGTGAAGCGCCGCCTCTCCAAGACGCCCAGGTCGATGCCATCACCATGCTTTTGAGGCCGGGGGGCAAGTCGGCATGAGCGAAATGAAAATCCCCTCGGTTGGGGGATCCGAGGGGATACAAAGTGGTCTGGGCGACCTCTCTAATTCTACGGCCGACGTGGCTCCTACTGGATCAATCCACGTCAACCCCACTGACGTAACGCTGGAGATACTCCGCAAGTCCGCTGCCGCGTTCGGGCTTAGTCTCTGCTGCCGCTTCCGCCGGTGCAATGCTCCGCTGTGGAACTCGCGTAGCGTCTCCGCCA
Organism: Pseudarthrobacter oxydans; assembly: GCF_034258515.1. NCBI lineage: Bacteria > Bacillati > Actinomycetota > Actinomycetes > Micrococcales > Micrococcaceae > Pseudarthrobacter > Pseudarthrobacter oxydans. The sequence goes on along the minus strand of NZ_CP139438.1, from coordinate 2,884,589 downwards.
AGCTGGGACCGGTCTGCCGACTGAAGCAGGGGGTGGCCTGATGGCTTGGACGCGGTACGACGATAACTTCTTTGAACAGCCGCGCTACGTCAAGCTCTCGTACGAAACAAGGCATCACCTGACTTCCATGATCGGCACTTGTTCACGGCTTGAGTCCTGGGACGGGTATCTGAGCCAGGTCCAGGCGGAGCGGTGCAGTGATGTTTCCGACCCTGCCGGGAGCCTTGCCCAGTTGGTGGAAGCCGGTTGGCTCATAGAGGCCGAAGGGGGCGGATACGTCGTTCTCGACTTCGAGGAAAACCATGCACCGCCCTTGTGGGTCCGCAACAAGACGGCTCAGAACAAGGCCGACAAACGGCGCAGGACTGCGTGCAAGCACGGTGACCATTCCCTGTGTGAGCCGAAGAACTGCGACTCGATGAAAGCCGGGAGTGCATCTAAAAGTTCAGACGGGAGTGCATCCGGTAGTGCATCCAAGAGTTCAGAAAGCGGTGAAGAAAGTAGTTCAGAATCCCAGGACAGGTACAGGACAGGCCAGGAACAGAAAGCTTTTAAGAAAGAAGCTCCTGAAATTGAGAAAGTTCCTCAGGGCTCGTGGACTGAGTCGTCGCCGAGGTTCGGGGATCCGTGCGCCACTACCGGCTGCCAAGGCGCTTTGAATCAGGGGCAGGTCAATAAGGGTTCGAGGTTTTGTCAGTTCTGTGCTCATCAGGGCGTGGTGGTTTGACCAGCGCGCACTTTGGGCAAAACGAACGCACACAGGCGTCCACCAGCCGGACGTACAACGAAGGGAAAAGCATCATGTCAATGAGCACGACAGCAGCAATCCAGACCATAATCGCCCTCCGCCGGGCAGCGTTCGAACGCGACCTTGAAGCGGGGGAAGCCCTCCTTCCCAGGACGTTGCCCGAGGCGCAGGGGTTACTCATGACGGCAATCAGCATCATCGAGGCCGTGACCGCCGGACCGCAACAGGAACAGATTCTGGACTACCTGATCAAGCAAGCGGAAGCCGTCGACGGCAATCTCCCGGAACCCGACGCGGAACAATGATGACGTACCGAAGAAACACTTGAAGCTAATGTCTGGGTATGGACCCTGAAACTATGAGACTCCTGATTTCCACCGGAGGAGTTGTGGCGTCCGGTCTAGTCGGCGCAGGCATCACGGCATATTCCACCAACCGGAACGCGGCGCGAACCCATCACGCCCAACGCGTGATGTGGGAGCTTGAAAAGGACCACACACGGCAGGAGTCCCTTCGCATCCAGAAGGAAGAGGATTACCGGAACCTCCTGCTGAGCATGGATGAATACCAAGTGCTGGTTACTAAGGCCTTCACAGCGGAGCCGATCGAGTGGGATCTGCAGCATGCGATGGAAGCTGAAGTGAGATTCAAAGCAGCGGCGGCGCATGTGGCGCTTTTCAACGACGACCCCAAATTGCAGGAGGCTCTCGACTCTGCCACTTGGCAACTTAGTTCAGTAGCAGAGTTGGTCCAACGGGCGGCAACCAACCACAAGGAAATCCAGCAGGACACATTGCATTGGTTCCCGGTGAATATGGATACTCACCGCAAGCAGATACTCGACGCGTTGAGGCATGACCTACGGGAGACGGACAGCCAGCGACACCCCACACCTCGCCACAGCCTCACAGATGGGCAAACACCCACGGAGGACCTTCCAAAGGCCTAGGGAGGCCCACAGGGCTCCAAGCGATCAGGAGAAGCGGAACCGAAGACAGAAGCGGTCGAAAAAGGGGCCCGGGTTTTTGAGCAGAGAGAAAGCTGGACCACCGCGCAGTGGTCCACAATATATTTCCGCGGATCTGGCGCCGGGTAGGGCATAGGGGAGTGAGTCACTATGGAGGAGCAGGTCGTGAAGCACGGCTATCGCGGTTGGAAGCAGGGTTGCCGGTGCAGTGTTTGCGGTCGCGCCCAGGCTGATTCGATGGCCCGCTACCGGGAGCGGAAGCGGCAGAGGGAAGCGCCGTTGCCGGTGACCGGGGGTGGGGAGTTGGAAGCCTTGACGCTGCGGAGGATCGACGGTCTGGGGGCGCTGTCGGCGTATGGGGAGTCGCTGGCTTCGCTGGCGATGACGACGGCCCGCCTGATTGACCACATAGGGTCAACGGGGCAGCGGCAGGACCTGATGCGCCGGTCGACGCGGGATCTCCTTTCACTCATGAAGGAGCTGAGCGCGGCGCGATAAAGTTGGAGGTAAGCGAGCTTCCACGGACCGCGGCGGGCAGGTCGAAAACCACCCGGGCGAAGTAAGTGGGAGCGAGCGGCAGTACCCGCGGCAGGGCGACACCCACCGCATGTTGGACCACACGGAGAACCCCTCCGCCGCTGGCAGCGTGAACCGCACCAGCTACAGCGCCACTGGGCGCGGCGTCGAGTGCATCCCGGGAAGAAACACCAACCATTCACCTTTCCGCGCCACCAGTGCGCGGTTTCCAAGGAAGGCCATTGACGTGGCAAAGACAATGAAGCAAATGATTTGGGAGAAGCTCGACGCCCACAGGGCCGAGGCCCGCAAGATCATGGATCACGCGCAGAGCGAGAACCGGGACCTCACCCAGGACGAGGCCCGGGGCCTCGACGAGGTAGCGGAGAGGATCGATGCCTGCGAGGCGCAGCTCCGCAGCCAGGATGAGTTCGAAGAGCAGGTCAGGAGCGCGAACGCCGGACTGCTGGGCGGGGGAGCATCTGCCCAGAACCGTGCCGGGACGTTCGTCTACGAGGCCACAGGGGAGCGCGCGGCGGTTCGCCGGGATGAAAGCTTCCGGTCCCACCCCGTGGTCGCCGCACACCAAGAGCCGAACGAGGACCACGCTGTCAGCCAGTACGGGGATCTCGGCAACATGATCCGTGCCCTGTCCACGACAGGCGGCGCAGCAGTCATTCCGACGGTATGGTCTGCGGAGCTGATCGACCTGGCCCGGAACAAGTCCGCTGTGATGCAGGCCGGTGCTCCGATCATCCCGATGGACGCCGGGACCGTGAAGATTGGCCGGCTGACCGGGGATCCCACGGCGGCTTTCCGCGCTGAGGCATCTGCGATCACACCGAGTGATCCGACGTTCGACAACGTGACGCTGACGGCCACGACCATGAGCACTCTCGTTATCGGCTCACTGGAATGGTTCCAGGACGCTTCCAACGCTGATCGGATTGTGAAGGACGCGATTTCCAAAGCGATGGCTCAGCGGCTCGACCTGGTTGGTCTCTATGGCGGGATTGTCGCGGGCGCTGGCTCAATCAACCTCCCCACACCGCCGAACCCGCGCGGCGTGCTTGCAGCGCTGAACGCAGTCCTGCCGGGGAACGTCCTGGGTGCTGCGGCCAACGGTACGGCCCAGACGGCGGCCACGTACTACAACGAAGTGCTGGACACGATCTTCAAGGTCCGTTACGCGAACGAGGAACCTACGGCTCTGATCTGGAACGCGAAGCTGGCCCGGCAGTACGCCGGAGCCAACGACACCACCGGCCAGCCGTTGAGGCTCCCGGCGGACGTGGACGGCCTGCCGCGGCTCATGACGAACCAAGTGCCTTCATACACTCAGGGAACCATGACGAACCGCGCGACGGATCTGTTCGTGGGCGACTGGAACCAGCTCCTGATCGGCCAGCGGCTCGGGATCACGATCCAGGTTCTGACTGAGAAGTACGCGGACACGGGCCAGATCGGCATAGTGGCTCACTGGAGAGGCGATGTGCAGCCCGCCCGTCCAGCAGCCTTCGCTGTGTACCGCGCGATCCAAGGGGCGCTGTGATGAGCAAAGGTAGCGAGGAACTGCGGGACCACGGTTTGAGCCGGGAGGAAGCGGAAGCTGTGGCAGTGCCGGAGATCGGCGTCTCGGGTCTGACGACCGGTGGCGGGGCTGAGCGGATCTCGCAGGGGTACCTGCACACCGTCCACCCGGACACCGGGAACGAGGTGGTGTTCGTACCTGGAGAAGCACTCCCGGCCTGGGCTATGAACGTCCAGAACGACGCCCAGGCTGCACGCTTGAACGCTACTGACACCTCAGTGTCAGATGTGGCCAGCGGCGCCAAACGAGCCGTCAGCGCCTCTAAACCGAAAAAGGCTACCCAACCGGGGGAGTAAGTCGGGTGTCAACGTCACCGACCGTCCGAGCTTTTCCTTTCGCTGAACGGTTCGGATCGATGGGAGGCTGCGAGTCGTGCCAGTGACTGCTCGCAGAACGGCCTCGCCAGCACCCCGATGCAGGGCAAGCTCGCCGAACACGCGGGTGGGCTTGCCTTGCACCCTACCTAATGCCACACTTTCACGCATAGTAATAGGGATCGCACCCCTTACATGTTCCTTGGTGTCATAGGTGGGATGTAAGGTTGTTTCATAAGTAGCTACGCGCGGGGTGTGGATAATGCAAGCGAAAAGTTGCTTGCAAAATAGGGCCAGCAGTGGGGCAGAGTACGTGTCGGTAAGGGTACCGGGGGGATGTGAGCGGTGATGAGCGCCAGTGATGAAGCCAGCGTTCTCTTCAGCCATGACCTGAATGTTGACGATGTGGCAGATTACTTTTTGACTCGGGACGCCGACAGGGAAGAGCCCGACGTCACCCATCTGAAGCTGCAGAAGCTTCTGTATTTTGCGCAGGCCAATTATCTTGCTTCGACTAATGAACGACTCTTCAATGAGGACGTTGAAGCGTTTGAACATGGCCCTGTGGTGTACAGGACCTATCGAAAGTACAACGGCACCCGACAGATCTTGGCCGCCTCGGGTACTCATGTTGCACAGCAGCGGGTTCACGTCCCAGAGGATGTCGCCCACTTCTTGGATGCGGTTTGGGATAAGTACAAGGATTGTTCAGCCGGGCAGCTCCGCAACCTGACTCATTGCCAAGACCCATGGAAACAGCACTACATGGATAACTCCTACAGGGTAACGATTCCTGACGAGTCCATGGTTAGCTTCTTCAGGCAGAAGGTCCCAGCACAGGAGCGTGTCTTCCACGAGGCTGTGGTGCTGGTCCCCGAGGGATTTGTGGAGAGCTTGGACGAGGACGCAATTGCTGAGCAGATGCGAGCGTACTGGGCTTCGTGACACCGCCTTGGGACGTGGTGGAGAAACTCCACGCAAATCACGATATTTCGCGCATGGTCTGCGGCTTGGAATCAGTAGACGAGTGGTTTCAAACGCAGGCCTTAGCGAATGCCCAACACGTTGCTACTCATGTTTGCCTGGATTCGTTTGGAGTTGTAGTCGGGTTCTTCGCCCTGAAGACTGTGATCGTGGCCACGGAAGGGTACTCTAGCCGTCTTCGAAGCGGGTCCCGGGATGGGCAGTCGATAGGGATATTGCTGTGCCAGATGGGGTTGGCCAAGCCTGTGCAGGGCAACGGGCATGGAAAGCTCTTGTTGCGACAGGCCCTCTCCGAAGCAGCATCCGCGCACCACAGCAGTCCTGTCCAACTGTTCCTAGTCGATGCTGCAAATGCGGACTTGGTGCGCTTTTATCAGTTTCCCGGCATGCAGCTGATACCCAACACGCTGAGGCTAATTGCGCCGATGGGGGCAGTCGTGAAGGCCCTCGCGAATTGATATTCTGTAACCCTGCGAACCCCAGCCATACCGCTGCTCCTGACGAGCTCAAGGGGCGGTTCGTCTCTTAAAGCCCCCTAAGAAAGTTCGGAGTGCCCCGCCTCGGAAAGGTCGTTGTTCCAGTAATCTGACCTTTCAGCTGGGCTAAGGATCGGGGAAAAGAATTGCCACTTCTGCGTGAGTCTGGAAAGCGGGAACCCATGCGGCTTCCGTTCGTCTTTCTCTTCGGCTTTCTTGCTTCGCTCGCCGTCGTAGGTGGCATGATCTGGCTTTTCGCCGCATACGAAACCGCAAGTCTATTGCCCCTGTCCCACGAACCGAGACTAAGCCAGGACAAGTGGTTTGAAATTGTTCGCAATGCTGTAACAACCGCTGCCGCACTGGGCGTAGGCGTAACACTATTCTTCTCCTATCGACGTCAACAAACCGCGGAGAAGACCCAGCTCATAGCTTCGGAAGCGCAACTCACGTCTGCAAAAGCCCAGCAGACTGCAGCTGCCGCTTTAGAACTTTCCAACAAGCAGCACGCATTGGATCAGTCCAGGCGCCAAGACACTGTAACGGCGGAGTTGCGATCTCGCTATGTGAAGACGGTGGAGCAGCTGGGCTCCGATCATCTGGCTGTTCGGATGGCTGGCATCTACAGCTTGGCTGCCTTGGCAGATGACTGGGCAGTGATTGGCAACGATGATGAGCGGCAAGTTTGTATCGACTTGCTTGGAGCCTATTTCCGATCTGCTCAGCCGGGGGAGAGCGACTCGGCCCGAAGAGAACTCCGTTCTGCCACTCTTGACGCGGTCTCCACCCGGCTCAACGGGAAAACCGCGGAGAAAAGGTTTTGGGGGCGATGCAATATTGCTTTAGACATTACAGGGGCTGCGCCCTCCTTTGATGGTGTGGTTATTGAGAGGCCTGGCGCATTGCGGATTCGGGGGGCAACAAGTTGCAATTTCGCGAGCCTTAAAGACGTAGACGTTCGAGGTGGTTTTCTTGGTTATGCCGCCACCTGTCTAGAGATGGATGGCTCCCGGTTCCATTTGACTGATTCTGTGCTGGAAAGCGGTTCGATTTCGATCATCCTTCAAGAGAGAAATTTTGATGGGGAGAAGGTGACTACTCCTTCCCCGAAGCCGGCAAAGCAGAAGCTGGTGCGAATCCGCAATTTTAGTCTCCAAGGTGGCTCGTTCAGCGTGATCGCGCCGGGATGGGATGTGATCTTCGAAGAGTGCCGTTTTGAAGCGGGTTCAATGTTTGTGAGGGCTGCTTCGAGAACCGTTACATTCAGTGAGTGCTTTTTTAAAGGGAACGTTTTCGAAGATCCTCAATGGGGTCCTAACGCTCTGCCCATAACGGCTCAAAAGCTCCTCGTCAGGGACTGTAAGTACGGGGCTGGGGTTCCGGAGCTAGAAGCGTTCGACGAGACCACCGGAGGATGACTCTTGGTCTCCTCTAATGGTGACATGACATAGAACACTAGCGCCTTTGTTGTCCCCACCGTCGCATCCTGCATCGACCTGGTGGTGCACTGCAGCCGGCACGCCAACGGACGCAGGGAGGTCACCGAGATCCTGTCCTTGGGCCGCCGCGTCGAAAACGGCATCATCGAGTCCTCCCCGGTGTTCACCATGATGGATGGCACCCTGCAGGCCAGGGCCAACTCGATGCCTGCCGCTGAAAAGTTCAACCGGGCAGGCTACGACGTCGCGGCGTTGCTGGATCCGCGATGACGTCAGCATTGCTGGGGGTGACGGCAGGGACGGGCCTCTTCCTGATCTGGTGGTCCTGCTGGGAGTCTCCGGCACACGGTCCGCGGGAGCGGAAGGCCAGCCGCCTGGCCGATCTTCTCGCCTCCGCGGGCGTGGACAGAGTATCTCCGGGCGGATTGTTGGGTACGTGCTTGGGCCTGGGGCTCTTCGTGGCCCTGGTGTTCTACGCCATTAGCCGCTCCTGGCCAATCGCTGGCTGCTTCGCGCTGTTCGCGGCATGGCTCCCCGTCAGTGTCCTGCGCTGGAGGGCGAAAAAGAGAAGCGCCCTGTTGCGACAGTTGTGGCCCGACGTCGTCGATCACCTCCGCTCCGCGATACGCGCCGGTTTGCCGCTGCCCGAGGCACTGATTCAGCTGGGGGACAAAGGCCCCGAAGAGTTGCGGCACGTCTTTCGGGAATTCGCCGCCGACTATCGCGCGGGAGGCCAGTTCGATGCGTCGCTGAACAAGCTCAAACACCGGCTCGCCGACCCTGTCGCTGACCGCATTGTCGAGGCCCTGCGCCTCACCCGCGAGGTCGGGGGCTCCGATCTGGGCAGGCTGCTCGGTACGCTGGCCGAATTCCTCCGCGAAAGTGCTCGCACCCGCAGCGAACTTGAAGCGAGGCAGTCCTGGACCGTCAATGCGGCGCGCCTTGCTGTCGCTGCCCCGTGGATCGTCATGATCCTGCTGGCAACGCGGCCGGAAGCGGTGCAGGCTTACAACACGGCTGTAGGCGCGGCAGTCCTGCTCGGGGGACTGGTGGTTTCGCTGGTCTGCTACTCCATCATGCTAAGGATTGGCGCTCTTCCGCAGGATGAGCGGGTGTTGAGGTGATCGGGATTTCGCCGGCGGCAGTTGTATGTGGGGCTGTACTGGGCGTCGGCCTATGGCTCGTCGTGTTTAGATCCCCGCTCATGCGTGCCACCACACTGACAGAACGCATCGAGCCGCAGCTGAGGTCCCAGAACCTCGAATCACGGCTCCTGAACTCCGCGGAGCAGAACCTGACGCCCTTCGGACCGCTCGAAAGGATACTTCGCCCGGTTTTCCGTGACGGCATGGCGGCGCTGGGACGGCTGAACCCCTCGCCGGGAGCCACCGCCCGACGCCTGGCACAGGCAGGCATCAACAAATCTTCCATCGACTTCCGTGCGGAGCAGCTCCTGTGGGCTGCTGCAGGTTTCGTGGTTTCCCTTGGCTTAATCCTCATAGGAGCAGCAGCCGGGAGGTTCAGCCCCTTGTTTGCGGCCCTGGCAGTCCTGGGCAGCGCCGTGGGCGGCTTCATGCTGCGTGACTATTGGCTGGGCGCGCAGGTCCGTCGGCGGGAAGCACGAATGATGGCGGAGTTCCCGAGTCTCGCCGAACTGATGGCGCTCGCCGTCAGCGCAGGGGAGAGCGCAACCGGAGCGCTTGAGAGGGTCTGCCGCAGTGCCAAGGGCGAACTGTCCCAAGAGTTCTCGAACATTCTTGCCGAGACCCGGGCCGGCAAACCGTTGGTGACGGCACTGCAGGCATTCTCGGGCAGGACGGATCTGGCGCCACTGGTCAGGTTTGTTGACGGCATCATCGTCGCAGTTGAGCGAGGCACACCGCTCGCGGATGTCCTTCGTGCCCAGGCCCAGGACGTGCGGGACACAGCCAAACGGGACCTCATGGAAGCTGCGGGCAAGAAGGAGATCGCGATGATGGTCGTAGTTGTCAACTGTTAGTCTTTCTACATGATGCAAATTGCAGTGTATGTCCGGCAGTCGCAGGACAAGTCCGGGGATGAGGCCGGAGTGGACCGGCAGGAAACAGCTTGTCGCAAACTGGCCGAAGCCAAAGGATGGGAAAACCTCACGCTCTACCGGGACAACGACAAATCTGCCAGTAACGGCAAGGAGCGCCCGGACTTTGAACGCCTGTTGCGCGATATCGACGCTGGCCGCGTCACCGCTGTTGTTGTCTTTCACCTGGACAGGCTGACTAGAACAATCCGGGACCTTACCCGCGTCATAGAAGCCGGCAAGACAAAGCGCGTAAATATCGCTTGCGTTCACGGTGTCTCGTTGGACCTTGGGGACCCTACGGGCGTAGCAGTGGCCACCATCCTTACGGCCATCGCCGCAATGGAAGTGCAGCACAAGGGAACCCGTCAGAAGGCGGCAAACAGGCAACGTGCAGTCGCTGGAAAAGCATTTTGGACGCGGCGCCCATTTGGCTACGACAGGAACGAGCACGGCGTGTTCATTGTGGAGCAGGAAGCAGAGTTGATCCGCTCCGCCGCTGACGCAGTCCTGGCAGGCTCTACGCTCGCCGCTATCGCTCGGGAATGGAACCGGGCCGGTATCCGGACCACAGATGTTAGAAAAGACGCTGAGGGGACAATCACCAAGGCGGGTGGACTATGGGGCGTAACGCAGGTGCGCCGGCTGCTACTCAACCCCCGCTACTCAGGCAAACGCCTCTACAACGGCGAGGAAATGGAAGCCGGCGGCATGTGGCAACCAATTCTGACTGAGGAAACGCAGGACGCGCTGGAGTCGCTACTAACGGATCCACGGCGGCGAACCGCGCCCGATGACCTAAATAGCAAGCATCTGCTTTCTGGAATCTGCATCTGCGGCAAATGTGGGCACAAGATGTACGCCTCTCCGATGAAATCCAAGGGAAAGGAATGGATGGTCTACCGCTGCTTCGGCGCCTACTGCATCACTCGCCGTCTAGACCTCGTGGACGACGTCGTAAACGCCGTTATCGTGGGACGCCTCTCCCGTCCCGACGCCGCCCGAATGTTTACCGCATCGGATGACACGGCCGCTCTCCGGCAGAAGGCTACCGACCTACGCGACAGGCGCGACGCGCTAGCGGCGATGCTGGCGGATGGTTTACTCTCTCCCTCCGCGGTGCGGGAACAGGCAGGGCGGCTAAGCACTGAACTGCACCAGGTGGAGAGCGCCCTGTCCTCTGCGAACAGCCTGAACCCCGCCGCGGAGGTCATCGCCGCCGACAACGTTGGGGAGGCGTGGGCAGGCCAGCCCTTGGGGATCCGACGACAGATAATCAGGGCGCTAGCCGGTGTAACCGTCTTGCCAGCAGGCAAGGGAACCAGATTCAGCCCGGAGCAGGTCAAAATCGAATGGAAAATGGCATGAACGAGACGGACCGCCAGGCCGGAGAAGCGTTTGCATCCCTGCTGAGTCAGATGGAAGACCGAGCGGCTGCGATGGAGGAATTGCACCGGCAACTGAAACAGCGGGGCCTGCTCGCTAACGTCACGCTCCATAAGTACATGTGCAAACGCGGTTGTCAGATCGCTACTGCGTTCATGGCCGGCGGGATGATCCTTTGCGCTGTCCGTGACTACAAGTACTCTCCCGGCCTGAATGAGCAGGCGTCTGTTCCCGCTGCCCGAGAGCGCAACACGTTGGACGGCGATCGGCACTGGCCGGGCCATGTCTACGACGTGGCGCAGCTTGAGCAATTCTCAGTAGGTGCCAACAAATCGGGGATGAGCATGAATTGCCGTCACCACCGCGGAACAGTGCTCGCGGAAACTGTCTTGCGCGACTGCGCTGGGGTTACTCCAGGCAAACCGGGCGCGCCGACACGGCTCTAAATTACACGCATGTCATTACCAACTGATAGAGTAGTTGGTATCTAGTAACTGCCCGCCTATGTAGGCAACCGGAACTCAGCAGGGCGCCGGAACCGAGAGGTTCCGCCATGCCCCAAACCGGAGCAGTCGCAAGCGCCAAAGGCAAGCTTGCAGTAGCCAGACGATGGCACCCCGAATCCGACGATTCCCCCCTCAGGCGCGATCTTGCTTCAGCAAAGCTTGAAGCCTACGTAGCCCGAGTAGTTGCTGAAGCCCCGCCACTCACCCAGGAACAGATAGACCGTGTGGCCGGCCTCCTGCGTGGTGGTGCCGCTTGAAGCAGGCACGAGAAAGCCGCCCGGCGGAGAACCAGGCGGCCGAAATGTTCTCGGGGGGAACAAACACCAGCTTATCAGCCGGCATCGATAGAACGACGGCAGTAGCGCTTGTAACTGGTGTTCATGTCGTGGTGGTGGAGACGCCTACAGGCAAGCACCGCCGCCGCGTCTTCCTGTCGCTGGACAGCGCGCAGCGGGCCGCTGACAGGGCCATCATGGCCGGTCACCCCGCAACTCTCATCCTCTGCCAGCTCATGCCCGTGTCAGGCGGTGCCGCATGACAGACGAAGAGATCCGCGAAGCCCTGGACGATTGCCCTGACCAGCGCACCGCTGCCCGTCGGGCAGCTAAGTGGATTGATGTACTGGCCCACCGCGCATCCCCCGAATCAAGCTACGTGCCGATGGGCGGGGGCAAGCGATGACAGTTCCTGATTACTTCCTCGCTGAAGCGTTCGACGACATGGCCGCGGCCGACGACATCAGTGCCGAAGGGGAAAAGCACCGCGGACAGGCCCGCATCGCCTACCGGCTTGCAGCCGCCTACAGGTCAAGCCTTATGTACGTCCGCGGTATCGGCTGGCACTTCTGGGACGGGCAGCGATGGGCCGAAGACGAAAAGGACCGCGCCAAGAATGCCGTACTGGAAACCCTGCGGCGCGCCCTCGCTGACTCCATCGAAGACAAGGAACTCCGCACAGACGTAAGGAAATGCGAGTCATCCGCCGGCATTTCTGGAGTCCTTGACATTGCCTCAGCACTCCCCGCGCTCAGGGCAGCGATAGCAGACCTGGACGCGGATCCCTACCTGCTGAACTGCGCTAACGGGACACTGGACCTTCGCACCCGCGAACTGCGGCCACACTCACCAGCGGACAGAATCACTCGAGTAACCCGCGGCGCCTACAACATGATGTGCGACAGGCAGCACTGGAACGCTTTCCTAGGCTCTGTGCTGCCTGACAAGGACGAGAGAGACTACCTACAGCGCGTCGTCGGGCAGAGCGTCTACGGTGCCGTTAGGGAGCATCTGTTTCCCGTCCTGACAGGCACCGGCCAGAACGGCAAGGGGACCGCCTACGGGGCGATAACCAACGCGATGGGGGATTACGCAACCATCATCAATCCGGACATTCTCATGACCTCAGAGCGGGGCGGGGGAGGCCCGGAAATGATGACCCTGCTAGGCGCCCGGCTGGTCATCGGCTCCGAAACGGAAGAGGGCCGGCAGCTCGACGCGGCCACCATGAAACGTCTAACCGGCGGCGATGAACTCACAGCCCGGAGGCTCTACCAGGAACCCGTCAAATGGTCCCCAACGCACCAGCTTGTCTACGTCACCAACCATCTGCCCAAGGTCAAGGGCAACGACCCGGCAGTGTGGCGCCGCGTCCGTGTCATTCCCTTTGACATTGTGGTTGCCGACAAGGACCGGGATCCCGAATTGCCGGAAAAGCTGAAGCACTCTGCGGACGCCATCCTGACTTGGTCTGTAGAGGGCTGGTACGCCTACGAGGATATGGGCGGGATGCACGAGCCCGCCTCAGTGGTGAACGCCACGGACAACTACCAGACCGAATCCGACGCCGTAAAGCGGTTTATTCAAGACTCATGCATCACCGGCCCACACTTCCACGCCAAGACGCGGGACCTTTTCCACGCCTGGACAGCATGGGCGGCAGCAGAAGGCGCGGACCCGCTCAAGGAAACACCCTTTGCCAAAGAGCTGGACAGGCTCGGATTCGAGGCCCGCAGAACTAAGGCCGGAATGGTGCGGGCAGGCATCGGATTACGTGCCGAAGAGGACGAAAACGAGGGGTGGGTGTAGGGCTATGTACCCCTTTTGCAAACTTCCTCACGAGAAGAAACATAGAAAAGTTTCCGGAATGGGTACACCACCCTACACCCGGACCCCAAAAACCCCGGAAACACGCGGAATTAGGGCCGACGCATGACCCCCGGCCAGCAGCCCTCAGTAGCCGCCATGGGCCTCTCAAAAGCCCAGTACATCGAACTATGCGACACCTACCGGCAGAAGGCCCAACAGGCCCACGACGACGCCAGGGCGGCACGAAATGAAGCCGTCCTGCTCAGGGCTCAGATTAACGCCCTCCGCACGGCTTATGAGCCCGCCAGCACCCTCACGAATCAGGAGAAATAGACCATGCCACAGCCAGGAACCTTCCAGCCAAAAGGCGAGGATTTTTTGGTCAGGAAGCTTCAGGACCTCGAACGGACAGTAAGGGAACTCGCCGCCGCGAACCCGTTTGGATTGTCCGGCCTACGCCTGCAAAACGGCGGCATGGTGGTGGAGGGCTACCAAACCGTAAACGGGCCGCTGACTATCACCGGCAGCTTGGACCTCCCCGCCGGCAGCGTCCCGGACGCCGCCCTCGCTACTAACCCCGTCCAGACCGCCACGGCATCAGCAGGGATCAGTAACTACGCCATCGACACAGTAGCGACAGTCCGGGCATCCGTGACCCTGACCGTCCCAGCCGGATTTACCCGCGCAATCGTCATCAGCAACGCCACCGCCGGGGGCATCAACAGCGGCACCACGGCCGAATACCTGTATTGCTCCGCGACCGTCCAGCTTGTGAACGGCGGGGAACTCTACACCTCAGCACCAGCGGGAATAGGCGCCAGCCTCTCGTCTCCATTTCAGCCAACGCTCACGGGACTCACCGGCGGCGACACCATCACCGTAGGAGTCGCCACACGCGCCGGCACCAGCACATGGGTAGCAGACCCAGCCAACCAGGCCAGCATCGCGGCGACAGCGATATTCCTCAAGTGAAGGGACTCCCAGAAATGACCGCACAGACCCCCGAAACCCCCGCGCAAGCACGCGAGGCCCCGCTGACCTTTGAAGCCCCTCCACCAGCCGCGCAGGGCAGACCCAACCCCATCCCGCCCTGGCCTTGGGGCCAGCCCATCACACCCGAGACACCCGCAGAACCAACACCCACGGAGGCCCCAGCATGATTATCTCCGCCGGATCCTCCCGGACCACCACAACTTCGGGACTTGGCTACCGCCCCTACCTGGTGCCCCGAATGTGGTCCTGGAAAGACACCGAACGCAACACCACCCCAGGTATCGGACTGTTCCGCGGCCAAGAACTCAAAGCACACCTAACGCCCGACGAAGCCCGGGCCCTCGCGGACAAGCTCCACGACATGGCCGACAACCTCCAAGACACCATCGAACAGGAGAACTAAATGCCTCAGAAACACGACATCGGATGGAAGAAGCGGCAGGCCCGCGAACTCGCAAAACGCGGCCACGCCCGGCAAAACCCGAAGCCAAGAAAGTAGGACGAGCCATGACGGACAACCTCGAAACAGCGTTACGCCGGGCAGTCGGCCTAGAACTGACCGACGCGAACGGCGACCCCGAAGAGCCACTACCAGGAACCCCGGCACTCACAGCCGCCGAACCCCCAGCCCTCAACTCAGACCAGCTACTCACCAAACTCACAGCCGCGCTCGGCATCACCAACGAAGGGAACTAACCCAATGTTCTACAACCTCCACTCCACCGCCCGCACCTTTACCAACCTCGGCATCGAACTTCCCAAGGCTTGCACCCAGGCGCTCGAACTCGCCGAAGCCATCACCGAAGCGACCACCACCACCGCCGCGGCCGAACTCAACAACGGCATCACAGACGGCAGCATCACCCCGGCAAACGTGGTCAAGAAACTCCGCGAAGCAGCACAGGCAATGCTCATCGCCGAACGCCTCCCACAGGCGGCACAAGCCACAGAATCAGCCCTCACCGCCGCATTCAACGCAGGCATCCGCGACAACGCCGACAACCTCATCGACCAGCTCAGCGAACCGTTCAACACCGCCGCGGCAACCGTCACCACAGCAGGCCGGCACTTCCAGCCCGAAGCGAACGCCGCTACCGTCCTCGCCGCAGGAGTGGAAGCCGCCGCAGCCTGGCAGGACCTCACCGAAGCACGCAGCACCCTCTCCCAAATCCGCAACGCCCGCGCCATCATCGCCGACCTCGAACGCGACAACACACACCCCGCACTGTTCTACACCGCCGGGCCACTCACCGCACAGGACGTATGGAACGTACAGAGCAACTGGGGCGGAGCAGGCGACTTCTTCCACCACCTCACCCACGAGGGCTACAGCCTCAACCTCAACACCAGCGCCGAAGCCAAAGCAATCGAAGAGGCAGCGCAGGCCACAGCCGAAGAGCAGGCAGCAACCGCAGCAGCCACAGCACGGACCAAGCGGGAAGCAGACCCACACTCCGAGCCCGCACTCCGCAAAGCACTCATCGACGCCAGCCGGGCAGGGACTGTCTGAATAACGGTGTGTGGAGTCCGGCCTGATCCGAAAGGAGACGGCCGTGTCAGAGTCCACGTCCGAGATGGCAGGGGTGATGATCGATCCTGTGACGGGAGAGATCATCGATCAGAAGGAGCTTGCGGAGCGGTTGCTCGCGCAGGCCAAGGAGCAGGGCGTGAGCCTGGTAGGCCCGGGCGGGCTGCTGAACCAGCTCACGAGGAATGTGCTGGAGACCGCTCTGGAAGCCGAGCTGACAGAGCACCTCGGCCACGAGCACGGCCAGACACCGATCGCAGCCAACATGCGCAACGGCACCAGGTCAAAGACCGTGTTGACCGAGATCGGTCCGGTCGAGATTGAGGTGCCCCGGGATCGGGACGGCTCGTTCGCGCCGGTGATCGTGCCCAAGCGGAAACGGCGTCTGGACGGGATCGACCAGATCGTGCTCTCCCTCTCTGCCCGAGGGCTGACGACCGGGGAAATCGCCGCCCACTTCGAGGAGGTCTACGGGGCCAGAGTCTCTAAAGACACCATCAGCCGCATCACGGAGAAAGTCGCCTCGGAGCTGGCCGAATGGTCGGCCCGGCCTTTGGATCCGATCTATCCGGTGCTGTTCGTTGATGCGGTCGTGGTCAAGGTCCGTGACGGGCAGGTGCGCAACACCCCGTTCTACGTCGTTATGGGCGTCACCACCAATGGGGAGCGGGAGATCCTGGGCATCTGGGCCGGCGACGGTGGCGAGGGTGCCCGGTTCTGGCTGCAGGTCTTCTCGGAGCTGAAGAACCGGGGCGTGGAAGATGTGCTGATCGCCGTCTGCGACGGGCTCAAAGGCCTGCCGGAGGCGATCACGACCACGTGGGAGCGGACGGTGGTGCAGCAGTGCATCGTGCACCTGATCCGCAACAGCTTCCGCTACGCCGGACGCCAGCACCGCGACGGCATCGTCAAGGCGCTCAAGCCGGTCTACACGGCCCCGTCCGAGCAGGCGGCGAAGGACCGGTTCGCCGAATTCACTGCCGAGTGGGGCCAGCGGTATCCGGCCATCGTACGGCTCTGGGAATCCTCCTGGGCCGAATTCGTGCCCTTCCTGGAGTACGACGTGGAGATCCGACGGGTCATCTGCACGACGAACGCGATCGAGTCGATCAACGCACGCTACCGAAGGGCGGTGAGGGCCCGCGGGCACTTTCCGAACGAGACCGCTGCCCTGAAATGCCTATACCTGGTCACCAGATCTCTTGATCCAACCGGCGGTGGCCGTGCACGCTGGGTGATGAGGTGGAAGCCTGCGCTAAACGCGTTCGCTATTACCTTCGCTGGCCGGTTCGAAAGAACCACTCAACAATGAAAACCGGCCGGACTCCACACACCGTTTATCGGACAGTCCCGCCGGGCATAAGCCAAAAGGAGGAAGGGTGCCAGGACTTCAGACCCCGGGCACCCTTCCCCCCCACCGCCCCCAGTTCGCACCTCCGGCATAGCGACATTTTTACTCATGGCGGGCTGGATGAATCGACCTACGGGGGATTCGAGGGGCAATTCGCCCCCTTATTGAGAGGACTAAGAAGATGGAACATGAAGTACCGGCAGGTTTGAGGGGACTGTCCGATAAACGGTGTGTGGAGTCCGGCCGGTTTTCATTGTTGAGTGGTTCTTTCGAACCGGCCAGCGAAGGTAATAGCGAACGCGTTTAGCGCAGGCTTCCACCTCATCACCCAGCGTGCACGGCCACCGCCGGTTGGATCAAGAGATCTGGTGACCAGGTATAGGCATTTCAGGGCAGCGGTCTCGTTCGGAAAGTGCCCGCGGGCCCTCACCGCCCTTCGGTAGCGTGCGTTGATCGACTCGATCGCGTTCGTCGTGCAGATGACCCGTCGGATCTCCACGTCGTACTCCAGGAAGGGCACGAATTCGGCCCAGGAGGATTCCCAGAGCCGTACGATGGCCGGATACCGCTGGCCCCACTCGGCAGTGAATTCGGCGAACCGGTCCTTCGCCGCCTGCTCGGACGGGGCCGTGTAGACCGGCTTGAGCGCCTTGACGATGCCGTCGCGGTGCTGGCGTCCGGCGTAGCGGAAGCTGTTGCGGATCAGGTGCACGATGCACTGCTGCACCACCGTCCGCTCCCACGTGGTCGTGATCGCCTCCGGCAGGCCTTTGAGCCCGTCGCAGACGGCGATCAGCACATCTTCCACGCCCCGGTTCTTCAGCTCCGAGAAGACCTGCAGCCAGAACCGGGCACCCTCGCCACCGTCGCCGGCCCAGATGCCCAGGATCTCCCGCTCCCCATTGGTGGTGACGCCCATAACGACGTAGAACGGGGTGTTGCGCACCTGCCCGTCACGGACCTTGACCACGACCGCATCAACGAACAGCACCGGATAGATCGGATCCAAAGGCCGGGCCGACCATTCGGCCAGCTCCGAGGCGACTTTCTCCGTGATGCGGCTGATGGTGTCTTTAGAGACTCTGGCCCCGTAGACCTCCTCGAAGTGGGCGGCGATTTCCCCGGTCGTCAGCCCTCGGGCAGAGAGGGAGAGCACGATCTGGTCGATCCCGTCCAGACGCCGTTTCCGCTTGGGCACGATCACCGGCGCGAACGAGCCGTCCCGATCCCGGGGCACCTCAATCTCGACCGGACCGATCTCGGTCAACACGGTCTTTGACCTGGTGCCGTTGCGCATGTTGGCTGCGATCGGTGTCTGGCCGTGCTCGTGGCCGAGGTGCTCTGTCAGCTCGGCTTCCAGAGCGGTCTCCAGCACATTCCTCGTGAGCTGGTTCAGCAGCCCGCCCGGGCCTACCAGGCTCACGCCCTGCTCCTTGGCCTGCGCGAGCAACCGCTCCGCAAGCTCCTTCTGATCGATGATCTCTCCCGTCACAGGATCGATCATCACCCCTGCCATCTCGGACGTGGACTCTGACACGGCCGTCTCCTTTCGGATCAGGCCGGACTCCACACACCGTTATTCAGACAGTCCCGGTTTGAGAGCGGCAGGGCAGAGGATGTGGCGCTCGATTGCTGATGAATTTGAGTTGGGCGAGCACGAGTTGAGCATCTTGCTTGAGGCGGCACGCACGGTGGACGCCTTGGACGAGCTGGAAAAGATTGTCAGGGACGAGGGCGTGACGAACGTTTCACCGCAGGGCGTGAGGGCTCACCCGGCGCTTGTGGAGGCCCGCCAGCAGCGCGTCACGCTGGCCAAGCTTGTGGCCTCTCTGCGGATCCCTTTTGATGAGGAAGAGGGCGTGGGACGTACTCAGCGCCGCGTTGGTGTTCGGGCAGTTTCGAGTGTGCGGTGAGGCGCCGGCCGCGGGATTTCACTTATGACGGCGGCAGGATCCCGGAGAGCGTTCTAGTGTTTGTCTCCGCTGATTGGGCTGGCAGTTCGGAGTATCAGCGGTGGGTTGCTTGGGACGCTGCGGGCCGGGCTTGGGCTGAGAAGCACCTTCCTAATGGCGCGGACGACTTACCCGACATGCTTACCCGCGCCGCGTCCACACCGGACCAGCCGTGGGATGAAGTAAAACACCTGATTTAGCCCCGCTGACAGATAGGCTCCCCGTTATGACTGTTGAAACGAAGACCATAGAAGACCTCACCCGCGCCACTAAGGCAACGTTGCTCGAATCCATCGCTGAAGCCGCTGAGGACGAGGGCCGCCCCGACGCCCTGGAAGCTCTTGCCCGCGCTTATGCTGCGGTGGCAGGCAATGGCCCGAACAGGGGAGAGGTTCCAGAGTCATGAGCATCCCGAAGGCCAACGTCCGCCCGGTTGATCAGGCCCGCGCCTTGCGTGCAATCCTGGCGTTTCGTAACTCCGATGAAATGGGAGTTGAATTCGTAGCTAGGGAGGCTGCGGGCGACAGTGACCCAGAGTCCGTGGCACACCTTGTCATGGCTCTCACAGAGGCCGCGGCAAGGTTTATAGACCCCACCCCGGACGCTGACGAGCAGATCCGCCGGCAGCTCCTGATATTCGCTCAGCTTGAAGCCGAGCAGCAAGATTCAGACGGCGATGACCCTGACCGCCCCCGAGTTGAGACTGACCGTTAGAGTGGCACGGAAGAGCCCCGCCAGGATCATTCCCGGCAGGGCTCTTTCTTTGGAGCGCGCCTGTGCTAAATGCTAGTTGCCTTTAGCCGCCTCCTGCATACTCAGTGCCATGTACTGAATTGCCTCGGCCAATTTCCGCAGAGCAGGGTCCGAGGCCGAATTCTGCGCCTCATACGCTGATGAGTAAGCAGCGGCCGCGTACGACTCTGATGGTTTTGCCATGTCTATATCCCCATTCTGTAAGGTGCGTCATTTTGCACACACCTAGGCTAAGTCAGAGCGCTGATACTGCCGCCAGGGCGGCGGCGATCTTCCCGGCCTCTGCTCCTGGAATCGCGTTGTCTCCGTCGCCGTCAACGTAGAACGTGACGCCATCTTCTGCGGTCCAGAAGCTTGTAACCTTCCACTGATTGCCCTGGAATGCGGGGCCTGTCCAGTATCCGGCGATGAAGTCACCAAAGCTTGATTCGTCCACGGTGAAGCCAGCCGGCGGCATGAGCTCGGAAGGCTTCACGCCTCGCGCTGCCGCATATTCGGCAAGATCCCGGACGGTTGCGGGCATAGTGGTCGTGGTGGTTGTAGTGCTCATGCTGATCCCCCAGCTTTCATTTTTGTTGTAAACCGCATCCCCAGCGGATGCAGTGAGCCTACCCATCAGGGCAGACATTTAGACGGTGCGGATATCTTCAGGGTGGAACTGTTCTCGGTGCCCATCCTCGAAGGTGACCCAGACGCCCCACTTGGTGACACGCCAGACCTTGCCTCTAGGCCCGGCAGTGTTGCCCATCATTCCGACGAATTGAACGCGCTTACCGGCGAACTTGGCTTTCATGTCCTGGAGATCCACGTTGTTCCTCGCTAGTACTTGATGGGCTTGCACTAGTAACAATGAACCTTTGCGGTGCCGCTTGTTTTCGGCGTGCTCCCCCTGACTGTGGTCTTCGCCGTTTTTCCCGGGCTTGCAGCCATCAACCTGGGCTTCTAGGAAGACAAGACACGGAACGCAAGAAGCTCGAAGAATCAAATCAGGAAGAGGACGAGAAATGAAAACCATGGGTAACCGCTGGGCATCCCTGCTCCTGGTGTTGGGTGCCCTGCTGGGCACCGGACTTTGCTCAGGAGGGCGCCACGCTGAGGACCATGAGAGGGGAGACGTCCCCGGGTGGGTCATGATCACCTTGATGTCAGCAGTCCTGGTGGCCGCGCTCCTGGCACTTGCCGGACCGGCGCTCGAAGCAATGTTCAACCAGGCGATGGAAACGGTCGGAAGCTAGCCGATGACGCAATCCTCCCGTCGCGCCGGCCAGGCCAGCAACAAATGCGGGTTGCCCGGGGCGCGGGAGCAGGGCTCGGCAGTGGTGGATTTTGTCTTGGTGGGAGGCCTCCTCACCATGTTCTTCCTGGCGATTATCCAGCTGACCTTGATCCTGCACGTTCGGAATACCTTGATCGATGCTGCGGCGTCAGGGGCACGCTACGGAACCCTGGCGGACCGGGGAGCCGCAGACGCAGAGGAACGGACCCGTCGGCTGATTGGCGTAGCCCTGACTTCCGGATTCGCCGAACACGTCAGCACGAGCGAAGTGACCGTCCAGGGGCTTCGCACCCTCG
The DNA here is from genome assembly GCF_034258515.1 of Pseudarthrobacter oxydans. NCBI lineage: Bacteria > Bacillati > Actinomycetota > Actinomycetes > Micrococcales > Micrococcaceae > Pseudarthrobacter > Pseudarthrobacter oxydans. The sequence continues at coordinate 2,863,373 of NZ_CP139438.1, read as the reverse complement.
AAGTGACAGTCCGGGCTCCAATGCCCGTGATCGGTCTCATCGGTCCCCGGGAGATGCTGGAGGTGAAGGGGCATGCGGCGGTCCAGCCATAAATGCCTGTGGTCCCCGCTCAGGGCCGGCCTGGGCGAAGCCCTTTGCCGGATACCGCGGGAAAGCGATGCGCCGCAGGAACCTGCCCGCAAGCACGAACAGGGGAGCGCGGTGGTCGAATTCACGTTCCTGGCCCTTCTGCTGATGGTGCCGCTGGTCTACTTCGTCATCACCGTGGGGCAGATCCAGGGCGGCTCCTTTGCCGTGGTGGGAGCAGCCGACCAAGCCGCGAAGGTTTATGTGGCCCAGCCTGACGGAACAACCGCCCAGGCTGCAGCAGAACAGGCTGTCGCCGTCGCCCTTGCCGACTTTGGGCACCAGCCTGAGGAGGCGACCGTTGCCACATCCTGCAATCCGGCAGACTGCCAGGCCGCAGGCACCGCAGTCACCGTTACAGTGACCCTGGCCGTGCCCCTGCCGTTCGTGCCCTTTAACGATGGTTTCCGGCTGGCGGCGAGCGAGGTACAGGCATCCTCGACTCAACTGGTGGGCCGGTTCCGGTGACCAGCAGGACCGTGACCGGCAGGACACGAGGCGAGGACGGCCAGATGATGGTGATGATCCTCGGCTACGTAACCTTGGCGTTGCTGGTGGCAACGGTGGTGGTTGGCATTTCGTCCGTCTACCTGGAGCACAAGCGGCTGCTGTCGCTGGCCGACGGCGCCTCCCTGGCCGCCGCTGACAGCTACACCCTGGGCGAGGTGGAAGGGCAAGGCGGCAGCCCGTCGGCCACCCTCAACCCCGCCCGGGTCCGGAGCGTCGCAGCCGACTTCCTGGCAAGGAGCCCCGCATCGCAGCGTTTCGACGGCCTGGCGGTCACGGGGGCAACAGGCAGTCCCGACGGCGCCACCGCCGTCGTTGTCTTGACCGCAGCAGTCCATCCGCCGCTGGTGAACTTCCTGGTGCCCGACGGCATCAGGATCGAAGCAACGTCGACGGCCCGCTCGCGGCTGACGCGCTGACTTCCCGGACGCGCTGAATGTATGCGCTCCGGGCGCCACTAGCGCACGCCGGTGCGCTGCCCCGGATAGCGTAGGCTTAAACAACCATGGCCAATATTGATTTTTCTGCTGAAATCCGCGCCCTTCGCGCTACCTACGAGTCCATTGAGCGGGTCTCCGACGTAGACGCACTGAAGGAAGACATCGCCGAATTGAGCGAGCGGGCGGGCGAGCCGGACCTGTGGGACGACCCCGCAGCGGCGCAGAAAATCACCTCACGCCTTTCCCACCGACAGTCGGAACTGGAACGCCTCAACAACCTGGCGTCACGGATCGATGACCTCGAGGTCCTGGTGGAGCTGGGGCAGGACGAGGACGACGCCGATTCCATGGGGGAGGCAGCGGCTGAACTCGAGTCCATCAAGAAGGCCCTGAAGGAACTGGAAGTGGTCACCCTGCTTTCCGGTGAGTATGACGAACGGGAGGCAGTGGTTTCCATCCGCGCAGGTGCCGGCGGCGTGGATGCTGCCGATTTCGCCGAGATGCTGATGCGCATGTACCTCCGCTGGGCGGAACGCCACGGTTACCCCACCACGATCATGGACACCTCCTACGCGGAGGAAGCCGGGCTGAAGTCGGCCACCTTCGAAGTCAAGGCACCCTACGCCTTCGGCACGCTCAGCGTCGAGGCCGGCACGCACCGGCTGGTCCGCATCAGCCCCTTCGACAACCAGGGCCGGCGCCAGACGTCCTTCGCCGCCGTCGAAGTAATCCCGCTGATCGAACAGACAGACTCCATCGAAATACCGGACAACGAGATCCGGGTTGACGTTTTCCGCTCATCCGGCCCGGGCGGCCAGTCGGTCAACACGACGGACTCCGCAGTCCGCCTCACGCACATCCCCACCGGCACCGTCGTGTCCATGCAGAACGAAAAGTCGCAGCTGCAGAACCGCGCCGCCGCCATGCGCGTGCTGCAGTCCCGGCTCCTGCTCCTTAAGAAGGAGCAGGAAGACGCTGAAAAGAAGGCACTGGCCGGCGACGTCAAGGCATCCTGGGGTGACCAGATGCGGTCCTACGTCCTGAACCCGTACCAGATGGTCAAGGACCTGCGGACTGAGCACGAGGTGGGCAACACCTCGGCCGTGTTCGACGGGGAGATCGACGACTTCATCGACGCCGGAATCCGCTGGCGCACCGACAACCGCAACGCTGAAAAATAGGCCACGCGGCCGCCAAGGCCCAACAGCGAATTCGCCGACACGCCCCCGGATAACAGCGTGATACGCAAAGACTCCTGCGTATAGTCGAGGGGCCGGGGCCCTACTTCCCCCAAACGAAAACCCGCGCACCGGCTGCAGAACTGGGCTGCATCAGAATCAGCCATGCCCTGCAGGGTACTTAGGGCCATGATCCGATTCGAAAATGTCACCAAGGTCTACGACCAGAAAGCCCGGCCTGCGCTGGACTCCGTCAACCTTGAGATTGACCGCGGCGAATTTGCCTTCCTGGTGGGCGCATCCGGCTCCGGCAAGTCCACCTTCCTCCGGCTGGTGCTCAAGGAAGACCGGGCGACATCCGGCGCCGTCTACGTCGCCGGCCAGAACGTCGCCAAGATATCAAGCTGGCGCGTGCCCAGGCTCCGCCGCGGAATCGGCGTCGTCTTCCAGGACTTCCGGCTCCTGCCCCAGAAAAACGTCTTCGCCAACGTAGCTTTCGCCATGCAGGTCATCGGCAAGAGCCGCAGCGTCATCAGGGACACTGTCCCCGAGGTCCTGAAGACTGTTGGCCTCGAGGGCAAAGAGCACCGCATGCCGCACGAGCTCTCGGGCGGTGAACAGCAGCGCGTGGCCATTGCCCGCGCAGTGGTCAACAGGCCCGGGATCCTCCTCGCCGACGAGCCCACCGGAAACCTTGACCCCACCACCTCGATGGGCATCATGGGTGTCCTGGACAAGATCAACCAAAACGGAACCACCGTGGTGATGGCCACCCACGATGACGACATCGTCAACGAGATGCGCAAGCGCGTGGTTGAGCTCAAGAACGGCATCGTCATCCGTGACGAAGCCAAGGCGCTGTACACCTCCATGATTCCCGTTGTCGGCCAGTCGCGCAGGCTCAAGGACGCCAGCGGCCGGGAAAACCCCGAAGCGGGCCTGCCCGGCGAAGGCGAGGGACAGCGATGAGGCTAGCGTTTATCCTCGGTGAGATCGGCAGCGGACTCCGCCGCAACCTCTCCATGGTGGTCTCGGTCATCCTGGTCACCTTTGTCTCGCTCACCTTCGTGGGCGCGGCCGGCATGCTGCAGATGCAGATCAACCAGATGAAGGGCTACTGGTACGACAAAGTCCAGGTGGCCGTCTTCCTGTGCAGTGAAGGGTCGACGGCGGCGGGTTGCGCCAGCGGGCCAGTCACCCCCGAGCAGCAGGAGAGCCTCAACGCCTTGCTGGAATCTCCCGCAGTGGCGCAGTACATCAACGACTTCCAGTTCGAGTCCAAGGAAGAGGCCTACAAGCACTTCAAGGACCAGTTCTCGAATTCGCCCATCGTTGACTCGGTCACGCCGGACCAGCTCCCGGCATCCTTCCGCATCAACATGAAGGATCCGGAAAAGTACCAGATCATCAGCGAGACCTTCTCTTCCCAGCCGGGAGTGGAAACGGTGATCGATCAGCGCCAGCTCCTTGAGCGCCTGTTCTCGGTCATGAACGGCGCCTCGCTGGTGGCCGTCAGCATCGCAGGCGTGATGATTGTGTGCGCCATCCTGCTGATCGCCACCACCATCAGGCTCTCCGCCTTCAGCCGCCGCCGCGAAACGGGCATCATGCGCCTGGTGGGGGCCTCCAAGACAGTGATCCAGCTTCCCTTCATCCTGGAAGGTGTCATTGCCGCCGTCATCGGCGCGGCGCTGGCCTCCGCCACGCTCTGGGCCGTGGCCCACTTCTTCCTGGGCGACTACATGGCCCAGCAGTACCCGGACACAGCCTTCATCTCCGCCGGGCAGACGCTGATCCTCGCGCCGGCATTGATAATCCTTGGCGGATCCTTGGCCGGAATTTCGTCTCTCTTGACCTTGCGCAGATACCTTCGCGTCTAGGTATGCAAACCGAACTAGGAATGCCCATGAACTTAACGGACCAAACGTCGCCGCGACACCGGCTCAACAGCCGACGCACGGCGCACCGCAAAAGCATTCTCAGCGGCGTGCTGGCAGTCGTCCTAGCCGCGGGCCTGGCCTCCTCTTCGGCGCCGGCCTTCGCTGACGAGCTCGAGGACAGGCAGAGGGCACTGGAAGCGGAGGCTGCCCGCGTCCAGCAGTCCCTGGAATTCGTTGATTCGCGCATTGCCAAGGCGGCCAGCGACCTGGTGATCTACCAGGGCCAGTTGCCCGGCGCGCAGCAGGCACTGCTCGAGGCGCAGGGGCGCGTGGCCGGTGCCGTCAAGGAGGTGGAGGCGCTCTCCGCCCGTGTGGACATGGCGCAGCAGAACAAAGCCAAGATCACCCAGCAGCTTGAGACGGACAAACAAAAGATTGCCGACACCAAAAAACTGATCGGCCAGATCGCCACCCAGGCGTACAAATCCGGCGGCGTTCCGTCCAACTTGTCACTTTTCTTCGGGGCCAACAACGGCGGCAGCCTCACCGAAACCATGGACCTGGCGGACCAGGCCATGCGGAGCCAAAACGCCGCCATGGACAAGCTGTCGCAGCAGAACGCGACCAACGTGAACTCCGAAGCCCGCCTGCAGGCCGTGGAAGCCGAGATCAAGGACCTCAAGGCAAAGGCCGACGCAGCCCTTGAGCGGGAGAAGGCGGCCCGTGATGAAGCGGCCGCGAAGAAGGAAGAAGTAGACCGCCTGATCGCCGACACCACCCGCCTTGACGCCGAACTCCAGGCGGCCAAGCCCGGCATCCAGTCTCAGCTCGCCGGCGTGCAGGCCAGCCAGAACGCTGTGGCCGCGGAAATCCAGGAACGCGACAGGAAACTCCGCGAAGCCTGGGAAGCCGAGCAGCGCAGGCTGGCGGCGGAAGCCGCTGCCGCTGCCGCGGCCGCCGCGGCAGCGAGGAACCAGCCGCCGCCCCCGGTGCAGCCTTTTGTGCCCTCTGTAGGATCGCCGTCGGCCTTTGGCCTCCGGCACCCGTTCGACGGCAGCGTTCCCATCACCTCCGGTTTCGGCTGGCGGGCAACCCCGCCGGGCACCATCGACTTCTACGGCCAGGGCGGGTACCTGCACACCGGCATCGACTTCGGCGCCGCCTGCGGCACGCCCGTCTATGCGGCAGCGGCGGGAGAGGTCTTCAGCTCGGGCTGGAGTTCTGCTGACGGCGGCGGCTGGCGGGTCAAGATCTCCCACGGCCTGATCGAGGGCAATACCCTGAACACCATCTACTACCACAACGCCAGCATCGTGGTGTCGAACGGGCAGCGGGTCTCGCAGGGACAGCTGATTGCCTACTCGGGCAACACAGGTAACTCCACGGGCTGCCACGCCCACTTCGAGACCTGGCTGAACGGCGCCGCCGTGGACCCGATGCGCCTGCTGTAGGGCGGCCGTCAGCCTGCCGTAGACTGGTATGACTCCGCGCCGGCCGGGCCGGAGGACATCCGATTCTCGAACTGAGGAGCTTTCCCTTGCCTAAAGAAAGTGGCCGTAAAGTGGTGGCCACCAACCGTAAGGCCCGGCATGACTACCACGTGCTGGACACCTACGAGGCTGGAATCGCGCTCATGGGCACCGAAGTAAAGTCGCTGCGGGAGGGCCACGCGTCCATGGTGGACGGGTTCTGCACCTTCTACAACGACGAGCTGTGGATGGAAGCCATCCACATCCCCGAGTACAACCAGGGGAGCTGGACCAACCACGCCGCCCGCCGCCGCCGCAAGCTGCTGCTGCACCGTGAGGAGCTCATCAAGATTTCCCACAAGGTGCGGGAATCGGGCTACACCATCGTGCCGCTGCAGCTGTACTTCGTTGACGGCAAGGCCAAGGTGGAGATCGGCGTGGCCCGCGGTAAGCGTGAATACGACAAGCGCCAGACCCTCCGCGAGCAGCAGGACAACCGTGAGGCGCAGCGTGAGATGCGGGAACGCAACCGCCGCCGCTAGTGATCCGGCGGCCGGGAATGAATCCCCGGGAACATGCGTTACTATAAGTAGTCCGGAGGGGAAGCCCGCCGGTTTGATAACAAAATACGGGGATGATCGGTTTCGACGATGTTAGTCGCGACAGGTGAAGCGGGCCGAGGATGCAGAATTATCTCGTAAACGCTGTCTGCAAACCAATAAGTGCCAATTCTAAGCGCACTGACTTCGCTCTTGCTGCCTAAGCAGTAAGACAGTCCGTCAGCCCGAGGTTGCTATTGCCCCGGAACCTGGCGTCATTTAGATAGCCACTGCTGCTTACCCCCGTCATCGGGGTGAGCGGGACTCTTAGATGACTGGGCCCGGATCAGCCAGCTGTTTGCAGCATGGCTGGGGCCGAGAAAATCCGACGCAAACTGCGCCCGGAGAAGCCCTGACAACACGACATCGGACGGGGGTTCAATTCCCCCCATCTCCACATTTTGAAAAGCCGCAAGGCACACTGAAAGACCCGGACCCCTCGTCCGGGTCTTTCAGTGTTTAAGCGCACGGCCTCAAGAAGCGGCTGTTCACCGACGGCGTAGCCGGTCCGGGACTAGCAGCCGCCGTCCATGGGTTGTCCTCTATAAGATCCGGCGTCGCGGCCCGGGCTGGGCCGGAGGCAGCCGGAGCAGCCAGGAGGTGCCCCATGAACCAGACGCGCAAGCCCAGCCCGGAAGAGTTCGACGACGGCCCGCTGGACTCATATTCGGAGACGGTCATGCGGGTGGCTGAGACGGTTACGCCGCACGTTGCGGCCATAGAAATGACCAGCACCCGCCGGACCGGCCGGTTCCGCGCGGGAGCAGGTTCTGCAGTCCTTTTTACCGAGGACGGCTATCTCCTGACGAATTCCCACGTGGTGGCCGGCACCACTAAGGGCCATGCCGCGTTTGCCGACGGCAGCCGGACCGATCTCGAACTGGTTGGCGTTGATCCGTTGTCGGATCTCGCCGTGGTCCGCGGCAAAGCACCGAGGGTGGCCCCTGCCCGGTTCGGCGACGCTGAGACTCTGCGGGTGGGCCAGCTGGTCATTGCGGTCGGGAATCCGCTCGGGCTGGCAGGATCGGTCACGGCCGGGGTGGTCAGCGGACTGGGCCGTTCCATCCCGGTCTGGGCGGGCGGCAACCGGCGGGTGATCGAGGACGTCATCCAGACCGACGCGGCCCTCAACCCAGGCAGTTCCGGCGGCGCCCTGGCAGACGCGCACGGCAGGATCGTGGGCATCAACACCGCAGTGGCCGGCGCCGGGCTTGGCCTCGCCGTGCCCATCAACACCACGACACGGCGGATCATCGCAGCCCTGCTGAAAGATGGCCGGGTCAGGCGGGCCTACCTCGGAGTGGTCAGCACCCCCATTCGGCTAAACGCCAGTGCGGTGATCAGGACGGGCCAGCGGGAGGGGCTCAGGGTGGTGGAGGTGCTGGCCGGATCGCCTGCAGAACGCGCGGGACTACAGGCCGGCGACATCATCCTTACAGCCGGAAGCCGTGCCGTCAGCAACGCTGAAAGCCTGCAGAAACTGCTGTTCGCCGATGCAATCGGCAAGCCGCTGCAGATCAGGGTGCTGAGGCACGGCAGGGATGAGGACCTCGTTGCCGTACCCGACGAGATGCAGGCAAACGGCCAGTAAGGCTACCGGCGCTTCTTCAAGTGCGCCACCGGGTCCTGGGCGCCCTCAGGGTTCTTCGCCTTCTTCTCGGCGCGTTTTTCCTTGATGGTCTTGACCGGCTTCTTTGCCAGGTTCTGGTGGGGTGTTTTGTCCGGCATGGCGTGCTCCTTACAGCAGGGGACGGGCTGCGTCCCACTTCGTAAGTTACGCCTATTCAGCCCCGAATGTAATGGCCTGGATCGACACGAAATCAGTCCGGAACAGGTACGTCGGCGATGCCCACAAAACGTGTCCCGACGCCGTCGAACTCGCTGCGGACGTACCCCTCACGCGTGCGGGGAACCTCTCCGGAATCGTGGTGCCCGCACACCACGTAGGTGAAGTCCGGCCACCATTTCTTGGGGCGCGCGGCTTCCTCGTAACCGCAGACTGCGCATTCCAGATGGACCCACACAGGGCGTTTGCCGGTGCGGTTTGCGCGGGACTGGACCAGCCAAGGCGGCGGGTTGTCCAGGATTTCACCCAGCTCGGCCTCGGTCATCCACTTCGGAAGGCCATGGCGCTGTGCCATCTCCATGGGTACATCAAGGGCAATGGCCGCGTCACGTCTGCTAATCATCACCATCCACGATACGGGAGCCCGCCAAATCAGCGCGCCGTCACCACAGCTGACAAGGCAGCAAACGCTAGGACACCAGGGCGATCCCGGCAGCTGCCGCGCCAAAACCCAGGACCAGGTTGGCCGCAAGATTCACTGCGGCAGCGCTGAATCGTTCCTCGCTGAGCAGCCGCACCGTTGCGGTGGTCCACGAACTGAAGGTGGTCAGCCCTCCGGCCAGGCCCGTAGCCAGGCCGGCCTGCCACTCGGCGCCAAGCCCCAGCGCCGCAGTGGAGCCGTGCGCTGCTCCGATGACGAAGCTGCCTGCCACGTTCACCAGCAGCGTGGCCCAGGGCCAGTGCAGCCTCTCTGCGCTGCCTGTGGCGCGTGTACTGCGGATGGAACTGTGATGCGCAAACCAGCTGTCCACGCCGAAGCGGAGAAGGGCGCCTGCCACGCCGAATATTCCTACCATGACCGCCGCGATCACCGGCGGACCCCGGGGCGCCGGCCAACCAATTTCCCGGCCCGCCACCCCACGCCGGCGGCCGCAAGTCCAAGGAGCAGCGACAGTGCGAGGTAGGCGAACCACACACCATGCTGCCCGGCCCGGGCCAGTTGGTCCACGGAAAAGACCACGGCCGAGAATGTTGTGAAGGAGCCCAGCAGGCCAGGCCCCAGCCCGGCCCGCAGCCAGAAGGCAGTCTGCGGCCGGGCCATCCACATGGTGGTCAGGGCGGCCAGGACAAAGCTGCCGGCCACGTTGATGCCCAGGGTGGTCCAAGGAAAGGCGCCGGGCAGTTCAGGAAACGCAACAGCCAGGCCGTACCGCAGCTCGGTGCCGATCAGGGCGCCGGCCGCCACCGCAAGCCAGGCGCGCAGCCCTACGCCGGAAGTCTTCAGCCGGCTCACACCCTGGGCAAGTCAGCGTCCCCGAGGAGGCAGCCGGGGTGGGGGTGGTCGCTGTGCACCCACAGCGCCGACGTAACCTCGTCAGCGAGGTCGTAGTTCCGTTCGCGGCCCGAATTGCTGATCCGCACCACCAGGGCGCCGCCGAAGGGCCGGCGGCCCACCACCTCAACTTCGGCGTCGAGGTCTATCTCCTCGGCGGCGAGGTAGCGGAGCAGTTCCGGGTTGTCGTCGCTGATCCGGGTAATCCGGCCGGTATGGCCCTCATCAAGTTCACCCATGAGGTGCGCGCGGGGCATGAACACTTTGCCATCGGCGGTGGGGATCGGATCGCCGTGCGGATCCCGCTGCGGGTTGCCCAGCTTGGCTGCCATCCGTTCTATGAAGGTGTCCGAGACGGCATGCTCCAGCAGTTCGGCTTCGTCGTGCACCTCGTCCCAGCTGTACCCCAGCTGCTGGACGAGGTACGTCTCGATCAGCCGGTGGCGCCGCACCATGGAAAGGGCAAGCCGGAGACCGGCGTCCGTGAGCCTGATGGCACTGTACGGTTTGTGGTCCACCAGGCCCTGGTCCTTCAGCTTGCGGACCATTTCCGATACGGAGGAATTGGCCACGCCAAGGCGCTGCGCCAGCTGGGAGGACGTGATGGGCTTGTCCTGCCATTCGGTGAAAGAGTAGATGACCTTGACGTAGTCCTCGATGGAGGAGGAGGGCGCGCTGGTCTTCACGGGATCAAGCCTACCGGCTCGCCGCCGCCATGCGGGGACCGGCGGGGCCGGCGGTGGCGGGCACTCATGCCCTCACCGCCCGCCAGGCCAGGGTGAGGTATGGCAACTCCAGGTCTTCGTCCGGCGCATGTCCGAGGTGCTCATGCAGGTACCAGTCGAGGTTCGCCAGTACCTTCGCCCGGGTGGCCTCACCCGCACGGAGGTAGTAGCTGCGCGACTTTGTCAGCTCCATCAGGTCGGTGGTGGTGACGGAGTCCTGCCAGTGCGTCAGGTGGTCCTCCAAGCCCTCGAACTCAGGCCCCACCAGCGGCCGGAAACCGGGTTTGTAGACGTCCCCGGCATGCATGATCCTCGAGAGCCGGTGGACCCAGGGGACGGACGTGTCCAGCTGGTTCCACACCAGGCCAAGCGTTCCCCCGGGGCGGAGGACGCGGGCCAGTTCCGTGCTTGCCCTCAGCGCATCGCACCAGTGCCAGGCCTGCGCCACGGTGACGACGTCGAACGCTGAGTCAGGCAGGCCGGTGGCCTCCGCGGTGCCCAGGACAGCCGCGGCGCCGGGATAATGTTCCGCCAGCTGTCCGAGCATGTCGGCTGAGGGGTCCACCGCCGTGACGGACGGCACCAGCCCCAGCAGCAGTTCAGTGAACTTGCCCGTGCCGGCACCAACGTCGAGCGCGTCCCGGGCGCCCGGAGGTACCAGCCACTGTGCTGTCTCAGCGGGATACCCGGGCCGCACCTGCTGGTAGTGTTTGCCGCCATCCTGGAAGCTCTGGCCCAGCTCCCGCCGCCGGCTGTGATCCAGCCTGGGGCCACCCCGTGCCACGCGTGGCCTCCTTCGTCGGGTCTCGTTGCTACCTTCCGAATTTACCGTACCCGCCCGGGCGTGGCTGAGCGCACGCCGCCGGTCGAGTCGCAGGTCAGTCGTCGATGCAGGGGGCGGCGCCGGCCGTTCCCGGGGTGTTGGGCGCCCAGTGGGGGTAGGTGCGGTTGTCGTTGGCGGGAACCCAGCGGCCCGCGTCCACCACGTAGTCCCAGCCGAGCCCCTTGGTCCGCAGGTCCCGGATGCCTGCCAGCAGACGCTCGGCATCGTCAAGCCGGGATCCCACGCCGAAGCTGGCACGGAGGGATCCGGACGGCAGCCCCAGCCGCTTCAGCAGCGGGTGGGCGCAGAAGCGGCCGTCACGCAGGCCCACGCCATGCTCTGCCGACAGGTACGCCGCCACCAGTCCGGCGTCGTAGCCTTCGACCGAGAAGTTGACCACGCCGATGGTGTCCGTATCCGGGTTGGTGTCCTGAAAGATCTGGTGGACGGTCACGCCGTCGATTCCCTGCAGGCCCTCCACCAGGTAGGAGCGGATGGCCGATTCATGGGCATGCCAGCGGTCCTGGTCCAGTTCCGCGATGACCTGCGTTGCGCGGGCCAGGGTGGCCGCTCCCAGCACGTTCGGTGATCCGCCCTCATGGCGGGCCGGGCCCGTTGCCCAGCTGACGCCGTCGAGCCTTGCCTCCTTGACGGCGCCGCCGCCGGCAAGGTGCGGTGTTCCGGCGTCGAGCCAGTCCGGCCGGCCCACCAGCACACCGGCGCCAAAAGGCGCGTAAAGCTTGTGCCCCGAGAAGGCAATGTAGTCGACGTCGTCAGCGGTGATGTCGATGCGGCGGTGCGGCGCCAGCTGGGCCGCGTCCACCACGATCCGTGCGCCGTGCTCGTGGGCGAGTGCGGCGAGGGCGCGAACGGGAAGGATCTCGCCCGTGACGTTCGACGCGCCGGTGACGGCGAGCAGGCTTACCCCGCCGTGCTGCAGTTCGGCACGCACGGCCTCAATGGTTCCTGCGATGGTGTCGTCCGCCACGATGCTGCGGTGGGGGACACCCTGCCATGGCAGCAGGTTGGCGTGGTGCTCAATGTCGAGGTACAGGACGTCGCCGTCAGCCCGGCCGTTCGTGACGGGCAGGCAGCCGGCCAGCAGGTTGAGGGAGTCGGTGGTGTTCCGGGTGAAGATCACGGAATCGTCCGGGCGGCCGCCCACGAACTCCCGGACGATGGCACGGGCATTCTCGTAGACCGAGGTGCTGATCTGGGAGGCGTAGCCGGCTCCGCGGTGCACGCTCGCGTAGAACGGCAGGATTTCGTTGAGGTAGGCGGACACCACGGAAAGCGCCGGCGCGGACGCGCCATAGTCCAGGTTCGCGTACCGGACGTGCCCGCCATGGATCAGGGGAGCCTGGATTTCGGCGCCCGTGACTGCCGCCAGGGGACGGCCGGCTGCGGCGTGGCGCTGGTCGAAGAGGGCGTCCTGTCCGGGTTGTGCTGCGGCGTCAGGCTGGATTGCGGCGTTGGGGGAGACGGTGGCTGTTGTCACAGAGACCTCACTTTGAAACAGGACTCCGCTGGGGGAATCCGCGCTTGCCGCATCCGTTCCGGACCGGCCTGGTCGTCACCCGGGGCACCCCACCGCGAATGGAGGGTTGCCGGCCAGCAAACCGGGGTTTAGCGCTGGCACTCGTGACCTGGTTAAGAGCGTAGGACATAGCCCGCGCAGGCTAAAAGCCGGCTGGAATGTTAAGGCCTTTGTTACGCGCAGTTGAAAAGGTCCGCTTTTGCCGAAGATAACGACGGCGGGCGCCTCCTTTCGGAGGTGCCCGCCGTTGATTATTCGGAAGAGGAGGGTCAGAGGAGGTCGTCCAGGTCCGGGTTCAACCGGCGCAGCACCTCCGAGTGAAGGATGGAATTCGTGGCCAGTGCGTTGCCGCCGAACGGGCCGTCCTCACCTTCCAGCGATGTGAACCGGCCGCCCGCTTCAACCACGATGGGCACCAGGGCGGCCATGTCGTAGAGGTTGAGCTCGGGCTCGCAGGCGATATCCACCGAGCCTTCCGCCACCATGCAGTACGACCAGAAGTCCCCGAATGCCCTGGTACGCCACACGTCCTCCGTGAGGCCCAGGAATTCGTTGAGGTTACCGCGCTCCTTCCAGCCGCCAAGGCTCGAATATGACAGGGAAGCGTCGGACAGTTTGGACACGTTGGACACGCGGAGGCGGGTTGCGGCTGCCAGGGAACGTCCCATATAGGCGCCCATGCCCTTGGCCGCCCACCAGCGCTTGCCCAGTGCAGGGGCGCTCACCACGCCCACCACCGGCTCGCCTTCGTCCACGAGGGCGATCAGGGTGGCCCACACCGGAACGCCGCGGACGAAATTCTTGGTGCCGTCGATGGGATCGATGATCCACCGCCGCGCACCATGGCCGGTGCTGCCAAACTCCTCGCCGAGTACGGCATCGCGCGGACGGGAACGGGAGAGCTGGCCGCGGATGGCCTCCTCGGCCGCCTTGTCGGCATCGGTGACGGGCGTCAGGTCCGGCTTGGTCTCGATGTGGAGGTCCAGCGCCTTGAAGCGGCTCATTGTCTGGTCGTCCACTGAGTCGGCCAGGACGTGGGCCAGGCGCAGGTCATCGTTGTAGCTCGAAGCGGGTTGGATCATGGTTCCAAACTACCGTCTGCGCGCCGTTCTGCCGGGAACCGGGCCCCGTCAGTTAACGCTGCCCAGCTCCTTGGCCTCCTGGGCTTCCATTCGGGGGTCCGTCCCCAGGAGCCGCCGCAGGGAGGCCAGCCTTGCTGAACCGGTGGGTCCGGCATGGCCTCCCGCTACCCACGCGTCCAGCCCACAGTCCACGGCGGTGGCTGTGTGCTTGCAGCCGCGCTCGCAGTCATCCGTGCCGGGAGAGAGGTCCGGGAAGGAGCGCAGGATCCGGTCCGGGTCCACGTGGGCCAGGCCGAAGGAGCGGATGCCGGGGGTGTCGATGATCCAGCTGCCGGACGGCGCGTCAGCGAGGCGCAGGGCGAGGGCGGACGACGACGTGTGCCTGCCCCGGCCGGTCACCGCGTTCACCCCTCCGGTGGCCCGTTCGGCCCCGGTCAGCGCATTCACCATGGTTGACTTGCCCACGCCGGAATGCCCCAGCATCACGGTCACTTTCCCGCCGAGGTGGGTCCGGAGCTCCGCGACGGCGGCCCTGTCCAGGCGGGCGGAGAGCCCGTCGTCGGAGCGGGCATCCACGCCCGAGGCCTGCGCATCCGCCGTCCGGCTGATGATCACGGGGAAGTCCAGGTGGGTGTAGTTGGCCAGCAGCTCCGCAGGATCCTTGATGTCCGCCTTGGTGACCAGCAGGATCGGCTCGATACCGGCGTCGTAGGCGGCCACCAGGGCGCGGTCGATGAAGCCAGTCCGTGGCTCGGGGTTGGCAGCGGCCACCACAATGACCAGTTGGTCCGCATTGGCCACCACGGCGCGTTCCACGGGATCAGTGTCATCGGCGCTGCGCCGCAGGAGCGTCTTGCGGTCCTGGATTTTCACCAGCCGTGCCAAGGTGTCCGGCTCGCCGGAGACGTCACCCACGAGTGAAACGAAATCCCCCGCCACCACCGGGTTCCTTCGCAGTTCCCTTGCCCTGGCGGCAATAACCACACGCTCGTTGCCCGAGTCCTCACCCACCACAGCCCTGTAACGGCCCCGGTCAACCGTGATGATCCGGCCGGTGACGGCGTCGTCGTGGCTGGGCCTGTCCTTCGTGCGGGGCCTGGAGCCCTTTTTGCTGGGCCGAATCCGGACGTCGGATTCGTCCCAGGAGTCAGTGCTCCGCGCCACCGCTGGAACCTTCCGCCCCCGCCTCGGGGGTGCCGTCCTGCGCAAGCATGTCCGCCCACAACCGGGGGAAGTCCGGCATGGTCTTGGCGGTGGTGGCGATGTCCTCCACCTCGACGCCCTCCACGGCCAGGCCGAGGATGGCTCCGGCGGTAGCCATGCGGTGGTCCGCGTAACTGTGGACGACACCGGCGTGCAGCCTGGCAGGACGGATCACCAGGCCATCGCTGGTCTCCTCAGCGTCACCGCCGAGCCGGTTGATTTCGGCCACCAGCGCGGCAAGCCGGTCCGTTTCGTGTCCCCGCAGGTGGGCAATACCGCTCAGCCGCGACGGCCCGTCCGCCAGTGCACACAGGGCGGCTACGGTGGGGGCCAGCTCGCTGGTGTCGGCGAAGTCCGCGCCCTTGATGGCCGGTCCGCCCGTGACTGTCAGGACGCCGTCGTGCAGGGTGACGTCCGCGCCCATCCGGGCGAGGATGCTGCGCCAGAGGTCACCCACCTGCTGCGTTTCCTCGGGCCAGCCGGGGATCCGCACGGTGCCCCGCGAGGCCAAAGCCGCGGCGAGGAACGGCCCGGCGTTGGACAGGTCCTGCTCGATCCGCTGGTCAAACGCCCGGATGGGTCCCGGGCTGACAACCCAGTGGTTGGGAACGGAGTCGTCCACGGCAACACCGGCTCCACGCAGGACGGCCACGGTCATGTTGATGTGGTCGAGGCTGGGCACGGGCTTGCCCATGTGTTCCAGGTGCAGCCCCTCGGTGAACCGTGCCCCCACCAGGAGCAGCGCCGAAACGAACTGGGAGGAGGCGCTGGCGTCGATTACCAGGTGGCCGCCGCGGACCTCACCCGTGCCATCCACCACAAACGGCAATGACGACGGCGTGCCGCCCTCCGTGGAGGAAACGGCCACTCCGAGCGACTTGAGTGCCTCGATGATGGTTCCCATCGGCCGCTTGCGGGCGTGGGGGTCGCCGTCGAACTCGCCGGCGCCCCTGCGCAGTGCCGCGAGGGGCGGGACGAACCGCATGACCGTGCCGGCGAGGCCGCAGTCAATCCTGGCCAGGGACGGGGCGGCGTCCGGGTCCAGCGGAACAACTTCCAGGTCGGGTCCGAAGGCTCCGTCCCCGGGCACCTCCGTAATGGTGGCCCCCAGCTGGCGAAGTGCTTCGATCATCAGCGCGGAGTCCCTGGAGTGCAGCGGTGCGCGCAGGCGGGACGGTCCATCAGCCAGGGCTGCAAGGACCAGGTACCTGTTAGTCAGCGACTTGGAACCGGGTACCGTGACGGTGGCATTGACGGGCCGGGACGCGAAGGGTGCGGCCCAGTGGGGGACAGGCGTGCCGGAATCATCCCGGACGGCGGCTGCTGCGGTCATACGTTGTTATGCCCCCGTGGCCTGTTCCACCGCGCGGCGCACGGCTTTGTCCGCTTTGTGGAGTTTCTTGTTGGTGGTCTTCCTGGCATCCGCCGCGAGGTGGGATGCGCCCTTGCGTGCATCCGCGGCCAGGTGCTCTGCCCGCCAGGCCAGGCCCGGCTTGCCGGCAGTATCCACTGACGCCAGCAGTGCGCCCCCGCTCAACGACAGGTTCTTGAGGAGCTGGTTACGCCGGGTGTCGCGGCCTTCCTTGCTGCTGATGTCTGCGCTGCGCCATTCGACGAACGTGTTGAGCAGGGAAACCACGGTGAGCACAGTGGCCGAAAGCCTGGAGAACTTGCCCAGCCCGAACAGCACGCCGGCACCAACCTGGGTTCCGCCGATGACGCGGGCCAGGGTCTTCTCGTCCGTTTTGAAGGGCAGCGAGGCGGCCGCCTTGCGGAGCAGCGGCGAGAGCTGCTGCGCGGTGTCGTCAGCGTTCTTGAGCTTATCCATTCCAGCAAGGACAAAGCTGGAGGCCAGCATGGGGCGGGCGAGCGTGCGGACAAAGGACATGGATTTCCTCCCGGGTGGACGAACCGCGTCGAATGCGGCGGAGTCCGTCCTAGTCTTGCACTTTTGGGGAATATTTGCCGAGCGCGGGAGGTTATGGATGTCGGATCCGGGAACACCGGTCCGCAGGGAAGTCATGGGTGAAACCATGGAACAGATGGCCGGGCACGGATCGCCAGACGCCGGTCCCCGGCCGGACAAGCAGAGCGGAGTTGGGCCCTTGGCGCGCGTGTTGGACGGAATTGAAGCAGCAGGCCCGGTGGCACTGGACACGTTTAAGTCGGAACCATCAGGGTACGGGCCGCCGCGTGCGCGGAGCCTGACAGTAGACTTGAGGGCAATGAGCACCTTGGATCCGGCCGTCTCGGCCATGTACGAAGCTTCCCATGACGAAGCGAAGAGCAGCCTTGCCGCCGGAACAGAGGCTGCCGATTCCGCAGTTGTCCCGGTGGCCGGGCCTGCCGCGGAAGCGGGCGGGGACCTGGTGGATGTTTCCACTGAATCTGTGGAAGAACGCAGGCTGAGGTTCGAGCGCGATGCGATGCAGTATGTCGACCAGCTGTATTCGGCGGCGATGCGCATGGCCCGGAACCCGTCAGATGCCGAGGACCTCGTCCAGGAGGCCTACACCAAGGCTTTCTCCGCGTTCCACCAGTACAAGCCCGGAACCAACCTCAAGGCCTGGCTCTACCGCATCCTGACCAACACGTACATCAATCTGTACCGCAAACGGCAGCGGGAGCCGCTCCAGTCCAACTCGGACACCATCGAGGACTGGCAGTTGGCGAGGGCTGAGTCCCACACCTCCAGCGGTCTCCGGTCCGCCGAGGCCGAAGCGCTGGACCACCTCCCGGATTCCGACGTGAAGAGGGCGCTCCAGGACATTCCCGAGGAATTCCGCCTTGCGGTCTACTTCGCCGATGTCGAAGGGTTCGCCTACAAGGAAATTTCAGACATCATGAACACGCCCATCGGCACGGTGATGTCCCGGCTCCACCGCGGCCGGAGAATGTTGCGGGACATGCTGGGGGAGTACGCCGCAGAGCGCGGATTCAAGACAGCCGCCGAATCACCGGACGCGGCAGGAAGCACACAACAGGAGAGCAGGAAATGAGCGACTGCCAGGGATTGGGCGATTGCGATGACACCCGGATGCAACGGATCTACGAGTACCTCGACGGTGCTTTGACCCGCGAGGACATCACCGAAATCAAGAACCACCTTGATGATTGCCCGGAATGCACGGAGCAGTACGACCTCGAATGCGTGATCCGCAACATGGTTAAGCGCTCCTGCACCGAGGCTGCCCCGGAAAACCTGAAGAACGCCATTCTTGACCGGATCCACACGATCCGGCCGGTAGACGCGTAGGGCGGCCGCACAGCCGCCGCTGACAACAGCAAAGGACCCCGGAAGCCATGTGGCTTCCGGGGTCCTTCGCTTGAACCGTAGTTCCTGGCATGTGCCTAGGTGTTGGGGCGCTTCCCGTGGTTCGCGCCGCCACGCTTACGGTCACGACGCTTGCGTGCACGCTTGCTCATAGCTGGCCTCCTTCTTACTGTTGGTACTCAAAAGAGCTGCCCTCAAGTCTCGCACATCAAGTAGCTGCCCGCGAACCAGGGACGGCCGCGTGACCTGCGCTTTGTCAGCTGTAAGGCGTACAGGCCTAGGGTCTGAGCGAGTTGCGGATCGAGATGCCGGCCTGTTCGAGGACTGTCCTGACTGTTTCCAGTGCCAGGGGGCTTAGCGGCTGCCTGCCTGCGTGCAGCCGCAGTTCCGCCCTGAGATCGTCCCGGAACCGCTGGATCATCATTTCCGCTTCCTTCAGGGAGCGCTGGCTTTCCGGGGGCAACCTGCCGGGGACCTTGAATTCCGTCGACAGCGCGGTGGCCCGCGCGGCCTCCGCCGTGGCGGCAAGATCCGCGCGCAGGCCCCGCATGTTGCTGCGGATGTCCTCGCGGAGGTTGTCGGCCAAGCGCCGGACGGAGGCGGAGATTTGGCTCTCCACCCCGGCCAGTTCGTCACGGCGCCGGTTCAGCTCAGCCAGTCCGGAAGCGGTGATGCGGTAGTTTGTCCGGCGCCCGGCGGATTCCGTGGCCACCAGACCCTCCTCCTCAAGTTTTCCCAGCCGCGGGTAAATGGTTCCGGCGCTGGGGGAGTAGGTGCCACCAAACCTTTCCTTGAGTTCCTTGATGAGCTCGTAGCCGTGTTTGGGACCTGACTCAAGCAGTGCCAGCAGGTAGAGGCGAAGCGCGCCGTGGGCGAATACCGGGGCCATTAGGAGCCGGCTTCTGCACTTTCAACCGCCGGGCCGTGGAAGATGGAGGTTTTGCCGGACACCGTGTTCGTCCGCACCAGCATGAGCTGTCCGTCCGGGCCCGCAATGGTTTCCACCTTGCCGCCGACCACCGTGTACCGCTGGTCTCCGATCACCACCGCACCGCTGGCAGACTTGGCCACGATGTCCACGCCGACGTCATGGGGCAGGCGGATGGTGAGGTCTCCGGACACCGAGTTGGCCCCGAAATCGTGCGTGAAGCCCAGGAGGTCAAAGCTCATGTCCCCGCTGACGGTGTTGGCGCGGATATTGCTCAGGTGCCCGGACGCGGTCACTTCGCCGGAGACGCTCTTGGCGGTGAGGACACCGGTGTGGTTCCGGGCGGAGACTTCTCCGCTGATGGTGCTGATGTGCAGTTCACCCTCGGTACCGTCCGCCATGACCGAGCCGGAAACCGTGTTCAGGCGGGTCTGCCCTTTGATGCCGGACACCAGCCCGTCACCGCTGACTGTTCCCGCCTCCACGCGGACGTGGGCAGGAACGGCAATACTGATGACGGCTGAATTCTCGCTGTTGTGGCTGACGGTCCCCATCAGGTTCTTGAACCAGCCCTGGGGTCCGTGCAACTGGTGGCGGACCTCCAGCCGGCCATCGCTGAGGGATACCGCCACCGGGTCTCCCTGGACATCCGCGATCTCGATCCGGGCTACGGGTTCCTCGTGCGTGACCACGTCGAAGCGGCCCTGGACCATGCCCAGCTTCAGGGACTCCACGCCGTCGACGTCGATGGTCTGCGGGCTGGTGACAGTCCATTCTTGATCAGTCACGGGGTCCTCCAAAAGGCGATATATCGTGTTGACCCTTCCAAGCTACCCGCCCATGGAAACAGCGTCAAGATATATCGCGAATCGGGCCTACTCCGGGACGTCCATGCCGAGCCACTGGAACCAGCCCCGGTGAAGAACCAGCCATGCCATCAGTCCGTAACCTGCCTGCCCCGGAGTTCCCCCGTTGGCTGCCAGGTCCTGGCGCCACTGTTCGTGGTTCAGGAGAGGGGAGAAGGTGTCAACGTACAGGTGCTTGCGCCGTGTTGTGACGTCGGCGAAGGCCGTGTTCAGCTCATCCAGGCGCCTGTTCCGGTTCGGGTCCAGTGTGGGGGGCGGCCCCACGACGAAGACCTCAATCCGGTTCTGCGACGCCGAATCCAGGATGTTGGCCAGGTTGAGCCTGCTGCGCGCCGTGGAGAGCCCAAACTCGATGTCACGCCCGGAGAGTCCGATGACCAGCCTGTTTTCGGCGTGGTCGCTGAACCGGCGGCCGGCTTCCTCGAGCCACCGCGCGGCCAGGCCTTCCGTGCCTTCCTGCGGGCATGGGAGGGCGTAGCTTTCCAGGAGCATGCTGTCCCGGGGCGTGCGGGCGAGGACGCGTCCCAGCCAGCCGAGCGCCCGGGGATCACCCAGTCCGGCCAGCAGTTCATCTCCTACAGCTGCAATGCGCAGCTTCCTGTCTTCCACACGTTCCTCTTTACGTCAGTGCCTTGCCGCTGCAACCGTGGATTCAACTGCCGGCCACGGAGCGGCGCCTGTGCATTCGTTGGGCTGTCCATCTCGCGCCGTGCGTTTCATCGGCGCTGTGCACTCCATTAAACAGAACTGCCCGGCCGGAGTCTGGGATTTCGACGTCCGGCCGGGCAGCCTTACTGCTTTACTTCCGTGCAAATGCCTGCTTCAGGAGGACGTCCTGCTCAGCGGCGTGCCGCTTCATGGACCCTGCAGCGGTGGATGCCGAGGCCGGGCGGGAGACCAGCCGGATGCGGCGATCGAGGGCGTCCGGCAGGTTCAGGCCGATGAATGGCCACGGCCCCTGGTTGGCGGGCTCATCCTGGGCCCAGACCACCTCGGCGTTCGGATACTTGGCCAGCTCCTTTGCGATCTCCTCGTGCGGCAGCGGGTAGAGCTGCTCCACGCGGACAATCGCGGTGGTCTTGTCACCGGTCTTTTGCCGCGTGGACAGGAGGTCGTAGTACAGGCGGCCGGAGACCAGGAGTACGCGTTCGACGGCGCCTCCCGCCAGCTGCTCGTGCTCGCCGATCACAGGGCGGAAGCTGCCGGTGGTGAAGTCCTCCACCGAGGATGCGGCCGCCTTGAGGCGCAGCAGCTGCTTGGGCGTGAAGATGATGAGCGGCTTCCGCGGACGGCTGTAGGCCTGGCGGCGCAGCAGGTGGAAGTGCGAGGCGGCCGTGGTGGGGTTGGCCACGATCATGTTCTCTTCGGCGCACAGCTGCAGGAACCGCTCGATCCTTGCGGAGGAATGGTCCGGTCCCTGGCCTTCGTAGCCATGGGGCAGCATCAGCACCAGCGAGGAGCGCTGGCCCCACTTCTGCTCAGCGGAGGAGATGAACTCGTCGATGATGGTCTGCGCGCCGTTGACGAAGTCGCCGAACTGCGCTTCCCAAAGGACCAGCGCGTCAGGCCGCTCAACGGAGTAGCCGTATTCGAAGCCCATGGCCGCGTATTCGGAGAGCAGGGAGTCGTAGATCCACAGCTTCGCCTGGTCGTCGGAGAGATGGCCCAGTGGCAGCCATTCCTTGCCGTTGGCGCGGTCGTGGAAGACGGCGTGGCGCTGCACGAACGTGCCGCGGCGGGAATCCTGGCCGGCAAGGCGTACGGGGACGCCTTCCATGATCAGCGAGCCGAAGGCCGCGATTTCACCGAAGCCCCAGTCGATGCCGCCTTCACGGGACATCTGTTCACGCTTCTCGAGCAGCTGCTTGAGCTTGGCGTGGACGGTAAAGCCCTCGGGGACCTCCACATGGGCCTTGCCGATCCGGGCCAGGGTCTCGGCGGAGATTGCCGTGGAGGCAGGGGCATTGACGCCGGAGTCCGACTGCTGGGAGATGGGACGCTCGATGTCCGAGACGGCGGCAGTATCCGCCGTCACGATCGGGATGGGGGAGGTCTGCGCCGCGTGGGTTTCGGCAAAGACGCGTTCCAGGCGCTCCTGGTAATCGCGGAGCAGCTGTTCGGCCTCTTCCTCGGTGATGTCGCCACGGCCGATGAGGGACTCGGTGTACAGCTTGCGGACTGAGCGCTTGGCCTCGATCAGGTTGTACATCAGCGGCTGCGTCATCGAGGGGTCATCGCCCTCATTGTGCCCGCGGCGGCGGTAGCAGACCATGTCGATGACAACGTCCTTGTGGAACCGCTGGCGGAACTCGTAGGCGAGCTGTCCGATGCGGACCACGGCTTCGGGGTCGTCGCCGTTCACGTGGAACACCGGTGCCTGGATCATCTTGGCAACGTCCGTGGAGTACGTGGACGAGCGGGATGACGAGGGGGCCGTGGTGAAGCCCACCTGGTTGTTGACCACAACGTGGATGGTGCCGCCGGTGCGGTAGCCACGGAGCTGGGACAGGTTGAGTGTTTCGGCAACCACGCCCTGGCCGGCGAAGGCGGCGTCGCCGTGGACCATGATGGGCAGGACCGGGAAGGACTCACCCTGGTCCAGCCGGTCCTGCTTGGCGCGGACGATGCCTTCGAGGACGGGGTCCACGGCTTCCAGGTGGGAGGGGTTGGCGGCCAGGTAGACCTTGGTTTCCTTGCCGTTGTCCGAGGTGAACGTCCCCTCGGTGCCAAGGTGGTACTTTACGTCGCCGGATCCCTGCACGGAGCGCGGGTCCTGGGTGCCTTCGAACTCCCGGAAGACCTGCGCGTAGGTCTTTCCGGCGATGTTGGTGAGCACGTTGAGGCGGCCGCGGTGGGCCATGCCGATGGCAACCTCGTCCAGGCCGTCGTCGGCCGCGTTGGACATGATGGCGTCCAGCAGCGGGATCAGCGATTCGCCGCCCTCGAGGGAGAATCGCTTCTGGCCTACGAACTTGGTCTGGAGGAAGGTTTCGAAGGCCTCGGCTGCGTTCAGCTTGGAAACGATGCGCAGCTGCTCTTCGCGGCTGGGCTTCGAGTAGGGGTGCTCCAGCTGGTCCTGGAACCACTTGCGCTCGGCAGGCTCCTGGATGTGCATGTACTCGATGCCCGTGGTGCGGCAGTATGCATCGCGCAGGACACCCAGGATGTCGCGGAACTTGAGCATGGGCTTGCCGCCGAAGCCGCCCGTGGGCCATTCGCGGTCCAGGTCCCAAAGTGTCAGGCCATAGGTGAGGACGTCGAGGTCGGGGTGCTTGCGCTGGACGTACTCCAGCGGATCGGTGTCCGCCATCAGGTGTCCGCGGACGCGGTAGGAGTGGATCAGCTGCTGGATCCGGGCCACCTTGTTGATTTCGTCGGCCGGGTCCACCTGCTTGTCGGCGCTCCAGCGCACGGGCTCGTAGGGGATGCGGAGGGACTCGAAGATTTCGTCGTAGAAGTCTTGCGCACCCAGCAGCAGCTGGTGGACCAGCTTCAGGAACTCGCCGCTGCCGGCACCCTGGATTACCCGGTGGTCGTAAGTGGACGTCAGCGTGAGGACCTTGCTGATCGCGTTATGGGCGATGATCTTTTCGCTGGCACCCTGGAATTCCGCAGGGTAGTCGAGGGCGCCGACGCCGATGATGGCGGCCTGGCCCTTTGACAGGCGGGGCACCGAGTGGACCGTGCCAATGCCGCCGGGGTTGGTCAGCGACACCGTAGTGCCCTGGTGGTCCTCCGCGGTCAGCTTGCCGTTGCGGGCACGCTTGATGAGGTCCTCGTAGGTGTGCCAGAACTCGGAGAAGTTGAGGGTCTCGGCCTTCTTGATGTTTGGCACCATGAGCAGGCGGGTGCCGTCAGGCTTGGGCATGTCGATGGCGATGCCGAAGTTGACGTGGGCCGGCTGGACCGCAACCGGCTTGCCGTCCACTTCGTCGTAGTACACGTTCATCGACGGGAACTGGGAAAGGGCGCGGATCACGGCATAGCCGATGAGGTGCGTGAAGGAAACCTTGCCGCCGCGGGCGCGGGCGAGGTTCGAGTTGATGACCACGCGGTTGTCGATCAGCAGTTTGGCCGGGATGGCGCGGACGCTGGTGGCGGTGGGCACCTGGAGGCTGGTGACCATGTTGGTGGCGATCGCCTTTGCCGGTCCGCGAAGGACGGAGACGACGTCCTCTTCGGGGGCGGTGGGGGCCTTGACGTTCTTGGGCAGCTGCGCGGGGATGGGCTGCGAGCCGGTTCCGGTCCCGGTCTTCTTGCCGCCGTCGCGGGCTTCGGTGGCGGGAGCCTTCTTTGCCGGTGCTGCAGCGGACGCCGGCGGCGCGGCAGGAGGTGCCGGAGGCGCGGCGGGGGCAGCGGCCGGCGACGGTGCCGGGGCTGCGGGGGCGGGGTTTACGGCAGGCATTTCCCGGGTGGCAGGGTGGGCTGCGGCATGCGCCGGATGTCCGTTGGAAGAAGAACTGTTGCCCGACTCGAACGATTCAAACAGCGGCCACCACTTGGCATCCACAGCGTTCTTGTCCTGCTGGTACTGCTCGTACAGTTCGTCAACGAGCCACTCGTTTCCGCCAAATTCCTCTGGTAGACGGTGGCTAGGCTGCTCTGGCACTTGAAATACGCCTCTTCCATGAGTTTGATTTCTCTCCGGCCCCACGGTGCCTCAGCAACACGTTCGAACCGATCTCTGCGTCCTCTGAACCCAGACCTTTGCAAGTCTAGTGAGCATCTTGTCTTAACTGCCAATAAGGGTGATTCAAATCATGAAGTGACGCCGGGATCGCTGAATGTGGCGTTATGCACCACGGTCGAGCAGCGCCCTGCCGTGGCAAGAACCAGGCTGGGGGAGCTGCCGGCGGGCCGGCGGCGGCGGGGCGGGGGGTGCTGCTCCTGTAGACTAAAAACCTTATGGACAGTAAATCTAGGTGCCGGCCTGGGGGCTGTCAGCGGAGCATGAAGACCAGCTCCGCGCAGTCCACCCGCAGAGCCGGCAAACCCCGAACACGAGCCCATCATCCGCCGGCAGCCCGGCCGGCCGTAGCCCCCGCGGAAAGAGCGTCGGTCTCTGCCGACCATCCTCCGCCGGGAAGATCGTCCAGTCCCCGGCTTCCCCTTTTAAATGCCACGCCGTCGGCAACCGCCTCCCGGGCGGGATGCTGAATGGAGTGGCTACTCCTCGCAGCAGGACTGCTGCTCATCGCCGGTACGGGTTTCTTCGTCGCCGTCGAGTTCTCCCTCATCGCCTTGGACCAGGCAACGGTCCAGCGCGCCATTGACGACGGCGACACGGCCGCCGCGCCATTGCTCACCTGCCTGAAGTCGCTGTCTACGCAGCTGTCCAGCTGCCAGCTGGGCATTACCCTGACCACCCTCCTCACCGGCTACGTGATGGAGCCCTCCTTGGGCCGCCTCCTGGAGGCCCCCCTGGCCGCCGTCGGACTTGCCGGCGTCGCGGCCTCCTCCATTTCCCTGGTCCTGGCCATGGTGATCGCCACCCTGCTCTCCATGCTCCTGGGCGAACTGGTGCCCAAGAACATGGCCATTGCGCTGTCCTTCCCCGTAGGGCGGGCCCTGGCGCGGCCGCAGCTGATGTTCACCGCCGTCTTCAGGCCTGCCATCGTGGTGCTCAACGGATTCTCCAACAAGGTGCTGAACGTTTTTGGACTGGAGGCAAAGGAGGAAATCTCCGGCGCCCGGACGCCCGCGGAACTTGCATCCCTGGTGCGCCGTTCGGCGGCGATGGGAACGCTCGACGCCGGCACCGCCAACTTCGTGGCGCGCACCTTGAACTTCTCCACGAGGACAGCGGCGGACGTGATGACGCCGCGCATCCGGGTGGAGACGATCGACGCCGACCAGCCGGTCTCGGATGTGGTGGATGCCGCGCGCCGGACCGGATACTCCCGTTTCCCGGTCATCGGTGACTCCGCGGACGACATCCGGGGGCTGGTGCACGTGAAGAAGGCGGTGGCTGTTCCCTGGGACCGCCGCCCGAACCTGGAAGCCGGGGCCATCATGACGGAGGTCCTGAGGGTTCCCGAGACCATCCACCTTGACGCGCTTCTGGCAGAACTCAGGGACGGCAACCTGCAACTCGCAGTGGTCCTGGATGAGTACGGCGGAACTGCCGGCATCGCCACCCTCGAGGACCTGGTCGAGGAAATCGTGGGGGAGGTGGCGGATGAGCACGACAAGGTCCGCCCGGGACTGCTGCAGAGTGCCTCCGGCGACTGGTACTTCCCGGGCCTGCTTCGCCCGGACGAGTTGTCCGAGCAGATTCCGCGGCTGACCGTCCCCGACGAAGCGGCCTATGAGACCGTGGGCGGGTACGTCATGAGCAAGCTGGGCAGGATTGCCGCCGTGGGGGACACGGTTCCCGTTGGCGGGGGGACACTGAGTGTCACCAGAATGGACGGCCGCCGGATTGACCGGATCTGCTTCCACCCGGCCGTTGAGCCCGAGCCCGCGGCCACCGATGACAAGACGAAGCGCAACGGCAGGTCCAAGCGCAACGACAGGACAGAACAATGAGCGACTGGGCCGGAATCGTCTGGCTGGGGATCCTGCTGCTTGGTAATGCGTTCTTCGTTGCCGCTGAGTTCGCGGTCATGTCCGCGCGGCGAAGCCAGATCGAGCCGCTGGCCGAGGCCGGGTCCAAGCGTGCGCAGACCACCCTCCGCGCCATGGAAAACGTGTCGCTGATGCTGGCATGTGCGCAGCTTGGCATCACCGTGTGTTCGCTGCTGATCCTGCTGGTGGCTGAACCTGCTATCCACCACCTGCTGGCCGTCCCCCTGGAGACCCTTGGACTGCCGATGGAGATCGCCGACGTGGCGGCCTTCGCCGTTGCCCTGATGCTGGTGACGTTCCTGCACGTCACCTTCGGCGAGATGGTGCCGAAGAACATTTCGGTAAGCGTGGCAGACAAGGCGGCGCTGCTGCTTGCCCCGCCGCTGATGTTTGTTGCCCGGCTGGTCCACCCCGTGATCTCGGTCCTGAACTGGTCCGCGAACCACATCCTCAAGCTCCTCCGCATTGAGCCCAAGGATGAGGTGAATTCCTCCTTCACCCTTGAGGAGGTGCAGTCGATCGTGCAGGAGTCCACCCGCCACGGCCTGGTGGACGACGACGCCGGGCTGATCACCGGCGCGCTGGAGTTCTCCGAATACACGGCCGCGGACATCATGGTGCCGCTGGACAAGCTGGTCATGCTGAAGGCGTCCACCACACCGGTGGAGTTCGAAAAAGCAGTCAGCCGCACCGGGTTTTCCCGATTCCCCATGCTTGACGAGGACGACATGCTGTACGGCTACCTCCACGTCAAGGACGTGCTCTCCATCCCCGAGGAGGCGTATGGGCTGCCGATAGCCGAAAGCCGCATCCGGTCGTTGGCCAACCTGGCACTGGACGACGAGATTGAAAAGGCGATGTCCGTCATGCAGCGCACTGGCTCGCACCTGGCCCGGGTGATCGGCCCGGACGGCAACACCCAGGGCGTCCTGTTCCTCGAGGACGTGATCGAGCAGCTGGTGGGCGAGATCAGGGACGCCACGCAGGCCACCGGCATCCGCAGGCTGGGACAGCCGAACGGCAGCTGACCCGAAGGCGCCCTTCCCGGCCAGTTCGGGGAAGGCGCCTTTTCTGCCGGCCTTCCGTCCTAAATAGGAATGATTCCCATTTAGGTATAAGCTGGACTGGTTGTTTTCACCTTCCCTTTTGAATGAGGTTCCCGTGCGCCGTACCGCCGCTGCCCGATCGTCCATGGCCGCCCTTGCCGGGCTAGGCCTCCTGCTCACCGCGTGCAGCCCGCAGGCGGAACCGTCAACGCAGGCTGCCGACGGGATCAACGTGGTGGCGTCAACCAACGTCTACGGGGACATCGCCAAGACAATCGGCGGTGACAAGGTCAGCGTTACGGCCCTCATTACCAAGACCAGCCAGGATCCGCATTCCTACGAAGCCACTGCCCAGGACCGGCTGGCAGTGTCCAAGGCGGACCTTGTCCTGGAAAACGGCGGCGGTTACGACGGCTTCATCCACACCCTGGCACAGGACAGCGGCCTCGACGACGC
Source organism: Pseudarthrobacter oxydans (assembly GCF_034258515.1). Lineage (NCBI taxonomy): Bacteria > Bacillati > Actinomycetota > Actinomycetes > Micrococcales > Micrococcaceae > Pseudarthrobacter > Pseudarthrobacter oxydans. The sequence goes on along the minus strand of NZ_CP139438.1, from coordinate 2,835,548 downwards.
GAAGGTGCTGAACGCCGTCGAACTTTCCGGCCTTGCCCACCCGGAGGAGGAAAAGCCCTCCGCTGGGGCGACCACGACGGAACCAGCAGCGGGGGATGACTCCGCGCACGGCCACGGCGAAATGAACGAGCACGTCTGGTACAGCCTGCACGCCATGGAGCAGCTGGCCGACGGCATCGCCGCCAAGCTCGGCGAGCTGGACCCCGCCTCTGCTTCGACCTTCCAGTCGAACGCTTCCGCCTTCAAATCCAGCGTTGAAGAGCTGCACATAAAGCTCGATGCCCTCAAGCCTGCGTCAGCCGGGGCCCAGGTTGCCGTCACCGAACCCGTGCCCCTCTACCTCCTTGAGGATGCCGGGCTGGTGAACGCCACCCCTGCGGACTACACTGCTGCGATTGAAGAAGGCTCCGACGTGCCGCCTGCAGTCCTCAAGGCGGCAACCGACCTGGTGGCCACGAAGTCGGTGCGGCTCCTCGCCTACAACAGCCAGACCGAAGGCCCGCAGACGGAGTCGCTGAAGAAGGCCGCGGAAACTGCCGGGGTTCCGGTGGTGGATTTCAACGAAACACTGCCTGAGGGCAAGACGTACCTGCAGTGGATGACGGACAATGTGGACAACATCAGCAAAGTTCTGGAGACAAATAGTTGAAACCCCTGGTCAGCCTTACCGGAGCGTCCCTGAAGTTCGGTAAGCGGGCGCTCTGGGAGGACCTGGACCTGGACATTAAGCCCGGCGAGTTCTTCGCCGTGCTTGGTCCCAACGGAAGCGGCAAGACCACATTCCTGAAGGTCCTCCTAGGGCTCCAGGACCTGCACCGCGGCCAGGCCGTCCTGGGCGGCCGCCCCGTGGAGCGCGGGAGCAGCCTGATCGGCTACATCCCGCAGCAGAAATCGTTCGCTCCGGACACTCCCATGCGTGCCAGGGACCTCGTGGGCCTGGGCGTTGACGGCCACCGCTGGGGCCTGCGCCTGAACACCGCCAAGGCCAACCGCAGGATTGACGAACTCCTTGAACTGGTTGGTGCCACGGAATACGCAAAAGTCCCGGTGGGCCAGCTCTCCGGCGGCGAGCAGCAGCGGCTCCGCGTGGCGCAGGCACTTGCCACGGATCCGCAGGTCCTGCTTTGCGACGAACCACTGCTCTCCCTGGACCTGCACCACCAGCAGGCGGTCAGCGCCCTGATCAACAAGCAGTGCCGCGACCAGAACAGCGCCGTTGTGTTCGTGACGCACGAAATCAACCCCATCATCGACTACGTGGACCGTGTCCTGTACTTGGCCGGCGGACGCTTCAGGGTGGGAACCCCCGAGGAAGTCATGACCACGGAAGTCCTCTCCGGCCTCTACGGCAGCCACGTTGAGGTTATCCACGCGAACGGCCGCATCGTGGTGGTGGGCCTCCCTGACGCCACAACCCACCACCATGCGGAGACGCACGCGGCGGGAGAGGCTGCCTGATGGACGCGGACAGCATCCTTGACGCGATCTTCAGCTTCGAGAACTACGGCGAGCTGCTGGTCCTGGTCCAGAACTCGATTTGGGCAGGTGCCGTCCTTGGCCTGCTGGGCGGGCTGGTTGGCACCTTTGTCATGAAGCGCGACCTGGCCTTCGCGGTCCACGGCATATCCGAACTCTCCTTCGCCGGTGCCGCCTTTGCCCTGCTGGTCGGCGCGAACATCGTCTTTGGATCGCTCATAGGATCGGTTGCCGCCGCCCTGCTTTTGGGCCTGATGGGCGTCCGGGCCAGGGACAAGAATTCAATCATCGGCGTGATCATGCCGTTCGGGCTGGGACTTGGGATCCTGTTCCTGTCCCTTTACGAAGGACGGGCTGCCAACAAGTTCGGCCTGCTGACCGGGCAGATCGTGTCCGTGGACACCGTGCAGCTCCAGGCGCTTGCCGGTACCGCCGTGGTGGTGATGCTGGCCTTGGTGGCCATTTGGCGGCCGCTCAATTTCGCCAGCCTGGATCCGGAACTGGCGGAGGCCCGGGGTGTTCCCGTCCGGACGCTTGCCATCGTATTCATGGTCCTCCTGGGCGTCTCCGTAGCGCTGTCCATCCAGGTGGTGGGCGCGCTCCTGGTCCTCGCCCTGCTGATTACCCCGGCCGCGGCGGCGCTGCGGGTGACGTCGTCACCGGTGGCGGTGGTGGTGCTTAGCGTGCTCTTTGCCATGACGGCCACGGTGGGCGGGATCCTGCTGGCCCTGGGCGGACGCATCCCCATCAGCCCCTACGTCACTACCCTGTCGTTCCTGATCTACGTGGTGTGCCGGGTGATCGGGTCGGTGCGGGCCGCAAGGGGCATCAACGGGCGGGTCCTGGCCGCATCCTGAAAGGCGGCCTGCCTACTGCCTGCCCCCTGCATGGTCGCCTACCTGGCTGCGTGCCTAAAGGATGCCGGCGGCCTGGCGCACCGTGCAGTCAGGGCAGAGCCCGAAAATCTCCACCGTGTGGGCCACGTCGGTGTATCCGTGTTCTGCCGCGATGCGCGCCGCCCACGTCTCGACGGCGGGGGCCTCCACTTCCACGGCCTTTCCACAGTTGCGGCACAGCAAGTGGTGATGGTGCCCGGTGACGGCGCAGCGCCTGTACACCGCTTCACCGTCGCCGTTCCGCAGAACGTCCACCAGCCCCTCGTCCGCGAGAGACTGCAGGATCCGGTAGGCGGTTGCCAGCGAGACCGGGGCGCCCTGGTTTTGCAGGATCCGGTACAGCTCCTGCGTGCTGACGAAATCGTCGAGTTCATCCAGGGCGGCGCTTACGGCCCGGCGCTGCTTCGTGACGCGCTGTTCCTTGCCGCCGCCCGGCACGGGGGACGGGGTGGTGGAATCAGCCTTGGCGCCGAAGGGCATGGATGGACTCGCTTCCTCAGGATGGTGGCAAAGATACAGATTACCAGCCGGAGCGTCGTGGACACGGTCCCGCGGCGGACCCTAGGCTGGCGCTATGAAGCTGACCAAATACACCCACTCCTGCGTCCGCCTTGAAAAGGACGGCCGGGTCCTGGTCCTGGATCCGGGCAACTTTTCCGAGTCGGCGGAGGCCCTGGAGGATGCGGAGGCGGTCCTGGTCACGCATGAGCATGCCGACCACATCGACGTTCCGGTTGTGGTGGAGGCGTTGCGCGCAAACGGGGCGCTGGCGGTTTTCGCTCCGGCGCGGGTTGCCGGCCAGCTGCAGGACAAGGCCACGGGCGAAGCCGCGCGCATCCACGCCGTGAACCCTGGCTCAACATTCCAGGCTGCCGGCTTCACCGTCCGCAGCTTCGGAGGCCAGCATGCCCTGATCCACCCGCAGATCCCCGTTGTCGCCAACATCGGATACCTCATCGACGACAACGTGTACCACCCGGGGGACTCCTTCGTCATTCCGGACGGGACCAGCGTCCGGACCCTGTTGGTTCCCCTCCACGCGCCGTGGAGCAAATCCGCCGAGGTGCTGGACTTTGTGATCGGCGTCCGGGCGCCGAAGGCGTTCCAGATCCATGACGGACTGCTCAACGAGAACGGCCTGAAGATCGTGGAAGGCCATGTCCAGAGGATCGGCGCCAAATACGGCACCGAATACACCCATCTGGCTGCCCGGGAGTCGGTGGAAGTTTGAACCCCTTGATCGACGTGGCCGGCCTGCAGGCCCGCCTTGCCGAACACCGGCGCACGGTGCTCCTTGACGTCCGCTGGGTCCTGGGCGATCCGCACGGTTACCGCCACTACCTGCAGGGGCACCTGCCGGGTGCCGTGTTCGTGGACCTCGCCACCGAACTTGCCGCCCCGGCAGTTCCGGAGCGCGGGAGGCACCCGCTGCCGGCCGCCCGGGACTTCCAGGAAAGCGCCAGGCGCTGGGGCATCCGCGACGGCGACGTCGTGGTTGCCTACGATGACAGCGGCAGCATGGCCGCGGCACGCATGTGGTGGATGCTCCGGAACGCCGGCTTCGCGGACGTTTACCTGCTTGACGGCGGCTTGGCCGCCTGGCGTGCCGCGGGCCTTCCGGTGGAAGCAGGACCGGTTGTCCCGGAGGCGGGAGACGTGACGCTCGCGGACGGAAACATGCCGGTGCTCGACGCCGCTGCCGCGGCCGGCTGGCCGCACGCCGGCCTCTTGCTGGATGCCCGTGCCGGGGAGCGGTACCGCGGGGAGTTTGAGCCTGTTGACCCCCGGGCCGGACATATCCCGGGTGCGGTCAGCGCGCCGACGTCGGAAAACGTGGACAGCAGCGGGCGGTTCCTGCCGTCCGACGCCCTCCGCCGCCGTTTTGAGTCGCTGGGCGTCCGGGACGGAGTGCACGTCGCGGTGTACTGCGGCTCCGGGGTCACTGCGGCCCATGAGGTGGCAGCCCTGGAACTCGCCGGCTTTCGGGCTGCACTGTATCCGGGTTCGTTCTCGGAGTGGTCCAACAACCCGGACCTGCCGGTGGCAACCGGCGCAGAGCCCGGCCGCCCAAGCGGACCGCCGAGTGGAAACACGGCTGCGGTCAAGGGTAGCGTCCCACTATGACTCCAGGACGCCCCGTACCGCCGCCCCTTGCCAAACCAGTCGCCCCGGAACCTGCCGCTCCTGAAGCAATTGCTGTCGACGGCGGCCGCCTCGCTGCCGGGTACGGCGCGACGTCACCGGACAGCGGGCTCGTGCCGCTGACCCTTGCCCGGCGCGCTCCCGGGGCGGACGACGTCGAAATCGCCATCGAGTTCTGCGGGCTGTGCCACTCGGATGTGCATGCAACCCGCGGCGAGTGGGGCGGCAAGGTCTGGCCGCTGGTCCCGGGACACGAAATTGTGGGCACAGTCAGCCGGGTGGGCTCCGCGGTGACGGATTTCGCCGCTGGCGACCGCGTGGGTGTGGGCTGCATGGTGGACTCGTGCCGCGAATGCGAAAGCTGCCTGGACGGCCTGGAACAGTACTGCGAAAACGGCATGACCGGCACGTACGGGGCCGTTGACCGGCGGAACGGCGGCGCCCTGACGCAGGGCGGCTACTCCTCCTCCGTGGTGGTGGACCGCCGCTACGTCCTGCGGGTGCCGGCAGCCCTCGATCCCGCCGCCGCTGCCCCACTGCTGTGCGCCGGCGTCACCACGTTCTCGCCGCTTCGGCACTTCGACGTCGAAGAAGGCGACGTTGTGGGCGTGGTGGGGCTGGGCGGACTCGGCCACATGGCCGTCAAGTTCGCCAAGGCAATGGGAGCGAAGGTGGTGGTGTTCACCACGTCGGAGGCAAAAGTGGCGGCTGCCGTGGAGCTGGGCGCGGATGAGGTTGTCCTGTCCCGCGACGAAGCGGCGATGGCAGCGGCCAACCGCAGCATCGACCTCATCATCGACACCGTGGCGGCCCCGCACGACCTGAAACCGTTCTTCCGGACCCTGCGGGTGGACGGTGCGCTCTTCCAGCTGGGCCTGCCGTCGGAGGCGATGCCGCCGGTGAACCCGGGCGCGCTCATCGGGCGTCGGCTTTCCTACACCGGCTCGCTGATTGGCGGCATCGCCGAAACCCAGGAGATGCTGGACTTCTGCGCCGGGCACGGTGTTGCTGCGGACATCGAGGTCGTGCGGGCAGACCAGCTGAATGAGGCCTACGACCGGATGGTGGCAGGCGATGTGAAATACCGTTTTGTGCTGGACACCAGCACCTTGCAGGCACCCGCCAAGGAGGCAGACGCATGAGCACGCTTTTCACCAGGATCCTGAACGGCGAAATCCCGGGCCGCTTCGTGTGGCGGGAACCGGATGTTTCCGCTTTCCTCACCACCGGTCCGCTGGCTGACGGCCACACCCTGGTGGTACCCACTGAGGAAGTGGACCGGTGGACGGACGCGTCGCCGGAAACGCTGGCGAAGGTCATGGAGGTGGCCCGGCGGATCGGTGCTGTGCAGGTGGAGACCTTCAAGGCCGCGCGGGCCGGGCTGATCGTGGCGGGTTATGAGATCAACCACCTCCACGTGCACGTCTGGCCCTCAAGGAGCATGGCCGAGTTCAATTTCGCGACGGCGGACCAGAACCCCGATCCGGACATCCTCGACGCCAACGCCGAGAAGCTCCGCCAAGGGTTGCGGGCCGCCGGGTACGGCGAGTTCGTCCCGTCCTAGGCAGCCCGTCCCGGTCCCGCTCCCGGTTTCCGCCTAGGCCGGGGCAAGTGCCTTGTTGAGCACGGCGCGGATCCTCTTCTCCGACACCGAATACGCTGTTCCGAGTTCAACGGCGAAGAGGCTCACCCGGAGCTCCTCGAGCATCCAGCGCACCTGGGTTAACTCAGGGCCGGCCTTCCGTCCGGGGAGCAGGGCCGATACGGCGTCGTCGTAGTCGTCCTCGAGCCGCTGCACCGCGGCCATGTTCAGGGCGTCGCGCTGGACGTTGCCCGGCAGGCGTTCCAGCCTCTTCTCAATGGCCGTAAGGTACCGGGGGAGTTGGCTCAGCTGGGCGTAGCCCGTCCGTGCCACAAAGCCGGGGTAGACCAGCTGTTCCAGTTGGCTTTTGATGTCGTTGAGGGCACTGATCAGCGCCAGGCTGGTGGTGCCCTTCAGCTGTTTTTCGATCCGCCGGGTGCTGGCCAGGATGCGTTCCACCACGGCGGTGACGCTGAACACGGTGTCGATCAGTTCGGCCCGGACCACCTCGTACAGCCGGTCAAAGGACTCCCGGTCCCAGGGCAGTTCCGCGGGCGTGAGCTTGTCGATGGCGGCCAGGGCGCAGTCCGCGATCAGGCTTGAGACCGAGCCGTGCGGGTTTTGGCTGAAAGTGAGTTTCTCCGTGTTGCTCAGGTGCTCCAGCACGTACCGGTCAGGAGCCGGAACGCGCAGGGCCAGCAGCCTGACCACCCCGCCGCGCATTGCCTCCTGCTGTTCCTCGGCGGTCTGGAAGACACGCAGTGACACCGACGTGCCCTGGTCCACCAGTGCCGGGTAACCCGTCACTGTATGGCCGTTGACCGTGCTGCTGACCTGGCGCCGGACCGTTCCGACCGTCCATTCGGTGAGCCCGTCCTGTTCCCGGAAGCCGGGTGGGGCTCCGGCCCCCGGCACTTCGGCAGGCTGCCGCGCCGCGGATGATCCGGCGTCGCGCGTTTTCCCTGCTTTTTTGCCGTTGCCGGCGCCGGGCGCGGTGGAGGCAGGCGTGGCCCCCAGCGACTCGGCGATGGCCCGCCGCGTTGCCGGGGCCAGCTTCTCCTGGAGCGCGGCGAGGTCCTTGCCCTCGTCCAGGACTTTGCCCTTGCTGTCCACCACCTTGAAGCTCACCCGCAGGTGCGGGGGCACCGCGTCCCAGTTCCACGAACCCGGCGGGATGACGTGTCCCCGGATCCGGCGCAGGGCAAGCTCAAGGGAAGGTTCGAGTTCATCCACGGCTGGATCGAAATCGGCTTCCAGGAGTGCCACCGCCTGCCGGGCAACGTCCGGGGCGGGAACGAAGTTCTTCCGGACCTGCTTGGGCAGGGATTTGATCAGGGCCGTCACCAGCTCAACACGCTGCCCGGGTATGAGCCAGCGGAAGGCCTTGTCATCCAGCTGATTAAGGAACAGCACCGGCACCTCGGCCGTGACGCCGTCGGACGGGTTGGGCGGCGAACCCGGAGCCACCGGGTGGAACTCGTAGCTCAGCGGAAGCTCGAAGCCCTTGTGCAGCCACGTTTTGGGGTAGGCGGAGTCGTCAAGGTCGTCCGCGTCGTCGCTGAGGAGGAGGGATTTGTCGTAGTCCAGGAGGTCCGGGTTCTTCTGCCGCGCTTCCTTCCACCACTTGTCGAAGTGCCTCTCGGACACCACGTCAGGTCCGATCCGCGCATCGTAGAACTCGAACAGCGTCTCGTCATCCACCAGGAGGTCCCGGCGGCGCATCCTGGCCTCCAGTTCCTCCACCTCATTGAGGAGGGACCGGTTGCGGTGGAAGAACTTGTGGTGGGTTTTCCAGTCGCCTTCCACCAGGGCATGGCGGATGAAGAGTTCCCGGGCGACGACGGGGTCAACCCTGCCGTAGTTGATCCTGCGCTGGGCGATGATGGGCACGCCGTAGAGGGTGACCTTTTCGTAGGCCATCACTGAACCTTGCCGGGTGGACCAGTGCGGTTCGCTGTAGCTGCGCTTCACCAGGTCCGGGGCCACCTGCTCGGCCCATACAGGATCGAACTTCGCAGCCACCCTCGCCCAGAGGCGGCTGGTCTCCACGAGTTCCGCCGCCATCACGAATGTGGGCGACTTCTTGAAGAGGGCAGAGCCGGGGAAGATGGCGAACCGGCTGCCGCGGGCTCCGGCATACTCCCGCTTGCGCTCATCCAGGATGCCGATGTGGCTCAGGAGGCCGGAAAGAAGGCTGATGTGGATGCCCTCGTGGTTGCCCACCGGATCGGCAAGCCGCTTGTTGTCGAGGCTGATGCCCAGGGGCCGGGCCAGCTGGCGCAGCTGGGCAAACAGGTCCTGCCACTCCCGGACCCGGAGGTAATTGATGAACTCGGCCCGGCACATCCGGCGGAAGGCGGACGACGAGAGCTCCTGCTGCTTCTCCTGCAGGTAGTTCCAGAGGTTAAGGAAGCCGGTGAAGTCCGAGTTCTCGTCCTTGAACCGGTTGTGCTTTTCCGCCGCGAGTTGCTGCTTGTCTGTTGGACGCTCGCGCGGGTCCTGGATGGTGAGGGCCGCGGCCAGGACCATCACCTCGCGGACGCAGCCGCGTTTGCCCGCCTCCACGATCATCCGGCCCAGGCGGGGGTCCACCGGCAGCTGGGCGAGCTTCTGCCCGACGGCGGTGAGCCCGCCGCCGCTTTTAGCCCCGTCCGTGCCGTTCTGCGGCCGGGCGGCAGCGAGGGCGCCGAGTTCGCGGAGCAGCGTGACGCCGTCGTTGATGGCCCGTGTTTCGGGCGGCTCCACGAAGGGGAAGTTTTCGACGTCCTTGGGGCCGCGCGCCACTCCCATGGCGGTCATCTGCAGGATGACGGCGGCGAGGTTGGTCCGCAGGATTTCCGGGTCGGTGTACAGCGGCCGCGAATCGAAGTCTTCCTCGGAGTACAGGCGGATGGCGATGCCGTCCGAGACGCGGCCGCACCGCCCCGAACGCTGGTTGGCGGACGCCTGCGAGACCCGTTCGATGGGCAGCCGCTGGACCTTGGTGCGGTGCGAGTACCGGGAGATGCGGGCGGTGCCGGTGTCGATGACGTACTTGATGCCTGGAACCGTGAGCGAGGTTTCGGCGACGTTGGTGGCAAGGACAATCCTGCGCTTGTTGCCGGGGTGGAAGACCTTGTGCTGTTCCTGCAGGCTCAGCCGTGCGAAGAGCGGAAGGACTTCGGTTCCGGCCAGCCGGCGGTTGGACTGGATGCGGGCCTGCAGCGCTTCGGCAGCGTCGCGGATTTCTCGCTCGCCGGAAAAGAACACCAGGATGTCGCCCGGCGCTTCCAGGGCAAGTTCGTCGACGGCGTCACACACGGCGTCAAGCGGATCGCGGTCTTCCTCGAGTTCGTCATCGGAACCGTTCTCGTCGTCAGGGCCGGCTCCGCCTGGCGGCTGGGAGAGCGGGCGGTACCGGATTTCCACCGGGTAGGTCCGCCCGGAGACCTCGACAATGGGTGCGGGTTCTTCCGGTGTGCCGAAATGGTTGGCAAAGCGCTGGGGGTCGATGGTGGCGGAGGTGATGATCACCTTGAGGTCCGGCCGCTGCGGCAGGATCCGCTTGAGGTAGCCCAGGATGAAGTCGATATTGAGGCTTCGCTCGTGGGCCTCGTCGATGATGATCGCGTTGTACTTGCGCAGCAGTTTGTCCCGCTGGATTTCTGCAAGCAGGATGCCGTCGGTCATCAGCTTGACCTTCGTGGCGCGGCTGACCTCACCGGTGAAGCGGACCTGGAAGCCCACCTCCTGGCCGATGTCCACGCCAAGTTCCTCGGCGATGCGCTCGGCCACCGTGCGGGCGGCCAGCCTGCGCGGCTGGGTGTGGCCGATCAGCCCGTTTTCGCCCAGGCCAAGTTCGAGGCACATCTTTGGTATCTGGGTGGTCTTACCGGAACCGGTCTCGCCGGCGATGATGGTGACCTGGTTCGCCGCTATGGCTGCCATCAGGTCTTCGCGCCGCTCGGAGACCGGCAGCTCGGCGGGATAGGAGATGTGAAGTGTCATGTCTGCTGACAGTCTACTGCGGGAGCCCGGGCTTCCCGTCTGTACTGCCGGCAGTTGTCCGGCGCCTTTTGGTCCTGCCGGCTAGAAGACGCGGAGCGTGTAGTTGATGCTGGGGAGGTCCAGGGCGGACCAGGCTTCGTGGGATTCGACAGGAGGCGTATGCCCCCGGCCGTCACGCAAAAGCGCTGAAACGGTGGCGGCGGCCACGAGGAGGATCAGGAGGACGAGGAGGGTTATGAGGATTTCCATGACTCCATGCTTCTCCTCCCCGCAGCCAAGAAAAAGTGGCAGAAAGGCCCAAAAAGCTATAATTCCTGCCACAATGGAAGCATGCTCAAATCAGTGGCTCTCATAGTGGTTCCCAACTTCTCGATATTCGAGTTCGGTACTGCCTGCGAGGTCTTCGGTATTGACAGATCCGGCCGGGGGAGCGGCGTCCCGGCCTTCGACTTCCGCGTCTGCACGCCGCAGCCTGGTAACGTCCGGCTCAAGTCCGGCCTGTCCCTGAACGTCGGCCTGGGACTTGAGGCAACCGACGATGCGGACCTGGTCATCATGGCGCCCTACGGCAGGGACGACGAGTTGCCCGAATCCGTCCTCGAGGCGCTCCGGGCTGCCGATGCGAGGGGAGCCTGGGTAATGTCCATCTGCTCGGGCGCTTTTGCCTTGGCCCGCGCCGGCTTGCTCGACGGGCGCCGCTGCACCACCCACTGGCACTACTCAGGCCAACTGGCTGCAGAGTATCCGCGCGTACAGGTGGACGAAAACGTCCTCTACGTGCAGGACGGCAACATCATCACTTCCGCAGGCACCGCCGCCGGGATCGATGCGTGCCTGCACCTTGTGCGCGTCGAACTGGGGGCGCAGGTGGCGGCCGCGATCGCCAGGGACATGGTGGTTCCCCCGCACCGTGACGGCGGCCAGGCGCAGTTCATCGACCGGCCAATGCCAGCCTGCGGTTCCGCTCCCATGGAGGAACTGCTGCGCTGGATGGTGGAGAACCTGGACCGCGAGCACACGGTGAACGAACTGGCGGCACGGGTCCACATGTCGCCGAGGACCTTTGCACGGCGGTTCAGGTCGGAGACCGGAGCGACGCCTGCCGCCTGGCTCAATTCACAGCGTGTTCTACGCGCCCAGGAACTCCTTGAGTCCACCGACCTGAACATCGAAGAAATCGCCAGGGAGTCCGGCTTCGGGCACCCTGTCCTGCTGCGGCACCACTTCGCCAAGGTCCTGGACACCAGCCCGCAGTCATACCGCCGCGCTTTCCGCGGCCAACTGGCTGTGGCGGGATAGCGCCCCTTGCACGCTAGCCGGGCGCCGGTCCGTTGCGGCGTTGTTTGGCGCGGATTTCCTCGGCCGCTTCCCGCGTACTGTCCACGAGAATCCGCCAAGGTCCGGTGACGGCCTGCTCAGGCAGGGCTGCCCGGCGCTGCCCTGCCCGGATCGAATAGATGAACCTGTCCGGTTGGGCTTCCGCAAACTGCTCGGCAGCTGCCTTCGGGGTCCTGGGTACTGAATCCCACGGGCATGCCTCCACGATGGGCTGCCACTGGCTGATGGCGCTCTTGGATTGGGCTTCCACAGTCCACACCCGTGGTATCGCGGCGATTCCTCCGGTGCGCTCAACACTGATCTTCATGGCCTGGTCCTTGGGCTTGCCCTACAGCCCGGCTGCCGCCCCGAAGTACGGCAGCCAGGCGTCCATTAAAGCTTGACCTTCACAGTTTCCCACGCCTTCCGGACGGCGTCATGCTCGGTGGATCCGGAACCGAAGAGCTCCACGGCGGATGCGGCCGTGGCACGCGCAAAGACCCTGAAGGTCGCCGTGGGAGGCAGTGTTCCGCCCGTGAGTGTCTCGTACCAGATGCGCCCGGGCGAGTCCCAGGCGTTTCCCCCGAGCGTCTCCGCCACGAGGTAGAAGGCGCGGTTGGGGATGCCGGAGTTGATGTGGACCCCGCCGTTGTCTGCGCTCGTCTTGACGTACGCGTCCATGGAGTCCGGCTGGGGGTCCTTGCCCAGCACGTCGTCGTCGTACGCCGTGCCGGGGGCCTTCATGGAACGCAAGGCGCTGCCTTGCACTTCGGCTGTGAAGAGGCCCTCGCCGATCAGCCAGCTGGCCTCGGCAGTGGACTGGTTTTTGACATACTGCTCGACCAGTGCGCCAAAGACGTCGGACAGGGATTCGTTAAGGGCCCCCGCCTGGTTGCGGTAGGCGAGCGCGGCGGAATACTGGGTGACACCGTGGGCCAGTTCGTGGCCGATGACGCTCAGGGACCGGGTGAACCGTTCGAAGACCTCGCCGTCGCCGTCGCCGAAGACCATCTGTTTGCCGTCCCAAAAGGCGTTGTCGTACAGCTTGCCGAAGTGGACCGTTGCGTCCAGCGGCAGCCCGCGTCCGTCGATGGAGTTGCGTCCGAACACGTCCGCGTACAGGCGGTGCGTGTGGCCCAGCCCGTCGTAGGCCTCATCGACGGCAGGGTCATCCGTGGCGGCTTCACCCTCCTTGCGGACCAGCCTGCCGGGGAGGGTCTCTGAGCCCCCGGCGTCGTAGATGGCCCGGGTTGACGGTCCCGGCTTCGCCTGGCGGACGCCTGCCGGAATGCCCGGCACAGGCTGGGACCGTGCTGAATGGAACGACTCCACATGGCCCAAAGCTTCCTTGGCTGCCCTGGCCGCGGAGGAAAACTCCGGCGCACCCTGTTTGGCCAACCGCCTCAACAGGTATGGCGGAACGATGGAACAGAACGGAACGTGCATGGCGTACCCCCTCGACTTGGTGATTTCAGCCTACGAGGGCGCACCGACAATCCTTCGCAGGCTCACGTACGGAAGCAGGCAGCGTGCACGGGCGTATGGGAGCAGAAAACCCCGACACTTCATTGAAGTGGCGGGGTTCTTCTGGTGCCCTCGATAGGATTCGAACCTACGACCTTCTGCTCCGGAGGCAGACGCTCTATCCCCTGAGCTACGAGGGCAATCCGGGGTTTCCTGCCGTTGCTGGCGGGACGTCCTAGAGCTTAGCAGGAAGGTGGCCCGCAAGGGAAAATCGCTACCGCCCCGCCACCCCGTGCGCGGTCCCGGGCCGGAATCAGTAGCCGGAGAATGAGTCCACGTGGAGCCGGCGGGCCCCTGCCTGCTTAGCCGCCCGCCGCAGCGAGGCGACGCTGGCCGGTGAGCCCGAGACGTAAACGTCCCGCTCCGCGATGTCCGGGACCAGTGCCCGGAGGGCTTCGCCATCCAGCCGCGTGCCGTCCCAGGAGGCGGCGGCCAGGTCCGGCGGCGGCGCGGAACCATCCGCAGTGCGCACCAGGACGCGGATGCCCGCCGCCCGCAGTTCCTGCGCATAGGCAATCTCGTCGGCGCTCCTGGCAAGGAGGAGGAGGACAGCGTCCCGTTCCCGCAGTCCTCCCGAAGACAAGTGTGAAAGGTAAGGCGTGATGCCGATTCCGGCGGCAATCAGCAGTACCGGCTTCCGGGGATCCCGGGGGAGGACAAAGTCTCCCCCCACGGAGGTGGCGGTCACTTTGTCCCCGGGCTTCAGCGCAAGGAGGACCCGCTTCGCCGGGGACACCGGCTCAGCTGTCCGCACGCCAAACTTCACCAGGCGGTCGTCCGGCGAACCTGTCAGGCTGAACACACGACGCCGTCCCTTCCTGTCCGACTTGACCTGCGGCAGGTCCAGCTCCATGTACTGCCCCGGCACAAAGCGGACCGGCCGGGACGGTTCGAAGGAGAACTCCGTAGTGCTGGGTGTCAACGCCCTGGTTCCGGCAAAACGAAGGGACACGCTCCCATGCTGGCCCGCCAGGAAAGCCAGCAGATTGCCCAGCAGGAGCGCCGCCTCCGGAGAGTTGGCCAGGAAACCGACGTTGTAGGGGACCGCGAAAACAACACCTACCACTGCAGCCAACGCCAGCTGCTGCCAGCGCCGCGGCGGCAGCGTCAGCGGCTCGGTAAGCATGAACCCCGCAAAGAACAGCAGCGGCCGCTGGGCAAAGGACTGCCACAAGGCCATGCCCGCTGACAGCCCGGCCTGGATCAGTTCGGAAGTGATGATCGCGGCGGCAACAACGGTGAACACCGAAGCCATGAGGAACTTCCGGGTGCGGTACAGGACCAGCAGGATCCCGGGGACCAGCAGCCACAGCATGGCCGGCGTGGCGGCCCACCAGGTTGCGATATTCAGGCCGGTGAGGCCCGTGACGAACGCGCCGGCTGCGGCGGGGTTGAACACATGCCGGCCGCGCCAGGCGAGGGCGTATTTCGACGCCGATGCCAGCACGCACGCCAAAGCCACTCCCGCCACATCCATGGGGGCGAAGGAGGGCCAGAACAGGAAATAGAGCAGCAGCCCGGTGATCAGCGACGACTCGGAGTGCGGCCGTACCCGGAACAGCACTGCGAGCGCCCTGTTCGACGCGTACGTCAGCCCAAGGCAGAGGACCAGGTGCGCCAGCATCTCCGGAATGCCGAAAGTCAGCCAGCCCAGGGCATCCAGCAGAAGGCTGTATCCGGCGAGGGCCGCCAGGACCAGGAGGATCAGCCGGTACATGGTGAACCGGCCCAGCACGGTATCCAGCAGGCCGGCCACGGACAGGGCCGGTCCGGCCCCCGGCGCTTCAACGGGGCTCATGAAAACAGTGTCCCTTCAAATCCTGCGGAATGGGTGGCGCTTCCGTCCGAGAAGACCGTCAACCAGGAAAAATCGAAAGACCGCTGGAGTTCGCCACCAGGGAGGAAAAAGAGCGCGGTTGCCAGGGCATCGGCCAGCATGGTGGTTTCCGCCAGTGTCCACGTGGCCACGGCGGTCCTGACAGGGCGACCGGTCCTGCCATCCAGGACGTGGTGCAGGCCGTCGCCCCAGGCGCGCCGGTTTGCGGCAGATGCACAGAGTGCCCGGCCGGCCAGCTGCACCACCCCGATGGCCTGGGCTTCGTTGTAGGGGTGTTCCAATGCCACCGGAACGGGATCCGGGCCACGCGCCAGGAGGTCCCCGCCGGCATCGATGATGAAGGCCTCCACGCCTCCCGCCTCAAGCTCCGCCGCCATCAGATCCACGAGCAGGCCCTTGCCGGCGGCCCCGATGTCCAGGACGGCAGGAGCCTTCGTGGTGAGGGTGGTGCCGGCCCAGTCCAGTACGTCGTCCCAGGCCGGAGCAGGCAGCGGGGAGCCGGACGGCCGAAGCGAGTAGCCGGCGTCGTAGCCCAGGCGCTCCAGGCTGGTGCCGATGAGCGGGGTCATGGCCCCGCCGGTGAGCTGGTAGAGGGTGCGGTAGACCAGCCCGAGCGGTCCGGCCTCGGCGGGAAACTCGTACCGGCCGGGTTCCCTGGCCATCGCGGTGACGCGGGAATCGTCCCGGAAGCGGGACCAGTCGGCGTCGAACCGTTCCACCACGTCCAGGAGGCGGGTCCGCAGGGCCGGACCGAGCAGCCCGGGCGCAGAGACCTGCCAGCGCGTCCCGATCCCCTCAAACGCAAAGTCCTCCCGGTCCCCGTCCGGCACGGCCTACCGGGCCTCCGACTTGATCTGCTCCAGGGCCTTGTTGAAACCGCCGCTGGTGAGGGAAGAGCCCGCAACCTTGGACACATTGAGCTCGTCGATGTTCCTGCCAACCACCTGGGCCGCGATGCCGCCGGCAAACTCGCCCTGGAACTTGCGGGTATTCGGGTTGGACGGATGCTGGGTGATCTGCACGTCCGTGACGGTCCCGGCGGCGAGCGTGAGCTGGACGCCCACTGTCTCCGTACCGTTGGGCGACACATAGGTGCCGTCGGCGCTGTACGTGCCGTCCTTGTATTCCGCCCCGCCGGCCGCCGTTGTCGACGCTCCGGTGGAGGGGGTGGTTGCCGCGGTGCTGCTCCCGGCTGACGGCGCGCAGCCTGCCACCGCTCCCGCCAGGGACAGGCCGGCGACTCCGGCGTAAACACTTTTACGGACTGAGGGTCTCATCAGGGTTCTCGTTTCATCAGGGGACGCAGGAAGGGATCTGCTCAGTGCTTACTGTGTTGTCAACGCAAAAGCCAGCGTATTGGTTCAACCCGTGCGAAGATTTCCGGTTTCCTGTGGATCGACAGGGTGCAGGAAGCGCCCTGGATTCCTTTGCTGTGACCGGCCCCCGGTAGTCTAGAAGGGTGACTCCCGAAGAACTCTCCCTCGCCATATCCGCCTGCCTGAAGGATGCTGTCGCCGCCGGTGACATCGCCCTTGCAGCATCAGCTGTCCCTGATGAGGTGCGCGTGGAGCGACCCAAGAACCGGGACCACGGCGACTGGGCTACCAACATTGCCCTGCAGCTTGCCAAGCAGGCCGGCACCAGCCCGCGTGAATTCGCCACCATCCTCAGTGCCCGGCTGAAGTCCATCGACGGCGTTGCCGCCGTGGACATCGCGGGGCCGGGGTTCCTGAACATTACCGTGGATGCGGCTGCCGCCGGCGCCCTGGCCAAGGTGATTGTCGAAGCCGGAAAGCAGTACGGCACCAACTCCGCGCTCGCCGGCCACACGGTGAACATGGAGTTTGTCTCGGCCAATCCCACCGGTCCGCTGCATATCGGGCACACCCGTTGGGCGGCGTTGGGGGATTCGATCGCGCGCGTGCTGCGTGCGTCCGGGGCGGATGTGACCGCTGAGTACTACATCAATGACGCCGGCACGCAGATGAACGTCTTCGCACACTCCGTCTACAACCGGCTGCACGGCCTCCCCGTGCCCGACGGCGGCTACCCCGGACAGTACATTGCGGACCTTGGGCATGAGGTGCTGACGGAGCACCCGGACATCCGCGAACTGACTGAAGTTGCGGCCCTTCCGGTGATCCGCGCCGCTGCCTACGAGGCGCAGATGAAGGACATCAAGGCCACCCTTGCGGACTTCGGCGTGGAGTTCGACGTGTTCTTCTCCGAGCAGGAGCTGCACGACGCCGGCGCGATCGAGAGTGCAGTGGCGCGCCTGCGCGAGCAGGGCCACGTGTTCGACGACGGCGGCGCGGTCTGGCTGCGGACCACGGACTTTGGCGACGACAAGGACCGGGTGATGATCCGGGCCAACGGCGAGCCGACGTACTTCGCAGCCGACGCCGCCTACTACCTGTCCAAGAAGGACCGCGGCTATACCGAGAAGATCTACCTCCTCGGCGCGGACCACCACGGCTACATCAACCGGCTCAAGGCGATTGCCGCGTGCGCCGGCGACGACCCCGAGGTCCACATCGAGGTGCTGATCGGGCAGCTGGTGTCCGTTAACGGAGCGAAGCTGTCCAAGCGCGCCGGAAACATCATTGAGCTCAAGGACCTGATCGACTGGCTTGGGAAGGACGCCGTCCGCTACTCGTTGGCACGCTTCCCCGCAGATTCGCCCCTGACCCTGGACCCGGACCTGCTGAAGAAGCACAGCAACGAAAACCCGGTGTTCTACGTCCAGTACGCCCACGCCCGCTCCCGCGGTGCTGCCCGGAACGCCGTGGCGGCCGGAGTGGAGCGCCAGGTGGACGGCAAAGACAGCTTCGACGCCTCGCTGCTGGACCACGCCACCGAGAACGAGCTGCTTTCCTACCTGGGCAGTTACCCCTCGATCGTGGCCAAGGCCGCCGAACTGCGCGAGCCGCACCGTGTGGCCCGCCACCTCGAGGTCATCGCCGGCGCCTACCACCGCTGGTATGACGCCTGCCGCATTGCGCCCATGGGCGACGAAGCGGTGACGGATGTCAACCGCACCCGGCTGTGGCTCAACGACGCCACGAGCCAGGTGCTGGCCAACGGCCTTGACCTGCTTGGCGTTTCCGCGCCGGAACGGATGTGATCCAATGACTGCACAGGACCCCATTGCCGGTTCTCCGCTAGCCCCGGCCTGGCTGTCTGTCCCTGCGGACCTGAATGCCCTCGAGCCAAAGATGTGGGCACAGGATGCAGCCAGGAACGAGTCCGGTGAACTCACCATCGACGGCATTCCGGTCAGCGAGCTCCAGCGGCAATATGGGACCCCGCTCTTCGTCATGAGCGAGACCGACTTCCGTGCCAGGGCACGCGCCTTCAGCGACGCCTTCAACAATGCGTTCGCCGATATCTGCGGGGGAGTGGACGTCTACTACGCCGGCAAATCATTCCTGTGCACCGCCGTGGTGCGGTGGGTCGAGGAGGAGGGGCTGCGGCTGGACACTGCGTCCGGCGGCGAGCTGGCCGTCGCGGCAAAGGCCGGGATTCCCGGCGCCGACGTGGCCCTGCACGGCAACAACAAGTCCGACGGCGAGATCCACCGTGCGCTGGACATGAAGCTGGGCCGGATTGTGGTGGACAGCCTCAGCGAACTGGTCCGGGTGGGCGCCATCGCTGAACTGCGCGGGGAAAAAGCCAAGGTCATGCTCCGGCTCACGCCCGGGGTCCACGCGCATACCCACGAATTCATTGCCACGGCCCACGAGGACCAGAAGTTCGGCCTCTCCATGGCGGCGGACACCACCGAACAGGCCGGGCTGTCCGCTGCCGAAGAAGCAGTGGCAGCCGCTGCCGCGCACCCGGGCATTGAACTGCTGGGACTGCACTGCCACATCGGATCCCAGATCTTCGAGCCGGACGGCTTCGCGATGGCTGCCGAGAAGCTCCTTCGCTTCCTCGCCGCCATGCAGGAAAAGTACTCCATTGTCCTTCCGGAGCTGGACCTCGGCGGCGGCTACGGCATCGCCTATACCCCGGTGGACACCCCCCGCCCCGCAGCCGAGATCGCGGAGGCGATGGCCGCCGTCGTCCGTTCCACCTGCGCAGCACTGGGCATTGACTCGCCCCGCATCTCCATCGAACCCGGACGCGCCATCGTGGGCAGCACCACCTTCACCCTTTACGAAGCGGGGACGATCAAAACCGTGCGCGTGGACGCGCCGGCCCCCTCCGGAGCCAGTGACGGAGGCAACAACGTTACGTATCCGCGCCGGTATGTTTCGGTGGACGGCGGCATGAGCGACAACGCCCGGCCCGTGCTCTACGACGCCGATTACTCCGCAATTCTGGCCTCCCGCGCGTCCGCGGCGGCTCCGCAGCTGTCCCGCGTGGTGGGCAAACATTGCGAGAGCGGCGACATAGTTGTTAGAGATGTATATCTGCCCGAGGACGTGGCAGCCGGTGATCTGCTTGCTGTACCGGGGACCGGCGCCTACTGCTGGGCCCTGTCAAGCAACTACAACTATCTGGCCCGGCCGGGCGTTGTCGCGGTGCGCGACGGATCTGCCCGGCTGATTGTCCGCGGGGAAACCGAAGAAGATCTGCTGAACCGCGACATGGGAGCCTGAATGACGGAATTGCGAACCCTGAAAGTAGCCCTGCTGGGCTGCGGCAACGTTGGGGCCCAGGTTGCGCGGATCCTCATTGAGGACGCCGACACCCTTGCCGCCCGCACGGG
Source organism: Pseudarthrobacter oxydans (assembly GCF_034258515.1). Lineage (NCBI taxonomy): Bacteria > Bacillati > Actinomycetota > Actinomycetes > Micrococcales > Micrococcaceae > Pseudarthrobacter > Pseudarthrobacter oxydans. The sequence continues at coordinate 2,816,073 of NZ_CP139438.1, read as the reverse complement.
CGCGAAGCTGCAGTTGAGCGGCATCGCCGTGCGCAACGTCAATGCCCCCCGCGACGTGGACCTGCCGCAGGAGCTCTTCACCACCGACGCCGAGACGCTGGTCAAGGACGCGGACCTGGTGATCGAGCTGATGGGCGGCATAGAGCCGGCCCGCACGCTGATCCTTTCTGCCCTTCGCAACGGTGCCTGCGTTGTCACGGGCAACAAGGCGCTCGTGGCGCAGGACGGCCCCACCCTGCACGAGGAGGCTGACAAGGCGGGCGTCCAGCTCTCCTATGAGGCCGCCGTCGCCGGTGCCATCCCCATCCTGCGTCCCATCCGCGACAGTCTCGCCGGCGACCGGATCACGCGCGTCCTGGGCATCGTCAACGGAACCACCAATTTCATCCTTGACCAGATGGACAGCACCGGAGCCCAGTTCGCCGATGCCCTCGCCGAAGCGCAGCGCCTTGGCTACGCCGAGGCGGACCCCACTGCCGATGTCGAAGGCCACGATGCCGCCGCCAAGGCCGCCATCCTTGCCTCGCTCTCCTTCCACACCCGGTTTGCCCTGGAAAACGTCCACTGCGAAGGGATCACCTCGGTCACTGCGGCGGATATCGCCGCGGCCAAGGACGCCGGCTTTGTCATCAAGCTGCTGGCGATTGCGGAGAAGCTTCCCGCAGCAGGCACGGATGCCGACGGCGGCGAGGGCGTCTCCGTGCGCGTGCACCCCACGCTGCTTCCCCGGGAGCACCCGCTGGCCGCCGTCCGCGGCGCCTTCAACGCGGTGTTCATCGAAGCCGAGAATGCCGGCGAACTGATGTTCTACGGACAGGGAGCCGGCGGTACCCCCACTGCGTCCGCTGTCCTTGGCGACCTGGTCTCGGCCGCGCGCAGCCTGGTCCTCGGCGGACCCGGCCGGACGGAAACCACCACCGGCCAGGTTTCGGCGCTGCCGATCGACGCGGCCGTTACCAGCTACTACATCGGGCTCGACGTAGCCGACCAGCCGGGCGTGCTGGCCAGGATTGCCCAGCTCTTCGCCGAGCACGGCGTATCCATCGAGATCATGCGGCAGACCATCCACCGTGACGCGGAGTCCAACGTGGAATCCGCCGAGCTGCGGATCGTCACCCACCGCGCGTCAGAGGCTGCCCTAGCGGCCACCGTCGAGGCCGTGAAAGGCCTGGACGTCATCAATTCAGTTACATCCGTTCTGCGGGTAGAAGGAGTCTAAGTGGCTCACCAATGGCGCGGCGTCATCCGCGAATACGCTGACCGTCTGCCCGTGACGGAATCCACCAGGGTCATCACCCTTGGCGAAGGCGGCACACCGCTGGTGCGCGCGCAGAAGCTTTCCGAGCTCACCGGTTCCGAGGTGTACCTGAAGGTTGAGGGCATGAACCCCACGGGTTCCTTCAAGGACCGCGGCATGACCATGGCCATGACCGCCGCCGTCGCCTCCGGGGCAAAGGCTGTAGTCTGCGCCTCCACCGGTAACACCTCCGCCTCTGCTGCCGCCTACGCCACCGCTGCCGGCCTGAAGTGCGCTGTCCTGGTGCCGGAAGGCAAGATTTCCATGGGCAAGCTCAGCCAGGCCATCGCCCACGGCGCCACGCTGCTACAGGTGGACGGCAACTTCGACAACTGCCTGGACATCGCCCGGAAGCTGGGGGAGTCCTACCCTGTGTTCCTGGTGAACTCAGTCAACCCGGCCCGCATCCAGGGCCAAAAGACCGGTGCCTTCGAAATCGTCGACGCGCTGGGCGACGCTCCGGACATCCACGTCCTGCCGGTCGGCAACGCCGGAAACATCACCGCTTACTGGAAGGGCTACAAGGAGTACTCCGCTCCCTTCGAGTCCGAAACGGCCGGCACCCTTCCCGCCGTCTCCACCAAGACCCCGGCCATGTGGGGTTTCCAGGCGGCTGGCGCGGCCCCCTTCGTCGCCGGCCACCCCATCACCGAACCGGACACCATTGCCACGGCCATCCGGATCGGCAACCCCGCCTCCTGGGACGGCGCCATTGGCGCCCGTGACGAGTCCGGCGGACTGATTGACGCAGTCACGGATGAGGAAATCCTGAATGCGCACCGCTGGCTGTCCGCACGCGAGGGCGTTTTCGTGGAGCCCGGATCCGCCGCAGGCGTGGCCGGGCTGCTGAAAAAGCACGCCGCCGGTGAAGTCCCGTCGGGCAAGACGATCGTCATCACCGTTACGGGCCACGGCCTCAAGGACCCCCAGTGGGCCCTGCGCACCGAGGACGGGAGCGATGTGCAGCCGGTCAAGGTACCCAACGACGTCGTCACGGTTGCAGCCGAACTGGGACTGGAAGACAAATAACCGTGGAAACCACCCTCACTGTGCCTGCCGAGTCCGCAGCAGCTGCGCCGGCAGTCCCGGCCGGCCAGCTGGTGACCGTTCGCGTGCCCGCCACCAGCGCGAACCTGGGCCCCGGGTACGACAGCCTGGGGCTCGCCCTGTCGCTGCACGACACCCTGACGGTGGAAACCCTGGGCAGTGGCGAGCTGCACTTCGACCTCAGCGGCGAGGGGGCTGAAACACTTCCCCGCGATGCCAGCCACCTGGTGGTCAGGGCCCTCACGGAGGCCCTGCACCGCCTGGGCTTCCGGCACGAGGGGCTTCGGATCACGGCGGACAACGTCAACCCGCACGGGCGGGGGCTCGGGTCCTCGGCGTCGGCAGTGGTAGCTGCCGTGACCGCAGCCAATGCCCTGGTTCCTGAGGCTGCCCGCCGCGGGAAGGACTGGATCCTCCAGCTCACGTCCGAGATGGAGGGCCACCCGGACAACGTCGCACCCGCCATTTTCGGCGGACTGGCATTGTCCTGGCAGAACAATGACCAGTACAGCAGCACGCGGGCAACGGTGTCGGAATCGGTCATCCCCGTTGTGGCGGTGCCTGACTTCGAACTTTCCACGGAGGCGGCGCGGGCCCTCTTGCCGGCCTCGGTGGGCCACCACGCGGCCGCAATGAACGCCGGCCGCGCCGCGCTGCTGATCCACGCACTGACGGCCAAACCAGAATTCCTGCTGGCCGGCACCGAGGACTACCTGCACCAGAGCTACCGGGCGGAGGCCATGCGCCCGTCCGCAGCGCTGATCGGGGCGCTGCGCACGGCAGGATATGCCGCCGTCGTTTCGGGCGCCGGGCCCACCGTGCTGGTCCTGGCTGACGGCGAGGCTGAGGCTGCCGCCGTTGTGGCTTTCATCGAGGACTTCATCGCAGCCAACACGCCGGATATGGCATGGCGGGTGCTGAAGCTGGCAGTGGACGTTGAAGGTGCTAAGGTGGAGATGCACCGGCGGTAATTCCGCCTATCTGATCTCCTCCAGCATTCATTTGCGATTTGATCTCCTACTGCGCAATCTATTCCGGTGCCGCCTGCTTGGTCTGTCGCAGGAATCTGTAGCTATAAAGCTGCCCCTGATGCGTCAGCCCATCCCTCCGCCACGGGCGGAGTGGAAGGTGAATCAGTATCCGGCCCTGCTGGCCGATCTCCAACCGGCAAGGCCGAACAATCCGGCTGCAGATCTGAACTGCAGCCCAGATCAAATCATCGCGTCCAGCTCCTCGTCTGGACGCCGTCGAGGGGGAAGGATCCTTCGTGACCGAAACCACTGAGCTGTCGCCAGCTGTGGAACTATCATCTTCTGCTGCCGAATCGCCGGCCGCACCCGCCAAGAGCAGTGGCCTCGCAGGCCTTAAGCTCGCCCAGCTGCAGGCACTTGCCAGCCAGCTCGGTATTTCCGGCGGTTCCCGGATGCGCAAGGGGGACCTGGTCTCAGCCATTTCCGCCCATCGCGCCGGCACCCCGTTGACCAAGGCTCCTGCCAAGGCAACCGAGAAGCGGGCCGAGAGCATTGCCGCCCCGGCCGTCTCCGCCCCGGCTGCCGCCGCTCCGGCTGAGACTCCGGAAGCGCCCGCTGAAGGCACCCGCGCCCGCCGTGGCCGCAGCCGCCGCGCAGTGAGCGACGGAGTGGTGGCACCGGCCGCCGCTGAGCCCGCTGCTGCCGAAACGGGCCCCGCCGCACCGGTGGAAGCGCCTGCGGAGGCTCCCGAAGCAACTGAAGGCGCCACCGAGCGCCGCCAGCCGCGCACCCGTAACCGCCGCCGCGGCGAAGCTGCCGCCGCAGCACCCCAGGGTGCGGAGGCCGCCGAGGCTCCTGCCGTGCAGGCCGACGTCGAACAGCGCCCCGCAGCACAGGCCGCGGAACAGCGCACCTCAGAACTGCGGACGTCAGAACAGCGCACCGAAGCTCCGGCTGAGGGCGATGCAGGCCAGCGCACCGACCGCCGTGAAGGCGGCCGCACCCGCGGCCGCGACGGCGGCCCGCGTGAAGGCGCCGAGGGCGGCCGTGACAACGCAGGCAGCCGCGAGGCCGGCCAGCGCGAAGGGTCCCGCCGCGAGGACAGCCGCGACAGTGACGACTCCGACGGCGGCAGCCGCCGCAACCGCCGTAACCGGCGCGACCGGAACGATCGCAATGACCGCTCGGGCGGCCAGGACCGGGACAACTCCCGCAATGACCGCTTCCGCGACCGCAATGACCGCCGCCGCGGCCGCGCCCAGGGTCCGGATGTCGACGACGTTGAGGTCACCGAGGACGATGTCCTCCTGCCGGTAGCCGGCATTTTGGACGTCCTGGAGAACTACGCGTTCATCCGTACCTCCGGTTACCTGCCGGGCCCCAACGACGTCTACGTCTCCCTGGCCCAGGTCAAGAAGTACAACCTCCGCAAGGGTGACGCCGTCGTCGGCGCCATCCGGGCGCCCCGCGATGGCGAAGACCGCAGCCAGCAGTCCGCACGCCAGAAGTTCAACGCCCTGGTCCGCGTCACTTCCGTCAATGGCAAGACGCCGGAAGAGCTCAAGGACCGCGTCGAGTTCGCCAAGCTGGTTCCGCTCTACCCGTCCGAGCGCCTGCGCCTGGAGACCGATCCCAAGAAGATCGGCCCCCGTGTCATCGACCTCGTGGCGCCGATCGGCAAGGGCCAGCGTGGCCTGATCGTCTCGCCGCCGAAGGCCGGAAAGACGCTCATCCTGCAGTCCATCGCCAACGCGATCACCACCAACAACCCTGAGGTCCACCTCATGATGGTGCTGGTTGACGAACGCCCCGAAGAAGTCACGGACATGCAGCGCACCGTCAAGGGCGAGGTCATTGCCTCCACCTTCGACCGTCCTGCCGACGACCACACCACCGTGGCCGAACTTTCCATCGAACGCGCCAAGCGCCTCGTGGAAATGGGCATGGACGTTGTGGTCCTCCTGGACTCCATGACCCGCCTGGGCCGTGCCTACAACCTGGCGGCACCGGCCTCGGGCCGCATCCTGTCCGGTGGTGTCGACTCCGCGGCACTGTACCCGCCCAAGCGTTTCTTCGGTGCAGCCCGCAATATCGAAAACGGCGGCTCGCTCACCATCCTGGCCACCGCGCTCGTAGAGACCGGTTCCAAGATGGACGAGGTCATCTTCGAAGAGTTCAAGGGCACCGGCAACATGGAGCTCCGCCTGTCCCGCCAGCTGGCTGACAAGCGCATCTTCCCGGCCGTGGACGTCAACGCGTCCGGCACCCGCCGTGAAGAGAACCTGCTCTCGCCCGAGGAAGTCAAGATCATGTGGAAGCTGCGCCGCGTCCTCTCCGGACTCGAGACCCAGCAGAGCCTTGAACTGCTGACCAACAAGATCCGGGAAACCCAGAGCAACGTCGAGTTCCTCATGCAGGTCCAGAAGACGACGCTTGGTGCGAAGTCGGATAACGACAAGTAGCTGAGTCACCGCTCAAAATATGCCGGCCCCGCCCCTACGCCGGGTGGCTTGCGATCTACGATCCCAAGCCACCCGGCTCCGGCAGGCCCGTAAGGGAGATGACGAGGGCCCCGACCTGAGCTTGCGAAGGTTGGGAGTCATCGACTGCTCCCTGGCCGGCATATTTTGAGCGGTTCGTCGTTAACGGTTCCGCACCAAGAGACGCGACGCGGGGTCACTTTTGGCCCTCCGGGAGCCCTGGATTGGGCGTTAACTGACCCCGCGTTGCAGTAACTAGACTTGTACAAGTCGAAAGAGGTTTTAAATGTTTGAGTCCGTACAGGGCCTGCTTGATGAGCATGACTCCATCCAGGCGCAGCTGGGGGATCCTGCTGTTTATGCTGACCAGCGGCTTGCCCGGAAGCTGGGGCGGCGGTCGGCTCAGCTTAATGGCATTGTTGAGGCCTACCACAAGTGGGAGGCCATCCGGGATGACCTTGCTGCCGCCAAGGAAATGGCGGGGGAGGACCCCGAATTTGCTGCCGAGGTTCCCGAGCTTGAGGCCGCTCTGGAAACCGCCGCGGCCAAGCTGCGGCGGCTGCTCATTCCGCGGGATCCTGACGACGCCCGCAACGTCATCCTTGAAGTCAAGGGCGGTGAGGGCGGCGACGAGGCTGCGCTCTTTGCCGGCGACCTGCTGCGCATGTACACCCGGTACGCGGAATCGCGCGGCTGGAAAACCGAAATCATTTCCGCCACGGAATCCGACCTTGGCGGCTACAAGGACGTCCAGGTGGCCGTGAAGGGCAACTCGAACGATCCTGCCGAGGGCGTTTACGCCCGCCTGAAGTTCGAGGGCGGCGTACACCGCGTCCAGCGCGTTCCCGTCACCGAATCCCAGGGCCGCATCCACACCTCGGCGGCCGGCGTGCTGGTCCTCCCCGAGGTGGACGAGCCCGAAGAGCTTGAGATCAACCAGAACGACCTCAAGATCGATGTCTACCGGTCTTCCGGCCCGGGCGGCCAGTCGGTCAACACCACGGACTCTGCCGTGCGCATTACCCACCTTCCCACCGGAATCGTGGTGGCCATGCAGAACGAGAAGTCGCAGCTGCAGAACCGTGAAGCCGGCATGCGCGTGCTGCGGGCACGCATCCTGGCTCACCAGCAGGAGCAGATCGACGCCGAGAACTCGGCCCAGCGGAAGTCGCAGATCCGCACCATGGACCGCTCGGAGCGCATCCGCACGTACAACTACCCGGAAAACCGCATCGCGGACCACCGCACCGGCTACAAGGCATACAACCTGGACCAGGTGATGAACGGCGACCTGGAACCCGTCATCCAGTCCGCAATTGAGATGGACGAACAGGCTCGCCTGGACGCCATCGGCGATTAGTCCTTCCGGCACATCCCAGACATGACACTTGAGCCAGGCCAGTCGCTTGCGGATGCCGTCGCCGAGGCAACAGCCATCCTCCGGGACGCCGGCGTGCCCAGCCCCCGCGTGGACGCCGAACTGCTCGCCGACCACCTCCTGAGTGTCGGGCTCGGCCGCCTCCGCGCCATGATGCTTGGCGATACTCCAGCGCCGGAAGGCTATGCGGCCCTCGTGGCGGAGCGTGCCGGCAGGACGCCGCTGCAGCACATCACCGGTGTGGCGCATTTCCGCTACCTCGAACTGGCCGTGGGGCCGGGGGTCTTCATTCCCCGCCCGGAGACCGAGTCCGTGGTGCAGTTGGTGATCGACCACGTCATCGGCGTGCCGCACCCGCGCATTGTGGACCTTGGTACCGGATCCGGCGCCATCGCCGGCTCCATCGCCCACGAGGTGCCCGGCGCCGAAGTCCACGCGGTGGAGTTCAGCCCCCTCGCCCACGCCTGGGCTGCAAGGAACCTGGCGCCCCTGGGCATCAACCTCGTCCAGGGGGACCTGCGGGACGCGCTGCCGGAGCTCAACGGAACTTTCGACGTGGTGGTGTCCAACCCGCCCTACATCCCCGCCGAAGCCATCCCCAACGAACCCGAAGTCGCCCTCCACGATCCGCCCGAAGCGCTGTACGGCGGGGGAGCGGACGGGATGGAACTTCCGACGGCGGCCGCTGCCTCCGCGGCCCGCCTCCTGCGGCCCGGCGGCTACTTCGTGATGGAACACGCGGAAGTCCAGGCGGGCTGGATCTCGGCCATGCTGGCCAGGGCAGGGAACTGGACCGGAATCAGGACGCATCTGGACCTCAACGGCAAGGAACGCGCCACCAGCGCCCTGCTCGCGGATCCGGACTACAGGGAATGAAAGAATAGGCGAGTGACCACTACCTACGACTGCACCAGTGACGACGAGCGCGCCAAGGGGCTGGAGCACGCCCAGCGGGCCATCAGCGAGAAGAAGTGCGTGGTCTTTCCCACGGACACTGTTTACGGCATTGCCGCCGACGCCTTTTCGCCCCAGGCCGTGACCATGCTGCTGGTATCCAAGGGACGCAGCCGCACCATGCCACCGCCCGTGCTGATCCCGCGGATCAATGCACTTGATGGACTGGCTACGGATGTGTCCCCGGACGCCCGCAAGCTTGCGGAGGCGTTCTGGCCGGGCGGCCTGACCCTGATCCTGCACGCCCAGCCGTCCCTCGACTGGGATCTGGGTGAGACCAAGGGGACGGTGGCACTGCGCATGCCTGACGACGAGATCGCCCAGGAACTGCTGACCCTCACCGGGCCGCTCGCCGTATCCTCTGCGAACCGGACGGGCCACGTGCCCGGTCAGACGGCCGCCGCCGCGCGCGAGCAGCTTGCCGATTCCGTGGAGGTCTACCTGGAAGGAGGCTTCCGGCCGCAGGAAGGCCAGGACGCCGTGCCCTCCACCATTGTTGACGCCACGGGGCCGCACCTGCGCGTGGTCCGCAACGGTGCCGTAAGCCTTGACCAGCTCCGGGAGCACGTTCCGGGTGTTCTGGGCCTGGGGGAGATCCCCATGGCTGAAGAGGAACCGGTGGATGCAGGACCCGCTGACGCGTCGCCTGCGGTTGCGGCTCCCGTGGCGGAGGAGCAGGCCGCCGCGTCGGTCCAGCCCCCGGCAGGGTCCTCCGCCGTCGAACCCCCCGCTCCCGCAACCCCGGCGCCGGCGCGGGACACTGAATCTTGATGGCACTGGACCGCCAGCAGGTCCCGGTGCTGGATGTTGAAGCAACCCCGCTGCGCGTTCCGGAACTGGTGGCGGAACTCAGCCGCTACGTCCAGGAAGGCTCCACCCGGACGGTGCTGGGCCATAACCTCCACAGCGTCACGCTGACCCTCTCGGATGAGGGCTTCCGCGACCTCTACCAGCGGAGCGACGTGGTCCTGCTGGACGGGGCTCCCGTGCTCTGGCTGTGGGGGAGGACAGGCAAGGCTGAAGGCCCCGTCATGGACTACAGGCTGGGCTCGACTGACTGGCTTCCGGCGCTGGACCAGGTGCGGGGACTGGAGCGGATTGCCGTGCTTGGCGCCGGTGCGGAGGCCAACGCCGGCGCCGTCAGGAAGCTGCAGTCAATCGTCCCCGGCGCAAAGGTTGCAGGCTTTCCGGGGGAGGGCTGGGATGACGCGCTTGAGGATGAAGCTGTGGCCTGGCTCCACCGGCAGCAGCCGCAGCTGGTCCTGATCGGACTTGGCATGCCCCTGCAGGAAAAAGTCCTGCAGCGGCGCCTCGGCGAGATGCCGCCGGCGGTCTACTGCGCCGTAGGCGGAGCGATCGAACAGCTTGCCGGCTTCCAGAAGCTCGCCCCCCGGTGGCTGGGCAGGCTGGGACTGGAGTGGGCGTGGCGCCTGCTGCTTCATCCCCGCCGCGTGGCGTACCGCGTGCTTGGCGAGCCCTGGGTGCTGCTGTGGCTCCTGGCCGCCCGCGGGCTGAAGCGCCAGGGGCTGGCGCGCAGGAGCTAGGAACCGCAGCCTAGAACTTCTGGTCTTCCAGCGGCGCGAACCCCTTGCCCCGGAGGCCGGCGGTGAAGGACCTGGCCCAGCCCAGGAAGCCGTGAAGGTCCCGGCGCTGCAGGAAGTAGCTCAGATAGCCGCCCACATCCGCAACGAAGGACCTGACGCGGAAGTACCGGCGGATCAGATAGCCGCGGTTCCGGTAGTAGTAGTACCGCTTGAAGGCCGATTCCGGAACAATGACGTGCCAGCCGGCGCCGAACACATGCTGGGTCTCCGAAAACGCGTGCGGGTGGGTGATGGCGGTAGTGGTCACCGTGCCGAACCTGATCCCCGCCTTGCGAAGACGGATGGTGAAGTCAACCTCGTCGCCGCGGATAAAGAGCCGCATGTCGGGCAGGCCCACTTTAAAGAAGACGTCGGAACGGATCAGCGCCCCGTTGAAGAAGTGGCCGTCGTTGGGCAGGAAGCCCAGCTTTTCCACCTCGGCGCGGCTGTGCGTGACCTTGCCGTCCAGGCGGAAGAAAAAGGAAAGCCGGTCGGGCTGGCCCGGCGCCGTCACCAGCGGAACCACCGCTTCCAGGTCCCGTGCCTCAGCCTCACGCACCAGCGTTGCAAGGCATTCCGGATCAGCCGGCTCGGCGTCGTCGTCCATCATCCAGATCCATGTGGCACCGCTGGCCACGGCCTTCAGCGCCGCCAGGGCGAATCCGCCTGCTCCACCAAGGTTTGCTTCCGAGCGGACGTAGTCGACATTCGGGTGCTTGGCGGCGACGTCCGCGGCCGGGGCCGTGCCGCTGTCCACCAGGCAGATCGTCTCCACGGGTGCGCTCTGCGCGTTGATCGCATCCAGCAGGACAGCCAGTTCATTGGGCCGGTCGAAGGTCACGGCAGCGACGGCTATGCGGGGGGTCATTGGGGTCCTTTCAGCATGGCTGACAGGGATTTCCCCGCTCGCACTGCGCCGTGTGGCGCGAAGCCATGATGCTGTTGGCGCTAGTATCTTTGACTAGAGTCCACTGTAATACAGCCCTGTAAGGCACTGCGTTTTGTAAGACACTGCGTTTTGTAAGACACTGCGTTTTGTATGGCACTGCGCATACGGAAATGCGTACTGCCTGCTGCGCGCTCGGCGACGGAGAAGTTTCATTTATCGAAGAACAGATTCCCGGCCAGTGAGCCCCTCGACCAAGGACCAGCTGCCGGCACGGTTGCCCTGCTTCAGCCTCCCCCCTGAAACGGCCCCCGCCCCATGATCATGTACCTGCTGATGGGGCTGACGGCTGCCATCGTGTCCTACGCGGCCACCTGGGCAGCGCGGGTCGTCGGCCACCGGCTGGAACTGCACCTGCCCATCCGCAGCCGCGACATGCATTCGATCCCGGTGTCGCGGCTGGGCGGCGTGGCGATTTTCCTCGGAGTGATGGTTGCGCTGATTGTTGCCAGCCAGTCATTCTTCGTCAAGGACATCTACCGCAATAACTTCTCCCCCTGGGGCGTCCTTGCCGGTGCTGCCGTCATCGTCCTGGTGGGCGTGGCGGACGACCTGCTGGACATCCGCTGGTGGGTGAAACTCATCGGGCAAAGCGCCGCGGGCCTTACGGTGGCCATCTGGGGAGTCCAGATGACCATCGTCCCCTGGGTGCCGGAAGCGATCTACCTCGAAAACGAGACGGTACGGGTGCTCTTGACCGCGGGGCTGATCGTCACCACGATGAACGCCTTCAACTTCATCGACGGCCTGGATGGCCTCGCCGCGGGCGTGGCCATCATCGGCGGGACCGCGTTCTTCTTCACCGCATACTGGGTGCACCGCAACGCCGTGCTGCTGGACTATTCGGACCTCGCCACCCTGATCACCGCCGTCCTGGTGGGCAGCTGCCTGGGCTTCCTCCCGCACAACTGGTTTCCGTCCAAAATCTTCATGGGCGACTCCGGTGCGATGCTGATCGGGCTGCTGATGGCTTCTGCCGGCGTCGTGTCCACCGGACAGATCACCTCGGGTCTGTATGACAGGGCCAACGGTATCTCCACCGTGATTCCCATCCTGCTTCCGTTCGCCGTCCTCTTCCTGCCGCTGCTGGACCTGGGCCTGGCCGTGGTGCGGCGCACCGCCCGCGGACGCTCGCCCTGGTCCGCGGACAAGGGCCACCTGCACCACAAGTTGCTGGACATCGGCTACTCGCACCGCACCGCGGTGATCCTGATGTACCTCTGGACCGGCATCCTCTCCTTCGGCGGACTGGCCTTCGCCATCTTCCCGTGGCAGGTGGTGCTCGCTGTGGACCTCTTCGCCACCCTTGTCATGGGCCTCGTCACCGCCTGGCCGTACCTTGCCCGGCGCGGCGAAGAGACGCGGGCGTAACCTCGATGCCAATTATTTCTATCTCGTGTAGAATTTAGGGGCAGCCAAAGCTGCCCCTCCAAACCTGCCTGCCGGCGAACCGCCTGTTGGTGCCGACGATTGGGATCGAATGACCTCCAACGCCGAGTCCGGACCTCCGTCCGGCAACGGAAGTGTTGGCGCATCCGGCCCCACTCCGTCGCTCTGGCTGCACCTCCTCAAGCTGAGCTCGATTGCCTCTGCCGCCGGCCTGCTCCTCTGCGCGGCCGCAGCCGTGCTTCTGCAGGGCGTGAACGCCGCCCTGTCCAGTACCGCGGGCGGCCTGCTGGTCATGCTGTTCTTCGGAATCAGCCTCCTGGTGGGACATTTCGTGGGCCGCGGCAACCCTTCGGGCGCCATCGGCATGTTCGTGGCAACCTACTTCGTCAAGGTGGTCGGCTTCGCCGTCGTGCTGTTCGTCGTAGGGGCTCCGCAGTGGCTGCAAGGGCGCTGGTTTGTGGCCGGAGCGGTGAGCGCAGTGGTCCTGTGGCAGGCTGCTGAAATCTACGGTTTCAGCAAGGCGCGCCTGCAGATCTACAACGAGCCCGAACAAGGAAAACCATGATGCGTGATCCGAAGAAGCCCAACAAAGGCCGCAACGGGAACAGCGGATCGAGCGGTTCTGCCCCCGGTGTATCGAGCGACGGAACCAGCGGCGGATACAACGCCGGCATGGCCGTATTCAGCTACATCATTGGCGGAATCATCGTCTGGAGTTTGATAGGGTGGGGACTGGATTACGTGTGGGGAACGCGCTGGATCGTGCTCGCAGGCGCCCTGCTTGGAGCCGTCGGAGGTTTCTACCTTTCCCACATGCATGGCCTTACCAGTTCTCGAAACAATGCTGGGGAGCGCCGTGCTTCCAGCGGGCCGTCCCAGGACGGCGACACTAATGCCAAATAATTTCACAGGGGGAACAGCAGGCCTTCCGGCTGCCGGTCCCCGCCCAACGCCCAATGATGGACACTGCAGAGAGGAAACGCGTTGATCGCGCTTGCGCTCCCGGCCCAAGATTCAGGAGAGTTTACTCCTCCTGGTATTAACGAAATGCATTTGCCGGCAATCCTGCCGTGGGGTGCCGCAGAAGGATTCTCCAAGCAGATGCTGCTGGTCCTCCTCTCTGTCGTCTTTATCGCCGTCTTCTTCGTGCTTGCCGCACGCAAGCAGCAGCTGGTACCCGGCAAGCTCCAGTTCGCCGGAGAGGCCGCCTACGGCTTCGTCCGGAACGGAATCGCCAAGGACATCATCGGCGGCAGGGACTTCATGAAGTACGTCCCGCTGCTGTTCAGCCTCTTCTTCTTCATCCTGGTCAACAACATCTACGGGGCCATCCCGTTCTTCCAGCTCCCCACGTTCTCGCACGTGGGCGGCGCCTACGTGCTGGCCGGCATTGTCTACGTCACCTGGATCGCCATCGGCGTCAAGAAGAACGGACTCCGTTACTTCAAGCTGGCCACCGTGCCCTCCGGTGTTCCGTGGTTCATCCTTCCGATCGTCATCCCGATCGAGATCATCTCCAACTTCCTGGTCCGGCCTGTTACGCACAGCCTCCGTCTGTTCGCCACCATGCTCGCAGGCCACCTCATCGTGATGATCGCCGGCTACGGCATCGAGTTCCTCGTCATGCAGGAGAACCTCCTGCTCAAGGGAACCTCGCTCCTGGTCCTGGCCGGGGCGATCGCCATGTACATGCTTGAAGCCCTGATCATGGTCCTGCAGGCCTACGTCTTTACCCTGCTGACTGCGATCTACATCGAAGGCGCACTTCACGCCGACAGCCACTAGGCACCCTGCCTGCCGGCAACCCGCCGCCGGGCACTAAGACTTCCCCTCGCGGGGATAGAGCAAACCAAACAACCTGCCACATGGGTGGCATCTTGAAAGGAATAAAAATGGAAGGCAATCTCAACCTCGTAGGTTACGGTCTGTCCGCAATCGGCGGTGGTATCGGTGTTGGTCTCGTATTCGCTGCCTACATCAACGGCGTTGCACGCCAGCCGGAAGCACAGCGCGTCCTGCAGCCGATCGCATTCCTCGGCCTTGCGCTGACCGAAGCCCTCGCCATCCTCGGCCTGGTCTTCGCCTTCGTTCTCTAGTCCTTAGAGCGAAGCGAACTTACAGAACCGAGTAGATAAGGACGGGTGAAATATGAATCAGCTGATCATCTCAGCCGCCACTGAGGGCGAAGTCAACCCCCTGGTTCCCAATATCTGGGAAATGGGCGTTGTTTTCGTGGGCTTTGCCATCCTCTTTTTCATCGTGGTCAAGTTCGTTGTCCCGATGTTCGAAAAGACCTTCGCCGAGCGTGCCGAGGCCATCGAAGGCGGCATTGCAAAGGCTGAAAAGGCCCAGGCTGAGGCGTCTGCTGCACTCGAAGAGTACAAGCAGCAGCTGACCGACGCCCGCGCCGAAGCCAACCGCATCCGTGAGGAAGCCCGCGCCGAAGGTGCCCAGATCCTCGCGGATCTCAAGGAGAAGGCAGCTGCAGAGTCTGCCCGCATCACGGCCCAGGCCCACGCACAGATCGAGTCCGAGCGCCAGGCGGCCGTTGTGTCCCTGCGTTCCGAGGTCGGCACCCTGGCCACCACCCTGGCGGGCCGGATTGTCGGCGAAGCGCTCAGCGACGACGAGCGTGCAGCACGGGTCGTGGACCGTTTCCTGGCAGATCTGGAGACCCAGAACGCAGGTGCAGCTAAGTAATGGCAGGCGTATCGAGCGAATCGCTGGCAACAGCGCTGGCAGAGTTGGAAGCCAAACTTCCCACCGCGTCGCTGCAGCTGGCAAAGGAACTCTTCGGAATTCTGGGAATGGTGGACAGCTCGGCTGGCTTGCGCCGCGCCCTGACTGACCCGTCCCGCAACGGTGACGAAAAGTCGGCGCTGGTCAAGCAGCTGGTTGGCGGGAAAGTCTCCGCTGATGCTGCAGAGATCGCGGGCGGACTGGCCAGCTCGCGCTGGGCAACGGCCCGTGACATCGGCGATGCACTCGAGACTCTTGCCGCAACGGTGGTCATTTCCGTTGCTGAAAACAAGTCGGCCGTTTCTGCCTCCGGAATCACTGGCCTGGAAGAACTGGAAAACGATCTGTTCTCCTTCAACCAGGCCGTTGCCTCCAGCCACGAGGTGCAACGTGCTCTGTCCGAACCACAGGCCAGTGCTGCGGCCAAGGCCACACTGGCCGCGAAGCTGGTGCCAGCTGCAAGCGAGGAAGCTAAAGTCCTCATCTCGCAGGCCGTCACCCAGCCCCGCGGCATCAAGCCCACGCGGCTGGTTCAGCGGTTCGCCGAACTGGCGGCCAAGCGGCAGCAGCGCTGGATTGCAACGGTCAGCGTGACCCGTCCCCTGACGCAGACGCAGCTTGACCGCCTCCAGGCGGGCCTGAATGCCATGTACGGGCGGGAACTGAAGGTCAACCTCAATGTTGACCCGTCACTTATTGGCGGCATCCGTGTCCAGGTTGGTGACGAAGTGCTCGACGCTTCGGTCCTCGCCAGGCTGGGCCAATTGCAGCGCCAGCTGGCCGGCTAGCCGGACAAGCACAACCTAACTGATAGAAACCCCGGTCACCGGAAACGGTGATCACAAAACAGGAGAGCAGGGACTGCAGATGGCCGAATTGACCATCAACGCCGACGACGTCCGTATTGCGCTGAACGAGTTCGCGGCGTCCTACGAACCCGGAAACGCAGAACGCGTAGAGGTCGGCCGCGTATCTACCGCTGGTGACGGCATCGCCCGTGTTGAGGGCCTTCCCTCGGTCATGGCGAACGAGCTGCTTCGCTTTGAGGACGGCACGCTGGGCCTGGCCCAGAACCTCGACGTCCGCGAAATCGGCGTCATCATCCTCGGCGACTTCACCGGCATCGAAGAAGGCCAGGAAGTCCACCGCACCGGACAGGTTCTGTCCGTTCCCGTGGGCGACGCCTTCCTTGGCCGCGTTGTCGACCCGCTGGGCACGCCCATCGACGACCTCGGCGAGATCAAGGCCGAAACCACCCGCGCGCTGGAGCTCCAGGCTCCCGGCGTGACCCAGCGCAAATCGGTGCACGAGCCGATGCAGACCGGACTCAAGGCCATCGACGCCATGATCCCGATCGGCCGCGGCCAGCGCCAGCTCATCATTGGCGACCGCCAGACCGGCAAGTCGGCCATTGCGATCGACACCATCATCAACCAGAAGGCCAACTGGGCTTCGGGCGATGTGACCAAGCAGGTCCGCTGCATCTACGTGGCCATCGGTCAGAAGGCGTCCACCATCGCCGCCATCCGCCAGACCCTCGAGGACAACGGCGCACTGGAGTACACCACTATCGTGGCGTCTCCGGCATCCGACCCCGCAGGCTTCAAGTACCTGGCACCGTATGCAGGTTCCGCTATCGGCCAGCACTGGATGTACGGCGGCAAGCACGTCCTCATCGTGTTCGATGACCTCTCCAAGCAGGCCGAGGCCTACCGTGCAGTGTCGCTGCTGCTCCGCCGCCCGCCGGGCCGCGAAGCCTACCCGGGCGACGTGTTCTACCTGCACTCCCGCCTGCTGGAGCGTTGTGCAAAACTGTCCGACGAACTGGGTGCCGGTTCCATGACGGGCCTGCCGCTGATCGAGACCAAGGCGAACGACGTGTCCGCCTACATCCCGACCAACGTCATCTCCATCACCGACGGCCAGATCTTCCTCCAGTCGGACCTCTTCAACGCCAACCAGCGCCCCGCTGTCGACGTTGGTGTGTCCGTTTCCCGCGTGGGCGGCGCCGCACAGGTGAAGTCCATGAAGAAGGTCTCCGGTACGTTGAAGCTGGATCTGGCCCAGTACCGCGACATGCAGGCATTCGCCATGTTCGCGTCGGACCTGGATGCCGCATCCCGCCAGCAGCTGACCCGTGGCGCCCGCCTGATGGAACTGCTCAAGCAGGGCCAGTACTCGCCGTTCCCGGTGGAGAACCAGGTTGTGTCCATCTGGGCCGGCACCAACGGCTACCTGGACGACGTTCCGGTTGAGGACATCAGCCGCTTCGAGTCCGAGTTCCTGGAGCACCTGACGCACAAGTCCTCGATCCTCACCACGCTGGCGCAGACCAATGTGCTGGACGACGACACCGCAGCAGCCCTGAAGTCCGCCATCGTGGACTTCAAGAAGGGTTTCTTCGGCGAGGGCGACGACCGCTTGGTAGGCGCCGGCCACGAGGAGCATGAAGCCATCTCCGAGGGCGAAGTCGACCAGGAAAAAATCGTCAAGCAGAAGCGCTAGTTCCGCTGGCCGGATGTGCCGGGCCCAAGGGCCCGGCGCATCCGGTCTAAGGAATGTTAGGAAAGGATAAGTATGGGAGCCCAGATCCGGGTCTACCGCCAGAAGATCAGCTCGACCACGTCGATGCGCAAGATCTTCAAGGCGATGGAACTGATCGCTACCTCGCGCATCGGCAAGGCCCGTGCGCGCGTAGCAGCTTCACTGCCTTACGCGAACGCGATCACACGCGCCGTTTCTGCTGTCGCAACTCAAAGCGAAATCGACCACCCGTTGACCACCGAGCCGGATCAGATCCGCCGTGCCGCTGTCCTGGTAATTACCGCGGACCGTGGACTGGCGGGTTCGTACTCGGCCAGCGTGCTCAAGCAGGCGGAAGGTCTCATCGAGCTGCTCCACGAAGAAGGCAAGGAAGTCAAGACGTACGTCGTTGGACGTAAGGCCCAGGCCTACTTCGATTTCCGGAACCGTGAATACGCACGGGTCTGGACCGGAGGGACGGACGCACCCGAATTCGCCACCGCGCGCGAAATCGGCGAAGCACTGCTGTCCGAGTTCGCAACCGACTACGAAGAGGGCGGCGTGGACGAGATCCACGTGGTGTACACCCGCTTCAAGTCCATGGTTACCCAGGAGCCCACTGTCATCCGCCTGCTTCCGCTGGAAGTAGTGGAAGAGCAGGCCGCTTCTGAATCGGACCTGTTGCCGCTGTACGAATTCGAGCCGGAAACCGAGCAGGTTCTTGATGCCCTGCTGCCGCGCTACATCGAGTCACGCATCTTCGCGGCCATGCTGCAGGCTGCGGCTTCGGAGCTTGCTGCACGCCAGCGGGCCATGAAGTCCGCCGGCGACAACGCCACGGACCTCATCAAGAAGTACACGCGTCTGCGCAACACGGCCCGCCAGGCTGAAATTACGCAGGAGCTTTCCGAGATTGTTGCCGGCGCCGACGCCCTCGCGTCCTAGCCTGCAGCAGGTCGGATTCCGCAGGACCTGCACCACCACAGATAAACTTAAACCCACGCCATCTACTGAGTGAAGTGAGAGAGATGACTGCCACTGCTACCGAACACGTAGCCGCAACGTCCGGTGCCACCGGCCGCATTGCGCGCGTAATCGGCCCGGTTGTCGACGTCGAATTCCCGGCTGACGCAATCCCGTCCATCTACAATGCCCTCACCACCGAGATTACTCTCAACGGTGTAACCAAGACCATCACGTTCGAGACCGCCCTGCACCTGGGCGACAACCTCATTCGCGCCATCTCCCTGCAGGCTACCGACGGACTGGTCCGCGGCACCAACGTAGTGGACACCGGCGCCCCCATCTCCGTACCCGTTGGCGACGGCGTCAAGGGCCACATCTTCAACGTGCTGGGCCAGCCCCTGGACGTTGCAGAGTCGGAACTGGACATCAGCGAACGCTGGCCGATCCACCGCAAGGCACCGAACTTCGCCTCGCTCGAAGGCTCCACCGAGATGCTGGAAACCGGCATCAAGGTCATCGACCTCCTCACCCCCTACATCAAGGGTGGCAAGATCGGCCTCTTCGGCGGCGCCGGCGTGGGCAAGACCGTTCTGATCCAGGAAATGATCACCCGTGTGGCCCGCAACTTCGGTGGTACCTCGGTATTCGCCGGCGTCGGCGAGCGTACCCGTGAGGGCAACGACCTCTGGGTTGAAATGGAAGAGGCAGGCGTCCTCAAGGACACCGCCCTTGTGTTCGGCCAGATGGATGAGCCGCCGGGAACGCGCCTCCGCGTGGCCCTGTCCGCGCTGACCATGGCGGAGTACTTCCGCGATGTCCAGAACCAGGACGTGCTGCTCTTCATCGACAACATCTTCCGCTTCACGCAGGCAGGTTCCGAGGTCTCCACCCTCCTCGGCCGCATGCCCTCCGCCGTGGGCTACCAGCCGAACCTGGCTGATGAGATGGGCCTCCTGCAGGAGCGCATCACCTCCACCAAGGGCCACTCCATCACCTCGATGCAGGCCATCTACGTCCCCGCGGATGACTACACCGACCCGGCCCCGGCAACTACCTTTGCGCACCTGGACGCGACCACGGAACTTTCCCGTGAAATCGCTTCCCGTGGCCTGTACCCGGCAGTTGACCCGCTGACGTCCACCTCCCGCATCCTGGACCCCCAGTACATCGGCAGGGACCATTACAACACGGCTGTCCGTGTCAAGCAGATCCTGCAGAAGAACAAGGAACTCCAGGACATCATCGCCATCCTCGGCGTTGACGAACTCTCCGAAGAGGACAAGATCGTCGTGTCGCGTGCACGCCGCATCCAGCAGTTCCTCTCGCAGAACACCTACACCGCCAAGCAGTTCACCGGCGTCGAAGGTTCCACGGTTTCCATCAAGGACACCGTCGAAGGCTTCTCCGCCATCTGCGATGGCGAGCTCGACCACATCGCAGAGCAGGCGTTCTTCAACGTCGGCGGCCTGGATGACGTAGAGCGCCAGTGGGCCAAGATCCAGGAACAGACCAAGTAATATGGCTGAGCTTGAGGTTGAGATTGTCGCAGCGGACCACTTTGTGTGGTCCGGAGCGGCCAAGATGGTCAAGGCCCGCACCAGCGATGGTGAAATCGGAATCCTGCCCGGCCACTCGCCCCTGCTGGCGATCCTGGCCGAGGGTGAACTGGCCATCCAGCCGGTTTCGGGAGACCGGATTGCGGTAGAGGTTGACGGCGGGTTCTTCTCCGTCGACAACAACCGTGTGGTTATCGTTGCTGACAACGCCCAGCTGGGCGGCTCGGCTACCGCTGGGATCCGCTAGCATCACTTTGATGGACGCACCGGGTCTGTTCATCGCCTTGGCAGTCGCTTTTGGATTGCTGATATTTGCACTGTGCCTTTCGGGGGTGCGCCGCTTCAATCTGCGGCGTGCCCTCGGCACGGTGGACGCCTCCATTTGCATGGCTGGAAACAGCTGGCAGATGGGGGTTTGTCGTTATCAGGACAACGACCTTGAATGGTTCCGGCTGCTCTCCCTTAGCGTGCGGCCAAAGCACAAGTTCAAACGGCATTCCCTGGAACTGCTCGGCCGACGGACGCCCACGGAGGCCGAGGCTGTCAAGGTGCAGCCCGACGTCGTCATTGTTGAACTGCGGTACGAAGGCCAGGACATGCGCCTCGCCATGAACTTCGACGCCTACACGGGCCTCTCTTCCTGGCTGGAAGCCGGCCCGGTCATCGGCATTGGGACTTGGCGCTAGCCAACGTGGACTGGTTCTTCGACATCCGGCTCATCGACGGGCCGCTATATTGGGCTTCCCTCGGCCTTGGGGTGGCCGGTGCCGCGTACCTGCTGCTGCCCCCGTCCGCCGTCGCCAGGCGGAGCTGGTTCTTGAAAGTCATTGCGGCCGCGGCTGCCGCCTTCGCCCTCGTGGCTTCCATCCACTGGGCTCTCATCAACGTCTTCTCGATCTTCCCGGAGAACATTCCCGATACCGTCCTCCTGTGGGTGGTGCCCGGCGTGGCCGCCCTGATCCTCCTCCTCCTGAGGATGCCCCGAAACACGTGGCGCCGGCGTGCGGCCGGGTTGGTGGCCGCCCTTTTGGTGACGGCACTTTCGGCAGTGCAGATCAACGCCTATTTTGGCCTCAACAAGACGGTCAGCGATCTCTTCGGCACAGCACTCGCGAGGATCCCGACGCTGGAGCAGGAGCTGATGCGGCAGCCGGGACAGTCCGACGGCGCTACCCTCCGCGGGTGGGTGCCGCAAGGGGACGTCCCTGCCGAAGGCGAGCTGCGGAAGGCCTTCATCCCGGGGGAAAAGTCCGGGATGAGCGCCCGGGACGCGTACATCTACCTGCCGCCCGCCTACTTCGCCAAAAACCGGCCAGCCCTGCCGGTGCTGGTCCTGATCGCCGGACAGCCGGGCGGCCCCGCGGACTGGCTGACCGGCGGTGCCCTGGGCGGGCACATGAATTCCTTTGCGGCGGCGCACGGCGGCCTGGCACCGGTGGTGGTGATCCCCGATCCCAACGGCTCGCAGTCTGCCAACACCATGTGCATGGACAGCCAGATAGCGCAGGCTGACACCTACTTGTCACATGACGTGCCGGCCTGGATCAGTTCCACCCTGGCCGTGGACACCAACCATAGTCGGTGGGCCATTGGCGGCTTTTCCTTTGGCGGCACCTGTGCCCTGCAGATGGGAACCCGGCACCCGGATCTCTTTCCGGCTGTCCTTTCGTTCTCCGGGGAAGCTGAACCGGCCATCGCCAAGGAGCGGCAAAAAACCATTGACGCTGCCTTTCCGGGGAGGCCGGAGGAATTTGAGCGGCAAACCCCCCTGGCCATCATGAAGGAACAGCGCTTCGAATCCAGCGGCCTGTACTTGACTGCCGGACAGAACGACCCAGAATTTGTGGGTTATCTCCGTACTCTGGCCGCCGCGGCACGGGAGGCCGGCTTTGACGTCCGCGCCTACGAGGTGGAACAAACAGGCCACTCCTGGGACACGTCCTCCAAGCGCCTTGCCGATGCCCTGGAGTTCCTGGCCGCCCGCTGGGGGATGGGGCAATGACAACGGGACATAAGGTCCGGACAGGATCGCTCGCCTGGGCAACGGTGGTCCGCCCGACACTCGACCGTGCCATCAGTGCCCTGAAGTCAATGCCCTTCTCAGTGGCGGTCCTGCTCGTGTTCCTCGCCACCGGTGCTGTCACCGGCAGTTTCCTTGCCGGGCCCCCGGAGCAGTTGCTGGACGGGGCAGGCGTCAGCGGGCCGGGGCTGCGGGCCGGCAACTGGTGGTGCCTGTTCACCAGCCTCTTCTTCGCCACGAACCCGCTGGCCTATATTTCCGCGTCGCTGATGATCCTCCTGCTGCTGGGGCTTGCCGAGCGGAAACTGGGAACCGTCGCAGCGGCCGCCTTCTTTTTCGGAGGACAGTTCGGTGCCGTAACGCTCTTCCTGCTGATCACGCAACTGGCGGGATACGTGGGGGACGGGTGGCTCGACCGGATGGCCGACGACATCCTGATCGGACCCTACCCTGCAGTCCTCGCGGCAGGTCTGGCAGCCTCCGGCCGGCTGCCGGTCCTCTGGCAACGGCGGCTCCGGACAGCTGTGCTGTCCATCTCCCTGCTGCTGGTGCTGTACATCGGGCATGCAGAAACGGTGATCGGCCTGATCGGTGCCATCCTGGGACTCCTGGCCGGCTGGTGGATCCAGGGTGATCGCGGCCAGCTCCACCGGCACCGGTCAACCGGCCGCGAAGCACGGAACCTGCTGGCCCTGACGGTGGCAGTCTTTGCGGTGGGGCCCATCCTCACCGGAATCGCCAGGTCACCCACAGGCCCGCTGGCGCTCCTGCGCGACGTAGTCCTCAACCCGATGCCAACCCTGAGCCAACTGGAGTTCAACTGCGGCGCAACCGTGGAGTCGTCCTGCCTTGAAGCGGGCCGGGCAGGCTTTGCCGGGCCCTTCGGACTCGCGCTTGCGGTGGTTCCGGTCATCCTGCTGCTGATCTGTGCGGACGGCATGCGCCGCGGCCGGCGCCTGGCCCTGAACATCGCCATAGTCATCCAGCTTGCGGTCACAGCCCTTGCCGGCGTCTATCTTGCCCTGTTCGCACTGATCCCGTCCAGGCCGCACAGCGCGTCCGCCACACCCATGGCCTCGGCGTTTGCCCATGTGCTTCCCCTGGTGTTCGTCCCCCTGCTCCTGGCGGTCCTTTTGTGGCTCAACCGGCGCCAGTTCCGCGTCCAGACGCGGCCTGCTGCCCGCCGGACGCTGGCCGCAGTCGTGGGAGGAACATGGCTTGTCCTCGCCGGAGCATACGCGGCGGCCTGGTTCTGGGCCGGCGGTCTGCTACGCGACGGCGGCATCCTGGCGCTCTTTGCAGAGCTTGCGCGCCAGTACGTCCCGGTTCCCATCCCGCAGTACTACCACCGGGTGTTCGCCGACCGGAACAACCTGGAAGCGGTGCTCTTTGCCTATTCCGGACCCGTGTTCTGGGTTGTCGCGCTGGTCAGCGTGTGGTGGGCCCTGCTCAGCGGCCACCACGGCAACGACTCCGGACGGCAGGACAGGATCAAAGCACGCGCCCTGCTCCACCAGGGCGGCGGACCCCTGTCCTGGATGGCGCTGTGGGAACCCAACACGTACTGGTTCAGCCCCGACGGCCGCGGCGCCGTGGCGTTCCAGCGGCACGGCAGCGTGGCTCTGACACTGGGCGGCGCTTTCGGGCCGCCAACTGCACAAGGGCGGGTGACCGAGGGTTTCCTTGACTACTGCAGCCACGAAGGCCTCATCCCTGCGCTCTACTCCTGCGATGATTCGCTCTGGCCGATGCTGCGGGAACGCGGTTTTTCCAGGGTTGCCGTTGCCCAGGAGACCCGGCTGGCCGTCCGTGAACTCGAATTCAAGGGCAAGGAGTGGCAGAACGTCCGGACCGCACTGAACAGGGCAGCCAAGCTGGGGGTTCAGGCTGTTTGGGGAACGTACCAGTCCCTGCCGCCGGCGCTACGGTCCAAGCTGATCGAGGTCTCCGAGGAATGGGCGGCCGGAAAGACCGTTCCCGAAATGGGTTTTACCCTCGGCGGCATCGACGAGCTCGACGACCCGGAGGTGCTGTGCTGCCTTGCCGTGGATGCCGGCGGCACGGTCCACGGGGTGACCAGCTGGTTGCCGGTTTATGACGGCGGGGTCCTGGTCAGCAGGACGCTCGACGTCATGCGCCGCGGCGCCGACGGATTTCCCGGGGTCATGGAATTCCTCATCGCCTCTGCCGTGCTTGAGCTGCGCAGTTCGGTTGAGGTGATCTCGCTCTCGGGCTCACCGCTGGCCAGCCTTCCCGAATCCCCTGCCGGTGACGGACCCCGTTCTGAGGCCCCCGGTGAAGGCGAAGCGGACAACCTGGTCCGGATACTCGACCTCGTGGGGCACGCACTGGAACCCGTCTACGGATTCCGCTCCCTGGCCGCATTCAAGTCGCGCTTCAAACCCGAATACCGTGCGCTTTACCTGTATTACCAGGACGCGTTGTATCTGCCGGCGATCGGCCGGGCATTGACCCGCGCGTACCTGCCCGGGCTTTCCCTTCCGCAGGGCGCCCGCCTGGTGCGCAAATTGGTGAAATAGCCGTCCTGATTAACAACAATGGTCCCCGGCATAATTGCCGGGGACCATTGTTTCGCTGCCCGGCCGCAGCTGCGGCCGGAATGCGGGACTAGACCAGCGTTACGCCGGTAGCCTGGGGACCCTTGGCGCCCTGGCCGATTTCGAACTGAACGCGCTGGTTCTCGTCGAGGGTCTTGAAGCCGCCGGTCTGGATTTCGGAGTAGTGGACAAAAACGTCCCCATCCGAATCATCCGGGGTAATGAAGCCGAAGCCCTTTTCAGCGTTGAACCACTTGACGGTTCCCTGTGCCATTTATTTCTCCTCATTATGGAACTTTTTAAGATCGGCACACCTCGTGCCGGCCTTGGTCACTCCGCGAGAAGAATCCTGAATTACCGTCCCGGAAAGGGAAGCGGCGTTGCAGGAGCTTCGCGCTCGCAACATGTCTTGCGAGCATGAAAAACACCTACACAAAGACTGAGACAAGAATTTCATGCCCGTTCCCGCAGGTCAACGGTTTGCACGGGGAAACGGACAAATTTTCGGCAAAAGACAGGTTAATGCGCATGTCAGGAGCTTATTCAACCGGGGTTTGAACACCTTGGCCCTGCAGTCAGAAAAGCCGTGACTCGCTGTCGTCAACGCCGCGCATGGCATCGTAGTCCAGGGTCACGCAGTCGATCCCGCGGTCGTTGGCAAGGACCTTTGCCTGCGGCTTGATTTGCTGGGCCGCAAAAATCCCGCGGACCGGGGCAAGGAGGGGGTCGCGGTTGAGCAGTTCGAGGTACCGCGTCAACTGTTCCACCCCGTCGATGTCACCGCGGCGCTTCAGCTCAATGGCCACAGTGGCGCCCTCAGCGTCGCGTGCAAGGATGTCCACCGGGCCGATGGCGGTGAAGTATTCCCGGCGGATGAGGGAGTAGCCGGCTCCCAGTGTTTCAATCTGTTCCGCCAGCAGGCGCTGCAGGTCCGCTTCCACGCCGTCCTTGATCAGCCCGGGGTCCACGCCGAGGTCGTGGGAGGACTCGTCGAGTTTTTCGTGGATGTTGATGATGAGCCGGTCGTCGGTTTTGGCGGACTGGACGGTCCACTGCTCCACCACCCCGAGTTCGAGGTCCACGTCCTCGGGGGAAATCACCCTGAGCGTGGCCGGCGGGCTCATCCAGTTGAGCGGTTTGTAGGAACCGCCGTCGGAGTGGACCAGGACGGAGCCGTCGGCCTTCACCAGCAGGAGCCTGGTGGCAAGCGGCAGATGGGCTTTGAGCCGGCCAACGTAATCAACGGAGCATCGGGCTATGACAAGTCGCACGCCGTACAGACTACCGTCTGCCGGGTGCAGGCTCCGCCGGCCGTGTCCGGGCGGCTGCGGCCGGCTCCGGCCGGTTGAGGAGCCTGCCGGCCCGCCGCTGGGGCAGAATGGAGGCATGCCGCGCTCCAACCGCCCCCGCCGTCCCGTTTCCGGAAAGGGTTCCGGGTCCGGAAGAGCGGGCGCCGGAAAGAAGGGCGGCCAGGACGTCCCCGAACTCGACCTCGAACGCGCACGTGCCGGCATCGTGCGGCGGGAGACTGCGCCCGACGGCGAATGGATGGTCCGCACCATGACCGCCAAAAACGCCGAGAAAACCTACATCTGCCCCGAATGCTCCACCGCGGTGCTGCCCGGCGTCGCCCACCTGGTGGTCTGGAAGGATGACCACCTGTTCGGGGCCGCGGCCGGCCTGGCCGAACGGCGGCACTGGCACACCAACTGCTGGATGTCGCGCAGTTACCGCTACCGCTGACGGGCGGGCAAAGATGCGCCCGCTGTCGCTAAGCTGGCAGGCATGACTTTTGATCCGGCGTCGTACGAATTCCACCAGGCCGCAGGGCCCGCTCCCATCCGTGCCTCAACCGTGCTGCCCGCCAAACGCGAGCTGGTGAAGCTGGACACGGAAGACGGACACACCCTGGTGGCCGAGCTGGCGCTGCCGGAATCCGGCCCCGTGAATGCCACGTTGATCACCCTGCATCCCCTTCCAACGCACGGCGGCTTCATGGACTCGCATGTCTACCGCAAGGCGTCCTACCGGCTGCCGGCGCTTGCCGGCATCGCCGTGCTGCGGTTCAATACCCGCGGAACCACGTCCCCGCACGGAACCAGCAGCGGGGCCTTCGACGAGGGCGTCGGGGAACGCCATGACATGGAGGCCGCGGTGCGCTTCGCCGTCGAACGCGGCCTGCCCAACCGCTGGCTGGTGGGATGGTCCTTCGGCACGGAACTCGCCCTGATGTACGGAGCCGTGGAACCCGTGGCGTCCCTGGTTGAGGGCGCGGTCCTGCTCTCGCCCCCGCTGCACCGCGCCACAGATGAGCACCTGCGCCTCTGGGCCGCATCAGGAAAGCCGCTCACGGTCCTGGTGCCGGAGCACGATGACTTCCTCAAGCCGGACGAGGCCGGAGCCCGCTTCAGCCTGGTCCCGCAGGCCCGCGTGGTGGGCGTGGACGGCGCCAAGCACCTGTGGGTGGGGGAGAAGTACGCCTCCCGGGTGCTCAACGAAATTGTGGATGACGTCACCGAGGCGGGATCGGGCGCTGCCGGACTGCCGCACGAATGGAACGGGCCCGCGGCAACAGCGTCAGCCTAGGGAACGGCTGGGGCCGGGTCCAGTGACGCACACTTAGTGCTGGTCCTGCCTGACGATGTAGATCTCCCTGACCAGCAGCAGGACGGCGGCCGCCGTCGGAATGGCGATCAGCGCGCCGAGCACGCCCAGCAGGCTGCCGCCGGCAATGACTGAAATGACGGCCACGGCGCCGGGGACCGCCACGGCCTTCTGCATGATGCGCGGCGAGATGAAGTAGGCCTCGAACTGCAAGTAGGCGAAGTAGCAGATCCCGTACACCGCTGCCGCCTGCCAGCCCTCGGTGAGCGAAACCAGCAGTACCACGATCCCCGCGATCATGCCGCCTACCAGCGGAATGAACGCGAGCAGGGCCACCACGAACGCCAGCAGCAGGGCGAAAGGGATGCCCACGATGGACATCACGATGAAGGCGAAGGTGGCGTTCAGGAGGGCAACCACCGCCTGGCCGATCACGTAGTTGCCCACCGATCGGGTGATTTCCTCGGACAGCGCTTCAACGCGGTGCCGCCGGGAACGCGGCGCCAGCCGGTAGCCCCACTTCTTCATTGCGGGCAGCGCAGCGAGGAAGTACAGGCTCAACACCAGGACGATCAGGGTGCCGAAGAGGCCGTTGGCCACGGTGGAGCCAAAGCCCACCACGCCCCCGAAAATCCCGCCCATCGCGGCGGGGTCGTTGACGAACTTCTCCAGTTCCTCTGTGATCCGGTCGCGCACGCCGAACTGGTCATCCAGGCTGCGGAAAAAGTCGGAGTCGATGAAGTCCCGGATCCACACCGGTGCCTGCTCGACGATCTGGGTGACCTGCTCCACGATGGTGGGAATGAGCGTGGCAAAAAAGCCGACGACGGCGCTTATCAGCACCGTGACGGACACCAGGATTCCGGCGGGGCGGGGGATCTTCCGGCTTTCCAGCCAGCCGACCACAGGTTCCAGCCCCAGCGCGATGAACAGCGCAGCCACAATCCACAGCAGCAGCTGCGTGGTGTTGGAGCCGATCCAGTAGACCAGCAGGGCAAGTCCCACGCCCACCGTGCCCATGAAGCCCAGATAAAGGGGATGCTGCGGCGAGATCCGGGGGCCGGGGCTGCCGAACTGCGGCTGTACCGCGCTGTCCCGGCTGGCGTCTTCCCCGTTCTGGCGGGAGTACTCCGGCGGCATTTCAAACCGGAGCCTGGGTTGGGCGCCGGGGAGTGGCTGGCGCAGGCGGTGAAGCAGCAGCCCGAGGGCGGCCGCGGCGGGCCTCTTCCGGCGGGCAGCTGCGGGACCCTGCGGAGCGGCTGCCGGCGGCTGCCCACCCCCCGGGTTCTCTGGCGCCGCGGAGGATTCGTCCGTCTTGTCAGTCACTGGTTTTAAGGGCCTGTTCCGTTGATGGCACCGCGTCGGCGGGCCGGTGTGATGATCATCGCAAACACTATCAGCAGCCTTGTCAACAGCAGCGGAACGGCCCGGCCGGCGACCCGCTGGCGGTCCTCGCAGAAGCCCCGATCCGGGCCTTCGATAACAAAACGGATACTATTGAAAGGAAACCCCCGCTGATGATAGGTGTTCCCTTGCGTTTAAAGACTGCAGTCGCACTCGTGCTGCTCGGCCTCCTGACACTTCTGGCCGGCATCGGCCAGAGAACCATCTGGGCCCCCTCCGAGACTTTTACGGCCGCCGCTCCGGTGGATGCTGCCGAGGCCCCGCTGACCGTGATCGACCAAAACCTGCGCACCCTTCACGGCGGGACCGTCAAGATCAAGATCGAGGGCGACGGCAACTTCCTCCTGGCAGCGGGCCGGCCGGACGACGTGGAGGCGTGGGTGGGCCAGACTGCGCACAACACCATCACCGGCGTGTCCGGGGACGAGAAGTCGCTGCTGGTTGAACACGCCGACGGCGAAGCCACCGCGCCCAACCCGGCCGGCTCGGACCTCTGGGTTTCCACCGAGAATGCGAGCAGCGAGCTTGAATACTCGTGGACAGCACCGGCGGACGGCGACTGGACCCTCCTGCTCGCCTCCGACGGAACCAAGCCGGCGCCGGCCACCGTTTCCATGACGTTCCCCAACGACACGTCCACCCCGTGGGCCATCCCGCTGATCATCCTCGGCTCGCTGCTGATCCTGGGTGGAATCGCCCTGGCCCTGCTCTCCGCCCGCAAGCGCAACGGCGAAGGCGACGGCAAGGGCAGCGGCTTTGCGCAGCGCGCCCGGGCCCGCAATGAGGCACGGTCCTCGCGGGTAACCATGGCGGCCGCCGGAGTAGTGGCCGTTGCCGTCGTGGCCGGAACCGGTGCCGCCGCCAGCGCCACATCGCCGGCGCCTTCCCCGGATCCGTCTTCCGCAGCTTCGCCTGCCGCGCAGGGGCAGTCCGGTCCGCCCGTCCTGCTGGATGCCCAGTTCCGCAGGATCCTGGAACAGGTTTCCAGCGCCGTTGACGCCGGCGATGCCGCAAAGGATGCGGCCAAGCTCGCGGACCGCGTGGGCGGCACTGAGCTTGAGGTCCGCACCCAGAATTACAAGATCCGCTCCCAGGTGGGCTCCTACGAGCCCCGCATGCCGGTCCGCTCCACCAAGCTGCTCACCACCGTGGTGACCAGCGACCGCGAGTGGCCGAGGTCCGTTATGGCGGTGACCCAGGGCGACGGCAACGTGGTGCCGCAGCTGCTGACCTTGGTCCAGCCCTCTCCGCGCGAGAACTACAAGCTGGTGGAAACCAACCCGCTGCAGCCCGGAACCACCTTCCCCACCATCAACCGGGACGGCACGGAGACCCTGGCCGCGGGAGACAAGACCGGCCTGCTCTACAGCGGCGAGGAGGCCATGTCCGGCCTTGCCGACCGACTGACCACCGCTGAGTCCGCCTACAAGGACAAGCTCGTGGAAGGGGAGTCCTCGCCGTACATTGCGGACACCCTGTCCTACCAGGCCGAGGTGGTGAAGGCCGGCGAGAACGGCAACTTCTCCTTCACCCACAAGGTGGCTCCGGAAAATACGGTTGTTTTCCGGACGGCTGACGGCGGCGCCCTGGTCCTGGGCCGGATCAACTTCGGCTTCGAGGGAACCCCCAAGGCCGCAGGTGACAAGCTCACCATTGGTGACGATGCCGCAGCCCTGGCCGGCGGCAAGGAAACCACCACCGGCATGGTCCTGACCTTCGCCGAGTCCGTGGCCGTGTACGTGCCGCCGGCAGGGTCAACCGACCCGATGAAGCTCGTCGCTGCGACCCGCGGACTGACGGGGGCCAGCTTCAAGTAACCCCGGTTCCTTCAGTAGCCCCGGCAGCGGCCGGAGTGGCTAGAGTGGAAAGCATGAGTTCGCCAGCTTCCCGCCCAGTCCCTCCTGCCGCTGCCAACCTGCTTAACCTGCGCGGCGCCGTCGACCTTTCCACGCTGAAGCAGCGCCCCGCGTCCCCGGCCGGGACCGGAACGCCGCAGGGCGGAGCCCCCGATGCTCCTGGCTCGCCGGAACTGAAAGTCAACGTCACCGAAGGCAATTTCCAGCAGCTGGTGGAGCTGTCAGCGCAGGTGCCGGTTGTTTTTGCGCTCTGGGCCTCCTACTCGCCGGAGTCCGCAACCATGCTGGACGTCCTGGAGCGGGTGGTGGCAAGCTACGGCGGCCGCCTGGTCCTCGGCGCCGCGGACATCGAGGCGTTCCCGCAGTTGGCCCAGGCCTTCCAGGTGCAGGCCGTGCCCACCGCGGTGGCCGTCCTCAAGGGCCAACCCGTACCGCTCTTCCAGGGAGGCGCAGACGAACAGCAGGTCCGCAGCCTCTTTGACGAACTGCTGAAGGTGGCTGCGGCGAACGGCGTGACCGGCAGCCTGGGTGCCGGTGCCGCTGAAGACGACACCCCCGCGCCCCTGCCGCCGCTGCACCAGGCGGCTTTTGACGCCATCGAGGCGGGGGACTACGCCGCAGCAGCCGATGCCTACCGCCAGGCACTGACCGAGATGCCCGCGGACCACGAGGCGAAGGCCGGCCTGGCCCAGGTGGAGCTGATGGCCAGGCTGCAGCCGCTCTCCGCGCAGGACAGCGAAGACCTGCGGGCGCTGGCGGCCAACGAACCGGACAACCTTGAGGCGCAGCTGGGCGTGGCGGACCTGGATGTGGCAGGCGGCCACGTGGAGGATGCGCTGAACCGGCTGGTCACCTTCATCGGCAGGAACTTCGGCCCGGAACGTGAAACTGCCCGCGTCCGCCTGCTGGAGCTGTTCGACGTGGTGGGGTCTGCGGACGAGCGGGTGGGCAAGGCGCGCCAGGCACTCGCGAGGGTCCTCTTCTAGTGCCGGCACTGTTCCAGCCGCTGAAGCTCCGGGGGCTGGAGCTCCAGCATCGGGGCTGGGTCTCACCCATGTGCCAGTACAGCTGCGATCCCGACGACGCCCCCGGCGTGCCGAACGACTGGCACCTGATGCATTTGGGGTCCTTCGCGGCCGGCGGCGCAGCGCTGATCCTCACCGAGGCAGCGGCCGTCAACGCCGAGGGCAGGATCAGTCCCCGGGACGCCGGGCTCTACAACGACGCACAGGCCGAGGCCTGGCAGCGGATCACGTCCTTCGTGCACCGCCACGGCCCGGCGGAGGCCAAGATCGGCGTGCAACTCGCCCATGCCGGCAGGAAGGGATCCACCTACTGGCCGTTTTCCGGCAGGCAGGGCAGCGTACCGGAGTCCGACGGCGGCTGGACCACTGTGGGTCCCTCGGCATCGGCTTTTGACGGCTATGCCGTTCCCGCCGCGATGACGGAGGAACAGATCCGCGGCGTCATCGGCGACTTCGCCGCGGCTGCCGGACGTGCCCTGGACGCAGGCTTCGACACCATGGAAATCCATGCCGCCCACGGGTACCTGCTCCATCAGTTCCAAAGCCCGCTGATCAATACCCGCGACGACCAGTGGGGCGGGGACGAAGCCGGCAGGAACCGACTGATGCTCGCCGTGGTGGACGCGGTACGGGCGGTCATTCCGGAGTCCATGCCGCTGCTCCTGAGGATCTCCGCCAGCGACTGGGCGGACGGCGGTGTGGACCTTGCCGCTTCCGTGCGCCTGGCCCGGCAGGCAGCCGAACACGGGGTGGACCTCATCGACGTTTCCAGCGGGGGTGCCGTGGCTCATCAGCACATCAAGGCCGGCCCCGGCTACCAGACCGGGTTTTCCGCCGCCATCCGCAAGGAAGCCGGAGTGGCCACCGGGACCGTTGGCCTGCTCACCTCCGCCGGGCAGGCAGAACACGCCCTTGCCACGGGACAGGCTGACGGCGTCCTCATTGCCAGGGCAGCGCTGCGGGACCCGCACTGGTGGCTGCGGGCCGCCTTCGAACTGGGCCACGACATTGCGTGGCCGCCGCAATACGAACGGGCCGTTCCCCGGCATTCATTCTGATGTCCGGCTCGATGGAGGCCCGCCGGCAGCACAAAGGCGCAGCTGGATAAGGGGCGTCGCCACGCCTTGGTTACTCCTCCTGCGGGAGGACCCCGAAGGGGTGGGCTGAGGGCTACGCTGGCTTCATGACTGCTCCGCAACCCGAGCCGGCGCTGCCACCGGACCCGGCCGCGCTTCCCGGCCCTGCGGCACACCTGCCTGCCTTGTCCATCAGGGGCCTGGCCAAGCGCTTCGGCGGCAAAATCGCCGTGGACGGCATCAGCCTGGACGTGCCGGCAGGTTCCTTCTACGGGATTGTGGGCCCCAACGGTGCCGGCAAGACCACCACGCTGTCCATGGCCACCGGCCTGCTTCGCCCGGACTTTGGCACAGCGGTGGTCCATGGCGTGGACGTGTGGCAGCGGCCGCTGGAAGCCAAACGGCTAATGGGCATCCTTCCGGACGGCGTGCGGCTGTTTGACAGGCTGACCGGGGAACAGCTGATCACCTACGCCGGGCTGCTGCGGGGAATGGACAAGGATGTCGTGGCCACGCGCGTTGCGGACCTGCTCGCGGCCATGGACCTCCAGGATGACGCCGGCACACTGGTGGTGGACTACTCCGCCGGCATGACCAAGAAGGTCGCGCTGGCCTCCGCCCTGATCCACGCGCCCCGGCTCCTGGTCCTGGATGAACCCTTCGAGGCGGTGGACCCCATCTCGGCGGCCAACATCCGCTCGATCCTGGACAAGTATGTTGCCTCCGGCGGCACCGTCATGGTGTCCAGCCACGTCATGGACCTGGTCCAGCGGATGTGCGACCACGTGGCAGTGGTGGCCGGCGGCCGGCTGCTGGCTGCGGGAACGGTGGACGAGGTGCGCGCCGGGGCAACACTTGAGGACCGGTTCGTCCAGCTGGTTGGCGGCCGCAGCCACACGGAGGGCCTGGAATGGTTGCGCACCTCCTGAGGCTCAAGCTCACCCTGCTGCGCAACGGCCTGCGCCGCAGCCCCTTGCAGCTGGTGGGCATGGCCTTCGCCGGACTGTATGCGCTCGGCCTGGTGGGCATGCTGGTGGTGGTCCTGGTACTGCTGCGCAACGCGCCGCACGATCTCGCCTACGCCGCCGTGGTGCTGGGCGGGTCCGCTGCCATCGTGGGCTGGGGAATCGTGCCGGTGGTGGCGTCGGCAACGGACATGACGCTGGACCCTGCGCGCTTCACAACCTTCGCCATCCCCATGAACCAGATGCTGGCGGGACTGGCCCTGGGCGGCCTGATCGGAATTCCCGGGCTCGCAACGTCCCTCGTTGCCCTGGCTACGGTGGTGACGTGGTCCCGGGCGGTCCTTCCCGCGCTCGCTGCCTTCGCCGGAGCAGTGCTGGGGGTGATGACCTGCGTGGTCATCGCCAAGGTGGTCACAACGGCGACGGCAAGCCTGGCAGCGTCACGGCGCTTCAAGGACATCAGCGCCGTCGCCTTCATGGTGCCCCTGGTCCTGATGGGACCCATCGTGGCCGGGGTAGGCCAGGGCATCTCCTCGTCCGCCGGATTCCTCCCCGGCTTTGCCCGGATGCTGTCCTGGACGCCGCTCGGAGCCCCATGGTCCATTGCCGGTGACGTCGCCGCCGGCGAGCCAGGCGCGGCAGCCCTGAAGCTGCTCCTGTCCGCGGCAACACTTGCCGCCCTGGCGTGGGCCTGGAAGGTCCTGCTGGAGCGGGCGCTGGTGACTCCTCCCTATGCGGGAAGCGGGAAGAGGAAAGGCGGCAAGCTGGGACTTGTGGGGGTCCTGCCCGCGGTCCCGGCCGGGGCGGTGATGGCCAGGTGCCTCACGTACTGGTTCCGGGACCCGCGGTATTCGGGCTCGCTTGTGGTGATCCCGTTGCTTCCCGTGGTGCTGCTGTTCCAGGGCAGCCAGACCGGGGATTACACCAGCCTGGCTTTCCTCGCCCCGATGTCCGCGTTCATCCTCGCCTGGTCCATCTCCGCCGATGTGTCCTATGACAACACCGCGTTCGCCCTCCACCTGGCCACGGGCGTCCGGGGCGTGGCGGACCGGCTGGGCCGTGCCCTGGCCTGCCTGGCGTTCGCACTGCCGGTGGTGCTGGTGTTTGCGCTGGGGTACTCCGCCTTCACGGGGGACTGGGGTGCCCTGCCCGGCCAGCTGGGCCTCAGCCTGGGCGTCCTGTTCACCGGCCTGGGCCTGTCTTCGGTTGTCTCCGCACGCTACACCGTGGCCGTTCCCTTGCCGGGCGACAGCCCGTTCAAAAAACCGCCGGGCAATGTGGGGCAGACCCTCGCGGTCCAGTTCGGCGGACTGGTGCTCCTGATGGTCCTGGTCCTGCCGGAGGCCGGGCTCCTGGCCGCCCAGCTGGTCACCGGCAACCGGATCTTCGGCTGGATCAACCTTGGCGCAGGGACGGCCCTGGGCCTGTGCCTGTTCGTGGCAGGCGTGCGGCTGGGCGGAAAATGGCTGGATGCCCGCGGTCCCGAGCTCTTGGCCCAAGTGGCCGTCAACCGCTGAAAAACTTCGGAAAGGAAGAGCATGGAAGTAGTCATCCTCAACGGCAGCAAACAGATCGGTAAGCTCGCCGCTGACGCCATCGAGGAACTCCTGCGGCGCAAACCGGGTGCTGTCCTGGGCCTGGCAACGGGCTCGTCCCCGCTGCCCGTCTACGATGAGCTGGCCGCCCGGCACGACCGGGACGGCCTGGACTTTAGCCGGGCGCACGCATTTGCCCTGGACGAATACGTGGGCCTTCCTGCCGGCCATCCCGAGTCCTACCGCGAAGTCATCCGGCGTGAATTCACCAACCGGGTGAACATCTCCCCGGAGAACGTGCACGGACCGGACGGGACAGCCGAGGACATTCCGGCGGCCTGCCGCGCCTACGAGGAAGCCATCAGCGCCGCCGGCGGAATCGACCTGCAGCTCCTGGGAGTGGGGACGGACGGCCACATCGCGTTCAACGAACCGGGGTCCTCCTTCACCTCCAGGACCCGCATCAAGAGCCTCGTCGAGCAGACACGCCGGGACAACGCCCGGTTCTTCAACAGCCTGGCCGAGGTCCCGCACCATGTCCTCACCCAGGGCCTCGGAACCATCATGGAGGCGCGGCATGTCATCCTGGTGGCAACGGGCGCGCGCAAGGCCCAGGCGGTCCGCGACTTCGTGGAGGGTCCCGTCTCGGCCATCTGCCCGGCGTCGATCCTCCAGTTCCATCCGCACGCCACCGTCCTGCTGGACCAGGCCGCCGCCTCGGCGCTGAAGCTGGCGGATTTCTACCGCCACACCTATGACAACAAGCCCGCCTGGCAGGGCCTCTGACCACCGGCTGGCCGCTGGCTGACCGCGGGCCGGCAGCCAGGGTGCCCGGCGGAAAAGTACGACGGCGGCCGGTTCCGGGCGGCGCGGCGGCAGCGTCCGGCGTCGAACGTGGCCCCGCTCGAACGGCTAAGATGGTTCGCATGACTAGCATGACGGACCCTCTCGAGAACGACCCGATGCGCGAGCTTTCCGGGGCTGGATCGTCCACAGCCACCATTGAGCGCGAGGAACTGCGCCAGGAAGTGGAACCCGGGGACCGGGAGCGCTTTTCGCACTATGTGCGCAAGGAAAAGATCATGGAGTCCGCGCTGACCGGGGAGCCCGTCATCGCCCTGTGCGGCAAGGTCTGGACGCCGGGCCGGGACCCGCAGAAATTCCCGGTGTGCCCGATGTGCAAAGAGGTCTATGACGGCCTCCGCCCGGGCAACGACGGCGGCAAGGGTCCCGGAGGGGACTCGGGCAACAACAAATAGTGACGGAGACGCTCTTTGGCGGCCCCACCCTGCCTCCGGCTTATCCGGAACGCGCAGCCTGGGGAACCGCCCCGAAACTCCGTGCCTGGCAGCAGGAAGCGCTTGACCTCTACCTGAGCAACAGCCCCCGTGATTTCCTCGCGGTAGCAACCCCCGGCGCCGGCAAGACCACCTTTGCCCTCCGGGTGGCCTCCACGCTCATCGACTCCGGCGCCGTGAACAGGGTGACCATCGT
Source organism: Pseudarthrobacter oxydans (assembly GCF_034258515.1). Lineage (NCBI taxonomy): Bacteria > Bacillati > Actinomycetota > Actinomycetes > Micrococcales > Micrococcaceae > Pseudarthrobacter > Pseudarthrobacter oxydans. The sequence goes on along the minus strand of NZ_CP139438.1, from coordinate 2,779,707 downwards.
GGCGCCCACGGACCACCTCAAGCGGCAGTGGGCGGATGCGGCGGCCAGGGTGGGAATCGCCATCGACCCCAACTTCAAGAACTCCGACGGCCAGCACGGCCGCGGCTTCATCGGGGTGGCCGTCACGTATGCCCAGGTGGCCAGCAAGCCGCTGCTGCACCGTGCCAAGACCGAGGCCGCCCGCACCCTGGTGATCCTGGACGAGATCCACCACGGCGGCGAGGCCCTGTCCTGGGGCGACGGCCTGCGCGAGGCGTTCGACCCCGCAGTGAGGCGCCTCTCCCTGACCGGTACGCCGTTCCGCTCGGACACCTCGCCCATCCCGTTCGTCGAGTATGCCGAGGACCGGGACGGGATCCGCCGCTCCAAGGCCGACTACACCTACGGCTACGGCAACGCCCTGCGGGACCACGTTGTCCGCCCGGTGATGTTTATGGCCTATTCGGGGCAGATGCGCTGGCGGACCAGTGCCGGTGAAGAGATGGCGGCGTCGCTGGGGGAGGCCGCGGTGACCAAGGACATCACGTCACACGCCTGGCGTACCGCCCTAAACCCCGCAGGCGAGTGGATTCCGGCTGTCCTGGCCGGTGCGGACAAGCGCCTCAGCGAGGTCCGGCGGACCGTCCCCGACGCCGGCGGCCTGGTGATTGCCACTGACCACGAGGACGCGCGCGCGTACGCCGGGCAGCTCAAGAGGATCACCGGGGAGTCGCCCACGGTCATCCTTTCCGACGACGCGAAGGCGTCGAGCAAGATCGAGGAATTCACCGCCAGCGAGAAACGCTGGATGGTGGCGGTCCGGATGGTGTCCGAAGGCGTTGACGTGCCCCGGCTTTCCGTGGGCGTGTACGCCACATCGACTTCAACGCCGCTGTTTTTTGCCCAGGCTGTGGGGCGTTTCGTGCGTGCCCGCAAACGCGGGGAAACGGCGTCGGTCTTCCTGCCCTCGGTGCCGCAGCTGATGGCCCTGGCCAACTCCATGGAGGCGGAGCGGGACCATGCCCTGGACCGCCCCGAGAAGGAAGACGGGGACGGCCTGTTCAATCCCGAGGACTCGCTGATGGCCGAGGCCAACCGCGAGGACAAGGCGTCGGACAGCCTGACCAAGGGCAAGTTCGAGGCCCTGGATTCACAGGCGTCCTTTGACCGTGTGCTGTTCGACGGCGGCGAGTTCGGCACGGGCGGCGAAGTGGGGTCCGACGACGAGATGGACTTCCTGGGCATTCCCGGGCTGCTGGACGCGGAGCAGGTGGGCACGCTGCTGCGGCAGCGCCAGCATGAGCAGCTGAACCGCAAGAACCGGAAGGCTCCCGCGGCGGCCGAAACCCCGGCGCCGGCCGTCCCGGACCACCGGATGCTGATGGACCTCCGGAACGAGCTGGCCAAGAACGTGGCCGCCTGGTCTGCCCGCACGGGGACCCCCCACGGCGTGGTGCACACCAAGCTGCGGACGGTGTGCGGCGGACCGCCCGTTGCCCAGGCAAACGAGGAGCAGCTGCAGTCGCGTCTGCGGAAGCTCCAGGACTGGTTCATCGGCCGGAAGTAGCGGCCGAAGCCGCCAGGGACACTCAGGCGACGTCTACCCCGCCGAGTTCCATTTCGGCCACCGCGTCCTCCAGGTCCTCCGCGATCCCCGCGGTCAGGGACCGGAGGACGGTGACCGAGTAGCCTGCCTGGACGGCGTCCAGGGCGGTGGCCATGACGCAGTAGTCGGTGGCGATTCCCACCACCACAACGTCCTCGACGTCGTGGCTTTGCAGCCAGTCATCCAGCCCGATAGCGTCCTCGTCCGGGGCGAATTTTTCCTCGCCTGCCGGTCCGGGCAGGGCCCCGGGCCGGCGTTCCCCGGTGGGCACTGCGTCTTCAGGGGCCAGCAGGCCCTCGAAGCCGGAGTAGGCAGCGGCGAACTGGCCTTTCTGGAAGTACGCCTGGATGTATTCGGTGTCGAGGTCCGGATGGAGTTCGGCGCCCCGGGTCCCGGCCACGCAGTGCGGCGGCCAGCTGTCCTTGAAGTCCGGTGTGTCAGAGAAGTGGGCGCCCGGGTCGATGTGCCAGTCCTGGGTGGCCACGATGTGGTCGAACTCGCCGTGGTGGGCGTCCACGTATTCGCTGATGGCGCCGGCAACGTCCGCACCGCCGGACACGGCGAGCGAGCCGCCTTCACAGAAATCGTTCTGGACGTCGACGATGATCAGTGCGCGGGACATCAGTCCTCCTCAGTTGTCTTCATAGAGAGTCGGGATGGCGGCTTCACCGCGCTGCAGGCGGTTAACCACCGGGGGGAGTTCCGCCATGGAATCAGCATGGCGCTGGCGTGCGCGAAGCACCCCTTCATGGCCGGTCCAGCCCGGCATCACCTCGCCGTTCTTCATGAACTGCTGGAGCAGCGGGCGGTCATTGCCGTCATCCTCGGGCCGGTGCCCCACGCCCACCACTTCGGCAGTGGCGATGCCGCGTTCATCCAGCTTGCGCAGCGCGTATTTGCGGCCGCCCACACTGGCCTTGTTCTTGGCCGCCTTGGCGACGGAGACGAAGTTTCCGTCATCGTCCGTGCGGCTGACCAGTTTGTAGACCATGCTGGCGGTGGGTGCGCCCGAGCCGGTGACCAGCGAGGTGCCCACCCCGTAGGAATCGACCGGGGCGGACTGCAGGGCCGCAATGGCGTACTCGTCGAGGTCGGACGTGACCACGATCTTGGTGTTCTCGTTGCCGAGGTCGTCCAGGAGGCGGCGCACCCACTGGGCCTGCGCAACCAGGTCCCCGGAATCCAGGCGGACCGCTCCCAGCCGGGGACCGGCAAGGTCCACTGCCGTGCGGACGGCCGCTTCGACGTCGTACGTGTCCACCAGCAGGGACGTATGGTGCCCGAGGGACGCAATCTGCGCCTCGAACGCGTCGCGTTCGGTGTCGTGCAGGAGGGTGAAGGAGTGGGCGGCGGTGCCCACCGTCTTGATCCCGTAGCGGATGCCGGCCTCGAGGTTGGAGGTGCTGTCGAACCCGGCAATGATGGCCGCCCTGGCGGAGGCGGTGGCCGCTTCCTCGTGGGTGCGCCGGGAGCCCATCTCGATGCAGGGCCGGCCTCCGGCGGCACTGACCATGCGGGACGCGGCAGAGGCGATGGCGCTGTCGTGGTTCAGCACGGACAGCAGGTAGGTCTCCAGCATGCAGGCTTCGGCGAAGGTGGCTTCGACGATCAGGATGGGGGAATTGGGAAAGTACGCTTCACCCTCCGGGTAGCCCCAGATATCCCCGGAGAAACGGTAGGAGGCCAGGTATTCGAGGGTCTGGGCATTGACTACCTTGGTGCGCTCCAGGAACTCCAGCTCCGCTTCCCCGAAACGGAAGTTGGCGATGCCCTCAAGCAGCCGTCCGGTGCCGGCCACGATCCCATAGCGCCGGCCGTCCGGCAGGCGGCGGGCGAACGCCTCGAACACCGATTTGCGGTGCGCGGCCCCCGAGTGGAGCGACGCCTGCAGCATGGTCAGCTCGTAGTGGTCGGTGTAGAAAGACGTGCGGGGATGGTCCCAGCCGGCGGAGGTACTCACGAAAGTTACTCTAGTCCCCACCGGCTCCCGCGTCTCGCTCCGCTTCGCCGCGGGGCCCTCGCCGGCGTGGGCCCACCCACCGGCTCCCGCGTCTCGCTCCGCTTCGCCGCGGGGCCCTCGCCGGCGTGGGCCCACCCACCGGCTCCCGCGTCTCGCTCCGCTTCGCCGCGGGGCCCTCGCCGGCGTGGGCCCACCCACCGGCTCCCGCGTCTCGCTCCGCTTCGCCGCGGGGCCGGGCCCATCATCCCCATAGAATGGATAGATGACCATAAGCGTTGCGCCCGGCCCCGATACACGGGAGGGCACCCGGACCGGAACAGCGGAATCCACCGATTCCCTGACGGCACCGGACATCCCCTGGAACCTGGTGATCTGGAACGATCCCGTCAACCTCATGAGTTATGTGAGCTACGTTTTCCAGAGCTACTTCGGCTACTCGGAGAGCAAGGCGAACAAGCTCATGATGGAGGTCCACAAGAAGGGCCGGTCCATTGTTGCCTCCGGCAGCAAGGAGCAGGTGGAGCGCCACGCGGTGGCGATGCACGGTTTTGGCCTGTGGGCGACGGTGGAGAAGGCCAGCGGCGGGAACGGCGGCAGCACCCGCAAATCCGGCGGACCGGGCCAGGGCAAGGGGAAACGTGGCTAAGGCATTCAAGTACGGACTCAAGGGCATTACCGGCTATCTTGAGCCTGCGGAGCGGGACCTGCTGCGCAGCCTGATCAGTGACGTCATTTCCATGCTGCAGCCGGAGGAACGGACGGGGCAGGATCCGCTGGCTGCCCTGATCGGCCTGGACATGGACGTCGCCGAGCCTTCGGACCGCGCCGTTAAGCGCCTCCTTCCCAACGTCATGAAGGACGACGCCGGCGCGTCCCTTGAGTTCCGCCAGCTCACCGAGCGGTCGCTGCGGGAGACAAAGATCGGCGCCCTGCAGGCGGCCGCCCTGGACCTGGACAAGGACGAGATTGTGCTGACGCCCGAGGGGGCGAAGCACTGGTCCATGGCGCTGAACGACGTCCGGCTTGTCCTGGCCGAGCGGCTGGACATCCAGGATGAGGAGGATGCCGAACATGTCCACCTCATGCAGGACTGGTCCCAGGCGGAGGACGTGGAAAGCTACCTGGCGCTGGTCTACAACTTCGCCACCTGGCTCCAGGAATCACTGGTCCAGGCCATGCTGCAGTCCCTGGACGCGCGCCGATGAGCGGCGCAGGCCGGTCTCCGTCCCCGTGCTGTGACACACCAGACATGAGCTGCTGGCCACAAGATCACCGCCGGGGCTGCAGGGAAGCCCTATCCTCGAATAATCATGAGTAGAGCCTCGAGCATTGATCCGCCGGCAGGCGCTGCAGCCGGGTCCGCCGCAAGCGACATCCCTGCCGCCGCCGTGGAGTCACGGCCCATCGGTGTCTTTGACTCCGGCGTGGGCGGCCTGACGGTGGCACGGTCCATCATCGACCAGCTGCCCAATGAGTCCATCCTCTACGTAGGGGACACGGCGCACGGGCCCTATGGCCCCCTGCCCATCGCGGAGGTGCGGGCAAACGCCCTCGGTGTGATGGACGAACTCGTGGACTCCGGCGTCAAGCTGCTCACCATCGCCTGCAACTCGGCGTCGGCCGCTGTCCTGCGCGACGCCCGGGAGCGCTACACGGCCAAGTACGGCATCCCGGTCATCGAGGTCATCCAGCCGGCGGTGCGGCGTGCCGTTGCCGCTACCCGCAGCGGACGGGTCGGCGTGATCGGCACCTCCGCCACGGTAGGGTCCCGGGCCTACGAGGACACGTTTGCCGCGGCTCCCGACCTGGCGATCACCTCGGTGGCGTGTCCTGAGTTCGTCAGCTATGTGGAGGCCGGCGTCACCACCGGACCGGCACTTCTTGCTGTTGCCGAGGAGTACCTTGCACCCCTCAAGGCGGCAGGCGTGGACACGGTGGTCCTGGGCTGCACGCACTACCCGCTGCTCACGGGGGTCATCTCCTACGTCATGGGAGCGGACGTGACCCTCGTGTCCAGCGCCGAAGAGACCGCCAAGGACGTCTACCGCGCCCTGGCCACCCACGGTCTCCAGCGCACGGACGCCACGCCCCCGGAACACCACTTTGTGGCCACCGGCGATGCCGGCCAGTTCGAGGCCCTGGCCAGGCGGTTCCTTGGCCCGGAAGTGCTCTCCGTCCGGCACGTGGACCATGTGTCCGCGCAGTACCCCACCGGCAGCCTTGCCCGGATCACCCCCGAGATGATCGCTGCCGCCCAGGGCGCCGCCGCCCGTCCGCGGATCTCCAACTTCGTTGGGACGTCAGTGACCGGGGGGCCGGGCCAGTGAAGCTCACCATCGTCGGCTGTACCGGTTCCTTCCCCGGCCCCGGATCGCCCGCATCCTGCTACCTCCTGACCGCGAACGACGGCGAGCGGACCTGGAAAGTGGTCATGGACCTGGGCAGCGGCGCACTGGGTGCCATCCAGCGGTACACGGACCTCGAGGACATCGACGCGATCTTCCTGACCCACCTGCACCCCGACCACTGCATGGACCTCTGCGGCCTGCACGTGGCCGTCCGCTGGAAGCCCGGCGGCTGGGGCCGGGGACGGATTCCGGTCTGGGGACCGGCCGCCACTGCAGACCGGATGGCCACCGCGTACGGGCTGCCGCTGGACCCTGGCATGCATGAGGAATTCGACTTCACCAACTGGGCCGAACGCCAGCCGGTCACCGTGGGTCCCTTCACTGTGACCCCCTTTGCCGTGAACCACCCCGTGGAGGAGGCCTACGCCCTGCGGGTGGAAGTGGTGGAACCGGACAAGGAAGGCAACACCGTCTCCCGGACCCTGACGTACTCCGGTGATACCGATTCCTGCGCCGGGCTTGAGGAAGCCGCGAAGGACGCAGACCTCTTCCTGTGCGAAGCTGCATTCGAGGAAGGCCGCGACGACGGTATCAAGGACGTCCACCTCACCGGCAAGCGTGCGGGGGAGGCCGCCGCGGCGGCGGGGGCACGCCGGCTCCTGCTGACGCACATTCCGGTATGGACGTCCCAGACCACCGTGATGGCCGAGGCCCGGCCGGTGTTCGGCGGCGATGTTGCGGTAGCGGTTGCCGGCGTCCACTACACCATCTAGGCCCCGAAGCAGGGCCAGGCGTCGGCAGCACCTGCAGTGGATAAGCTAAAGGCATGACTTCTGAAGCAACTGCAGTGCCCATCGTGCGCGCCGACGGCCGCGCTCCCGACCAGCTCCGGCCCATCAGCATCACGCGCGGATGGTCTTCCCAGGCCGAAGGATCGGCCCTGATCGAGTTCGGCAACACCCGGGTCCTGTGCACCGCCTCCCTGACCGCGGGCGTCCCGCGCTGGCTCAAGGGTGAGGGCCGCGGCTGGGTCACCGCCGAGTACGCCATGCTGCCGAGGGCCACCAACACCCGCTCCGACCGCGAATCGGTCAAGGGCAAGATCGGCGGCCGCACCCACGAGATCTCACGGCTGATCGGCCGTTCGCTCCGCTCGATCATCGACACCAAGGCCCTCGGTGAGAACACCATCGTGCTGGACTGCGACGTCCTCCAGGCCGACGGCGGAACCCGCACGGCAGCCATCACCGGCGCCTACGTTGCGCTCGCTGATTCCATCCGCTTCGCCCGGGACAACAAGCTGATCGCAAAGAACGCCCAGCCCCTCATCGACACCATCGCCGCGGTGTCCGTGGGCATCATCGACGGCGTTCCCATGCTGGACCTGCCGTACGTGGAGGACGTCCGGGCCGAAACAGACATGAACGTGGTGGTCACCGGGTCCGGCAAGTTCGTGGAGGTGCAGGGCACGGCTGAGGGCGCACCCTTTGACAGGGCAGAACTGGACCAGCTCCTGGACCTTGCCCTGCTGGGCACCACGCAGCTCGCGGCCATCCAGCGCGAAACCCTGGCAGACACGCTGTGAGCGCGGCCGCCGCCGCCCCGTGGCAAGGTGCTGCCCCCCGCCTGGTCCTCGCCACGCACAACAAGGGCAAACTCCGGGAACTGCGTGAGCTGCTGCGGGGACAGGTGCCCGGGCTCGACGTCGACACGCAGGTGGTGGACGCAGCGGCTGCAGGTGCCCCGGACGTCGTCGAAACAGGCGTGACGTTCGCCGAGAATTCGCTGCTCAAGGCGCGCGCTGTCGCCGAGGCCACCGGCCTGGTGGCCATCGCCGACGACTCCGGCCTCGCCGTGGACGTCATGGGCGGAGCACCCGGGATTTTCTCAGCCCGGTGGGCCGGCAGCCATGGCGACGACGCCGCCAATCTCCGGCTCCTGCTCAGCCAGCTCTCGGACGTTCCGGACCACCATCGGGGCGCCGCCTTCGTCTGCGCGGCGGCCCTCGCGGTCCCGGACGCGGACGGCACCCCCGGACGCGAGGTAGTGGAATACGGGCAACTCGAAGGGATCCTGCTGCGCGAGCCGCGGGGGAACGGCGGCTTCGGCTACGATCCGGTACTCCAGCCCGCGGGGGAGGACCGCAGCTGTGCCGAGCTGTCCGCCGAGGAAAAGAACGCCATCAGCCACCGGGGCAAGGCGTTCCGCGCGCTGCTGCCCGCCATCGTCGAGGCCCTGCAGGCGCCGAAGTCCTGACGCCCGCCGGTGGACGGCTGGCTGGGCAAACAAAAAAGGTGTGCACCCCGCCGGAGCGGGGGCACACCTTTTGCGTAGGATCCCTGGCCGGCTTCCTAGGGCAGGCGCGGCGTCTTCTGCTCGTCCTCGGGGGCGTGCTCTTCGATGAACTCGTCCACCGGATCGGTGCCGTAGGCCTTCGCCTGCCGCTTGGCGGAGATGCCGCGGAGGACCTCCACTCCGATGGGGAGGACCGAAACCAGGACGATGGCGATGAAGATGATGTCCAGGTTCTCGCGGACCCACGGCACGCGGTCACCCAGCAGGTAGCCCAGGAGCGTCACGCCGCCGCCCCAGAGCACTGCACCGATGACGTTGAAGAGGAAGAACTTCTTTTTGCTCATCTGGGCCACGCCCACGATGACGGGAACGAAAGTCCTGATGATGGGGACGAAACGGGCCAGGATCAGTGCCTTACCGCCGTGCTTTTCGAAGAACGCGTGGGCGTTTTCCACGTTCTCGCGCTTGAAGAGGCGTGAGTTTGGCTTGTTGAAGATGGCGGGGCCGGCCTTTGAACCGATGAGGTAGCCGGTCTGGTTTCCCACGATGGCCGAGATGATGATCAGCAGCGCGAACAGCAGCACGTTGAACTTGATGGTGTCCGTGGCCACCAGCAGTCCGGCGGTGAACAGCATGGAATCACCCGGCAGGAAGAAGCCAACCAGCAGGCCGGTTTCCGCGAAGACGATTCCGCAGACCAGCAGGACCACCCAAGGTGCCAGGGCGGGATCGGCCAGGAAGACCTGGGGGTTCAGCCAGTCGGGCAGGAAGGAGGCCAGCTGGGGCTGCACCGGTCCTGCCCCGCCCAGCATGGACACGGCGAGGTCATTCATCACAGGAAAGTTCACCTCTCAAGGGTACTTGACAGAGCTGTGCCTGCACGGAGGGGCGGCATTCCGGCGGTAAGGTTGGGCCGTGGGTTTGGACTTTACGGCGATCGACTTTGAAACTGCGAACGGCTTTCGGGGCTCTCCCTGCGCGGTGGGCCTGACCAAGGTCAGGGGCGGCCGGATCGTCGAGGAAGCTTCGTGGCTCATGCGGCCGCCGCAGGACCACGACCACTTTGACTACCACAACGTCCGGATCCACGGCATCCGGGCCGAGGACGTTGCAGGCAAGCCCCGCTTCGGGGACCTCTTCCCCGAGATCGGGGCCTTCATCGGCGACGACATCCTCGCGGCGCACAATGCTGCCTTCGACCTGGGCGTGATCCGTTCCGGCCTGGAGGTCTCGGGCCTGCCGGGGCCCGCTTACGACTATGTCTGCACCGTGATGCTCTCCCGGCGGTGCTATTCCCTGGTGTCCAACTCCCTGCCGTTCGCCGCGGAGGAAGCCGGCGTTCCCCTGGTGAACCATCACGACGCCGCCGAGGACGCGCGGGCGTGCGCGGGGATCCTGATCGACATAGCCCGCAGGAACCAGGCCAACAGCATCGCCGAACTCTACCTCTCCCTGGGACTGGTGATGCCCCGGCAACAGGCTTTCCACCCCGCGACGGATGCGCTCTCCAAACCGAGCCTGGCCGCCCTCTCGGCTGCGTCCGGCAGCACTGCTGCGCCGCTCCGGCCCTTCCAGGCGGGCTGGCCGGAGGAGGGCGCCAACCCGCTGCCCAACCCCGACGCCGAGCCCGGCCATCCCCTGTACGGGCAGACCGTCGTCTTCACCGGGCAGCTGTCCATGGGGCGCCCGGAGGCGAAAAGGCGCTCTGCGGACGTCGGCGCCCGGCCCGAAAGCCGCGTAACCGGACGCACCACGGTCCTGGTGGTGGGCGACGGCTTTGTCGCCGCAGACCTTCGGTCCGGCAGGCTGACGGGCAAGGCCCGCCGGGTCCTGGAACTCCATGAGCGGGGGCAGGCCATCGAGGTGCTCTCCGAAGGGGAGTTCCTGCAGATGGTGGGCGGTTTCGCGGCCGCGGGCATCGCCTGAGGTGCCCGCCGGTTCATCCGGCGCAACAAACCTTGGTTGCGGGACAGACCGCTCCTAGCCTTGGCTCATGAGTTCCGTGTTCGCCTTCCCGAATCCCGTCAATGAGTACGCCGCACGCGTGACCGCGGGCCTGGTTGTGCTGCTCGCGGTTGTGACGGCAGCGAGCGGCTCAGTGTGGGGCCTGCTGGCCATCGCCGTCGGGTTCTGGCTGCGCGTGCTGTTCGGGCCGAGGGTTTCGCCGCTGGCGCTCTTGTCCGTGAAGGTCATCACGCCGCGGCTGGGACGGGTGAAGCTGGTCCCCGGACCGCCAAAGCGCTTCGCGCAGGGGATTGGGGCCGCAGTGTCCACCACCGCCCTGGTCCTGTTCGTGGCCGGGGCAGCGCCCGCAGCATGGGCAGCACTGGGCATCCTGGTCGTCGCGGCGTCACTTGAGGCTTTTGCAGGCTTTTGCCTGGGGTGCGTGATCTTCGGGTTCCTGCAGCGGAACGGACTGATTCCGGAGGACGTCTGCGAGGCGTGCAACAACATCAGCCTTCGGCGGTCGTAACCCCCACCAGCAGATCGGCCATGCCGCGGACCGCCTCGGGCGCTTCCAGCGATCCGAGCCAGTCTGCGGGCAGGCACTCCTCGCCGTAGAAGGCCCCCAGGATATTCCCGGCCAGCGAACCGGTGGAATCGCTGTTCCCGCCGTGGTTCACCGCCAATGCCAGCGCCGCCCGGAAGTGCCGGACGGGCAGCGTGCCTGCGCCGGCGTCGTCCGTGCCCTGGTTGTCCCCGCCCGTACCGCCTGTGCCTGGCGCAGTGGCAAGCACCGCGTAAAGCGCGACGGCGAGTGCTTCCGCCGCGGTCCGGCCTTCCCCCAGTGCCTCCGTGAGTTCCTCCGGGCTGACTACGCCCTTGCCCGCGAGCCGGAGGGCGTAGTCCAGGCGGTCGGGCAGTTCCGGTGCCACCTCGTTGAGCGAACGGGAGCGGGCGGCCACTGCGGCAGCCGCCTCGTGGAGCCCTTCGCCCGTGACGAGCCGGTGGATCAGCAGGCTGAAGATTCCGGCACTCTGGCGCGCCGCCGGGTGCCCGTGCGTCAGGGAGGCGGCGTCTGCACTCAGCTTATAGACGGCGTCGGGCGTGATGTGCGGGACCAGCCCGAACGGCGCCGACCGCACCACCGTTCCGCAGCCCTTCGACACCGGATTTACCGGGCGGAAGACAGTCCCCATCTCACCCGTGGCCAGCCCGGAGATGGACGCCTTGTCCGGACGCCGGCGCTCGTGGAGCACTGCCTGGCGGTCGATCCACCGCGGCTGGGGTGCGGGGGCCGCCGCAGGGGCAGACTCTCCCTGCGTGGCCAGCCACCGGAGGTACGCGAGCCACAGGCAGGCGTTGACGTCCGCGCCCACCCCGGAATTCGCCCACTCAAGTGCCTCCACCAGTCCGTCAACCGTGTAAAGGGTCAGCTGGGTCTCGTCCGAAAAGGGGCTCCCGGACAGCTCATGGAAACCGGTAAGGCCGTGCCCGCCGAACCGGCGCCGGATCTCCTCCATCGAGTCCGTGCCGACGGCATAGCCCAGGGCATCGCCCAACGCGCCGCCCAGCAGGCAGCCGTGGATGCGTGATCTCAGTGCGGGCGCGGACGGGCCGGGTTCAATGCTCATGCTGCAAATTTACCGCGGCAGCGGCCGGCTTCCTGACGGGTGCCGGCCATCGCCGTCCGGGTCAACGCGCGGGCGCGGCAAACGCCCGGAAGCAGCTGGAATAATGGAGGGGTTGCCCGGCGGCCGCACCGCCATCTCCTGCCTACCAAAGGGTCCACCATGAGCACCCCCGCCCTTGACCATCACGACGCCTTGCTGCCCCGCGGTCCGGAGGCCTCACGCCCCGGACTGCTGCCCAGGCTGGGGGCCGAGGCCTTCGGCACGCTGTTCATCGTGGTGGCCGGCCTCGGTGTTCCGCTGTTCACCATCCCGGACTCCAGCCCCCTCCCTGCGGCGCTTGCAGCCGGCCTGGCCGTGACCGCCGCGATGCTCGCCTTCTCGCACGTTTCGGGCGGCCACTTCAACCCGGCCATCACCGTGGGGCACCTCCTGGCCGGACGGATCCGGGCCGGCGCCGCAGCCGCCTATGCCGGTGCCCAGCTGGCCGGTGGACTGGCTGGTGCCCTCGCCCTCTTCGGAATCCTGCGCACCCTCCCGGGGATTGCGGACAGCCGCACCGCTTTCGACACCGTCACGGCCGGCTTTGGCGAACACTCCATCATCCAGGCGCCGCTCGCTGCGGTGCTGCTCCTTGAAATGCTCGGCGCCGCAATCGTTGTTGCGGTCTTCCTGGGGACGTCCGGCAGGGACAATTCGCAGGACGGCGGCGGCCGGTCCGCCGCTGCCGTGGCGGTCGGCCTGTCCTTTGCGGTCCTCCTGCAGCTGGGCCAGTCGGTGGGCAACCTGCCGTTTAATCCTGCCCGCGCAGTCTCGTCCGCCCTTTTCAGCTCGGGCTGGGCTGCCGGGCAGCTGTGGGTTTTCCTGGCTGCCCCGGTGGTGGGCGCTGCCCTTGCGGGACTGGTGTTCCGGAGCTTCGGAGCGGCCGCTGGCGGACGCCGGCCGGCTGTCAGCGCGGTCCCCGGGACGCAGGGCGCAGACGTGTCCCCGCCCGCAGTGCCCGCCGTTTCCGGTGCGGACGGACGCCCCGATCCACGCACGGACAAGCCCGGGCCGGGGACCAGCGAAGCCCAGGACTTCTTTGAAGGAACGCGGGGCTGATCCCGGTGCCCGCGGCGGTTGCCGTCGCTGTCAGTGGCAGCCGATAGCTTAGGAACATGCGGTTACTACACACTTCGGACTGGCATTTGGGCCGGTCTTTCCACGGCGTCGGGATGCTGGACGCCCAGCGCGCCTTCGTTGACCAGCTGGTCGGTGCCGTCAAGCAGCACGGCGTGGACGTTGTCCTGGTGGCGGGGGACGTCTATGACCGCGCCCTTCCCGGCGTGGACGTGGTACGCCTGCTTGACGAGGCCCTGGTGCGCCTGACCGCTGCCGGCGCCAAGGTGGTGCTGACCAGCGGCAACCATGATTCCGCCATCCGCCTGGGCTTTGCGTCCCGGCTCCTGGAACGCGGGGGAGTGCACCTCCGCACCAGGATCGAGGACCTGGACGAACCGCTGCTGCTGCCGCTGGGGGACGCGGCTGCCGGGGAAGGTGGCAAGGCCGTGCTGGCCATCTACGGCATTCCGTGGCTCGAACCCCGGCTCGTCGCCGAACAACTCGGTGCGGACACCCCCAGCCACTTTGAAGTTACCCGGGCCGCAACAGGGATGATCCGCGAGGACATCAAGCGGCGTTCAGCATCGGCCACCGTTCATTCCGTGGTCCTGGCCCACACCTTCGCCAGCGGGGGGATCAGCTCGGACAGCGAGCGGGACCTCAGCATCGGCGGCGTCGGGGCCGTACCGCTGGACCTCTTCGAGGGCTTCAGCTACGCCGCACTGGGGCACCTGCACGGACGCCAAACCCTGTCGCCCCAGGTGAGGTATTCGGGCTCGCCGCTCGCTTACTCCTTTTCGGAAGCCACCCACCAGAAAGGCGGCTGGCTCGTGGACCTCGGCGCGGACGGAGTCACCTCAGTGCGGGAAGTCCTGTGGCCGGCGCCGCGCGCACTGGCCGTGCTGCGCGGGCCCCTGGCTGAGCTGCTGGAATCGCCCGCGCACCAGTGGGCCGAAACCGCCTACTGCCAGGTCACCCTGACCGACGCCCAGCGGCCCGCCCGAGCCATGGAGCGGCTCCGTTCCCGGTTCCCGGACACCCTGGTCCTTGGTTTCGATCCGGAGGGCGGAGCCCAGGCCGCCGCCTCAAGCTACAGCAGCAGGCTGGCCGAGGCGCCGGACGACCTGGCGGTGTGCTGCGGCTTCCTGGAACATGTGCGCGGCAGGGAACCCGATGCGGCCGAAAAAGCCGCGGTGGCTGCTGCCCTGGAGAACGTCCGGCTCCTGGAGGCTTCACGATGAGGATCCACCGCCTCCTGATCTCCGCGTTCGGGCCCTTTGCCGGTACCGAGGAGATTGACTTCGACAGGCTCAGCGCCCATGGCCTTTTCCTGCTCAACGGCCCAACAGGCGCAGGAAAGACCAGCGTCCTGGATGCCATCTGCTTTGCCCTGTACGGCTCCGTTCCCGGGGCCCGCCAGGACGGGAAAAGGCTCCGCAGCGACCATGCGGAACCGGCGCAGGAGCCTGCCGTCACCTGTGAGTTCTCGGCCCAGGGCCGCCGCTTCGAAGTGACGCGGTCCCCGGCCTGGGACAAGCCGAGCGCCCGGGGGAAGAACGGCTTCACCACGCAGCAGGCCAAGACGCTGCTGCGTGAACGCGTCAGCGGAACCTGGACGGAAAAGTCCGCCCGCAATGATGAGGCAGGCGCAGAGATTCTGGCCCTGCTTGGCATGGACCGGGAGCAGTTCACCCGGGTGGTGATGCTGCCCCAGGGCGACTTCGCCGCTTTCCTCCGTTCCAAGGCCACCGACCGGCTGGAACTTCTGCAGAAGCTTTTTGGTACCGAGCGGTTCGAATCGGTGGAGCAGGAACTGGCCCGCCAGGCGCAGGCAGCCAAGGAGGAAGTCTCCCTCCTCGCCGGCCAGCTCGAAATCCTGGCGGCGCGGGCGGAGTCGGAGACGGCCCCCCTGGGGCTGGACGGGGCCGGCGCTCCATCCCCGGATGATGCGGTGGCCCGGCTTGAATGGCTTGAAAGCGCGGTAAACGGGCGGCTGGCGGAACTCACGGGCCAAGCGGAACGGGCGGAAGCCGCAAGCACCGAATGCAGGGACGCCGTGGAAGCGGAAGCAGCGCGCGGGGAGCGGCGCCGCAAACTCGATTCCGCCGCGGCCCGGAAAGCGGCCGTGGACCAGGGGGCGCAGTTGCTGGAGGAACAGCTCCTCCGGCTGGCCCGGCACCGGAAAGCCGAGGTCCTGCACGGGCAGCTGCTGAACGTTGATGCAGGTGTCGCGAAGGTCCGGCGGGCCGCTACTGCCGTGGAGTCCGCCTTTACGTTGCTCAGCATGGCCGCAGGGGAAGACCCCGAGTTGTCCCAGCTGGAGTTGGGAATTGGCGCGGTCCCGCCTGCGGACGGGGCAGGAGCCGCTGCCGGCTGCGCCGCCGAACTGGGGCGCCTGCGTTCGCTCCTTGCCGTCGTGGAGGCCCGGGTGCCGGACGAGGACAGGCTGCTGGGCCTCCGGAAGCGCCACAGCGGGCTGGTGAAAAAGCAGGAAGAACTCGCCGCCGTCCTCGTGCAGGCGGGGAGCCGCTCCGAAGAACTCCAGGCCGAGCGGCGCCGCCTCCAGGACGGGCTGCAGGATCTCGAGCAGCGAGCGGGTGCCGAGGCCCTGCGGCGGAAGGAAGCCGCGGCCGCGGAGGAGCTGCTCGACGTCGTCAGGCGCTATGGCGGGGCCGTTGCTGTCCGGGACCAGGTCAAAGTCCGGTACGACGGGTTCCGGGACAGCCAGCTGGAAGCAAAACGCCACTGGCTGGACCTCAGGGAAGAGAGGCTCGCAAACGCGGCTGCTGAGCTGGCCGCCAAGCTGGTACCGGGCGAACACTGTGCCGTCTGTGGCAGCACCGATCATCCCGCCCCCGCCGCAGGCGGTCCGGGTGGTCCAGGGCTCGCGCAGGAGGAGGAGGAAGCGCGGCGTGTCCACGAGGCGGCGGAGGCCGCCTGTGCCGTGGTTGCCCATGAACTGGCAGAAGCCAGCCAATTGGTGGCCGTCCTGGCGGGCCAGGGCGGGGAAACAGCCGCGGAAGAGGCCGAAAACGGCGCGGTCCGCGCGCGCCTGGCAGCTGCCGAGGCAGAGGCCGCGGTCAAGGAACTCAGCGCTGTCCGGTTGCGGCTCGAGAAGCTTGAGGCCGCTGTCGAAGCAGCACAAAAATCGAGGACGGACGCAGAAGCCGAGCTTGCCCGGACTGTGGCCTCGCTGGCCGATGTGACCGAACAGTCCGCCGCCCTTGACCAGGCACTGGCCGGGCTCAGGGGAAGCCACCGGAGCCTGGCCCAGCGGTTGCGCGCGCTGGAAAACGCAGTGGCAGTCCTCAATAAGGCGGTTGAAGCACAGGCCCAGCTGGAACAGGCGGAGGCCCAGGCCGCCGAGGCGCGGGAGCAGCTGGAACAGGCTCTTCCTGCCGCCGGCTTCGCAACCGCCGGCGAGGCCCGGGAACAGCTGCTTGAGGCCGCCGAGGCAACTGCCCTCCAGGCCAGCGTGCGGGCCGCCCAGGACGAGCAGGCAAAGGTAGCGGAACTGTTCGTTTCAGCGGATGTTGTGCTGGCACTGGAAGAAAAGTCGGCCGGTTACGAAGTGGACCCGGCGCGGCTTGCGGGGTTCCGGGAAGCTGCGGCCACCGCAGTGCAGGAAGCCCGGGACGCGGACCTTGCTGCCGGCATGGCGTCCAGGTGCCTGGCCTCGCTCCGGGGTATCCGGGCCGAGTACAGCGATCTGGCAGGATCGGCGCGGCAGCCTGCCGAGCGGGCACAGATGCTCGCGGGCCTGGCGGATGCCGCAGCAGGCCGGGGCGAGAACACATACCGGATGAGCCTGAATAGCTATGTCCTGGCCGCCCGCCTGGAGCAGGTGGCCCTGGCGGCCTCGGAGCGGCTGGTGGCCATGAGCGATGGCCGGTACCTGCTCCAGCACACTGATGCCAAGGCCGCGCGCGGCGCAAAGTCGGGGCTTGGCCTGGAGGTAGTGGACCAGTGGACCGGGTTCCGCCGGGACACCTCCACGCTGTCCGGAGGCGAGTCGTTCATGGCCTCCCTGTCCCTGGCGCTCGGGTTGGCGGACGTGGTCCAGCAGGAGGCCGGCGGAGTGGAGATCGAAACCCTGTTCGTGGACGAAGGGTTCGGCAGCCTGGATGAGCAGTCCCTCGAACAGGTGATGGACGCCCTTGAAGGCCTCCGGGACGGCGGCCGCGTGGTGGGGCTTGTCAGCCACGTGGCAGAGATGAAGCAGCGGATCGGCGCCCAGCTCCAAGTACTGAAAGGCCGGAACGGATCGACGCTGCGGATCTCCGACGCGGTGGATGCTCCCGTGTGACAGCGGCGGCGGTCTCGGGAG
This sequence comes from Pseudarthrobacter oxydans, assembly GCF_034258515.1. Lineage (NCBI taxonomy): Bacteria > Bacillati > Actinomycetota > Actinomycetes > Micrococcales > Micrococcaceae > Pseudarthrobacter > Pseudarthrobacter oxydans. The sequence goes on along the minus strand of NZ_CP139438.1, from coordinate 2,762,519 downwards.
CCGGATATAATTGGACAGTTACCGGGTTGCGCGCATCGGGAGGAGGGACGGTGTGCACAACATGAACGAGCCCGGAATTGACTTCATCCACCTCACCTGACAGCCCGCAAGTAACTGTCCCTGCCGGCCAGCCGTCGCCTTCCCCTGCACCCGCCCACGTCCCTGAGCCGCCTGGCGCCGCCAACCAGCCAGCTGCCAACCCGACGTCCGCCAACCCGGCTCTCGGCGGCAGCCGCTTCGCCCGGCTGCCCCGTCTTGCCGGCCGCAGCTTTATTCCGCTGGGCCGTTTGCGCGGCTTCCGCTGGCCATGCTGACAGTCGGGACACTCACGCTGGTTACGTCAGCCAGCGGTTCCTACGCACTGGGCGGGACGGCTGCCGGTGCGGTCGGGATCGGTTCGGCATTGGGCGCTCCGGCCTTGGGAGCCTTGGCCGACCGGCGCGGACAACGTCCCGTGCTGTTGATCGCGTCCCTCCTTAATACCGCGGCAGTGGTGGCCCTGATGCTTGCGGTGTGGGCCATGGGGGAGTTCGGCGGTGTCACTGCGGCGGTGCTGGCGTCCGCCTTCGTGTCCGGTGCAAGCTGTCCGCAGGTCGGACCGCTGGCCAGGGTGCGGTGGATGGCCCTGGCCTCACGGGGGCCGGCCGCGGACAGGGCGAAGGACCTGCACACTGCCCTTTCCTACGAAAGCACCGCGGACGAGGTGACTTTTGTCCTTGGGCCGGCCCTGGTGGGAATCCTGGCCAGCCTGCTGGCGCCCTGGCTGCCCCTTGCCCTTGCGGCGGCCATGACCATCACCTTCGTTCCGGCCTTCGCGGTGCACCGCACCCATCGTGCCGTTCCGGTCATCAGGGCTGCTCCGGCGGGCAGCGCGGCCCGGACCGCCGCGGACCGGCGTTCGCAGGGTGCAGGAACCGCTGCCGGGCGCCTCCCGGCAGCGGTGGCCCTGCCGGTGTTTGCCATGGTGTGCATGGGAACGTTCTTTGGCTCGACGCAGGCCGCCCTGAGCTCGTTTTCGGGATTGTTTGGAGGCTCGGAGGTTGCCGGCCTGCTGTACGCCTCGATGGGCCTGAGCTCGGCCGCGGCGGCATTGTCGGTTGCCTACTGGCCGCAGGCCTTCAGCCTGTCCGGGCGGTGGGCGCTTTGCGCCGGGCTGATGGCCGCGCTGGCCCTGCTCCTGCTGCTGCCGTCCTCGATGCCCGGGATGGTGGCGGCGCTGCTGGTCCTGGGCCTCCCGGTGGGGCCGGTCATGGTCACGGTCTTTGGCGTCGGCGGTGCCGTCGCTCCGGCTGGCCGGCTCGGCACCGTAATGACGGCGCTGGCCAGCGGCATCGTGGCCGGCACTGCCCTTGGCTCGTCCTTGGGCGGCCAGCTGGCCGAACTGCACGGCTACGCAGCGGCGTTTGTTGTCCCGGTCTGTGCCGCAGCGGTCCTGGCACTCCTGGGTGCCGCGTCCGGCGTTGTTCTTCGCCGCAGGCCCTAAGCCAGTTGCCGCTCGATCCTGGCGGCGCTCTCCACCAGAGCCGCGCCCACCGTCGCGGGGTCATGGGATGAGCGGATATAGACGACGGCGAGGGCGGCCGGGCGGCTGCCGGGTACCCGGACGGGCGCAGCCAGGGACGATACGCCGGCGATGACCTCGTCGTGGCTGGCCGAGTATCCGGCGCGGCGGGCCTCGGCGGCCTCGGGGCGGTAGGGGATTCCCGTGGCCAGCCGGTCCCATTCGGCCTCGGTGAGCGCCGACTGGATGGCGATGCCCGGGGCGCCGGCGTTGACGGGATGGCGGGTGCCGGGGTGCTGGGCCACAGTGGCGCCCGAGTGCCTGGGTTCCACCGTGAGCAGGGTGATGCAGTCGTGGTGGTCCCACACGGCCACGAACGCCGTCATATCCAGGGTATTGGCGAGTTGCGTCAGCTCCGGAAGGGCTGCCGCCTGCAGGTTGCGCGAAACCCCGCGTGCCAGGACAGCCAGCCCCGGCCCCGGCTGGACCCGCCCGGCGTCGTCCCGCACCAGCAGCGAGTGGTCCTCCAGGGTCCGGAGGATGCGGTACGCCACCGACCGGTGCACGCCCATCGCGTCCGCCAGTTCCGCAATGGTCAGCGGGCCGGGCGCTGCCGCGAGGATCTCCAGGGCGCGGATTCCCCGGGACAGGGTTTGCGACGCGGACGCCTGGGCCGGCGCTGCTCCGGCCGGCGCTGCAGCGGTGGGATTCATGGTGACCATCCTAGGTGGCAGGTTCCGGCAGGGGGTGCCGGGGATCCGGCCAGGCGCGCGGTGTCCTCAATTCGAAAGGGCAATTCAAATATAGAACTGGGTGATCGCGGAGCCCAAACGTCAGGTCGGCTTTCCTGCAGGTTCCCGCAGTTCAACCGGCTGCGCATAAAAGTTTGCGCGGGCCGTGTTGTGCCTCACATTTTCGTAGTACCCTACTAACTAACTGACCGTTCTGTCGGTAATCCTGATGGCGTCCCGGCAGCGCTGCTGCCTTGAACAATGGAGTTTCAATGACCACACCTTCCAAGGTGGACACACTCGCCGGTCCCAGCACCCGGCGGGAGGAACGCAAGGTCCTCGCCGGCACCCTCGTCGGAACCACCATCGAGTGGTACGACTTCTTCATTTTTGCCCAGTTGACCGCAACGCTGCTGTCGCCGCTGTTCCTGGCACCGCTGAACCAGTCCAACCCCGGGCTGGCACAGATCCTCTCATTCGCCCTGATCGGCATCAGCTTCCTCTTCCGGCCCCTCGGCGCCGTGGTGGCCGGCCACCTGGGCGACCGCCTGGGCCGCAAGGCGATGCTGGTCTTCACCCTGGTGATGATGGGTGCAGCCACCGCCCTGATCGGCATGCTGCCCACCTACGCCCAGATCGGCGCCTGGGCACCTGTGCTGCTGATCACGCTCCGCATCATCCAGGGCTTCTCAGCCGGCGGCGAGTGGGGCGGCGCGGCGTTGATGGCCGTTGAACACGCGCCCCTGAACAAGCGCGGCCTCTTCGGTGCCTACCCGCAGATCGGCGTGCCCATCGGCATGATCCTGGCCACAGGCCTGCTCTTCTTCCTCAACACCAGCATGTCCAAGGAGGACTTCGCGGCCTGGGGCTGGCGCGTGCCGTTCCTGCTCTCCATCGTCCTTATCGTGGTGGGCTACCTGATCCGGCGGGCGGTGGCCGAAAGCCCCGTCTTCCGGGAGATGGCTGCCCGGAAGCAGGAAAGCAAGGCCCCGCTGGGCGAGCTGGTCCGCAGCCACAAGAAGCCGGTCCTGTACTCCACCATGATCTTCATCGGGAACAATGCGGCCGGCTACCTGCTGATTGCCTTCTTCATCGCCTACGCCACCAGGACCTTGAAGATGCCTACCGCGGAGGTGCTGCTGGCCACCACCCTGGCCTCCTTCGGCTGGCTGATCTTCACCCTTGCAGGCGGCTGGCTCTCGGACCGCATCGGCCGGGTCAAGACCTTCCTGACGGGCTACGCCATCATCTTCGCCTGGATGATCCCGATGTTCGCACTCATCGACACCAAGAACATCTGGTTCTACGGCCTGGCGCTGTTTGTCCTCACCATCGGGCTTGGGCTGTCCTACGGGCCCATGTCAGCAATGTACGCCGAGATGTTCCCCGCGAATGTGCGGTACTCCGGGATTTCCATCGGCTACGCTTTCGGCGCCATCCTGGGCGGGGCATTCGCGGCGACCATCGCTGAAACGCTGCTGCAGTCCACCAAGTGGACCGGATCCATTGGCATCTACATCATGGTCCTGTGCGTCATCTCCGCCATTGGTGTGGTTCTGGCCAAGGAAACCAAGGGGCGGCCGCTCGGCGTCAGCCACCACTAATCCCACCACCGCCCAGTGCAGGACGACGGCGGGCCGGACCATGGCGGTCCGGCCCGCTTCGCCGTCTGGGCCGCCTGTGCCGTGCCGGTTCGTCTCCTTTGCCATACTGCGAAAGGACATGGCCTGCTGTGTTACTGCTCCAGGATGCTGATCGCATCGTCGTCCGACAACTGCTCAAAGTGCCGGTAGAAACTGCCGACCGCGCGGAACTTTCCGGGCAGGTGCAGGCACAGGACGGCGTCGCATGCGCGCTCCACGGAGGCCTCTGCCTCAATGGAGCCGACCGGGGCAGCCGCCACGACGGTTGCCGCGCCGCCGTCGCGCACTGCCTCCACTGCTGCGCGCATGGTGGCTCCCGTCGCCAGGCCGTCATCGACCAGGAGGACGGTCTTTCCGGCGAGGTCGAGGTCCACGCCCGGATAGAGCTCCGCGCGGCGGAGCAGCTCGGCGCGTTCCCGCTGCTCCACGGCGTCGAGCCATTCCTGGCGGACGCCGTGTTCAAGGACGCGGTCCAGCAGGGGCTTGTTGACCAGCCGGACTGTTCGGCCGTGGACCCAGGCCAGGGCGCCGTAGGCTGTTTCTTCATGGCCGGGAATTCCGAGCTTCCGGACCAGGACGGTTCCGAGTGGAAGATGGAGGGCCTTTGCCACCGCGGCTGCCACGGGGATTCCCCCGCGGGCCAAGCCAAGCACAAGGGTGTCGGGCCGCTCCCGGAACTGCGGAAGGATGGCCGCAAGGCGTTCGCCGGCGTCCGTACGGTCTTCGAAGAACGTGCGCATCAGTCCCTCCGCGAAAAGGCTAGACGGCCAGAAAGGAAATGGCAGCCTGCTTGAAGGCCCTGCTCGTCACAGCGTTCGTATGGTTCCTGCCGGGCAGGATAAGCTGCTCGGCCATGGAACCGGCCTTCCGCGCCAGTTCTTCAAGCTGCGGCAGGCTGGCGGCCCGTTCGTCCATTTCCCCCGCCACCAGGAGCATCGGCACGTGGGGAACTGCCTCTGCGGGGTCGTACGGCTCGGCCTTGATGGCCTCCACCAGGGAGAGCAGCGCGAAGATGTTGTTGCTGGGCAGCAGGAGTGCCATCTTGAGCAGCCGGGCCGTGGACTCGTCGGCTATGGGTGTGCCGTCGGCAAGGTAATCCTGCGCGGCGCGAAGGTCGAACTCGGCCAGCGGATCAGAAATGTTGGGGCCGCCAAGGACAAGGCGGTGGGTGATTTCCGGCTGGGTGGCGCCGAATTCCCAGGCGAGCCTGGAGCCCAGCGAGTAGCCCACAATGTCGAGGCCGCTGGAAGGGTCACCCTCCTGCAAAGGCCGCACGCCGGCGTCGAACGCTGTTTGAAGCAGGTCTGCGCGGATCCTGCTGGGGGAGTAGGAGTCCCGGTCCTCCGGGGCGCCGCTGCGGCCGTGGCCGGGCAGGTCCACCGTGATAACCCGCCGGCCGGCGTCCAGCAGCGCGGACACCCACCCGGTGTCCTCCCAGTTGAGCTTGCTGGAGGAGGAGAACCCGTGCACCAGCAGGACCGGGCGGAACCCGGCATCAACCGCAGGATCATGCACCGCCACGTAGAGTTGCGGGTCCGTGCCTTCCACGGTGTGCGTGTGCTGTTGGCCGGTGTGCCTGCCGCTCATGGTGTCAGTCCTCATCAAGTACGGCGCCCAGGCGGACCCGGCGCTTCGGAACCTCGTGCTACTGGTTTTACTCTACCTGCCGGCCGCCCGGCTGTTTCCCCTCACCGGCGGCAGCCTCCGGGCGGCGGGTCCGGGCGGTGAGCCGGGCGCCCGCCGCGCAGGCCAGGGCAATCCCGGCGATAAGGGCAAAGGTGCTGAAGAGCTGGAGGCGGCTCTCTTCCGCGCTGAACCCCACAGCGAAAATGACGGCCAGCAGGACAAGTCCCAGGATGGTCAGCCCGGGGAAACCCTTCATCCGAAGGGGCAGCGGAATTCCTGCCCGGTCCGCCCGCCGCCGCAGGATCAGCTGGGAGACGAGGGCGCTTCCCCAGACCACCAGGCAGGTGGAGCCCACCAGCTGGAACAGGGCCGGAAGGATCCGTTCGGGGAACAGCAGCTCCAGGACGGTGGCGATGAAACCGAAGGCGACCGATACCCCCACCGCGAGCATGGGGACGTTGGCGCCGCCCAGGCGGGTGAGGATGCGGGGCGCTGCGGAGCGCTGTGCGAGGGAGTAGGCCATCCGGGACGCCCCGTAGAGATTGGCGTTCAGTGCGGAGAGGAGTGCGACGACGGCCACCAGGGTGATCGCCGTTCCGGCGCCGGGGATTCGCGCCGCGTCCAGCACGCCGGCGAAGGGTGAGGCGAGGCTTTCCGAGGTGGCCGGAAGGACGGCGGCGATGACGAACACGGAGCCGATATAGAACACCAGGATGCGCCAGACAACAGTGCGGATGGCCTTGGCCACGCTCCGCTCCGGATCCTGTGTTTCGGCCGCGGCAACGGACACAATCTCCGTCCCGCCGAACGCGAAGATGACCACGAAGAGTGCGGACGCAATGCCGCCCAGGCCCTGCGGCGCAAAGTCGCCGGTGATATTGGACAGTCCGGGTGATGTGACGGGCAGCAGGCCCAGGAGGAGGACGGCACCCACGGCCAGGAACAGCACGATCGCGGCAACTTTGAGGATGGCGAACCAGAACTCGAACTCGCCGAAGTTCCGGGCCCCCGCGAGGTTGATGCCGGTAAAAACCACCATGAACACCAGTGCCAGCGCCCACACTGGAATGACCGGCCAGACGGAGAAGAGGAGTGCGGCTGCCCCCAGCGCTTCGGCGGCGATCACCACCACGAGCTGGAGCCACCAGAGCCAGCCGATCGTGGCGCCGGCCGTCTTCCCCAAAGCGCGTTCCGCGTAAACGGAGAAGGCGCCGCTGTTGGGGTTCGCGGCAGCCATTTCGCCCAGGGCCCACATGACCAGGATGATCAGGGTGCCGGCCACCAGGTAGGAAATGAGGACGGCGGGGCCGGCGGCCTGCACTCCCGCGCCCGAGCCCAGGAACAGGCCGGCGCCGATGGCGCTGCCGAGCCCCATCATGGTCAGCTGCCGGGGCTTCATGCTGTGGGGAGGATGCGCGGGCTTTCCGGTGGGCCGGGCTGTGGTGGACTTCATCGTCATGTGCCGTGAACCTTCTTGGGGTTTGGATGGTGCCGCCTTGTGGGACCTCTTGAATTTACCGTTTACGGTCCCGCAGCGGAATTTGATGCCCCCGGGCGGCGGGAACCCCGGGACGGCAAACTTCCGAAATAGTTGGCGTTTATGGAGCGGCAGGCCGTAGAATTAGTTTTGGTCAAAATGACCATAACTCAGTCGGGCGCCTTTGCGGAGGGCGAGCCCCTGGTCCCCGGAAAGGCGGTGGGACATGTACTCCAGTTCTGCCAACGTCTCCGAGCGCCAGGCCGCGCCGCCGTCGCTGGCCATCTCCACGGTCATCTTCGCGCTCCGCCCCAGTGAAAAATCCGGGCGCCCTACGCTCTGGCTGCCGCTGGTGCGAAGGATCCGGGAACCCTTCAAAGGACTATGGGCGCTGCCGGGCGGCCCGCTGAGCCACGCGGAGTCGCTCCAGGACGCGGCCTCACGGAACCTGAGGGAGACAACAGGACTTGCCCCCAGCTACCTGGAGCAGTTGTACGCGTTCGGCGGGCTTCACCGCTCACCCACCCAGCGCGTGGTTTCGATCGTCTACTGGGCCCTGGTCCAGCCGACCGAAGCCGCGCTCGCGGATGAGTCCGAGAACGTCCGGTGGTTCCGTGCGGACCGCCTTGGCGAACTCGCCTTTGACCACAACGCGATCGTGGACTACGCGTTGTGGCGGCTGCGCAACAAGTTGGCCTACGGCTCCGTGGCCTACCACCTGCTGGGGGAATACTTCACCCTTGCCCAGGTGCGGGAGGTTTACGAAGCCGTCCTGGACCGCGAGTTGGATCCGGCGAACTTCCGCAGGCAGCTCAAGTCCACCCCCGAAATAGAGGAAACGGGCGAGTACCTCCAGGGCGGCAAGCACCGTCCACCGCGCCTCTACCGCTTTACCGGCCGGCCCGGCCTTGACCCAGACAACAGGAGCACACCATGAGCAGCGTCAACACGGCAATCCAGCTGATCACGCGCGAGCAGGCCGAAAACGGCGCCACCGCAAAGGGCAGCACCTGCAGCCCGGCCCTGGCCAAGGGCCCCTGGGACTACGACCTTGCCGAGGCGCTCACCGGCGTTCCCGCCTACGGCCCGGGTGCCTCCAGTGCGGACGTGGCTCCCGCCGCCACCCCCCGCCAGGGCCAGCTGCCCGAGGAATACAAACTGGCCAGCGACGCCGAGCTGGGCGAAAGGATCCTGGCCGCGAAGGCTGCGCTGGGGGACCGGGCCGTCATCCTGGGGCACTTCTACCAGCGCGATGAAGTGATCCAGTACGCCGACTTCGTGGGCGACTCCTTCCAGCTGGCCAACGCCGCACTCACCCGTCCGGACGCAGAGGCGATCGTTTTCTGTGGCGTCCACTTCATGGCCGAAACCGCTGACATCCTCTCCGCCCCCGGGCAGGCCGTCGTCCTGCCCAACCTGGCGGCCGGCTGCTCCATGGCGGACATGGCCGACGCCGACTCCGTGGCTGAGTGCTGGGAGCAGCTTGAGGAGATTTACGGCACGGAGCCCGACGCCGAGGGCCGGGTTCCGGTCATCCCCGTCACCTACATGAATTCCTCCGCCGCGCTGAAGGCCTTCTGCGGCGAGCGCGGCGGCATCGTCTGCACCTCCTCCAACGCCAGGACGGTCCTTGAGTGGGCGTTCCAGCGCGCCCGGCGGGTGCTGTTCTTCCCGGACCAGCACCTGGGCCGCAACACTGCCAAGGCCCTGGGCGTGCCGCTGGAGCAGATGCCCATGTGGAATCCGCGCAAGGACCTGGGCGGCAACGACGAGCAGGCGCTGCTCGATTCCCGCGTCATCCTGTGGCACGGGTTCTGCTCGGTGCACAAGCGCTTCACCGTGGCCCAGATCGAGAAAGCCCGCGCCGACTTCCCCGGCGTCCAGGTGATCGTGCACCCGGAGTGCCCCATGGAGGTGGTGGACGCTGCCGATTCGGCCGGCTCCACCGACTTCATCAGGAAGGCCATCGCCGCGGCCACGGAACCCACCACTTTTGCCATCGGCACAGAGATCAACATGGTGAACCGGCTTGCCGCCGAATACCCGCAGCACACCATCTTCTGCCTGGATCCCGTGATCTGCCCCTGCTCCACCATGTACCGCATCCACCCGGGCTACCTTGCCTGGGTGCTGGAGGAACTGGTGGCCGGGCGGATCGTCAACCGGATCACGGTGGCGGACTCCGTCCAGGACCATGCACGGACCGCGCTCGAGCGCATGCTCGCCGCCAGGCCATAATGTCCGCCGCGCCCATTGTGCCCGGCACGCGCCGGCGGCTGGTCGTCGTCGGCAGCGGTATTGCCGGACTTTACGCCGCACTGCTGGCGGCCGACGCCGGGGCAGACGTGGTGCTGCTGAGCAAGGGCCAGCTTTGCGAGAGCAACACCTGGTACGCCCAGGGCGGCATCTCAGCCGTGCTGGACGAGCCCACCCCCGGGGACACCGTTGCGGCCCACATTGCCGACACCCTCCAGGCAGGTGCGGGACACTGCAACGAAGAGGCAGTCCGGCTCATGTGCACGGAGGCCCGCAGGGACATTGCCGGGCTGGAACGGTTCGGCGTGGTCTTTGATCCCGGTACAGACGGCGGCCCGGCATTGGGGCTGGAAGCCGCCCATTCCGCCCCGCGGATCCTGCACGCGGGCGGCGACGCCACAGGCGCGAAGGTGGCCGCGGCCCTGATCCGTGCAGTGCTGGCCCGGCAGGCAGGCGGTTCCCTGGCACTTCATACCGGCGCCCACGCCACAGCCCTCCGGCAAACGGACGGCCACGTCAAGGGCGTCGAGTTCCTGCAGGACGGCCGGACACTCACACTGCGCGGGGACGCCGTGCTGCTCGCCACCGGCGGAGCAGGCCAGTTGTTTGCCCAGACCACCAACCCCGCGGTGGCCACCGCCGACGGCCTTGCGCTCGCCGTCCGCAGCGGGGCAGCAGTGTCCGACCTGGAATTCTTCCAGTTCCACCCCACCTGCCTGGTGCCCGGCGCCGGCACCCCGGGCCCGGGCACCGCCCGCGGGCTGGACCAGGATCCGCTCCTCATCTCCGAAGCCGTCCGCGGCGAAGGAGCCGTCCTCGTCGATGGCAACGGGAAGCGATTCATGCGGGCCTACCACCCCGGCGCCGAACTCGCCCCCCGCGACGTGGTCTCCCGCAGCATTGCCCTGCACCTTGCCAAGCTCGGCGATCCCAACGGCCACGTCTACCTCGACGCACGCGTCATTGAGCAAGCCAAGGGTCCCGGATTCCTGGCGAAGCGGTTCCCCACCCTCACGCAGAGGACCCTCGACGCCGGCATCGACTGGACCCGCGAACTCGTTCCGGTGGCACCCGCGGCCCACTACTGGATGGGCGGAGTCCTTACCGACCTCCACGGCCGCACCACTGTTCCAGGACTGTATGCGGCCGGGGAAGTTGCGTGCACCGGGGTCCAAGGGGCAAACCGGCTGGCCAGCAACTCCCTCCTGGAGGGACTCGTCTTCGGCCGCCGCGCTGTTGAACACTTCCTGGCAGGTGACGACGGCGGTGCGCCCCCTCGGGGCACCGATGCTCCGCGTGCTGCCTCGGCCGCGGGCGGCCTCCCCTTGACGCACGCTTCCGCACCGCTGCCCCGAGAAACTATGGACGCCGGCACCTTCCCTGCTGTTTTAGTAGGCGAGCCGGCCGCATCAGCTGCTCCGGGTGGGAGCCGGCCGTCCAACTTCGGTGGGGGGAGTGAGCCGTTCTCCCGTGAGGCCCTGCGCCGGATGATGACTGCCAAGGCCGGGGTGCTTCGCTCCGGGGAGCTGCTCCGGGAAGCGGGGGACACCCTGGGGCGGTGGGCCGCCGTCGTTCGTCCCGGCACTGTTGCCCCTTCTGCGGACGCCCGACTGCATGAGGACCGGAACCTGCTCCTGGCAGCGCAGCTCCTGGTGGCTGCGGCCCAGGAACGCCAGGAGTCCTTGGGCGCCCATTACCGCAGCGATTGCCCGGAGGATGCTTCCGGCATCAGGGAAGAATTCGACACCACGTACCCGAACCGCCCGAAAGTGAGCATCCTCCATGACTGAAACAACCCTGCTTGACCTGGCGCTGCCGTCGGCGCCGGTGCGGGAGATCCTGGAGCGCGCCTTCGCCGAAGACGCTCCGGCGGGGGACATCACCTCCCAGCTGCTCATCCCCGCCGAAGCCCGCGCCACCGCCGTGCTGAACGCCCGCGTGCCCGGCGTCTTCAGCGGCGCCACCGTGTTCCGAGACGCCATGCTGCTGGTGGACCCGGACACGGACGTGGAACTGCTGCGGGGGGACGGCGACAGGTTCGACGCCGGCACGCACCTCGCGAGGGTCAGCGGACGGGCCCGCTCGGTACTGCTTGCCGAACGCGTGGCCCTCAACCTGGTCCAGCGGATGTCCGCGATCGCCACCAGGACCGCGGAATTCGTCGAGCTCACCGAAGGGACGCCCGCCCGCATTACCGACACCCGCAAGACCACCCCAGGACTGCGGATCCTGGAGCGCTTCGCGGTGCGCTGCGGGGGAGGCGCCAACCACCGGTACAGCCTGTCGGACGCGGTTCTCGCCAAGGACAACCACCTGGCCGTCATGACCGGAGGGGACCCCGCCAGGCTCACGGGACTGCTCCTGGCCGCCAAGGCGCAGCTGGGGCACACCACGCACTTCGAGGTCGAGGTGGACCGGATGGACCAGATCGAACCTGTCCTGGCGGCAGGCGTGGACACCATCATGCTGGACAACTTCACCGTGGAGGAGCTGCGCGCCGGCGTTGCCCTGGTTGCAGGCCGGGCACGGGTGGAGGCCAGCGGCAACGTCAACCTCACCACCGTCGCGGGAATTGCCGCCACGGGGGTGGACGTCATCTCCGTTGGCGCGCTCACCCACACGGTGGCCGCGCTGGACCTCGGCCTGGACGTGGAACTGACGGCCGGGTGAATACACCATGATCTTCCTTGATGCTGCCGCCACCACCCCGGTCCGCCGCGAGGTCCTGGACGCCATGTGGCCCTACCTGACCGGCGAGTTCGGAAACCCCTCCAGCCACCACACCCTGGGCGAGGCTGCTGCCAGGGCGCTCGCGGATGCAAGGGCCTCGGTGGCAGCGGTCCTGGGCTGCCGGCCCGGTGAGGTCACCTTCACCTCCGGCGGCACCGAAGCGGACAACCTGGCCGTTAAAGGCATTGCCCTGGCGCGGCAGGCAGCCGACCCCGCGCTGAACCGGGTGGTGATCAGCGGCGTCGAACACCCGGCCGTTGAGGAGTCCGCACGGTACCTGGCACGCTTCCACGCCTTCGAGGTTGACGTGGTGCCGGTGGACGGGACCGGGCAGGTCACTCCCGAGGCGCTCCTCGCAGTACTGCGCCCGGAAACCGCGCTGGTCAGCATCATGTACGCCAACAATGAAGTGGGGACGGTCCAGCCGGTCGCCGAACTGGCCGCCGCAGCACACAGCCATGGGGTTCCCTTCCATACGGATGCAGTGCAGGCGGCGGGCTGGCTGCCCCTTGACACCAGGGCGCTGGGCGTTGACGCGATGAGCCTTTCGGGCCACAAACTGGGGGCACCCAAGGGCTGCGGGGTGCTCTTCGTCCGCGGCCGCACCAGGATCGAGCCGCTGATCCACGGCGGCGGCCAGGAGCGCGGCCGCCGTTCGGGGACGGAGAACGTTGCAGGTGCCGTGGGGCTGGCCGCCGCGCTGGCACTCGCCCAGGCCGGCCAGGAGGAAGAACGACGGCGGGTGGCCGCCCTGCGGGACAGCTTTATTGACGCCGTGCTCACGGGGGTACCGGGGGCGGTGCTGACCGGGCACCCCGCAGAGCGGCTGCCCTCCGTGGCATCGTTCTGCTTCCCCGGAACCAGCGGCGAATCGGTGCTCCTGGAACTGGAGCGCCAAGGGGTGGTGTGCTCGAGCGGCTCCGCCTGCGCAGCCGGGTCCGATGCGCCGTCGCCGGTCCTCACGGCCATGGGGTTCGAGGCTGAGGTGGCCCAGACAGCGGTCAGGTTCAGCTTTGACGCCGCGGTGGCGGGGGAGGACCTGGCGGTTGCCGCCAAAGCTGTCCGGCAGGCAGTGGCAAGCGTGCGGACCCTCGGCTCCTAGCCGTTACGGATGCCCCCGGTGCGACCTGCTAGTAGAGCTCTCCGACGGGGATATCCACGGCCAGCCGGTTTGACGGGCCCGGCAGGGGGCACGCCCAGGCCTCGTTGTAGGCGCAGGACGGGTTGTAGGCAAAGTTGAAGTCCAGGACAAAGGGGGCATCCGGTCCTGTCCCGTGGACGCCGTGGAAGGCTCCCTTGATGGTGTCCAGGAGGTAGCGGCCTGCCCCGTAGCTTCCGCCGGGCTGGCCTGCGGTCGCGTCGCGGAAGGGCACGAAGATGCCGCCGCCGTAGCCCCGCAGCTTCCACACGGCGAGCTGCCCCATCTCGGGGAGGTCGAACGTGCCCATCCTGACGAAGTTCACCACGCCGTCGGTCCCGGTTTCGATGCTCATTTCCCGTCCGGCACCTTCCTTGGTCAGCGGAACGTGGAAACGGAAAATCGGATCATAGTCCGCAGTCTTCAAGCCCCCGAAGCGTGCTTTCTCCTCGGCAGTCAGCGGGGATGCAGGGTGCGTGGCGAACATGAGGTCCCGCTGGTGGCGCCAATACAGATGCGCTTCCGCCGGACTCTCGGCCGAGACTTTGCGGACATTGGCGTACAGGCCAAAGGTCCGGAGGCGCCAGTCGGCGATGTCGACGGCGGAAATGTCCGCCAAATCTTCTTCGGCCGTGCCGTGGTGGGCTTCCATAAGCACCAGCCTAGTCCCCGGCGCCGGAGTTGCGCGTCCGACGACGACACGCATCCCTGCCATACGGCTTCCGCGCATCGGCGCAGGCCGAAACACCGTCCGGGGAAAGGACCCGACGCTGCCGCGTCCCGTTAGGCTGGCTGCATGGAAGGCATGGCAACATCAAGGGCCCTGGCGGGCGCATCAGTGCTCGTGGCCGGCGCGCTCCTGGCAGGATGCTCCACACCGTCAAACAGCGGGCCGGGATGGACAGCGGAGCCTGGCGGGCCGGGCACCGCGGCCGCCTCCACCGCGCCGGCGGAAGCATCAGCGTCAGCAACGGCCTCCGGAAGCGCCAAGCCCGGTGCCACGGAGTCCGCTACGGCCGGGCCCGTGGCCACGGCTTCCGCCTGGAAAACCTTCTCGGACCCTGCAAAGAGCGTGAGTTTCGAGCTGCCGCAGGAGTGGATAGCGCAGTCGGTGGCCCCGGAGGAGGGTGCCCTGCCCGGGGCCTTGAAGGTCGAGGTGAAGAAGCCCGACGGCACCTTCATGGCGGCACTGCGGACGGGACTCCCGCCGTCGTCCGCTGAATGTCCGCAGGACGCGCGGCGGCCCTACACCGTGATCAGCAGCGTGCCGTCGGACATGAAAGCCGAAGGCGGGGAGGGGACCATTCCGCCCAGGGTTGTGTTCAGGGTGATCCAGGGGTACCGGTACTTCGGCTCGTACGGGGTCACGAACCTTGTGGGCGGGGCGGACGGCCAGGCCTGCGAACTGCGCAACGTCATCCGGGGCCCGGCCGGCAAGGGGGACTACTCCTTCGGTGACCTGGTAGCCGTCAGGGCATTCGCGCCAGACGAAAAAGTGGCACCCGCCAAGGCATTCGACACTCTTGGCCAGGCCGCACAGTACGTCGGTGACAGCAGCGACTTCGCCAACGTCCAGCGGATGCTAATGTCTCTGGAGATCAAGAACTAGTCCCCGTTCCCGGCCCACATCAACGGCCGCGACAACCGGCGACTTCCTTCCACTGCCGACACCCCCGGAGAGTCATGGAACGCACTGTTTCCGCACGCCTGGTTTTCAGGACCACAGCCAACACCAAGGTGGCCATGGCCATAGCCGCGGCGAGGAACGACGGCTATTCCTCGTTTGAGGAGAGCCTGTCCATCACAGCCGGCGGCCGGCAGGTTCCCGTGGCCGAGGTGCCGGACCACCACGGCGGCAGGCTGCAGTACATGGAGTTCACCGACCCGGCCGAAGTGACCGTGGAATACTCCGCGACGGTGGGGGGGAAGGCACTGCCCGAGGAAACCGGGCTGGCCGACCGGATCCGGTACGTCCGGCCCAGCCGCTACGCGGAATCTGACCGCCTGTTGCCCACCGCGTATGCCGAGTTCGAAGGACTCTGCGACGGCGAACTGCTGCTCGCCGTCCGGAACTGGGTGAACGGGGAACTCCGGTACATGAGCGGCTCCTCCCGCGGCACGGACGGTGCGGTGGAGACACTCCTCAGCCGCCGCGGGGTGTGCCGCGACTTTGCGCACCTGGCCATTGCGCTGCTGAGGTCCAAGGACATACCCGCACGCCTGGCGGCCGTGTACGCCCCCGGCCTGAGCCCCATGGACTTCCACGCCGTGGCCGAAGCATACGTGGAAGGCGCATGGCACGTCATCGATCCCACCGGGCTGGCCCCGCGGGAGTCGATGCTGCGGATCACGGCGGGCAGGGACTCGGCCGACACGGCGTTCCTGTCCACGGTGGGCGGAAGCCTGACGCTGAACCAGATGCAGGTCACCGCCGTGGTCAACGGAGACCTCCCGGTTGAGGATCCCGCCCGGCTGGTGGCGCTGGGCTAGCCCGGTTCCTGCCGGGGCGGGCGCGGTCCCAGGGAGCTCCTGAGCTTGGTGGTGAGCCTTGTCAGTTCCTTCTGCTCAGCCGGTGTCAGGGCGGGACCCAGGACGGCGGAGATATCGCGCACGTGCTCGCGCCCGATCTCCTTCTGAAGCTCCCGCCCCTCGTCAGTCAGCTTCAGGAGCACGCCACGGCCATCCTCCGGTGCCGGCATCCTGGCCACGAGCCCGCGCTTCTCCAGCCGCTCCACCAGGCGGCTCAGGCTGGACTGGCTCAGCAGGACGTTGTCATTGAGCTCGTTGAGCCGCAGCCAGCCTGACGGGCAGCGGGACAGCGTGAACAGGACGTCGTACTCGTTCACCGCGAGCTTCCGGAACGCAGGCCCGGACTGCAGCTTGCGCATCACCGCCACCTGGGCCCGGAACAGCGACTCCCAGGTCTCTGCTGCGAGGCGGACCGGCGATTCAGGAGCCTTGCCTGCCATCACGCCTCCGCAGCAGACTTCTCGGCATCCTGCGCTGCCAGCAGCGCGGCAACCCGGCCGGCGTGCGTGGGCGGCTCAGGAATGTGCGCGGGCTTGCGGGCGGCGTATTCCTTGCGCAGGACGGGCAGGACTTCCTCGCCGAACAGGTCCAGCTGCTCCAGCACCGTCTTCAGCGGCAGGCCGGCGTGGTCGATCAGGAACAGCTGCCGCTGGTAGTCGCCGAAGTACTCCCGGAACGTCAGCGTCTTTTCGATGACCTCCTGCGGGCTGCCGACGGTCAGCGGCGTCTGGGAGGTGAAGTCCTCCAGTGACGGGCCGTGCCCGTACACAGGGGCATTGTCGAAGTAGGGGCGGAACTCCTTGACGGCGTCCTGGGAGTTCTTCCGCATGAAGAACTGGCCGCCCAGGCCCACAATCGCCTGGTCCGCCTTGCCGTGGCCGTAGTGCTCGTAGCGCTCCCGGTAGAGGCCGATCAGCTGCTGGTAGTGCTCCTTGGGCCAGAAGATGTTGTTGGCGAAGAAGCCGTCCCCGAAGTAGGCCGCCACTTCCGCGATCTGCGGCGTGCGGATGGAACCGTGCCACACGAAGGGAGCGACGCCGTCAAGCGGGCGGGGCGTCGACGTAAAGTTCTGCAGCGGGGTCCGGAACTTGCCGGACCAGTTGACGGTGTCCTCGTCCCAGAGCTTGCGCAGCAGGCTGTAGTTCTCGATGGCCAGCTCCACGCCGTCCTGGATGTTCTTGCCGAACCACGGGTACACCGGCGCGGTGTTGCCGCGGCCCAGGACCAGGTCCACCCGGCCGTCGGCCAGGTGCTGGAGCATCGCGAAGTCCTCGGCGATCTTGACCGGGTCGTTGGTGGTGATCAGCGTGGTCGCCGTTGAAAGGGTGATCCGCTCGGTCTGGGCGGCGATGTAGGCAAGGGTGGTGGTGGGGGAGGAGGAGAAGAACGGCCGGTTGTGGTGCTCGCCCAGGGCGTAGACATCCATCCCGATTTCCTCCACCTTTTTGGCGATGGCCACCGAGGCCTTGATGCGTTCGTTCTCGGTGGGGGTCCGGCCCGTCGTGGGGTCCGTGGTGATGTCGCTGACGCTGAAAACACCGATCTGCATGATGTGCCTTTCCGTTCCTGGACTGCTGGCTTGTTCCCAGTGTAGTCCAATTTAGATGCATTTGCATCTATCGACGGGTACAACGCGTCCTGCGGGAAAATATTCCGGGCCTGCCGTCGGCCCTGCCTATTCGGGGCTTCCGGGTGCAGCGCGCCTGCCGCTGGTTTTCCGCACCATGCCGGTGGTCCAGTCCCGGAACTCCTCATCGACGTCAGCCCCGGGGCCGAATTCCGGCCTCGCCTGCAGTTCCCGGAGCAGGGCCTTCCTCTCGCGCCGGCCCTCCACCAGCCTGTACAGGACAGGCACCAGGACCAGGGTGAG
The DNA here is from genome assembly GCF_034258515.1 of Pseudarthrobacter oxydans. Taxonomy (NCBI): domain Bacteria; kingdom Bacillati; phylum Actinomycetota; class Actinomycetes; order Micrococcales; family Micrococcaceae; genus Pseudarthrobacter; species Pseudarthrobacter oxydans. Next base: position 2,745,018 of record NZ_CP139438.1, on the reverse strand, counting down.
GGCCGTGGAGGAGATGAGCCCTCCGATGACCACCACAGCCAGGGGCTGCGAGATAAAGCCGCCGCCGCCCGTGAGGCCCAGCGCCATGGGGGTGAGGGCGAACACGGTTGCAAGGGCTGTCATCAGGATGGGACGCAGGCGCTGGCGCGACCCGTGCGTGATCGCGTCCGCAACGTTCATGCCCGGCCGTCCGTCGCGCGGCTGCCGGTACTGGTTGATGAGGTCGATGAGCACGATCGCGTTGGTGACCACAATGCCCACCAGCATGAGCATGCCGATCAACGAAGGCAGTCCCAGCGGGACCCCGGTGACCAGGAGCAGTGCGACGGCCCCGGTGGCCGCGAACGGCACCGAGACCAGGAGGATCAGCGGCTGGATGAGCGACTTGAAGGTGGCCACCATGATGACGTAGACGATGGCGATTGCCGCCAGCAGCGCGAGCCCGAGCTGCTGGAAGGACTCCTGCTGCTGGGTGGTGGCACCGCCGATTTCGGCAGTGACGCCCGCCGGCAGCTGTACTTCTTCGAGCCGTTTCTGGACCTCCGCGTTGACGGCGCCCAGGTTGGAGCCCGACGGCGTCACGGAGATCCGCGCTGTGCGCTGGCCGTTGCTGGCGGTGATGGATACAGGGACGTCCACCTGTTCAACCGCGGCGATGGTGCCGAGCGTGACAGGGCCCCCGGCTGCCGGCAGGGAAATTTGCCGGACGGCGTCGATGCTGGTGAACCTGGTGCCTTTGCCAATCCGGACCGGGAAGTCATCCGTGTCGATCCGGACGGTTCCGGCGGGGATGGGGCTGATGGTGGATGCGAGCACGCCCGCAACCTGTTCCTCGTTGAGCCCGGCGGCGACGGTCTTCGCCCGGTCAACCTTGACCTGGACCACCGGCTGGCTTGCCGCGAGGTTGGTTGCCACCTCGCTGGTGCCCGGTACGCCGGTCATCGCCGAAACCATCGTGTCGCTGGCCTCGCGGAGGTCGGCGGTGGTGGCGGCCTTGAGCGTGATGTCCACCGTGGACGATGTGCCGAAGCCGCCCTGTTGGGTGCCCACCGAGACCTTCCCGGAATCGGGGACCTTTGCCAGTTCGCTCCGCACCGTCTCCTGCAGCCGTGCCTGGTTCGCCTTTTCGTCCGTGACCACCGTGAACGTGGAGTTCGAGGACCCGGTGGAGGTGAGCGCGGCGAACCCGGCCTGCGCGTTGCCGGACGTCACCTGGACGTCCTTCACGCCGTCGATGCCTCGAAGGACTTCTTCCAGCCGGACGGCCGCTGCGCTGGTGTCGGCCAAACTGGTTCCGGCGGGCAGTACCTGGCGGACCGTGAGGCTGTTCTGGCCCGAGTTACCCAGGAGGTTCGTGGCCAGCAGGGGCGTCATGGCCGCCGTTGCGCCAAGCACCAGGACGGCGGCAACAAGGGTGAGCACCGGATGCTTCTGGGTTTTGGTGAGGATGGGCAGGTACCCGCGCTGGAGCCTGCTCCGCTGTTCCGCTTCCAGCGCCCGTTCCCGCACCTCGTCCGCGTTGCGGCGGGCAGCTGCTGAACCTGCCGCAGCCGCACCGGCCGCGGCGCCGGTGTTCTTCAGGAACCAGTACGCCAGCACCGGGACGATGGTCAGCGAAACCAGCAGGGATGCAAGCAGCGCCATGGTGACCGTGAGGGCAAACGGCCTGAACAGCTCGCCCGCGAGCTCACCCACGAAGGCAATGGGGAGGAAGACCGCAACGGTGGTGAGCGTGGATGCGGTAATGGCCCCCGCCACCTCCCTGATGGCGGTCAGGATGGCGGTGACCTTGTCTTCGCCGTAGCTCAGGTGCCGCTTGATGTTTTCAATGACCACAATGGAGTCGTCCACCACCCGGCCGATGGCGATGGTGAGCGCGCCGAGCGTCAGGATGTTCAGGGAATATCCGGTGGCGGACAGGCCGATAAAGGTGATCAGCAGCGAGAGCGGGATGGAGACTGCCGTGACCAGGGTGGAGCGGGTGGACATCAGGAAGACAAGGATGACCGCCACCGCGAAACCCAGCCCCAGCATGCCCTCGGTAGTGAGGTCCTTGATGGATTTTTCGATGAACGGTGCCTGGTCGAACACCGGGGTGAACTTGGCGTTCGAGCCAAGTTCGGCTTCGAGTTCGTCGAGGGTGTCCCGGACTGCGTGCGAAATGCCCACCGTGTCGCCTTCAGGCTTTTTGGTGATGGACACGGCAAGCGTTTCCGAACCGTTGGTCCGGGTGATGGAGGTGCGTTCGTCATCTTTGAGGGCGACGTCCGCCACGGCGCCGATCGTGGCGGCGTTCCTGGCCCCGGCAAGCGGAAGCGCCTTGATGGCGTCCAATGAATCGACCGGGCTGCCGATCTGCAGTGACAGCGTCTTGCCCTGCTCCTCCAGCGTTCCGGCCGGGATCAGCGCACCGTTGTTGGCCATCGCATCCCGGATGGAGGCGATGGTGGCGCCGGATGCCGCCATCGCGTCGGGCCGGGGAAGGATCTCGATGTGCTGGGTAGCGCCGCCTGTCACGTCGGCGCCCCGGACGCCGTCGATCTTCTGCAGGCGGGGCACGCTCAGCCGCTGGAGGTCGGCGTTGAGTTCGCTGAGGCCCTTGTCCGAGGAAACCGCCAGGAAAACGATGGGAAAATCATTGATGCTGCCGGCGAAGGCCTGCGGTTGGACGTCCTCGGGCAGGGTCCGCTTGGCGTTGGAGATGGCCCGGTCAATCTGGTTCCGTGCCCGGTCCAGGTTGGAACCGTACGTGAACACCATGGTGATCTGGGAGACGCCGTTGCGGGACGTGGAGGAGGTGGATTCCAGCCCCTCCACGCCGTTCAGGGCAGTCTCCAGCGGCCCGCTCACCTGCTTGTCCACCACCTCCGGGGAGGCACCCGGCATGGCGGTCAGCACGGTGATCTGCGGGAACTCGATCGACGGGATGAGTTCCTGCTTCAGCGACGACATGGTGATCACGCCAAAGACGGACGCGAAGACAGTCACCAGTGCGATCAGGGCCCGGTTCGCAAGTGAGAGTTGTGCCAGCCGGAACATCGCATGGTCTCCTGAGGGGTTGACTGACGGATACGGACCCGGACGTGCCGGCCGCCGGCCCCGGCAGGGTCAGCGGCTGGCGGAAACGCTCTCCAGCTGAAGCGACTTGGCTGTTGCCTTTTCCAGCTCGACGGCAAGCTCCGGGTTCTCGTCCAGCTTGACCCCGTAGCCGGGCATCATGTCCTTCAGCTTGGACTGCCAGCCCTTGAAGTTCCGCGGGAAGGTCTTCTTCAGCAGTTCGATCATGATAGGGACCGCAGTGGATGCTCCGGGGGACGCGCCCAGGAGCGCGCCGATGGAACCGTCACGGCCGGCGATCACTTCAGTTCCGAACTGGAGGATGCCGCCCTTCTGCGGATCTTTCTTGATGATCTGTACACGCTGGCCGGCGGTGATCAGTTCCCAGTCACCGTCCTTGGCCTCCGGGTAGTACTCACGCAGCGCTTCGACTTTGTCGCCGTGGCGCTTGGCCACTTCCTTGACCAGGTACGCGGTGAGGTCCATGTTGTCCTTCGCCACCGCCAGCATTGGAATGATGTTGCTCGGCCTGATGGACCGCGGAAGATCGAGGTAGGAACCGTTCTTCAGGAAGTTGGTGGAGAACCCGGCATACGGTCCGAACAGCAGCGAACGCTTTCCGTCCACGTACCGGGTGTCAAGGTGGGGCACCGACATGGGCGGCGCGCCCACCGATGCCTGGCCGTAGACCTTGGCACTGTGCTGGGCGGCGATGGTCTCGTCCGTGCAGCGGAAGAACTGCCCGGAGACCGGGAACCCGCCGTAGCCCTTGCTTTCCGGGATGCCCGAAGCCTGCAGCAGGTGCAGGGCGCCGCCGCCGGCACCCACAAACACGAACTTGGCGTGGATCTTGCCGTGCTCGCCTGACTTGGGGTACTTCAGCGAAAGGTCCCAGCCGCCGTCGGACGCCCTGGAGATGCCCGTGACGTCATGGCCGAAGTTGATTTCGACGCCGTTGTTCCCAAGGTAGGTGGTCAGTTCGCGGGTGAGTGCCCCGAAGTCGACGTCGGTGCCCTCTGCGGCGCGGGTAGCGGCGATGCGCTGCTTGGGATCGCGCCCCTTCACGATCAGCGGCGCCCACTTGGCGATCTGGCCGTGGTCCTCGGAGTACTCCATGCTCCGGAACAGGGTGTGGGTCTTGAGTGCCTCGTACCGGGTCCGCAGGAAGCGCGTGTGGTCCTCGCCGATGACGAAGCTCATGTGCGGCACGGTGTTGATGAAGCCCTTGGGAGAGCCGATCAGGTTCCGGTCCACCAAATGGGACCAGAACTGGCGGGACAACTGGAACTGTTCATTGATCTGCAGTGCCTTGGAGGGGTCCACTGAGCCGTCTTTGGCTGCAGGGGAATAGTTGAGTTCGCAGAGGGCAGCGTGGCCGGTGCCGGCGTTGTTCCACGGGCCGGAGCTTTCCAGCCCGGGCTGGTCCAGCCGTTCGAACAGGGAGATGGTCCAGTCCGGCTCCAGCTGCTTGAGGAATGCCCCCAGTGTGGCGCTCATGATGCCGCCGCCAATCAGGACGACGTCGGCATGTGGGGTCTTGGAAATGAAGGTCACGATCAGTCTCCGATTGCAGCGGCTCTGGCTGTCACAGAATATCCCCGGGCAGCGGACATACTGAAATTGGGCCGCTCCGTCAAGGCTTTAGTTGCACCTTCGTGAAAACTTCATTTAAGACCGGCGACGCCGGATAGCTCAGGACACGGTCGGACAGGGCCAGGGCGGAGATGGGGAAGGCGACGGGGACTGCGGGTACGGTCGCCGCAATCTGGGCGTTGATGGTGTGATATTGCTCATCCCGTTCCTTGCCTTCGGGCAACCCGCGCGCCCGGTTGATCTTCGAAAAGACCTGGGGATCATGGTAGCCAAACTCGCCGTTCTTCTCCCCGAAGAGGGGGCCCACGAAATTATCGGCATCGGAGTAGGAGCCGTTCCAGCCCAGGAGATGGAGCGCGTGGTCGCCGGGCGATTGCACCTTCTGCAGGTAGCCGTCGGACCAGTCCACCGGAACCGGCTGGATGTTGAATCCGACGGCGGTGAGCTGGCGGCTGATCTCCGCATAGACCTTCTCGGGCGTGGGCAGGTAGGGGCGGGTGACGTTCAGGGGGTAGTAGAACTTGAGTTCCTCGCCGGCGTACCCGCCCTCCTTCAGGTACTCCTTGGCCTTGGCGGGGTCGTGGCCCAACTCCGGGGCCTCGTTGTTAAAGCCGCTGATCTTGGGCGGGACGAACTGCGTGGCCTTGGCCGTGTTGTCGATGAAGAACCTGCGGATCAGGGTCTCCTTGTCGATCGCCATTTCGATCGCCTGGCGGACCTTCAGGTTCTGGAGCACGGGGACATCCTGGTTGATGCCCACGTACATGACGGAGAAGGGGTCGCGCTGGACGATCTGCTTTCCGCGCTTGACCAGTTGGTCGAAGTTGCCCACCGTTACGGCGTCATAACCGTCGATCTTGCCGTCGAGCAGGGCCTGGAGCCTGGCCTGCGGGTGGTCGTAGGCGACGAAGTTGATGGTGGAAATCTGGCCGCGTTCGCCCCAATAGGACTTGTTGGTGGCCAGCGTCACGCTTCCTTCGTCCCAGGAGGAAAGGCTGAACGGACCGGTTCCCACCGGCTTGGTGCCAAAGGCGGAGACGGGCTGGCCGCCGCGGCTTTGGTCTAGGACGTCGGCCTTGCCCGCGGCGAGGGCGGCAGGGGAGGCCATGGCAAAGGCCGGCAGCGTAAGGGCCTGGAGGAAGGCGGTGAACCGCTGGGTAAGGTCAATCCTCACAGTGTCCGCTGAGAGTGCGGTGCAGCTTTTGAAGATGGAGAGCTCCGGCTCATCCGAATGCGCCTTGAAGACACCCTTGAAGGTTCCGCCCGGAGCCTGCCGCCTCAACTCCGCGGAAAAGGCGAACCAGCGGTTGAAGTTGACGCAGACGGCCTCCGCGTTGAACGGGGTCCCGTCCTGGAAAACGACGTCGGAGCGGAGTTTGAAGGTGTAGGAACGGCCTTCGTTCGATTCAGTCCACTCCGTGGCGAGCAATGGCGTGGGCTTTCCGGTGATTTGGTCCACTCCCACCAGCCCTTCGAGGATCTGGCGGGTAATGCGCTGGGACTCGACATCGTTGGACAGGGCAGGATCCAGGCCCAGGGGCTGGGCAGCAGTTCCAAAATTGAAGGTGGCGGCGGGCTCGGCGGCGGTTGTTGCGCTGGGGGAGTCCGACGACGGCGAGGGGGCGGGGACGGCCGTGCAGGAGGTCACGCCCAACGCCAGGAGGACAGCGCCCGTCTTGATGACTGTCCGCCGCGAAGTACTGCTGGGCACTCGTTTATCACCTCTGGATCTGCCGGAGCCGCCGCGTGCGGACCGAAGCCCAGTCTAATAGACGCCACCTGCAGGTCCCTGGCGCCGCCGGGTGTTCCGGCCCGCGGGGCCGCCGCGGCCTCCGCGGCACAGGGAAGCCGGGGGCCATCCTTTCGGCAGGCCCCCGGCTTCGCTGTTCCCGCGGACGCGTTGGGGTGTCCGCACCTGGTGGTTACTTGGGCATCAGCACCGAGTCGATCAGGTAGACGGTGGCGTTCTTGGTCTGGACGCCGCCGCAGATCACGTTGGCGTTATCAACCTTGAGCTGGTCACCGCTGCCCGTGACAGTAACGGAACCGCCCTGGACCGTAGCGTGGGTGCCGGCGATCTTGTCGGGGGTGATCTGGCCGGGAACCACGTGGTAGGTCAGGATCTTGCTCAGGAGGGCGTCGTCCGTCTTCAGGGTTTCGATGGTGGCGGCATCGATCTTGGCGAAGGCGTCATCCACCGGAGCGAAGACCGTGAACTCGCCGCCGTTCAGCGTGTCCACCAGGTCAACCTTGGGGTTCAGCTTTCCGGAAACGGCCGCGGTGAGGGTTGTCAGGATCGGGTTGTTGGACGCTGCAACCGCCACCGGATCGAGGGCCATGCCTTCAACGGAGCCTGCACCTGAGGGGACCTTTTCGGCGTAGCCCGCGCAGCCCGGGCCAACCAGGTTGGCCGCCGGATCCATGGCCGCAGCGGAGGCGGTGGCGGACGGTGAAGGCGCCATGCTCGTAGCCGCCGGCGATTCCGCGGGAGCGGAGGAGCCGGACGTCGATGCCGAACCGCCACAGGCGGTGAGGCTGAGCAGAGCTGCTGCTGCTACGCCTGCGACGGTGAAGGTTGTGCGCTTGATGGTCTGCATTTCGGTTCTCCTTGGATTGTGGCGTCTGCCCGCCGCGGACACACTGTCGGACGGCGTCGTTCGAATCTTGCTGGTGGGCACCTGCCCTTGGCCGGTGTCTCACTGGGTATTCGGCCGGGGGTGGGACGCGGATGGGTGCATTCCAAGGAGTTTTTCGGCGGCCTGCGAATTTTGCCGTGCATACGCGCAGGTGGCGGGCCGGTTAAACGGAGTGGTCCCCCGGCCACAGCCGGGGGACCATATAGTGCGCAAGGGGGGACTTGAACCCCCACGCCCGAAGGCACAGGAACCTAAATCCTGCGTGTCTGCCAATTTCACCACTCGCGCAGGGCTTCCTGCCGCCGTTTCCCTTCGGCAGGGCCCGACGGCGGATGCCAGTGTCCATTGTAGCGTCGCCACGGCAGGGCCTTGGTTAGCGCCGCATGGTCAGGCGTCGAGGTTAAGGTCCCGCCGCAGCTTGGCAACGTGGCCCGTGGCCCTGACGTTGTACTGGGCCAGCGCAACCTTGCCCTCGGGGTCCACCACGATGGTGGAACGGATCAGTCCCTCGTAGGTCTTGCCGTAGTTCTTCTTCTCGCCCCAGGCACCGTACGCCTCCGCAACGGCATGGTCCGCGTCCGAGAGCAAGGGAAAAGTGAGCTCTTCCTTTGCCGCGAACTTCGCCAGTTTTTCCACCGGATCGGGGGAGATGCCCAGCACGTCGTAGCCGGCCGACTGGAGAGAGGCAAGGTTGTCGCGGAAATCGCACGCCTCCTTGGTGCACCCCGGTGTTGCGGCTGCCGGGTAGAAGTACACAATGGTGTGGCGGCCGGGGCGCCCGGACAAACTGACGTCCGCGCCGGAAGAGTCCTTCAGTGTGAAACCGGGCGCGTCGTCGCCGGTTACGAGTCTGTCAGCCAATGTTTTTCTCCTTTTCGCGGGCGGGACACACCAGCCTAGTAAGGGCAGGGAACCAGTGCTAATCGGCACTTGGCTATACTTGCTGCATGCCTGATATGGATCACTGGCCCACGGGGCGCCTCTTGTCCACTGCTGCGCGCCTCGTTGAACACTCCTGGAATGAAAAACTGGGTGCCATCGGCCTCACCCATGCGGGAGTCATTGCCATCGAGGTTCTCGATGCGCAAGGCCCCATGACCCAGGCGCAGCTTGCGCAATACGTTCGTGTCCAGGCGCAGACTATGGGTAAGACGCTCAGCCGCCTTGAGGCCCACGGACACATCGTCCGCGTCCGCAGCACGTCGGACCGCCGGAGCCATGTGGTGTCCCTCACCGAGCAGGGCAAAGAAGCCGTTAAGGCCGCGGTGGAAATGGAACGGTCGGTGCTGGCGTCAGCCTCAATTGATCCGGACTTGCTGCGTCAGGAACTCCAGGCTGTCGTGCGCGAACTGGCCAGCCAGTTCGCCACAACCCCCAGCTCCGCCAACGGCGCGCTGGTGGAGAACACACCCTAGAAGTAAGACGCCGGACTAGTCGCCGGCGGGCAGGCGTGACTGCGGCCTCCACGGGCTGCGGTCACGCCTTTTTTGTTGCCCGAGGACGGCCCCTGGCCACCGCCGCCACGTCGGCGCCATGCAGGTCCCTCCGCGGCGGCCAGGGGCCGAAACAAGTGGGGACACAACAAAACAGCCTCCTGCTCGCGTTTCCGCGAGCAGGAGGCTGTTTTCCCAATCGTGCACCCCCCGGGACTTGAACCCGGAACCCATTGATTAAGAGTCAATTGCTCTGCCAATTGAGCTAGAGGTGCATCTTTTTGCTGTGATCACCGGGCTTTTCTTTCCCGGTTGATCTCCGCAACGACATGAAACTCTACACGAACTTTTTGCGCATGTGAAATCGGGTGGAAAGCCGGGCCCGCATCGCGGGGGAGGGGGCAGAACCAGCACAAAATCAGGGTTTTTGTTGCCGGGTGGGAGCCGGAATCCGCCCTCCGGCGTCCTGGCGACGTAGCGGATCGTGCCGTACTGCCCTGTGAAATGGGCCACAGGGCAGCAGCGAAACCGGTGGTGGTGCCGTAGGCGCCGGCGCGGGCCTTACTCGAGCCGCCTCCGGCGGGGAACCCGGAAGCCCGCGGCCTCGGCATGGGCGGCCGACTCAAACCAGACCTCGGCCCGCGCCTGGTCATATTCGGGATGCCCCTCCTCGTAATAGACCATGGTTCCGGCGTCACCCTTGACCGTGTAGCCGGCCGGTCCGCTGCCATCCGCTGCCGCGGCCGCTGAGCCCGCCCCGTAGGGTTCATCCGCCGCCAGGTGTCCTGCGGGTTCCGTCGCTGCTGCGGCCTGGGGCTGTCGGGCGTGGTCGGCTCCGTTTTCAGTCACGGCGGAAGACTGGGTGCGGTCCGCCGTTTCTGCCGCGGGCGCGCTGTCGGGAACGACGGCAGCTGTCGGCGTTGCGGGCGCGCCGCCACCGGCGGGCTGGCCCGCGGCAGAGGCACTCGCAGCACTACTCACAGCACCACGTGCAGTGCCGTTTTCAGTACCGGCACCCGCCGGCGTGGAAGCCCGGCCCGCCGGACCGGCGTCGTCCAGGTCCTCCACCGCCGCCGTCTCGGCGCCCGGGAGGGTGGGGGCGTGCGGCTCCGTGTATTCAGGGTGATGGACCGGCCGGGATGCCGGCGCCGGTTCTGCCGGCTGGTCCGCGGGAGCCGGGGAAGGAGCCGCCATGGACGCGCCACCGGTCCCGGCCGGGCTTTCCTGCAGAGGACTTTCCTGCGGCCCGCGGTGCGATGCTCCGCCGGCTGCAACGACGGAGGAGCCCGAGGCCTCGGACCATTTGGTTTCCCACTCGTCCTCGTCCTGGCGGCGGCGCTCGTCCTGGCCGGGTACTGGGGGGACTGCAGCCGGTGCCGCCGTATCTGCGGGTTCCTCTGCGGTGGTCGGCGCTGCAGGTTCGGCGGGACGGCCGAAACCTGCTGCGCCGGGAAGGCCGGTGGTGCCGGCTGCTTCAGCAGAGGCAGCGGCGCTTCCGCCCGAGAGCGCTCCGTCGGTGCGCGTGCGCTCGGCGCCGGACTCCCCGGACGGCTTGGATGCACTGTTGCGGTTCAGCAACCACCACACAACGCCGATGATGACAATGATCAGGATGATCCAGAAAACGAAATCCATGGCAGGCCCTTCAGTCCGGATGGCAAGGTGTCTTTTCCTGACGCTACGTCCGGCGGCCACGACTGTCCAGATTGACGGCAGTGGCTGTTGCGCGGCGCGGGGCTGGAAGACGCCCGTGAGCCAGCGCCCGGCGGGACGGGCCCCGAACGATTCGTCTCACTATGCGAGATGGCAGTCCATGATCCGGCATCGAATTTCAGGCTTTTGGTATTGAGGGGCATGAACCTGTCGTTCCGGTGTGGAGCCGAGCCCTAGACTTTCCCCTATGAGTGACGCCCAGATCGCAACCGAGAACAAGCCTGACATCAAACCCCGGAGCCGGGTCGTAACGGACGGAATCCACGCGGCGCCCGCCCGCGGCATGTTCCGGGCGGTCGGTATGGGTGATGACGACTTCGCCAAGCCCCAGGTCGGCGTCGCCAGTTCCTGGAACGAAATCACTCCCTGCAACCTCTCCCTGAACCGGCTTGCGCAAGGCGCCAAGGAAGGCGTCCACGCCGGCGGCGGGTTCCCCATGCAGTTCGGCACCATTTCGGTTTCCGACGGCATCTCCATGGGCCATGAGGGCATGCACTTCTCCCTGGTGTCACGCGAAGTCATTGCCGACTCCGTGGAGACCGTTATGCAGGCGGAGCGGATTGACGGTTCGGTCCTGCTGGCCGGCTGCGACAAGTCCCTCCCCGGCATGCTGATGGCAGCTGCCCGCCTGGACCTGTCCAGCGTCTTCCTTTACGCCGGTTCCATCATGCCGGGCTGGGTCAAGCTTGAGGACGGCTCCGAGAAGGAAGTCACCCTCATCGACGCGTTCGAGGCCGTTGGTGCCTGCGCCGCGGGCAAGATGAGCATGGAGGACCTGACCCGCATCGAAAAGGCCATCTGCCCCGGCGAAGGTGCCTGCGGCGGGATGTACACGGCCAACACCATGGCCTGCATCGGCGAGGCCCTGGGCATGTCCCTGCCCGGCTCGGCCGCCCCGCCCTCGGCAGACCGCCGTCGTGATGAATTCGCCCGCAAGTCAGGCGAGGCAGTGGTCAACCTGCTCCGCCAGGGCATCACTGCGCGCGACATCATGACCAAGAAAGCGTTCGAGAACGCCATCGCCGTCACCATGGCCTTCGGCGGCTCCACCAACGCCGTGCTGCACCTCCTGGCGATCGCCCGCGAGGCCGAAGTTGAGCTGACGCTGGATGACTTCAACCGCATCGGCGACAAGATCCCCCACCTGGGCGACCTCAAACCGTTCGGCCGCTACGTCATGACCGACGTGGACAGGATCGGCGGCGTGCCGGTGATCATGAAGGCACTGCTCGACGCCGGCCTGCTGCACGGCGACTGCCTCACCGTCACCGGCAAGACCGTGGCCGAAAACCTCGACGCCATCAACCCGCCGGATGTGGACGGCAAGATCCTGCGCGCGCTGGACAACCCCATCCACAAGACCGGCGGCATCACCATCCTGCACGGCACCATGGCGCCCGAGGGCGCAGTGGTGAAGAGCGCAGGCTTCGATGCCGATGTCTTTGAAGGCACCGCCCGCGTCTTCGAGCGTGAACAGGGAGCCCTGGACGCCCTGGACAACGGCCGGATCCACGCCGGGGACGTCGTCGTTATCCGCTACGAGGGCCCCAAGGGCGGTCCGGGCATGCGCGAGATGCTCGCCATCACGGGCGCCATCAAGGGCGCAGGCCTGGGCAAGGACGTCCTGCTCCTTACCGACGGCCGGTTCTCCGGCGGCACCACAGGCCTGTGCATCGGCCACGTGGCTCCGGAAGCGGTCGACGGCGGCCCCATCGCCTTCGTGAAGGACGGCGACCGTATCCGCGTGGACATCGCAGCCCGCAGCTTCGACCTGCTGGTGGACGAGGCCGAGCTCGAAGCCCGCAAGGTGGGCTGGGAGCCGCTCCCGGCCAGGTACACCAAGGGCGTGCTCGCCAAGTACGCCAAGCTGGTGCACAGTGCCAGCACAGGCGCATACTGCGGCTGATGCCTTCCCCTTGCATGAGGCGCTGAGCGCCTCATGCAAGGGGCCCCTCGGCATCACCCTTGTTAAGCCCTTCCGGGCCAGGGTGAGTGGCTGTAGGTTTTGATCCTTCCGCTGGAGGATCAATAAGTGGACAATGGGGTCCACATGGTGAGATCGTGGCACGGCTCGTTGACACGCATCTCGCCCAGAGGGAAAACTGAACGCATGACTTTCGTTACCAGCTGCGCTGTTGCAGAAGCAGTCGTCGTCCTTAGCAAGCGCGTGGCCCACTAGCCCCGGCAACGAACTGTCACGCGCGAACCCCTCGAAGAGCCGCCAGGCTGAGGGGTTTTTTTATTTCCCGCAGTTTCCACGAACCACAGATGATCCACAAGGAAGAGTCCGATGAGCAAAGGATCGCCCATCAGCCCCTCGCTGATGGCCACCAAGTCCGCCGGAGCCGCCAAGGCTCCGGACCGCGCCGACCGGACGGCTGAGAACGCCGTCGTCGCCGAGCTTGCCGCCGTCTCTCCTGTCCTTGGGCCGAACAACGTCGTACCCCCGACGGTGATGACCGGCTCGCAAGCAATTGTCCGCTCGCTCGAAGAACTCGGCGTCGACGATATTTTCGGTTTGCCCGGTGGCGCGATCCTGCCCACCTACGACCCCTTGATGGCCTCCAGCATGAACCACGTGCTGGTCCGTCACGAACAGGGAGCCGGCCACGCCGCGCAAGGCTACGCCATGGTGACCGGGCGGGTGGGCGTCTGCATCGCCACCTCGGGCCCGGGCGCCACCAACCTCGTTACCGCCATCATGGATGCCCACATGGACTCCGTTCCGCTGGTGGCCATCACCGGCCAGGTGTCCAGCGGTGTGATCGGCACCGACGCGTTCCAGGAAGCCGACATCGTGGGCATCACCATGCCCATCACCAAGCACTCGTTCCTGGTGACCGACCCCAACGACATCCCGCATGTCATGGCGGAAGCGTTCCACCTCGCTTCCACCGGGCGCCCCGGTCCCGTCCTCGTGGACGTGGCCAAGGACGCCCAGGTAGGCGAGATGACCTTCTCCTGGCCGCCGCGCATCGACCTGCCCGGTTACCGTCCGGTCACCCGAGGGCACAACAAGCAGGTACGCGAGGCCGCCAAGCTGATTGCCGCGGCCAGCAAACCTGTGCTGTACGTGGGCGGCGGTGTCATCAAAGCGCACGCATCCGCTGAGCTGCTGGCACTCGCCGAGGCCACGGGAGCCCCGGTCGTCACCACGCTGATGGCCAAGGGCGCGTTCCCGGACTCACACCCGCAGCACATGGGAATGCCCGGCATGCACGGCACCGTTTCGGCGGTGACTGCCTTGCAGCAGTCGGACCTGCTGATCACCCTCGGTGCCCGGTTCGACGACCGCGTCACCGGCGTGCTGAAGACGTTCGCACCGATGGCCAAGGTCATCCACGCCGACATCGACCCGGCCGAAATCTCCAAGAACCGCACTGCGGATGTGCCGATTGTTGGTTCGGTCAAGGAGATCATTCCGGAGCTCACCGAAGCCGTCCGCACCCAGTTCGAGGCGTCGGGCACCCCGGACCTCACCACCTGGTGGGCCTTCCTCAACAACCTCAAGGAAACCTACCCGCTGGGCTGGACCGAGCCGGACGACGGCCTGACCGCCCCGCAGAAGGTCATCGAGCGGATCGGCGCCCTGACCGGTCCGGAAGGCGTCTACGTGGCAGGCGTTGGCCAGCACCAGATGTGGGCAGCTCAGTTCATCAAGTACGAGCGCCCGCATGCCTGGCTCAACTCGGGCGGCGCCGGCACCATGGGCTATGCCGTGCCGGCTGCGATGGGCGCCAAGGTGGGCGAGCCGGACCGGGTGGTCTGGGCCATCGACGGCGACGGCTGCTTCCAGATGACCAACCAGGAACTGGCCACCTGCGCCATTAACAAGATCCCCATCAAGGTTGCCGTCATCAACAACTCCTCCCTGGGCATGGTGCGCCAGTGGCAGACCCTCTTCTACGAAGGCCGCTACTCGAACACCGACCTGAACACCGGCCACGACACCGTCCGCATCCCGGACTTCGTCAAGCTGGGGGAGGCGTACGGCTGCGCCTCGTTCCGCTGTGAACGCGACGAGGACATCGACGCCACCATCCAGAAGGCCCTCGAAATCAATGACCGCCCCGTAGTCATCGACTTCGTGGTGAGCCCCAACTCCATGGTGTGGCCGATGGTGCCCGCCGGCGTGAGCAACGACCAGATCCAGGTTGCCCGCAACATGACCCCGGAATGGGAAGAAGAGGACTGACCATGAGCCGCCACACACTTTCCGTCCTGGTGGAAGACAAGCCGGGCGTCCTGACCCGGGTTGCGAGCCTCTTCGCCCGGCGCGCCTTCAACATCAACTCCCTGGCCGTCGGCCCCACCGAGGTTCCGGGCATTTCCCGGATGACGGTCGTTGTCGACGCCGACGGCGACCTCATCGAGCAGGTCACCAAGCAGCTCAACAAGCTGATCAACGTCATCAAGATCGTTGAGCTGACTTCCGAATCTTCCGTACAGCGCGACCACATCCTGGTCAAGGTACGTGCGGATGCCGCAACACGCCTGCAGGTTACCCAGGCCGCAGACCTGTTCCGTGCCGCCGTCGTCGACGTGTCCACAGACTCGTTGGTGATCGAGGCAACCGGTACCCCGGAGAAGCTCGCAGCGCTGCTTTCAGTGCTGGAGCCCTTCGGCATCCGCGAAATCGTGCAGTCCGGCACCCTGGCCGTTGGACGGGGATCCCGCTCCATGAGTGACAGGGCGCTGCGCTCCGCTTAGGCCCTCAAGGTCCCGCGCGGCAGTACGCAACGCCCGTAACCGCACCACGCAAGACACCTATCTACAATCCACTCAAGAGGAGTTACGCAAGTGACTGAAATGTTCTACGACGACGACGCCGACCTGTCGATTATCCAGGGCCGCAAGGTAGCCATTGTTGGCTACGGTTCCCAGGGCCACGCCCACGCGCTTAACCTGCGCGATTCCGGCGTCGAGGTTGTCATCGCCCTGAAGGACGGCTCCAAGTCCGCACCCAAGGCCGAGGACGCAGGCTTCACGGTCAAGAACGTTGCCGACGCCGCCGAATGGGCCGACGTCATCATGATCCTGGCGCCGGACCAGCACCAGCGCTCGATCTACAACGACTCCATCAAGGACAAGCTGAAGCCCGGCAAGGCCCTTGCCTTCGCCCACGGTTTCAACATCCGCTTCGGCTACATCCAGGCTCCGGAGGGCGTTGACGTCATCCTCGTCGCCCCGAAGGCTCCGGGCCACACCGTGCGCCGCGAATTCGAAGCCGGCCGCGGCATCCCGGACATCATCGCCGTCGAACAGGACGCCACCGGTTCCGCCTGGGAGCTGGCCAAGTCCTACGCCAAGGCCATCGGCGGCACCCGCGCCGGCGTCATCAAGACCACCTTCACCGAAGAAACCGAAACGGACCTCTTCGGCGAGCAGGCCGTCCTGTGCGGCGGCGTGTCCCAGCTGGTCCAGTACGGCTTCGAAACCCTGACCGAAGCCGGCTACCAGCCGCAGATCGCCTACTTCGAGGTCCTCCACGAGCTCAAGCTCATCGTCGACCTCATGTGGGAAGGCGGCATTGCCAAGCAGCGCTGGAGCGTTTCGGACACCGCTGAGTACGGCGACTACGTCTCCGGTCCCCGCGTCATCACCCCCGAGGTGAAGGAAAACATGAAGGCCGTCCTGGCCGACATCCAGTCCGGCGCCTTCGCCAAGCGTTTCATCGAGGACCAGGACAACGGCGGCGTCGAATTCAAGGCCCTGCGTGCCAAGGCTGAGCAGCACCCCATCGAGGCTGTTGGCCGCGAACTGCGCTCCCTCTTCGCCTGGCAGCAGCAGGACGTGGACTACGTCGAAGGTTCCGCAGCCCGCTAAGGCTGGCCCAACGTGCCGTTATAAAGTCAGACTGTGAGGCCGGGTTCACACTTAACAATGTGAGCCCGGCCTTTCCGTCGGCCTAGACTATTTTTATCCCCCGGACTGCAACGCAGAGGATCAGCCGTGTCAAAACCCGTAGTACTGCTCGCCGAAGAACTTTCCCCCGCTACCGTCGAGGCCCTGGGCCCGGACTTCGAGATCCGCCAGACCGACGGCGCCGACCGTTCCCAGCTGCTCTCCGCCATTGGCGACGTTGACGCGATCCTGGTCCGCTCGGCAACGCAGGTGGACGCCGAGGCGATCGCCGCTGCGAAGAACCTCAAGGTCATCGCCCGTGCGGGAGTAGGCCTGGACAACGTGGACATCAAGGCAGCCACGCAGGCCGGTGTCATGGTGGTGAACGCGCCCACCTCCAACATCGTCTCGGCAGCTGAACTCACGGTGGGACACATCCTCAGCCTGGCCCGCCACATCCCGCAGGCCAGCGCCGCCCTCAAGGACGGCGAGTGGAAGCGCTCCAAGTACACGGGCATCGAACTCTTCGAAAAGAAGATCGGCATCATCGGCCTCGGCAGGATCGGCGCCCTCGTCGCTGCCCGCCTGAAGGGCTTTGACACCAAGATCCTCGCCTATGATCCGTACATCACCTCAGCCCGCGCCGCACAGCTCGGCGTCCAGCTGGTGACCCTGGATGAGCTCCTGGCCCAGGCGGACTTCATCACCATCCACATGCCCAAGACGCCGGAGACGGTGGGCATGCTGGGCGCGGACGCCTTCAAGAAGATGAAGAGCACCGCCTACGTTGTCAACGTGGCCCGCGGCGGACTGGTGGACGAGGAAGCACTCTTTACGGCCCTGCAGGACGGCGAAATCGCCGGCGCCGGCGTGGACGTCTTCTCCAAGGAGCCGAGCACCGACCTGCCGTTCTTCAAGCTGGACAACGTGGTGGTCACCCCGCACCTCGGGGCCTCCACCGACGAAGCCCAGGAAAAGGCCGGCGTTTCGGTCGCCAAGTCGGTCCGCCTCGCCCTCGCCGGTGAACTGGTGCCCGACGCCGTGAACGTGGCCGGCGGCGTCATTGCCCCCGACGTCCGCCCCGGCATCCCGCTGATCGAGAAGCTGGGCCGGATCTTCACAGCCCTGACCCATGCCTCCCTGACCCAGTTCGACGTTGAGGTTGCCGGCGAGATTTCATCCCTCGATGTCAAGGTCCTGGAGCTGGCCGCCCTCAAGGGCATCTTCGCCGACGTCGTGACCGAGCAGGTCTCCTATGTCAACGCGCCGGTCATCGCCGAGCAGCGGGGCATCAACGTCCGCCTGATCACCACCCCGGAAACCGAGTCCTACCGGAACGTCCTGACCCTCCGCGGCGCCCTCAGCGACGGCAGCCAGATCTCGGTGGCCGGTACCCTGACCGGACCCAAGCAGATCCAGAAGCTGGTGGGCATCAACGGGTTCGAGGTGGAAATCCCGATCAGCGAACACCTGGTGGTAGTGGCCTACACCGACCGCCCGGGCGTGATCGGAACGATCGGCCATATCCTGGGCATGAACAACATCAACATCGCCGGCATGCAGGTTGCGCGCTCTGACGAGGGCGGCCAGGTGCTCGCGCTCCTGACCATCGACAGCTCGGTGCCGCAGCAGGTCCTCGACGCCATCAAGGCCGGCATCGGCGCCGAAATGGTACGTGAAGTGGACCTGGAGGACTAGTCCACGGCAGCGAAACGCCGTACCCGCCGGACCCGCTTCGGCGAGTCCCCGCAAGGCCACGTATGATTGGCCGGTCTGCTTACAATGGCTTGGTCCTCATTCAGGACCGGGGCCGGCAGGCCGGCCAATTACCTTTTGCACATCAGTCCGTAATAGTCCATGTCCGCCCCGCGCGGACTCGAATGTGCGCACGCATTCCAGGTTTCAGGGAGTTCCATGAACGCCGTCCAGAGGTTCATCAGAAGCAGGGTGCTGCTGTTGACCGCGGCCATCTTGATCGCAGCCATGTGCTTGTCGGTCCTCGTCCAAAGCCAGTCACAGGCTGCACTCAACAGGACCGTGGATGAAAATTCACGGGGACTCTATGACATCCTGGTCCAGGCCAAGGCGCCTTCCGGCGCGCTGATGCAGCCGGAGATCGCCAACGGGACCGGAGGCATCAGCTTTGAACAGCTGGAAGCCATCAAAAAGCTGACCGGAACCTCCGTGGCAGCCCCCATCAGCCTCGTCTCCCGGGTGACCCAGAACCTCGAGTCGCCCCGCCTGGAGGCCATGGACTACCTGGGCTACAACGCCGGGCTGGCCGGCACCGCAACGGCCGACCAGGCCGCCGGGGCAACCGCCCCGGACCAGTGGCCTGCCGCCGAATCCGTGCTGAGCGACGAAAGCAAGAAGTACCGCCTGACCGCCAGCGCCGTCAGCTCCGACGGCGTCTCTGAGCAGACGCTGTTCAAGTCCACTGCCGAAGGCACCCTGGGCAAGGCCAAGCTCGTTGAAGAAAAGGCCGCCGGAGGCAGCAGTATCAGGATCGCTGCACCCAAGGATGAAACGGGCATCAAGTTTCCCGCCCCGGCCGGCGGCTCCGAGCACAACCTCTTCAACCTGTCCGTATCACTGCCCCTCGCCCCTGAGGTAACCGAATCGGTGGTGGCAGTGGACCCGGCCGCCGAGCGGGCCCTGCTGGGCTCGGCGGGCGACTTCCTGGCCCCGCTGGAGAAGGCGCCGCCCGCTGATGCACGCGACGCGGGCGCCGTGGGCCGCTACCTTGAAGGGCTCTTCACCAACGGCATCAGCCTGGACCAGCTGAAGGAAGGGCCGGACTTCCTCGGCGTCAAGCTCAAGTACTGGGCACCGCTGATGACCCAGTACCAGCAGGCCAAGCGGACCGGGCAGCTGACTGCCGACTCCCAGGCCATTCCGCTGATCGTGCGCTCCGGCACGTCGCTGGACCTCAAGTACAACGTCAAGATCGAAGAGATTGACGGCGCCGGCAAGGTCGTCAAGGACGTCGGTACCGTTTCCCGGTCCCTGGACAAGGATTACCTCCCGTTCGTCTCCAAGGACCCCTTCGTCCTTTCCTGGCCGGGCTCCACGGACCACTCATCCCTGCTTGGGAGCACCGGCAACTTCAACCAGGGCCTCTACACCCCGGCCACGTGGAGCACCGACTTTGCCGCCGCACCCAAGTACACGGACGGCGAAACGGCTGCGAACGGCGCCGTGGACAAGGCAGCAGTTCCCGGCGAATGGGTGACCGTCAACCGGCTGCCCGAGAAGAGCGCCAACGGCGCCCCTGTTGACCAGACCCAGCGCGAACCCGTGGACGAACGTTCCTACCGCGAGAACCTCGAAACGGGGTCGCAGGCAGCTGCTCCGCTGGCGATGGTCTACGGCACGTTCGACCCCTCTGCCGTTGCTGCCGCCGCCGGCGACGTCAACAAGCTGCCGCTCGGTGGCTACGACCCCACCCCGTTCACCCTGGTCAAGGACGCTGCCGGAAACGATGTCCCGGCCACGGAGCTGGAACCTTCCCTGAGCGCCACCGGCCTGGCCAGCCAGTCCGCCGGTGCCATCACCGATTACTACGGGCTTGCCGCTGCCCGGGGTTACACCGACAACGCCAGCGTGATCGACGCCGTCCGGGTCCGCGCGAAGGCGCCGGGCAGCTGGAAGCAGGCGCAGCCCGACGTCGAGAAGCTGGCGGGCGAAATCCGCGCGATGGGCCTGGAAGCCACCATTGTGGCCGGTTCCGCACGCGAGGATGCCAGCATCTTCGTTCCCGGCTACTCCAAGGACGGCGCCGGGAAGGAATCCGCCCTGGGCACCGTCCGGCAGTCCTGGGTGCGGCAGAACGCTGCCGAAGCCGTCACCGGATCCTTGTCCGGCACCAACGTCACGCTGCTCTTCCTGACGCTCTGCGGTGCAGCCCTCCTGACGGGGGCATCCACCGTCAGCTACATCCGCAAGCGAAGGAGCGAAGCCGGAACGCTCCGGGCCATGGGCTGGACCCAGCGCCGGGTGCGCCGGTGGGTGCTGGAGGAGTTCGGAGTGGGCGCCGTCCTGCTGGCCGTCGCCGGGACCGTGCTGAGCCTGGTGAGCTGGAGCCTTGCCACGGCCCTCGTGTCCGTGTCCGTCCTTGTGCTCTACGCGGCTGCGGCCTTCTTCGCAGCGCAGCAGCTGCGCCATGGCCACGTCGTGGACCAGGAGCCGCAGCATGACGAGCGGCTCATCCCGGTGGACTCGCCGCTGACTTTCGCCAACCGCCAGCTGAGCACCAACAAATTCAACACGATCTCCCTTGCCTTGGCCGTAGGCGTGTTCGGCGCTGCAGTGGGCGGCCTCATCGCCTTGCTCATTGACATTCCCCGCGCTGCCGGCGCCAGTGCCCTGAGTGGCCTGGCCGCAGCCAGTGTTGCCCTGCCCAGCATCCTCCTCGCCCTTTCGGGCGTGGCTGTCGGGCTGGTGCTCACGCTGGTCACCGGGCGGTTTGAGCTCAACGCCAAGCGCCAGTACCTCGGCATCCTCGAGGCGATGGGTTGGAACCCGGACATGCTGCGCCAGGTCCGGCTGTTCGAGAATGCCCTGGTGGGAACCCTTGCCCTGCCGCTGGGCGTGCTGGGCGCCCTGGGGATAGGCCTGCTGCTGGCGCCGTACGCTGCACTGTGGGCGGGCGTGGCAGGCCTTGTGGCTGTACTTTGCTGGATACCGATTGCAACGAAAGTGGTCCAATGACAAACCCGACGAATGTCCAGCGGAGCCGCCGGTCCGGCTCCGCGGAGGTCCCCCTGCAGACCCGCGCCAACACCATCGTCAAGGCCTCCGACCACGGGACCCCGCTGGAACTGAACGACATCACCATCCGCTACGGCGGGGGCAAGGGCGGTGCCGAAGCCGTCAGCGTGGTGGAAGGCTTCGACCTCACCCTGCACGCCGGCGAGATGCACTGCGTTGCCGGCCGCAGCGGCTCCGGCAAGACCAGCATCCTCACCGTCGGCGCGGGACTGACGCTGCCGACGTCGGGCCGTGTCTACTGGGAAGGCGATTCCCTCGAAAGCATGGGCGACGACGAAATCGCCGACCGCCGTCGTGCCTTGATCGGTTACGTCGACCAGGGCGGTGCACTGATTGACGGGATGAGCGCCCTCGAGAACGTGCTGCTGCCCGCTGTCCCTGACGGCGAAGTGGACCAGCGCCGCGACATGGCCAAGGACCTGCTGGACCTCGTGGGGCTGGGCCGCCGCATGCGGCACCGTCCTGCCCAGCTCTCCGGCGGTGAACGCCAGCGCGTCGCCATTGCCCGGGCACTGATCCTGGGCACGCGCGTCCTGGTGGTGGATGAGCCCACTGCCAGCCTCGACCGTGCCTCTGCCAACCGGATCATCAGCATCCTGAAGGACACCACGTCGGACGGAATCGCCGTCCTGGTGGCCTCGCACGACCACGAACTCGTCCGTCTCAGCGATACCCTGACCGAACTCATCTAGCCCGCCCCTCCGCACCGAAGGTAACGTCCTCTACGTGACTGCTTCAGAGAAAACGCCGTTCTACATCACCACGGCCATCACCTACCCCAACGGGGTGCCGCACATCGGCCACGCCTACGAGTACATTGCCACCGACGCAATGGCCCGCTTCAAGCGGCTGGACGGCTACGACGTGATGTTCCTGACCGGCACGGACGAGCACGGGATGAAGATCGCCCAGACGGCCGAGAAGGAAGGCATCACCCCCAAGGAACTGGTGGACCGGAATGTCGAAGCCTTCAAGGCGGCGCATGCCGCGCTGGGGATCTCGTACGACCGTTTCATCCGGACCACTGACGAGGACCACTACGCCGCGTCGCAGGCCATCTGGAAAAAGATGGAAGCCAACGGGGACATCTACCTGTCCAAGTACGAGGGCTGGTACTCCGTCCGGGACGAAGCCTTCTACGTTGAGGACGACACCGTGGTCAAGGACGACGGCGTGCGCTACTCCAAGGAGACGGACACGGAGGTGACGTGGACGGCGGAGGAGAGCTACTTCTTCCGGCTGTCCGCCTACCAGGACAAGCTCCTGGCGCTCTACGAGTCACATCCGGAGTTCGGTGCCCCGCAGTACCGCTTCAACGAAGTCATCAGCTTCGTGAAGCGCGGCCTGGAGGACCTGTCGATCAGCCGCACCACGTTCGACTGGGGCGTCCCGGTTCCGGGCAACGACAAGCACGTCATGTACGTCTGGGTGGACGCCCTGACGAACTACCTCACGGGAGTTGGCTACCCCGACGTCGAATCTGAAAAGTTCCGGAAGTACTGGCCCGCCGACGTGCACATCATCGGCAAGGACATCTCACGCTTCCACGCCATCTACTGGCCCGCCTTCCTCATGAGCGCAGGCCTTGAACTGCCCAGGCGCGTCATGATCCACGGCTTCCTGCAGAACAACGGAGTGAAGATGTCCAAGTCCTTGGGCAACGTGGTGGCTCCATCCGATTTCGTGGACCAGTACGGCGTGGACCAGGTGCGGTTCTTCTTCCTCCGCGAAGTGCCGTTCGGCGCCGACGGCAGCTACAACCACGACGCCATCGTGGGGCGGATGAACGCGGACCTGGCCAACAACTTCGGCAACCTGGCCCAGCGTTCGCTGTCCATGGTCGCCAAGAACTGTGGGGGCACGGTCCCCGTTCCCGGCGCGTTCACTGCGGAGGACAACGCCATCCTGGAGCAGGCCGGCGGCCTCCTCGCCGCGGCCCGGGCAGCCTTTGATAAGCAGGAATTCAGCCGCGCCCTTGAAGCGATCTGGGGAGTCCTCGGCGACACCAACGCCTATTTCGCCGAGCAGGCGCCGTGGGTGCTGCGGAAAACCGACGTTGAGCGGATGAATACCGTGCTCTACGTGACGCTCGAGGTGCTGCGGATCGTGGCCATCCTGGCGCAGCCGGTCATGCCCGCCGCAACGGCGGCGCTTCTGCAGACGCTGGGCCAGCCCGAAGGGGAAGCCCGGCAGTTCGCGGCCATTGGCACCCCGATCGTTGCAGGGACGGAGCTGCCGGCCCCTTCGCCGGTGTTCCCGAAGTACGAAGAGCCGGCCGAGGCCAAGTAGTTCCGTATTCCGAAGATAAGTACGTCCTACTGGGGATTCCGGACAGGAAAATCCATAGCCTGAACGTGTTAGCAAACTGACAGTTCGCATCTGGGAGAACCGTCGCCCCGATGCTGTCTGTTTGCCTTTGACCCGTCACATTGGGTTGACCCGTCAGGTTGGGGCGGTGTGTTCTCTCTCGCGTCTGAACAGTCTGAAGCAGACTATTGACGGAGACGGAAATGAAACGGATCCTTGCCACCTTGGGAGTCACAAGCCTCGCACTCTTGGGCGCAACAGCCACGGCATTCGCCACGGGTGAATCGGGCGGCGGTGAAAAAATCACCATCTGTCACGCCACGGGATCGGAAAAGAACCCCTACGAGTCAATCACGGTTGACCTCCATGCGTTGAACGGCCACGCCGGTTCGCACCACCAGCACAGCGAGGACATCATCCCGGCCAACAACGGGAAGGTCCTGCCTGGTGGCCAGAACCTGGACAAGGTCGATGTGTGGAACGCCGGTTGCGCCGAGCCCGGCGGAAGTCCCGCCGGGCCGCCCAAGGACAACGACAAGAAAATCACCATCTGCCACGCGACGGGATCGGAAAAGAACCCCTACCGGGTCCTTGACATTGCGCTGCAGGGCCTGAACGGCCACGGTGGCGCCCACCACCAGCACAGCGAGGACATCATCCCGCCGAACAGCGGAAAGGTGGTTCCGGCCGGCCAGAACTGGACCGCCGCCGGGCAGGCAACCTTCAACAACAACTGCGTTCCCGTGGAAGTTACCACGACGCCGCCGACGACCCCGCCGACGGTACCGCCCGCGGGCAATGTACCTCCTCCTGCCGGTGAAGTGGTGCCCGGAACGACTCCGCGCGGCGCTGTTGCCGGAGGCGGAACCGGTGCAGTGGCCGCGCCAAACCAGGGCTTCAACGTGCAGACCGCTGTTTCGGCTTCGTCCGGTCCGGGTGCAGCTCCGTGGCTTGGCGGACTGGCCGCTGTGATGGTCGCCGGCGCTGCCCTCGCTGTCCGGAAGACGATGGCTAGGACTGCCGTCCGCGGACAGCAGCGCGGATAGCGCGTGGTAGCCGCCGCCCCGGCGGCATTCGGGTAAAAGGGACGCGAAGCGCCGTGCAGGTGTTGCACGGCGCTTTGCGTCTCCCGGCATTTTCCCCACGCTGAACCGAAGCATGAGGACAATTCATGGCAGGTAATGACCCGGAGGAAGTACCGGGAGAGAACGCAACATCCGGCACAGCCGGCCACGGTCACGGGCTGTCAACTCTCAGGACCGTTGTTCTGCTGGCCCTGGCCGGAGCCGTGGGCTTCCTTGCCGTGGCCCTTCTCCCTGCGCTGGTTGAGCCCGGGGCGCGGACGTCGCCGCCGGGCGGCGCAACTGCGGTGGCCTCAGCGCCAGTTCCACTGCAGTCCGAGACGGGCGCCGTTTCAGTTTCCCCTGTTCCGGCCATCACCCCGGAAGTGCCGTCGGCCGCCGCCGGGCCGCCGGCTGCTCCTCCGGAGCGGCTGGTCTATCCAGCTGCTGATATCGACGTCCCCATCCATCCGCTCGATCCGAGCAGCTCGGACGTTGCCTCCCAGACCATAATTCCGCCGCCCACCATGGACGGATACTGGCTGACCCCCTACGGAATGCCGGGGGCGGGCTCCACCAACACCACCTACGTTGTGGGCCACAGCTGGCAGGACCTTGAGGCGCCCTTCAACCGGCTCAGTTCAAAGGCGGCAGCGGGGGACAGGCTAACCGTTGCCACGTCCGCGGGTGAGCTTGAATACCAGGTGGACTCTGTCACCACGTACGTAAAATCGGGACTCAAGGACAGTCCTGTCTGGGAGGTTGCGCCCAACAGGCTGGTCCTCATCTCGTGCTACACGGACGACCTCTGGGGCACGAACGTGGTTGTCAGTGCCTCCCCGGTAGCCCAGTGAGTGCCGCCCAGCGCCTCCTGCCGCCCGGCGCTGCGGCGGCCCTCGGCATCTTCTCGAATATTGAGACAGCTTGACCAGCATATGGATGTTTTGGCTAACCTGAATCCATGAGCGCATCCTCCATTGATCTTGCAGTTATTCCCGGCGACGGCATTGGCCCCGAGGTGATTGCCGAGGCCATTAAGGTCCTCGAAAAGGCCGTGGCAGCGGAGGGCGTGGAGCTCAAGCAGACCCACTACAAGCTCGGTGCAGAGCACTGGCTGGCCACCGGGGAGACCCTGCCGGACGAGGTCCTGGCGGACCTCCGGACCCGGGATGCCATCCTGTTCGGCGCGGTGGGCGCCGCCCCGGGAGACACGCGTATCCCGTCGGGACTTATTGAACGCGAGATGCTGCTCAAGCTCCGATTCAGCCTGGACCACTACGTCAACCTGCGGCCGTCCCGGCTCTATGGAACGGTGGGAAGCCCGCTCGCCAACCCGGGCACCATTGACTTCATCGTGGTCCGCGAGGGCACCGAGGGGCCCTACGTGGGCAACGGCGGCACCCTGCGTGCGGGCACGCCCCACGAGGTGGCCACCGAGGTTTCACTGAACACTGCCCACGGCGTGGAACGGGTAGTCCGGGACGCGTTCCGCCGGGCCAGCGCCAGGGAGCGCAAGCACCTCACCCTGGTCCACAAGCACAATGTCCTGGTTTACGCGGGGCACCTGTGGAAGCGCACCGTTGAGGCGGTGGCGCAGGAGTTCCCGGAGGTCACCCACGACTACCTCCACGTGGACGCCGCCACCATCTTCATGGTCACCGACCCGTCCCGCTTCGACGTGATAGTCACTGACAACCTTTTCGGCGACATCCTCACCGACCTCGCCGCCGCGATCACCGGCGGCATCGGGTTGGCGGCATCCGGCAACATCAACATGGACCGCACGGCCCCCTCCATGTTCGAACCCGTGCACGGGTCCGCCCCGGACATTGCGGGCCAGGGCAAGGCAGACCCAACGGCTGCCATCCTCTCCGCTGCGCTCCTGCTGGACCACCTCGGCTACGCCGCAGCGGCCCGCAGGATCGAAGCGGCAGTGGTTGCCGACGTCGAGGAGCGCGACGGCGGTTCACGCACCACGAGTGCCGTGGGCGACGCCATCGCCGCCGGGCTCTGACACCGCGCCAGGGGCTCCGGCATCGGGCGTAAGCTTGTCTCGAATCACCAAATGCCGCCGCGCCGTTCAGTGCTGAACACGGGGCGGCCGATCGTGGAGGAACCATGACCCAGACCGCCCATGGCGTCGAATTCAGCCAGCAGCTTTCGGCCAACCCGAAGTCTGCTGAAGAGCGTGCAGCCATCCTGGCCAACCCGGGATTCGGCAACCACTTCACCGACCACACCGCCGTGGTGGACTACAGCGTGGACGAGAACGGCCACGGCGGCTGGCACAACGCCAGGATTGAACCGTACGGTCCCATCGTCCTGGATCCCTCTGCCGCCGTGCTGCACTACGGCCAGGAGATTTTCGAAGGCCTCAAGGCGTACCGCCATGCCGACGGCTCCATCTGGTCCTTCCGTCCCGAAGCAAACGCGGCCCGCCTGAACAAGTCAGCCCGCAGGCTTGCCCTTCCCGAGCTGCCGGCTGAATACTTCCTCGGAGCGATCCGAGCCCTGGTGAACGTGGACAGGGACTGGGTTCCCGGCGGCGACGGCGAGGCCCTCTACCTGCGGCCGTTCATGATCGCCACCGAGGCCTTCCTGGGTGTGCGCGCCGCACGCGAAGTTTCCTTCCGGGTGATCGCCTCACCGGCCGGCAACTATTTCGGCGGTGAGCTGAAGCCCGTATCCATCTGGATCTCCCGTGAATACGCCCGTGCCGGCCGCGGCGGAACGGGCGATGCCAAATGCGGCGGCAACTACGCCGCGTCGCTGATTGCCCAGCAGGAAGCAGAAGCCAACGGCTGCAAGCAGGTCCTCTTCCTCGACCATTTCAACGACAATGCAGTCGAGGAACTGGGCGGCATGAACGTCTTCTTCGTGATGAAGGACGGCTCGCTGGTCACCCCCGCGCTGACCGGCACCATCCTGGAAGGCATCACCAGGATGTCCGTCATCCAGGTGGCCAAGGACATGGGCCGCCAGGTCACCGAGCGCAAGATCACCCTTGACGAATGGCGCGACGGCGTTGCTTCCGGCGAGATTGCCGAGGTCTTCGCCTGCGGTACCGCAGCCGTCATCACCCCGATCGGAGTCCTCAAGGACGCCACCGAGTTCATCGGCTCCGAGGACGCCAAGGCGGGGGAGACCACCATGGCCATCCGCGAGCAGCTGCTCGGCATCCAGACCGGGACTGTCCCGGACACCCACGGCTGGCTGACCCGCCTGGCCTAGGCGCCCACTTTCCAGACGCGTACGACGGCGCCTGCCGGACTTTGTTCCGGCAGGCGCCTTTCGCGTCTGCAAGGATGGTGTGGTGACTTCAGCTTCCGGCTCCGTCCTGCAGCGCAGCTCGGCCCTGACCCGGTTTCTCCTGGCGCCCAATCCAGGACCCATGAGCCTGGCGGGGACCAACTCCTACGTCCTGCACGCACCCGGTAACCCCGGCGCCGTGGTGGTGGATCCCGGTCCGCTCGACGAGGCCCACCTGGAGGCCCTGGCAGCGGCAGGCCCCGTGGACCTCATCCTCATCACCCACCGCCACGCGGACCACACAGCAGGTTCCGCCCGGCTCCATGGCTTGACCGGCGCCCCCGTGCGTGCCGCCGACGCCGTCCACTGCCACGGCAGCGGCACTCCTTTGCAGGATGGCGAAGTCCTTTCCGCCGCGGGCGTGGACATCCGTGTGGTGGCCACTCCCGGCCACACTTCCGATTCCGTGTGCTTCCACCTCCCCGGCGACGGTGCCCACGGCTCGGTCCTGACCGGGGACACCATCCTGGGCCGCGGCACCACAATGCTCGACTACCCTGACGGAACCCTCGCGGACTACCTTGCCTCCCTCGACCGGCTGGAAGCGATTGGCCCCGCCACAGTGCTTCCCGCCCATGGTCCCGTTCTTCCGTCGCTGGTGGAAATTGCGCGCGCCTACCGCAGCCACCGCCTTGAGCGGCTGGAACAGGTCCGCGCTGCGCTGGACACCCTGGGCCGGGACGCAACCGCCCGTGACGTCGCCGGCGCAGTGTATTCCGACGTCGACCCTTCCGTGCGGCGGGCCGCTGAAACTTCCGTGGCGGCGCAGCTCCACTACCTCCGGGGCACTGCGGCCCAGACGTAGCGCTGGCAGTCACGGGGTGGCGAGACGGTAGGGTAGGAGCCATGCGTATTGCCAGGTTTGTCGTTGATTCTGATCCCCTCTACGGCGTTGTCGAAGGTGACACGGGCAGTGAGGAAATCACTGTCATCCACGGAGACCCGTTCTTCAACGGGGTGGAGCGCACCTCCGTCCGCCACAAGCTGGAGGACGTCCGGCTGCTGGCCCCGATCATTCCCCGCAGCAAGGTCATCGGCGTGGGACGAAACTTCGTGGAGCACGCGCATGAACTCGGCAACGAAGTCCCGGCCCAGCCCCTCCTGTTCCTGAAGCCCAACACCGCCGTGGTGGGCCCCAACGATCCTGTAGTGCTGCCGGAGTTCTCCGAGGAAGTCTCCTTCGAAGCTGAGCTCTGCGTGGTCATCGGTAGGATCTGCAAGGACGTCCCTGAGGACCGCGTGGACGACGTCATCTTCGGCTACACGTGCGGCAACGACCTCACTGCCCGGGACGTCCAGAAAACCGACCTGCAGTGGACCCGGGCCAAGGGCTTTGACACCTCCGCGCCGCTGGGCCCGTGGATCGAGACAGAGCTGGATACCGAGGACCTGCAGATCCAGGGCAGGCTGAACGGGGAGCTGCGGCAGGACGGCAGCACCAGCCAGATGGTCAGGGGAGTGCGCGAGCTGGTCTCCATTGTGTCCCAGGCTTTCACCCTCCTGCCCGGCGACGTCATCATGACGGGGACTCCGGCCGGCGTAGGACTCGTCAACGCGGGGGACCGCTTCGAAGTGGAGATTGAGGGCATCGGCCGCCTGTCCAACCCCATCGTGCGCCGCTGACGCCAGGCCCGCCTTCACCCCTGGCGGCAGACGGTAAAGTTGGAGCCACTATGACTACTGCTTCTGCGTCGACTGCTGCCTCCTTGCCCTCCGTTTCTGCCGACACTCCCGTACGGGTCCGGTTCTGCCCGTCACCCACGGGCACCCCGCACGTGGGGCTGATCCGCACGGCACTGTTCAACTGGGCCCATGCCAAGCACACCAAGGGCACCTTCGTCTTCCGCATCGAGGACACGGACGCTGCACGCGACTCGGAGGAGAGCTACCAGCAGCTGCTGGAAGCATTGAAGTGGCTCGGCATCACCTGGGAAGAGGGCGTGGAAGTGGGCGGGCCCCACGAACCGTACCGGCAGTCGCAGCGGCTGGACCTTTACAAAGACGTCGTGGCCAAGCTGATCGAGGCCGGCTACGCCTATGAGTGCTACTCGTCCCCCGAGGAGGTCGAGGCGCGCCACCGCGCGGCCGGCCGTGACCCCAAGCTGGGCTACGACAACTTTGACCGCGAGCTGACCGAAGATCAGGTGGCCGCCTTCAGGTCCGAAGGCCGGCAGCCGGTGCTCCGGGTCCGGATGCCCGATGAAGACGTCACGTTCACCGACCTGGTCCGCGGCGAGATCACCTTCAAAGCCGGCAGTATCCCGGATTACGTCATCGTGCGTGCGGACGGGTCCCCCCTGTACACCCTGGTAAACCCCGTGGACGACGCCCTCATGGGCATTACCCACGTACTGCGCGGCGAGGATCTGCTGTCCTCCACACCGCGCCAGGTTGTCCTCATCCGCGCCCTGATGGAAATCGGTGTTGCCAGCTACATGCCGGAGTTCGGCCACCTGCCCTACGTGATGGGCGAAGGCAACAAAAAGCTGTCCAAGCGTGATCCGCAGTCCAACCTCTTCCTGCTGCGCGACCGCGGCTTCATTCCCGAGGGCCTCCTGAATTACCTGTCCCTGCTGGGCTGGAGCCTGTCCGCGGACGAGGACATCTTCACCGTGGACCAGCTGATCGAAAACTTTGATGTCCACGACGTTCTGGCCAACCCTGCGCGCTTTGACATCAAGAAGGCCGAAGCCATCAACGGGACCCACATCCGGATGCTCGCGCCGGAGGACTTCCGGGAGCGGCTGGTGCCGTACCTGCGCACCGCGGGCTACGTGGGGGAGCAGCTCACGGCGCGGCAGGAGGAAATCCTCACCGAGGCCGCGCCGCTGATCCAGGAGCGCATCACGCTCCTGGGCGAGGCGCCCGAGATGCTCGGATTCCTGTTCAAGGATGACGACGCCATCGATGTGGCGGACGACGCCCGGAAGGGACTTCCGGAGAACCTTGGGGAGGTCCTCGATGCGGCAATCGCCGCCCTGGACGGCGTGCAGGAGTGGACGGCGGAAGAAATCCAGGCTGCCCTGAAAAGGACCCTGGTTGAGGAGCTGGGCCTCAAGCCCCGGCTCGCCTTCGGACCGGTGCGTACGGCTGTTTCCGGCCGCCGCATCTCGCCGCCGCTCTTCGAGTCCATGGTGATCCTCGGCCGGGAATCCTCACTCCGCAGGCTCCGGGCCTTCCGCGGCTGATGTCAGCTCCCACCGCTGCCTCCACCAGTTTCCTGGACACGCCCTTCGGGGCGGTGCGGGGGATCCTGTTCGACATCGACGACACACTGGTGGACCTCGAGTTCTCGATGACAACCGCGCTGCGGGAAGTCAGCGAACACCTCCTGCCCGGACTGGACCAGGCCGGGTGGGAACGGTTCGGCCGTATCTTTACGCACGAAACCACCCACTATTACGACCGCTACCTGGCCGGTGAACTCACGTTCAACGAGCAGCGGCTGCTGCGCGGCCGTGCCGCCCTGGGCCACTTCGGCGTCGAGTTGGACGAGGGCGAGCAGTCCCACCAGTGGCTGGCGGCCTACATTGAAAAGCAGCCCGCCTATGTAAAGCCCTTTCCGGATGTCATGCCGCTGCTGGACGTCCTGGACCAGGCAGGCATCCCTTACGGGGCGGTCAGCAACAACGTGCATGATTACCAGCGCGCCAAGCTGGACGGAGCCGGACTGGAACGCGTCCGGCGGCTGGTGGGGACGGACACGCTGGGCGTGGCGAAGCCCGATCCGGCCATCTACCTGGAAGGTGTCCGGCTGCTGGGTACCGCACCGGCCGACACGCTCTATGTGGGCGACAACCGGCTCCTGGACGCGGAGGGCTCGACGGCGGCGGGGCTGGTCGGCGTTTGGCTCAACAGGGTGGGGGAGCCGGTGGCGGAGTTTGAAGGCAACGCCGTGTCCTCGCTGGCAGAGCTGGTCGGCTAGGAAGCGCTCCGGGCAGGGGTCCGGCCGTCCTCCCCGCCCGGGGAAGTTCCGCTCTGCTCGGCCCGTTCACGCAGGCCGGCCAGCATTTTGCGGATCATCCAGAAGTCGGCAACCTCCAGCAGTGCCGAGAATGCAATGGATGCAGGCGACCACCGGATGCGGGAGCGGATCCGGGTGAGGAGCCGGGTGGTTCCGTCCGGTTGCGGGTCAAGCTGCCAAACCCATGTGGTGTCACCCGGGGTTCCCCAGACCATGGAGCGCGGGTAGTCCATTGAGTAGACGTTGATACCGTGCTTGCCGTCCGGACTCATCGGCAGTGTGTCGCCCGGTTCAAGGGCCTGCCATTCGGGGCGGATCTGCCTGGCGCTGGGACGTCCGAGGTTGTCCAGCAGGTCATAGCTGTACCACCCGGCCCGCCGCACCCCGACCTGGACAAGCCAGGGCCAGATCCGTTCGGGTGGAGCTCCGACTGAGATGGCACGGGTGGCGTTGAAAGTCGGAGACCGCACCAGGTCATCACCCGGCAACGCCCGGGCCACCTCATCAGGGGTTGCGCCCCACGTCAAGTGCCGGGGGCGCCAGGCCCGAGCCCACGCCGCGACCCCGGCCGCACCGACCAAACCGATGACTGTCCGCGCTCTCCAAGCCATTGCGTCGCCCCTTCCGTCCGTCCATTCACTATGCAAGGCTGTCGTGGCCAGCATCACCCGCGCCGATTTGTGCGAGCCAAGAGTCTCAGGTAAAGTAATTTCTCGTGCTGAGGCGCACGGAGCAGGGTAAAGCCCCTGAAATCCGGCCCGAAAGTATCATTGGGATATGGTGTAATTGGCAACACTACGGTTTCTGGTACCGTCATTCTAGGTTCGAGTCCTGGTATCCCAGCTCTGATTTGAGCAGCAGTTCGAAGCTCGAAACAGACGGTTTCAGCCGGTCCGCCGATTTGAAACCAAAGCAAAGTGTGTGAAAGAATCACTGAGCTTGATCAGCGGAAACGCTGGCAAAAGTACGGAAATGTACACGGCCCCATCGTATAGCGGCCTAGTACGCCGCCCTCTCACGGCGGTAACGCGGGTTCGAATCCCGCTGGGGTCACCACCGAAATGGTCCCGGGCAAACGCCCGGGGCCATCTTTCTTTAAAGCTTCGGCAAACCTGACATGTTTCTTGGGGAAGCTGCCATACCTTGAACCCAAATCGAAGCCATTTGGGGGAATCTGTGCTGGGAAGCCGGTTTGCCGGAAGCAAGAACTCTTTGAACGCCATCCGGCTGCTATTGGCCTCGGCTGTCATCCTGTCCCACTCCTGGTGGCTGGGAGGCTACGGGCCCGAGCCCAATCCGGGAGGTGTAAAGCTCGGCAGTTGGGCGGTGCTGGGCTTCTTCGGGATTTCTGGATACCTGATAACGCGAAGCAGGACACGGGCGAGTTCAGCCGGCAGTTACTGCCTAGCCAGGTTTCTGCGGATCTTCCCCGGCCTTGCTGCTTGCGTGACCGCTGTAGCTTTTGTGGTTGCCCCTGTTACGGCCGCCTTGACGGGCCGGCATTACTCGCTTTCCGGTGCTGCGGTCTACTTTGTCACCAATCTGTCCGCCGGCACCCCCTTTATCGCAGTCGGGGGCATTCCCGGGTCGCTTGAAGGCCTGCCAGACCCCCGCTTGTGGAACGGCCCACTGTGGACGCTGTTCTGGGAGATCGCCTGTTACATCCTGATCGGAATAGTGTTCCGGCTTTTCCGGCCCGACTTAGTACGCCTCGCGCTGCTGACTCTCTTCAGTGTCGCTTCAGCCGCTGCCGTGGCCGTCGACGCCGGTTGGATCGCCGCGCCCGTGCGTAACGACTGGCCGCTTATACCTGTCTTGTCGTTTCTCGCAGGAGCGTTGATCTACCTTTTCCAGGATGTCATTCCCGCGAACCCTACAACCCTCGTGCTTGCCGCCGGCCTGGTGGTCCTGGTGTCATCCTTCGGCTTCGCGTCATCCTTGGTACACCTTCCCCTGAGTCTTTTCCTCATCCTGGGGTCACTGTATCTTCCCCTCTTCGGAGTGGGGTCCCGCTATGACGTTTCGTTTGGTATCTATATCTATGGTTGGCCTGCGCAGCAGTTCCTTGCCGCCCTCGGGCTACACTCCGTTGTGCCTCCTTTGGTGTTTGCGGCTGCCTCGTTACTGCTGGTAGCACCAGTTGCGTGGCTGTCCTGCCGCTACGTGGAGAAGCCGGCCCAGCTATGGCACCGCGCGCAGGGCGTACGGCGAACAGTTCGGGAACTGGCATGATGTTGCTGTGACCTCCCGGAACGAGCAGGATGCCCCGCAGGATCCGCAGCGCAAACCTTCCGGCAGTGCTGCTGCCTCTGCGGCCTTAACGCTGCTCGAAGAGGTGCGCAATGATCTTGCGGCGGCGGAGCTGCCTCTTGCCCTGCCGGATGCTGAGCAGGCGCGCCGCGAGGCCGCCAGCGCCGTGGCCCAGCTCGATGACTACATCCTCCCGCGGTACCGCAGCCTTGACGCTCCGCTCCTGGCCGTCGTCGGAGGTTCAACCGGAGCCGGCAAGTCGACACTCGTGAACGGGATCGTAGGCCACCCGGTAACCCGTGCAGGCGCCATCCGCCCCACTACCCGCCAGCCCATCCTCCTGCACCACCCGTCGGAGGCGGCCTGGTTCGAGGGCCAGCGCGTGCTGCCGAGCTTGAACAGGATCCGCGGTTCCATCGTCAGCAGTCCCGTGCCTGCCAACCGGGCAGGAGCGGTTCCGGACGCCGCTGCAATGTCATCCCTCGTCCTCGTGTCGGACCCCGGGGTGCCCGCAGGAATCGCTGTCCTCGACGCCCCCGATGTGGATTCCATCTCGGATGACAACCGCAAGCTGGCAGCCCAGCTGCTGGCCGCCGCCGACCTGTGGGTCTTCGTCACCACCGCCAACCGTTATGCCGACGCCGTTCCATGGAAACTGCTCCTGAATGCAGCCTCGCGGGACATCATGGTGGGGGTGGTCCTGGACAGGGTCCCTCCGGCGGCGGAGGCAGAAGTCAGCGAGGACCTGCGCGGCCTGCTGGACCGCGAAGGCCTGGGGGCGGCGCAGATGTTCGTGATACCTGAAACCAGCCTGGATCCCATGGGCATGCTCCCCGCCGGGGCGGTCCAGCCGCTGCGGACCTGGCTGGCAGGGCTGGCCGCTGACGCCGCCGGCCGGTCCGACATTGCCCGCCGCACGCTGAACGGAACCGTCAGGGCGATGGCGGAGCGTGTCTCTGCCGTTGCGCAGGCAGCACGGGAGCAGCAGCATGCTGCCGCGAACCTGGAGGGCGCCGCCGTCTCCGCCTATGAAGCCGCTGCGGACCGCATCCTGGACGCGACAAGGGATGGCGCGCTCCTGAGGGGCGAAGTGCTGGCCCGCTGGCAGGACTTCGTGGGCACGGGAGAATTTTTCCGGGCCCTCGAACAGAATGTGGGCCGGTTCCGTGACCGGGTGGGTGCCTTCTTCCGGGGTGAACCGGCGCCCGCGGTAAGGGTGGAAGCAGCCATTGAGACAGGCCTGCAGGCTGTCATCGTTGACGAAGCAGCCAACGCCGCCGAGGACACGGACCAGCGCTGGCGCAACGACCCCGCCGGCCGGCAGCTGCTGGGGACTGATGATCTCTCCGGCACGACGCCGGGCTTCGAGGACCGCGCCGCCGCCGAGATCCGGGCGTGGCAGGAAGCACTGATGGAACTGATCCGCACCGAGGGCCAGGGCAAGCGGACCCAGGCGCGCTGGCTGTCCTTCGGCATCAACGGGCTGGGCGCCGCGCTGATGATCGTGGTGTTTTCGATGACGGCGGGACTCACCGGACTGGAGGTGGGCGTAGCAGGAGGCACCGCCGTCGTGGGCCAGCGGCTGCTCGAAGCGGTTTTCGGCGAGGACGCCGTCAGGCGGATGGCCGAACAAGCGCGCAAGGACCTGCACGCCCGCTGCCAGCGGCTGCTGCAGGAGGAGAGACGCAGGTTCCTCGCCCGGCTGCCGGAATACGACGGAAGCGCGCCCGAAGCCCTCGCCGCCCACGCCGCATCACTGCTCCGGCTGGCGGACAAGGCATGAGCCGCCACAGCGATACCCGCGAGTCGTCCCGGCTTGACCGGCGGCTCTCAGCCCTCAACGATGCCCGGGAACTTGGCGAAGGAGTCCTTCCGGATGAGTCCCTGCAGGAGGTCTTCAGCGTCCTGGAACGCGCAAGTTCACGGCGCTCCCTCTCCGCCGACCACACCGTGGTGGGCTTCTTTGGCGCCACAGGAAGCGGAAAGTCCTCCCTCTTCAACGCGGTCAGCGGCGCGGAAATTGCGACGGCGGCAGCCCGCCGTCCCACCACATCGGAACCTTTGGCAGGGGTGTGGGGGGCGGACGGCAGCGAGCCGCTGCTCGACTGGCTCGAAGTCCGCAACCGCCATCACGCCGCCGCCGTCGATGGGTTCGCGGACGAAGGCACCGGCCTGATCCTGCTGGACCTGCCGGACTTTGACTCAACCAAGGCGTCCAACCGCGAAGTGGTGCAGCGGATGGTGGGGCTGGTGGACGTGCTGGTGTGGGTCCTTGACCCCCAGAAGTACGCGGACGCTGCCGTGCACAACGACTTCCTGTCCCGCCTGGCCTCCCACGGAGCCGTGACCCTGGTGGTCCTCAACCAGGTGGACAGGCTGCCGGAGCGCGATGTGCAGCCCGTCCTGGAATCCCTGCGCTCCATCCTTGCCCGGGACGGACTTGGCAAGGTCCAGGTGCTTGCGGCCTCCGCCTTGACGGGGGCCGGGGTGGACCAGGTCCGTGCGGCAATCCGTGGTGTTGCGGTCAAGCGGAAAGCCCAGGCCCAGCGGTTTGCAGCGGATATCTCAAAGGCGTCGGCCGACCTTGGTGCCGTGTCGGGCGAGGGGACTGCTGCCGGTGTCCGGCCTGCAGCCAGGACACGCCTGGCTGATGAGCTGGCCATCGCAGCGAACGTGCCGGTGGTGGTGCAGGCGGTCGGGCAGTCCTACCGGCTGGAGTCAGTGAAGCGCACGGGGTGGCCGGTGACCCGGTGGTTGTCCAGGTTCCGTGCGGATCCGCTGCGCCGGCTCAACCTGCGCAGCGCGGCTCCGTCGGAGTTGAACCGGACGTCGCTGCCGCCGGCAGGGGCGCCGGAACGGGCGCGCACGGACGCAGCGGTGCGGGAGTTCGCCGACGCCGCCAGTGCCGGTGCCCCCGGCCCCTGGCGTGCAGCCATCCGGGGGGCCGCCCGTGAAGGCAGGGAGCGGTTGCCTGATGCCCTGGACCAGGCCATCGCCGGAACGGACCTCGCCGCGAACCGTAAATCCTGGTGGTGGGGAGTCTTCAACGTGGTGCAGTGGCTGGCCCTGCTGACTGTGCTGGGTGGCTTGGGCTGGCTAGGTGTCCTGGCGGCACTGGGATACTTCCAGATGCCCGTGCCGGAGGTGCCCCGGGTCGAAGGATGGCCTGTGCCCACGCTGATGATCGCTTTTGGGGTGGCCTTGGGGATCTTCCTTGCCATCACGGGCCGCTTTATTGCAGCCGCCGCGGCCAATGCACGGGCGGCGAGGGCACGGAAGCGGTTGAATGCCGCCGTGGCCGCGGTGGCGCAGGAACTCGTCGTGGAACCCGTGGAGGTGGAGGTCAGCCGGCTGGCCGGCTTTAACTCCGCGCTCCGGACGGCTGCGGCCGGATAGGGCCTGCGCGGCCGGGCAGGCGAGCTAAGCCCCGCTCGCCGCGAGTTCGGCGGCAGCGTCCCTTACCTTGAGCAGGGTGCGCAGGTTGCGCGTAGTGGTCGCGGCTTTGAATTTGGCTTTCGCGGAAATCTTGCTGAAGGGGCTGTCCAGCGTTCCGCCGGCCGGTGCCAGCCAGGCGAGGGCCTCCGGACCCAGCCTCTCCTGTTCGTTTTCCTCCAGCGCCGCCCCTGCCGCATCGAGTTCATCGAGGACCCCCGTGTCCGAGGAGAGCGTGATGTAGCTGTGGGTGGTTTTGTCGTCCTCGGGGTAGGGGCAGGCGGCCACGAGGTCCGACAGCCGGGCTGACTCGAGGACCACCACCCAGGCGTCATAGCCGAACGTGTCCCGCAGGCATTTTTCGCATTCGCGTTTGACGGCGTCCGCGTCCAGGGGGCTGGCCAGGACCACATTTCCGCTGGCAAGCAGGGTGCGGGCGTCAGCAAAGCCTGCGGCCTTGAGCGCCTCCCGCAGATCAGCCATCTTGATGTTGATGCCGCCCACGTTGATGCCGCGAAGAAACACTGCGTAGCTGCCCATGCCGAAAATCCTAGCCCGGCGGCGCCGGTACGGGCCGCCGGTTGGTGTCAGCGCGTCAGTCGTTGTTCTTCCGCAGGGCCTCGGTGAGGATGCGGCCGGCATTGCAGACCACTTCCGCATGCAGCCTGCCGGGCTGGCGGGTGAGCCGCTCGATGGGTCCGGAGATGGAAACTGCCGCGATCACCCGACCGGACGGCCCGCGCACCGGCGCCGAAACTGAGGCCACCCCGGGCTCGCGTTCGCCGAGGCTCTGGCCCCAGCCCCGCCGTCGTACACCAGCCAGGACGGTAGGCGTAAAGCGGGCTGACTGAAGCCCCTCGAGCAGGCGGTCGTGGTCCTCCCAGGCGAGCAGCACCTGGGCGGCTGATCCTGCCTTCATGGACAGCTGCGTCCCTACGGGAATGGTGTCACGAAGGCCGATGGGCCGTTCGGCCGACGCCACGCATACCCGCCAGTCACCCTGGCGGCGGAAAATCTGGGCGCTTTCGCCGGTGGCGTCGCGCAGCTGCATCAGGACGGGCCCGGCGGAGGCGATCAGGCGGTCCTCGCCCGCGGCGGAGGCCAGTTCAACCAGCCGGCTCCCCAGGACGAACCGGCCTTGGATATCACGGCTTACCAGCCGGTGGTGCACCAGGGCGAGGGCAAGCCGGTGCACAGTGGGGCGGGCCAGGCCGGTGGCCGCCACGAGCTGCGCGAGGGTGGTGGGGCCGGCTTCCAGTGCATCAAGCACCTGGGCCGCTTTATCAATGACACCGACTCCACTAGAATTGTCCATGTAATGATATTGCCGTCTCAATATCTGAGATGCAAATCTTTCGGCTGGCGCAGTGCGGAGCCGTCCTGATTCAGTTGATCTCATCAGCCAAACAGCAGTGAAGGGAGATGGCCATGGCAAAGACATTGGCCGAGAAAGTCTGGGACGCACACGTGGTGCGCAAAGGTGATGGTGATGGAGCCAACGCCCAGCCCGACCTTCTCTTCATCGACCTCCACCTGGTCCACGAGGTCACGTCTCCGCAGGCATTCGAAGGCCTGCGGCTGGCCGGCCGCAAGCTGCGCCGGCCGGACCTGACCATCGCGACGGAGGACCACAACACTCCCACGCTGGACATCGACAAGCCTATCGCCGACCTGACCAGCCGCACCCAGATCCAGACGCTGCGCAACAACTGCGCAGAGTTCGGCGTGCGGCTGCACAGCCTCGGTGACGCCGAGCAGGGCATCGTCCACGTCGTGGGCCCGCAGCTGGGCCTCACCCAGCCGGGCATGACCGTTGTCTGCGGTGACTCGCACACCTCCACCCACGGTGCCTTCGGTGCGCTGGCCATGGGCATCGGCACTTCCGAGGTGGAGCACGTCATGGCCACCCAGACCCTCTCCCTGAAGCCGTTCAAGACGATGGCCATCAATGTCGAGGGAACGCTGCGTCCCGGCGTGACGGCGAAGGACATCATCCTGGCCGTGATCGCCAAGATCGGCACCGGCGGCGGCCAGGGCTAC
The DNA here is from genome assembly GCF_034258515.1 of Pseudarthrobacter oxydans. Classification (NCBI taxonomy): domain Bacteria; kingdom Bacillati; phylum Actinomycetota; class Actinomycetes; order Micrococcales; family Micrococcaceae; genus Pseudarthrobacter; species Pseudarthrobacter oxydans. The sequence continues at coordinate 2,705,609 of NZ_CP139438.1, read as the reverse complement.
GTCCTGGAATACCGCGGCTCCGCCATCCGGGCGCTGTCCATGGACGCGCGCATGACCATCTGCAACATGTCCATCGAAGCGGGTGCCAGGGCCGGCCTCGTTGCGCCGGACCAGACCACCTACGACTACATGAAGGGCCGCCCGCACGCGCCGGAAGGCGCGGACTGGGATGCCGCCGTCGAGTACTGGAACACCCTGCGGACCGACGACGACGCCGTCTTCGATGCCCAGGTGGACCTGGACGCCGACACCCTGGAGCCGTTCGTCACCTGGGGCACCAACCCTGGCCAGGGCGTCTCCCTGTCCGAGTCCGTCCCGTCTCCGGAGGATTTCGGTGACGAGAACGCCAAGGCAGCGGCCGAGCGGGCACTGCAGTACATGGGCCTCAAGGCCGGCACGCCGATGAAGGACATCCGGGTGGACACCGTGTTCCTGGGTTCCTGCACCAACTCCCGGATGGAGGACCTGCGTGCAGCGGCGGACATCATCCGCGGGCGCCGGAAGGATCCCAACATCCGCATGCTCGTGGTGCCGGGGTCGGCACGCGTGCGGCTGGAAGCGGAGGCCGAAGGCCTGGACCGCGTGTTCAAGGATTTCGGCGCTGAATGGCGCTTTGCCGGCTGCTCCATGTGCCTCGGCATGAACCCGGACCAGCTGGACGTGGGGGAGCGCTGCGCGTCCACCTCCAACCGCAACTTCGAAGGGCGCCAGGGCAAAGGCGGCCGCACCCACCTGGTCTCCCCGGTGGTTGCCGCAGCCACTGCCATCCGAGGCACGCTGAGTTCGCCGTCGGACCTCGATCCGGCTCCCGAATCCGCCGCCATCCGCACCGACGCAGCCTAGGACACGCCATGGAAAAGTTCACCACCCACACCGGAATCGGCGTCCCGCTGCGGCAGAGCAACGTGGACACGGACCAGATCATCCCCGCCGTCTACCTCAAGCGGATTACCCGGACCGGCTTCGAGGACGCGCTGTTCTCGGCGTGGCGCAAGGACCCGTCCTTCATCCTGAACAAGGAGCCGTTCAACGCCGGGTCCGTCCTGGTGGCAGGCCCGGATTTCGGAACAGGATCGTCCCGCGAGCACGCCGTCTGGGCGCTGAAGGACTACGGCTTCAAGGCCGTCCTTTCCTCCCGTTTCGCCGACATCTTCCGTGGGAATTCCGGCAAGCAGGGCCTGCTGGCCGCCGAGCTCTCCCAGGATGACATCGAGCTGATCTGGAAGGAACTGGAGAACGCTCCGGGGACCGAAGTCACGGTGGACCTGGTGTCCAAGACCGTGGTGTGCGGAAACATCGTTGCGCCCTTCGAGATTGACGACTACACGCGCTGGCGCCTGCTCGAGGGCCTGGACGACATCGGGCTGACCCTGCAGCATGAGGCGGACATCACGGCCTACGAGGCGACCCGTCCTTCGTTCAAGCCGAAAACCCTGCCGGCACGCCTTTCCTCCAACGGCTGAAGCAGCCGCGCAGGGCCGACGGCGGCACGCCACGCCCTGCCGCCGTCGCCCGCGTATTTCGGTTAGGTAACGCAACCTCCTATGCTTGGTTGGAGCCTTTGCAAGGATTTGGGGGCGAGTGATCGTAAGGAAACCGGTATATGAGTAGTGTTCTGACAATCCGCGGCGGAGTCCCGCTTACAGGCCGCGTCAGCGTCCGGGGAGCAAAGAACCTTGTTCCCAAGGCGATGGTGGCAGCGTTGCTGGGCAACGAACCGTCGGTGTTGCGGAACGTGCCGGAGATCAAGGACGTGGAGGTTGTCACCTCCCTCCTGCAGCTCCATGGCGTGACCGTGGTGAAGGACCCGGTGACCGGCGACCTTACGCTGGACCCCAAGGCCGCCAAGACGGCGTCCAGCACCGCCATCGACGCCCACGCGGGCGACTCCCGGATCCCCATCCTGCTTTGCGGGCCGCTGATCCACGCGATCGGCGAGGCGTTCATCCCCGACCTCGGCGGCTGCAAGATCGGCGACCGGCCCATTGACTACCACCTGGACGTCCTGCGCCAGTTCGGTGCCGTGGTGGAGAAGCGGCCCGGCGGCATCCACATCTCGGCCCCCAAGGGCCTGCACGGCGCCAAGATCTCCCTGCCCTACCCTTCCGTGGGCGCCACCGAGCAGGTGCTGCTGAGCGCCACGCGCGCCGAGGGCATCACCGAGCTGTCCGGTGCTGCAACAGAGCCGGAAATCATCGACCTCATCGCCGTGCTGCAGAAGATGGGCGCCATCATCAGCGTCCAGACTGACCGCACCATCCGCATCGAGGGCGTCCGCGACCTCGGCGGCTACAACCACCGGGCGCTTTCGGACCGCAACGAATCGGCGTCGTGGGCTTCTGCGGCACTGGTGACCAAGGGTGACATCTTCGTTGAAGGCGCCTCCCAGCGGGACATGATGACCTTCCTGAACACCTACCGCAAGGTGGGCGGCGGCATGGACATCGGTGAAGACGGCATCCGTTTCTACCACCGCGGCGGGAAGCTCAATCCGCTGGTGCTGGAGACTGACGTGCACCCCGGCTTCATGACGGACTGGCAGCAGCCGCTGGTGGTGGCCCTGACCCAGGCCGAAGGCGTGTCCATCGTCCACGAGACGGTCTACGAGAACCGCTTCGGCTTCACGGACGCGCTCATCCGGATGGGCGCCAGCATCCAGGTGCACCGAGAGTGCCTGGGCAGCGTGCCGTGCCGTTTTGGCCAGCGCAACTTCCTGCATTCCGCGGTGATCTCCGGACCCACCCAGCTCAAGGGCACGGACATCGATGTTCCGGACCTGCGCGGCGGCTTCAGCCACCTGATTGCCGCCCTCGCGGCCACCGGCACCTCCCGCGTCACGGGGATCGACATCATCAACCGCGGCTACGAGCGCTTCACTGAAAAGCTGGCCGGCCTTGGCGCCGACTTCGACATCACCACAGAGAAGTAGCAGGCAGCCGTGAAGGAACCGGCCAAGAGCCGCGCCACGCTCGCTGTGGTCGCCGGCATAGTCCGCCCCCTGTTCAACCTCATGATGGACAAGAAGTGGGAGGGCACGGAAAAGCTGCCTGCGGGCGGTTTTATCGCCGCGCCCAACCACTGCACCGAGATCGATCCCCTGATCGTCGGCCACCTCCTCTACAACCACAAGATTGCCCCGCACTTCCTTGCCAAGTCAGGGCTCTTCAAGGTTCCGGTGCTGGGCTGGGTCCTGCGGGCAACAAAGCAGATCCCGGTGGAACGTTCGTCCGCGGGGGCGAACCGCTCCCTGCAGCTCGCGCAGGAGATCGTTGCCGAAGGCGGGGCCATCATCATCTACCCCGAAGGCACCCTGACGCGTGATCCGGCGCTGTGGCCCATGAAAGGCCACACGGGTGCTGCGCGGCTTGCCCTGGAGGGCGGCATTCCGGTGGTTCCGATTGCCCATTGGGGCGCCCACGAAGTTTTCCCCCGTTACGGCAAGCGGTTCCACCTGTTCCCGCGCAAGAAGTCGACCGTAGTGGTGGGCGAGCCCGTTGACCTCAGCGCCTTCAGCGGCCGTCCGCTGGACAAGGCAACCCTTGCCGGGGCCACCGACGCGATCATGGATGCGATCACTGGACTCCTGGCCGAAATCAGGGGAGAAGAGCCTCCGGCTGAGCGGTGGGATCCGGCCAAGAAGCAGCAGGCCCGGCACGGCAGGTTCGTGGAGCGCGGGCAGCAGCAGACCGGTACCGGAACGGAAGCTCCGTGACCCCTGGGGGAAGGCAGACGGGCTCGGCCCGCTCCGTTGCTGTTCTCGGCGCCGGCTCCTGGGGAACAACCTTTGCGAAAATCCTCGCTGACGCCGCGGCTGCTGCGGACGAGCCGCGCAGCATCAGGCTGTGGGGCAGGCGTGCTGAAGTGGTGGACCGGATTAATGCGGACCACCGCAACGAGCAGTACCTGAAGGACATCCCGCTGCCGGAGAGCATCTCCGCGTCAACAGACGTCGCCGCTGTCCTGGAGGGCGCTGACCTTGTGGTCATCGCGGTCCCGGCGCAGTCGCTCCGGCCGCAGCTGCGGGAGTGGAAAAGCCTGATCGCTCCGGACGCCATGGTTGTCTCGCTGATGAAGGGCCTGGAGCTCGGTACGGACGCCAGGATGAGCGAGGTCATCAGCGAGGAACTGGGCTTGCCCGCCGAGCGCATAGCCATTGTGTCCGGCCCCAACCTGGCCATGGAAATCGCCCGCGAAGAACCCACTGCCTCTGTGGTTGCCTGCACCGACTCCGCCGCCGCAGGCTGGATCGCCAGGAGCTGCACGGCCCCCTACTTCCGGCCGTACACCACCGCCGACGTCGTGGGCGTGGAGATCGGCGGGATCGTCAAGAACGTTATTGCCCTGGCCGTCGGCATTTGCGAGGGCAGGCAGATGGGGGACAACACCAAGGCGTCCGTCATCACCCGCGGACTCGCGGAAACGTCCCGCCTGGCCCTTGCCCTTGGCGGAGAAGCCAAGACGATGGCAGGCCTCGCAGGCCTGGGCGACCTTGTGGCCACCTGTTCCTCCCCGCTGTCACGCAACCACACCGCCGGGCGGCTCCTGGGGCAGGGCCTCACGCTTGAGGAAGTGGGCCAGAAGATGACACAGACCGCCGAAGGCATAAAATCGGGCCAGGCGGTCCACGAGCTGGCAGGCAAGCTGGGCGTGGAGATGCCCATTACAGCCGCCGTCGTTGCCGTGCTGGCCGGCAAGCTGTCCGTTGACCAACTGGGGCCCGTCCTGCTGTCCCGGGAACTGAAACCTGAAGGCGAATACTGACGATGTCCCATGAAAACCTGGCTGCAGGGGAGCCCGCGCGCAGGGCCAAACCCCGGGTGGCGGTCCTTTTCGGCGGCCGCTCGAGCGAGCACGCCGTGAGCTGCGTGACAGCGGCCGGTGTCCTCGGCGCGATCAACAAGGACAAGTACGAAGTAATTCCCATTGGCATCGCCAAAACCGGGCAATGGGTCCTCGCGTCAGCCGATACGGCCCAGTGGTCCCTCGCGGGAACATCCCTCCCTGAGGTGGCGCCTTCGCCGCAGACCGTGACCCTTGCCGAGATCGGGGGCGAGCACCAGCTGATCGTCACGGCCCCGAACGAGGTACCCCAGGAGCTCGGCACGGTGGACGTGGTTTTCCCGCTTCTCCACGGCCCGTTCGGGGAGGACGGAACCATCCAGGGGCTCCTGGAACTCTCGGATACCCGCTATGTCGGCGCCGGCGTCCTGGCCTCGGCCGTGGGCATGGACAAGCACTTCATGAAGGTGGTGTTCGAGGCTGCCGGGCTGCAGGTCGGTCCGTATGTCGCGGTGACGGACAGGCAGTGGCGCAAGGACCCGGAGTCAGTGCGCAAGCAGGTGGACCGGCTGGGATTTCCCGTCTTCGTCAAGCCGGCGCGGGCAGGATCATCCATGGGTATCTCCAAGGTGGATTCCCTGGAACTCCTCGATGCAGCCATCGAGGAAGCCCGGCGGCACGACCTGAAACTGGTGATCGAGGCCGGCATCACCGGCCGGGAGATCGAATGTGCGGTCCTCGAAGGCAGGGGCACCGACGCGCCACGCACCTCCATGCCCGGTGAAATTTCCGTGGCAGGCGGAACCCACGAGTTCTACGACTTCAACGCCAAGTATGTGGAGGACGACGCCGCCTCCCTCAGCTGCCCTGCCGACATCCCCGAGGAAGCCATAGCCCGGGTCCGGGAGCTTGCCGCGGCGGCGTTCGACGCCGTGGGGGCCGAGGGCCTGAGCCGGGTGGACTTCTTCTACACGCCCGCCGGGGAACTCATCATCAACGAAATCAACACCATGCCCGGCTTCACGCCCAAGAGCATGTATCCGCAGATGTGGGCGGCTTCCGGCCTGGGTTACGCCGACCTCATCGACGAACTGATCTACCTCGCGCTGAACCGCAAAACCGGGCTGCGCTAAGAGTCAGCCGCCACCGCCTACTGGCTCGGCGGCAGGTTCTGGAGATCCTCCTGCCCCACGCAGCTCCTGGCGGCCGGCACCTTGCCGGCCGCTGCCGCAAGGTCGGCAAGGACAGTGGCTGAACTGATCTTGTCAGGGTCCAGGAGGATCTCCGTTGCCGGTTCGCGGCCGTAGGTTGTCAGGGTCCACACCGGATCCCCTTCCTTGATGACCCAGTCGATCCCGTTCACGGTCACGCAGCGGTCCGTTGTGGGCCCGGGCACATTCACGCCGCAGCGCAGGATCACCAGGGACGGATCGCCCCACGCGGCCGTGGCCTGGCTGTTTGTCTTTCGCAGCGCGTACTCGCCGATGGCATCAGGCAGGCCCACCATCATGGGCGCGCACGCCGGGTTGGCCGCGTCCTTGGCCGCCGGAACATCCACGGCAGGCGAGCACGAGGTTAAAGAAACGGCCGCAAGGCTCCCAATCAGTGCCAGCCTGGCAACGCGGGCGGGCAGGGAAAGCTGGGGACGGTGCATGTCTCCAGCCTATCGCCGCGGTGGGCTCCGCCCTGACGCGGCACCGTGGGCCGGCAATGTCGGAGTACCGCGATAGCGTAGTGGAGTGCCTGAGAATCCCATCACCCACCACGGGCGGCCCCAGCCTGAAGGCGCTGCCGCCGTCGGGGAGCCGCAGACCGTCTCCGCCCTGACCGTCTCTGCGCTCTCCGAGGCCGGGCTGCTGGCCCGGATCTTTCCGCGCCTGGCCATGGACGGCGCGCACAGCGACGCTACGTTGCTCGGCCCGGGGGACGACGCCGCCATAGTGGCTTCTCCTGACGGCAGGACCGTCATCAGCATCGACACCCAGGTCCAGGACCAGGACTTTAGGCTGCAATGGCCCAACGGCTACCGGACTACCGGCTTCGACGTCGGCTGGAAAGCTGCGGCGCAGAACCTGAGTGACATCAACGCCATGGGTGCGCGCGCCACGTCGATGGTGGTAAGCCTTACCCTTCCGCCCGAAACGGCTGTGGGCTGGGTGGAGGACCTGGCGGACGGCCTCACCGCGGGCATCAGGGAACTGGGCGCGGCATCCTGCTCGGTAGCGGGCGGGGACCTGGGGCGCGGGCGCGAAATCTCCGTCACCGTGGCCGTGCTGGGAACGCTCGACGCCGGCGCGCCGGTCCTCCGGTCCGGGGCCAGGCCGGGGGACGTCCTGGCCCTTGCGGGCACCGCCGGCCATGCTGCCGCAGGCCTCGCACTGTTGGAGTCGGACGTGCCTGTTGATGCCCTCAGCGACGGTCAACGCGCCTTGGTGGAACTGCAGTGCAGGCCACGGCCGCCCCTGGCGTCAGGGCCCGCCGCGCGTGCCGCCGGCGCCACCGCCATGCTGGACATCTCAGACGGGCTGCTGCGCGATGGGATGAGGCTGGCAACAGCCAGCCGTGTCGCCGTCGACCTCAATCCAGGCCCGCTGAAGCGGCTGGCGGACGCCCTTCGGCCGGCCGCTGAGCTGTTGGGCATGGACCCTGGAGAGTGGGTCCTCGGCGGCGGGGAGGACCACGGACTGCTTGCCACCTTCCCTCCTGGTTCGCCGCTGCCTCACGGATTCACTGCGATAGGCTCAGTACAAGCACTGGGAATCAATGAAGGCCCGGGCGTCAAAATTGCGGGCCGGTCCGCGGACACCGGGGGATGGGATCACTTTGCACACTAAGGTTGCCGCTAACGCGCAAGCGATGAAGAGATGGTTGGGCAAGGCTGAGACCGCCCTTGGCAACCACAGCGACCGCCTGAATGCCATCAACATCTTTCCCGTGGCCGACGGCGACACCGGCACCAACCTCTACGTCACCGTGCGCGCCGCAGCCCGTTCCCTCGCTGCCACGGGTGACCACCCCGCGCACATGGACGTCGGCGCCGTCCTTGCCGCCGCGGGCCAGGCCGCCATGGAGGAAGCGCGGGGCAACTCGGGGACCCTTTTCTCGGTGTTCCTGTGCGCAGCCGCCGAGCCGCTGGCAGGCCACACCCGGCTGACCTCCACCCTGCTGGCGGCAGCCCTCAACCGTGCCCAGATCCGTGCCTGGTCGGCATTGAGCGATCCCGTGCCGGGAACCATGCTGTCCGTCATGGAAGCGGCAGCCCGGGCCGCGGCCGCTGTCGACGCCGGACAGAACGGGGACGACAGCAACCACGCCCTGGGCCTTGCCCTGGACGCCGTTGTGGAGGGCGCCCTCGCCGCGGTGATCCATACCGAAGACCAGTTGGACGTTCTGACGACCGCCCATGTGGTTGATGCGGGCGGAGTGGGGATGCTGCTGATCCTCGATTGCCTTCGCTCAGCGATCCTGGGTGAAGAGCTCCAAAGCGAACTCCTTGACGGCCTGCACGGCTACGACGTGTCTGACCCGCACATCCATACGGCCATGCCGGATGACGACGGCGTGGAAGTCATGTGCACCATCAGCCTGTCACCCCTCAACGCGGCAACCCTCCGCCAGCGGCTGGACGAGGTGGGCGAGTCCGTGATCATGAGCCAGGTTGGCAGCGTGCCCGATTCCGACGGCAACTACCGGTGGCGCGTCCACGTCCATGTCCCCGAGGCGGATCCCGCCGTCCACATCATCCGGTCCCTGGGGGAGCCGGCCAACATCAGCATCAGTGAACTCGCGCTGCCGCGGGACCCGGCAACGGATGCAGTGAACTCCAGTGGGCATGAGCGCTGAACTGGACCTGGCGCTGGAACGGCGGCTTGGTAAGCGTTCCGCAGCGGTCATAGAAAAGCATCTGGGCATCACCACAGTCGAGGGGCTGCTGAATTACTACCCGCGCCGCTACATGAGCCGCGGGGAGCTGACGCCCATCAGCGAGATTCCCCGGGACGAAGAAGTCACCCTGATCGCCCGGGTGCTCTCCAGCAACACCCGCCGGATGCAGGCGCGCCGCGGCACCATCACCGACGTCGTGGTTTCCGACGACGACGGAAGACAGGGCCTCCGGGTGGTAGGCGGCACGGAGTACCGGGGCAAAGCGCCGGGTACGCTCAAGATCAGCTTCTTCAACGGCTACAAGGCCCAAGCGGACCTGCTCCCTGGCCGCCGGGCGCTGTTTTCCGGCAAGGTCACGTCCTTCAAGGGATCCCTTGGACTCACCAACCCCGACTACCAGCTGCTGGACGATGATCCGTTCAGCGAGGGCGGCCGGGATCCGGAAAAGCTGGCCGCCATGCCCATTCCCATCTATCCGGCCACCGCCAAGCTTCCCAGCTGGAAGATCCAGAAGGCTGTCTCAACCCTGCTCGAAACTGCTGACCTTGGCTCCCTGCCGGATCCCGTGCCACCCGCCATCGCGGCCCGGGAGAAGTTCCTGCCGATCGCCGAAGCCTACCGGCTGATCCATGAGCCGGAGTCGGCCACGGACTGGCAGCAGGCACGTCGCCGCTTCCGTTACCAGGAGGCACTGGTGCTGCAGTCCGCCCTGGCCCGCCGCCGTGCACAGCTGGCCTCGGAAGAAGCCACCGCCCGCCGGCCCGCTCCGGAGGGCCTGCTGGCCAGTTTCGACCGGAGCCTTCCGTTCACGCTCACGGCCGGGCAGGCCGCCGTCGGGGAAACCCTGGCGGCAGAACTCTCCCGGGACGTCCCCATGAACCGGCTGCTGCAGGGAGAAGTGGGCTCCGGCAAGACCATCGTGGCGCTCCGTGCCATGCTGCAGGTGGTGGATGCCGGCGGGCAGGCGGCCCTGCTGGCGCCCACGGAGGTCCTCGCTGCCCAGCATTTCGAATCGATCCGCCGGACCCTGGGCCCACTCTCCGGAGACGGCCTGCTGGGCGGGATGGACGGCGCTTCCGTCCAGGTTTCGCTGCTCACTGGCTCCCTGCCGACGGCGGCGCGCCGGCAGGCCCTGCTTGATGCCGCCTCGGGGACGGCCGGGATCATCATCGGGACCCATGCCCTGCTGAGCGACAACGTGTCATTCTATGATCTCGGCCTGATCGTGGTGGATGAGCAGCACCGCTTCGGGGTGGAGCAGCGCGATGCCCTGCGCGCCAAGGCGCGGAAGCCGCCGCATCTGCTGGTGATGACGGCCACGCCCATCCCGCGGACCGTCGCGATGACAGTTTTCGGCGACCTCGAAACGTCGGTCCTGGACGAACTGCCGGCCGGCCGTGCCCCTATCGCCACCCACCTGGTGGGACTTGCCGAGAACCCGGCCTGGGCAGGCCGCATCTGGGCCCGCGCCCGGGAGGAGATTGACAGGGGCCATCAGGTGTACGTCGTTTGCCCCAGGATCGGAACGGACGACGACGGCGACTTCAGCCCCGGGGAGGCGGAGCCTCCGGCGGGGGATGCGGAAGGGGACGGCGGCCGGGAGCTCGCCTCGGTGACGGCCGTCGTCGAGCATCTGCGGGAAGAGACCACCCTGTCCGGAGTTCCCCTGGCACCGCTCCACGGACGGCAGGAACCGGACGTGAAGTTCGGCGTCATGGAAGACTTTGCGGCCAACCGCATCAAGCTGCTTGTCTCCACCACGGTGATCGAGGTGGGCGTGGACGTTCACAACGCAACCCTGATGGTCATTCTGGATGCGGACCGGTTCGGTATTTCCCAGTTGCACCAGCTCCGCGGCCGGGTGGGCCGGGGCGGGCTGCCAGGGACCTGCCTGCTGGTCACCGCCCTTGAACCCGGGCATCCCAGCCGCCGCCGGCTGGATGCCGTGGCGGCGACTACCGACGGCTTCGTCCTGTCCGAAGAGGACCTGAAGCTGCGGCGCGAGGGCGACATCCTGGGAGCCTCGCAATCAGGCGGACGCTCCACCCTGAAGCTGCTCCGCGTCCTGGAGCATGGCGACGTCATTGCCCGGGCAAGGGAAGACGCCCAGGAGATTGTGCGCGAGGACCCTGCCCTGTCCGCTCGCCCGGAGCTTGCCGAGGCGATCGACAAATACCTCAATCCCGAGAAGGAGGCGTTCCTTGAACGCGGCTAGCATGGTGGGTGCCGGATATCCTGGCGGCCAAGACAGGAGCGTCGAATGAGCCGGATTATTGCAGGTGCCGCCGGCGGCACTCCTTTGACCGGCGTCCCGGGATCCCTCACCAGGCCCACCACGGACCGCGTCAAGGAAGCGCTTTTTTCCCGCCTTGATGCCTTCAACGTCATTACCGGCGCCCGCGTGCTGGACCTCTATGCGGGTTCCGGCGCCCTGGGGGTCGAGAGCGGCAGCAGGGGCGCCCGGACAGTGGACCTGGTGGAGTCCGATGGCAGGGCCAGCGCCGTTTGCCAGCGCAATGCCGATCTCGTCAACGGCGTCCTGGGCCGGAAAGTGGTAACCGTCCACCGCTCAAAGGTGGAATCCTTCCTGGAACGCGCATCGGAGGCGGCAGTCTGGGACCTTGTTTTCCTGGACCCGCCGTATTTGCTCGAGGAGGTTGGCTTGCAGGCAGTGCTCCTGAAGCTGTCCACCCACCTGTCGCCGGCGGCGGTGGTGGTGGTGGAGCGCTCCTCCCGCTCGCCCGAGCCCCGGTGGCCCGAGACTCTCACCCGGTTTGCGGAGAAGAAATACGGGGAGACCAGGCTGTGGTTCGCGGAGCCTTTCGTGCCCGATGCAATCGACGATGACGACATTCCCGAGGCGCCGGAACCGGCCGGACGCTAGCCCGGGCGCGGGAACTTTGGCCTCCCGGAGTCATCCTGCAAAGGGGTCGAGGTCCACTCCGGCCAGCACTTTTGCCGGGTGCGGCCCGCGGGCGGTCAGTTTAGTGGTCCATTCCGGCGGCCACGGGGTGAGGGTGCCGGCGAGGATGATGTTGCCGGGGTAGCGGCCTTCGAACATGCCTGTTTCCGCGACGGCGGCCACATCCGCCATGGCCTGCCGCATGGCGGACACCTGGCTTCGGACGAGGGTCAGGCCCGGCTCGTCGCCGACATTGACGATCAGCAGTCCTGCAGGGTTGAGCCGCTCCCTCACTTCCCGGTAGAACGCGCCGGTGGTCAGGTGCGCGGGCGCGTCCGGCCCGGAAAAGATGTCCAGGATGACGACGTCGAACCGGACTTCGGGGTCAATCCGGACAAGTGACTCCCGGGCATCGCCGATGATGGTCTGCAGGTCCGTCCCCTCGGGCAGGGGCAGCTCCCGCAGGACGAAATCGAGCAGTTCACGCTCCAGCTCCACCGCATACTGCACCGACCCGGGCCTTGCGGCCTGGATGTACCGGGCCAGGGTCAGCGCTCCCGCGCCCAGGTGCAGCGCACTGACCGGAACCCCGGGGGGTGCCGCCAGGTCCACAAGGTGTCCGATCCGGCGCAGGTATTCGTAGAAGATCTCCTCCGGCTGCAGAAGGTTCACGTGGGACTGTTCCGCGCCGCCGATGCTGAGGACGTAGCTGCCGGCAGTGAAGGCGTCGGGTTCTATGGACGCGTGCTGTCCGGTGGTGCGCAGGAACCGGGACGCCCGGACCTCCCGCCCGCCGGGCATCAGAGCCTGCCGCTGAGTGCAGCCAGCCGCCCGGCAGCCTCTTCCAGGACCTCGGCCTTCTTGCAGAAGGCGAAACGGAGCAGGCTTCGGGTGCGCTCGGCTCCCTCGGCGTGGCAGAAAACCGGGACAGGGATCGCGGCCACGCCCACCAGTGCCGGAAGCTTCCGGGCCAGGTCCACGGAGTCGCTGATGCCCAAGGGGGCGGTGTCCACATTGACGAAGTACGTGCCCTGCGGCGAGAAGACCTCGAACCCCGCGGCACGCAGGCCTTCACTCAGGATGTCCCGCTTGTGCTCAAGGGACGCCGCGATGCCCTCATAGAAGGAGTCCGGCAGGGCCAGGCCCGTAGCGATGGCCGACTGGAACGGCGTGCCCGAACTGTAGGTGAGGAACTGCTTGACCGTCCGGGCGGCCGACACCAGATCTTCGGGCCCCGTGAGCCAGCCGACCTTCCAGCCAGTCAGGGAAAAGGTCTTGCCGGCCGAGGAAATGGTGATGGTCCGGTCCGCCGCTCCGGGCAGGGAAGCCACCGGTACGTGCCGGACGCCGAACGTGAGGTGCTCATAGACCTCGTCCGTGATGATGATGCTGTCATGCCTGCGGGCCAGGTCAACGACCCGTTGGAGCACGTCCCGCGGGAAGACCGCTCCGGTGGGGTTGTGGGGGTTGTTCAGCAGCACCACCTTCGTCCGCGCGCTGAAAGCGGCCTCGAGGGCGGCCATATCCGGCATGAAGTCCGGGGCCAGGAGCGGTGCAGTCACGTGCGTCGCACCGGACAGGCCGATCACGGCGCCGTAGGAATCGTAGAAAGGCTCCAGGGTGAGGACCTCGTCGCCGGGACCGGCGAAGGCCAGGAGCGAGGCCGCGATGGCCTCGGTGGCTCCGGTGGTGATGATGACTTCCGTCGCCGGGTCGGGGGAGAGGCCGTAGAACCGCTGCTGGTGGGCCGAGACTGCCTCCCGCAGTTCCGGGATGCCCTTGCCGGGCGCATACTGGTTCGCGCCCGCCAGGATGGCAGACCGGGCGGCCTCCCTGATTTCCGCCGGGCCGTCCTCGTCCGGGAACCCCTGGCCGAGGTTAATGGCGCCTGTCTGCACGGCCAGGGTGGTCATCTCTTCGAAGATGGTGACGCCCAGGCCTCCGTCGGGGGCCAGGAGGTTTGCTCCGAGGGCGGCGCGCTGCCACGGAGCAGGGGCCATGGGGGTGGAAAGTTCCCGTGGTGGATGCATCCAGTCATGGTATCCCGGTGTTCCCATGGGGTAGGTTCGGAGCATGAGACGCGCTGTCTGCCCCGGATCCTTCGACCCTATCCACAACGGCCATCTCGAGGTTATTGCACGTGCCGCCGGCCTCTTTGACGAGGTCATCGTGGCCGTGTCCACCAACCAGGCCAAGCATTACAGGTTCACCCTCCAGGAGCGCCTGGACATGGCACGGGAAACCCTCGCCTCGCTCAAGGGCATCGTGGTGGAACCAGTCGGGGAGGGCCTGCTCGCAGAGTATTGCCGGCAGCGCGGCGTTTCGGCCATCGTCAAGGGACTCAGGTCGTCCTCGGACTTCGACTACGAGCTGCCCATGGCCACCATGAACCGGCAGCTCAGCGGCGTTGAGACGGTCTTCCTGCCTGCAGAGGCCCATTACCTCCACCTTTCCTCCACCCTGATCAAAGAGGTGGCCGGCCTGGGCGGAAATGTGTCCGAATACGTGCCCCGGTCGGTGCTGCGGCGGATGCTTGCGGGCGAGTCGGGCCCCGGCCAGCAGCCGAGGGGGTAGGCTGGTCCGGTACTTCGGCACTCCCTGCCGGCCGGTTTGAGTCCCTGTGGCTCTTCAGGCTAAGATAGTACGTCGGTCATATGTTCAACAGGAGTTCTCATTAAAAGAGATGCTGGTTCGCCCCTGGCGTTCGACGTCAAGGACCTCGGGCGCAGCCCGGGAAGCATGCGGACACTGAAGGAACATGTACCCGCGCCAGGTGATCTTGGCGTGGCGCTCATTGGCGTTCAGGAAGGTTCGGATATCGAGCTGGATCTGAGGCTTGAAGCCGTACACGAAGGAATTTTGGTATCAGGAACCGTGCTCACCGAGGTAACAGGTGAATGCGGCCGATGCCTGGATCCCCTTGCGTATGACCTCGAGGTCAATGTGCAAGAACTTTTCTTCTATGAGGGCGTGGAGCTCTCGGACGGAGAAGATGATGAAGAGCAACGTCGAGTCGAGCACGATGTAATCGATCTTGAACCGGTGTTGCGGGACGCAGTGGTGACCGCGCTGCCGTTCCAGCCGGTGTGCCGGGAAGACTGCCAGGGCCTTTGCTCCGAATGCGGAGTTCGCCTGGAAGACGAGCCGGGGCACCACCACGAGGTCTTGGATCCTCGCTGGGCTGCCCTAGCTGATATGGCTAAGCCTGACCGGCAAAATTGATTTGTACGTGTTTGTCTAGAGAGAAATGAGTTAGCCGTGGCTGTTCCCAAGCGGAAAATGTCTCGCTCGAATACCCGCGCCCGCCGCTCCCAGTGGAAGGCGACCGCCCCCCACCTGGTGAAGACCGTCGAGAACGGCCAGGTCACCTACAGCCTGCCGCACCAGGCAAAGGTCGTCACCGACTCGGCTGGCACTGCGCTGTTCCTTGAGTACAAGGGACGCAAGGTCGCGGACGTCTAATCGGCCCCTGAGGCTGACATGATGTCTTCAACTGAAGAGCTTCTGAAGCGTCTCGGTGTCTCTATAGACGCCGGGACGCTTCGTCTTGCGCTCACACACCGTTCCTACGCCTACGAAAACGGCGGCATCCCCACCAACGAGCGGCTCGAATTCCTGGGTGATTCCATCCTCGGGTTCTCGGTTACCGATGCCCTGTACCGGGACAACCCGGAACTGCCCGAAGGTGAGCTCGCAAAGCGGCGCTCCGCCGTCGTCAGCACCCGTGCGCTTGCCGGCATCGGACGCAGCCTGGGCATCGGGGAGTACATCTACCTTGGCCAGGGCGAAAAGCTCACCCACGGCAACAACAAGGCTTCCATCCTCGCCGACACCATGGAAGCACTGATCGGTGCCACCTACGTGTCCAACGACATCGAGACCGCACGCCAGCTGGTGATGCGCCTGATCGGCCCTTTGCTGAAGGACGCGGCCGCCCTGGGCGCCGGAACGGACTGGAAGACCAACATCCAGGAACTCGCTGCAAGCCGCCAGCTCGGCACCATCCACTACGCAGTGGACGGCTCCGGGCCGGACCATGCCCGCACTTTCACGGCTGTCCTCCATGTGGGCGGAACCGCCTATGGCAAGGGTTCCGGCCACTCCAAAAAGGAAGCGGAGCAGGAAGCCGCCGCGGACGCGTGGCGCGTGCTCTCCGGAGCAGCAGCGGGAACAAAAAAGTCCGCCGGTTCCGTCCCCGCCAAGTAGCGCCATGCCTGAACTTCCCGAGGTTGAGGTGGTACGCCGCGGCCTGGTGAGCTGGGTCCGCGGCCGGACCATCACCTCGGTGGAGGTCCTTGATCCACGGTCGGTGCGCCGCCACGCCCTGGGCGTGGAGGACTTTACCGGCAACCTGGAAGGCGCCACGGTTGCAGACGTCGTCCGGCGGGGCAAGTTCTTGTGGATGCCGCTGGTGGAAGGCGGCCACGGGGACGGCGCCGCCGGGGACGCGCCGGCGCCGGCCGTGGAACGCCCCCGCGTTGCCCTGATGGCCCACCTCGGGATGAGCGGCCAGCTCCTGATGCAGGACCGGGACGTCCCGGACGAAAAGCACCTGAAGGTCCGTTTCCGGCTCAGCCCCGGTGACGGCAAGCCGGAAGAACTGAGGTTCGTGGACCAGCGGATCTTTGGCGGGCTGTTCGTCACGGCGATGGTTCCCACGGACGACGGCGGCCCCGGCGGCCTCGCCGAATCGCCCCTGCCCTTGATAGCTGAGGAAGCGTCACACATTGCACGGGACCCCCTGGACCCCGCTTTCTCCTTCGACGTTTTCTACCGGCGCCTCCGCAAGCGCAAAACCGGCCTGAAGCGGGCGCTGCTGGACCAGGGACTGGTCTCCGGGATCGGAAACATCTACGCGGACGAAGCGTTGTGGAGCGCCCGGCTGCACTATGCCCGGCCCACCGACACCCTGCGCCGTGGCGATGCGGAAAGGGTGCTCGCCAGCGCCCGGCAGGTCATGCTGGATGCCCTCGCGGCCGGCGGAACGAGCTTCGACTCGCTGTATGTGAACGTCAACGGCGCCTCCGGGTACTTTGACCGGTCCCTTAACGCCTATGGCCGGGAAGGTCAGGCCTGCAAACGCTGCGCCGCAGCTGGAATCCACGCCGTCATCCGCCGCGAGCAGTTCATGAACCGGTCCTCGCACACCTGCCCCGTCTGCCAGCCCCGTCCCCGGAACGGGCGCTGGTGACAATGCCCGCGGGAATCCCGGATATTGGGCCCCCACGCAGTAGATTGAGGACAGCGAAGCAGCCGCCTCAGCCACTCAGGAGATCCGAAAAGCCTTGCACCTCAAAAGCCTGACCGTCCGGGGGTTCAAGTCATTCGCGTCCGCCACCACCTTCAATTTCGAGCCAGGGGTCACCGCGGTGGTTGGCCCCAACGGATCCGGGAAGTCCAATGTGGTGGACGCCCTGGCCTGGGTCATGGGCGAACAGGGGGCCAAAACGCTCCGCGGCGGAAAGATGGAGGACGTCATTTTCGCCGGGACGTCAGGCCGGCCGCCCCTTGGCCGGGCCCACGTCTCCCTGACCATAGACAACACTGACGGCGCCCTGCCCATCGAGTACACCGAAGTGACCATTTCGCGGACGCTTTTCCGTACGGGCGGATCGGAATACGCCATCAACGGCGCAGGCTGCCGCCTGCTGGACATCCAGGAACTGCTGTCCGATTCCGGGCTGGGCCGCGAGATGCACGTCATCGTCGGCCAAGGCCAGCTGGACCGCGTCCTCCATGCCACGCCGGAGGACCGGCGGGGCTTCATCGAGGAAGCGGCCGGAATCCTGAAACACCGCCGGCGCAAGGAACGGACCGTGCGCAAACTGGAGGCCATGCAGGCCAACCTCCAGCGCCTCACGGACCTCACGGGAGAAATCCGGCGCCAGCTCACGCCGCTGGGGAAACAGGCGGAAGTGGCGCGCCGGGCCCAGCGGGTCCAGTTCGATGTCCGCGATGCCCGCGCCCGTTTGCTGGCCGACGATCTGGTCCAGCTCCAGCTGGCACTGGAACAGGACGTGGCGGACGAAGCCGCCCTGAAAGAACGGCGGGCCCTCGCCGGCCAGGAGCTTGAGGCCGGCCGCCGCCAACAAGCCGAGCTGGAGCAACTCGCAGCTGAAGCAACCCCCCGGCTGAATGCCGCACGGGACGCCTGGTACCGTCTGTCCGCTGCCAGGGAGCGGCTGCGTTCACTGGGCTCCCTGGCACAGGAACGCAGCCGCCTCCTCGGTTCCGTGGAGGCACCGCCGCCGGGCCGGGACCCGGAACAACTGGAACGCCAGGCGGCCAGGGTCCGCGAGGAGCTGGTTGAGCTCGAGCGCAGCATCCTTGACCGGCGCAGCGCCCTGGACACAGCAAGCGCCGCAAAGGCCGAGGCTGAGCATGCCGCGCTCGAAGAGGACAAACGGCTCACGGCGGAGCTGCGGGCTGCAGCTGACCGGCGCGAAGGCCTGGCCCGGCTGGCAGGCCAGGTTGCGGCGGCGAGGTCCCGCGTTGAGTCCGCCCAGGCGGAACTGGGCAGGCTCCGTGAATCCCTTGCGGCGGGGACCGAACGCCGGGCACGTGCCCAGGCCGAATTCACGGCACTGGAAAACCAGGTGGCCGGTGTGGAGGAGGGAGAGGAATCCCTTGACGCCGACTACGAGGCCGCCAATGAGGCCCTCGACACCGTGGTCCAGGAAATCGCCGGCCTGAAGTCAGCCGTCAGTGAGGGGGTCCGGAAGCGCGACGCCCTGGCGGCGCGCCGTGACGCGTTGAAGCTGGGCCTGGAACGGAAAGACGGGGCGAGGCACGCGCTGCACGCGGGCCTCGATGGAATCCTCGGAACCCTGGCTGCCGGGCTCACGGTGGAAGCCGGCTTCGAGACTGCGATAGCCGCGGCATTGGGGGAGGCCTCCGAAGCAATCGTGGTGCGGGACGCGGAGACGGCAACGGCGGTGCTCCAGCTCCTCAAGGACGACGACGCCGGGCGGGCGTCACTGCTCCTCGGATCGGCAGGGGCTGCAGCTGGACCCACAACCGGCACCGACATGTCCCTCCCTCCGGGCGCGCGCTGGGCCGCGGACCTCACCAGCTGCGACGCCTCCTCCGCCAGCCTGGTTGCGGACCTGTTGGCCGGCACTGCCGTTGTCCCGGACATCCAGGCAGCGGCCGCCCTGGTGGCGGGACATCCCGGGCTGACGGCCGTCACCACCGGCGGAGACGTTTTCACCGCGGTGTCGGTCACCGGCGGCTCGGCCAAGGCGCCGTCGCTCCTTGAGGTGCAGGCGGCGGTGGACGACGCCGAGAGCCGGCTTGCGGCGGTCTCGGCAGCCTTGGAGCGGAACAGGTTCGCCCTCGCGGCCACCGAGGCAAAGCGCGCGGAGGCGCAGGATCGGGCCGACGCCGCCCTGGAAAGGCTGCACGAATCCGACGCGAAGCTGGCCGCCGTGGCTGAGCGCCTCGGCCACCTGAACTCCGTGCTCCGCAGCGCCGTCGGCGAAAGCGACCGCCTGGCGTCATCGCTGGCCAGGGCGGAGGAGAACGTGGCGGCAGAGGAGGAAGCGCTCGCAGCTGTGGCCGCACGCCTGGCGGCGGCACAGGAAGCGCCCGCGGAGCAGGAGCCGTCAACTGAACACCGCGACGCCCTGGCCCAGGCGGCGGCCCACGCGCGCGCTGCAGAGGTTGAGGCACGGCTGGCTCTTCGCAGCGCCGAAGAGCAGCTCTCAGCCACCAGGAACCGGGTGGCCTCACTGGAGCGGGCCGCCGCCACTGAGCGCCGGGCCCGGGAGGAAGCCGCCGAGCGCGCCCGTGTCCGCCGCATCCAGGCGCGGCGCGCAGCCGCCGTGTCCGCCGCCGTAGACGTGGCGCTCCGCCACGTCGACGTGTCCGTGGATCTGGCACGGCATGAACGTGACCTTGCCGAAGACAACCGTGAGCAGCGCGACCAGGCCCTTGGGGAAATCCGGACCGCCAATGAACTCCTGGCGAGGGAACTGGCCGACCTCACGGACAACGTCCACCGCGACGAACTCGCCCGGGCCCGGCAAAGGGCGCAAATCGACGCACTGGAAACCCGCTCCATCGACGAACTGGGCATTACCCCGGACGCCCTGGCAGCCGAGTACGGACCGGACGTTCCCGTTCCGGTTCCGGCCGAAGAAAGCGGCGACAAATGGGCTGCCCTTCGTGCTCCGGTGGACGGCGCGGGCGCGGAAATCGTCGAGGGAAAGCCTTACGTCCGCGAAGAGCAGGAGAAGCGCCTGCGGAAGGCTGAACGCGACCTCGCCAGCCTGGGCCGGGTGAACCCCCTGGCACTGGAGGAATTCGCCGCACTCGAGGAGCGCCATCAGTTCCTCAGCACCCAACTCGAGGACCTGAAGGCCAGCCGGAAGGACCTGCTGGACATCATCAAGGAGGTGGATGACCGCGTCCAGCGCGTCTTCACCGAGGCCTTCGAAGACACCCAGGCCCAGTTCGTCAGGGTCTTCGCCCGGCTCTTCCCGGGCGGGGAGGGGCGGCTGGTGCTCACCGACCCTGCCGACATGCTCACCACCGGTATCGAGGTGGAAGCCCGTCCCGCCGGAAAGAAGATCAAGCGGCTCTCGCTCCTGTCGGGCGGGGAACGCTCGCTGACCGCGGTGGCGCTGCTGGTGGCGATCTTCAAGGCACGGCCCTCGCCCTTCTACGTCATGGACGAGGTGGAAGCTGCCCTGGACGACACCAACCTGGGCCGGCTCATCACCATCTTCGAGGAACTCCGGGAATCCAGCCAGCTCATTGTCATCACCCACCAGAAGCGGACCATGGAAGTGGCGGACGCGCTGTACGGCGTCACCATGCGCGGCGACGGCGTCTCCACGGTGATCAGCCAGCGGCTCGGGGCCGACGTATGACCGGCCGGGTGTAACGGCAGGTCAACTGCACGCCTGCCCCGGAAGGGCGCCCCCGGGCGTATGAGAAGCTAGGGGAGTGAATGACATCCTTCCCATAATCCTGTCCATTCTTGCTGCCCTGGTGGTTATCGGCGGGCTGATTCCGGTCCTGATGAAGACCCGGAAGAACATCACCCGGTACCCTGGCACACGCGATGCCAACGACCCCGTACTGCCGCAGGGCGGGAGCACTGCCGTTGAGGACAGGCCCGGCGCGGTTGCGGACCGTACGGCCCCGGGCCCGGTGGACCTGGAGGGGCTGGAAACCGCTGAGGTCCCGGATAACGCCGCGGGGCTGGAGGTCATTCCGGTTGAGACTCCGCTTCCCGTGGCGGGCCGGCTGGTCCGCCTGCGCGAGCGCCTGGTCCGGTCCAACAACATCATGGGCAAGGGACTCCTGGCGCTGCTCTCAAGCGACAAGATCGACGAGAACGTGTGGGACGAGGTGGAGGAGACCCTCCTCCTGGCGGACCTGGGCACCGAACCCACCATGCAGCTCGTGGACGCCCTCCGTGAACGGGTCAAGGTCCTGGGCACCCGGACCCCCGAGCAGGTCAAAGAGCTGCTCCGCGAAGAACTCATCAAGCTCGTGGACCCCACCATGGACCGCTCCCTCAACGTCCAGCGCCACGCGGACAAGCCGGCCGTCATGATGGTGGTGGGCGTCAACGGCGTGGGAAAGACCACCACCGTGGGCAAGCTCGCCCGCGTCCTGGTTGCGGAGGACAAGGATGTCCTCCTCGGCGCTGCGGACACCTTCCGCGCCGCGGCCGCCGAACAGCTGGCCACGTGGGGCCAGCGGGTTGGCGTTCCCACTGTGAAGTCGGACATCGACGGCGCCGATCCTGCCTCCGTTGCCTACGAGGCAGTCAAGGCAGGCATTGACCAGGAAGTGGACGTGGTCATGATCGACACTGCCGGCAGGCTGCAGAACAAAGTGGGCCTCATGGACGAACTGGGCAAGGTCAAGCGCGTCATTGAGAAACTGGCCGAGGTGGACGAGGTCCTCCTGGTGCTGGATGCTACTACCGGCCAGAACGGCCTGAACCAGGCCCGCGTCTTCTCGGAGGTCGTGAACATCACGGGCATTGTCCTGACCAAGCTGGACGGAACCGCCAAGGGCGGCATCGTCGTCGCCATCCAAAAGACCCTCGGAGTCCCGGTCAAGCTGATCGGCCTGGGTGAGGGGGCGGATGACCTCGCCCCCTTCGACGCAGAGGCCTTTGTGGACGCGCTGCTGAACTAGCCCGCTGCTGAACTGGCCCGGAGGACTCAGGGCCGGGCTGTCCGCAGGGTTTCCCGGGTGGCGGCCCAGGCCACCGCGGCCACGAGCATGATGCCGCCGGTCACCCCGAAAGCCCAGCCGTAGCCCAGCCGGTCGGCCAGCACACCTGCCAGGACGGGCCCAACAATCGCGCCGACGTCGGACGTCATCTGATATACGGCCAGGACCTTGCCCCCGGACCGGCCGTTGCCGATCACGTCCGCGACGGCGGCCTGCTGGGCCGGGCCGAAGAGGCCGGAGCCGGCCCCGGCCAGGGCCGATGCCGCAAGGAACCAGCCCAGCCCGGACGTAAAACCGATGGCAGCGGTGGCGGCCCCGGCAACAATCAGTCCGGCAACCATCATGGGTTTGCGGCCCAGGGTGTCAGCCAGCCGGCCCGAGAAGGTAAGGGCTGCGGCGTTCCCGGCAGCAAAAACTGCCAGTGCAAACCCGGCCGCCTCGGGTCCGGCTCCGAGGGCCGCCACCGCGAAGAGCGGAACAGTGGCCATCCGGACCCCAAAAGTCGCCCAGCCGTTCACGAAGCTGGACAGCACGGCGGTCCGGTAGGTGCCCATGGCAAGCGCTTCTCCCAGGGGCATGTCCGGTGCGCGGTCCTGCCCGTCCCCGCCGCCCCGGCGCTGGTGGCTGAGCTGTGTCTGGACCACGACGGCGGCCATCACCAGGGCGGCCGCGTACGCCAGGAAGGGAACGCGCAGGCCGAAGCCGGCCAGCAGGCCGCCGACGATCGGGCCGCACACATTTCCGATGAGGAAGGCGGACGCGTAGGCGCCGGAAACGCGGCCCCTGCTCTCCGGCGGCGCAAGCCGCACCACCAGCGCCATCGAAGCGACCGTGAACATTACCGATCCGGCTCCGCCAAGCCCGCGGAAGAGCAGGAGCTGCCAATAGTCCTGGGCGAACGCGCAGGCAGCGGTGGAGGCGGCGACGATCAGCAGGCCCATGACGTAGACGGGCCGTTCGCCGATCCGGCCGATGAGGGCACCGCCGGCGGGCGCGAAGACCAGCCGCATGAACGCGAAGATCGCCACGATCACCGAAGCTTCGGTATTTCCCACGCCGAAGGTTGTGGCGAACTGTGGCAACACGGGCGCAACAAGACCGAATCCAAGGGCAATAAGGAAGGCCGCGGCCAGCATCACCTTGATGTCGCGCGGCAGCTTTTGCCTGCCGGGACGCAGCAGGGAAAAAATCCGCGCTGTGGCGCGGCTCACGCGGGGTTCTGCCGTCATGGTCGAGGGGTCCTTGCGTACTTGTCCGAGGGGCGTCGGCGGGAGAGGTGAAACATAACCGTAACAAGCCAGATATGCACCATTTACTTCCTAGAGGTTGTTGTAACAGCCCCGCAATAAAAAACCTCCGCGGCCGAAACACAGCGCCGACACACTCGTTACAGGACGCAAAAGGCGTTGGCAGGCGGATCATCTCCGCAATTTCGACCAAATCGATAAGAGAGGCGTGCACCATGGAACTTACCGCAGGTCACGTATGGATCATGGTGTCGGCGGCGCTTGTGCTGTTCATGACACCGGGTCTGGCATTTTTCTACGGCGGCATGACCCGGGCCAAGGCCGCGCTGAACATGATGATGATGAGCTTCATCTCCATCGGCATGGTTGGCGTTGTCTGGGTTCTCTGGGGCGCCTCCATGAGCTCCGGCGAGGGCTTCTTCCAGATTGTGGGCAACCCGTTTGCCACGTTCGGCCTTGAGGGCATCGACACCCCGGACGGACTGATCAAGGTCGGCTACGCTGCCACCTTCGCCATCATCACCGTCGCACTCATCAGCGGCGCCATCGCTGACCGCGCCAAGTTCGGCGCCTGGTCTGTCTTCGTGCCCGTCTGGGTCACGCTTGTCTACTGCCCGCTGGCCTACATGGTGTGGGGCGGCGGACTGTTCGGTCCTGAAGGTGCAGTGGGCCAGGCCCTCGGCCCGGCCATCGACTTCGCCGGCGGCACCGTGGTCCACATCAACGCGGGTGTTGCAGCCCTGGTCCTGGTCCTCATCATCGGCAACCGCAAGGGGTTCGGCAAGGACCCGAACCACCGCCCGCACAACATCCCGTTCGTTATGCTCGGCGCAGCCATCCTCTGGTTCGGCTGGTTCGGCTTCAACGGCGGTGCCGCCACCACCGCTGAGCAGGGCGGGCTCATCTGGGTGAACACCCTTGCCGCCCCGGCTGCCGCGATGCTCGGCTGGCTGGTCACCGAGCGCATCCGCGACGGCCACCCCACCTCCCTGGGTGCCGCCTCCGGTGTTGTTGCCGGCCTCGTCGCCATCACCCCGGCCTGCGCCAACGTGAGCCCCGTCGGTGCCCTCGGCCTCGGCATCGTGGCTGGCGTGGCTTCCGCCCTCGCGGTGGGACTGAAGTTCCGCTGGGGCTTCGATGACTCGCTGGACGTTGTCGGTGTCCACCTTGTCTCCGGCATCATCGGCACCGTGGCCCTGGGCTTCATTGCACTGCCCACCGACGGCGTGGGCGGCGGCCTCTTCTACGGCGGCGGCATGACCCAGATGTGGGCGCAGCTCGCAGCGGCCGGCATCGCCATCGCCTACTCCGCCATCCTGACGGCGATCATCGCCCTGGCCATCCACAAGACCATGGGCTTCCGTGTCTCGCAGGAACAGGAAACCGTGGGCGTGGACCTCAGCCTGCACGCCGAGACCGCCTACGAGTTCGGCGTCGGGGGACACGGCGGAAGCTTCCAGCCCCTGCACGACATGATCACCGGCAAGACCCAGTCGGACGCGGCACAGAAATCAGGAGCCGCGAAGACCGAATCAGCAACAGGTAAGGAAAGCGTGGGGGCATGAAACTGATTACTGCGATCGTCCGGCCGGAAAAGCTCGAGGCCATCCGTGAGGGGCTGGAGGCCTACGGCGTACAGGGCCTGACGGTCAGCGCGGCGAGCGGCTACGGCCGGCAGCGCGGCTACACCGAGGTCTACCGCGGCGCGGAGTACAACGTGGACCTGCTGCCCAAGATCCGGGTGGAGGTCCTCGCCACCGACGAGCAGGCAGACGACATCCTGGATGTCATCATCGCCAGCTCAAACACCGGCCGGGCCGGCGACGGCAAGGTCTGGACCGTGGATGTCTCGGAGGCGGTGCGGGTCCGCACCGGTGAACGGGGCGTTGCGGCAATCTAGGCCGGCAAAGCACTAAAACTAAAAAACGGAGCGGGCAGGAAAACCGGAAGGTTTTCCTGCCCGCTCCGCTGTGCTGTCCGACACCCCGCCGCCAGCGTGGATGCAGCTGCGGCGGAAGCTGGCCTTAGTGTCCCGGCACCGTGCCCGGCCAGCCCGCGGGGCCGGCCGATCCGGCGTCGTACTCTTCCAACGGGACAGAATCCTGCTGCCAGGCCTTGAGCACAGGCTCAACAATGCGCCAGCATTCTTCCGCGGTGTCGCCGCGGACGGAAAGCAACGGGTCGCCCGCGAGGACGCCTTCCAGGACTTCACCGTAGGGGAGGAGGTCCGAAGCGCTCAGTTCCGCGCCGAGGGTGATGCGGCCCAGGCTGAAGATGTTGCCGGGACCATTGACATCGACGTCGAACGCCAGGGTGTCCGGCCCGAAGCCGATCCTTAGCTTGTTCGGCGAGTCAACGCCGGTAAAGCCCCGGGGAAGGTGGGGCACCGGGCGGAACGTGACCACGGCTTCCTTGCGCTTAACGCCCAGCGCCTTGCCGGAACGGAGGATGAAGGGGACGCCCTTCCAGCGCCAGTTGTCGATGTTCACCTGGATCTCGGCCAGGGTCTCGGTGCCTCGTGCCGCGTCCACACCGTCCTCCCGCGCGTAGTCCGGGACCTCCTTCCCCGCCAGTTCACCCGCCGCGTAGCGCGCCCTGCGGCTGGAACCGGCGTAGGGCTCCGGGACGCTGCTCGCGCGCAGGACCGTGGAAATGGCGTCGCGCAGGTCCCGTTCGCCGATGGTGGCCGGCGGTTCGATGGCCATCAGCGCCATGATCTGCAGGAGGTGGCTCTGGATCATGTCCCGGAGCGCGCCGGCGCCGTCGTAATAACGGGCGCGTCCCTCCAGCGCGAGGTCCTCGTCAAAGATGATTTCCACTTTTTCCACGTGGTGGCGGTCCCAGACGGGTTCCAGGAAGTTGTTGGCGAACCGCAGGCCCAGGATGTTCAGCACGGTGGCCTTGCCCAGGAAATGGTCCACCCGGTGGATGTGGTCTTCCGGAACCAGCCGGACCAGTGTCTGGTTGAGCGACCGGGCAGACTCCTCGCTGGAGCCGAAGGGTTTTTCCATCACCAACCGCGTGCCGGCCGGAACCTGGTCGGGCCGCAGGGTTTCACAGGCGAGCTGGCTGATCTTGGGCGGGAGGGCAAAATAGACGGCCGTTGGGCCGTCCAGCGCGGCAAGGAGCGAGGCCAGGGCGCCGTCGGCGGTGACATCCAGCTGGTGGTAGACCGTCTCCTTTTCAAGGGACTGCAGGGCGTCCTTTCCCTCGGGACCTGCGGGCCCGGCTGCTGCTTCGAAGGAGGTGTGAACCCTTTCCCGCCACTGTTCCGGGGTCCAGGGATCTGACCCGGCACCGACGAGCCGGAGATCCGTGGCGTGGCCCTTCGCCACCAGGCGCGCCAGGCCCGGCAGGAGCAGCCGGCCCGTCAGGTCCCCGGAAGCGCCGAGGATGAGGAGGGTTTTCACAGATGCTTGGCTCGTCATTTTGCCAGCATGCCACCTTGGGGGTCCGACTTGGTACCCTAGATAGTCGAGTCCCGATCATCCACAGCCTTTGATTATTCATAGCCTTTGATCATCCACAGAAAGAAGTGCACGTCGCGTGTTCAATTCACTCTCTGACCGGTTGACAGCAACCTTTAAGAATCTGCGGGGTAAAGGCAGGCTCTCCGAGGCCGACGTCGATGCCACAGTCCGCGAGATCCGCCGTGCCCTCCTGGATGCCGACGTTGCCGTTCCAGTTGTCCGTGAATTCACCGGCCGGGTACGGGAACGCGCCCTGGGTTCCGAGGTGTCCGGTGCGCTGAACCCGAGCCAGCAGATCGTCAAGATCGTCAACGAAGAACTGGTGGAGATCCTCGGCGGTGAAACCCGCCGGATCCGCCTCGCCAAGAACGGCCCCACCATCATCATGCTGGCTGGCCTCCAGGGTGCCGGTAAGACCACCCTCGCCGGCAAGCTGTCCAAGTGGCTGAAGGCCCAGGGCCACAGCCCCATGCTGGTGGCATGCGACCTGCAGCGCCCCAACGCGGTCACCCAGCTCCAGGTGGTGGGCCAGCGCGCCAAGGTGCCGGTGTTCGCGCCGCACCCGGGAGCCACGTCCTCCGAACTCGAGCACCCTGCCGGCGACCCCGTGGCCGTTGCCCGCGCCGGTGTGGAGGAAGCCCGCCAGAAGCTGCACGACGTCGTCATCGTGGACACCGCCGGCCGGCTCGGTGTCGACGCCGACATGATGGAGCAGGCGCGCCAGATCCGCCGCGCCATCGTGCCCAACGAAGTCCTCTTCGTCATCGACTCCATGATCGGCCAGGACGCCGTGAACACGGCGCTCGCCTTCGATGAGGGCGTCAACTTCACGGGCATCGTGCTCTCCAAGCTCGACGGCGACGCCCGCGGCGGTGCCGCGCTCTCGGTGGCGTCCGTCACCGGCAAACCCGTCATGTTCGCCTCCACCGGCGAAGGCCTTGACGACTTCGAGCTGTTCCACCCGGACCGGATGGCATCGCGCATCCTGGACATGGGTGACGTCCTGACGCTGATTGAGCAGGCGGAGAAATCCTGGGACAAGGACGAAGCCGCCCGGATGGCGAAGAAATTCGCCGACCAGGAAGACTTCACCCTTGAGGACTTCCTGGCCCAGATGCAGCAGATCCGCAACATGGGCTCGATGAAGAAAATGCTCATGATGATGCCGGGTGCGCAGAACATCCGCCAGCAGCTGGAGCAGTTCGACGAACGCGAGATCGACCGCGTCGAGGCCATCGTCCGGTCCATGACCCCGCACGAGCGTGTTGCGCCCAAGATCATCAACGGCTCCCGCCGCGCCCGTATTGCCCGCGGCTCCGGCGTCCACGTCTCCGAGGTCAACGGCCTTCTGGAGCGCTTCGCCCAGGCCCAGAAGATGATGAAGAAGATGGCCCAGGGCGGCATGCCGGGGATGCCCGGGATGCCAGGCATGCCGGGTGCCGGCGGCGGGGCGCGGAAGAACGCCAAGAACGCCCCCAAGAAGAAGGCGAAGTCAGGCAACCCCGCCAAGGCTGCCCAGGAGCGGAAGGACGCCGAGGCCCGCCGGGCCAACGCGGCCAAGGCTCTGCCGACCGGCGCCGCCTTCGGCCAGCAGCCGGGCGACTTCGATCCGTCCCAGCTGAACCTGCCCAAGGGCTTCGACAAGTTCCTCGGCAAGTAAGCAAACCTGGCCCAACTAAGTAGCGCCAAGTGTCGTTTTGACGGTTCATAACGACACTTGGCGCTACTTAGTTGGGATGTCGGGGCTGTGGAATAGGGTTGGGTCATGTTCAAGCAGAGGGTAGTGTTCGTGCACGGCGCGGGCAGCTTCGGCGCCGCGGCCTGGCCCCGCCAGCATGGCCTGGCACTGTCCTATGACGCACTGTTCCTGCGCCGCCACGGCTACGATCCCGTGGCAGAGCCGGTGGAATCATCCTTCGAAGAGGACGCGGGGATCCTGCTGCGGTCACTGGCCGACGACGGCAGGGGCGCCGTCGGCGGGCACGTCGTGGCACATGCCCAAGGCGCCGTCGCAGCGATGATGGCCGCCGTCGAACGCCCCGACCTTGTCTATTCGCTGACGCTGGTGGAGCCGGCCTGCCTGTCGCTGACCGCGGAACTGCCGGCGACGGCGGCGCACATTGCGCTGATGAAGCCGCTCCTGGACGTCCGGCACCAACTCGGCGACGAGGACTTCCAGCGGGAATTCGTGCGCCGGGTCTACGCCACGGACCTGCAGCACCCGGTCACCGTGGAAGAGAAGCGGTCCGCCCGGCGGCTCCGTCTGCAGGTGCCGTCGTGGGAAGCTCCGCTGCACATCGTGCCGGGCGTGCCTACGCTCGTCCTCACGGGCGGCTGGGAGCCGCTCTACGAAGAGATCGCGGGCTACCTCCGGGAGACCGGCGCCCTCCACCGCACTGCGGCGGGAGGGCACCGGCCCCAGGATTCAGGAGAGGGGGACCGCATCATCCGCTCGTTTATCGGCGATGCCAGCCGGGTCCGGGCACGCGCGTCCTGACGCCCTAGCTTCCGGCGGCAACACGGGGCTCCGGCAGGTACACCTTGCCGCCGGCCGCCCGGAATTCCTCGCTTTTCCCCTTCATCCCCGCCGCCGCCGCCAGGGCCGCCTGCGACTCCGCCGAGCCAAATTCGTCCCGGATGTCCTGGCTGATCCTCATGGAGCAGAACTTGGGACCGCACATGGAACAGAAGTGCGCGGTCTTGGCAGGTTCTGCGGGCAGGGTCTCATCATGGAAGGCTTCCGCCGTGACCGGGTCCAGGGACAGCGCGAACTGGTCGCGCCAGCGGAATTCGAAGCGTGCCTTGGACAGCGCATCATCGCGCTCGTGCGCCCCCGGGTGGCCCTTGGCAAGGTCTGCCGCGTGTGCGGCGATCTTGTAGGTGATCACCCCGGTCTTGACGTCGTCCTTGTTGGGCAGCCCCAGGTGTTCCTTCGGGGTTACGTAGCAGAGCATGGCGGTGCCGTAGCGTGCGATCTCGGTGGCACCGATGGCCGAGGTGATGTGGTCGTAGCCCGGTGCAACGTCGGTAACCAGGGGCCCGAGTGTGTAGAACGGCGCACCCTTGCACAGCTCCTGCTGTCGCTCTACGTTCTCGCGGACCAGGTGGAACGGGATGTGCCCCGGACCTTCCACCATCACCTGCACGTCGAATTCCCAGGCGCGCGCCGTCAGCTCAGCCAGTGTGTCCAGTTCGGCGAACTGGGCAGCGTCGTTGGCATCCGCCGTCGCCCCTGGCCGCAGCCCGTCACCCAGGGAGAAGGCGACGTCGTACTTCGCGAAGATTTCGCACAGCTCATCGAAGTGCGTGTAGAGGAAGTTCTCCTGGTGGTGGGCCAGGCACCAGCCTGCCATGATCGAACCGCCGCGGGACACGATGCCTGTCACCCGGTTGGCTGTCAGGGGCACGTAACGCAGCAGGACGCCGGCGTGGATGGTCATGTAGTCCACACCCTGCTCGCACTGTTCAATGACGGTGTCGCGGAAGATCTCCCAGGTAAGGGCATTGGCTTCCCCGTTGACCTTCTCGAGGGCCTGGTAGATGGGGACGGTGCCGATGGGGACGGGGGAGTTGCGGAGGATCCATTCGCGGGTGGTGTGGATGTCATCGCCGGTGGAAAGGTCCATGACGGTGTCGGCGCCCCACTGCGTTGCCCACTGCAGTTTGTCCACCTCCTCCGCGATGGAACTGGTAACGGCCGAGTTGCCGATGTTGGCGTTGATCTTCACCAGGAAGGCCTTGCCGATAATCATTGGCTCGGACTCGGGGTGGTTGATGTTGCTGGGGATGATGGCGCGGCCCGCAGCCAGCTCGCTGCGGACCAGTTCAACATCGCAGTTCTCGCGCAGCGCCACAAAGCGCATCTCCGGGGTGATCACGCCCTGCCGCGCGTAGTGCATCTGCGTCACGGTCCTGCCGTCGACGGCGCGGCGGGGCACCGGGCGCGCTCCCTTCCACTCGGCGCTGGCGGCGCCGCGGCGGACAGCCGAGCGGCCGTCGTCGAGCAGGTTCCGTTCCCTGCCGCTGTACGCCTCGGTGTCTCCGCGTGCTTCGATCCAGTCCGTCCGGAAGGGAGGGAGGCCGATGACGGGGTCGCTGCCAGGTCCCGCCGTCCGGTAGGTCCGGAACGGCCTGTTCGGCGTCCCGTTCGGGGAAGGTTCCAGCGCAATCTCCGTCACCGGGACCCTGATCCCCGTGCCGGCATCCTCAAGGTAGGCCAGAGAATGGGATTTCAGGGACTGGGTCACCGGTGGCTGGTTGCCGGCTGCTCCCATCGCCGGACGGTCTTGGGCAGGGTTCAGCTGTGCATTTTGTGTACTCAAGGAATACTCACTTCCTTCGCCGGCATTACCCGGACAGGTTCAACGGTCGCAGGCTGCGTCAGCCCGATCTCAGCCCCTGCAGGGGCACCCGTGTGGTCAAGGTGTAAGCTACCACACGCCCCCGGAAGGGCGGTGTCACATTTGCGGGTGCTAGCCTGACCGGGCATCGAAAGGAAGCCCGATGGCAGACATCATTCACTTTCGCGGACCCGTCCTGACCGCACCGGACCGGGTACGCCATGGACTCTGGTCGGTGGACGGCAAGCTCACGTTCAGCCGGCCAACTGCCCCTCCGGCGCGGGAGCTCGACGGCTGGGTGCTGCCGGGATTGGCTGACGCCCACTGCCACATCGGACTGGGCCCCGCCGGCCCGGTCGAACCCGCCCTTGCACGGGAACAGGCGCTGGCTGACCTCAACGCCGGAACCCTGCTGGTCCGCGACGCCGGCTCACCTGCCGATACCCGCTGGATGCAGGGCTGCCGGGACTTTCCGGTGCTGATCCGTGCAGGACGGCATGTGGCCCGCACGCGCCGCTACCTGCGCGGCTTTGCGGCGGAGGTCGAACCCGACGGGCTCGTGGAGGCCGTGCGGAAGCAAGCACGCGACGGCGACGGCTGGGTCAAACTGGTGGGCGACTGGATCGACCGGAGCGCCGGCGACCTCGCGCCCTCCTTTCCGGCCGCCGTCGTCCGTGACGCTGTCCAGGCTGCCCATGATGAAGGTGCCCGGGTCACGGCGCATTGCTTCGCCGGGGACACCCTGGACCAGATGCTGGACGCCGGCATTGACTGCATTGAGCACGCCACGGGGCTGCTGCCCCGCCACCTGCCCCGGTTCGTGGAGCAGGGCGTGCCGATCGTGCCCACCCTCATCAACATCGCTACCTTTCCTGATATCGCGGAGCAGGCAGACGCCAAGTTTCCGCGCTACGCCGCCCACATGCGTGCCCTGTGGGAACGCAGGCTGGAACGGGTGGCGGAGGCCCATTCCGCCGGCGTACGCATCTTTGCCGGGACGGACGCAGGCAGCGTGGTCCGCCACGGGAGGATCGCAGATGAGATCCTCGCCCTGCACGGGGCCGGCCTGCCCATGCCTGCGGCCCTGGATGCCGCCTGCTGGGCAGCCCGCACGTGGCTGGGAGCGGACAACCTGGAGGAAGGCGCGCGGGCCGACGTCGTGGTGTGCCGCGAAGACCCGCGGACCACCCCGGAAACGATCAGGGCGCTGGAACACGTGGTGCTGGGCGGCCGCATCATCCGCTGAGTTATTTGAGGCCGCCACTTGGAATAAATTGAAGCTTCAAGTAATTTTAATATGTGACAGGCCGCCGACGGGACGGCCTCCAATACAAGGAGCCTTCAAATGACCGACGCAGCCGCCCGCCAGGATCTCCTTCCTGCCGACCTCGCCATGGGCACCGTGATGCTCAAGGTGGGCGACATGAAGGTCATGACCGATTACTACCAGCGGGCCCTCGGCCTGGAGGTCGTCGCGGAGCAGGACGGCGGGCTCTACCTCGGCCGGCTGCAGAAACCGCTGGTGCACCTGGCTCCCGCTCCGGGCCTGACGCTTCCGGGCCGGGGAGAGGCCGGCCTCTTCCACACCGCGCTGCTGTTCGAGAACCAGGCAGACCTGGCCGCGACCATCGCCACGGCCGCGCAGTTTGAACCCCGTTCCTTCACCGGCAGCGCAGACCACCTTGTCAGCGAGGCCTTCTACTTCACCGACCCCGAAGGCAACGGGATCGAACTCTACTGGGACCGGCCGCGCAGCAGTTGGTCCTGGAACGGCACTGACGTGGTGATGGACAGCCTGGCCCTTCCGCCGCAGCGCTATTTGGAGCAGCACCTCACTGAGGAGTCCCTGGAACGCCAGCGGGGAACCGTTGCGGGCGTGGGCCATGTGCACCTCCAGGTGGGCGACGTCCAGACCGCCCGCGACTTCTACGTGGGGACCCTCGGCTTCGAAAAGACCGCAGGCTGGCACGGCCAGGCCCTGTTCGTCTCGGCGGGCCGCTACCACCACCACATGGCAATGAACGTATGGAACAGCCGCGGCGCGGGGCCGCGCAAGGACACCCTCGGCCTGGGTGAGGTCCTCATCGAAGTGCCGTCGGGGGACGACGTCGGCGCCCTCGCCGACCGCCTCAAGGTTGCCGGTGTTGCCGCCCACCACACCGGAGCCGAACTCCGGTTCGAGGATCCGTGGCGCAACAGGATCCGGGTGGCAGTCCGCTGACCGGCGCACTCCCGGACAAAGGTTGAGAACCCTGCGGGGGTTGGGCCGCCGACCGGCGTTGCCGGAAAACTCCGGCGGTCCCTGTACTAGGCTGAAACCGAACTGCCGGGCAGCGCGCGCTGCATCCCGGCGGGCCGCACCGTCAACGGAATGAGGGCACTTCCCATGGGCTTCACCGAAATCTTTGTTGCCACCCACGACGCCGCACTGAAGCGCGGCGGCATCCTGGACAAGGGCGGGAGTGCCCCTGCCGGCGACGCGGTCCGGATCCCGGGAATCAGCGACTTTGAAGTCGAACAGCTGGGCGACCTGGCCGGCACCGCCGTCCATGCCGGCGGGGCAGACTATGAGTTGACCATGGTGGACGTGGCGAGCGATTCGCTCCTTGCGGTTCCGCCCGCGATGGTGCGTGCCCTGGCCGACCTGCTCTCGTATGAAACCGAAGGGGAGGGCGACGTCCTCGACGACGTCGCTGAGCAGTGGGCGGCGCAGGATGACATGCCCTTCGATGCCGCCCAGGCGCGCACCTACGTGCGGCAGCTCGCTGAAATGGCCAGCGGAATCGCCGACTCGGAGCGCGCCGGCCTCTACGTCTGGTCCGCCTGAGCCGTTCCTGCCCCGTCTGTCCGGGCGGGGCGGGGCCGCGCCAGGACGTGTCAAGTCGAAATCCGAACGCTGATCTGGCACAATAAACAGGTACTCGATCTGCGTGGCCCCTCTCTCCGCGTCAGGATCCTGTCCTTCGAGCCCGCAAGTATGGCCCGCCCCACGGGTGCAGAAAGCCGGGTTCACCCCCTTTTCTGAAACAGGAGTGACCACAACAGTGGCCGTAAAGATTCGCCTTAAGCGCTTTGGCAAGATGCGCGCACCGTACTACCGCATCGTCGTCGCGGACTCACGCACCAAGCGTGACGGCCGTGCCATCGAAGAAATCGGCAAGTACCACCCCACCGAAGAGCCCTCATTCATCGAGGTCAACTCCGAGCGTGCGCAGTACTGGCTGTCCGTCGGCGCCCAGCCGTCCGAGCAGGTCGCCGCGATCCTCAAGATCACCGGTGACTGGCAGAAGTTCAAGGGCCTGCCGGGCCAGGAAGGCACCCTGAAGACCAAGTCTGAGAAGGCTGCCTTCGTTGCCCCGGAAAAGGGTTCCGTGATCATCCCGGAAGCCATCACCAAGAAGGCATCCAAGTCTGATGCAGCCGAAGCACCCGCCGAGGCCGAAGCAGAGACCACCGAGGCTGAGTAGATTGCTGGCAGAAGCGCTGGAACACCTGGTCCGCGGAATCGTTGATTCCCCGGATGACGTCAAGGTCAGCTCCAAGAACAACCGCCGCGGGGACACCCTCGAAGTGCGTGTTCACCAGGACGACCTCGGACGGGTGATCGGCCGCCAGGGCCGCACGGCGCGTGCACTGCGCACCGTGGTGGCAGCCCTGGCCGGCGGGGAGCCGGTGCGGGTCGACGTCGTCGACACCGACCGCCGCCGCTGAGCGCTCGGCAATATCAGTTTTAGCTCCGGCCCCTCCACCAACGCGGTGGAGGGGCCGGAGTGCTTTCACCAGAACACCGTGGATTAACCACAACCCGAACAGAGGAACACATGCAGCTTCAGGTGGCACGAATCGGCAAACCCCATGGCATCCGCGGGGAAGTAACGGTCCAGGTCCTGACCGATGCCCCTGGGGACCGGTTTGTCCCGGGCGCCGAGTTCACGGTTGAACCGGCGGCCGTGGGCCCGCTCACCGTGAACAGTGCCCGCTGGAACAAGGACATCCTGCTGCTGGGCTTCGACGGGATCGAAACCCGCAATGAAGCGGAAACCCTCCGCGGTGCCAAGCTCTTCATCGAAACCGAGGAACTGGAGGAGGACGACGACGAGGGCTGGTACGAGCACGAGCTCGTCGGCCTGGAGGCCCGGGTGGGCTCAACCGTTGTGGGCAAGGTTGCCGCCCTCAACACCGGTACCGCGCAGGACCTGCTGATGGTCACCACTCCGGAAGGCGGCGAGATCCTGGTTCCGTTCGTCGAACAGATTGTTCCGGAAGTCAATATCGAGGAGGGCTACATCCTCCTGACGCCGCCGGAGGGTCTTTTCGAGCTGAACGCGGAGGCCGACGCAGCCCCTTCGGAGCCGGAAGGCAAAGCGTAGATGCGGATCGACGTCGTCAGCATCTTCCCGGAGTACCTGGCACCGCTGGAACTGTCGCTGATCGGCAAAGCCAGGCAGGACGGGATCCTGGACCTGCGTGTCCACGATCTCCGCTCCTTCACCACGGACCGGCACCGGACGGTGGATGACACCCCCTACGGCGGTGGCGCCGGCATGGTCATGAAGCCCGAACCGTGGGCGCAGGCCCTGGCCTCGATTGCCGAAGACCGCCCGGAAGGGGCGGCCCGGCCGGTATTGATAGTTCCCTCGCCCGCCGGGGAGCGCTTCACCCAGGCGCTGGCCTATGAACTGGCGGAACAGGAGCACCTGGCGTTCGCCTGCGGACGCTACGAGGGCATTGACGAACGCGTCATCGAGTGGTCCAGGGAGCATTTCGACGTCCGTCCCGTCAGCCTGGGGGACTACGTCCTGAACGGCGGCGAGGTGGCAGTCCTGGCCATGGTGGAGGCCATCGGCCGCCTCCTGCCGGGCGTGGTGGGCAATCCCGAGTCCCTTGTGGAGGAATCCCACTCCGACGGGCTCCTGGAGTATCCCGTCTATACGAAACCGTCCGTGTGGCGTGACCGTGAAGTGCCGGCCGTCCTGTTGAGCGGCAACCACGGCAAGATCGCGCAGTGGCGCCGGCACGAACAGTTCCGCCGGACGGCGGAGCGCCGGCCGGACCTCCTCGAAACGTTCGACGCCGGAAAGCTGCCGCGCGCGGACCGCGCCGAACTGCAGGAGCTGGGGTACGACGTCGTCGACGGGCGCCTGCGCCGCCGCCCCGGTGCTGAAGGCGCCCAGGCGGACTCATCCAGGTCCTAGGGCGGGCGGCGGGGCAGCCATTTTTCGGCGGCGGCCGCGGGGATTGGCTGTAGCCTCCGCAATGTGGCAAAATTAGTCCTTGTGTCTGCTGGGTCCGCACCTGCCACAGGGGGAGCGCAACCAACAGCCAAGACAACCGGCCCCGTCAACCAGTGAAGCGGCCGGACCACTTAACTTTCGGCAGCAATCTCCGGGTACGCCACCAGCGTCCGGGCTTGCCTGCCGTGACCCAAAGTGAATGACCTGTGGCGTTCACCAGGAGTGCACATTATGCATATTCTCGATTCCGTCGATGCAGCCTCGCTGCGTACCGATGTTCCCGCGTTCCGCGCCGGTGACACCCTCAAGGTTCACGTGAACATCATCGAAGGCAAGAACACCCGTGTCCAGGTATTCCAGGGCTTCGTCCTGGGCCGCCAGGGCGAAGGCGTCCGCGAAACCTTCACCGTCCGCAAGGTGTCCTTCGGTGTCGGCGTGGAGCGTACCTTCCCGGTTCACTCCCCGATCATCGAAAAGATCGAGGTCGTTACCAAGGGTGACGTCCGCCGCGCGAAGCTTTACTACATGCGTGCACTGCGCGGTAAGGCTGCGAAGATCAAGGAAAAGCGCGACTTCAGCACCGCCAAGTAAGTCCCTTCGGACCTACAGAGGCTGGGCCGCAGCCGTATCCGGCCAGCGCCGGAGCCATCCAGCACCAGCGCCCAGGATACGGACCATGGACCAGACAAAACGCCAGCCCCGAAAAACGGGCTGGCGTTTTGCGTTCCTCGCCGTCTTCCTGGCCGTTGCCGTCAGCGGACTGGTCCGCTCATTGTGGCTCGATATTTATTTCATCCCGTCTGCCTCCATGGAGCCCGGGCTGGAAGGCGGGGACCGTATCCTGGTTTCCCGGACCGACTTCCGGGACGAACCGGTCCGGCACGGGGATATCGTCGTCTTTGACGGCCGGGGTACCTTCGCCCCGCTCAAGAGCGGCAACGGCCCCTTCATGGATGCGGCGGCCGCCATTACCCAATGGGCCGGCCTTACCGGCAGCGACACAACCTACGTCAAAAGGGTCATCGGCATGCCGGGCGATTCGGTAGCCTGCTGCGACGCCGGCGGCAACGTGACGGTGAACGGCGAGCCCTTGGAGGAGCCGTACATTTTCAGCGGTGACGCCCCCAGCACCCAGAAGTTCAGCGTCGTGGTCCCGGAGGGGCGCCTCTGGCTGATGGGTGACCACCGGTCGCTGTCCGCCGATTCCAGAAGCCTGCTCGGTGCCCCCGGCGGCGGCATGGTCCCGCTGGACAGGGTTATCGGCAGGCCGGTCCAGATCATCTGGCCCCTTGATAGATTTGCTTCAGTACCACGTCCGCCTGCGGCAGGACCAACAACAGAGAACGGACAGTAGATGCCCGAGAACCACGCGCGGATTCCTGAACCACGTCAGGACGGGGCTTCGGGCACACCCGCCGATGCGGTTCCGGTGACGGCAGCCCGGGATCCCGAGGCGCCTGCCCCCGCGGCCGCGGACAGCCGCTCTGCCGCCAAGGCAGCCGGGAAATCCGCTGGCAGCCCGGTCCTTGCCTGGCTGAAGGAAATCGCCACTGTGGTGGTGATCGCCGTCGTGCTGTCCTTCCTCATCAAGACGTTCCTGTTCCGGGCGTTCTTTATCCCGTCCGAGTCCATGGTCAATACGCTGGACGTCGACGACCGGATTTTCGTCAACCTCCTGGTGCCTGAACCCTTCTCGCTTAGCCGCGGCGACGTGGTGGTTTTCCGGGACACCAAGGGCTGGCTGCCTGCCGCGCCGGAAAAGGAGCAGGGGCCCTTCACCTGGATCCAGGACGGCCTGACCTTCGTCGGCCTGCTGCCGGACAACTCTGAACAGCACCTGGTCAAAAGGGTCATCGGACTGCCGGGGGACCATGTGGTCTGCTGCGATGCCGGCGGTAAACTGACCATTAACGGGACGGCAATCAACGAAAGCTACGTCAACCCCGCCGAGGTTCCGCAGATCCGCACCTTCGATGTAGTTGTCCCTGAAGGGAAGGTGTGGGTGATGGGCGATAACCGGAACCACTCCGCCGACTCCCGTGCCCACATGGATTCCGACGGCGGGTTCATCGACCTCGACGACCTCGAAGGGAAGGCGGCGGTCATTGCCTGGCCGCTGAACCGCATCACCACCCTTGGCAATTACCCGGACGTGTTCCGGAACGTGCCGGCGGCGCCCTGACCATGTCCACGGCAATCAAGCCCGGGACGGGTCCCGCCAGGCCGCCCGCGCGCGCAAAGGCCCCTACGTTGAGGCACGAGCGGACCTTCAAGGCACAGGGGATACGGTACCTCGCAGGGGTGGACGAGGTGGGGCGGGGCGCGCTTGCCGGCCCGGTCAGCGTGGGCATTGCCGTGGTGGACCTGGAACGCCAGAAGCCGCTGGCCGGCGTGCGGGACAGCAAGCTCCTGAGCCCCGCCGAACGGGAGCGGCTCGAACCGCTGGTGCGCCGTTGGAGCGTGGCTTCGGCAGTGGGCCATGCCTCCGCCCAGGAAATTGACTCCATCGGCATCATCGCCGCCCTGCGCCTCGCCGGAACACGGGCCTGGCGGGAGGTCCTCGAGGCAGGCATCCGTCCGGAGGCGGTGCTCCTGGACGGCAGCCACAACTGGCTTTCCCCCGCGGAGCAGCTGTCATTGTTCGACGAACCCGTTGTCGAGGCCAGCTGTGACGCACCAGTGCATACCAAGATCAAAGCTGACATGCAGTGCTTGAGCGTCGCTGCGGCAAGCGTCATCGCCAAAGTTGAACGGGACCGGATGATGCGGGAACTGCACGTCGAGTTCCCCGACTTTGGCTGGGACATCAACAAGGGCTACGCCACGGCCCTGCACCGCGACGTCCTCCGCGCTGCCGGGCCGACGCCCTACCACCGGGTCAGCTGGCGCCTGCTTGGCGGAGACCTGCTCGACGGCGGGCTGCCGGACGGGCAGGATCCGGACGGTGAAGATCCGGATGGCGAGGATAGCGCCGTCGACCCCTGAGTGCTCCGGCGCGGGCAGCGGCTGCCCCGCCGATGGTGCAAGATGGAAGCATGAGTGCTGAGGATCTTGAAAACTACGAAACCGACATGGAGCTCCAGCTCTACCGTGAATACCGGGACGTGGTCGGATTGTTCAGCTATGTTGTCGAAACGGAACGCCGCTTCTACCTGGCCAACCATGTCGACCTGCAGGCGCGCAGCGCCGACGGCGAAGTCTACTTCGACCTCACCCTGCAGGACGCGTGGGTGTGGGACGTCTACCGCTCGGCCAGGTTCGTCAAGAGCGTCAGGGTCCTCACGTTCAAGGACGTCAACGTCGAAGAGCTGCCCCGCAACGAGGAACTTTCCCTTCCCAAGGACGTCGACCTGGGCAACTAGCTCCGTTCCGCCGGCCGGACCCTCCCTGCAAAGCGGACTCCTCCTGCACAGGGGCACCTGACCGCATTTAATCCACATAGGCGGTCATCGTCCTGTCCTCCGTGCTCCAGCCACCACAGGCTGGTTGCGGAGGTAGAAATGAAATCGAAAGACCTGTTGGGCCGGCACGGCGAGGACCTCGCCGCCGGCTATCTTGAAACCCTGGGCATGCTGGTGGTTGAGCGTAACTGGCGCTGCACCGAAGGCGAAATAGACATAGTTGCCCTCGACGGCGACGCCCTGGTCATCGCCGAAGTAAAGACCCGCCGCACC
Source organism: Pseudarthrobacter oxydans (assembly GCF_034258515.1). NCBI lineage: Bacteria > Bacillati > Actinomycetota > Actinomycetes > Micrococcales > Micrococcaceae > Pseudarthrobacter > Pseudarthrobacter oxydans. Next base: position 2,665,881 of record NZ_CP139438.1, on the reverse strand, counting down.
CTGGACTACGGCCATCCCTTCGAAGCCGTGGGCCCGGAAAAACTTGCGCGGCTCCACCGGCTTGGGGCTGCGTGGTGCAGGGACCGGGAGCTGCGGATGCCGCTGCGGCGTGTTGACGTCATCGCGGTGATAGACGACGGCGGCGGGACACCCCTGGTGGAACACCTCAAGGGGGTGGGATAAGTGCCACTGGGCCGCACCTACTCCATTGCCCTGGTGGGGCTGAACGGGTACATGGTGGAGGTTGAGGCCGACATCGGCCAGACCCTCCCGGCGTTCGTCCTCCTCGGCCTCCCCGACGCTTCCCTCAACGAGGCGAAGGAGCGCATCCGGTCCGCCGCGAAGAACTCCGGGATTCCCCTGAGCCGGAGGAAAATCACCGCCAACCTTATCCCCGCCTCGTTGCCCAAACGCGGTTCGGGATTCGATCTTGCCGTCACCATGGCAGTGCTCCGCGCCGCCAATGACATCAAACCCACGGGGCGGACCGTGTTCATCGCGGAGCTTGGGCTCGACGGCAGGCTGCGCCCGGTCAGGGGCATCCTGCCGGCCGTGATGGCCTCGGTACAGGCCGGGTATCCGGACATCGTCGTGGCACAGGCGAACTTCGCGGAGGCGGCCCTGGTCCCCGATGCCAAGGTGCGGGGGTACAGCACGCTGGCCAGGCTGGCACTGGACTTCGGTGCAGACCCCCAGGAGCTCGCGCTGGATTTCGAACCCGAGGACGCGGACAGTGCCGACGAGGCAGCCGGCGAATCGGGGGCGTACCCCGATATGGCCGATGTCTCGGGCCAAGGCGATGCACGGCGTGCGCTGGAGGTGGCGGCCGCCGGGGCGCACCATCTCCTCCTGACGGGTCCGCCGGGCGCCGGGAAAACCATGCTGGCGGAACGCCTGCCCGGGCTCCTGCCCGATCTTGGCGACCATGAGTCCATGGAGGTTACAGCCATCCATTCGCTGTGCGGGCTGCCTTCCTCCTCAGTCCAGCTGCTCCGGAGGCCGCCGTTCGAAAGCCCGCACCACTCGGCAACCGCGGCTGCCATCATCGGCGGCGGCTCCGGACTTCCCCGGCCGGGGGCGGCCTCCCGGGCACATCGGGGCGTCCTGTTCCTGGACGAGGCCCCGGAGTACGAGCGCCGGGTGCTGGACGCGCTGCGCCAACCGCTGGAAAGCGGCGAGCTGGTGATCCACCGGTCAGCCGGAACCGCCGCCTATCCCGCCCGCTTCCAGCTCGTCCTCGCGGCAAATCCCTGCCCCTGCGGCAAAGCTTCCGGAAAGGGACTCGAGTGCACCTGCACACCCATGATGCGTCGGCGGTATCTCGCCAGGATGTCCGGGCCGCTCCTGGACCGCGTGGACATCCAGCTGCAGGTGGAACGGGTCTCCCTGGCCGACTTCGGACAGGCCGGAGCGGAGGAAGATACCGCCACCGTGGCGTGCCGGGTGCGCGGCGCACGGGGGCGGCAGCTCGAGCGGCTGGCACGCTATGGGCTGGAGACCAATGCACAGGTCCCGGGCCGCATCCTGCGGGGTGAGCTTAGGTTGCCGGCGGCCGTGACCCGCATCCTGGACCATTCGCTGGAACGGGGCGTGCTCACGGCCCGCGGCTACGACCGGGTGCTCCGGCTGGCCTGGACCCTGGCAGACCTCGGGCACCGGGAACAGCCGGACACCAACGACATCGGGCAGGCCCTGGGCCTTCGGCAGGCAGCGGCGGCCGCGGCATGACTCAAGTAGCCAGGGACATCGAACGGCGTTCCCGTGCCGCCCTCTCGCGATTGATGGAGCCGCAGGACGCGGCAGGTCTGGCCCTTGTGCAGGTGGCCGGGGCGGTGGACGCACTGCGGATCGCTACCGGCGAGGTGGCGGCAGGGCCGGATATGGAGCGGGAGATTACCGCACTCCTCACGGACGGCGGTTCGGCCGCGGTCTGGGCCGGGATGGCCAACGCCCTCAAACGCTGGAAGCCCCGCATCCCCGATCTCGCTCCCGAACGCGACCTTGAAACCATGGCACGGCTCGGCGGGCGCCTGATCATTCCGTCGGACGACTTATGGCCTGCCCAGCTGGCAGACCTCGGAATCCAGGAGCCTATCTGCCTCTGGTGGCGGGGCCAGGAACAGAGGCTTCCCGATGCGGCCACAGCCGTTGCCATTGTGGGGTCCAGGGACAGCACGAGCTATGGAGCATCGGTCACGGGCGATATGGCCTACTCCCTGGCCCAGCGCGGATTCACCGTGGTGTCCGGCGGCGCCTACGGCATAGACGCGCATGCCCACCGGGCAGCCCTTGCCGGTGCGTCGGATTCCCTGCCGACCATTGCGGTGATGGCCGGGGGAGTGGACCGTTTCTACCCCTCGGGAAACGAGGACCTCCTGCGGGCCGTGTGCAACCAGGGCGCAGTCCTCGCCGAGGTTCCCCCGGGGTCCGCCCCCACCCGCTACAGGTTCCTCCAGCGCAACCGCATTATTGCCGCGCTGTCAGCCGTTACCGTCGTTGTCGAGGCAAGGTGGCGGTCCGGGGCACTGAACACCGCCCACCACGCCGAGACCCTCGGCCGTGCTGTCGGTGCTGTTCCCGGATCCGTGCACAGCGCCAACTCGGCCGGCTGCCACCGTCTTCTTCGGGATGGCGGGGCCGTGTGCGTGACGGACGCCGCCGAGGTTGCCGAACTGGCTGGACCCAGCGGTTCTGCCCTTCCTGACGCGCGCCAAGGCCAGTCCGCCGTTCAGGACGGACTGACCCTGGAGGATCTGATTCTTCTGGACGCCCTGCCGCTGCGCTCCACCACGTCCGTCGAAAAGCTCTCCACGGTCGCGGGCCTGGGCCAGGAATCCGTCCGGGCCGGCTTGGGCCGGTTGGGTTTACTGGGCTTGGCCGTCTCGGAGCGGGGCGGCTGGAAACGCGGAAAGGCAACCAGCTGATGCGCCTGATCCGCCGTTGTGGGCGTACGGGCCGGGACGGGAGGTGCGTGTCAGCGCTCCTTTCGGCGCTGGAACTGAGACAGTAGGGGGGTGGAAAATGAGGAACTGCCCGCGGAGCTTCGCGCGGCGCTTGAGGCCTTCGCGCGGTACCTGTCCGCCGAGCGCGCCGTTTCTCCACACACGCTCCGAGGGTACCTGGGCGACGTCCGGAGCCTCCTGTCCCATGCCTCGGCTGAAGGCGCCATCCGCCTTGGGGACCTGGAGCTTGGAACGTTCCGGCGCTGGCTGGGGGACCAGAGCCAGGCCGGCGCCGCACGGGCAACCCTCGCCCGTCGGTCCGCCTCCGTAAGGGTCTTCACGGCCTGGGCGCTGGCGGAGGAGCTCATCGTTGCGGATCCCGCACTGCGTCTCACGGCCCCCAAGCGGGAGCAAGCTTTGCCCGGCGTCCTGCAGGCCGCACAGGTGACCCGGCTGCTGGCCACCCTGGACGATGCGGCGGCCGAGGGCGCGCCGCTTTCCCTGCGGAACCGTGCCATCGTGGAACTGCTCTACGCCACCGGTGTCCGTGTGGGCGAACTGGCAGGGCTGGACATCGATGATTTGGACCCCGACCGCCGCACCCTGCGCGTCATCGGCAAGGGCAACAAGGAACGCACGGTGCCCTACGGTGTTCCCGCTGCCCTGGCCGTGGACGACTGGCTGCGGCGGGGCAGGCCCCTGCTCGCCAAGGGCAGCAGCGGGCGGGCGCTCTTCCTGGGCGCCCGCGGCGGCCGGGTGGACCAGCGCCAGGTCCGCGCCATGGTCCACGACCTCTTCGCAGGGCTTGGCGATACCTCGGCATCGGGGCCGCATGCCCTGCGGCATTCGGCGGCCACGCATCTGCTGGACGGAGGGGCCGATCTCCGCGCCGTACAGGAAATCCTTGGCCACAGCAGCCTGGCCACCACCCAGATCTACACCCATGTCTCGGTGGACCGGCTCCGGCAGAGCTACCAGCAGGCCCACCCGAGGGCGTAAGCCAGCACCGCCATGAATCGCACTGGCGTAATTTCGTGGGGTACGGCACAATGAGAGTCACGTCCGGTAACTTTCAAGTCCTGCGTGAAGCTTGCGGCTTTTCGCGTCACAGCAAGTCCGGACACAGCTTTATCTGATACATCTGAATAGGCAGGCAGGAACGCCGCCGCAGTGCAGGCACCAGCAGTTCCATCCAGGCAGAGGTCGTTGGGGAAGACGTACCTAGAGCTATGGAGGATGGAATGTCTGATGCAATGACCCGCGGTGTGCTGTTCGTTCACTCGGCCCCTACGGCCCTGTGCCCTCATGTTGAGTGGGCCATCGGATCCGTCGTGGACAAGCGGACGGATCTTGAGTGGACCCCTCAGCCTGCCGCGCCCGGAATGTTCCGGGCCGAGCTGTCCTGGACCGGCGCCCCCGGGACAGGATCCAAGCTTGCGTCGTCCCTGCGCGGGTGGGCGCACCTTCGGTATGAGGTCACGGAGGAGCCAAGCCAGGGCGTTGACGGCGGGCGGTGGTCGCACACCCCTGAGCTTGGGATCTTCCACGCCGTCACCGACGTCCACGGCAACATCATGGTGTCCGAGGACAGGATCCGTTACGCCTACGAGTCGGGCGCCGGTGACCCCGCCGCCGTCTACCACGAACTCTCCCTCGCCCTGGGCGAAGCCTGGGATGAAGAACTCGAACCGTTCCGGCACGCTGCTGAAGGCGCTCCCGTGCGCTGGCTCCACCAGGTGGGCTGACCGCCGTCGAGCTGACGTATTTCCATAGCAAGGAGGAGGCCCCGCCAACCGGCGGGGCCTCCTCTCGTAAACGGATCAAATCCGGGGCGTTAGACGCTGCGGACGGCAATCACGGCGTTGTGGCCGCCAAAGCCGAACGAGTTGCTCAGTGCGACGATGCTGCCGGCGGGCAGGTCCCGGGCGGAGGTGACGACGTCGAGCGGGATTTCCGGGTCCTGGTTTTCCAGGTTGATGGTGACGGGTGCCTTCCGGTCGTACACGGCAAGCACCGTGAGTACGGCCTCGACGGCGCCGGAGGCGCCCAGGAGGTGCCCCATCTGGGACTTCGTGGCGGAGACGGCCACATTGTCCACATGGGATCCGAGGGCGGCGCGGAGGGCGGTGTATTCAGGCTTGTCGCCCACCGGCGTCGACGTGGCGTGCGCGTTGACGTGCACTACATCCTCGGGCTGGATCCTGCCGTCGAACATGGCGGCCTTCAGCGCACGCGTGGCGCCCAGGCCCTGGGGGTCGGGCGCGGTGATGTGGTACGCGTCGGCAGTGACCGACGTTCCGGCCAGTTCGCCATAGATACGCGCACCGCGCGCCAGTGCGTGTTCCTCAGCTTCAAGGACCAGTGCGCCGGCACCCTCGCCCATGACAAACCCGTCACGTCCGGTGTCGTAGGGGCGGGACGCCCCCTGGGGATCGTCATTCCGGCGGGAAAGTGCCTGCATGGATGCAAATGCCGCCAGGGGCATGGGGTGGATGGCAGCCTCGGCGCCGCCGCACATGACCACATCCGCCTTGCCCGAGCGGATCAAATCCAGGCCCAGGTGCAGCGCCTCGGTACCCGAGGCACAGGCCGAAACAGGGGTGTGGGCGCCGGCGCGGGCACCGAGGTCCAGGCTGACCGCAGCGGCGACACCGTTGGGCATCAGCATGGGAACGGTCATGGGCAGCACACGGCGGGGGCCCTTCTCCTTGAGCGTGTCCCAGGCGTCCAGCAGTGTCCAGACACCGCCGATGCCGGTGGCGAAGGCAACAGCGAGGCGGTCCTTGTCGAACTCGGTGATGCCGGAATCGGCCCAGGCCTCACGGGCCGCAATGACGCCGAACTGGGTGGAGGGGTCCATGCGCTTGGCTTCGACGCGGCTGAGCACGTCCAGGGCCGGGGTGCTGCAGCGCGCAGCGAAGTGGACAGGCAGCTCGTACTTGGCCACCCAGTCGTCCTCCAGGGTGCGGGCACCGGAGACCCCCTTGAGCGCGTTGTTCCACATCGTGGGTACATCGCCGCCAATGGGCGTGGTGGCACCCAGACCGGTAATGACTACTTTGCGTGTCATGGGATCACTCTTTCGTCGGTGGGGAATCCGTCTTCCGGAGGTCCCGCGTTTTGATGATCGGCACCGTTCCAACGGGCGGAAGGTGCCGGAAAAATGCGGCGGGCTGCCGGTCCGGTCATCCGGACCGGCAGCCCTGCCATGCCGTAACGGCGGAAGCCTTGGCTAGGCCTGCGCTCCGGCAATGAAGCTGACGGCGTCGCCGACGGTCTTGAGGTTCTTGACCTCTTCGTCGGGGATGCGGACGCCAAACTTTTCCTCGGCGTTGACCACGATGGTCATCATGGAGATGGAGTCGATGTCCAGGTCCTCGGTGAAGGACTTGTCCAGCTCCACGGCCTCGGGGGCCAGGCCGGTTTCCTCGTTGACGATTTCAGCCAAGCCGGCCAGGATCTCTTCGTTGCTAGCCATTGATGGCTCCTTTTCTTGTATTGCCGGCAGGTGCTGCCGGAAATGGTCCGGGCCGCGGATGCGGCCCGTTGGGGCGTTCCTAGGGAAGGACAATTACCTGGGCGCCGAAGACCAGCCCCGCGCCGAAACCGATCTGCAGGGCCAGTCCGCCGCTTAGCTCCGGATTTTCCTGCAGCAGGCGGTGCGTGGCGAGCGGGATGGATGCTGCCGAGGTGTTGCCTGCGTCAGCGATGTCCCGTGCCACTGTAACGCTCTCCGGCAGCTTCAGCTTCTTCACCATCTCGTCGATGATGCGCATGTTCGCCTGGTGGGGAATGAAGGCCACCAGGTCCTCCGCCTGGATGCCGGCGGCATCAAGGGCCTGCTGGGCAACCTTGGCCATTTCCCAGACGGCCCAGCGGAAAACGGTCTGCCCGTCCTGGCGAAGGGTGGGGTACAACTCCTGGGCCTCTTCCAGGAGGGCGAGGTCGCCTGTGGAATCGGACTGCCGGGCGGCCATGCCGAGGTCGCGGACATCCAGCATGGAACGGGTCATGCCGATCGCGTCCCATTTGCTGCCGTCCGATCCCCAGACAGAGGGGGCGATTCCGGGGGTGTCGGAGGGGCCGATGACGACGGCGCCGGCTCCGTCTCCGAGCAGGAACGAGATGGTGCGTTCCCTGTTGTCGATGACATCGGACAGCTTTTCGGCGCCGACCACCAGGACGTACTTGGCGGCACCGGAGCGGACCAGGGCGTCACCCTGGGCGATGCCGTAGCAGTATCCTGCACAGGCGGCCGAAATGTCGAAGGCAGGAGCCGGGGTTGCCCCGAGGCGGTCAGCCAGGCTGGCTGCGGCGGAAGGGGTGGCATACGGGTGGGTCACCGTGGACACAATGACGGCGCCGAGCTGGGAAGGTTCGATGCCGGCCTTTTCCATCGCCTCGCGTGCGGCACCCTCGGCCATGTCGATGACACTGATGTCCGCGGGGGCACGGTGGCGCGTCACGATGCCGGTCCGCTGGCGGATCCACTCGTCGGAGGAATCGATCCACTGGCAGACATCCTCGTTGGTGACGATGACGCTGGGCCGGTAGGCACCCAGTCCAAGGATGCGGGTGTGCTCCTGGATGGGAGCCTGCTTCAGCGTGGGAACGCTCATGCGTCTCCCTCCAGTTCTGCGAAGAGTGCCAGGGCGGCGGAAAGGTCGTCGGGGGTCTTGACGGCTACGGTCTTGACGCCGGGCATGCCCCGTTTGGCGAGGCCGGCCAGGGTGCCGGCGGGGGCAAGTTCAATGACGCCGGTGACGCCCCGGGCAACCATCGCCTCCATGCAGCGGTCCCAGCGGACGGGACGTGACACCTGGGCAATAAGGCTGTCGACGGCGGCGCTGCCGTCAGTGACTTCGCCGCCGTCGTAGTTGGACAGCAGCGGCACCTTCGGTGCCTGCGGCTTCAACTGCGGCTGCAGCGCCTTGAGGGCGCTGACGGCGGGGGCCATGTGGCTGGTGTGGAACGCGCCGGCCACCTTAAGGGGAATGACCCTGGCCTTCGCGGGCGGGTTCGCGGCCAAGGCGTTCAGCTGTTCAAAAGTGCCTGCTGCGACGGTCTGGCCCGCCCCGTTGACGTTAGCGGGGGTGGCGCCCGCGGCCGTGATGGCCGCAAGGACCTCGGCGGGGTCGCCGCCAACTACGGCGCTCATGCCCGTGGGAGTGACGGAGGCAGCCGCTGCCATGCTGTTGGCACGCTCGCGCACGAACGTCATGGCTTCCTGCTCCGTGAGCACTCCGGCGAGGGCGGACGCGGTGATTTCACCTACGGAGTGGCCCGCGAGGATAACCGGAAGGGAACTGAGCTCAACATCAAACAGCGAACCCGCGGCAACAAGGCCGGCTGCGACGATCAGGGGCTGCGCGACCGCGGTGTCCTTGATGGTTTCCTCATCCGAGGTGGTTCCGTGGGCGACCAGGTCAATGCCTGCGATCTCGCTCAAGGAGGCCAGTTGGCCTGCCACCGAGGGCAGTTCCAGCCAAGGGGCCAGAAAACCCGGGGTCTGTGAGCCCTGTCCAGGGCAAACTATTGCAAGCACGTATCCAGCTTTCCAAATTACTGTGTGCTCCAGCGGTGTTTGTCCGCACCAAGCTCACGGGGTCAGGTTGTAGGAAGTCTACAACGCCTTAGGCTTGATTCCGGGACGGCAGGCGCTCCGCGGCAGCTTTAGGCGGGGCGGAAAGACGCCCCACCACGAGCGCAGCCTGCAGGACAAAGGCTTCCCTGGGCAGGAGCGGATCCCAGCCTGTGACGTCACAGACACGCTTGAGCCGGTACCGGACGGTGTTGGCATGGACGAAGAGTTCCCGCGCCGTTGCCTCCAGCGAATGGCCCAGTTCCAGGTAGGTTCCCAGGGTCTCCACCAGGCCGTTGGACGCCGCCAGCAACGGGCGGTAGATGTTCTTGACGAGGGAACGGCGCGCGGCGTCGTCCCCGGAGATGACGCGTTCCGGGAGCAGATCGTCTGCGGCCACCGGACGCGGCGCGGCGGGCCATGCCCTGGCCGCTGTCAGCCCGGCGAAGGCCGACTGGGCCGATCCGCTGGCTTCCAGCAGGGAACCGGCCTCCGGGCCGTACACCACCGGCCCGGGCGCAAACATTTCGCTGAGCTTCACATACGCGGTTTCCCGGTCCTGGACGCCACCCAGGATGAGGATGAGCCGGTCGCCCTGGATGCCCACCAGGGCGTCCTCCGCATACCGGCCGGCCATCCGGCGCAGCTCGCTGACGTAGCTGGCGCTGGGCTCCGAGGGAGAATTGCCCACCATGACGGTGAAGCGCTCCTGCGCCTTCCAGCCCAGTGCCGCGATCCTGGAGCGCAGGGCGTCCGTGTTTTCCCCGCGCAGGATGGCGTCCACGATGAGGGCTTCGAGCCGGGTGTCCCAGGAACCGCGGGATTCGGCGGCCCGGGCGTAGACGTCGGCGGCAGCGAAAGCGACTTCCCGCGAGTACCTCAACACTGCTTCCCGCAGTGATGGCTGGTCAGCTTCCGGCGCAATCACGGGAACCTGGTCCTCCACCACCTCGACGACGATCCGGATCAGCTGCAGCGCCTTCTGCAGGCTGATGGACCGGGTCAGTTCGGTGGGCGCGGTGCCGAAGACGTCCGTGAGGATCCACGACGGCGAGCTTGGCCGCTCGTACCAGGTGACAAAAGCGGCGATGCCGTTCTGGGCCACCATGCCCAGGGCCGAGCGTTCGTCCGAGCTGAGCCGGCTGTACCAAGGCAGCGACTTTTCCAGCTCGCGCATGGTGGTGGTGGACAGCTGGCCCACGTTTGCCCGCAGTTTCTTCAGCGTCTCGGATTTCTCCGGCGTGACCCTGGGCGTGGACGGTTTGCGCTTGGCGGACGGGGTGGCAGGTGCTGGCATTCTCTGAGCATACGGGCCCCGCCGCGCAACCTCCATTTGTGCAAAGGCTACAATGCGCATTGGCCTGCGTCACAGGACACTCCTGCCGAAACGGACGACGGCGGCCCCCGCCTTTCGGAGGGAGCCGCCGTCGCGGTTCTACTGCGGGGAGGTGCTAAGCCTCGCCGCCGGCGTTGCCGGTGGTGCCGGCATTGACGTTGTGGAGCCTGTACTTCTCAATCGCCTTGATCGGAGCCTGCGAATCCACTTCACCGCGGCGCGCGAGCATCTCCAGTGAACGCACCACGATGGAGTGGGTGTCGTTCTTGAAGAAGCGGCGGGCGGCGGCGCGGGTGTCGGAGAAGCCGAAGCCGTCGGCGCCGAGGGTGGCGAATTCGTTGGGCACGAATTGCCGGATCTGGTCGGGGACGGCTTTCATGTAGTCGGACACGGCGACGACGGGTCCGGTGGCTCCTTCGAGCTGCCGGGTGACGAAGGGGACGCGGGCGGGTTCGCCGGGGTTGAGGAAGGCTTCCTCTTCGGCGGCGAGGCCGTCGCGGCGCAGTTCGTTCCAGGACGTGACGGACCAGACGTCTGCTGACACGGACCAGTCTTCTGCGAGGATCCGCTGGGCTTCGATGGCCCAGGGCACCGACACGCCGGAGGCGAGGATCTGGGTCCGGGGACCGTCGATCTTTGCCGGGGCGAGCAGGTAGATGCCCTTGATGACGCCCTCGACGTCGAGTTCCTCGGGTTCTGCGGGCTGGGTGATCGGCTCGTTGTACACGGTGAGGTAGTACATCAGGTTCCGGTCTTCCGAGTCCGGCCCGTACATGCGTTCGATGCCGTCGCGGATGATGTGGCCCATTTCGTAGCCGTAGGCGGGGTCGTAGGTGACGACGGCGGGGTTGGTGGAGGCGAGCAGGGGGGAGTGGCCGTCGGCGTGCTGGAGGCCTTCGCCGGTGAGGGTGGTCCGTCCTGCGGTGGCGCCGATGATGAAGCCGCGGGTCATTTGGTCGGCTGCGGCCCAGAAGGCGTCGCCGGTGCGCTGGAAGCCGAACATGGAGTAGAACACGTAGACCGGGACCAGGGGCACGCCGTGGGTGGCGTAGGCGGTGCCGGCGGCGGTGAAGGCTGCGACGGCGCCGGCTTCGTTGATGCCGGGGTGGATCAGCTGGCCTTGGGCGGATTCCTTGTACGCCAGGACGAGGTCGCGGTCCACGGAGAGGTAGTTCTGGCCCTTGGGGTTGTAGATCTTGGCCGTGGGGAAGAACGCGTCCATGCCGAACGTGCGGGCCTCGTCGGGGATGATCGGGGCGATGTGCTTGCCGAAGTTCTTGTCCCGCATCAGGTCCTTGAGCAGGCGCACGAAGGCCATGGTGGTGGCGGCCTGCTGCTTGCCCGAGCCCCGCTTGGCGACCTCGTAGGACTTCGCGTCCGGCAAGGTGATCTCGGCGTGCTTGGACCGTCGTTCCGGGACGGCCCCGCCCAGGGCTGCGCGGCGCTCCATCATGTATTTGATTTCGGGAGCGTCGTTGCCGGGGTGGTAGTACGGGGGCTGGTACAGGTCTTTTTCGAGCTGTTCGTCCGTGATAGGGATCCGCAGGTGGTCGCGGAACTTCTTCAGGTCATCCAGGGTGAGTTTCTTCATCTGGTGGGTCGCGTTGCGGCCCTCGAAGTGCGGTCCGAGGCCGTAGCCCTTGACGGTCTTGGCCAGGATGACGGTGGGCTTGCCCTTGAATTCGGTGGCTGCCTTGTAGGCGGCGTAGACCTTGCGGTAGTCGTGGCCGCCGCGCTTGAGGTTCCAGATCTGGTCATCGGTGAGGTCCGCGACCATGTCCTTGGTCTGCGGGGTCTTGCCGAAGAAGTGTTCGCGGACGAACCCGCCGGATTCGGCCTTGTAGGTCTGGTAGTCCCCGTCGGGGGTTTCGTTCATGATCTTCACCAGCGACCCGTCGGTGTCCTTGGTGAGGAGGTCGTCCCATTCCCGGCCCCAGACGACCTTGATCACGTTCCAGCCCGCACCGCGGAAGAACGCTTCGAGTTCCTGCATGATCTTGCCGTTGCCCCGGACCGGCCCGTCCAGGCGCTGGAGGTTGCAGTTGATCACGAAGTTGAGGTTGTCCAGGTTCTCGTTCGCGGCGAGCTGGAGCAGGCCGCGGGACTCGGGCTCGTCCATTTCGCCGTCGCCGAGGAACGCCCAGACCTGCTGGTCACTGGTGTCCTTCAGGCCGCGGTTGTGCAGGTACCGGTTGGACTGGGCCTGGTAGATCGCGTTCATCGGCCCGATGCCCATGGACACGGTGGGGAATTCCCAGAAGTGCGGCATCAGGCGCGGGTGCGGGTAGGAGGACAGGGCGTGGCCCTCGCGGGACTTTTCCTGCCGGAACCCGTCCAGGTCCTCCTCGGAGAGCCGGCCTTCCATGAACGCGCGGGCGTACATGCCGGGGGAGGCGTGGCCCTGGAAGAAGACCTGGTCCCCGCCGCCGGGGTGGTCCTTGCCCCGGAAGAAGTGGTTGAACCCGACCTCGTACAGGGTCGCGGCCCCGGCATAGGTGGAGATGTGTCCGCCCACCCCGATGTTCGCCCGCTGGGCCCGGTGGACCATCACCGCAGCGTTCCAGCGCATGTAGGCCCGGTAACGGCGCTCGAATTCCTCGTTGCCCGGGAATTCCGCTTCCTGGTCCACCGGGATGGTGTTCACGTAATCGGTGGTGGTCACCATCGGCACCCCGACGCTCTGCGCGCCGGCACGCTGCAGCAGGCTCCGCATGATGAATTGGGCACGCTCGGTGCCCTGTTCCCTGATCAATGCATCCAGGGACTCAACCCACTCGGCAGTCTCTTCGGGATCACGATCAGGCAGCTGGTTAGTCAACCCGCTGAGGATATGGGAGGTATCTTCTCCTGCAGCCACGTCCAACCTCTCTTTGCGCGCATTGGTGGCGCACTCAGGCCGGGCAGGGTGACCGCCCGGCGTACGTACGCCGTGTGCGACGTATCGGTTACAACAGCCCGGTCATGTGTGCCGGGCAGGGTCCTAAGTTTTCCTACGTCTGCATTGGAGTTACAGGGTTGTTGCCCCGCAGGCATAGTTGTCACCTGCCACTCTAACTCTGTCCCTTACGCGATGCGTAGCCGCGGCTTGGGCGGCCCAGTTGTATTTCGCCGTCATACTGGTTGTGTGACGAAAAGCCGCTGGGCAGCGGGCTGGACGAACCTGATGTGACGCAGAATATGGCGCATCGCGGGGGCGGCAGCTTGAAGCTCAGGCACAAAGGGTGTTGGCTTGGGAGTAATGGAAATCACTATGCGCACTGCATATATGAGGCATTGGAGGTACACGTGAGCGAGGCCGACGCCGCCACTTCGGTAAATGTGGCGGAAAAATTGGGTTTCAAGAACGGGGATCTGATTCAGGAGTTCGGTTACGACGACGACGTCGATTTCGACTTGCGTGACGATATTGAGGACCTCACCGGTTCTGAGCTGCTGGACGAGGACGACCATGAAGTGGCGGACGCCGTCATCTTCTGGTGGCGCGACGGCGACGGAGACCTCGTTGACAGTCTGATGGATTCGCTGACCACGCTGAGCGAAAACGGCGTGGTGTGGGTGCTGACACCCAAGTCCGGCCGGGCTGGATATGTCTCCCCGGCAGACATCCAGGAGGCAGCGCCGACGGCCGGGCTGCACGTTACCACCTCAGCGGGCGTGTCCAAGGACTGGAGCGCAACGCGGCTGGTGAGCAGGAAGAACAAGTGACGGCAGCGCTTGCCGCTGCCGCCGTAGCTGTCCCCGCGGTCGGTGGGGCCGCACCTGACTTCGAACTCGTTAACCAATACGGTGAGCCGGTCAGGTTGTCCTCCTTCCGGGGCCAGAACGTGGTCCTTGTGTTCTATCCCTTTGCATTCTCCGGTATCTGCACCGGTGAGCTCTGCGAACTGCGGGATAACCTCGCGCTGTTCCAGGATGCGAACGCCACCGTCCTGGCCGTCTCAGTGGACAGCAAATTCAGCCTCAGGGCCTATGCTGCCCAGGAACGGTACAGCTTCGACCTGCTCGCGGACTTCTGGCCGCATGGCGAGGTCGCCAGGCTGTATGGGGTGTTCGACGCCGACAGCGGCATGGCACGGCGGGGCACCTTCATCATCGATGCGGGCGGAACCATCCGGTACAGCGTGGTGAATCCGCGGGGCCAGGCCCGGGACCTCGGGGAATACCGCACGGCACTTGCCGGGCTCGAAAAGGCCTGACTCCACGTGGGCGGGCAGCGGCATGGTGTGGGCCTCACAGGCTTCGCGAGCATGCCGCCAGTGCCTGCCGGACCCCCGTCCGCAGAAGAGCTTGACGTCCTGGTCCGGATCCGGGACGTACTGGCAGGGGACCGTTTCGCGCTGCTCACCGGGGCCGGACTCAGTACCGACTCCGGGATCCCGGACTACCGGGGACCCGGTTCGCCCCCTCGTTCGCCCATGACCTACCAGGAGTTCGTCAAGGCGTCCGCCAACCGCCAGCGATACTGGGCGAGGAACCACATCGGCTGGTCCCACCTGCGGCGCGCGGATCCGAACCAGGGCCACCTCGCCGCGGCGGAGCTTGAACGCAGGGGACACCTCACCGGCCTCATCACCCAGAATGTGGACCGCCTGCACCAGGACGCCGGCAGCGTTAACGTCGTCGACCTCCATGGCAGGTATGACCAGGTTGTCTGCCTGAATTGCCGCCGGACCTATACGCGGCGTCTGCTGGCAGGAATCCTCGAGGAGCTGAACCCGGATTTCCTGGACCGGGCGGCACAGACGGGGCTGGTGGAGATGGCACCGGACGCCGATTCCACGGTGGAAGACCAGGCGTTGATCAGCAGTTTTGTGGTGGCGGCCTGCCCCGCCTGCGGAGGAATGCTGAAGCCCGACTTCGTGTACTTCGGTGAGAACGTGCCCAAGGACCGGGTCGAAATCTCCTACCGGATGGTCGATGATGCCGCAGCCCTGGTTGTTGCGGGATCGTCACTGACGGTAATGAGCGGCCTGCGCTTTGTCAGGCACGCCGCCAAGGAGGGCAAGCCGGTGGTCATTATCAACAGGGGAGCAACCCGCGGGGATGACAAAGCAACCATCAAGCTTGAGGCGGGCGTCAGTGAATCGCTGACCTGGCTGGCGTCGGAGCTCCCGCCCGTCTAAGGGCAGGCCGCAGTGCCCTTCAGCGGTCGATTCGCATTCGGGGGCCGATGTCGGGTAGAGTCTATGTTCGTTGGTCAGGGCGCAGCAGTGCCCGGTCCGGCCACTTTGGGTCTTTAGCTCAGCTGGTAGAGCGCCACGTTTACACCGTGGATGTCATCGGTTCGATCCCGGTAGGACCCACACGCAAGCCCCGCAGTTTCCGCCCTCAGGTGGAAGTGGCGGGGCTTTTGCGTTGCCCCGCCCCGCCAGGAATCCGGGCTCTTCCCCGAATGTCCGACCCCTGCCATAGCTTGCAGGAATGGAACACGTGATTGTGCGGACGGGGACGGACGGCAGGCCCGCGGCGGTGCTCTGCAATGGCAGGGAATGGGCCGTGGGCGCGGAACCGGTCCGGTGGTTTGAGCGGGTCAAATGGTGGGAGACGCGCCGCAGGATGCCTAAGGGCCTTAGTCGTGTGGATGTCGAGGTCCTGCAGCTTCAGGTGAGGCTGGGAAGGAACGCCGGCTCCGCCCTGACCACCATGCTCCTTGAGCGGGACGGGCTGGGTGGGGGCTGGCGTCTCAGGGAAGCCCTTGCCGACGCTGCCTAGGCGAATCGTGCCGGCCGGCGGCGGGCTCCGGGCATTGGAAAACCCTCCACCGCGACTATTGGGGGATGCCGCGGTGGAGGGCCTGGGTTGAATATACCGTGAACCTCTGGAAACAAAAAGTCGACGCAGCGGTGTCAGCGCTGCACCGGAATGAAGACGCGGGGTTGCTCGGTCCACGTATCGGACATCTGGGACATGGTCCGCCTCATGATTTTGTCTGACGACTCCCGGGCGGTGGCAGCATCGCCCCGGGCGATTGCCTCCGCCACGTCCATGTGCCACTGGAGCGCGGCCTCGTGCGGATGGTCGGGCATCAGTCCGTGCACGGTCCGGCCCGTCAGGGTCTCCGCCACCTGGCCCATGAGGTTCGCAAACATTTCGTTGCCCGAGCCGGACAGCAGCAGCGAGTGGAACTGGATGTCCAGCTCAAGGAAGCGGGGCACGTCACCCTTGCGGCCGGCGTCGAGCATTGCACGGGCGACGTCCACCAGCTCCAGCCGCAGCGGCGCCGGCGCGTTCTGGGCGGCCAGCTCGGCCGCGGCCGGCTCCACGGCGGACCGCAGCTCAGCAAGTGACCGAAGCTGCGCGCCGCGGGCGTCACTGGCCAGGCGCCACCGGATGACCTGGGGATCGAAGGGATTCCAGCGGCTCGGGGGCAATACCCGGATGCCCACCCGCTTGGTGGTCTCCACCAGGCCGAGGGACTGCAGCACGCGGACGGCCTCGCGGATCACCGACCTGGATACCCCGAGTTCATCCTCAAGGTTTTCGGCGAGCATGATATGGCCGGCAGGCAGCTCCCCTGAGACAATTCGGGTGCCAAGATTCTCAATGGCACGGTGGTGCAGGCTGCTGGTCATGCAGCTAAGCCTAGTGTGAATGGGTTGGCCGGAAGGCTGCCGGCCGGGACCGCAGCGACACAATTGCTTCCACAAGGTGGGCGTTACTTTCCTGTTACCTCCCGAATATATATGCTTTATTAAGACCCTTGGTCTGCAATCGTGCTTCCGACGCAACGGGAGCCCTGCACATCCGCGCAACGTACGAATTGGAGTTTTGATGTCTGCACACATCGGTGTCACCGGCCTCGCGGTGATGGGCGCCAACCTCGCCCGCAACCTCGCCAGGAACGGCTTCACGGTTGCCCTGCACAACCGTTCCGTCGAGAAGACCGACGCCCTGCTGGAAAGGTACGGCTCGGAAGGCGACTTTGTCCGGACGGAAACCCTGCAGGAACTTGTCGATTCCCTGGAGAAGCCGCGCCGCGTGCTGATCATGGTCAAGGCCGGCAAGCCTGTTGACTCAGTCATCGAACAGCTGGAGCCGCTCCTGGAACCGGGCGACATCATCATCGACGCCGGTAACTCCCACTACGAGGACACCCGCCGCCGCGAAGCTGCCCTTGCCAAGAAGGACCTGCACTTCGTGGGCGTCGGTGTCTCGGGCGGCGAAGAGGGCGCGCTCAACGGCCCCTCCATCATGCCCGGCGGTTCCAAGGAGTCCTACAAGGCCCTGGGCCCGCTGCTGGAAAAGATCTCCGCCAAGGTGGACGGCGAACCGTGCTGCGCCTGGGTGGGAACCGACGGCGCCGGCCACTTCGTCAAGATGGTCCACAACGGCATCGAATACGCCGACATGCAGGTCATCGGCGAAGCCTTCGACCTCCTGCGTTCCGGTGCCGGCATTGAGCCTGCCGAGCAGGCCAGGATCTTTGCGGACTGGAACAAGGGCGAGCTTTCCTCCTTCCTGATCGAGATCTCCGCCGAGGTTTTGGGTCACGTGGACGCCAAGACCGGCAAGCCGTTCGTCGACGTCGTGGTGGACGCGGCCGGCCAGAAGGGTACCGGCCGCTGGACCGTCATCTCCGCACTGGAGCTCGGCTCCCCGGTTTCCGGCATCGCCGAATCCGTCTTCGCACGCGCCCTGTCCTCCCAGACGGAGCAGCGCAAGCTGGGCCAGGAGCTGCTGGCCGGCAACGAGGCATCCGTGGAGATCCCGGAGACGTTCGTCGAGGACGTCCGCCAGGCACTGTACGCGTCCAAGCTTGTCTCCTACGCCCAGGGCCTGGACATGCTGACGTCGGCAGCGAAGGAGTACGGCTGGGACCTCAAGCTGGACGAGATCGCCTCCCTGTGGCGGGCCGGCTGCATCATCCGCGCCGAGCTGCTCAAGGACATCACCAAGGCCTACGCAGCGGACGAGAAGCCGGCCAACCTCCTGTTCGCTCCGGCCTTCACGCAGGCCATCGCCGAGGCACTGCCGGCATGGCGCCGGGTCGTCGCTACCGCCGTCCAGCTGGGGATCCCCGTTCCGGTGTTCTCCTCCTCGCTGGCCTACTACGACGGCCTGCGCCGCAAGCGCGTTGCTGCCGCCCTGATCCAGGGCCAGCGAGACCTGTTCGGCGCCCACACCTATGGCCGCGTCGACTCCGAGGGCACTTTCCACACCCTCTGGGGCGAGGACAAGTCCGAGATCGAAGCCGTGGACACGCACTAGCCTCCACCATCGGTTAAAGCCAAAGGCCGGCAGTTCCTGAAGTTTCAGGAACTGCCGGCCTTTGGCTTTTGCCTGGCGCTGGTGACACGGCCAGGGTTGGCGGCTTCTGTTGTCAGATCCGGTATTCGATGTCGTACTCTGCCGGGTCCACCGCAGGCTTGGTTTCACGCTGGGCATCCCGGTGGCGCCACTTCGCGGGGACGCCGGTGACAATCGATTCCGGCGGCGCGTCCTTGACCACCACCGCGTTGGCGCCCACGGCGCTGTCCCGGCCAATGGTGATTGGCCCCAGGATCTTGGCGCCGGCACCAATGGTTACCCGGTCACCGATGGTGGGGTGGCGTTTGATCCGGGCCAGGGAGCGGCCGCCCAGGGTGACTCCGTGATAGATCATCACATCCTCGCCGATCTCGGCAGTCTCTCCGATCACCACGCCCATCCCATGGTCGATGAAGAAGCGACGGCCGATGGTGGCACCCGGATGGATCTCAATTCCGGTGAGGAACCGGCCCAGCTGCGAGATCAACCGGGCAGGGAAACGCAACCCCGGGTTCTGCCACAGCCAGTGCGTCAGCCGGTGGATCCAGATGGCATGCAGGCCGGAGTATGCGAAAAAGTTCTCAAAAGAACCCCGAGCCGCCGGGTCGTGGGACCGGGCGGCGTCGAGGTCTTCCTTTAGTCTTGCGAAAAAGCCCACAAAGTTCTTTCTACAGGAAACGGGCGAACAGCGGCTGGATCAGCCGCGGATGTCGTCATAGAGGACGGTGGAGATGTAACGCTCACCGAAGTCACAGACAACAGCCACGATCAGCTTCCCCGCGTTTTCGGGACGCTTGGCCAGTTCCAGGGCACCCCAGACAATGGCGCCGGAGGAGATGCCGCCCAGGATGCCTTCCTTGACGCCAAGCTCGCGGGCCACCCGGACGGAATCCTCAAGCGTGGCGTCCAGGACCTCGTCATAGACGTTGGTGTCCAGGATTTCAGGCACGAAGTTGGCGCCGATGCCCTGGATCTTGTGCGGGCCGGGTGCGCCGCCATTGAGGATGGCGGAGTCCTTGGGCTCGATCGCGACGATCTGGACGCCGGGCTTGCGCTCCTTGAGGACCTGGCCGACGCCGGTGACGGTTCCGCCGGTGCCTACGCCCGCGACGAAGATGTCCACTGCGCCGTCGGTGTCCGCCCAGATTTCCTCCGCCGTGGTGGTGCGGTGGATTTCGGGATTGGCTTCGTTGGCGAACTGCTGTGCCCAGATGGAGTTCTCGGTGTTGGCCACGATTTCCTGGGCCTTCTCCACCGCGCCGCGCATTCCCTCGGAACCCGGAGTCAGGACGATCTCGGCGCCAAAGGCGCGCAGCATGACGCGGCGTTCCGTGGACATGGTCTCCGGCATGGTGAGGATGACCTTGTAGCCGCGGGCAGCACCCACCATTGCCAGGGCGATGCCGGTGTTTCCGGAGGTGCCTTCAACAATGGTTCCGCCGGGCTTCAGTGCACCGGACTTCTCGGCGGCATCGACAATGGCAACACCGATACGGTCTTTGACGCTGTTGGCCGGGTTGTAGAACTCAAGCTTGACGGCGACGGTGGCATCCAGGCCCTCGCTGAGCCGGTTGAGCTTGACCAGCGGGGTCCCGCCGACCAGCTGTGTCACATCGTCATAGATCCGTGCCATGTACATACGCCTATCTCTGAGGGGTGAATACTGAGGTCAGCCTAACGAGGCCGCGTAAGCGTGGCTAAGCGTTAAGCCATGCAGAGTAATATTTCCTGGCCTTGGCGAGCTTGGGGTTGATGATCACCTGGCAGTACCCCTGTTCTGGATGCTTGGCGTAATAGTTCTGGTGGAACTCCTCCGCGACATGGAAGCGGGGCAGCCGGCTGACCTCCGTGACAATCGGATGGGCCCACAGTGCCTGGTTCCGGTCGATCGCTTTTTCAAAGAGGATCTTCTCTTCGGTGGTCTCATAGAACATCGACGAACGGTACTGGGTGCCGACGTCGTAGCCCTGGCGGTTCAGCGTGGTGGGATCGTGCAGGGCGAAGAACATGTCCAGGATGACCTCCGCCGGGATGGTCTCCTCGTCGAACGTCACGGCAACAACCTCGGCATGGCCGGTGGTGCCGTTGCAGACCGAGTAGTAGTCCGGTTGCGGATCGTGGCCCCCGGTATAGCCGGACACCACCGAGCTGACGCCCTTGGTCTTCTGGTAAACGGCGTCGAGGCACCAGAAGCAGCCTCCGCCTAAAACAAAAGTTTTCATGACCTCTTCAATGGTTGGGGGCGCGGGAAGATTCCCGGGCCGTCCAGGGGCGGCGGCTGTAAACGTGCGGTCCGGACGGCCCGATGGGGTAAAACTAAGACTATGGAACCTGCGGACACCGACGTTACCGGCCCGGACAACATCGACGGCGGCACTGGCAACGGCGGCGCACCCTCCGGCGGGCCTGGGGCAGCGGAGTCCGCGGAGGCGCCCACCCTGGGTGAACTGCTCCTGGCCGTGGAAGAGCTGTGGCCCGAATCCCTGGCAGAGAACTGGGACGAAGTGGGACTGGTGGCAGGCCATCCCTCCGCGCCCGTCACCAAGGTGATGTTCGCCGTCGACCCAACCCTGGAAGTCATTGAGGAGGCGGTGGAGTGGGGCGCGGAACTCCTGATCACACACCATCCCCTCCTCCTGAAGGGCGTCACCAGCGTCGCCGCCACCACCCCCAAGGGCCGGGCAGTGCACCGGTTGATCGAGTCCGGCACCGCTTTGCTGACCGTCCACACCAACGGTGATTCCGCCGTCGGCGGCGTATCCGACGTCCTCGCCGACGCGCTCGGCCTCCAGGACGCCGCCCCGCTCACGGTGGCCGCAAACGGCCTCCCGGAAGAGGGCATCGGGCGGGTGGGGGACCTGGCGGAGGCCATGACCCTCGGCGATTTTGCGGCCCGCGTGTTCGGGATCCTCCCGTCCGTTGCCGGGGGAGTGCGGGTTTCCGGCGACAAGGACGGCCTGGTCCGGCGCATCGCCGTATGCGGTGGTGCCGGGGACTCCCTCTTCAATGAGGTCAGAGCCAGCAACGCGGACGTCTATGTCACCGCTGACCTGCGTCACCACCCGGCGTCGGAAGCCCGGGAGGCCGCCCTGAACGGCCGGCCCTACCTGGTGGATGTGTCCCATTTCGCCAGCGAGTGGCTGTGGCTGCCTGCCGCTGCGGCTGCGCTGGGCAATGTCCTCGCCGACCAGGGCCATGACGTTGAAATCCGGGTCAGCACTACCAACAGCGATCCCTGGGACTTCATCCTGACCCCGGGCTAGGCCTTGAATGCGAGGTCCGGTGGCGACGCAGCGAGGCGGGGGAGCAGGCCACGCGCTAGAGTCTAGGAAGCGCCGATCAGGTGCCCGGCCCCGGCCGGTAGGGATCAAGCGGAGGTAAATGTGGCGAAGGCAGCACCGGCGGAACAGTTGAAGTTGCTTGAGCTGCAGGGGCTGGACGCCAAGCTTAAGTCGCTCGCCAACCGCCGCCGCTCCCTGGAAAACGATCCCCGCATCAAGGACCTTGAGGCGGCCCTGTCTGTTGCCAATGGCGAGCTTGGTGCGGCGAAGGTGGCTGTCCATGACGCCGAGGCCGAACTGAAGCGGGCCGAGGCGGACGTGGAACAGGTCGCCTCGCGAATCCAGCGGGACGAGGCGCGGCTGAACAGCGGCACCGGGTTGTCCAAGGACCTGGTGGCCCTCCAGAAGGACATCGCCTCGCTCAACAAGCGTCGCTCGGACCTTGAGGACATCGAACTCGAGGTAATGGAGCGGCTGGACTCCCTTCGCGCCAGGCAGGCGGCGCAGCAGGGGATTGTGGACGATATCCAGGGATCCTTCGGCACCATCCGCGCCGAGCTGGATGCGGAACTGGCTGAGGTGGAGGCGGAAGCGAGCGGGCTCCGCACCCGGCGCGCCGAATTCGCTGCGGGGCTCGACGCCGGCCTGCTCGCCGTCTACGAAAAAACGCTCGCCAAGCGGGGCGTGGGCGCCGCCCGGCTGTTCCACGGCACGTCCGAAGCGTCAGGCATGAAGCTGAGCCCCGGCGACCTGGCCGAGATCAAGGCAGCCGCCGCTGACGACATCGTCTTCTGCCCGGACTCGGGCGCCATCCTGGTCCGCTCGGAGGAATGGGCCTGACCCAACTAAGTAGCGCTAAGTGTCGTTTTGGCGGCTCATAACGACACTTAGCGCTACCTAGTTGGGGAGGGGCGGGGGAATCAGCCCGGCAGGATGATGTTTAGCGCGTGGGGTTTCTTCGCTGACCCGTCCACGAGCTCTGCCTGCCACACTTCCCGGGCGGCCTTTGCAAGGTCCGACGGCGTCGCTGGAGCCTTGCCCCGCCGGGTCAGCAGGTGCCGCGCCAGTTCGCCGCGGGTGTGCTTGGCGAAATGGCTCACCACTTTCCGCACGCCCTGCACTTCGGTGAACACGTTGACCGTAACGGTCTGCGCCGCCGGCGGCGCCCACGCTGCGGCGTAGGTGCTGGACCGGCAGTCAACCAGCAGCTGCCCCTCGGTGAGCGGCGCCAGTGCACTGGACAGGTGCGGCTTCCAGAACGAGGCGAGGCGGCCGACGTCGGGCAGCGCCGTCCCCATTGACAGCCGGTAGGCGGGCACGCTGTCCCCGAAGCGGATGGCGCCCCAGAGGGCGGAGATCACCAGCACCGACTCGTCTGCCTTGCGCCGCTGCACAGGGGTGAGCGTCTTGTAGCCCAGTGCGTCGTACAGCACGCCGGAGTAGATCTGGTGGGCGGGAGCCGCGGGTTCAGCGTGGAGCCGGGTGTTGCGGTCGACGTCGTCCTTCAGCGAGGCCCCGACCCCCAGCAACGCGAGGGCGTCCTCGTGCGCGCTCACCGCCCCCAGTGCGTCGAGCACCTTGGCGCGGCAGGAGTTCAGGTCCGGGAAGCTCAGGGAAGGCCAGTCGACGGCGGAACCACGGATCGCGGGCGTCTTGCCTTCGGAAGGGGGGAGCAGAATCAGCACCGTCCGATCCTACCGGCGCAGGGAATGCGGCACCGCGCCGGTAGACTGGACCTGGATGGGTTGACCAGGCGGCCGCGCGTCACGCAAGTGGCTCGAGGAACGTCCGGGCTCCACAGGGCAGGGTGGTGGGTAACGCCCACTCGGGGTAACCCGCAGGCCAGTGCCACAGAGAACAGACCGCCTGGGTCGCGCCGGTTTGAAAGCGGCACGAACCAGGTAAGGGTGAAACGGTGGTGTAAGAGACCACCAGCTTCCCGGGTGACCGGGAAGGCTAGGTAAACCCCACCCGGAGCAAGGCCAGACAGGACACGTTTGAGGGCTGCCCGCCCGAGTGTCCGGGTAGGCCGCTGGAGGGCGCCGGCAACGGCGCTCGTAGATGGATGGCCGCTACTCCCGCACCGGCAACGTGGCGGGAGCACAGAACCCGGCGTATCGGTCAACCCATCCACCCATTCCGGTTTGACCTTGAGAGTTGTGTTGGGGATCCTGAACCGTGCCCGCAAATATTGACCCGCCCTCCGGCTATGGAGCCGCCCAACCGCAGGGTTCCGCCCGCGGACGGCAGGCTGTTGCCCTGGCCGGGTTCCTTGCGCTCTCCGCTGCAGCCTGGGCCTTGGCGTCGGTCCCCATCATCCTGAATTCCGGCGGCTGGTTCGCGGGGTCGGTCAAGGCTCCCTGGATGCCGCCGGGCTGGATGTTCAGGAGCATGTGGATGCTGCTCTACGCGGGGGTGGCGGTTGCCGCCTGGCTCGTCTGGCGGAAAGGGGAGCTGAGGGGAGGCGCCCTGGCCGGGTACCTTGTCCAGCTGGTGCTCAACGCCGCGTGGCCGCTGGCCTTCTTCGGGCTCTTTCCGGTATTTGGAGCCGCTGCACTCTGGGCTGCTTTCCTGGTGATTGCCGGGCTGGCGGCGTCCCTCGCCTTCCTCGTTGTGCGGTTCGGTCCGGTGAGCCCGGCTGCCGGCCTCCTGATGCTGCCCTATTTTTCGTGGGTTGTGTTTTCGGCCAGCCTCAATCTCTATTCGGCCATCCACAACTGATGCCCCGGACGCAAGGCCGTTCCCTGTGAGTGATTTCACGTGGTTCCGGCCGGTTCAGGGGGGCCGGCCAACTTAGAATGGAGACCGGACGCAGGAGTTCTTCCGCCGGGGTTGCGTTCGCAGCCGGCGGTTTTTCTTTGCACGCGATCCAGGCGCCTGGGGGCCGACCCCTGCAGGCGCGGGTGCCCCTGCACAACATGTGGTGGCCGACATCCGTGTACGAGGACGTACACGGCTGAACCGAGGAAGGTATTTCTGTGAGCCAGACGTCAGATTCTTGTCTTGATACGTGGATGGGCCGGGAGGCCCTCGCCGAGGCCATGATTCCGGTGATCGGCCGGCTGTACCGCGAAAACAACGTGGTCACCAGCATCCATGGCCGGAGTTTGATCAACAAGTCCACCATGAACATCCTCAAGGCGCACCGTTTTGCACGCCGGATGAGCAAGGACGAGCTGCTCCTGGAGGAGACCGCGCCGCTGCTGAACACCCTGGCCGGCCTGGAGCTCGGTGCTGCTGCGATCGACATCGCACGGTTGAACCAGAAGTTCAAGGAAGAGGGCAGCGGCGCCACGCTGGAAGAATTCCTCCGCGCGGAACTTGCCGACGTTGTGGGCAAGCGCGGCGGCGACGACCGCACCAGCACCGACGTGGTGCTTTACGGCTTTGGCCGGATCGGCCGGCTTCTGGCCCGCCTCCTCATCGAAAAGGCCGGCGGCGGCCATGGCCTCCGCCTGCGCGCCATCGTGGTCCGCAAGGGCGCTGACAACGATCTCTCCAAGCGTGCCAGCCTCCTGCGCCGCGACTCCGTCCACGGGTCCTTCGAAGGGACCATCAGGATCGACGAGGAAGCCAACACCATCACGGCCAACGGCGTGCAGGTACAGGTCATCTACTCGGACAACCCTGCCACCATCGACTACACCGCCTTCGGCATCAACAATGCCCTGGTGGTGGACAACACCGGCCGCTGGCGTGACCGGGAAGGGCTGTCCCAGCACCTGCAGAGCAAGGGCGTGGCACGGGTTCTCCTGACCGCGCCGGGCAAGGGCGACCTGAAGAACATCGTCCACGGCATCAACCACGGCACCATAG
This sequence comes from Pseudarthrobacter oxydans, assembly GCF_034258515.1. Taxonomy (NCBI): domain Bacteria; kingdom Bacillati; phylum Actinomycetota; class Actinomycetes; order Micrococcales; family Micrococcaceae; genus Pseudarthrobacter; species Pseudarthrobacter oxydans. The sequence goes on along the minus strand of NZ_CP139438.1, from coordinate 2,640,678 downwards.
AGGACACTGACCAGATCGTGTCCGCCGCGTCCTGCACCACCAACGCCATCACGCCGGTGCTGAAGGCCGTCAACGACAAGTTCGGCGTCGTGCACGGCCATGTGGAGACGGTGCACTCCTTCACCAACGACCAGAACCTGATCGACAACTTCCATAAGGGTGACCGACGCGGCCGCTCCGCCGCACTGAACATGGTCATCACGGAGACCGGTGCCGCCAAAGCCGTGGCCAAGGCACTGCCTGAGCTGCTCGGGAAGCTCACAGGCAGCTCCATCCGGGTCCCCACCCCTGACGTCTCCCTGGCGATCCTGAACCTCCGCCTGGAGAACGGGACCACCAAGGACGAGATCAACAACTACCTCCGCGAGATGTCCCTGCACTCGGACCTGCGGAAGCAGATCGACTACATCGACTCACCCGAAGTTGTCTCCACTGACTTCGTCGGTTCCCGCCGCGCGGGCATCGTGGACGGCCTGGCCACTGTGTCCACAGACAAAAACGTCGTCCTCTACGTCTGGTACGACAACGAGTTCGGCTACAGCTGCCAGGTGGTCCGCGTGATGGAGGAAATGGCAGGGGTCAACCCGCCGTCCTTCCCCGCAAAGGAATCCGCCGCGGCCCTCGCAGCGATCGCCGTTTAGGCCGGGGCCGCCGGTCCCGCGAGTTCCCGGCTGATTCTGCTGGAATCAGCCGGGAAACGGGACCACACTGGTGGCATGGACAAAAATTCGACACTTCAGCACGAAACAACCCTTGAGCACGCCCTCGACGTCGCCAAAGCCAACCACAAGGAGGCCGTCCGGCTGCTTGAGGGCGCCCGCGCCGCCTACAAGACGGGCGACGTCGGCGAGGATCGGGTGCGCCAGCTGGAAGGACTGCTGGCCATCGCCGAGGAGGACCTCCGGAGGGTGATGCGCGAGCAGTAACCCCCGCGCGGACACTTCCACCAGCGCCGCCACTTGCCCTCCACACTGTGGAAAACAACGGGGCGACACGGGAGGCGGCCTAGGCTCTTCTGGTGCATGATGTCCGAGAAGGGGCCGGGTCCCCATGACTGTGAGCTGGTCCGCCTACCGGCGAGCCCGCCGTCGCTCGCGGCAGGCGTGGGGCATCCTGGCAGTGGCCGCCGTCGGTGCGCTGGCGGCACTGTCCTGGTTCTTTACTGCCGGCCAGTTTGCCTTGGCGGAGCCCGCGGCCTCCGGCCCCACCGAAGCCCCAGTGTTCGACCCTGCCTGGATGAAGCCCGTTGTGCCGGTGCACCCCGTGCCCTCCGGTACTGCCGTCACCGCGCTGGAACGGCTTCCCGTCAAGGGCCGGGCCGCGAAGGACAAGTACGACCGCGAAGCGTTCGGCCAGGCGTGGCTGGACGTGGACCGGAACGGGTGCGACACCCGCAACGACATGCTCAGGCGTGACCTTACCGCCGTGGTGTTCATGGAAGGTTCCACGTGCCGGGTGGCAGGGGGCTCCTTCCGCGAGCCCTATACCGGGCAGCCCTTGGACTTCCGGCGGGGCTCCGACAGCAGCCGGGCAGTCCAAATAGACCACGTCGTGGCCTTGGGTGACGCGTGGCAGAAGGGTGCCCAGGGATTGACAGCCAAGCAGCGCCAGAGCCTGGCCAACGATCCGCTGAACCTGATCGCGGCGGACGGCCCGGCAAACGTGCAGAAGGGTGCCGGCGATGCCGCAACCTGGCTTCCCAAGAATAAATCCTTCCGCTGCCACTATGTGGCCCGCCAAATATCGGTCAAGGCAGCCTACGGACTATGGGTCACCGAGGCGGAGAAGGGCGCCATGAAGCGCGTGCTGGGGTCCTGCCCGGACCAGCCCACCATTGCGGCGAAGTGACCGGGTGCCCTAGTGGCCGAACGGGTCCGGGTCGACGCCCGGCATCCAGGTCAGTCCGGGAACGCCCCAGCCGCTCTTCTTGGCCTGTTTCATGGCTTTGCGCGCATAGCGGTCAATCAGCCGGTTGACGTACAGTTTTCCGTCCAGGTGGTCATATTCGTGCTGGATGACCCTGGCAAACCAGCCGGTGGCTTCGAACCTGACCGGCTGTCCAAAGCCGTCAAACCCTTCAACACGTGCCCACTCGGCGCGCTTCAGGGGATACTGCCCGCCGGGGAAGGACAGGCAGCCTTCTTCTTCCTCGTCCGGGTCCGGTACCGCGCCGGAAATCTTTGACAGGGTCAGCACCGGGTTGACCAGTACGCCCGTGGGCGGAGCGCCGTCGTCGTTGGCGTATTTGTAGACAAAGATCCTCTTGCCCACGCCTATCTGCGGTGCCGCGAGACCCACGCCGTTGGCGGCGTCGTTCGTTTCAAACATGTCCGCTATCAAAGTCCGCAGCTCGTCGTCGAACACTTCCACCTCGGAAGCCCGGCGGTGCAGTACGGGTTCTCCCCAGATGGTGATTGGCAGAACGGTCATCTTTAGCGGTCCTTCAGCGGTGTCTCGTGCCAGGTGCAAGTGTGCAAACGGCGAAAAAAGAAGGAGGCCGCACCGGATCTCCGGTGCGGCCTCCTTCTTGGACGGCTGCACATACCGTCCCGTGAGGGTGAGCTACGGGGGTTGAACCCGCGACCTCCTGGACCACAACCAGGCGCTCTGCCAACTGAGCTAAGCCCACCATGTGCCTGCAGATTTACCGGCGTACCGGCCCTCTGGAAAGGCAACTCATATAGCTTACCTGCTCTTCAGGGGTGCTTTGTCCACTTTTGGGGTTTTTGCGGAAAATTCCGTCGAAGGTGGCGCAGATTACCCTTCCTGCTGCCCGGCGTCCCCGGCGGATGTGACGCGGCGGGCAATCTGCAGGGCAGTGGCACTGTCCGGTCCCGGTGCAGGCACGAACACGGCCTCCCGGTAATAACGGAGCTCGTCGATGGAGTCCTTGATGTCCCCCAGTGCGCGGTGTCCGCCCTTTTTGGCCGGAGACTGGAAGTACGCCCTCGCGAACCAGCGGCGCGAGAGTTCCTTGATGGTGCTGACGTCGATCACCCGGTAGTGCAGGTGTTCAACCACTGCGGGCATGTCCCGGGACAGGAACACCCGGTCCGTCCCCACGGAATTACCGCCCAGCGGCGCCTTGCGCGGGTCCGGCACCCATGTGGTGATGTATTCCATGACGGCGGCTTCCGCTTCGGCCATCGTCTTGCCGTTCGGCAGTTCCTTGAGGAGCCCCGATTTGGTGTGCATGTCGCGGACGAAATCGTTCATCTGGGCCACCGCGGCATCATCCGGTTTGATGACCACGTCGACGCCGTCGCCGAGGATGTTCAGTTCGGAGTCGGTGACCAGGGCGGCCACCTCGATCAGGGCGTCGTTCTTGATGTCCAGGCCGGTCATTTCGCAGTCGATCCAGACGATGCGTTCGTTAGATATAGGCACCGGACAAGCCTACCGTTACACCTTCAGGGCACCGGCCGATGCTAGGATTTCGAAGACGCGGCGGGTCATCCCGCTCCCGTGAGGATGCGCCTCGGCCGGCCGTTGGCCCGCCGGGCAGAATCGCAGACGAGATAGATTGGACGATCCTGAAATGACGGCGCCTGTGCCTGCGGCGGGGGAGGTGGCGCCCGCCGCCACTGTCGCAGCGGGCGGCGCGGAAGTGGATAATCCCCGGTCCCCGCTCCTTGCCGGCTTCGTGGGCTCCATGTTCATGCTTATCGGATCCTTGGGCGTGGGCTGGCTGGCCCCGGTCTCCGAACTCCGCCGGATGCCGCTGTTCATTTGGATGCGTGCCGAAGCAGTTGGCGTTGCCCTCTCGATTGTCCTGCTGGCCATAGGAGGCATGCTCCTGGTCCGTGCCTGGCTCAGGCTGGGGCAGCGGGTCAGGGTGTGGGGCAGGCAGGCCCGTAAAGCTACGCTGATGGCCGTTGTGGCATGGGGCCTGCCCATGATGTTCAGCGTGCCGCTCTTCAGCCGCGACGTCTACGCCTACATTGGCCAGGGCCGGCTGATGGTTGAAGGGTTCAACCCCTACGAGAACGGCATCTCGGCTCTGTCCAACTACTTCCAGCTGGGCGCGGACAAAATGTGGACGGAAGCCCCCGTTCCCTATGGCCAGCTGTTCCTGTGGATTGAACAGTTCGTTGTGTGGTCCACGAACGTCCAGCCGGAGGCAAGCGTGATGCTGTTCCGGCTGGTTGCCTTGGCCGGAGTCATCCTCTGCGTGATCTATGTTCCGCGGCTCGCCGAGCTGCACGGCATCAATCCGCACCGGGCCCTCTGGCTCACCGCTGCGAACCCGCTGTTCCTGACGAACTTCATCGCCAGCGTCCACAATGACGCACTGATGATCGGTCTGGCGCTGGCCGGACTCTACTACTCCGCGACGCACCGGGTGGTCCGCGGCATTGTGCTGGTAACCCTTTCCGTTGCGGTGAAGCCCATCACCATCGTCTTCCTGCCGTTCATCGGGCTCCTTTGGGCGGGCAGGGACGCGGGCTGGCTCCGCAAATTCGTGTTCTGGGGCCTGACCGCTGCATTGAGCCTCGGCATCCTGGCCTTGATGAGCCTGGTCAATGGTTTCGGCTTCGGCTGGGTCAATGGGCTCTCTGCCCCCGGAAGCATCTCCATCTGGTACGCGCCCGTGGGGCTCATCGGAATGGTGGTTGCCTCCCTGGCCAATTCGTTTGGACTCGACGGCGCCACCTTGGCCGGCTTTGTCTATAACGTGGGCAAGCTTGTTGCCGTGGGCATTGTCGCCTGGCAGATCTTCCGCGGTGACTACGACCGGCTGATGCGCCGCCTCACCCTCGCTCTGGCCGCGATTGTCCTCCTGTCTCCAATCATCCAAGCCTGGTACGTCGTATGGCTGATACCGCTCTTTGCAGTCACCGGGATCAGGAATGACTGGCAGGTCAAGGCGCTCTACTTCGTTGTCTCCTTCTTCATGATCTATGCCATTTCAGACCAGCTGGAAGTCTTCCCGTACCTTCAGACCGAGGACCTCGGCTTCGCACTGGCCCTCGCCCGAGTGGCCGCCGCGGTGACCGGCCTGCTCTTTGGCCTGTACCTGGTTTTCTGGGACCCCCGCACCCGCCGGCTGTTCCGCAAAACGCACGAGGCCGTCGTCGAACGCCCCATCATCTAGGCAGCGCCGCGTGTCGGTCCCGCGTTCGAAGCGACGCTCGACGCTCCCTCGCCGGGCTTAGTGGCCTCCACCATCTCCGGCGCTGATGTCCGGCCCGCTTGACGGGCCTTTGGACCCTGCTGCCGGGGATGCGCTGCCCGTACGGTCGAAGCATCCCCCACTTCAAGGAGGCGCCGGATGCAGAATTCGGGCCACGCGCCGACCGGCAAGGCGCTGCGCACCGTGACGGGCGTCTTTGGGCTGCTGGCGGCCCTGGCCGGCGTGGAGCACGGGCTGGGCGAGATCCTCCAGGGCCCGGTGGCGCCCGACGGTCCGGTGTTCCGTTCCTGGCCCGGGAACGAAGCGTTCGAAATCCTGGACGGAGAGCCGGCCTTCACGGTGTTACCCGATCTGTTGGTTTCGGGCGTTGTGACCGTGGCGGTGGCGGTAGTGTTCGGGGCCTGGGCGGTGGCCGGCGTACACCGCCGGCGGGGGCCCCTGGTGCTGATCGGGCTCGCGCTGCTGCTGTTCGCCGTTGGTGGCGGTTTCGGTCCGCCGCTGCTGGGAATCATCCTGGGCATCGGCGCATCCAGGCCCGCAGTACCTTCGCGGCCGCCGGGACCGGCCGCACGGGTGATGGCGAAGGCATGGCCGTGGGCGATGGGTGCCGGTGCGGCAGGGTACCTGGGATTAGTGCCGGGCACGCTGGTGATGCACGCCCTGAGGGGAGCTCCACCCGAATCCGTGGTGTACGGGCTCATGGCGATGGCGTTCGGCGGTGTGCTCCTCGCGCTGGCCGGTGCCCGGGCCGGTAACAGGCTGGAGGCCTGGCATGCTGCACCATCCCCGCGCTCCCGGTCCGGAACGTCAACCTGACTCCAGGTTATTTGCCTGCCACCGCCGTTATGCGTCAGGTGCGGGGGCAGGGAGGCGCCGGAGCGCTTCCCTACGGGACAACGGACTGAGGGCTGCCTCATGTTCTGCCACGAAGGCCGCCACCCACTCCGGCGCCGTCTTTGAATACTCGCGCAGGGCCCATCCGATCGCTTTCCGGATGAAGAACTCCGGGTCTGCCATGTTTGTTGCCAGGACCTGGGCCAGGAGCACGGTGTCAGTGGCTGCCTTCGCCTTAAGCTGAGAGAGGATGGCAGCCCTCCTTATCCATGAGTCCGGGTCGGTGCTCCAGCCGAGCAGGACTTCTGACATCTGCTCACGGTTGGCTTGCAGCAGGCCGCACAGGCGCGCCGCTACCGGGTCCACGAAGTCCCACCACGCGCCGCTGCGAATCATTTCCTCGTACACGGGCAGCATCAGCATGTCACCCGCCGCCAGCGGTTCAGCGGTCAGGTCGATGGCTGCATACCGTTCCTCGCGGGCGGCGGCGTTCCGCCAAAGCTCAAGGACAGTGGCGCGCAGCTGGCCGGCCGACGCGAAGGGAGTGCCGCCGGCAGCTTCGGCAGCGATCCGGCGGACTTCGGGGACGCGCACACCGAGGCAGGGCATGGCGGACTTCATGTAGGCCTGCGCCCCGGCACCCCGTACCGGATCTGCCCGTTCACGCAGCGCACGGCGGACGGCAGAAAGCACCTCGCTGTTCAGCGCATCCGCTTCGGCCATGGGGAAACTCTATCCAGCGGAGGATTTCCTTGTGCCGCGCCAGGACACATGCGCTAGGCTGGTTAGCGCTCACAAGTGTCTCGGCCCCAAAGGGGATTTTCATGCCATCCACGGAACACAGCATTGCCAGTGGCCCCTACGCCGCCGTGGTCACAGCCCGCGGGGGCGCCCTCCGGGAACTGCAGCACAACGGCCGGGACCTGGTGGTTGGCTTTGGTCCGGATGGCCGGGTTCCTGACTATCGCGGGGTTATCTGCGTCCCATGGCCGAACCGCCTGGCGGACGGCAGATATGCCTACGCCGGAACCGATTACCAGGCTCCCGTCAACGAGCCCGAGCGGGGTTCGGCGCTCCACGGCCTTGCCACGGAGCAGATCTGGGCGGTGCGGGAGGTGGCTGAGGACCGCGTGGTGCTGGTGTGCACGATCGGCGCAGGCCCGCACTACCCATCGGATCTCGAGGTGTCCGTTTCCTACTCGCTGGGTCCTGGCGGATTACGCAGCACGGTGAGTGCTGTGAACGCCGGGTCCGCCAGCGCCCCTTACGGCGTGTGCCCCCACCCCTACCTGGTGGCCGGCCCGGGAACGCTGGACGAATGGACGCTGGAAGTGCCGGCGCGCGAATTCCTCGACGTGACGCCGGACCGGCTGCTTCCCATCGGCATGAAGACCGTGGAGGAAGGCGGCTTCGACTTCCGCAGTCCCCGTCGGCTGGGGCCGGTAAGGATTGACCATGCCTTCACTGGAATTACCCGCGACGCCGCCGGGCTGGCCCGGGTCCGCGTAAAGGATCGGGCGGGAACAGGCGTGGAACTGGAATGGGGCGCGGAGTGGCCCTGGGTCCAGATCCACACTGCAGACAAGCCGGTTGGCCCGGACAGGCTGGGGCTGGCGGTTGAACCCATGACCTGCCCGCCTGACGCCTTCAACTCGGGGGCGGACCTTCTTCACCTCAAACCGGGGGAGACGCACTCAGCGTCCTGGACCATCCGGGCCCTGGCCTAGTCCGGACTGCCGGCCCGCAACACGGGGAGGTCCAGCCGGCTCGCGCGAGCCAGGCTGCGCACAGCCGCGTCCACTGGTCCGGCCCCGGCTCCTCCGCGGCGAGGCCCAATCCGTGGCGGCCATGGGGAAAGACATGCAGTTCGGCAGGCACGCCTGCGCCCATAAGCGCCCCGGCGTAGCCCAGGCTGTGGCTGACGTGGACGGCGTCGTCATCCGCGGTGTGCCAGATGAATGCGGGAGGGGTGGCGGCAGTCACCTGCCGTTCCGCGGAAAGTTCCTCAAGGACGTCCGACGACGGCGCGCCGCCAAGGAGGTTGTCGACCGAACCCTGGTGCACTGACGTGGTGTAGGACACCACGGGGTAGCACAACACGGTGAGGTCCGGGACCGCGCCGGGAACGTCGAAGCGCTCGCAGCCCGTTGCCACGGCGGTAGAGAGCGTGGCGGCCAGGTGTCCACCGGCCGAAAATCCGAGGACGCCGACCCGCTGCGGATCGACGGCCAAACCATGGGACCCGCCACGGATATGCAGCATGGCGTCCTTGGCGTCCTCCAGCGGGGCCGGATGCCGGTCCGGGGCCACGCGGTATCTCAGCACGAAGGCGTGGATGCCGAGCGCGGCGAGCCATTCGGCCACCGGCTCCGCTTCGTGGTCCGCCTGGCGGCCGTAGCCGCCGCCGGGCAGGACCAGGACGGCGGGCCCCGGGCCTCCGGCACCGTCCGCGCCGGCACGTGCAGGAACAGCGGTTAGCACGGACACCATGGTCAGGCCACTGTCTCCGTGCTGCGGCGCAGCGTGACTTCGCCCCTCACGGGCTGCAGGTCGGCGTCCTCCTGGCCATCGCTGCGGCCGGGGCCGCTGGCCGTCGCCCGGGTAGCAAGCCGGCCGATGTCTTCCAGCGGCAGGCGGACCGTGGAGAGGGCGGGGCGGAAATCCCGCAGCGTCTCGATATCGTCAAATCCGGCAATCCTGGCGTCCCGCGGAACCCGGAGCCCTTCAGCCCGCAGCGCTGCCGAGGCCCCGATGGCCATGACGTCGTTGACTGCGAAGATGCACATCTTCGCCGTGGCAGGGGAATCGCCGTCCGCTGTCCGCTGGGCCTTGATCCTGGCAGCCAGCTTGAGGCCCGCGTCGTAGCCTCCGGCACGGTTGAACGAGGTGCGCAGGATCTCCGCCGCGCCCCGGCCGGCCCTGGCCAGGCCTTCCTGGAAGCCCCGGATGCGGTCGTCCGACGTGAAGAGGCCCTCGGGGCCTCCTATGATGACGAAATCGCCAGTCCAGCCGGCAGCAAGTTCAGCTGCGAGGGCGCCGGCGAGTTCCTGGTTCGGCACGGCAACAACGTGGTAGCCCTCAGGAGCGCTGGCACCCACTACCGGATGTCCCACCACCGCCACCCGGCCGCCGTTGCGGCAGTACCGGTCAAGCTCCGCTGCAAGGTCCGCGTTGTCGTCCCGGTCCTCCTCCCGCGACGAGCGGGATCCCGCAATCACGATCGAATCGGCACGCCGTGCAGCGAAGGCAGCCACGGCCTCGCGCTCCTCCGCCGGCGCCCCGCCGGTGGTCGCCAGCAGCACCATCTTGCGCTGTTCACGGGCGGCCTCCTGGACCCCCCGTGCGATGGCGGCGAAATAGGGGTCCGCAATGTCGTGCACGATCAGGCCGATCAGGCCCGAACTGGACTTCGCCAGGCCCTGGGCCTGGGCGTTGGGAATGTATCCAAGCGAGGCCGCAGCCTGCCGGACACGGTCCGCGATGTCCTGCCCCGGCTTGCGTGCGGAACCGTTGAGGACGCGGCTGGCAGTGGCGGGAGATACCCCGGCCAGCCGCGCCACCTCGGTAAGGGTACTTGCAGCCACAGCGTCTCCTGATCGGCTTTGTTGGGTCAATAGGCGTTACCACATTATGGCAGTTGCGGACCGCTACTGGAAAGCGCTTGCCAAGAAGTCTGCGGACGTGCATCATTGACGTAGCGGGAATGCGCTTTCCCGAATCAGCTTCAGTAGGGCTTCAACTTCAGTAGAACTGCTCGCTCACCGTGGAGGACAAATGGGCTTCGAGACAAAAACAATCCGCATTGCCATGAACGGCATCACCGGCCGGATGGGGTACCGCCAGCACCTGCTGCGCTCCATCCTTCCCATCCGGGACGCCGGTGGATTCACGCTGGAAGACGGCACCCGCGTCCAGGTTGAGCCCATCCTGGTGGGCCGCAACGAAGCCAAGATCCGGGAGCTCGCCGAAAAGCACAAGGTCTCCGAGTGGAGCACCGACCTGGACGCCGTCATCAACGACCCCACCGTCGACGTCGTTTTTGATGCCTCCATGACCAGCCTCCGCGCAGCCACCCTCAAGAAGGCCATGCAGGCCGGCAAGCACATCTTCACAGAGAAGCCCACTGCCGAGACGCTTGACGAGGCCATCGAGCTCGCCCGGATCGGCAAGGAATCCGGCGTCACCGCGGGTGTGGTCCACGACAAGCTGTACCTCCCCGGCCTGGTCAAGCTCCGCCGCCTGGTGGACGAGGGCTTCTTCGGCCGAATCCTCTCCATCCGCGGCGAGTTCGGATACTGGGTCTTCGAAGGTGACATCCAGGCCGCCCAGCGCCCGTCCTGGAATTACCGCAAGGAAGACGGCGGTGGAATGACTACGGACATGTTCTGCCACTGGAACTACGTCCTCGAAGGCATCATCGGCAAGGTCAAGAGCGTCAGCGCCAAGACCGCCACCCACATCCCCACCCGGTGGGACGAGGCAGGCAAGGAATACAAGGCCACCGCCGACGACGCCTCCTACGGCATTTTCGAGCTGGAAACCCCGGGCGGCGACGAGGTCATCGGCCAGATCAACTCGTCGTGGGCCGTCCGCGTCTATCGCGACGAACTGGTGGAGTTCCAGGTGGACGGCACGCACGGCTCCGCCGTCGCAGGCCTGAACAAGTGCGTTGCGCAGCAGCGCGCCCACACGCCGAAGCCCGTCTGGAACCCGGACCTGCCCGTCACGGAATCCTTCCGTGACCAGTGGCAGGAAGTCCCTGCCAATGCTGACCTGGACAACGGCTTCAAGCTGCAGTGGGAAGAGTTCCTCCGCGACGTCGTCGCCGGCCGCGAACACCGCTTCGGCCTGCTCTCCGCCGCCCGCGGTGTCCAGCTCGCCGAGCTTGGCCTGAAGTCCAACGACGAACGCCGCACCCTCGACATCCCGGAGATTACCCTCTAATGACCTCACTCATCCTGCCCTCCCACGACGGCGGCACCCGGGAATACCGCCTCCAGGGCGGCACGTCCTGGGCCCGGCCAGCGGCGCCGCTCATCGCCCGCCGCGCCTATGCCGCAGCGCATGTGATCCCCGAAGTCCTGGCCGACAACACGCCCGGCGCGCCCGCCCGGCTCGACTGGGACGCCACCATGGCCTACCGGCACGAGCTGTGGTCCTACGGCCTGGGTGTGGCCGACGCCATGGACACTGCCCAGCGCGGCATGGGCCTTGACTGGGCGGCAACCCAGCAGCTCATCAAGCGCACCGGCGTCGAGGCAGCCTCGGTGGTCTCCGCCGGCAACCCGGCAACGGCCGGCAAGTCGGTGCGGGACCTTGTTTCCTGCGGTGCCGGCACCGACCAGCTGGACAGCGCCACCCTGCCGGCCGGGGAGGCCGGCATCAAGGCCGTCCTTGAGGCCTACCGCGAGCAGATCGCGGTGGTCAGCGAGGCCGGGCCCAAGGTGATCCTCATGGCCTCCCGCGCCCTGGCCAAGGTTGCCCGGGGTCCCGAGGATTACCTGCAGGTGTACTCGACGCTGCTGGAGGAGGTGGACCAGCCGGTCATCCTGCACTGGCTCGGCACCATGTTCGATCCCGCCCTGGCCGGTTACTGGGGTTCGGACGATGTAGCAACGGCAACCGGAACCTTCCTCGGCCTTATCAGGGACAACGCGGCCAAGGTGGATGGCGTCAAGGTCTCGCTGCTCGACGCCAGCCATGAGGTTGCCCTTCGGGCGGCCCTGCCCGAAGGCGTCCGCCTCTACACCGGCGACGACTTCAACTACCCCGAACTGATCGACGGCGACGGCAGCCGCCACTCGGACGCCCTGCTGGGCATCTTCGCGGCCATCTACCCCGCCGCCTCGGTGGCGCTGCAGAACTACGACGCCGGCAACGCCGCGAAGGCGCGCGAAATCCTCGACTCCACGAGGGAACTGGGGAAGCACATCTTCAGCGCACCCACGTTCTACTACAAGACCGGGATCGCGTTCATGTCCTGGCTCAACGGCAGGCAGCCCGGCTTCCAGATGGTTGGAGGCCTGCACTCCGGCCGCTCGGTATGCCACCTGGCAAGGACCTTTGAACTGGCGGACAAGGCGGGCCTGCTGCGGGATCCGGCTCTGGCCGCTTTCCGGATGTCCGACTACCTGCGGATCAACGGGGTGGGCGTATGACCAGCACGTCAGGAACGGCAGACTTTGCGCGCCTTTCCATCAACAGCGCCACCACCAAGAAATGGACCCTGGCCCAGGTGGTCGAGGGCTGCGTCAACGCCGGCATCCCCGCCATCGGGCCCTGGCGGGACCGAGTGGCGGAAGCCGGCCTGGACAAGGCAGCCCGCCTGATCAAGGACGCCGGGCTCCGCGTCTCCTCGCTCTGCCGCGGGGGGTTCCTCACCGCACCCGACGCCGCAGGGCAGGCCGCAGCCCTGGCTGACAACCGGGCAGCTATCCTGGAAGCCGTCGCGCTCGACACCAGGGAACTGTTCCTCGTGGTCGGCGGGCTGGCCCCGGGGGAGAAGGACGTGGTGGCTGCGCGCCGGCGCGTGGCGGACCGTCTCGCCGACCTGGTCCCCTTCGCCCGGGAGAACGGCGTCCGGCTGGTGCTGGAGCCGCTGCATCCGATGTACGCCGCTGACCGGGCGCTGATCTCCACCCTGGGGCAGGCCCTTGACCTCGCGGCGCCGTTCGACGCGTCGGCAGTGGGCGTCGCCGTCGACACTTTCCACGTGTGGTGGGACCCGGAACTGAAGCCGCAGATCGAGCGCGCCGGCCGGGAGGGGCGACTTGCGTCCTACCAGGTGTGCGACTTCAACATGCCCATCGCCGCGGATCCGCTGCTGTCACGCGGCTACATGGGCGACGGCGTGGTGGACTTTGCCACCATCGGCGCCTGGGTGCGCGATGCCGGGTACACCGGTGACATCGAAGTGGAAATCTTCAATCAGGACATCTGGGGCACGGACGGCAATACCGTCCTGGCCACAGTAAAGGAGCGCTACGCGGAGCTCGTCCTCCCGTACGCCTGACCTGACCCAAGACCGCGGGCTCCTGCCACGTTCCCAACATGACTGGCAGGAGCTGCGCCCCACATGGAAAGGACCCGGACCGCGCAGTGAATTCATCACAGTGCGGTCCGGGCCTTTCGCGTGGAAACGCCAGGCGGGCCCGGCGTCAGGTATCCCGGTGTCAGGTATATAGGGAGGCGCAGCGGCGGTACCGTGCCAGCACCCCGCCGCCGTCCTGCCCGGCAGGGAGGTCGACGGCGTCCAGCGCCCACTGCGGAAATTCCCCGGTGAGTGCCGCTGCGGCCTGGCGGGCGGCGCCGTCGGCCACATACTCACCCGGGCGCGGCACGGTGATGCTGATTCCCAGCAGTTGCGCTGCCGCCTCCTGTACTGCCGCGGACTGCGCTCCGCCGCCCACCAGGATGATGCGCCGCGCCTGCACGCCTTGTTGCTGCAGGGCGGCCAGGCCGTCCGCGAGCGAACAGACCACGCCTTCGACGGCGGCCCGCGCCAGGTTGGCCGGCGTGTAGTTCCCGCGGGTGATGCCGTGCAGGGAGCCGGTGGCGTCGGGCAGGTTCGGCGTGCGCTCGCCGTCGAAATAGGGAACGAGGGTGAGGCCCCCGGCCCCTGGTCCGGCGGACAGCGCCAGCTCATTGAACTCCGCAATGCTGATGTCCAGCAGGGCTGCAGTGGCGTCAAAAACGCGGGTGGCGTTCAGGGTGCACACCAGCGGCAGGTAGTTCCCGGAAGCATCGGCGAACCCGGCCACCAGCCCGGACGGGTCGGCGGCCGGTGTATCGGACACGGCGAAGACCGTCCCCGAGGTGCCCAGCGACATCACCACGTCACCCACGCCGGCGCCCACTCCCAGTGCCGCCGCCGCGTTGTCCCCGGCGCCGGCGGCCAGGAGGGCGCCCTCCGGTGTCTTGCCCACGACCCCCAGCGGGCCCACGACGCCGGGCAGCAGCGGAACGTGCCCCAGCGAGGACTCCAGGAGCCCCGGCAGGTACTCGCCGGTCGCCGTCGAGTAGTAGCCCGTACCGGAGGCGTCGGAACGGTCAGTGGCGAGGGCCTCGAGGTTTCCCGGACCGCTGCCTGGCCCGTGGTCCGCCAGCCGCCAGGTCAGCCAGTCATGCGGCAGGCAGACTGCCGCAACTTTGGCGGCGTTCTCCGGCTCGTTGGCGGCCAGCCAGTGAAGTTTGGTCAGCGTCAGCGAGGCGACCGGGACGGTGCCGGTTGCGCCGGCCCAGTAGCGGGCGCCGGCGGCAGTGTCGCCGTCGCCCGCATTGCTGATCAGTTCCAGTGCCGCGCCGGCACTGCGGGTGTCATTCCACAGCAGTGCCGGCCGGACCACCTGGCCCTCGCTGTCCAGGCACACCATGCCGTGCTGCTGCCCGCCCACCGAGACAGCTGCAACATCGTCCAGGCCGCCGGCCTGGTGTAGTGCGTCCAGCAGGGCGGCCCACCAGTGATCCGGGTGGATCTCGGTCCCGTCCGGGTGGGCCGCCCTGCCCTGCCGGACCAATGCACCCGTGTCCGCATCGCGGATCACCACTTTGCAGGACTGGGTGGAGCTGTCGATCCCTGCTACGAGTGCCATGATTTACCGGGCGCCCAGGAGGTGTTCGATGGCGAGCTGGTTGAGGCGGACGAAGGCGAAGGAGCGTTCGCCGGCCTTGTCGGCGTCGAAGTCCTCGAAGACGGTGGTGTCCGCGAGCAGGTCCGCGGCGGTTTCGCCGGCCGCGAGGGTGCTCTCGCCGAGTTCGAAGACCCCGGAGGTCTTGAGGGCTTCCTGGACTTCGGGGTCTGCGCGGAACGCAAGGGCGCGCTCCTTGAGGAGCAGGTACATGGCCATGTTGGACTTGGCCGATTCCCAGACGCCGTCGTAGCCGTCGGTGCGGGAGGGCTTGTAGTCGAAGTGGCGCGGGCCTTCGTAGCGGGGCCCGCCGCCCGGGAAGCCGTTTTCGAGCAGGTCTACGGTGAAGAACGCGCTGGTGAGGTCGCCGTGGCCGAAGACGAGGTCCTGGTCGTACTTGATGCCGCGCTGGCCGTTGAGGTCGATGTGGAAGAGCTTGCCGGCCCACAGGGCCTGGGCGATGCCGTGGGTGAAGTTGAGCCCTGCCATCTGCTCGTGCCCGGTTTCCGGGTTGAGGCCCACGATGTCGCCGTGCTCGAGTTGGGCGATGAACGCCAGGCCGTGGCCGACGGTGGGCAGGAAGATGTCGCCGCGGGGTTCGTTGGGCTTGGGCTCCAGTGCGATGCGCAGGTTGTAGCCCTTGTCCTTGATGTAGGCGGCGGCGGTGTCCACGCCTTCCTTCATCCGGTCCAGGGCCGCGGAGAGGTCCTTCGAGCCGTCGTATTCGCTGCCTTCGCGCCCGCCCCACATTACGAACGTTTCGGCGCCGAACTCCGCGGCGGAGTCGATGTTGCGCAGCACCTTGGACAGGGCGAAGCGGCGGATGGAGCGGTCGTTGGAGGTGAAGCCGCCGTCCTTGAACACCGGGTGGCTGAACAGGTTGGTGGTCACCATCGGGACCTTCAGGCCGGTCTCGGCCAGGGCTGCCTTGAAGTTCTTGAGGATCAGGTCACGTTCCGAGGCGCTGGCGTCGAAGGGGACCAGGTCGTTGTCGTGGAAGGTGATGCCGTAGGCGCCCAGTTCGGCCAGCCGGTGGACCGCCTCCACGGGATCCAGGGCGGCGCGGGTGGCCACACCGAACGGATCGGCGCCCGTCCAGCCCACGGTCCAGAGGCCGAAGGTGAACTTGTCAGCGGGGGTGGGGGAGAGAGTCATGATGCGTCCTTGCACTCGTTGTCGCCGGTTGCGGCACTATTAGTTTAGTGCTTGAACTATATAAGCGAGTCTACGCTAGGGTCAATAGCGAAGGGCCTGTGAGGGACGGCCCCGCTTCCAGCCCGAGGAGAACGGCCATGGCCAGTACCGCACCTGCCACTGCACTGTCCGACGCCGCCAGCCCGGGGAACATGGCGGACGTTCGGCGCAACAACCTCGCCCTGGTCCTTGCCAGGGTGGCGCAGGCACCGGCCGGCACCCATCCGACCCGCGCACAGGTGGCCGCGGCCACAGGGCTGACCAAAGCCTCTGTTTCGAGCATCGTCCTGGACCTTTTGGGCGCCGGCCTCCTGCGCGAGGTCGGCCTGAGCCGGCAGGGGGAGCGGGGCCGGCCGGGGGTCGGGCTGGAACTGAATCCGGCGCGGGGTGTCATGGGTATGGAAATCAACGTCGATTACATTGCGGCTGGAGTGACTGACCTTTCCGGAACCCTGGTGGTGCAGGAAATCCGGGAACGGGACAACCGCGACAGCGACAGCGCCCCCGTGCTGTCCGCACTCGCCGCGCTCGCCGCCGACGTGCGGAAGGCGGCCGCGTCTTCGGGTGTTGAGGTCCTGGGCGGAGGGCTCGCCGTACCCGGCCTCGTTGACGCCGGCAGTTCAACCGTGACCGCCGCCCCGAACCTGGGCTGGCTGGGGACGAAGCTGGACATGGGGCGGCTGCTTCCCGACGTGCCGTTGGGGGTCTCCCTCTTCAACGAGGCCAATGCTGCCGCGCTCGCGGAACTGGCCCACGGCTCCCACGGAAGGCGGGACTTCCTGTTCGTCTCCGGCGAGGTGGGCGTCGGCGGCGGCCTGGTGATCAATTCGGAGCTTTTCACCGGCCCTGAAGGCAACGCCGGGGAGGTCGGCCACATCGTTGTGCAGCCGGAGGGGGGCCGCTGCTCCTGCGGCGGGACGGGGTGCCTGGAGACGATAGCCGGGCAGGATGCAATTTTTTCTGCTGCCGGTATCGCCGCGAAGGGGTGGCCAAGGTCTGAGAGCATGGCCCGTCTGCTGGGCGCCCTCGGCGCTGAGGACCCCGCTGCCCTGCTCGCCGTCCAACGGGCCGGGACTGCGCTGGGCGTGGCGGTGGCGTCGACGTCCCGCGTGGTGGACATCAGGGCTGTGGTGCTTGGCGGACACTTTGCCGTCCTGGACCAGTGGCTCCGCGGGCCGCTTTTGGACAGCCTTGCCAAGTACGCGCCGGGTGCGCTGTCCCCGGCGCACGTCACCATCTCCGCGGTAGGGGATGCGGGGGCCCTGCTGGGCGCTGCCGGCAGCGTGGTTCGCTCTCTGGTGGAAGCGCCGCACCGGCTGCAATCCTGAACCCTGCCGGCACGTGTGGCCCCAAACGCCCCGGTCCGTGAACCGGGGCGTTTGCCCATGGGTGCCCCAGGAGGGAATCGAACCCCCGACCGGCGGATTAGAAGGCCGCTGCTCTATCCCCTGAGCTACTGAGGCAATGGATTCCGGAGCTGAAGTCCGGCGCCTCAAAAAGTTTACATTGCCCGAAGTCCCGGCGTCGTCAGTGACCTGCGGCGGCTCACTAATCCTCCACAGGCAGCCGCAGCCGCAGGTTATGCACATAGGCGAACCCCTGCCTCCCCGGTGGCCAGCGCCGGCGCCATGCTGGTCTTGCCTGCTAGGGCACCACCATTGACGACAGGACGTGAAGATGAGCGACACAATAACCATTCGGGGCTTCGTTGCCACCGAGATCAAGAGCGCCACAACTCCAGGGGGAGTTGCCACAGCCTCCTTCCGTATCGGTTCCACCTCGCGCCGGTTCGACAAGGAATCCGGCACCTGGACGGATGGCCACACGAACTGGTTCCTGGTCCAGGGCTATCGCCACCTCGCGGGAAGCATGGGCTGCAGCATCAGGAAAGGCCAGCCGGTCATCGTGGTTGGCAAGCTGAAGATCCGCAGTTGGGAAAGGGACGGCAGGGTCTTCTACTCACACACCATTGACGCCGACGCCGTGGGTCACGACCTGACGTGGGGTACGGCCAACTTCATCCGGTCCTCCACAAAACCGCTCCTCTCGCTCGTGGAGCCGGCGCCGCCCCTCGACGCCGAGCACCGGGCCGGCGCTGAGGGAACGTTCGACGAACCGGAGGACGGCGACGACGATCCCGACGGCGGCGATCCTGCCGCAGCGTACATCGAGGACAGCAACGGCAGCCTCGTGTCACTGGACCTGGAGACGGGGGAACTCGCCGAATCCGGAGTCTAGGTTTTCCATATCAGCGTCCCCTATCAACGGTTCCCCCGGTTCCTTGGCGGGCAGTGCCGCGGCACCCCCCGGCCGTGCACTGTCCGCCCAGGTTGCGGAGCCGGGACCAGGCCGCATGGCAGAATGACACCATGCGGCATACCCCTGACCACCGGCAGAACTCAACAGCCGGTGCCTCATCGGCCAGCCCCTCAGCCACCGTTCCCGGAGCCACCGTTCCCGGAGCTGCCATTCCTGGAGCTGCCGTTCCTGGAGTTGCCCCGCCCAGCGCCGCGCGCCGGTTGCTGGCGGCCGTAACCGCCACAGTGCTGGCGGCAGGTTTATCGGGCTGCGTCAGCGGAACCTTGTCGGGTGCAACATCCACTGCTGCAGCCTCCGCCGGCCCCGCAGCAACGGAAACACGGGCTGCAGCAACACAGACAAATGCCGCCGGACCGCTGGCGGACACATCCGGGACCGCATCCGCCGCGGCAGCGGCGGCTGCCACTGAAACGGCCAAGAGGACCGTGACAGAGGCGCTGGCCAGGCTGGCCGCGGGATCGCCCAAACCCGCCACCGCACAACTCACGGAAGCCCTCACGGGCGCGGGAATCGCCCCCGCGGCGTTGGAGGTTTCGCAGAGCCGCACCCCCACCGGCCTTGAAGCGGATGCCATCGAGGCGGCCGTGCTCCAGGGACAGGACTGCGTGATCGGCCAGGTCCGCGACGGCGCCGTGACAGTGACAGTGTTGCCCGTCCTGGCGAGCGGGAAGTGCTTTGTAGGCTCGTAAGCCTGTTGCGCGGAATGTGAGATATGCCTGCCCACCCACTAGATTTGGAACCATGGCGGAATTTATCTACACAATGACCAAGGCCCGCAAAGCCGTTGGCGAAAAACTCATTCTTGACGACGTAAGCATGTCCTTCTTCCCCGGCGCCAAGATCGGTGTTGTGGGCCCGAACGGTGCTGGTAAGTCCACCATCCTCAAAATCATGGCCGGACTGGACACTCCCTCCAACGGTGAGGCCCGGTTAAGCCCCGGCTACACCGTGGGCATCCTGCTCCAGGAGCCCCCGCTCAACGAGGAAAAGACCGTCCTGGGCAACGTCCAGGAGGGTGTGGGCGAGATCTACGGCAAGATCCAGCGCTTCAACGAAATCTCCGAGGAAATGGCCAGCCCCGACGCTGACTACGACACCCTCCTCGAGGAAATGGGCCACCTGCAGGAAGCCATCGATGCCGCGGACGCCTGGGACCTGGACTCGCAGCTGGAGCAGGCCATGGACGCCCTCCGCTGCCCGCCCGCGGACGCCGACGTCACCAACCTCTCCGGTGGTGAACGCCGCCGCGTAGCCCTGTGCAAACTCCTGCTGCAGAAGCCGGACCTGCTGCTCCTGGACGAGCCCACCAACCACCTGGACGCCGAAAGCGTGCTGTGGCTCGAACAGCACCTGTCCACCTACGCGGGTGCAGTCCTCGCCGTCACCCACGACCGGTACTTCCTGGACCACGTCGCGGAATGGATCGCCGAAGTGGACCGCGGCCACCTCTACCCCTACGAGGGCAACTACTCCACTTACCTGGAGAAGAAGCGTGCCCGACTGGAGATCCAGGGCAAGAAGGACGCCAAGCAGGCCAAGCGCCTCAGCGAGGAACTTGAGTGGGTCCGGTCCAACGCCAAGGGCCGCCAGACCAAGTCTAAGGCCCGTCTGGCCCGCTACGAGGAGATGGCCGCGGAGGCGGACCGCACGCGCAAGCTGGACTTCGAAGAGATCCAGATCCCGCCGGGACCCCGCTTGGGCGGCCTGGTGCTGGAAGCGAAGAACCTCCAGAAGGGCTTCGAGGACCGCACCCTCATCGACGGCCTGTCCTTCAGCCTGCCCCGCAACGGCATCGTGGGCGTCATCGGCCCCAACGGCGTCGGCAAGACCACGCTGTTCAAGACCATCGTGGGGCTGGAACCGCTCGACGGCGGTGACCTGAAGATCGGCGACTCCGTCAAGATCTCCTACGCGGACCAGAGCCGCGGCGGCATCGACCCCAACAAGACCTTGTGGGAAGTTGTCTCCGACGGCCTGGACTTCATCCAGGTGGGCCACGTCGAAATGCCGTCCCGCGCCTACGTTGCCGCCTTCGGCTTCAAGGGCCCGGACCAGCAGAAGAAGGCCGGTGTGCTCTCCGGCGGTGAGCGCAATCGCCTGAACCTGGCGCTGACCCTCAAACAGGGCGGCAACCTGCTGCTCCTCGATGAGCCCACCAACGACCTCGACGTCGAAACCCTCAGCAGCCTCGAAAACGCACTGCTCGAGTTCCCCGGCTGCGCCGTGGTGGTCTCCCACGACCGCTGGTTCCTGGACCGCGTGGCCACGCACATCCTGGCCTATGAAGGCGACGAGGAAAACCCCTCCAAGTGGTACTGGTTCGAGGGCAACTTCGAATCCTACGAGGAGAACAAGGTGGAGCGCCTCGGCCCGGACGCCGCCAAGCCGCACCGCGTCACGCACCGCCGCCTCACCCGCGACTGACACCAGGCGCAGAGCGCACAAAGACGAACAGGCCGGCACCCCCACTGGGTGCCGGCCTGTTCGTCTTCCCGCTGAAGGCGGAGTTCCGGGTGGTGCTAGTCCCGCCCGGCCTTGCGGATCTGGTGCTCCATCAGCTTCGACTGGAAAGCGCCCACCACTTTGTTCTTCAGGTCGGTAGGCACGCGGATCATTCCCTCCTGCGCGACGGAGGCAACGTGCTGCCCCGCCTGGTTGAAGATCTTGCCGGTCGCGAGTCCACGGGCACCTTGGGCGCTGGGTGACTCCTGGACATACAGGAGCCATTCGTCCACGCGGGCAGGCCGGTGCCACCACATGGCATGGTCCAGGCTTGCCACGTTCATCCCTGGCGTGATCCAGCTCAGCCCGTGGCGCCGCAGGATGGACTCAAGGAGGGTGTAGTCGCTGGCGTACGCCAGGGCTGCCCGGTGCAGGTTGGGGTTGTCCGGCATCGGCCCGAAGGTCTTCATCCACACCGCATTCCGCGCTTCCCTCTTGCCCTTAGCCGACACGTACAAGGGGGGATCGACGTGCCGGATATCGAACGGCCGCTCGTAGGCCCAGTGCCGTGCCACCGGATGGTCGAACTTGCCGAGCAGGTCGGCGGTGCTTGGCAGTGACTCCGGGTCCGGGATGCCGCCGGGCATCGTGGACTCGTGCTCCACGCCTTCGTCCTCGCCCTGGAAGGACGCGATCATCGACAGGATGGGCACACCCTCCTGGTACGCATGGACCCGCCGGGCGGAAAAGGACCGGCCGTCCCGCAGGCGCTGGACGCCGAAGGTGATGGGCTTGTTCGCGTCCCCCGGGCGCAGGAAGTAGCCATGCATGGAATGGACAAAACGTTCCGGGTCCACCGTCCTGATGGACGCGATGAGCGACTGTGCCAGCACCTGGCCGCCGAACACGCGGTGGTGGGGCTGCTGCTGGGACGGACCCAGGAAGATGTCCTCGTCCGTCCGGGCACCCTCCAGCTCACCAAGGTCAAGGAGGGAGATGAGCGATGAGGTGGGGTCCCCGCTGGGGAGCGCCAGGATTTCGGCGTCGGCTTCAGTCATGGTTTGACTCTAGACGGCCCCCCGGCACCGCTCAACAAAGGTCCAGCGGGTAGTGTTCTTGGTGTGTCTGATCTACTCACCTCGTCCTTCCGCTTCGCCGATCCCCAGGATCTCGCTGACCTGAAGACTTTCGCTACGCGGGCCAAATCAATTGACGACGGCGCCATCAGGCTTCAGGCTGCAGGTTCCGTCCTCGCCGCGTACGTCTGCGTGCTGCGGCCGAGGCTGCTGGGTGAATCGACTCCCACCATTCTGGGGCTGCGGACCATGGCCCTCGCGGAACCTTCGGCGACGGATGTGACAGTGTCCTTGTCCGCCGTCCTGGACCGCCTGGCGCGGGCGGGGGCGGACGACGTCGAGCTGCCGGTTCCGCCGTCCACCGTCACCGAGTCCTGGACCGGGGTGGGCGCCCCGCGGAGCGGGTGGGAGCTGATGGGTTCACGCAGCGATGCCGCGCTGCGGAAAGCCGCAGAGGCAGGAATCGCGGAAGTGGCGGGAATCGTCCCTGACAAGCCGGGGGCGCTGATCGTCAACAACGCCCGTGCCGCCGTCTGGGGCAGGGAACTGGACGACTCCGGCCTGCCGGCCGGAGCCGCTTTCGCCGCCCTGGCCCTGGGGTTCCTGGCCGACGGCGACCAGAAGCTCTACCGGGCAGGGCGCTGGTTCCGGCTTACAGGCACCCGCGGCCACGTGCTCGCGCGGACCGGAAGCGCGCTGCTCTAACGGCGGTTAGGGCAACATCAGCCGGGGCTGTTCACCATGGACAGCGCGGCACGCTCCATGTAGTCCCACAGCGTTCCCTCGTAGAGCGGGGGCAGTTCCAGGGCATCCACAGCGGCACGCATGTGGAAGAGCCAGCGGTCCTTGGCCTCGGGCGTCACCTTGAACGGCACGTGCCGCATGCGGAGCCGGGGATGGCCGCGCTCCTCGCCGTAGGTGGTGGGCCCGCCCCAGTACTGTTCCAGGAACATCAGGAACCTGCGCTTCGCCGGCGCCAGGTCCTCTTCCGGATACATGGGGCGGAGGAGCGGATCGGTTGCTACTCCGTCGTAGAAGACGTCGATCAGCTTCACGAAGGTTTCATGCCCGCCCACGGCATCGTAGAAGTTGTCGGTGTAGCCGGGCTTGCTGAACGGATCGTTCTGCATCAGCTGCGGCCGCTGGGGATCGCTCGGGATTGTCATTCCTAGTCTCCGGCCTTCTGGTCAGTCTTCTTGGGTTCGGCATGATCCGTGCCCTGGTCCGTGGTGCCGTCCTCCGACTCGTGCAGCGGCACGTAGTTGCCTTGCGAACGGTTGCCGACGCGCAGGATCTCGCCGTTGCGCAGGTACCAGATAGCGCCGTCGTCCGAGCGGACGCGCGTGATGCGCAGGCCCATGGACTCCACCACGCCAACAACCTCGCTGGTTTCGATTACGTCGCCGATGCCGTACTGGTCTTCAATGGTAATAAAGATCCCGGCCAGGAAGTCGCGGATCAGCTGCTGGGCACCGAAGCCGATGGCCACACCCAGGATGCCGACGCTCGTCAGGAGCGGTGCGATGTTGATGTCCAGGTTCTGCAGGACGTACATGCCCGTGATGATCACCACGAGCACGCCAACCACGCTGTTCAGCAGCGAGCCGATGGTTTCCGCGCGCTGGACGCGCCGCTCGTGGTCCAGGGCCCTAAACGCCGGGGCGGCCCATTTGAAGGTGGGTTTCTTGAAGAAGGTGCTGCCTGCCGCCACGCGCCTGGTGATCCGGGAAATCACGAACGTGGCCACCAGCCAGATGGCGACGCCGACGCCGAGGCTGATCACGATGCCCGTGACGCTGATGCCGTCCGGCTGGCTGGCGGTGGACGGAAGGATCGACAACGTGCTGACCATAAGGGGGAAGTACTCCTGCTGTTCTTCGGCTGCGCCGGGAAGGGATGCCGCAGCGCCGGTTACGCCCGGCGCGGAAGGCTCTGTTCTTCTTTAACACTATCGCCGTAGCGTCTGAACATGCGCATTCTTGTCCTCGGCGGAACAGCCTTCCTGTCCGCAGAAATTGCCCGCCAGGCGGTGGCGGCGGGACACGACGTCACCTGCCTTGCCCGAGGTTCCGCGGCGGCCCCGCCAGCGGGAACCACGTGGCTGAGGGAGGACCGTTCACTGGGCGCGGACGCCTACGCGGGCGCCGAGGGGGAGTGGGACGAGGTGGTGGACGTGGCCCGGGATCCCGTCCCCGCCGCCGAAGCCCTGGACGCCCTCGCACACCGGGCAGCGCACTGGACGTTCGTCTCCAGTTGCTCCGTCTACGCCGACGCCTCTCATGCAAACGAAACTGAGGATGCAGCGCTCCTGCAGCCCCTGGCGCCGGGAACTCCCTCCACTCCGGAGAACTACGGCGAGTCGAAGGCGGCCATCGAGGCCGCCACCCTCAAAGCGGCAGGCGGAAAAGCCCACCTCTGCCGTGCCGGCCTGATCGGCGGCCCGGGGGACAGCTCGGACCGCTACGGCTACTGGCCGGCCCGCTTCGCCAGGAACAACAAGCCGGTGGTGGTTCCCGCCGTCGACCATCCGACCCAGGTCATCGACGTCCGCGACCTTGCTGCCTGGATCCTCCGGGCGGCCGGGAAGGGCGTGGCCGGAGCCTTGAACGCCCTGGGCGGGCAGGTGGCCTTCGGAACGTATCTTGCCGCCGCCAGGGAAACCGCCGGCCACGACGGCGAGGTTCTTCCGGCGGAAGAAGAATGGCTTGCGAACCAGGGCGTCAACTACTGGGCAGGCCCGGACTCGCTGCCGCTTTGGCTCCCGCCCGGGCATGAGGGCTTCATGGCGCGGAGCAACCGGGCAGCCGTCGCTGCCGGGCTGCAGCTGCGGCCGTGGCGGGAGACGCTGCAGGACACCTTGCGGGACGAGCGGGCGCGAGGGCTGGACAGGCCCCGGAAGGCCGGGCTGTCCCCCGGAACCGAGGCGCGCCTCGCCGCCAGCCTGCCGTCCTAAGCCGCCACTGTCACCGGTTCATGCTCCACCGGGAAGTTCACGCTGCGGGCGATGAAGCATAGCTGGTTCGCCTCGTGGTGAAGCTGGCCGGCCAGCTCCACCTGCGCCGCATCGGCCACGGTCACGTGCGGCCGGAGCGTCACGCGTTCAAACTGGCCGCTGCCGTCCCGGTTCAGGGTCATCAGCCCGAAGGCCTCGTCCCGGTAGTCCGTGACCACCACGCCGTGCTTTACCGCCACGTGCAGGAAAGAGAGCATATGGCACTGGGCAAGTGCCGCCAGGAGCAGCTGCTCCGGGTTGTACCGCTCCCGGTCTCCGTGGAAGGTGGGGTCCGCGGAGCCCTTGAGGACAGGGAGCCCCGGAATAAGGATGTCGTGGTCGCGTGAGTAGCCGCGGTAGGACGCCGTCCCGCTGCCCGAGTTGCCCGTCCACCGGACCGTCAGCTCATAGCGGTGCTCGTGCAGGCTCATGATGCAGGCACAGCCTCGCCGGGAAGGACATCCGCAGCGCGCGCCCGCAGTGCCCGGGCAACGCCGTCGCGGTTTTCCAGCATCATGCGTCGCAGCGCGGCGCTTGCGGGCGGAAGCGCCGCCAGGAAGCCGTCAGTCCGGTCCACGGTTGCCTGGCTGGTCAGCAGCGCAGGGTAGAGTCCGACGACGATCTGCTGGGCCAGTGCGTGGGTGCGGGTTTCGACGATCCGCGGCACTGCCTCGAAGTACTTTTCGGCGTAGGGCTCCAGCAGGGACCGATCCAGCACGCGCATGAAGCCGGTGACCGCGGAGCCCTGCAGTGCATTGGAGAGCTCGCCCTTGACCACAATGGAATCCCAGGCGGCTGCCTTCGCCTCCGCCGTGGGGATGGCGGCCTTGGCAAGGGCAGCGGCATTCTGGCCGCTGGAGGTATTGTCCCGCGCAAGTTCCGCGTCGATGCCGTCCTGGCCGAGGCGTCCGCCCACCACAAGTGACGCGACCAGCTCCCAGCGCAGGTCCTGGTCAACACCCAGCCCGTCCAGGACCAGGGAGCCGTCCAGGAGGCCCGCCACCTTGTCCAGCTGGGGGGCGCTGCCGGCCAGCAGCGCAAACGACTTCACGAACTGCAGCTGCGCGTCCGAGCCGCCCGGCACCTGGGACGCCAGGTCCCACAGCCGGTCCGCCGCAGCCACCGCGGTCGCCTCGCGGTGTTCCTCGGCCACGTAGAAGTTCAGGGTGGTGGCAAGCTGGCGGAGCTGGACCAGGATCACCGAGGAATCGGATTCGGCGGCCACGTTGGCCAGGATCAGCTCCACGTACCGCCGTGCCGGGCTTTCGCCGTCCCGGGCAGCGTCCCAGGCGGAGTTCCACACGAGCGTCCGCGGCAGGCTGTGGCTGAAGTCCTTCAGGTGGGCGGTCGCCGTCGCAAGCGATTTTTCGTCCAGCCGCACCTTGGCGTAGGCGAGGTCGTCGTCATTGACCAGGACCAGGTCCGGCCGGACCAGCCCCACCAGCGCCGGAACTTCGGTCCGGCCGCCGTCGACGTCCAGTTCCTCGCGGTGCACCCGCTCCAGCTTGCCGGCGTCGTTAAGGTTGTAGAAGCCCACGGCGAGCCGGTGCGGGCGGATGGTGGGCCAATCGTCCACGGCGGACTGCACGATGGCGAAGGACGTGAGCCGGCCGTCGCCGTCAACCTCGAGCTCCGGCTTCAGGGTGTTGACGCCGGCGGTTTCCAGCCACTGCCGCCCCCAGTCATCCAGGTCGCGGCCGCTGGCCTTCTCCAGTTCCACCAGCAGGTCGCCCAGCTCGGTGTTCTGCCAGGAATGCTTGGCGAAGTACTCGCGCACGCCGGCCATGAACTGGTCCGGGCCCACCCACGCCACCAGCTGGCGGAGCACCGAAGCGCCCTTGGCGTAGGTGATGCCGTCGAAGTTAACCTCCACGTCCTGAAGGTCGTTGATCTCGGCGAAGATGGGGTGCGTCGTGGGCAGCTGGTCCTGGCGGTAGGCCCAGGACTTCTCAACGGACGCGAACGTGGTCCAGGCGCTGGTGAACTTCGTCGCCTCGACGGCTGCCAGATGGGACATGTACTCGGCGAAGGACTCGTTGAGCCACAGGTCGTTCCACCAGCGCATTGTCACCAGGTCGCCGAACCACATATGCGCGAGTTCGTGGAGGACGGTGATGGCCCGGCGTTCCACCTGCGCGTCGGTGACTTTGCCCCGGAAGACGTAGCCCTCCAGGATGGTCACCGCGCCGGCGTTTTCCATGGCGCCGGCGTTGAACTCGGGCACAAAGAGCTGGTCGTACTTCTCGAACGGGTAGGGGCAGCCGAACTGCGCCTCGAAGAACTCAAAGCCCTGCCGGGTGAGTTCGAAGATGTTGTCCGCGTCCAGGTACTGCATCAGGGACTTCCGGGCGAAGACGCCGAGCGGGATGACGCGGCCGTCCGAGCTGGCCACCTCGCTGCGCACCGACTGGTAGGGGCCGGCAACCAGCGCAGTGACGTAGGAGGAGAGCCGGGGAGTGGGGGAGAAGGCCCACACGGAGCGGGCACCGCCGTCGTCCGCGGCGGTGGTTTCCACGGGCGCCGGTGTGGGCGAGTTCGAGATGACGTCCCAGTGGGAGGGGGCCGTGACGGTGAACGTGAAGGTTGCCTTCAGGTCCGGCTGCTCGAAGACGGCGAACATCCTGCGCGAATCAGGAACCTCGAACTGCGTGTAGAGGTAGACCTCGTTGTCCACCGGGTCCACGAAGCGGTGGAGTCCCTCGCCGGTGTTCATATACGGGGCATCGGCCACCACCGTGAGTTCGTTGTGTTCCTTGAGATCCGGGAGCTGGATCCTGACGCCGTCCGCCACTGTGGCCGGATCAAGGCTCTTGCCGTTCAGGGTGACGCTGTGCACCGCGCGTGTGACTGCGTCTATGAATGTTGAGGACCCTGGCGTCGCGCTGAACTTCACCGTGGTGGTGCTGCCAAAGACCTCTCCGCCCCGGGTCAGGTCCAGGCTGACGTCATAGGATTCGACGGCGATCAGTTCGGCACGTTCGCTGGCTTCAGCTCGCGTCAGATTCATACCTGGCAAAGTGGGCCCTCCAGAAAGGTTGCGTCTGCCTGCTGGCGTGCCCAGCGGCGGCATTGTTCATTCTTGCATTCCGCCAGCCTTGGCAAGTAGCACGGCCCGGGATGGCTGCCGCGTGAGGCGGAAAGCCGCCGGCCGGCCGTGGGAGTAGCGTTAAATCATGGGAAAGTTCATGGAGTCGATGGACACGAAAGCCCTTCGGTTTGTGGTGGGGTTCCCGCTGCTGGTGGCGGCGGCCTTCGTGGTGTGCGCCTTCCTGATCCGGCCGGACCTTCCGGAGCCGCTCGCCATCCGGTGGACGGACGACGGCGGCGCCTCCTTCGCGCCCTTCGGCGCCTACGTCACGGCAGGAGCCTTAATGATCCTGGCTGGCGGCTGGCTGGTCCTCTTCCAGGCCGTGCCCGTCAGCAGGCCCGTGCTGATGCGCCGGATCATGATGGGCGCCGGGATGTTCTTCACGCTCTTCGTCACCAGCGCCCTCGCTGCCGGCATCGTGGGACAGGCAGGGCTGGCGGACGCCCGTGAATCCCATGTGGACATGACCGTCCTGGCACTCGGAAGCGGGGCGGCCCTGTCGCTCGGCGTGATTGTTGCCTTTACCTTCAAAGCGGACCAGCAGTGGTCACCGGACGACGACCGGGCCCTTCAACTGGCCATCGCGAGGGAGGCTGACCCCGACCTGACACGGGACGACATCCGGCTCTGGGTCCATGCCCGCAGTTCGGTATTCGTCATGATCGCCATCGCATCGCTGCTTCCGTCTGCCCTCATCGCCGTTGCCGTGCCCTGGCTCGGCGCGCTCCTCGTGCTCCTCGCGGCGACGGGCGCGGCGTTCCTGTTCGCGCGCATCAAAGCCGACCGCCGCGGCCTGAAAGTCCTGCTGGCCGGCATCGTTCCGGTCATGAACGTCCCGGCCGGAGCCATCTCGGGCGCTACCGCCGCCGAGGTGAAGGCCGCAGACTATGGGGGGTGGGGCTACCGGCACCACGGCGGCACTGCCGCCATGCTCGTCAGCAGCGGTCCCGCCGTCGTCGTCAGCAAAACCGACGGCCAGCGCCTCGCGGTGAGCGGGGGCAGTACTGCCTCGGCGGCGAGGCTGGCCGAGGTACTGACGCGGGTTGCTGAAAGGGCCCGGCCCGGCGGCGGGGCGGCGCCGACTCCCGGCCAGCCGGAGTCCTAGTATTCTTGACCGTGTTGTCCTGACCCTGGCCTGCGCCGTCCCGGCCGGCTGCCTGCGCCCCCAACCGAACGGATTCTGCTCGTGACATCATCCCCTGCCTTCCCGCGGGTCCACATCGCCACCGACCATGCGGGCATGGAACTGAGCGCCCACCTGGTGTCCCACCTGACAGCCAAGGGCTATGAGGTGGTGGACCACGGCCCCAAGGCCTACGACGCCCAGGACGACTACCCCTCTTTCTGCATCAATGCCGCCCTTGCCGTGGTTGCCGACCAGCAGGCAGGCATCCACGCCCTGGGCATCGTGTTGGGCGGCTCGGGCAACGGGGAGCAGATCGCCGCCAACAAGGTCAAGGGCGTCAGGGCTGCCCTGGCCTGGAACCACTCGACCGCCACACTCGCCCGCGAGCACAATGACGCCAATGTCGTGGCTGTCGGCGGCCGCCAGCACACGGTGGAGGAAGCGACCCGGCTGGTCGAGGCCTTCCTGACCGAGCCCTTCAGCAATGACGAGCGCCACGTCCGCCGCATCGGCAAGATCGCCGCCTACGAAGCAACCGGCGAGGTCATCGAGTAGTGCCCGAAGGGCATTCCGTCCGCCGCCTGGCGCGGCAGTTCGGGGACGTATTCGGCGGCCGGCGGCTCACTGTGTCCAGCCCGCAGGGCCGGTTCAGCGGAGGCGCCGCGCTCCTGGACGGGCGCACCCTGCTCGTGGCCGAGGCGCACGGCAAGCATCTGTTCCTGCACTTCGACAACACCTTGGTGCTGCATGTGCATCTGGGCCTGTACGGTGCCTGGAGTTTTGGCGGCGACAGCACGTTCGCCGGCTCCTCCAGCATCGGTGCCCCGCGCCGGGTGGGGGAGCGGGAGACGTTCCCGGACGCGAACGACGGCGACGGCGCCGGCACGAACGGAGGCAGCGCCTATGCCGGTCCGCCGGACCCCGTGGGGGCCGTGAGGGTCAGGCTGGCCAGCAGCAACGGGTGGGCCGACCTGAGGGGTGCCACCACCTGCGAGGCGATTACCGCGGCAGAGGCTGACGCTGTCCTCGCCCGGCTGGGGCCGGACCCGCTGCGGAACCTGCGGGGCGACGCCGGACGGTTCGCGGCCAATTTGCAGGGCCGGAAAACTCCGGTGGCTGCACTCCTGATGGACCAAAAGATCATCGCCGGCGTCGGCAACGTCTACCGCGCCGAGGTCCTTTTCCGCCGGCGTATCGATCCCTGGCTGCCGGGAACCGCACTGCCCGACGCCGAGGCACGCAAGTTGTGGCGCGACGTCGTGACCGTCATGAACGACGGCGTTGCCGACGGCCGCATCATCACCACAACGCCCCGGTACTGGTCGGAACACGGCAAGGCAACCGCCGCCGCCTTGAAAAGCGGGACCTTCCCCGCGCGGGACAATGCCCATTACGTCTACAAGCGGGACGGGATGCCGTGCCGGGTCTGCGGCACCACGGTGCTGATTGCTGAACTGGCGGGGCGCAAACTCTATTGGTGCCCCTTCTGCCAGCAGCAGGCGTGAACGGGGGCTGCCGGCAAAGTCCCCACGATGGCTTGCCGGCACCGGGGCCCAACGGATTAAAAAGACAGGCCCCTCGTCGGAGGGGCCTGTCTGTTTGGAGGGGACGACGGGAATCGAACCCGCGTAATCAGTTTGGAAGACTGAGGCTTTACCATTAAGCTACGTCCCCGGAAGAACTGCACCTGCAATATTAGCAGGCCTGCAACTCCGGGCTGGCTGTTCAAGCCGGATACAACTAAACCTAATCCATGGGCTACGTGTCAAATGTGCAAACTGGGCGCGGATCACCGTAGACTTGCCTGTGCACTAACGGGGTGTAGCTCAGCTTGGCTAGAGCGCCTGCTTTGGGAGCAGGAAGTCGCAGGTTCAAATCCTGTCACCCCGACTCTGCGGCCCGGACCACTCGGCCTGGACAAAACATTGCGTTTGCAGAAACCCATCCCACAATCCCAGGAGTACTTAGACCGTGAAGAGCGCTGTCGAGAACCTCACCCCCACGCGGGTCAAGCTCAATGTTGAGGTCCCCTTTGAGGAATTGAAGCCCAGCATCGACTCGGCCTACAAGACCGTTGCTTCGCAGATCCAGGTCCCGGGCTTCCGTAAGGGCAAAGTCCCCGCCAAGCTCATCGACCAGCGCGTCGGCCGCGGCTACGTCCTGGAGACTGCCATCAACGAAGGCCTCAACGGCTGGTACCAGGCCGCTGTGCAGGAATCCGGCATCCGCCCCCTGAGCCGCCCCGAGGTTGAGATCACCGAGGTCCCGGACCCCTCCGCAACGGACGGCGGACTGAAGTTCGCTGCCGAGGTGGACGTCCGCCCGGAGATCGAGCTCCCGGACTACTCCGGCATCAAGGTTGAAGTTGCTGCGGCCGAGTCCTCCGACGAGGACGTGGACAAGGCCCTCGACGAACTGCGCGGCCGCTTCGGCACGCTCAAGTCCGTGGACCGCCCCGCCGCGGACGGCGATTTCCTCACCATCGACATCACCGCCAGCATCGACGGCGAAGAGGTTGACTCCGCTTCCGGCCTGTCCTACCAGGTGGGTGCCGGCACCATGCTCGACGGGCTCGACGAAGCCGTCACCGGGCTCAGCGCCGAGGAAGACGCCATCTTCGACACCACTCTGGTGGGCGGCGACCACGCCGGCGAAGCCGCCCAGGTCAAGGTCGTCGTCAAGGCCGTCAAGGAGCGCGAACTCCCCGAGGCAAACGATGACTTCGCCCAGCTGGCTTCCGAGTTCGACACCCTCGCCGAACTGCGCGAAGACCTGGCCAAGCAGGCCGCAGACTCCAAGGTTGTAGAGCAGGGCGTCGAGGCCCGCGACAAGGTCCTGGACAAGCTCGTTGAGCTCGTTGAGGTTCCCGTTCCGGACTCCGTCGTTGAAGAGCAGCTCGAGGCCCACTTCAAGGAGGGCAGCGGGCACGGTGAAGGCGAGCACGACACCGAGGAGCACCGCGAAGAGGTTCGTGCCAACACGGCCCGCGCCTTCCAGAACGAAATCATCCTCGACGCCATTGCCGAGAAGGAAGAAGTCGACGTCAGCCAGAACGAGCTGATCGACTACATCGTGACCACCGCCAGCCAGTACGGCATGGACCCGAACCAGTTCGCCCAGATCATCGATCAGAGCGGCCAGGTTCCCATGATGGTTTCCGAGGTCCGCCGCCGCAAGGCGCTGGCCGTCGTCCTGGGCCAGGCTGAGGTCACCGACACCGAGGGCAAGGCCGTGGACCTGAGCGACTTCGTCCGTCCCGGCGGCGAAGAGGAAGCTCCCGCAGCCGAAGCTGTCGAGGCCGAGGCTGAGACCGCCGAGGCAGCCGTCGAGGAAGACACGGCAGAGGCCAAAGCCCAGGCCTAAGAGCCACTGAGTGGACGGCCCCCGGATCATTGGATCCGGGGGCCGTTTGCGTTGGATCCTGCTGCTTCGCACCGGCCCTGCCGATCGTGCGCCGTCAGCGAACAGCCGCGGATGCGCGAACAAAACACCGCTGAAACCGGTTAGTGTCCAAGTAGTGATTTTCAGTGATGTCACCGTCACCAGCGAGAGGTAAGTACACATGTCACAGCACGCAGAGTCCCCCCGGATGGCTACTGTCGATCCCGCAGCCCAGGACAACTACATCTACAACCGTCTCCTGAAAGAGCGGATCATCTGGCTGGGCTCAGAGGTGCGTGACGACAACGCCAACGCCATCTGCTCGCAGCTGCTCCTGCTGTCCGCCGAGAACCCGGACAAGGACATCTACCTCTACATCAACTCCCCGGGCGGCTCGGTGACGGCAGGCATGGCCATCTACGACACCATGCAGTTCATCCCCAACGACGTCGTCACGGTAGCCACCGGCCTGGCCGCCTCGATGGGACAGTTCCTGCTGTCTTCCGGCACCAAGGGCAAGCGCTACGCGACCCCCAACGCCCGCGTCCTGATGCACCAGCCTTCCGGCGGCATCGGCGGCACCGCCTCGGACATCAAGATCCAGGCCGAGCTCATCCTGCACATGAAGAAGGTCATGGCGGAACTGACGGCCGAGCAGACCGGCCAGACCGTCGAGACCATCCTCAAGGACAACGACCGGGACAAGTGGTTCACGGCAACCGAGGCCCTGGAGTACGGCTTCTTCGACAAGATCGCCGCCCACGCCGGCTCTGTATCCGGTGGTGGCGGAACGGCCAACGGGTCTTCCGGCGAGTCAGCGTCCGAACAGTAATCCGGCACAGAGAAAACTTAGATCAGGAGCAACAAAAATGACCTACAACTTCGGATCGACTGCCGGTAACCTTCCGACCAGCCGTTATGTCCTGCCCCAGTTCGAGGAACGCACTCCGTACGGCTTCAAGCGCCAGGACCCCTACACCAAGCTCTTCGAAGACCGCATTATCTTCCTTGGTGTGCAGGTGGATGACGCCTCTGCCGATGACGTCATGGCCCAGCTGCTGGTCCTCGAGTCCACTGACCCGGACCGCGACATCACCCTCTACATCAACTCGCCCGGCGGCTCTTTTACCGCCATGACGGCCATCTACGACACCATGCAGTACATCCGCCCCGAGATCCAGACGGTCTGCCTCGGCCAGGCCGCAAGCGCCGCTGCCGTACTGCTGGCGGCAGGTACTCCCGGAAAGCGCCTGGCCCTCCCGAATGCCCGCGTCCTGATCCACCAGCCGGCGCTGTCCGGCGGCCAGGGCGGACAGGCCTCAGACCTGGAGATCCAGGCAGCCGAAGTCATGCGGATGCGCTCCTGGCTGGAAGACACGCTCGCCCACCACTCGGGACGGACGTCAGAGCAGGTCAACAACGACATCGAGCGCGACAAGATCCTCACCGCGGCAGAAGCGCAGACGTACGGCCTGATCGACCAGGTCCTGGATTCACGGAAGATCAAACCGCAGGCGATCAGCCGGTAACGGTAAAGTAATGGGCCGGTGGGGCCAATCATTTGGCTCCACCGGCCTTTTCCTTCCACCCTGGGAAGCGAATGTGACCTAGAGTGGATGGTGTCACAACCGGTCCGTGCAGGCCCGGTGGAGATTCCAGCAACGGAGCAAGGCTGCCTGGCAGCAGGATACTAAGGGGTTCACATATGGCTCGGATTGGCGAGAGCACGGATCTGCTGAAGTGCTCTTTCTGCGGAAAGAGCCAAAAGCAGGTGCGCAAGCTCATAGCCGGGCCCGGTGTCTACATCTGCGATGAATGCATTGAGCTCTGCAACGAGATCATTGAAGAGGAGCTCGCGGAAGTTGCTGACCTGGGAAGCTTCGAACTTCCCAAACCGCGCGAGATCTTCGATTTCCTGCAGGAGTACGTCATTGGCCAGGAGCCTGCCAAGCGTTCCCTCGCCGTCGCCGTCTACAACCACTACAAGCGGATCCAGGCCGGCCACGCCCCTAAATCCGGAAGCCTTGCCGACGGCGGCCACCACGACGACGTCGAGATTGCCAAGTCCAACATCCTGCTCATCGGCCCCACCGGCTGTGGCAAGACCTACCTCGCCCAGACCCTCGCCCGCCGCCTGAACGTTCCCTTCGCCGTAGCTGACGCCACGGCCCTGACCGAGGCCGGGTACGTCGGTGAAGACGTGGAGAACATCCTCCTCAAGCTCATCCAGGCCGCCGACTACGACGTGAAGAAGGCTGAGCAGGGCATCATCTACATCGATGAGATCGACAAGATTTCCCGCAAGAGCGAAAACCCCTCCATCACCCGCGACGTATCCGGCGAAGGCGTCCAGCAGGCGCTCCTGAAGATCCTGGAAGGCACGGTTGCCTCCGTCCCGCCGCAGGGCGGCCGGAAGCACCCGCACCAGGAATTCATCCAGATTGACACCACAAACGTCCTCTTTATCGTGGCGGGCGCCTTTGCCGGCCTGGAAGAGATCATCGGGTCGCGGTCCGGACGGAAGGGCATAGGCTTCGGCGCCCCCCTGAACGAGGCCAGCAAGAAGGTGGATTCCTACGGTGAAGTGATGCCCGAGGACCTGCTGAAATTCGGCCTGATCCCCGAGTTCATCGGCCGGCTTCCCGTGATCACCACCGTCTCCAACCTGGACCGCGATGCCCTGATCCAGATCCTGTCCACACCCAAGAACGCCCTTGTGAAGCAGTACCAGAAGATGTTCCAGATAGACGGCGTGGAACTGGTGTTTGACGACACAGCCCTTGACGCCATTGCGGAGCAGGCGCTGGAGCGCGGCACCGGCGCCCGGGGGCTGCGGGCCATAATGGAGGAAGTGCTGCTTCCTGTCATGTTCGATCTCCCCAGCCGCGAAGACGTTGCCAGCGTGATCATCACCGAGGACGTCGTGCTGAGGGGTGCGGAACCGACCATCGTTCCCCACGTCGCCAAGCGCCGTAAGTCTGCCTGACTTCCCGGCACAGCGCCGTTACCCGCAGTAGCCCTTACACGTCGTGGCTGCCCCGCGCCACTGAGACCAGCGAAGGAATTCCCTATGACTGAGCCCGCTAAGAACACGGCCGACTTCTGGTTCGATCCGCTGTGCCCGTTCGCCTGGATCACCTCGCGCTGGATAGGCGAAGTGGAGGGCGTCCGCGACATCGGGACGGAGTGGCACGTGATGAGCCTGGCCGTCCTTAACGAAGGCCGGGACCTGGAACCTGCCTACCGCGAATCGATGGACAACGCCTGGGGTATGGTCCGGGTGATCATCGCGGCCCAGGAGGAACACGGCAGGGGCACGGTCAAGCCACTCTACGACGCCATGGGCTCGTTGATCCATGAACAGGGCGAAAAGGACCGCGACCTGGTGATCGCCAAAGCACTTGCTGAATGCGGCCTTCCCGCTTCACTGGCCGGAGCCGCCGCCACCGACGCCTACGACCGCCAGCTCCGGGCCAGCCACGAGGAAGGCATCTCGCGGGTGGGCCAGGACGTTGGAACGCCGGTTGTGGCCTTCAACGGGACGGCATTCTTCGGTCCCGTGCTTACCCGGATCCCGCGGGGCGAGGAAGCCGGCAAGCTGTGGGACGCCACCACCGCGATTGCTTCCTACCCGCATTTCTTCGAATTGAAGCGGAGCAGGACCGAACGTCCGGAATTCAACTAGGCCCGGCCCCTCCGGAAGCCCCGGCGGGAGTGTCCAGAGCCCCGGCCGAACTACTCGTTTGTAGTTCAGCCGGGGCTCTTGCGCATCGCGGTAGCCGGGACAACAATAGTTCTTACCCACTTCGAAAGAAGTGGGACGCAGAAACCAAAGATTCAGTGATATGCATTCGACGCAGCCATCGGCAAAGTCAGGATGCAAGCTACAAGTGACGAACGTAGGAAGACCTGAAGATCGGCGGATTCTGCCAGACCATCAAGACGTCACCGGATGGCCGAAAAGTCGAAGCCCCACCAACGGCAAAACGCTGATGGGGCTTCCCCTTTGCCCGAAAACAGGGCCCAAGGCTGCGGTTATGCTTTCGCCGGCTCCTCCGTGACGGCCAGTTCCACACCGGTGACAGCCAGCTCGCCCTCGCCCACCACTATTGAAATTTCGCGGGCGTTGGAGGCTGCCTTCAGGTCGGCCAGGCCGGCATTCAGTTGCCCTGCGAGTCCAGCTGGAGCCGTGATGGTCGCAGTCAGGACTTCCGTGCGCTGCTTCACCTTCGCCTCGGATTTGGCCTTGCGGACACCGCTGAGGGCAACACCAACCGTTGCGAGCATGGTGGTGTCGCCGCCCGGCACCGCCAGGGCGGCCGGCCACGCGGCGCGGTGGACCGAGCCCTTGCGCCACCAGCTCCACACCTCTTCAGTGGCGAACGGCAGGAACGGCGCGAAGAGCCGCAGCAGGGCGTCCAGGGTGGTGGCGAGGGCTGCCAGCACCGAGGCCTGTTCGGCTTCGCCCGCAGCCCCATAGGCCCTGTCCTTGATGAGCTCCACGTAGTCGTCGGTGAACTGCCAGAAGAAGCTTTCCGTGATCTGCAGCGCCCGTGCGTAGTCGTAGTTCTCGAAGGCCTTCGTGGATTGGGCCACAACGTCGGCGAGCTGTGCCAGGACCGCGCGATCGAGCGGATTGGTGAGGACGGAGAGGTCAGCGGACAGCACCGAGTCCTCCGTGGCGCCCAGGTTCAGGACGAACTTGGACGCATTGAGCAGCTTGATGGCCAGGCGCCGGCCGATCTTCATCTGGGCGATCTCGTAGGCTGTGTCCGCACCGAGCTTGGCCGAAGCGGCCCAGTACCGGACAGCGTCCGAGCCGTATTCCTCCAGTACATCGGTGGGTACCACCACGTTGCCCTTGGACTTGGACATCTTCTTGCGGTCCGGGTCCAGGATCCAACCGGAGATGGCGGCGTGCTTCCACGGCGCGCTGTTTTCCAAGGCGTCCGCGCGCACCACCGAGGAGAACAGCCAGGTCCGGATGATGTCGTGGCCCTGAGGCCGGACGTCAAAGGGGAAGACCTTGGCGAAGAGGTCTTCGTCGCGCTTCCAGCCGCCCACGATCTTTGGAGTCAGGGAGGAAGTGGCCCAGGTGTCCAGGATGTCCGCGTCACCGGTGAAGCCGCCGGGAACATCGCGCTGGCTTTCGTCGAAGCCGGGAGCGGCGTCCGCTGCCGGGTCCACCGGCAGCTGCCCGTCGGAGGGCACGATGGGGGAGTCGTAGTCCGGGTTGCCGTCGGCGTCCAGGGGGTACCAGACGGGGATGGGCACGCCGAAGAAGCGCTGGCGGGAAACCAGCCAGTCACCGTTCAGGCCTGAAATCCAGTTCTCGTAGCGGGAACGCATGAAGGCAGGATGGAAGTCGATCTCCCGGCCCCGTGCGATGAGCCGCTCCCTGCGGTCCTCGTCGCGTCCACCGTTGCGGATGTACCACTGCCGGGACGTGACCACTTCCAGGGGCTTGTCGCCCTTTTCGTAGAAGTTCACGGGATGCATGATCTTCTTGGGCTCGCCCTCAAGCAGGTCTGCGGCGGTGAGGAGCTTCACCACTTCTTCCTTGGCGCTGAAGACTGTCTTGCCGGCAATCGCGGCGAAGGCCTCGCGGCCGGCATCGGTGGTGATCCATTCGGGAGCCTCGCTGATGATCCGGCCGTCCCGGCCAACGATGGCGCGGGTGGGCAGCTGCAGTTCGCGCCACCAGGTGACGTCGGTCAGGTCACCGAACGTACACACCATGGCGATGCCGGAGCCCTTGTCCGCCTTGGCGAGCGGGTGCGCCTTCACCTCAACCTCGACGCCGAAGACGGGCGACGTGACCTTCTTGCCGAACAGCGGCTGGTACCGTTCGTCGTCGGGATTTGCCACCAGTGCGGCGCAGGCAGCCAGCAGTTCGGGACGGGTGGTCTCGATGTGGATCTTCTGTCCGTCCTCGGTGAAGAACGGGTAGCGGTAGTAGGCTCCGGGGACCTCGCGGTCTTCGAGTTCGGCCTGGGCCACTGCGGTACGGAAGGTTACGTCCCAGAGGGTGGGTGCCTCGGCCATGTAGGCGTCGCCCGCCGCCAGATTGGCCAGGAACGCGCGCTGCGAGACCGCCCGCGAGTTGTCGTCGATGGTCCGGTATGTCAGCTCCCAGTCGACGGACAGGCCCAGTGTCTGGAAGAGGTTTTCGAAGACCTTCTCGTCCTCAACCGCCAGCTCTTCGCAGAGCTCGATGAAGTTCCTTCGGGAGACGACGTCGAAGTCCCGCTGGTTCTTCGCCGGCTGCGCCGGCGGCCGGTAGTCAGGGTTGTACGGGATGGAGGGGTCGCAGCGGACGCCGTAGAAGTTCTGGACCCGGCGCTCGGTGGGCAGGCCGTTGTCGTCCCAGCCCATCGGGTAAAAGACGTTCTTTCCGGTCATGCGCTGGTAGCGCGCCAGCACGTCAGTCTGCGTGTAGGAGAACATGTGCCCCACGTGCAGTGAACCGGAAGCGGTGGGCGGGGGAGTGTCAATCGAGTAGACCTGGTCCCGGGTGGTCTCCCGATTGAACTTGTAGGTCCCCTCGGCCAGCCAGCGCTGCGTAAGCGCAGTTTCGAGGCCCTCGAGGGCCGGCTTGTCCGGAACGTTGATGGGGGTGGTGGTGGGCGTGTCTGTACCCTGTTTGTCTTCAGCCATCTGCCAATTGTTTCATGTCCCGCCGCTTCCGCCCGCCCTGCGTCCATGAGGCACCCCGTGTGCTGCGGTTCATCCGCCGACTCATCGGGAGGCGCCCGTTCGGCCGCCCCGGTTAGGGTGGTGCCATGACTGACATTTCGCAGAAAAAAGCAGCATTGGTGACCGGCGCAAGCAGCGGAATCGGAGAGGCCACCGTCCGTGCCCTCGCGGCGGAGGGTTGGACCGTGTTTGCGGTCGCCCGCCGCGCGGATCGCCTCGCCGCCCTGGCGCAGGAGACCGGCGCCGTCGCAGTTCCCGCCGACATTTCCGAGGACGACGACGTGTCCCGGCTTGTGGCGGAGGTGGCCGAAGCGGGCGGCATCGACACGTTGATCAACATCGCCGGCGGTGCAAGGGGCGCCGACACCATCGCAGCAGCCGACACGGAGGACTGGGAGTGGATGTACCGCGTCAACGTGCTGGGCACCATGAAACTCATCCGGGCGTTCCTGCCGATGCTGCGCGCCAACGGCGAAGGGACGGTGCTCAACCTGACCTCCACGGCGGGGCTGGCAGCCTATGAGGGCGGCGGCGGGTACAACGCGGCGAAATTCGCCCAGCACGCCCTGACCGTGGCCCTTCGGCTGGAGGAAGCCGAGCACAACGTCCGGGTCATCGAGGTGGCACCGGGGCTGGTCCAGACGGAGGAGTTCGCTTTGAACCGGCTCGGTGACCGGCAGGCCGCGGACAAGGTCTACCAAGGGGTGGAGAAGCCGCTCACTGCAGGTGACGTGGCCGGAGTGGTGCGGTACGCAGTGAGCGTTCCGCACCACGTCAACCTCGACCAGATTGTGGTCCGCCCGGTGGCGCAGGCAGCAAACTACAAACTGATCCGGAAGGGGGCCTGACGCCTGGTCAAAACGCCCGGTACGCGTATTCCATCGTGTACCCGGTGTTCTGGACACGGACGTTCTGTCCGAACCACCAGGCATCGCGGCAGCGCGTGCTGTAGGCGGGCACCCAGTTCTGTTCGGGATTGGCGAAGCTGGCGTACAGCGTAAAGCTGCCCCAGTTGGCGCCGTAGTTGGTCACGCAGATCCTGGATGCTCCCCAGAGGTTCGTGCTGACGAACGTGGAGGCGCCCGGTGCCAGCAGGCCGTCCGCCTGTGCTGCTGCGACTCCGGCGCCCGCCAGGGCTGTGGCGACCGCCGCCGTGGCCACTGTCTTCCGGATGACGCGGCGCCTCTTCCGTGCAGGCGGTGCGGTGAATTCTGCGTTGGCGGCTGCTGTGCTGTTCATGACTGCTCCTTAGGGCTCCCGGGGGCCTCCGGTTGAGGCCCCTTCGATGCCTCAACATTGCGCTTTCCGGAAGCAGGGATCGTCGGGCTCCTGCCTTATTTGTGCAGTACCTCCTGAGGGGTATGGCCCCGGAAATCCCTATGGCCCGGGACAGGCCCGGTCAGACCGGGCCTGTCCCCGCAGGTGCCTTCCGATTACGGCCCAAGTCGGGGCCGCACCAGGCCGCTTTCATAGGCGAAGGCCACGGCCTGGGCGCGGTCCCGCAGCCCGAGCTTGGCGAAGATGCGCCCCACATGGGTTTTGACGGTCCCCTCGCTGAGGAACAGCGCGGCGGCAATTTCGGTATTGCTCAGGCCAGTGGCGATGATGGCCAGGATTTCCCGCTCGCGCCGGGTAAGCCGGGACAGCTCCGCAGGGGCCGGAAGGACATCCGGTGTCCTGCCGGCGAACTGCGTTATCAGCATTCGGGTGACGGCGGGATCAAGCCAGCCGTCACCCCGGGCCAGGGACCGGACCGCCTCCGCAAGGCTGCCTGGCGCTGCGCTCTTGAGCAGGAATCCGGAGGCGCCCGCCCGCAGCGCCGCGTACAACTGCTCGTCCCCGTCAAAGGTGGTCAGCACCAGCACTGGCAGGGCGTTGTTTCCCGGTACGAAACCGTCCGATGCCAGTTCCCGCGTCGCCGCAACGCCGTCGAGCACCGGCATGCGCAGGTCCATGACCACGACGTCCGCGATGCCGCACCGGGCGGCAGCCACACCCTCGCGGCCGTTTCCTGCCTCGGCCGTCACCACAATGCCGGGCTCGGCTCCCAGAAGCATCGCAAGGCCGCCGCGGACCAGGGGTTCGTCGTCCACGAGCAGGACGCGGATCTGCCGCTGGTCCTCAGCGTCCACCGTGAACCGCCGGGGTCCCGCGTCGCGAAGGGGCGCCGGCGGGAAATCCTGCCTGGACCACGAACTCGTCGCCGCGCCTGCCAGTCTTTACCCAGCCGTCCGCTGCCTTTGCCCGTTCAGCCATCCCGACCAGCCCGTGACCGCTCGACAGCGGGTGGTGCAATGCCCCCGGAAGGCACCGGTTGCGGACTTCCAGCTGCACGCCGGAGGCCTGCCAGTGGAGCGATACGGTAGCGCGATGCCCTGCCGCCGAATATCTTGACGCATTCGTGAGGGCTTCCTGGACCACCCTGTAGGCGGACAGGTCAACGCCCGGCTCCAGGAGGACGGGCGCCCCGGTCACGTGTAGCTCCACGGCCAGTCCAGCCCGCTCCGATTCCTTGACCAATTCTTCCAGCCTGGAGATGCTCGGCAGGTCCCGGGCATCGGGTCCGCCGCCCTGCCCCCAGGAATCCGCGGAGGCGGCCGGAGCGCCATCGTAGAGCAGCCCGAGCATCCTTCGCAGTTCGACCACAGCCTGCTGCCCCAGCAACGAAACATTCTCGAGCGCCTCGGCGGCCTGCCGGGGGTTTGCCTGCATGATGCGTGCGGCGCCGGCGGTCTGTAGCACCATGAGGCTCACGGCATGAGCCACTACATCGTGCAGTTCGCGGGCGATGCGGGAGCGTTCGTCACGGATGGCACGTTCAGCGGCATAACGGGCCGCCCGGCGTCGTTGTTTAACACTCCAGGCCACCCACCGGCCCAGCCCGAAGACGGCCAGCGTAATGACGGCGCCGCCCACGGCGCCTACCGTTGCCACGTCCCACTCCTGTCCGGCGCCGGACCTGCCAACCTCCACCAGGACGTTCAGGAGAATCAGTCCGCACGCCGCCGCGGCCGCCGCCGCTGCCTGGATCCGCGGGCACAGCAGGGCCACGGTGAAGAGAGCCAGCCAGACGCCGAACAGCGGCACGAAACCGGGCACAAGCAGGCTCAATGCTGCGCTGCCCGCTGCCGTGACGGTGAAAACCGCCACCGGACGTTTCCGGCGGAACGGCAACGGCGCGTAGAGGAGCAGCACCAGCCAGGGCACCAGCCAGGCGCCGCCCGGAAAAGGTGCCGCTGCTTTGTCCCATGACAGCAACAGCTCCAGCGCGAAGCACAGGAGAAGGGCCGCAAAATCACCGGCCTCCTTCCAGTTGCGGCGGGCGGAGCCTGTGATAGGAGGCATCAGCAGCCGCCGAAGATGAAGCACCACCACATTCGGAATTCCCCTTCCCCGGAGTCCGGGGAAGGCTGGACCAGGTTCTGGCGCAACTCCTGTTCGCGTGCAGCTACCGGTCCCAGGACCGCAGCGGCATCCCAGGCGGGCGGAACTTGCATAGCATCGGGGCCCGCCTCTTCGGCAGGATCCTGCGGGCCGAGCGTCTCCGCGTAAGGGGCAGGGAAGGCGGAAAACTGGGCAAGCCAGATCAACGCGCCGCGTTCGGTGCCCTCGACAGTCGGCGGGATGAGTTCAATCCGCCTCGGTTTAATCCGTTCGATAGCTCCGGCATCCAGCGGTATGTCCTCCGGTGCAGCCAGCAGGACCTCAAAGCGGGCCAAGGGATCGCGGGCCCAGGCGGTGCTGCCCCGCACGGCCACCAGTTGCGGCGACAACAATTCACCCCAGGCAAGATGGCCGTTGACCGCATCTTCGCGACGGGCATCTTGGATGGAAACAATCAACCCGACCGGACCCGCATCCGTCATCTTGTTCTCGCCGCTCATGGTGCCCTCCCAGTGGACCGTGATAACTGAAGTATTTCCCTTGCCGAGCCCCGCGTCCAGAGTCCACCGGGAAGCGCACCGGCCGGGAACCAGAAGGTGTTTCGACATCCGCAGGCCCGGGACCCTAAACTGGAACGAGCAGCGTCGACCCGGCAATCACCGGTGAGCTTCCGGAAGAACACGCATACTGCCGTTACGGGGTACGCGCCAGTAGAACCGGACGGGTAAGCCCGTCACAGCAGTCAATGAGCGGCCGTCGTGGCGCCAGTTCCCTTCGGGGAACACGCAGCGACGGTAAGTGAGGTGGTACCGCGGTGAGCGTGGGGTCCGGCGGACAACACGGCAAGCCGTCCTCGCATCCTGAACGGAACAGCACGGCGCAGGCCGGCAGTTCGCCAAGCTCAACCCAGGATGTCGACATGACGTATTACCCCAAGGCCTCAGCCTCCACTTCTGCCAGCGCGTCGTCCAGCGGCGGTGCCGCTGTTTCCGCCTCCGTGAAGTTTCCGGAGATCGAAGAGCGCATCCTGAAGTACTGGGACCAGGACGGCACCTTCCAGGCCAGCATCGACCAGCGCAGCGCGGACGCTCCCGGCGGCGAGCCCGGCAGCAACGAGTTCGTCTTCTACGACGGCCCGCCCTTCGCCAACGGCCTGCCGCACTACGGGCACCTGCTGACCGGCTACGCCAAGGACCTGGTGGGCCGCTACCAGACCCAGCGCGGCAAGCGCGTGGAGCGCCGTTTCGGCTGGGACACCCACGGCCTGCCCGCCGAGCTTGAGGCCATGAAGCAGTTGGGCATGACGGACAAGACCCAGATCGAAGCCATGGGCATCGACAAGTTCAATGACGCCTGCCGCGCCTCCGTGATGAAGTACGCCGACGAGTGGCGCAATTACGTCACCCGCCAGGCACGCTGGGTGGACTTCGACAACGACTACAAGACCCTCAACGTGGAGTACATGGAGTCTGTCCTCTGGGCCTTCAAGCAGCTGCACGAAAAGGGCCTGACCTACAACGGCTACCGCGTTCTTCCGTACTGCTGGAAGGACGAGACGCCGCTGTCCAACCATGAGCTGCGGATGGACGACGACGTCTACAAGAACCGGCAGGACCAGACTGTCACGGTGACCTTCCCCATCACCCCGGGGGATTCGGAGCTGTCCCGGCAGCTTGCCGGCGTCCAGGCCCTCGCCTGGACCACCACGCCCTGGACGCTGCCCACCAACGCGGCGCTCGCCGTCGGCCCTTCCATCACTTACGCTGTGCTGCCTGCCGGCCCGAACGGCATCAAGGCTGCCTCCGCGGAGGCGCCCGTCACAGGAAGCTTCCTGTTGGCGGCCGACCTGGTGGGCAACTACGCCAAGGACCTGGGCTATGAGGATTTCGAGGCTGCCCAGGCCGCAGTGGTTTCCACCCACACCGGCACGGAACTCGAAGGGCTTGCGTACCAGCCGCTGTGGCAGGACTTCGCAGACAACGAAAAGTACGGCATGGAGAACGCCTGGCGGATCCTGGTTGCCGACTACGTCACCACCAGTGACGGCACCGGCATCGTCCACCAGTCGCCTGCCTACGGCGAGGATGACCAGAAGGTGTGCGAGGAGG
The DNA here is from genome assembly GCF_034258515.1 of Pseudarthrobacter oxydans. Taxonomy (NCBI): domain Bacteria; kingdom Bacillati; phylum Actinomycetota; class Actinomycetes; order Micrococcales; family Micrococcaceae; genus Pseudarthrobacter; species Pseudarthrobacter oxydans. Next base: position 2,596,277 of record NZ_CP139438.1, on the reverse strand, counting down.
CCGGCATTCCGGTGATCCTTTCCGTGGACGAAGGCGCCAGGTTCCTGCCGCTGTTCAAGCACGGGGACCTGCACGACATCGCGGGCCTGCAGGTGTTCGAGGCCAACAAGCCCATCACGCAGGTGCTGCGCGCCCAGGGCCGGCTGGTCAAGCAGGCAAGCTACGAGCACAGCTACCCGCACTGCTGGCGCTGCCGCAACCCGCTGATCTACCGTGCCGTCTCCTCCTGGTACGTGGAAGTCACCAAGTTCAAGGACCGCATGTCCGAGCTGAACCAGGAGATCAACTGGATCCCGGGCAACGTCAAGGACGGCCAGTTCGGCAAGTGGCTGGAGAACGCCCGCGACTGGTCCATCAGCCGCAACCGCTACTGGGGCAGCCCCATCCCCGTGTGGCAGTCCACCGATCCCGAATACCCCCGCACGGACGTTTACGGCTCGCTCGCCGAGATCGAGGCGGACTTCGGCCGCCTGCCGCTGAACAAAGACGGCCAGGTGGACCTGCACCGCCCGTTCATCGACGAACTGACCAGGCCCAACCCGGACGATCCCCGAACTCCCGAAGAAGGCCAGTCCGTGATGCGCCGCGTGGAGGACGTCCTGGACGTCTGGTTCGACTCCGGCTCCATGCCCTACGGCCAGGTGCACTACCCGTTCCAGAACGAGGCCTGGTTCGACACCCACAACCCCGCCGACTTCATCGTGGAGTACATCGGCCAGACCCGCGGCTGGTTCTACATGCTGCACATCCTCTCCACGGCACTGTTCGACCGGCCGGCCTTCCGCAACGTCATCAGCCACGGCATCGTGCTGGGTTCTGACGGGCAGAAGATGTCCAAGAGCCTGCGCAACTACCCGGACGTGTCGGAGGTCCTGGACCGCGACGGCTCCGACGCCATGCGCTGGTTCCTGATGTCCAGCCCCATCCTCCGCGGCGGCAACCTCGTGGTCACCGAGCAGGGAATCCGCGACGGCGTCCGCCAGGTCATCCTGCCCCTGTGGAACGTGTACAGCTTCTTCACGCTCTACACCAACGCGGCCAATGGCGGGGCGGGCTACGACGCGAAGCTGCGCCATGACGGCTACGCCGACACACTGGACCAGTACCTGCTCGCCAACACCGGCGAGCTGGTCCGCAATATGACCGCCCAGCTGGACAGCTATGACATCTCCGGCGCCTGCGACGAACTGCGCAGTTACCTGGACATGCTCACCAACTGGTACGTCCGCCGGAGCCGGCAGCGGTTCTTCGACGAGAGCGTCGACGCCTTCGACGCTCTCTACACCGCGCTGGAAACCGTCGCCCGCGTAGCCGCATCCCTGCTGCCGCTGGTTTCCGAGGAGATCTGGCGCGGGCTCACGGGCGGGCGCTCCGTGCACCTGGCCGACTGGCCGGACGCCGGGCTGTTCCCGGCCAACCCGGGGCTGGTCGAGGCGATGGACCGCGTACAGCAGATCTGCTCCACCGGTTCCTCCCTGCGCAAGGCCGCGAACCTGCGCGTGCGCCTCCCGCTGCAGGAACTTACGGTCGTGGCACCCGGTGCAGGCGCGCTGGGAGGCTTTGCCGCCGTCGTCGCCGATGAACTGAACCTGCGCTCGGTCCGCCTGCTCGACGCCGAGGCCGCCTCCCCGGAGGAGTTCGGCATCGAGCAGAAGCTCGTGGTCAACGCACGGGCTGCCGGCCCGCGCCTGGGCAAGAACGTCCAGCAGGCCATCAAGGGCTCCAAGTCCGGTGACTGGTCCGTTAGCGAAGCCGGGGTGGTCACCGCCGGCGGCCTCGAGCTCGAGCCGCAGGAGTACGTCCTGGAAACCGTCGTGGCTGAAGCCGCAGAGGGTGCCGGCTCACGTGCAGCCGCTGTCCTTCCCGGGGGCGGCTTTGTGGTCCTGAACACCGAGGTCACCCCGGAACTGGAAGCAGAGGGACTGGCCCGGGACATGATCCGCGCCATCCAGCAGGCCCGCAAGGACGCCGGGCTGAACGTCAGCGACCGGATCCGGACCACCGTGGCTGCCCGGCAGAACGTCGTGGACGCCCTGCTCGCCAACGCCGACCTGGTCAAGGGTGAGACCCTCACCGTTGACCTGGCGGCAGAACCTTCGGACGCCGCCGAGCCGGCTGTCGCCGTCGAAAAAGTAGAGGCCTGATCCATGACTGACGAATTTTCCGTAGAGAGCGTCTACGCCGAACTGCTGGGCAGGGCGCCGGAAAACAAGATGGAGCCGCGCCTCGCGCCGCTGTTCCGCGCCATGGACGTGCTGGGGGAGCCCAACAAGGCGTTCCCGATCATCCACGTGACCGGCACCAACGGCAAGACCTCCACCGCCCGCATGATCGAATCGGTGCTGAGGGCCCATGGCCTCAGCACCGGACGATACACCAGCCCGCACCTGTCCAAGGTCACTGAGCGGATCAGCATCGACGGCCACCCGGTTTCCGACGAGACGTTCGTCCGGATCTGGGACGAAATCCGTCCCTACCTGGAGATCGTGGACTCCGAGCTTGAAGCCGAGGGCCAGCCCCGGCTCACCTACTTCGAATGCCTCACCATCCTGGGCTTCGCAATCTTCGCGGACCAGCCGGTCAACGTGGCCGTCATCGAGGTTGGCCTGGGCGGGATCACCGATGCCACCAACGTGGGCGACGGACAGGTCTCCGTCATCACGCCCATTTCCCTTGACCACACGGACCTCCTGGGCGACACCACGGAGGACATCGCCCACGAGAAGGCGGGAATCATCAAGCCGGGCGGCTACCTCATCAGCGCCGCGCAGCCCCTGGACGCGGCGCAGGTCCTGCTGGAGAAGGCAAAGGACGTGGGCGTGCCGTTCCGCTTCGAAGGCGTGGAATTCGGCGTTGAGTCCCGGACCGTGGCGGTGGGCGGGCAGATGGTGAGCATCCAGGGCATCGCCGGCCGGTACCCGGAACTCCTGGTCCCGCTGCACGGCGCACACCAGGCGCAGAACGCCGCGGTGGCCGTGGCCGCGATCGAGGCATTCTTCGGGGGCGAAAAGGAACTCGACTTCGACGTGCTGCAGGAAGGCTTCGCCAACGTGACGTCGCCGGGCCGGCTTGAAGTGGTCCGGACCGCGCCCACCATCATTGTGGATGCAGCCCATAACCCGGATGGCATCAAGGCGTCGGCTGCCGCCCTGCAGGAAGCCTTCAACTTCACCAGGCTGGTTCCGGTAGTGGGGGTGCTGAAGGAAAAGGACGCCGAGGAGATCCTGCGGCAGCTCAAGGAGTCGCTGGGCGGGATCGCGGAGGAATTCTGCTTCACCCAGTCGAACTCCCCGCGGGCAGTCCCTGCCGCGGAACTGGCCGAACTGGCGGTTGAGCTTGGCTTCGGCGAGGACAACGTGCACATCGCGGAGAAGCTCGACGACGCCCTTGAGTGGGCAGTGGAACGCGCCGAAGCCAACGACGACCTGTCCGGGGGAGTCCTGGTGACAGGCTCCATCACCCTTGTTGCCGAGGCCCGGATCCTGCTCGGAAAGACGGAGGCCTGAGTGCCCAAGCTGACCAAAGCCCAGCGTGAGTGGCGCCCGGGCATGCCCAGGAAGCGCCGCTCCACCAAGGTGATGTTCGCATCCACCGTGCTGCTGCTGGAAGCCTTCGTCATGTTCTTCGCCACCCTGGCAGTGTTCGGACTTCGCCGCGGGGAGTTCCCGCCGGCCCTCATCCTCGGTGTGGGGATCGGGCTCAGTGTCGTGATGATCGTGGCCTGCGCGTTCCTCACCAGGCCCTGGGGCATCGGGCTGGGCTGGATCCTGCAGCTCGTCCTGGTCCTGACCGGCATCTTCGAGCCCGCCATGTTCCTGGTCGGCGCCCTGTTCGCAGCGGCCTGGTGGTACGGCATCCGCACCGGAATCCGGCTGGACCGCGAGGCCGGGGAGCGCGCCCGCGAGCAGGCGGAGTGGGAGGCGGCGCACCCGGACCAGGCGGCTGGACCGGGGCAGCAGCCGCAGTCCCCGTAGGCAAAGTCCCCGTAGACTTGTCCCCGAAACCCATCCCAACGCATTGGAGCAGTCGTGACCACTGAGCGCACCCTCGTCCTGATCAAGCCCGACGGCGTCGCCCGCAACCTCACCGGCGCCATCCTGGCCCGGATCGAAGCCAAGGGCTACACCCTGGCCGAACTCAAGAAGGTCGACGCCTCGCGCGAACTCCTGGAGCAGCACTATGAGGAGCACGTCGGCAAGCCCTTCTACGAGCCCCTCGTGGAATTCATGCTCAGCGGCCCCGTTGTTGCGGCGATCTTCGAGGGCCACCGGGTCATCGAGGGATTCCGTTCCCTTGCCGGCACCACCGATCCCACCACGGCGGCCCCCGGCACCATCCGCGGCGACTTCGGCCGTGACTGGGGCCTGAAGGTCCAGCAGAACCTGGTGCACGGCTCCGACTCCACCGATTCCGCGGAGCGCGAGATCAAGATCTGGTTCCAGGGCTGACCGCCCGGGGACAGCAAAAAGCCCCTGGTTCTTCGGAACCAGGGGCTTTTCCCGTCCGCAGGCCTAGAAGCCTGACGTCCCGGCGAAAACCTGGATAAAGGCGAAGAAGATGGTGGCGATAACTGCCACATAGAGCAGGGCCGTGATGATCCAGCCGGAGTCGCCCAGGATGCGGGCGGCCTTGGCAGGTACCGGGATCACGCCGGCGCTGATGTTCCGGATGGTCACCCACACGAAGAGCGGAATCATTGCCGCCCACACAATCATGCAGAACGGGCACAGGATGTGGATGACGTACAGCGCCTGCGACCATAGCCACACCACAAACGCGAAGCCCAGCGTGACGCCGGCCTGCAGGCCAAGCCAGTACCACCGGGCGAAGTTGGCGCCGGCCAGCAGCGCCATTCCCACCGTGATGGTGATGGCGAACGCCACGATGCCGATGAACATGTTGGGGAAGCCGAACAGCGAGCTTTGCCACGTCTGCATCACCTGGCCGCAGGAGATCCAAGGGTTCACATCGCACACCGTGGTGTGGTTAGGGTCCTTGAGGACCTCCAGCTTCTCCAGGACCAGTGCTCCGGACGCGAGCCAGCCAACCACCCCGGTGACCACCAGCAGCCAGCCGAGGGGCCGGTCGCGGGTCATGGGCGGGCGGGCTCCAGCCGCACTGGTGTCCGGGTCAAGAGTCCGTTCCGGCGCGTGGGTGCCGCTGACGGGGGAAATGCTGGGCATTGGCAAGGCGTCCTTTTCATCGGGTGCTCCTTGCCCGATTGTAACGCCGGCGGCTGGAAAGACCCTTCAGGGAGGGAATATGCAGCGCCTCTTCCGCCGTGGAATAGTCCGGGTATGAGAGAATGAACGTGGCTGGAACCCGATCCACATTCGGATTCCGGTCCGGTGGCTTGTTCGCAAGACCGCCAATGATGAGCAGCGCAGGCATTGGATTTGTCAATCCGGCCTCCCGCAACTCCATTGGGCGGCACCTGGTTGTGACACGTGGAACAACGGGTTTTTGAACATCCTGCCGGCCCCCACGGGCTGCCGCACCCCACTGCCGGTGCGAACCTGGGGGTATCCACTTGACTTCTGTCAACGCCTGCGGGTTTTGACAATATGTGCCCCAATGGGTGCCGGATGTGGCGGTACGTCAGGGGCAGGAGTGTTGCCACATATGGATAATGAACAAGTTTCAGCCGTTAATGATGAAGCCGCCGCCACGGGTGCCGAGGCCGAGCCGAAGAAGGCCACGAGGACCAGGCGGAAAGCCGCTCCCAAGGCCAGTGACGCCCTGATCGCCGAAACAGACGTTGCGGCAGGCACCGCGGGCGCAGATTCCGTGCAGGCAGGGGCCAGCGCCGCCGAATCCGGCGCGAACGCAGTAAACACAGTGCCGGTTACCGACGCCGCTGAGGCGAAGGCACCCGTCCGCCGGAGCCGCTCCAGGAAGAAGGTTGACCCGGCTGAGCCGCTTCCGGCCTTCGCCGAGGAGGCAGCCGCCCCTGCCGCTGCCGGCGACGACGCCGGCGCGCAGGCTGCGTCGGCCGGCGCGCCTTCTGAAGCCGCCGCGGAGGACGCAAAACCCGTCCGACGCCGGCGGGTTGCCACCCGCAAGACCTCCGCCCCGGTGGCGGAGGCTGCGGCTGCGCAGGCAGAGAGTGCGGCGGCGGGAGCTGCGCCCGCCGAAGCCGCACCTGCCGCGGAAGCTCCAGCCGTCGCTGACCCGGCAGTCGCCGCAGCTGAAGCCGAAGCGGCCGCACCGGAACCTGCGGTCCTGCCTTCCGCAGCCGGGCAGGACAACGGCACTCCCGTGCAGGGCCCGCCCGCCGCCGAGGCAGCCGCCCAGGGCGATGCTGCCGCGGAACCCGTAGCCGCCCCTGCCGCTTCCACCGCCCCGGCAAGCCCTTTCGGCTCCCTCTTTTTGGAGCCAGGTTCCGCCACTTCCGTCCTGTTCCAGGCCCCGGATCTCAGCGCTGTTGTCCGGCCCGCGCCGGCCGCCACGGAAGAAGCTGAAGAAGAGGACACCGAGGACGACTCGGACGATGCCGGTAACCGCAGGAGGCGCCGTGGCCGCGGCCGCCGCGGCCGCAGCAGGACTGGCGAGCGTGACGGCGAAGACGCCGAGGGCTCAGATGCCGAGACCGATGCTGCCGATGACGCCGACGAGGAAGCCGCCGGGCAGGCCGACGAAGGCGTGACGTCCCGCCGTCGGCGCCGCCGCCGCCGTGGCGACCAGGACCTTGAACTGACGGGCGGGGGAGACGACGATCCCCCCAACACGGTGACCCGCGTCCGCGCACCGCGCCCCGTGGGAGAACCCGCGGTCAGCAACCGGGTCACCAGCGTCAAGGGCTCCACCCGCCTGGAGGCCAAGAAGCAGCGCCGCCGCGAATCGCGCGACACGGGCCGCCGCCGCACCGTCATCACCGAAGCCGAGTTCCTGGCCCGCCGGGAGTCCGTGGACCGCCAAATGATCGTGCGCCAGCGCGATGACAGAATCCAGATTGCCGTCCTGGAAGACGGCGTCCTGGCCGAGCACTTTGTCTCCAAGACCCAGCAGGATTCCCTGATCGGCAACGTCTACCTGGGCAAGGTCCAGAACGTGCTGCCGTCCATGGAAGCAGCCTTCGTGGACATCGGACGCGGGCGCAACGCCGTCCTGTACGCTGGCGAAGTCAACTGGGAGGCCGTTAACCTCGAGGGCAAGCAGCGCCGCATTGAAAACGCGCTCAAGTCCGGCGACACCGTCCTGGTCCAGGTCACCAAGGACCCCGTGGGCCATAAGGGCGCGCGCCTGACCAGTCAGATCTCACTGCCGGGCCGCTACCTGGTCTTCGTTCCCGGCGGTTCCATGACCGGCATCTCCCGCAAGCTGCCCGACGTCGAACGCAACCGCCTCAAGCGGATCCTCAAGGACCGCCTCCCCGAGCAGGCCGGCGTTATTGTCCGGACCGCTGCGGAAGGCGCCTCCGAGGAAGAGCTGACCCACGACATCAACCGGCTGCGGGCCCAGTGGGAAGGCATCGAAAGCCAGTCGAAGTCCACCAAGATCCTTGCTCCGGAACTGCTGTACGGCGAACCGGACCTGACCATCAAGGTGGTCCGCGACGTCTTCAACGAGGACTTCTCCAAGCTGATCGTCTCCGGCGAGGAAGCCTGGGACACCATCGAGGCCTACGTCACCTACGTCGCTCCCGATCTGGTGGGGCGCCTCGAGAAGTGGACCAAGGACCAGGACATCTTCAGCGCATGGCGGATCGACGAACAGATCCACAAGGCACTGGAACGGAAGGTCTTCCTGCCCTCCGGCGGCTCGCTGGTGATCGACCGCACCGAGGCCATGACTGTTGTGGATGTCAACACCGGCAAATTCACCGGCAGCGGCGGCAACCTTGAAGAGACGGTCACCAAGAACAACCTGGAAGCTGCGGAGGAAGTGGTACGCCAGCTCCGCCTGCGCGATATCGGCGGCATTATCGTCATCGACTTCATCGACATGGTCCTGGAATCGAACCGCGACCTCGTCCTCCGTCGGATGGTGGAGTGCCTGGGACGCGACCGCACCAAGCACCAGGTTGCCGAAGTCACGTCCCTTGGCCTGGTGCAGATGACCCGCAAGCGGATGGGCACCGGGCTGCTTGAAGTGTTTGGCGAGCAGTGCGAGGCCTGCGCCGGCCGCGGCGTGGTGACCCACGATGACCCCGTGGAGCACCGCCGGGCCAATATCGTGGCGGCCGAACACCACGTTCAGCGCTCGGACGCCCGCCCGGACGTCCGGAATGAAAGCCACCGCGCTGAGGCCCAGCGCGGGGACAGCAGCCAGCCCGGCGTCCGTCCAGACCGGAAGCGCCGCCGCGGCCGCGGCGGCCAGCAGGTGGACGCTGCTCCTGCAGCCGCCCTCCACGTGCACACGGTCCACCCCGACCCCACGGACGCCGAGCGGCACGCAAAGGCCGAAGCCACCAGGCTTGCCCTTGCCAATATTGCTGCGGCAGCACACGCCGCCCACCTGCACGACGATGAGGTAGCCGCGGCCCGGCAGGCTCCGCAGGTCCAGCCGGCGGAACCTGAGAAGCACGACGGCGACGCCTCCCGGCCTGCCGCCGTCCTCACCTTTGGCGGGGAGAAAGTTGCCCTGCCGTTCGTGGAGCACGCGGAGGAGCAGCAGCCGAAGCCGGCCCTGACGCTGGACCGGCTCGCCGAAGCCTTCGCCCACCTCGGTGAGCCTGCCCCTGCCGCGGAAGCCACAGCCGGGCAGCCCGAACGGCGGGCACCGGAAAAGGAGCAGCGGGAACCGGAGCAGGTCCGGGCACCGCAGCACGTCCAGGCACCGCAGGCGGAGTCTCCGCAGGTCCGGCCTGAGCCGCTGCAGGCTGCCCATGCGCTGCGCGAAAAGGACTATTCCGACCACACCCTGGAACAGTCCCGCCCGCGCCGGGCGCGCCGCAACCGCAGCGCCAGCCGTGCCCAGGGTGCGGCCAACGAGACCTCCGTCGAGCAGCACGAGAATGTCCCCGCCGCGGCGGCAGGGCATTCACACTCTGCAAAGGCGCCGGAAGCTGACCAGGCAGGTGCCCCTGCGCCAGGCAACGCCAAGCCTGCCGCGGAGCCCATCATCCTGGGTGTCGGGGTTCCCGCTTCGGAACTCTAGGCCACGGCACGCGACACGCTGGATGCCCGGCCGCCCACCACGTGTGGACGGCCGGGCATCCGGCATTTAAGGCCGCACCAGTCGCACTGCGTCACCTTCGCCCTGCGTACCGCAAAAAAGCTAGGCTGGTGAACCGACACGGGGTGCCGCGCACAGAGCCGGCTGAGATCCACACCCGTTGAACCTGTCCGGCTAGCACCGGCGAAGGGATGTCTCTTGTCTTCAACTCTCGAATTGCCCTCTGCCACCCCTCAGGGCGCCCCTGCCCCTGCAGCACAGTCCGGCCAGCGGCCGGACGTGCCCCGGGTCCTCTCGATCGCGGGCTCGGATCCGTCCGGCGGAGCCGGCGTCCAGGCGGACCTGAAAAGCATCGCGGCCCACGGCGGCTACGGAATGGCCGCCATCACTGCCCTCACCGCACAGAACACCCGCGGCGTACGCGGGGTCCACGTTCCGCCTGCTGACTTCCTCACCCGGCAACTTGACGCGCTCAGTGAGGACATCAGCATCGACGCCGTGAAAATCGGGATGCTGGGTGATGTCGCGGTGATCGAAGCTGTCCGGGCGTGGCTCGAAAAAGTCCGTCCCGGCGTCGTGGTTTTGGACCCTGTCATGGTGGCCACCAGCGGTGACCGGCTCCTGCAGGAATCCGCCGAAGCCGCACTTCGCGAGCTGCTGCCGCTGGCGCACCTCATCACGCCCAACCTGGCTGAACTTGCCATGCTGGTGGGCGGGAACGTGCAGGAGAGCTGGGAAGGCGCCCTGGAACAGGGCCGCGAGCTCTCTTCCGCCACCGGGGCGACGGTGCTTGTGAAGGGCGGACACCTGGCCGGGGACGAATGCCCCGACGCCCTTGTCAACACTGCAGGCACGCTTGGCCAGGACGTGGTGGTGGTCCCGGGCAGGCGGGTGGCAACGCTGAACAGCCACGGCACCGGTTGTTCACTGTCATCAGCCATGGCCACAGTCCAGGTGCGGCTGGGGGACTGGGAGGCAGCCCTCCGGGAGGTCAAGCCCTGGCTGTCCGGCGCGCTGGAGGCCTCGGAGTCGCTGGAGGTGGGTACGGGCAACGGACCAGTCCACCACTTCCACCACCTTCAGCCGGAGCCTGCTGAAGGCAGCTTCGCGGCGCGGCTGTGGGCTGAAGCGGAGGAGCACCTGGAAGCCATCTATTCCCTGGCGTTTATCCGGGACCTGGCCTCCGGCGACCTGGCCGAGAAACAGTTTGGCTACTACCTGGCCCAGGACGCCATCTACCTCAACGGTTATTCACGGGTGCTCGCGCGGACAAGTGCCCTGGCCCCCACCGAGGCAGAGCAACTCTTCTGGGCACGTTCCGCCGCGCAATGCCTGGAGGTCGAGTCTGAACTGCACCGCTCCTGGCTCAGTACCCGGACCGTTGAGCCGCAGCTGGGACCCGTAACCAAGTCCTACGTGGACCACCTGGTGGCGGCATCGGCGTCGGGCAGTTATGCCGTGCTGGCGGCAGCCGTCCTGCCCTGCTTCTGGCTGTACGCGGAGGTGGGCAAAACGCTCCACGCACAGTTCGTGGCTGCCGGGGAGCCGGCGGGCCATCCCTACGCGGAGTGGCTGCGCACATACGCGGATGAGGACTTCGCCGCGGCCACCCGCAGGGCGGTTGCCATTGTGGACAGTGCGGGGCGCACCGCTCCGGCGCATGAGAAGGATGCCATGGCCACGGCATTCAGGCAGTCCTGCCGCCTGGAAGTTGAATTTTTCGACGCGCCGCGCCTTCATTCCTGACGTCCGGACGGCCGCCGCGCCGGTACTATGGTGGGGCACCCCCCGGCCAAGGAAATGTGTTGTGGTACCTATCACAGACAACCCGCCGGAACCAGCCTCATTTGCGGCCGAAGCCAAAACTAGCGTATTCTAGATCTTCGGTGCTTACGCCAACACTTGGGTTATGACCCCACGGCGTTGAGGCACAGCGAGAGCCCAACCAATTATGGAACCGGGTTCCGCACGCAAATTTGTAATAAACGTCGAGAGAAGTGAGTTCCCAAGTGGTGTACGCGATTGTCCGCGCAGGCGGCCGCCAAGAGAAGGTTTCCGTTGGAGACTTCGTTACCCTGAACCGCGTCGCCGGTGGAGCTGGCAGCACCATTCAGCTGCCCGCACTGCTCCTGGTTGATGGTGACAAGGTCACCTCCGCCGCTGCTGACCTGGCCAAGGTAACTGTTACGGCTGAGATCCTCCAGGACCTCCGTGGTCCTAAGATTGTGATCCAGAAGTTCAAGAACAAGACCGGTTACAAGAAGCGCCAGGGTCACCGCCAGGAACTGACCAAGGTCAAGATCACTGGTATCAAGTAACCTCCCGTTACTGTTCAGGTTTTTCAGCAGATTCCCCAGAATTTAGAGGCAGGCATTTCAGATGGCACATAAAAAGGGCGCGAGCTCCACTCGCAACGGTCGTGACTCCAACGCACAGTACCTCGGCGTCAAGCGCTTCGGCGGCCAGGTAGTTTCCGCAGGCGAGATCATCGTCCGCCAGCGCGGCACCCACTTCCACCCGGGCGCCGGCGTTGGCCGCGGCGGCGACGACACCCTGTTCGCCCTGACCCCGGGCGCCGTTGAATTCGGCACCCGCCGCGGTCGTCGCGTCGTCAACATCGTTGCTGCTGCAGCTGCAGAGTAACAACCAGTTCTGAAGCGGTGGAGCGGGCCATGTGGTCCGCTCCACTGTTCTTTTAACCGCATTACAATCGTCTTGGCGCCCTTGGGTGTCCAGGAAACAGCACTGAGGAGATCCACGTGGCCAGCTTTGTAGACCGGGTAGTACTGCACGTATCCGGCGGTACCGGCGGCCACGGGTGCGTCTCCGTCCACCGTGAGAAGTTCAAGCCGCTGGGTGGTCCCGACGGCGGCAACGGCGGCAACGGCGGCGACGTGATCCTTCGCGTGGACCACCAGACCACCACGCTCCTTGACTACCACCACGCGCCCCACCGCCACGCCACCAACGGCGGCCCGGGCATGGGGGACTGGCGCGGCGGAAAGAACGGCGAGACGCTCATCCTGCCCGTTCCGGACGGCACGGTGGTCAAGTCCAAGGACGGCACCGTCCTCGCCGACCTCGTGGGCGAAGGCACCGAGTACGTGGCTGCGGCGGGCGGCATCGGCGGCCTGGGCAACGCCGCGCTCTCTTCGCAAAAGCGCCGCGCTCCCGGCTTTGCCCTCCTCGGCATCGAAGGCGAGTCCAGCGACATTGTGCTGGAACTGAAGTCAATTGCGGATATTGCCCTGGTGGGTTTCCCGTCCGCCGGCAAGTCCAGCCTTATCGCCGCCATGTCCGCGGCGCGGCCCAAGATCGCCGACTACCCCTTCACCACCCTGATTCCCAACCTGGGCGTAGTTCAGGCCGGGGATGTCCGCTTCACCATTGCAGACGTACCGGGGCTGATTGAAGGCGCCAGCGAGGGCAAGGGCCTCGGCCACCACTTCCTCCGCCATGTGGAGCGGTGCGCGGCGCTGGTCCATGTCCTGGACTGCGGCACGCTGGAGGCCGACCGCGACCCCCTCTCGGACCTGGCCGTCATCGAGGCCGAACTCGAAAAGTACGCCGTGGACATGAGCTACGCGGGCCAGGACGGTGAAGTGGTTCCGCTGAACCACCGCCCCCGCCTGGTGGCACTGAACAAGGTGGACCTGCCGGACGGCAAGGACATGGCCGAGTTCGTCCGCCCCGAACTGGAATCCCGCGGCTACCGGGTCTTTGAAATCTCGGCAACTAGCCACGAGGGCCTCCGCCAGCTGGGCTTTGCCATGGCCGAAATCGTCCAGGCGGCCCGGGACGCGGTGGCTGCTGCGCCGCCCAAGGTGCAGCCCGTTGTCATCAAGCCCCGCGCGGTCAATGAAGCAGGCTTCCGGATCCGCCGGGAAGAGAAGGGCCTTGAGCCGCTGTTCCGCGTGCTGGGCGAAAAGCCGGTGCGCTGGGTCAAGCAGACGGACTTCACCAACGAGGAAGCCATCGGCTACCTCGCTGACCGCCTGGCAAAGCTCGGCGTGGAGACGGAGCTGTTCAAGCAGGGCGCCAAGCCCGGCGACACAGTTGTTATTGGCGAGGATGACGGCGTTGTCTTCGACTGGGAGCCCACCATGATGGCCGGTGCGGAACTGCTGGCCTCGCCGCGCGGCACCGACGTCCGGTTTGCCGATATCGGCGACCGCCCCACGCGCGGACAGAAACGTGACGAGCAGCAGGAACGCAAGGACGCCAGGGCGGCCGCCCGCGCCGAACTTGAAGCCGAGCGCAAGGCCGGCATCTGGACCGAGTCCGTGAGCAGCCGCCGGGTCGCCAAGCCGCTCAAGGAGAGTGGACTGGACGCAGGCGATGAGTTCTAGGGCGGCAGCTGCGGTGCCGCTGGCGCGGTCCGTGGACAGGAGCGTGCTCGCCAGCGCCCGCAGGATCGTGGTGAAGGTTGGCTCGTCGTCGCTGACCAGCATCAAGGGCGGCATCTCCGAAGAGGCGCTGACTGCCCTGGCTGACGCGTTGGCGGCCAAACGCAACACCGGCACCGAAATCATCCTGGTCTCCTCCGGTGCCATCGCCGCGGGCCTGGCACCCCTGGGCCTTGCCAAGCGCCCCCGCGATCTTGCCACCCAGCAGGCAGCTGCCAGCGTGGGGCAGGGCCTCCTGATGGCCCGCTACACCCAGGCCTTCGGGGCGCACGGTGTGACGGTCAGCCAGGTGCTGCTCACCGCCGAAGACCTCATGCGGCGCAGCCAGCACACCAATGCCTTCCGCGCCCTGGACCGGCTGCTCAACCTTGGCGTGGTGCCGGTGGTCAATGAAAACGACACCGTGGCCACGCATGAAATCCGCTTCGGTGACAACGACCGGCTCGCTGCCCTCGTTGCCCACCTGGTCCGGGCCGATGCCCTCGTGCTGCTGTCCGACGTCGACTCCCTCTACGACGGCCCGCCGTCACTTGGCGCGAAGCGGATCCCGCTCGTTGCGGGCCCCGCGGACCTGGATGGCGTCTCCATCGGGAAACCCGGCAAGGCAGGCGTGGGCACCGGCGGGATGCTGACCAAGGTGGAAGCGGCCACCATGGCAGCCGGCTCCGGCATCCATGCCCTTGTCACTTCCACCCCCAACGCGGCGGCTGCCCTTAACGGCGAGGACGTGGGCACCTGGTTCACGGTCAACGGTGCCCGCAAGCCCGTCCGCCTCCTGTGGCTGGCGCACGTCGCCTCCGTCCAAGGGCGGCTGGTGCTGGACGAAGGCGCCGTCAAGGCTGTGCGGCACCACCGCACCTCGCTGCTTCCCGCAGGCATCTCCGCCGTCCACGGTGAATTTGAAGCGGGCGACGCCGTCGAGATAGCAGCTGCCGACGGCACCGTGGTTGCGCGGGGACTGGTGAACTATTCGTCAGCGGAGTTGCCGCAGATGCTTGGCCGGTCCACCAGGGACCTGGGTGAGGCGCTGGGCAGCGGCTATGACCGCGAAGTTGTTCACGTTGATGACCTGGTGCTGGTTTGAGCTTCCCGCTCGCCTAAACTTGGAACATGACTGAGGCCCTGATCCACAACACGACTGCTGAAAATCCCGGAGATACTGCCGCCACCGAGGCGCAGCCGGCTACTTCATCCGTGGCGCAGGTGCCGGCTGACTCCCCGCTGTCTTCGGGCGATATTGAGGCAGCAGTCCATGCCATTGCGGACCGCTCCCGTGACGCCGCGCGCCGTATGGCCATGGCAAACCGGGCCTGGAAGGACCGCGCCCTCCGTAACGTCGGCGCAGCCTTGGAGGAGAACACCGGGGCCATTCTTACGGCCAACGCCATGGACGTGGCGGCAGGAAAAGCCAATGGCACCTCCGCCGCCATGCTGGACCGCCTTACCCTGACGGAAACCCGCATCTCGGGACTCGTGGCAGCTTTGGAAAACCTGGCCAACCTTCCCGATCCCGTGGGAAACGTGGTCCGCGGGCAGACGCTTCCCAACGGCCTGCGCCTCCGGCAGGTCAACGTGCCCATGGGTGTGGTGGCGGCAATCTACGAAGCACGGCCGAACGTCACCGTGGACATTGCGGGGCTGGCACTCAAGAGCGGCAACGCCGTGATCCTGCGCGGCGGCACTGCCGCCCAAGCCACCAACGAGGTGCTGGTGCGGGTACTGCGTGAAGCGCTGGAGTCCGTAGGCCTGCCTGCCGACGCCGTCCAGACAGTCGACCAGTACGGCCGCGCAGGTGCCAACGTCCTCATGAAGGCGCGCGGCAGGGTGGACGTGCTGATTCCCCGCGGCGGCCGGGAGCTCATCCAGACCGTTGTCGTCAACTCCGCCGTGCCTGTGATCGAGACCGGTGAAGGGAACGTGCACATCTTCATCGATGAATCGGCCAGCGAGGACATGGCAGTCGAGATCCTCCTCAACGCCAAGACCCAGCGGCCCAGCGTCTGCAACACGGTGGAGACGCTCCTGGTCCACTCGGGATCCCCCGTTCTTCCTGCCGTGGCAGCCGCGCTCCGCCAGGCAGGGGTCCGGCTGCATGCCGACGAGCGGGTACGCGCGGCCCTGCCCGCCTCCATCGAGTCCGAACCTGCCACTGAGGAGGACTGGGGCACGGAGTACATGGACCTGGACCTCGCGGTGGCCATGGTGGACAGCCTGGACGAGGCCGTGCAGCACATCCGTACGTGGTCCACGGGCCACACCGAGGCGATCCTCACCAACGATCTCCGTAACGCAGAACGGTTCATCGCCGAGGTTGATTCTGCTGCCGTCATCGTGAATGCCTCCACCCGGTTCACCGACGGCGGGGAGCTTGGCCTCGGCGCCGAGGTGGGCATTTCCACCCAAAAGCTGCACGCGCGGGGCCCCATGGGGCTGACCGAGCTCACTACCACGAAGTGGATCGTGCAGGGCGAGGGCCAGGTGCGCGGGTAGCGCACGGTAACATAGACCAGAAGTCAGAAACGGCGGAGCTTTCCGCTGCCACAATAGTTTGAGCCCAAGGGGAGAAAATGCTGTTCCAGCAGATTGCCACGACCGTCGCCGAAGGCGGAGAACACGAACTCGCGCCGCTGTGGGCTGAGCCGTGGGTCTTCGGGGTGGTTATTTTCGCCCTCCTGCTGGTGCTGATGTTCATCACCTTGTCCTACTCCAACCTGGGCAACCGCCACGCAGCAACCGAGGAGCACGCGGACCCGCACCGCCAGCACCCCAACAAGCACGATCACGGGCAGGGCCGCTAACATTTCCCGCGCCCTGCACCGCTCGGGTGCCACCGGCAGGCTGCGGCTTGGCGTGATGGGCGGGACGTTCGATCCCATCCATCACGGCCACTTGGTCGCAGCCAGCGAAGTGGCGGCGGAATTCGACCTGGACGAGGTGGTTTTCGTCCCCACCGGCCAGCCGTGGCAGAAGTCCCACCAACACGTCAGCGAGCCCGAGCACCGCTACCTCATGACAGTCATCGCGACGGCCTCCAATCCGCGCTTCACTGTGAGCAGGGT
Source organism: Pseudarthrobacter oxydans (assembly GCF_034258515.1). Lineage (NCBI taxonomy): Bacteria > Bacillati > Actinomycetota > Actinomycetes > Micrococcales > Micrococcaceae > Pseudarthrobacter > Pseudarthrobacter oxydans. The sequence goes on along the minus strand of NZ_CP139438.1, from coordinate 2,579,695 downwards.
AGACATTGAGCGGCCAGGTCCCACCTACACCATCGACACCCTCCGGGACCTCCGCGCCCAGCGTCCCGACGCTGACCTGTTCTTCATCACCGGAGCGGACGCACTGGCACAAATCCTTTCCTGGAAGGACATCGACGAACTGTGGTCGCTCGCCCACTTTGTGGGAGTCACCCGGCCGGGCCATGTCCTCGACGGGATGGGACGCGCTGACGTGAGCCTCCTTGAGGTTCCGGCCATGGCCATCTCCTCCACGGACTGCCGCACGCGCGTGGCCGCGAACAACCCGGTCTGGTACCTGGTGCCGGACGGCGTTGTCCAGTACATCGCCAAGTACGGCCTGTACGCCGACGCCGTGGAAGCCGGCGATGTCCCAACTTCCCAAGCACGTGAACCAGCCAGTACTGAATGAGTTCTCAATGAGTCAGGAACAGCCCCCCATCCGCAGCCGCCGGGAACTCCGGAAGGCCAGGGATGCCCAACAGCCCGTGCCCGCCGCCACGGAGCAGCTTTCCCCTGCCGCGAACCCGCCTGCTGCCACCCCTACGGCCCCCGGGCCCGCTGCTGCTGTGTCCGAGCAAACCTCCACTCAACGGTCGTCCCAGATCCGGGCGCGCGACCGCGCAGCCCTGCGCACCCTTAAGGAGCTGGAGGAAAAAGAGGGCCAGCTCTCTGCCGGAGGGCCACCCACCCGGCGCCAGCTCCGCCTGCAGCAGCTCAAGGAACAGGCGCTGACCGCGGCCAACCCCGTTGTGCCGCCGTCGTCCGTCCAGACCGATGCCGCCGCTCAGGTGCAGGAGGGCCGGGGCGCGGGGGAGCGGGCTGCCCAGGACGGCAAGAAACCCTCCGGTGCGGAGCCGGGTCCTGCAGCCCCTGCGGGCATGACGGTTGAACAGGCCCTGGCGGCACGGGCACTGCTCGCCGAGCAGGCCAAGAACCAGATCGCCAAGATGGAGCACATCGCCTCCCTGGACCCGGAAGCGGTTGACCCGGAGATCCTGGCGGAGCAGATCGCCCTGGCCGAACGTGCGGCCATCCTGAACCGCCGCGCCATTGCCAAGCAGAAGCTGGCCGAGCAGGCCGGAACCCCGGTTGCGCCGTCGAGGGATCCTGCCAAGAGCCCGGCGCGGGAACCCGGCGCCGGGGACCAGACCGGCCCGGCAAGCCAGCGCCCGGCGCCATCGACGGCCAGCAACCTTGCCATGGTTACCCCGCTGGAGTTCGTGCAGGTTCCCGGCATCGACCGGCCGGTCATGAAGCCGCCCGCAACCTCACATGTCCCGGTCACCACCCGTCCGGGGTCGAAGGTTACGGCGCCCGGAACCAAGAAACGGCGCCCTGCGGGCCCTCAGCGTCCGGCCGCACCCGAAGCCGGTTCGGGCCGCTCCCACGTCATTGCCAGGGCGGAAGCCGCAGCCCGGGCGGCAGCCCGTCCGCGGCCCGTGATGACCGACGCGAACCAGGCGGAGGACCTCTTTGAGGACCTCCCGCGGATCCCCGCCAGGTCGGCCTACGGCCTGGAGCCCCTGGACGCTGCCACGGCCGGACTGGCCCGGGCGCAGCGGAACAGGGTCCTGCAGTTCTGCATCCTGGCATTCGGAATCGTGGCCCTGGTCTCGGGCATCATCCTCATCATCAGCGGCATGTCCCGCTGAGCCGCGTTCCGCCACTTAGAGTTTCCACCCAACAAGGAGTCACGTGACTGCATCAGAATCATCCATCACCATAGCCCGCGCCGCCGCCAAGGCAGCCGCGGACAAGATCGCGCAGGATATCGTTGCCCTGGACGTCAGCGAGCGGCTCGCCCTGGCCGACGTCTTCCTCATTGCCTCCGCACCCAGCGAGCGGCAGGTCAACGCAATCGTGGACGGGATCGAGGAAGAGCTCGCCAAGCAGGACCTGCGGCCTGTCCGCCGTGAAGGCCGTTCCGGCGGCCGCTGGGTACTGCTGGACTACTCGGACGTTGTGATCCATGTCCAGCATGAGGAAGACCGCGTTTTCTACGCCCTGGAGCGCCTCTGGAAGGACTGCCCCGTCGTTGACCTGCAGCTCGGTGACGACACCTCCGTAAAGGCTGTTGCTGCGTCCGAGAGCGAGTAAATCCGCGGAACCACGCGGAATATGCCCGATTTGGAATTTTCGGAATTGCTGTTCTAAGATATTTGAGTTGCTTCGGGGAAAGCCGAAAAGCTTGAAGGAGCGGCAATAATTCGGGGCTGTGGCGCAGCTGGTAGCGCACCTGCATGGCATGCAGGGGGTCAGGGGTTCGAGTCCCCTCAGCTCCACCGGACGGTCCGCCGGAATCACTGCGATTCCGGCGGATTTTTTTGTGTGCTTTACCTGCCCCGGCCGGGAGCCGATGCGGCCGCGAGGCGGACCAGGCCGATTGGCGTGAGCGGCGAAAGTGCATTAAGCTGAACAGGTTGCTTCGAGGTGGTAAACCGGGGGCGGCAAAGTCCGGGGCTGTGGCGCAGCTGGTAGCGCACCTGCATGGCATGCAGGGGGTCAGGGGTTCGAGTCCCCTCAGCTCCACCGGCACAAAAGGGACGATCCCCACGGGATCGTCCCTTTTGCTTAAGGGACCGGTTCCGGGGGCACGACCCTGTGTCGCCCCACGGCTCAGGCAGTCAAAGCCAGGCTGTACGCCGCAGCGGCGGTTCGTCGCCGCCGGGCCGCTGTACCAGGACCTGGTTGACGCCTGTCAGGCCGCCTTCGAAACCCAGTGCGCTTGCAGCCATGTAAAGCCGCCAGACCCGGGCCCTTCCGAGACCGCTGAGTTTCGCAGCCTGATCCCAGTTTGCCTCCAGCCTGTGGACCCACGCGCGCAGGGTCAACGCGTAGTGGCGCCGCAGTGCCTCCACATCCAGGATCTCGAAGCCTGCTGCCTCCAGGGCGGATACCATCTCGCCGAGGCTGATCATCTCCCCGTCCGGAAACACGTAACGGGGGATGAAGGAATTCGGATCGGGTTTGGTGGGACCGGCATTCCAGGAGATCGCGTGGTTTAGCAGCCGCCCGCCCGGCCGGAGCAGGCCGAACAAGGCAGCGGCGTAACCGGGGGTCTGCTCCCGCCCAACGTGCTCGGACATTCCGATCGAACTGATGGCATCGAACGGACCGTCCCCGATGTCCCGGTAATCCTGGACCCGGATGTCCACCCGTTCGGTCAGTCCGGCGTCTGCGGCCCGTTTCCGGGCCAGGATGGCCTGTTCCGTGGACAGCGTCACGCCCACAACGGTTGCGCCGTACTTCCCGGCCGCATGCAGGGAAAAACTGCCCCAGCCGCAGCCGACATCCAGCACGCGCATGCCCGGCCGGAGGCAAAGCTTGCGGCATACCAGGTCCAGCTTGGCCTCCTGCGCGGCGTCCAGGCCGTCGGCGAGCCGGCTCCCGGCATCCGGTTGCTCCGGGTGGTCGCTGTCGTCGGGCCACACGGCGCAGGAGTAGACCATGGACTGTCCCAGCACCAAGGCGTAGAAGTCGTTGCCCACGTCATAGTGGTGCGAGATGGCTGCGGAGTCACGGCGGCGCGAGTGCAGGGGACCTCTCCGGGCCACCCTTGCCTCCTCCGGCGGTGGCGCAGGGTTGGGGCCCAGGGCGCCCAGCCGGACCGCGGTGCGCAGCAGCGTCCAGACTTCACCGGCGGTGAGCGGCCGGAACGGACCCGGCTCCGCGAACTTGCCCGCCGAGCTCAGGGCCGCGAACGCTGCGAAAATGTCCCCGGGAGAGTCGATCTCGCCAGCCACATAGGCACGGCTCAGGCCGAGCTGGCCCGGGGACCACAGGATCCGGCGCAGGGCGCGGCGGGATCGGAATTCAAGGACAGGCGCTCCCGCCGGCCCTGCCTCGGAACCGTCCCAAGCGCGGAGGCGCAGGGGTATTTCTTCAGTGCCAAGCACTACTGCCAGGGCCCTGGCGAGCCGCGATGCATTCCCGGTAGCTGTGGTCATGGTGCTCCTCCCGTCTCCATGGGCCAACACTAAGGCCGGAATACCTCGCGCGACTATCATTGGGGAGGTGAATTCTGCCCGAACCGACGTCATCGTCGTTGGTGCGGGCCGGCCGGGTTCTCCGCTGCCTGTCACCTTCAGCGCCGTGGCAACGGCTATGTAATGCTCGACGCCGGGGACGGCCCGGGTGGCGCCCGGCGGGACCGCCGGGAAAGCCTGCGGACGGCTTTGGAATGAGCGGCAGCAGTTCCGGGCAGCGGCACGTTTAACCAGAACAACGGAAAGCAGCGGGAACAGTTGGCATCAAACAGTCTTGGGGATCTCTTTGCAGCACTCCGGCGCAGACCGGATGTGGAAGCACCCAACCTGCAGGCGTGGGACGCCACGGACCGGCTCCTGCTTGAGGCAGCCGGGGGACTGGTGGCTTCCGGAAGCGCAGTGGCCGTCATCGGGGACCGGTACGGTGCGCTGACGCTGGGGGCCCTCGCCGCGCTCAACCCGGGCTCCGTACGGGTCCACCAGGACCTGATCACCGGGGAGCGCGCCCTGCAGCTCAACGCGGCCGGGCTCCGTAGCGCCGGCCTGCTCCCGGCCGCCCCGGCGGGGATGCCCGCCGGTTCCACGGACGGGGAGCCAGGGTTCACCCAGCTGCCGCTTGGCCCGGAACTCCTGGCCGGGGCGCAGGCAGTACTGCTTCAGTTGCCCAAGACGCTGGCTGAGCTGGACGAGATCGCCGCCGCGGTGGCCCGCTACGCGGCACCGGACGTTACGCTCCTGGCCGGCGGGCGGGTCAAGCACATGTCACTCGGCATGAACGCCGTGCTGGAACGCCACTTCTCTTCCGTCCAGCCGCAGCTCGCCAGGCAGAAGTCGCGCGTGATTCTGGCGTGCGGTCCGCAAGGGGGCGGGAAGGGAAACTATCCCGTCGTCGAACACCTCGCCGAGCTCGACCTCGACGTCGCCGCCCATGGGGCAGTGTTCGCCGGCACCAAACTGGACATCGGTACCAGGTTCCTGCTGACGTTCCTCCCGGCCATGAAGGCGGCCCGGCACGCCGTCGACCTGGGCTGCGGCACGGGAATCCTTGCCGCCATGTACGCCCGGCAGCACCCTGGGGCAGCAGTGACCGCCACGGACCAGTCCGCCGCAGCAGTGGCCTCCGCGCAGGCAACGGCACAAGCCAACGGGCTGGAAGGCCGAATCACCGTCCTGCAGGATGACGCCCTCGGCAGCCTGGCGGCAGGCAGCGTGGACCTGGTCCTGCTCAACCCGCCGTTCCACGTCGGCGCCGGGGTCCATGCTGGAGCAGGCCTAAAGATGATTGAGGCAGCGGGACGGGTCCTCGCGCCCGGGGGCGAGCTGTGGACGGTCTTCAACCGCCACCTGCCCTACCTGCCCGCGCTGGAGCGGCACGTTGGGCCTACCGCCGTGAAAGGCAGGAACCCCAAGTTCACAGTGACGTTGAGCACCCGCCGCGGCGATGGATGAGCGGAACAGGCCGGCCCCACTCCGCCCAGGGGGAGGACCGCCCTTGCCGCGCCGCGCCGTCGTGCCCGCCCTATGGGTCTGTGACCACGCGTAACGTACGATTCAAGCATCACCACAAGTACGTGGCCAAAGACGTTTAGGGGACGCCGTGACTGAGATCCGCCAATCCTCACCGAGGCGCGGAACCAACCTGCCCAAAATGGGGGACTTCAACCTCACGGTGATCCTGGACGCTATCCGAAGGGCTTCCGCCGGGCTGAGCCGGGTGGAGCTGGCCCAGATTGTGGGCCTCTCACCGCAGACCATCTCCAACATCTCCCGGCGCCTCCTTGACCAGAACCTCATCGTGGAGGCGGGCAAGGAAGGCAGCGGACCCGGCAAGCCGCGCACCATCCTGCGGCTCAACCCCGGCGGTGTGTTCGCGCTGGGTGTCCACCTGGATCCCGCTGTCACCACCTTCGTGGTCCTGGATCTGGTGGGCGCAGTGGTGCGGCACTCGAGGATTAAAACCCCCGGCGGCAACGATCCGTCGGCCGTTATTTCCACCATCGCTGAGGAGATCGCCCAGTTGGTGGAGGACTCCGGCGTGGACCGGGAGAGGATCGCCGGACTCGGCGTCGCTGCTCCCGGCCCCATCGACCTTGATAGCGGATCCGTGGTGGATCCGCCCCTGCTCCCCGGCTGGGACCGGGTGGAACTGCGCAGCGCCCTTTCCGAAGCCACGGGCTATTCCGTCCTGATGGACAAGGACGTCACCAGCGCCGCCGTCGCGGAAACGTGGGCCGGCGGCCCCAGCGGCTCCGGCAGCTTCGTCTTCATGTACATGGGCACCGGCATCGGCTGCGGCATTGTCCTCAATGACGAGGTTGTCCGGGGAACTTCCGGAAACGCCGGCGAGATCGGCCATATCGTGGTGGACCCGGACGGACCCCCTTGCGACTGCGGCCTGCGCGGCTGCGTGAAGTCCACCTGCATCCCGCAGGTGTTGGTGGCCGAAGCGGAGGCCGCCGGGATTTTGGACGGCACGCGGTCCGGGAACAGCGGCGCGGAGATCCAGCAAAGCTTTTCCCGGCTGTGCGACCTTGCGGACGAGGGAAACGAACAGGCCCTTGCCATCATCGACAAGTCCGCAGCGCGGGTAGCGCGTGCCGCCTCGGTGGTCACCAACACGCTGGACGTTGAGCGCGTGGTGTTCGGAGGGCCCTTCTGGAGCCGGCTGGCCGGACGCTACCTCGAGAAGATTCCGGCGCTGCTCGAGGCCAACAGCGACACCCGGCTCATCCATCCCATCGAGGTGGTGGGCACCGGGGTAGGAGAGGACGTCGGAGCCATCGGAGCGGCCTCCCTGGTCCTGGAATATACGCTGGCGCCCCGGGCCCAGCGGCTCCTCCTGGAAAGTTGACCGGTGCGCCGCCGGCGGTGCCTTGCCTGGGTCAGGGCGTCCATCTAGCATTTGCTTATTGCCGCGGCTGGGGGCCCGCTGACAACGGGGACCGCAGCCATTGACCGAATGGAGCACCATGCGTCGCCAGTCGCTGAAGACCATGTCCCTCGTCGCTTCGGCAATGATTGTCCTGACGGCGTGCAACCCGGCTGATCCGGCGGGTGCTTCCAAGACCCTGAAGGTGGCTTACCAGAAGACTGACTCCTTCACCGCCCTGGATACCATGCTCCAGGCCGCCAAGCAGGAGTTCGAGGCGGCGAACCAAGGTGTCAAGGTCGAGCTGCAGCCCATCCAGGCGAACGACGACGACTACGGCACCAAACTGGCGCTTGCCCTCCGGTCGCCGTCCACGGCACCGGACGTGTTTTACGAGGACACCTTCAAGGTCCGCTCCGACGTGGACGCCGGTTACCTCCTCAAGCTGGACAGCCACCTTGAGGGCTGGGCGGACTGGGATACGTTCGACGACGGCGCCAAGGCGGCAGGGCGCGCGGACGACGGCGGGACGTACGCGGTGCCGCTGGGCACGGACACCCGCGCCATTTGGTACAACCGGAAGGTCCTGGAAAATGCCGGGATCAGCCTTCCCTGGCAGCCGCGGAGCTGGCAGGACATCCTGGACACCGCCCGGAAGATCAAGGCCAACGACCCCACGGTGATCCCGTTCAACATGTACGCGGGCAAGGGCACCGGCGAGGGCTCTGTGATGCAAAGCTTCTACGAGCTGCTGTACGGGACGGGGTCTGCCCTGTATGACGAAGATGCCGGCAAATGGGTGGTTGGGTCCGCCGGTTTCCGGGACTCGCTGGGATTCCTTGAAACGCTGTATGAAGAGCAACTGGCGGTTTCGCCGGCTGAAGCGCTGGACGCGAATGTCTGGAAAAAGGTCTTTGGTGAATGGTTCCCGAACGCCAAAATGGGGGCCACGGTGGAAGGCTCCTACGCGCCGTCATTCTGGCAGGATGGCGGTTCCTACGAGTGGCCCGGCTACGAGCAGGAGATCGGCGTGGCCCCTTTCCCCACCCAAAACGGCCAGGCGCCCGGTGCCGTGAGCATGTCGGGCGGCTGGACCCTGGCGCTCGGGGCGGGGACGAAGGAACCGGAACTGGCTTTCAACTTCCTCTCAACGGCGCTCAACAAGAAGAATTCGTTGGCCTTCACCGTGGAGAGCTCGCAGATTGCCGTCCGGAAGGACGTGGCTGCCGAGAAGGAGTACCTGGATGCCAACCCGTTCGTCAGGGATGTATCCGAGCTTGTCTCGGTGACCCGGTACCGGCCGGCAACTGCTGACTACCCCCGGATTTCAGCGGCCGTCCAGGAGGCCACGGAAGCCGTCATCACCGGCAACAAATCCCCCCAGGAGGCAGCGGCGGAGTACGACGCCGCCGTGGCCGGGATCGTGGGCGGCGACAACACCGTCCGGAAGTAGCCCGTTGCAGCTACCCGCCACGGCACGGCAACTGTTTCGGTACCTGCCGGTCCTTCCTGCTGTGCTGCTCCTCCTCGTCTTTCTTGCCGGACCCGTGCTCTGGGCCTTCCACGCGTCCCTCACCAACGCCGGCCTGACCGGGCGCAGCGCCCGCAACCCCTTATGGGTGGGGCTGGACAACTACGGCCGGCTGCTGGCGGACCCGGTGTTCCCGCTCTCGCTTTTCCTCACGGTGGTGTTCGTCGGTGGTTCGGCGGTACTGGGCCAGAACCTGCTGGGGCTCGCCCTGGCGGTGTTGATGCGCCGGGCCCGGCCGGTGGTGTCCACGGTCGTTGGCACCACGGTGGTAGCTGCCTGGGTCCTTCCCGAGATCGTTGCTGCCTTTGCCGCCTATGCCTTTTTCAGCGGCGACGGGACGCTGAACCAGCTCCTGGGGAGCCTGGGGCTTGGCCGGCCGGACTGGCTCTACGCCTTTCCCATGGTGGCCGTAACGCTCGCCAACGTGTGGCGGGGAACCGCGTTTTCCATGCTGGTGTACCGTGCGGCACTGAACGATGTTCCGGCCGAGGTGACAGAGGCGGCCCAGATGGACGGCGCGCATGGCTGGCAGCGGCTCGCCTTCATCACGCTGCCGATGATCCGCGGAAGCATCACCACGAACCTGATGCTGATCACGCTGCAGACACTGGCGGTGTTCACGCTGGTGTGGGTGATGACTGCCGGTGGACCGGCCAACGCTAGCACCACGCTTCCTGTCCTGGCCTACCAGGAGGCCTTCAAATTCGGGGACATTGGCTACGGGACAGCGGTCGCCTCGGTGCTTATCCTCATTGGCGCGGTCTTCGGCCTGGTGTACGTCCGGCTGCTCCGGGAACGGAATCCATGAGCGCTCCCGCCAGGACAGCCCGCACGCGTCCGGCCACCACTGGAAGCCGGCAGCGGCGCCGGGCCGGCAGCACTCCGGCTGACGTGGTGCTGCTCCTGATCGGAGCCGGCTTCCTGTTGCCGCTGCTCTGGCTCATCCTGGCGTCCCTCGATGCCGAAGCCGGACATGAACTAAGGATTCCTGCCGAAGCCGGCGCGGACAATTTCGCCGCCGTCCTGACCCCGGAACTGCTGTTCCGGCCACTGTGGAACAGCGTGGTGTTGTCCGGGGGTACGGCCGTCGTGACCCTGGTTGCAGCCGTCCTGGCTGCCTATCCGCTCTCCCGCTACCAGTCCCGGTTCAACCGGCCGTTCATGTACACCGTCCTCTTCGGAACATGCCTGCCCATCACTGCCATCATGGTCCCGGTGTACGGCCTCTTCGTCCAGTTCGAGCTGCTCGACTCGATGCCCGCCACCATCTTCTTCATGGCCACCACCACCCTGCCCATGGCCATCTGGATGACCAAGAACTTCATGGACGGCGTGCCGGCATCGCTGGAGGAAGCCGCCTGGGTGGACGGTGCAACGCGGATGGCTGCGCTCCGAACCATTGTGCTGCCGCTGATGAGGCAGGGGCTGGGCGTGGTGTTCATCTTTGTGTTCATCCAGGCGTGGGGCAACTTCTTTGTGCCGTTCGTGCTGCTCCTGTCCGAGGCACGGCAGCCCGCCGCGGTATCCATCTTCAGTTTCTTCGGACAGCACGGCGCTGTTGCGTACGGCCAGCTGGCCGCGTTCTCCATCCTGTATTCCCTGCCGGTGCTGGTGCTCTACGTCATTGTGGCCAGGGGCGCCGACGGTTCCTTTGCCTTGTCCGGAGCCGTCAGGGGGTAGCCGGGCAGCGCGGTTTCGCATCACCGCCGGCAACGGCTGCAGCCCGGCACGGACCATGGCGGCCCCGCCAAGCGACTTTCCCGACGCAGGAGGAGTCAGTCGATGTCCTCGATGACCACTCCGTATGGCAGGCTTTCGTCCAAGTGCGCCTGGTGGCCTGTGGCTCCGGGATTGTAGATGACCCGGACCCCGTGCAGCTTGTCCGCCGCGGACTGCAGCAGGACAGGCCTGACAGTGCTGATGAACATCTCGCTTTTGTCGGCGAGAAACTCCTTGTAACTGGCTGGAAGCTCGCTCATGTCAAAAGGATAGACCCGGGCGCCCTTGATGGGGAGGGCTCCCCATTGCCGGAAGTGCAGCCCCGTTCTTGGATAGGATGGCGGCGGAGTGCAGCCGGTCCGGCAGCAAAGCCCAGTTCAGCCACCAGGGGGAGTCCGAGTGCTTTCAACCAGCGCGTCCGCAAGAATTGAACCCGCGGAACTGGCCCGGGCGCGGCAGGTTGTGGCGAACATCGCCAGGAGCTTCGAGGCCAAGGTGGTGGGGCAGGCAAGGCTGCGGGAATCACTGCTGGTTGGCCTGCTGACCGGCGGGCACATCCTCCTGGAAAGCGTCCCCGGGCTTGCCAAGACCACCGCCGCGCAGACGGTGGCGGAAGCCGTCAGCGCAGAGTTCCGCCGGATCCAGTGCACCCCGGACCTGCTGCCCAGTGACATCGTGGGGACCCAGATTTACGACGCTGCCAAGGGCACGTTCATCACCCAACTGGGACCGGTGCACGCCAACATTGTCCTCCTGGACGAGATCAACCGTTCCAGCGCGAAAACGCAGAGCGCCATGCTCGAAGCGATGCAGGAACGCCAGACCTCCATCGGCGGCCAGGAATACCGGCTGCCCTCGCCCTTCCTTGTCCTGGCCACCCAGAACCCCATCGAGCAGGAAGGCACGTACCAGTTGCCGGAGGCGCAGATGGACCGGTTTATGCTCAAGGACGTGCTGGACTATCCCTCCCCGGCGGAGGAAGCGGAAATCATCCGGCGCATTGATGCGGGGGTGTACACGCCGGAGCAGGCGCCCCCCGCCGCAGCCTCGCTGGAGGCCGTCACGGCGGTCCAGGAACTCGTCCGGCGCGTCTACGTAGACCCTGCCGTCATCAACTACATCGTGGGGCTGGTCTTCGTCACCCGGAACGCCGGGCAGTACATCGACCCGCGGCTGGCCGGGTTCATCGAGTTCGGTGCCAGCCCCCGGGCCAGCATCGCCTTCAGCCAGGCTGCGCGGGCCGTCGCCCTGCTGAACGGCAGGGACCACGTCATTCCAGAGGACGTCAGAACGCTCGCCCACCGGGTCCTCCGCCACCGCCTGATCCTGAACTTTGACGCTGTGGCGGAAGAGGTACGGGTGGAAACGGTGATTGACGCCGTCGTCGCTGCCGTCCAAACCCCCTAGGCCGGCGTGACCAGCCTCCTGCAGCGGGTGAAGTCCAACATGGCCATCTTCGCGCACCGCAAGGCCCGCGGCATGCTCGACGGCGAATACGGCTCGGTGTTCCGCGGCCGCAGCCTGGACTTCGATGACCTCCGTGCCTACGTTCCCGGCGACGAAGTCCGCGACATCGACTGGAAGGCGTCGGCGCGGCACGGCTCGCCGCTGATCAAACGGTACGTGGCGGTCCGCCGGCAGAGCGTCATCCTGGTCACGGACTCGGGCCGCAACATGGCCGCGGCAGCCTACAGCGGGGAAACCAAGAAGGACATCGCTGTGATGGCGCTGGGGGTCATGGGGTACCTTGCCCACCGGCACGGTGACGTGGTGGGACTGGTGTGCGGCGATTCCGGGGGCACAACGTCACTGCCCGCCAAAGGCGGTGAGGCCCATCTGGAACGCCTCCTGCGGCAGGTGCACTCGGCGGCGACGCTGGACGCTGCGCCCAGCAGGATCGAGGACCAGCTCCACCATGTGGCGCGCAAGGTGAAGGGGCGCAACCTGCTGTTCGTCGTTGCCGACGAACTTGCGGCCAGCCCGGCCTTGGGGCAGTTGCTGCGCCGGCTTCGGGCCCAGCACGAGGTCCTCTGGCTCACGGTCCGGGACGCAGGACTGGCCCCTGGGGACCCGCTCCTTCAGCCGGAGCAGGGCCTGTCTGATTCCTACAGCGTCTGCGGTTCCCGCCCCCTTCTTGCGCACCTTGCCCGGGACCCGGCAGTCGCCGCGGCCTATGCCAACGCCGTGGCAGAACGGGACGCCGGGCGCAGGGCCATGCTGCGCCAGGCCGGGATCACGGAAGGCGAAGTGGCCGGAACCGGGGGCGTGATGACGGCCCTGTTCGCCCTCCTGGAAAGGCACCGACGTGCAGGCTGAACCGGAGTTCTACGGACCGCTGGAGTATGCCCCCGTCTGGGGCTGGGCCGGTGCAGGACTGCTGGTGATGGTTGCCGCCTGGTACGCGTTCGTGTTTGCCGCCACCCGCAAGCCACTGGGCGTGCAGGCCCGCCACCGACCTGCACGCCTGACGGAGCTGGCAGGACTCAAGGCGGCGTACCTGCAGAGGATCGATGACGTGGAACGTGACGCCGCCGCCGGAAAGCGGAGCGCCCGGGACTCCCACCAGGAAATCAGCCTCCTGCTGAGGAAATTCATCCGCGACGCCACCGGAGTGGATGCGCCCCGCATGACCCGGACGGACCTCGCGGAACATCCGCTGCCGGCCGCCGCATCCGCCGTCGGGCAGCTGTATCCGGCCGAGTTCGGTCCCGAGCCCCTTCCCTCCGTCGCAGGCTCCGCGGCCGCGGCACGCAAGGCGGTGCAGGCATGGAACTGATGTGGTGGTGGCTGCTGCCGCTGGCCGCCGTGGCAGCCGGCGCTGCCCTATGGGCTGCCCTGCGGCCGGACAGGACTGCCAACGCACGACGCCGGCCGGTGGCCCATGCGGACCGGCTCACCGTGCTGCCGGAGTACCAGTCAGCCGTGCGGCGGTACCGCCGCTGGCTCGCCGTGGCCGCGCTCGCCTGCGCGTCCCTGCTGGTTTCCACGGCTGTGGCGGCGGCACGGCCCGCCGAGGTGGCCACCATCCGGCCGGAACAGCACAACCGCGACATCATGCTGTGCCTCGACGTTTCGGGCTCCATGAGCGGTGCCGACGCCGCCGTGGTGGACGTCTTCTCGGAACTGGCCGCCGAATTCGACGGCGAACGCATCGGCCTGACCGTTTTTGACAGCACGGCCATCCAGGTTTTTCCGCTGACCGACGACTACGGCTACGCCCGGGAGCAGCTGCAGCTCGCACGGGACGCCTTCAACGGGAAACCCGGCAGTTCCGGATTCCTCGACGGGACGTGGAGCGGCCGGGGCTCCTCCCTGATCGGCGACGGCCTGGCGTCCTGCCTCACCAGCTTCCCGCGCGGGACGGAACAGGCCGGAAACCGGGACACCGGCATCAAGCGCCCATCCGGCCAACCGGCGCGCTCGCGGTCAGTGGTCCTGGCAACGGACAATTTTCTCTCCGGAGACCCCATCATGACCCTCGGGGAAGCGGCCGCCCTTGCCAAGGACAGGGCTGTGCGCGTGTATGCACTGAACCCGGGTGACCTTGACTACGGCCCAGGCAAGGATCAGCCAGGGGAGCAGTTGCGGGCTGCGGCGGAATCCACGGGCGGTGCCTATTACGCCCTGGACAACCCCGAAGCTGTGCCGGGCGTCGTGCGGGGCGTCGAGGAAACGGAAAAGTCGGCTCTTCAGGGCGCGCCGCGGGCGGTCGTCTCGGACGAGCCGGGACTGCCGCTCACCGCGGCCCTCCTCTCCGGGCTGGTCCTCGCCGTCGCCGGCTGGCGGTTGCGGCCATGACCCTGCAACCGATCCTTCCCTGGTGGCTGCTGCTTCCCGTCATGGTGGCGGCCCTCGGGTTCCTGGGATGGCGGCTTTACCGGGGAGCGGGGACTGCTGTGCGGACGGCTGCGGAGCGAAGTGCGGGAGCCAACGTCCGCGCCTGGATGCCCCGAAGCGCACTGGTGCTGCTCCTCCTCGGCGCGGCGCTGCGCCCCGGACTGCCGGGCGGCACGGCCCAGGCAGCCACCGCCGACCTCAACGTGTTTTTTGTGGTGGACACCACCACCAGCATGGTCGCGGAGGACTACGGCAACGCCGGACCCAGGATGGAGGGAGTGCGGCAGGACATCGCGGCCATCGCCGAGGAACTGCCCGGCGCCCGCTTTTCCGTCATCACCTTCGACATCAAAGCCCATGTCCTGATGCCGCTGACCACCGATACCCTGGCGCTGGAAACCATCATCTCTGTGCTGGAGCCGCAGGTCACGGCCTATGCCAAAGGAAGCAGCATCACCGCAGCCCGGAAGGTGCTGGCCGAACGCCTCACCGCGGCCCGGCAGAGCCACCCTGAGCAGCCCCGGCTCGTCTACTACCTTGGCGATGGCGAGCACACCAGCCCGAAGGAACCGGAAGCCCTGGACCTGGCGGATGGCCTGGTGGCCGGGGGAGCAGTGCTGGGCTACGGCACACCGGGCGGCGGAAGGATGCGCGAAAACACCGGGCGGGAAAGCGCCGGGCAGGAGCACCACGGAGGTTCCACGGAAGGCGAGGACGCCCCCTATGTCCAGGACAGCACCGCCGGTGCCGGCGGGGAGGCGCAGCCTCGGGATGCACTGTCCAGGATTGATGAGCCCCGGCTGCGGGAGCTCGCAGGGCAGCTGGGCGTTCCCTATGTCCACCGGTCGTCCGGCGACCCCGTTGCGCCGATGATGCAGGATGCCCGCCCTGCGGTGCCCGAATCCGGGGGCACGCTCGAACGCCCGGGCAGTGACGGATCCCTGGCGGGGCGGACCGAGCTGTACTGGATCCTCGCGGCCGGTGCCTTCGTGCTGGGGTTGGCGGAGGCCATCGTGATTATTCGCCGGCTCCGTGAAGTGCGGGCCCTTGTCCCGGCCTCGGCCGGCCGGCGATCCCAGGATGGAAAGGCGGAGGACAGGTGACGTCCCTCGAGCGCAACGCGGGCAGCCGGCCGGCACGGCGCCGCCGCCTCCTCGCGTGGTCCGCCTTGCCTGTGGTCCTGGCCGTGTGCATCGCCGTCAAACTGCTCAGCCTTGGATTGCTGGGAGGCCGGGCAGCGGACGCCTTCGACGCCGCCGACGCGGCATCCGTCCGGGCCGCCGCGGACGCCCTGCAGCCGGCAAACCTCATCGAACCCCACAAGGCGCCCTTCGCCGCCGGGGATGCCGATGTCCTTGACGGCAATTTCGCCGCGGCGCGCCTCCGCTTCGAGGAAGCGCTGGACCTTGTTCCCCCGGCCCGGTCCGAGTCGGCCGAAGCGTGCGTCATCAGGGTGAACCTGGTCCTGGCCATCGAGCGCCTCGGCGACGAAAAACTGCAGGCAGGAGAACCGGCGCCGGCGGCCGGCCTGTTCAGGGAGGCACTCGCAGCCGTGGAAGCAGCACCGGACGGATGCTTTTCCGAGGGACAGCCCGGCGGGACGGGGGACCGGCTGGCGGGAGCCGACGCACGCCTGCAGGAAAAACTCTCGGCCGCCGGCAACAAGCCGGCGCCGGACGCAGGACCGGCGGAGGACGCACCCGGTGAGGACGGCCAGGCTTCGCCGCTGCAGAGCCAGCTCCAGCAGTTGGAGGATAGCGCCCGGCAGGGCCAGCGCGAACGCAACAGCGGCCGCGAACGGGAGGAATACCTGAGTGACACTGAATATGCGCCCGGCCCGGAGCGCCCCTGGTAGCGCCGGGCGCAACGAACAAAATTCCGAAAAGATCCAAAAGAGGGCGTAAAACTGAGTCTTAATTCGGAGGCCAACTTGAATACGTGCCCGGCCGCTCATAGAGTCTTATACAAGTTACCCCGGTAACGTGTCAGCGATCCTCCGTGTGGAGGGTGTGGGTGCCCCCATGTGGGCCTGACATTTGCTCACGGACAACTTCATTTCAGGGCGTACCAGCCGCGGCTGCGTCCTCGTGGAGTCCTTCCGTGTTCCCCAAACTCAATTCATTGCCGGCCCGCCGTCGCATTTGCCGACAGCAGCCGTCAATGGCCCAAAGCCAAGGACGCAAATGTCGCCACCAAGCCTTATTGAGACGCACCCGAATCTTTCCGACGCCGCTCCGGTGGCGCTTTCCTACGAGCTGTTCCCGCCACGATCGCCGGCAGCCGCGGAAACGCTCTGGACCACCATCAGGGAACTGGAAACCACCGCACCGGACTACGTTTCCGTCACCTACGGTGCCAGCGGCTCCAACCGGGATACCGCCGTCGAGCTCATCAACCGCCTCCTCCTGGAAACCACGCTCCGGCCCCTGGCCCACCTGACCTGCGTGGGCAACACGCCCCAGGAACTTGCGGGAATCATCGGCGAACTGCTGGATACCGGCGTGCGCGGCATCCTTGCCCTCCGCGGCGACCTGCCCAGGGACGGCGGCGAACCGGCCGAAGGGTCGCTGCGCTATGCGCAGGACCTGATCGAACTGATCCGCCGGGTTGAACAGCGCCGGTCCGCCCTGCTCTGCGCCGGGAAGATCGCCGTCGGCGTCGCTGCCTACCCCACCCGGCACCCGGAGTCACCGAGCGAAGCGCACGACGTCGAGGTGCTGCTCGCCAAGCAGCGGTCCGGAGCGGACTTCGCCATCACGCAGGTCTTCTTCCACACGGAGCAGTATGCCGACCTCCTGACGAGGGCACGCCGGGCCGGCGTCACCATCCCGATCATCCCCGGTGTCATGCCGCTCACCAGCCTCCGGCGCCTGAAGCGGCTCGGCGAGCTGACAGGCGTGGAGCCGGCTCCCGAACTGCTGGAACGCATGGCCGCGGCGGACAGCGACGCGGAACGCATGCGGATCGGCGTCAGCGCCACCGTGGACCTTGCCAACGCAGCACTGGAAGCCGGAGCGCCGGGCATCCACCTCTACACCTTCAACGAACACCAAAGTGCCCTGGACGTGCTGGACAAGCTGGCCCTCCCGCGGCGCACCCGCTCCAGCCGCCGCGAAGCCGTGGCCGGCCAGCTCGCCAGCTGAGCCCGCCAAAGCCCAACGTCTTTTAGCTGAACGCTTTTTAGCTGAACACCCTTCAGCCGTGCGCCCTCCAACGGGCCTTCCGCACACATTCCAACTCCCCAGGAGATTCCCATGACTGACATCAACAACGCCACCACGCCCTTTCCCGCTGCTTCCCTGCTGGGATACCCCCGCATCGGCCGCCGCCGCGAACTCAAGAAAGCCGTCGAGGCCTACTGGGCCGGCAAGATCGACGCCGCCGCCCTGGACACCGCCGCCAAGGACATCCAGCTGTCCATCGCCAGGCGCCTGCAGGAACTCGGCCTCACGGAAGCCGCAGCCGTACCGGGCACCTTCTCCTACTACGACCAAGTCCTGGACACCACTGCCCACCTCGGCGCCGTGCCTGCCCGCTTCGGCAAGCTGCTCAACGCCGAGGGACAGCTGGACATCGACGGCTACTTCACCCTTGCCCGCGGCAACAAGGAACAGCAGCCGCTGGAAATGACCAAGTGGTTCGACACCAACTACCACTACCTGGTGCCGGAAATCGGCCCGGAGACCGGGTTCAGCCTGGCCTCCACCGCGAAGGTTGACGAGTTCGCCTTCGCCCTGGCCAACGGCATCGAAACCCGCCCGTACATCGTTGGCCCGGTCACGTACCTGCTGCTGTCCAAGGCTTCCGACGGCGCCCCGGCCGGTTTCGCGCCGCTGTCCCGCCTCGAGGACATCCTGCCCGTCTACGTCCAGCTGCTCGAGAAGCTCGCCGCCGCCGGCGCCAGCTGGGTCCAGCTGGACGAACCCGCACTCGTCGTTGACCAGGACACCCCGGCCGTCGAAATCGAAGCAGCCGTGGCCCGCGCCTACGAGGTCCTCACCGCTGCAGCGAACCGCCCGCAGATCCTCGTCTCCACCCCGTACGGTTCGCTCGACGGCCAGCTCGGCACCCTCGCAGCCACCAACATCGACGCCCTGCACATTGACGTCTTCAAGGGCGCCGTTCCTTCCGCCGCGGCACTCGCCGGGCTGGGCAGCAAGACCCTGGTTGCCGGCGTCGTTGACGGCCACAACATCTGGCGCAACGACCTCGCCGCTTCGGCTGCCAAGCTGGACGCCCTGAAGGGAGCTGCAGGCAAGGTCACTGTCTCCACCTCCACTTCCACGCAGCACGTGCCGCATGACGTTGCCGAGGAGACGCAGCTCTCCGAACAGCTGCGCAGCTGGCTGGCGTTCTCCGACCAGAAGGCGGTTGAGGTCAGGACCCTCGCGTCATACCTGGCCGACCCCGCTTCCGCGAAGGCCGCCATTGACGAGGCAACAGCAGTGATTGCTTCCCGCGCCACCGCCGCAGGGGTCCGTCGCGACGACGTCCGCGCCCGCACGGAAGCACTGACCGCCGCCGACTTCAACCGCTCCGAGTACTCGGTCCGCGAAGCCGCCCAGGAAGAGGCCCTGCACCTGCCGCCGCTGCCGACCACCACCATCGGCTCGTTCCCGCAGACCTCCGAAATCCGCTCGGCCCGCGCCCGCAACAACAAGGGCGACCTCACCAACGAGCAGTACGAGCAGCTCATGAAGGACGAGATCAAGCGCGTTGTGGAGTTGCAGGAAGAGCTCGGCTACGACGTCCTGGTGCACGGGGAGCCCGAGCGCAACGACATGGTCCAGTACTTCGCAGAGAACCTCGAAGGCTTCGACGTCACGGTCCACGGCTGGGTCCAGTCCTACGGCTCCCGCTGCACCCGTCCGTCCATCCTCTGGGGCGACGTCACCCGCAGCGCCCCCATCACGGTGGCCTGGGCCGAGTACGCGCAGTCCCTGACCAACAAGCCGATGAAGGGCATGCTCACCGGTCCGGTCACCATTCTCGCCTGGTCCTTCGTCCGCGATGACCAGCCGCTGGGCGAGACCGCCAACCAGGTTGGCCTGGCGCTTCGCGACGAGATCGCTGACCTCGAAGCAGCCGGCATCAAGGTCATCCAGGTGGACGAGCCCGCCCTGCGCGAACTCCTCCCGCTGCGCAAGGCAGACCACGCAGCGTACCTGGACTGGTCCGTGAACTCGTTCCGCCTCTCCACCGCGGGGGCTGCCGACGCCACCCAGATCCACACCCACCTGTGCTACTCCGAATTCGGCGCCATCATCGACGCCATCGACGGACTGGACGCCGACGTGACCTCCATTGAGGCCGCCCGTTCACGCATGGAGGTTGTCCACGACCTCGAGTCCCACGGCTTCGGCCGCGGCGTGGGTCCGGGCGTCTACGACATCCACTCGCCGCGCGTGCCGGGTGAGGGTGAAGTCACCGAGCTGCTGGCCACCGCCGTCAAGCACGTTCCGTCCCGCCAGCTGTGGGTCAACCCGGACTGCGGCCTGAAGACCCGGGGCTACGCCGAGACCGAAGAGTCCCTGCGCAACCTGGTCAAGGCAACCCAGGCAGTCCGCGCCGGCCTGCTGGAGTCAGCGAAGTAAGTACATAAAGAACGACGTCGGCTGGTCACTTCAGGTGACCTGCCGACGTCGTTCTTTTGTTTGATGGTCGGGCCCGTCGAAACCTAGGACTCCCACACAATTTCGTCGTCCACCACGCCGTCTTCGTCGGCGGAGGCCACCAGCACCTCGTCGGTGAAATGCTCACCCAGGGTGAAGTCCAGGACGAAGTAGCGTTCGGGCTGTCCGGGGTAGATGCCCACGTGGCCGAGTTTCAGGGCCTTCAGGAACACCTCGTTGGTGAGCTGGCTGCGGTCTGATATTCCGAAGACCTTCTGCAGGTGCTCATCCTTGAGGGCGTTGCAGTGGAAGTGCAGGTACTCCTGCGGGCTGGTGCCTTCCTGCTCCAGTTCTTCCGCGATCATGTCCCGGACCTCGTCCACGAGCTCGGGCAGGAACCGCAGGCGGTAGTCCACCTTGTGCAGCGCGGCCTCGTCGAAGTGGTCGTGGGCGGTCACGTTCAGGTCGAGTTCCAGCGGGTGGCCGCGCAGTTCATGCTTCGCGGCGATCAAGTGATCCCTGCCGTGGTTGAGCTCAATCTCTCCAAAGTGCCGGCTCGCTACCTTGCTCATAGTTTCAACATAGACCCGAACAGCGGTGCATTCCAGCGTTCGGGCCTAATTCACCGCGGTGCGCATCCCGGCGAGCGTCTCGGCCAGGAGGTCGACGAACAGCTGGACCCGGGCGGTCTTCCGCTCATTGATCAGGAGCGCAAAGACGTTCCGGGCCAGCCGGATTTCGGGAACGTCCAGCACCACCACGCCCGCCGGCTTGTTCCGCAGCGCGAGTTCCGGCACCAAAGCCGCGCCCAGCCCCGCGGCGGCCATCTCCAGGCTCGCGTGGAAATCGTCACTGTGCGCCACCACCCGCGGATGCAGGTTGCAGCCGGCGAACAGTCGCTCAATCACCATGGCGTCGCTGGTGCCCGGGTGGTGCATGATCCACGGCATCTCGGAGAGATGGTCAGCCGCCACCTTGGCATCGGAGCGGAAGCCCCATCCGGCGGGCAGCACCACCCGGAAGTCGTCGTCGCCGATCCATTGCCGGTTGATCGTGTTCGGCCACGCAAAACCGGTCTGGCCCACCTGGAACACAACGGCGAGGTCCAGGTCACCGCCGGTGCGCAGCCCCTGGATGGTCTGCCCGGGTTCAGCCACGGACACCTTCAGGTCGATGCCCAGGTTCTTCCACGACGGGTTCTTCAGGATCCGTGGCAGGACATAGGTGGCCAGGCTGGGAAAGATCCCCAGCCTTAGTTCCTGGCTGGCTGAATCCTGCGTCCTGGAAGCAGCGGCCATCAGGGCTTCAATGTCCGTGAGGACCTTGGCAGCGTGGCGGGTCATGACGACGGCGGCTTCCGTGGGCACCACGCGGCGCGCCGAGCGCTGGAACAGGACGACGCCGGTGTCGCGTTCCAGGGCGGACATCTGCTGGGAGACGGCCGAGGCCGTGTAGCCCAGGGTTGCCGCTGCGGCTGCGAATGAACCGAGCCGGGTGACCTCCAGGAGGGTCTTCAGGTGTACCGGGTTTACCACCCGCCCACAGTACTCCGCCGGCACCCGCCGAAAAAACTGCCGCCCATCCCACCCATCCGCAGGGCACCTGGCGCCGAATTGCCCTCTGCATACCCAGCCCAGCGGCAAATGTTCAGCAGAGGAGCATACATTGTCACCTAACCCAGCAGTAAGCGGAGGCGGGCGACGGCGGGTGGCCGTCATTGGCAGCGGCGTGGCCGGCCTGACTGCCGCCTACGTCCTCAACCGGCAGGACGACGTCACGCTGTTCGAAGCGGATTCCCGGCTGGGAGGGCACGCGCACACGCATGACCTGCCGCAGCCGGACGGGTCCTCCCTGGGCGTCGATACCGGCTTCATCGTGCACAATGAACGGACGTACCCCACTCTGCTGCGGCTGTTCGCCGAACTGGGGGTAGAGACGCAGGATTCTGAAATGAGCATGTCCATCCGGTGCGACGGCTGCGGCCTGGAGTACGCCGGGGCCCGCGAGGGCGGACGCGGCATCATCGCCCGTCCCTCCAGCCTCCTGCGGGGCCGTTACCTGCTGATGCTGCTCGAGGTCACCCGCTTCTACCGGAAGGCCCGGGCCCTCCTGGAGACCACACCCGTTTCCGCGGTCAACCCGGAACTGGCCGCACCTGAGCAGACCCTTGGCGAGTTCCTGGAACGCGAAAACTTCAGCTCCTATTTCATCTCGCACTTCATGACCCCGGTGGTCAGCGCCGTGTGGTCCTGCGACCCCACCACCGCGCTGGCGTACCCCGCCCGCTACCTCTTCACGTTCCTGGGCCACCACGGCATGCTGGGCGTCAAAGGCTCGCCGCAGTGGCGGACGGTCAGCGGCGGCTCGGCCAGGTACGTCGAGAAGCTCGCCGCCACGCTGGCGGATGTCCGGCTCAACACGCCGGTGACCGCCGTCCGGCGCCACGAGCTTGGCGTCGAGCTGGTGACGGAACATGGCGTGGAGGATTTCGAGGCGGTTGTCATCGCCACCCATCCTGCGCAGGCCCTCGGATTCCTGGCCGATGCCACGCCTGCCGAAAAGGAAGCGCTGGGCGGGATGCCGTACTCCGTAAACCACACTGTCTTCCATCGGGACCCGGCCGTCCTGCCCGCCTCGGACAATGCCAAGGCCTCCTGGAACTACCGCCTGCCGTTCTGCGAAGCCCGGCCGGACAAGGTTCTGGTGAGCTACGACCTGACCCGGCTGCAGCGGCTCAGCCCGGCTGACGGCATGCCCTACCTGGTGAGCCTGGGGGAGTCGGAGCTGATTGCGGATGATCGGGTCCTCAAGCGGATGGTGTACGAGCACCCGCAGTACACCCCCGAGTCGCTGCAGGCCCAGCAGGCAATCGCGGGCCTCAGTGACAGCCGCATCGCGTACGCCGGTGCCTACCTCGGCTGGGGCTTCCATGAGGACGGCGCGCTTTCCGGCGTGCGGGCCGCCGAGGCGCTGGGCCGTTCCTGGCCCGTTGCCCAGGCTGCCGATCTGCCCGACTCCCGCGACGGCGGGGAACGGGAGCTGCTGTCCGCGGCGGAACCCGCATGACCACTGCCCCAGCCCTCTACCGCACGTCCATCTCGCACGTGCGGCGCACACCGCTGAAGAACGCGTTCACGTACCGCAACTACAGCTGGTTCGTGGATGTGGACCAGCTCCCGCGGCTACCGTTCCTGCTCCGGCCGCTGGCCGTGTTCAAGGCCGGTGACCATCTCGGGGATCCGCATGCCAGCATCCGCAGCAACGTGGAGCGCTACCTGCGCACCCAGGGCATAGAGCCCGACGGCGGCGCTATCCACATGCTGACCAGCGCCAGGGTTTTCGGTTACGTTTTCAACCCCCTGACGCTGTTCTGGTGCTATCGCACCAGCGGTGAGCTCGAGTGCGTGGTGGCCGAGGTCCACAACACGTACGGGGAGCGCCACTGCTACCTGCTCCGGACGGATGCGGCCGGCCGGGCTTCGGTGCCCAAGGCGTTCTATGTCTCACCCTTCAACGACGTAAGCGGGCAGTACCGGATGAAGCTGCCTGCGCCGGGGGAGCGGCTGGCGGTGTCCATCGTGCTGCAGCGCGAGGGCCACCGGCCCTTCGTGGCGAGCATGGACGGCATCCGCCGGCCCGCCACCCTCCGGAACATCCTTGCGGCCGCCCTTGCGGTGCCAGCCGCGCCGCTGCTGGTTTCCGCACTCATCAGGGTGCAGGGCATTACACTCTGGGCAAGACGCCTGCCCGTCGTCGCCCGGCCACACCACCCCTCACAGGAGGCAGTTCAATGACAATGACGGACGACAACCAAGCAACTGCGGCCTATGTCGGAGGCAAGGCAGCAGGCACAGCCGCCGATAAGGCTGGACTCATGGCAGCAGGCGACGCTGCCGGCAAGGCCCCCGCGCACTCTCCCGCAGCCTGGACCGCGGCCGGCGTGCCGGCGTCGCCCGCCACCATCGATCCGGACCTGTGGCCGGAAGTGGCCCAGCCGCCGTCGGGCGCCAAGGCTGCCGTGGCCGGCAAAGCCGCCGGCCTCCTGTTCAAAGGAGCCGTGAAGCGGCTGCCGCTGCGGGTGGAGTACCCCGACGGTACTGTGCTCGGCACCGGCGGTCCGGACGCGCCGGTCATGACCATGATGCGGCCGGAGGCGTTCGAAGCCAGGATCGGCGACAACGGCCTGATCGGGCTGGGCGAATCCTTTATGGCCGGAGACTGGGAAGCCAGCGACCTGGCGGGCGTCCTCGAGGTGTTCGCGGCGTCGGTGGACACGCTCATTCCCACTCCGCTGCAGAAGCTGCGCTCGCTGTACCTGCCGCGCACGCCACGGCAGGAACGGAACGCCGAGCAGAATACGCGCAGCAACATCTCGCGGCACTACGACCTGTCCAACGACCTGTTCTCCAACTTCCTGGACACCACCATGAGCTACTCGGCGGCACTGTTTCCGTCCGACGCCGGGCCGCTCGCCTCGGTTGGCTGGGAGGCGCTGGCCGAAGCCCAGCAGGCAAAGATCGACAGGCTGCTGGACAAGGCCGGCGTCGGAGCCGGGACCAGGCTCCTGGAAATCGGCACCGGCTGGGGTGAATTGGCGCTTCGGGCAGCAGCCCGCGGCGCCACCGTCTACTCCGTGACCCTGTCCAGCGAACAGCAGGCGCTGGCGCAGGAACGGATCGCGGCGGCCGGCTACGCGGACAGCGTGACCGTGGCCCTCCAGGACTACCGTGCGGTGGAGGGCGAGTACGACGCCGTCGTGTCCGTAGAGATGATCGAGGCGGTGGGCTACGAGTACTGGCCCATCTACTTCCAGACCATCGACCGGGTGCTGGCCCCCGGCGGCAAGGTGGCCATCCAGGCGATCACCATGCCGCACGGCCGCATGCTCGCAACCCGCAACGCGTACACGTGGGTGCACAAGTACATCTTCCCGGGCGGGTTCCTGCCGTCCGTGCGTGCCATCGAGGGCGTGACGCAGCAGCACACCTCGCTGCGCGTGCGGGAGCGGATGGGCATGGGGGACCACTACGCCGCTACCCTGCGGTTGTGGGAGGAACGATTCCTGGAGCGGTCCCGCGAGGTGGGGGAGTTGGGCTTCGACGCCGTGTTCCAGCGGATGTGGCTGTTCTACCTCTGCTACTCGCGGGCGGGATTCCAGTCCGGCTACCTGGACGTGCAGCAAATTGTGCTGGACCGCCGGGAGGCGCTGCTCTAGCGCTTCATAGATAAGGCGGCGGCCGTCGTCGTGCGTTTCATCACCAGGAGGGGTTCCGAAGGTCACTTCGGGGCCCCTTTCCTGTGCCCCGGACCCCTCCTGCACCCCCTCGGCAGGGGCCGCGACACGCCGTCTTTCCAGCGACACGCTGGGCGTTAAATGTGGCTAAGTACTCCACAGGGTGTGGATTCAGTCCACGAATTTGGCGGGATTCCGGACATTTTGAGGGACCTTGCCTGTGGATTAACGGTGCATTAAATGACATACTTGTAATACATCATCTTGGGGTTCCGAAGAGGCGTCTGCACTAGATGTAGTATCTACATACAGCTTGGGCGGGAACACCGGACGAGCAAGTTTTTCCAGAAAAGGGGACAGGAATCATGACCGTAACGGTTTACACCAAGCCTGCTTGTGTTCAGTGCAACGCCACCTACCGGGCTCTCGACAAAAAGGGCATCACGTACCAGAGCGTTGACATCTCCCAGGACGCCGAAGCCCTCGAGCGACTGAAGGCACTGGGCTACATGCAGGCACCCGTTGTGGTCACGGACCAGGACCACTGGTCGGGTTTCCGCCCGGACAAGATCGAGGAACTGGCCCTCTCCGCCGTTTCCTCCGTGGCTTAAGGCCTTTCCCTGCCGACAAACAACAACCAGCCGAGGTGACTCTTACGGCAGCACCAGCAGTCCAGGATTTCCACGTGGCTCAGCGCGTGGCATCTTCAGGGCCGGTCCCGGCGGTTGTTACGGAGAACCAGCTTATCTATTTCTCCTCGGCGTCCGAGAACACCAGCCGCTTTGTCTCCAAGCTTGGCCGCGACGCGGCCCGGATTCCGCTCCTGGCCAAGGACGCACCCCTGCTCGCCACCCGGCCGTTCGTGCTGGTGGTGCCCACCTACGGCGGCACCGGGGGAGAAGGTTCCGTTCCCAAGCAGGTCATCCGGTTCCTGAACAACCCGCAGAACAGGCAACTGCTGCGCGGGGTCATCGGTGCCGGCAACACAAACTTCGGGGATAACTACTGCATGGCGGGGGACATCATCGCCGCCAAATGCCAGGTACCCCACCTCTATAGATTCGAACTTATGGGAACGCCGGAAGACGTCACCCGGGTCAACCAAGGATTGGATACGTTTTGGACACGACTGTCGCAGACACAGAAGTAACCAGGGCCCAGAAGCCCGAGATGCCCGCCGCCTACAAGGGCCTGGGCTACCACGAGCTGAACGCCATGCTGAACCTGTACGGTCCCAGCGGCGAGATCCAGTTCGAGGCCGACCGCGAGGCCGCCCACCAGTACTTCCTGCAGCACGTAAACAACAACACCGTGTTCTTCCACGACCTGGAAGAGAAGCTCGACTACCTGGTGAAGAACCAGTACTACGAGCGCGAGACGCTGGACCAGTACACGATGAACTTCATCCGTGAACTGTTCAATCGTGCCTACAAGAAGAAGTTCCGCTTCGAGACGTTCCTGGGCGCCTTCAAGTTCTACACGTCCTACACACTCAAGACGTTCGACGGCAAGCGCTTCCTGGAGCGCTACGAGGACCGCGTCTGCATGGTCGCCCTGCACCTGGCCCGCGGCAACGAGCAGCTTGCCCTCCAGATGGTGGACGAGATCATCGAGGGCCGCTTCCAGCCGGCCACCCCCACGTTCCTGAACGCGGGCAAGAAGCAGCGCGGCGAGCTGGTCTCCTGCTTCCTGCTCCGCATCGAAGACAACATGGAGTCGATCGGACGGTCCATCAACTCCGCGCTGCAGCTCTCCAAGCGCGGCGGCGGCGTGGCATTCGCGCTGACCAACATCCGCGAAGTCGGCGCCCCGATCAAGCAGATCGAGAACCAGTCCTCCGGCGTCATCCCCGTGATGAAGCTCCTCGAAGACAGCTTCTCCTACGCCAACCAGCTCGGTGCCCGCCAGGGCGCGGGAGCTGTGTACCTGCACGCGCACCACCCGGACATCTACCGCTTCCTGGACACCAAGCGCGAGAACGCGGACGAGAAGATCCGCATCAAGACCCTCTCCCTCGGCGTCGTCATCCCGGACATCACGTTCGAGCTGGCCAAGCGGGACGAGGACATGTACCTGTTCTCGCCGTACGACGTGGAGCGCGTCTACGGCATGCCGTTCTCCGACGTCTCGGTCACCGAGAAGTACTACGAGATGGTGGACGACTCCCGGATCAAGAAGACCAAGATCAAGGCCCGCGAGTTCTTCCAGACCCTCGCCGAGATCCAGTTCGAGTCCGGCTACCCGTACATCATGTTCGAGGACACCGTGAACCGGGAGAACCCGATCGACGGCAAGATCATCATGTCCAACCTGTGCTCTGAGATCCTCCAGGTTTCCCAGCCCACCACGTACAACGATGACCTGTCCTACGCGGACACCGGCAAGGACATTTCCTGCAACCTGGGCTCGCTGAACATTGCCAAGACCATGGACTCGCCGGACTTCGGCCTGACCATCGAGACGGCCATCCGCTCGCTCTCGGCCGTGTCCGACATGTCCAACATCACCTCGGTGCCGTCCATCGCCAAGGGCAATGACCAGAGCCACGCCATCGGCCTGGGCCAGATGAACCTGCACGGCTACCTGGCCCGTGAGCGGGTCCACTACGGTTCCGAAGAGGGCCTGGACTTCACCAACATCTACTTCTACTCGGTGGTGTACCACGCCATCCGCGCCTCCAACCTGCTGGCCATTGAGACCGGCCAGACGTTCGGCGGCTTCGAGAAGTCCAAGTATGCCTCCGGCGAGTTCTTCGACAAGTACACGGAGCAGGAATGGGTGCCGCAGACCGAGAAGGTCCGTGAGCTCTTCAAGAACGTGCACATCCCCACGCAGGAAGACTGGCGCGCGCTGAAGGCTTCGGTCATGGAGCACGGCATCTACAACCAGAACCTGCAGGCCGTGCCGCCTACCGGCTCGATCTCTTACATCAACAACTCCACCTCCTCGATCCACCCGGTGGCGTCCAAGATCGAGATCCGTAAGGAAGGCAAGCTGGGCCGCGTCTACTACCCGGCGCCGTACCTCACCAACGACAACCTGGAGTACTACCAGGACGCGTACGAGATCGGCTACGAGAAGGTCATCGACACCTACGCCGCCGCCACCCAGCACGTGGACCAGGGCCTGTCCCTGACGCTGTTCTTCAAGGACACCGCCACCACGCGCGACATCAACAAGGCCCAGATCTACGCCTGGAAAAAGGGCATCAAGACCATCTACTACATCCGTCTCCGCCAGCTCGCGCTGGAAGGGACTGAGGTTGAGGGCTGCGTTTCCTGCATGCTTTAGTCTTCAACTAAATGTGCCAGTACGACGGCGGGTGCCCGCCCGCCGTCGTACGCTTTAACTTAGAGAAAACCACCCAACGCATAGGGGATGACATGACCGAGAAGGTCAAGCTGCTTAGCCACGTCGAGGCCATCAACTGGAACCGCATCCAGGACGACAAGGACGTCGACGTCTGGAACCGCCTGGTCAACAACTTCTGGCTGCCGGAGAAGGTGCCGCTGTCCAACGACGTCCAGTCCTGGAACACGCTGACGCCGGCCGAGCAGCAGCTCACCATGCGCGTGTTCACCGGGCTGACCCTGCTGGACACCATCCAGGGCACTGTGGGCGCCGTCTCCCTGATCCCGGACGCGCTGACTCCGCATGAAGAGGCCGTGTACACGAACATCGCTTTCATGGAGTCCGTGCACGCCAAGAGCTACTCCTCCATCTTCTCCACGCTGGCCTCCACCAAGGAGATCGACGAGGCTTTCCGCTGGTCCACCGAGAACGAGAACCTTCAGAAGAAGGCCCAGATCGTCATGGACTACTACCAGGGTGATGACCCCCTGAAGCGGAAGGTCGCTTCCACGCTCCTGGAGAGCTTCCTGTTCTACTCGGGCTTCTACCTGCCCATGTACTGGTCCTCGCGCGCCAAGCTGACGAACACCGCAGACCTGATCCGCCTGATCATCCGTGACGAGGCCGTGCACGGCTATTACATCGGCTACAAGTTCCAGAAGGGCCTGGAGAGGGTTTCCGAGGAGAAGCGCCAGGAAATCAAGGACTACACGTTCGAGCTGCTGTTCGAGCTGTACGAGAACGAAGTCCAGTACACACATGACCTTTACGACGGCGTGGGCCTGGCCGAGGACGTCAAGAAGTTCCTGCACTACAACGCCAACAAGGCCCTGATGAACCTGGGGTACGAGGCGATGTTCCCGGCGTCCGTCACCGACGTGAACCCGGCCATCCTCTCGGCACTGTCCCCGAACGCTGATGAGAACCACGACTTCTTCTCCGGGTCAGGTTCGTCTTACGTGATCGGGAAGGCTGTTAACACCGAAGACGAGGACTGGGACTTCTAGGACCCCTGCCGCGATACCTTTCGGATCTGACACAAGGGACTCCTGTGAGGTTCCGCGGTACATGGCCATTTTCCAACTTAGATGGCCATGTTTCGTGGTACTTGGCCAGATGTTTCGCACGGTCGGCTGACTTGGCGGGAGATCGGAGGCTTGGTGGCGATTCGCCAAGTTGGCGATCCCGTCCCGCTATTTTGGCGTCGGCCGGGCTAGTTGCCGATACTGACGCTCGGGCAGTTGCGTGACGCCACTGAGAGGCTTCAGGCTGGTTGATTTGGTTCACTCAAGTTGGACCCAACGTTCCATTGCACTTGACCCAGCCTCTGCCCGCCTTTCTTGAGGGTTGTCCTGGGTCTCTCTATAAGACTGAATGCGAGGATGTGGCTATTGAACCCGTTCAAGCGCAGGGGTAGGTCCTTGTCGCCAGGCACCGACTCCCACTTTGCTGTGCCAGGGAATGTGCCTCAAGAACTCGTATCTATTGGCGAAGAATTATCACGCATCGAAGAGAATGCGCGGTGGTCTTCCCAAACGCAATTTGAGCAGGGCAAATATTGGCGCGGATGTAACCTCGCAATCGGGATCCCTGCGGGCGTTCTTGGTGTCGCCTCGGGTGGTGCCGGAATCAGCGAGGCTTTGCCGATTGAATGGGTAGGGTGGGCGGCGCTAGTCGCCGCCCTCCTTAGTGGCACCGCGACGGTCTTAACGGCTGAACGCCGCGCCCAACGAGCGCAGTCCTGCGCGAACGCCTTCCTTGATGTTCAGGAGGACGCTCGCCGCTTGCTTCTCGTCGACCTGGCCACTATGGAGATTGGTGCTGCCCGCGATGAACTCCGGGCACTTTCGGACCGATACTCGGAAATCCGGCATACCGCCGACGCCCCGGCCAGCCGTTTCTATGAGTTGGCTGGACGCAACATCCGCAACGGGGGACAGTCGCACGCAATCGATCGGGCTAAGAAATCCACCCTCATGAAGGAGAAATAGAGATGCCTGAACTTGCTACAGCCTTCCAAACCGCTCAGTCTAACGTCGAACCGAGCGAAGGGGACTGGGAAAACGCCCCGGCCGCCCATGACGAGATCGGCCGGGTTCTCGCCGAGGACGAAAAACTTTCGGAATCGGGCATCTCCCCGATTCTCATCGGCTCGTACGGCCGCCGTGTATCCATTCGGCGAGTCTTCGATGTAGATATGTTTTGTCGCCTTGAAGATTATCCGACTGGACTCGCGGCGTCTGATGTGATCGACCGCGTTTACGACGTCCTTAGAGACCAGTACAGCTCCCCGAGCGTGACGAAGTTCGATCGGTCCGTCACCGTGCTCATGCCTGACTCGGACGGTTTGTTTGTAGACATCGTTCCAGCCCGCAAGGCTGGAACCGCCTGGGAAATTCCGGTTCGTAACGGAGGCTGGATTGAGACCAACCCGATAAAGATGACAGAGCTGAAGGAAGATAAGAACGCCGAATATGGCGAGATGTATGTTCCCTGCGTAAAACTGCTTCGTCAATCTCGGCGCACCTTGTTAGGCAGGGCCAAACTCGGCGGATTCACAGTCGAAATGGCGCTTTTTACTGCCTGCGAAGACGGACTCGTTACCGGAAACTCCATGGGCGAATTCTTCGCGTCAGCTCTTGAAGGCGTCGCGGAGGTTTTTCGTCGCATGGCTGATGAAGGTTTCCAGATGCCTGACCCCTCCAGAGATGGGGAGGTCCTAGTCTTCGATGAGGACGCGGACTTTGAAACAGCTCGCGATAAGTTCTCGTCCGCAGCCATAGATGCTCGCGCAGCCTACAACATGGGTGATGACGAAGCGGGGAAGGCTGCCCTCCTCCTCCAGGGGATCCTGGGGTCCAATGACGACTTCACTAACGTATTTCCGATGCCCTCCGGATACGACAAACAAGGCAATAAGCGGAACTACGCCGAGGGGAGCAAGCCGGGAAACCAGCAAACAACCGCGGGAGACCTAC
This sequence comes from Pseudarthrobacter oxydans, assembly GCF_034258515.1. Taxonomy (NCBI): domain Bacteria; kingdom Bacillati; phylum Actinomycetota; class Actinomycetes; order Micrococcales; family Micrococcaceae; genus Pseudarthrobacter; species Pseudarthrobacter oxydans. Next base: position 2,548,579 of record NZ_CP139438.1, on the reverse strand, counting down.
GATTCGGCTGACCGAAAACCACGTGCAGTGGCACGACTACATCGGGTACGTACGCGAGACCTTCATAGACAATCTCGTGCAACGTGGGATGCGATTGACCACCGAGGTGTCAGCGGGAGGGACAATGAAGGTTGTTCTCGTACACAGCGACTTTTCCGTCTCACTGACAGAAGGGTTTCCTTACCTGCCGCCGAAAGTTACTACAAGCCTTTTCCATCCGAGGACATGGCATCAGGAACCTGATGGGGGACTCTGCCTCTACACGAGCCGTGACCGTAACCGAAGTCCGTGGCTTGACCCAGATGCGTTCCTTGAACGCATCGATCAATGGTTTGAGAAGAACAGCCAGGGCTGGCCTGACGATCCACCGGCACTGGACTTGGAAGCATACCTTGGACTGCCTGCGGACCAGAGGCTAATTGTTTATGGTGACTTGGATCGGTTTGTCGGAGGCTATGTCACTTTCCGGAGCGAGGGCGCAAGGGCGATTCGTCTTCATGGCGCTGGTAAGGCCGCAAGGAAGAGAACCCGAGAACTAACGGGCTTCGTGGCTAACCTCGGCGAGCTGACTGCACCGCCTCAGGACTGGGACAGTCTTTTTGACCGACTCGCAGAGTCCGCCACGTTGCGAAAAGAGATTGAACGCGGCCGTCTCGACGTCCTGCTCATCCAATACCACCGGTCGGCGCAGAAGGGCGTCGTGGCGATTACGTTCCCGAACGCGGGCCGCGACCCTTGGTTCGCGCCCTCCGCAGGATTCGACCGATCCTCAATGCGGCTGCGTTCCGGCCCAGCGAGCGGTGAACTGGGGGGCAAACACGTTTACATAGTTGGCGCGGGGGCTCTTGGATCCCACATCTGCGACGGGCTATCGCGCGCGGGTATTGGACACCTAACGATTCAAGACTCGGATTACCTTACACCTGGCAATATGACCCGACACTTTGTCGCTGAGCCGGATCAATTCGGCGTCAACAAAGCCTCAGCAGTGAAGAGTGTACTTAGCAAGCGCCTATATAACTGGGCTGAAATCATCGATGTTCAGCACGGTCTCCTTACACCTCAGGAAGCACTGCAGGTGCTTGAGGGGGACCATCTTGTTGTCGATGCAACGGGTGACGGTGCGGTCACTGCGATGCTTGAGGCGGCCGCAAATATCACCGGCATCAGATTCCTCACGACGTGCCTGCAGAATGACGGCAGAACGCAGCGCGTTGACGTCGTACCGCCCCTTGCGCAAGCACCCCCTATTCCGATGACCAAGGTGCTCCCACACCTGGGATCTGAAGTCTTCGAGGGAGGTTGCGGCGAACCGGTTTCTCCGACGCCTCCATTTGCAGTTGCGGAAGCGGCTGCCATGGCCGTGCGTCACATTGTTGGGTATTTGACCGGCGAACCGGCGTCACCGGCTGGAGAAGTCAGGGAATTCAAGTGAGGCCGGCGGCGCCTGAGCTGAGACTCAGTGATCAGGCAGGAGATCGATTACGGGCCGCCGCGCGCGCATCCCGAAATAGGGAGCAAGGAGGCATCCTCGTGGGGTACCGGACAATGGCCGGGCTGGTAGTCGAGGACGCTCTAACGGTTGCTGACGAGTGGGCTTCGCACGGACGGTATGTGCGTCGTTCTAGGAAAGGCCAAGAGGTACTTGCGGCATACCTACAGCATCAGGTGGACCCGATGATCGGATACGTTGGTGAGTGGCACACTCATCCGTTGCCGTTCCCGCCGAGCACAACTGATCATGCATCAATGGCCATGATGGCAATCCGAAATACGGAGTGCATTGCCTTATTGGTGGCGGCTCTCCAAAGAGACCTGAAAAGCGTATCTTTCTACGCCCTAGCTACTAAACCATCGCACCAAGCCCGGCGATGCCTCGGTGTGTATCGAAAAGCGTGGGTAGTGCTCTAGTACTCCACTTATAGTGCAGCTGAGGGCTTTGGTGGCCCTTACGCACACACTCACTCTCTACTAGCTGATCGGAAAACGCGCCATGTTGGACCGCGGCCGCTAATCGTTACGGATCCTGGCGTTCCAGGGCTGAGGCAGATATGCGAAGCGAGTAGTCGGGTGGGTTCTTGTTCCGGATAGCCGCCGCGAACCGACCGTAGGTACCGAAATTTGCTGTGGTGCCAGAGCTGAGGAAGTCTGGCTGGCGGGAGCGTGCCTGCTAATCGGGACTATGGCCAACATTTGGTCTCTGAACACTTACGCTGTGTTAAAATCCGGCTACTTAGCCTGATGCCCTGGCAGATAGCGTGAGTTGGTACTGGCGTTCCGGGTTGTTGGTACTGCTGTTCCGGTGAGTTGGTACTGTCGTGGCTTGTGGGTGCTGCGCTGTGGGTGAGGCGGTGCACTGGGCGCCGTCTCTTCCTATGTGAGGAGGCAGCATGGCCGATTTCAAGGCCATCATGACCCTGGCCGTTGCTGGTCGCAGCTATGACGAGATCGTCGCGAGGGCGGGGTGTTCACGCCGTGACGTGGCCGTGGCGAAGAAGATGATCGCGGCCTACGGGTTCACCGCGGGACAGATCGGGGCGATGTCCCCGCAGGAGATCGCACGGTTGTTTCCCGATGGCCGGAAGAGGGTCACGGAGTCTTACGAGCGACCGGACTTTGATCGGGTGCTGGCCTCGATGAGGGAGAACCGGCACTTCACCCTTCAGCAGGCCTGGAGCAGGTATTTGGCTTCGAGTACCGGGAACGGCGGGAAGAAGTAGGGGTACTCACAGTATTGCGCCCTGTTCGCCGAGCATGCCCGGGTGAGCGATGTGGTGGCGACACTGCATCACGAGCCGGGCCGGGCGATGCTGGTGGACTGGGCCGGGGACACCCTGGGGGTCGTGGACGCGGTCACCGGCGAAGTGACGGGGGTCTATCTGTTCGTGGCGGTGCTTCCGTATTCCGGGGCGGTGTTCTGCCACGGGTACACGGACATGACATCGGCGTCCTGGATTGCCGCCCACGTGGCGGCCTTCTCGTTCTACGGCGGGGTCCCACAGCTGGTGGTCCCGGACAATCCGGCGACCTCGACCCACCGGCCGAAGCGGGGCGAGTCGGCCCGGGTGCTTAACGCCCGGTACCAGCAGCTGGCCGAGCATTATTCGACGGGGATCGTGCCGGCCCGGGTGAAACGCCCCCGCGACAAGGCCGCGGCCGAGTCGGCGGTGAACGTGGTGAACAAGCGGGTGATCGGCTATCTGGCCGAGGAGGTCTTCACCACGGTGCAGTCCCTGAACGCGGCAATCGGGGCCCGGCTGGTCGAGATCAACGAGCGGATTCCCCGGGCCGATGGGAGCACCCGGTGGGAACGCTTCACCGCCGATGAGTCCGGCCTGCTCCAGGCGCTGCCGGCCGACGGGTTCGATTCGGTGGAATGGAAGCAGCTCAAGGTCGGACGGAATTACCACGTCAGCTGCGATTCCCAGCATTACTCGGTGCCTTACACCTATGCCGGGCAGCTCCTGCGGGTCCGGGTCACCTCCACGACGGTCACCGTCTTCGACGGGGACCAGGTCATCTGTGAGCATGTCCGGCGGCAAGGCCGGAAGGGCCAGTATTCGACCGATGTCGCGCATGCCCCGACCCGGCACCGGGGTATCGACGGGTTGTGGTCCAAGCGGTGGTTCACGGACCGCGCCCGGGGCTTCGGGCCAGCCACCGCGGCGGTCATCGCCGGGATCATCGACCGGCACGCGGTGGAGGCCCAAGGCTATCTGGATTGCCAGAACATCCTGGAGTCCTTGGGCCAGCGGAACAAGGCCCGTCTGGAGGCCGCCTGCCAGGTTCTGCTCGACACCGGTCAGGGCCCGGGAACCTACAGCACGATCAAGCGGATCATGGCCACCATCGACTCGGACGCCAAGAAGCCCAGGACGGTCACACCGGCGGCGGCCACCCGCAAACCCGCGGGTGGCGTTGACTCCGGCGCAGGCATCGGGGCGGCGGTGCACGTGCGTTCGGCTGAGCACTACCGGCGCGGCGGACAGGGAGGGCAGGGCTGATGTTCACCAGCGAGGACCACGAGAAATTCCGGACCCTGCGCATCGCGCACCTGGCCGTGCGGTTCGAGGAACTGATCACCGACGAGGCCAATGACGAGCTCACTCCCGAGCAGATCTTCCTCACCGCCGTGGACGACGCCCTCCAACAGCGCTGGGCCCACCGGATCGACAAGCTCATCCGGGCCGCCAGATTCCCCATCCCGCAAGCCTCGGTCGCCGAGATCAACTACCAGGAAGGACGCGGGATCACCCCGGTGCGTTCCCGCCATTGCATCGTTAATCACGCTACTCGGATAGCCGTTTCTATTGATGCCCTGGTAGCGGGATGTCCCGTGCAAGTATTGAAGGTCAACAAGACGGTGCTCCTGACCCACGGCGAGGAGGGTCAGCCATCTCACGCGCCCACTCGATTACCTCCTCGCTCCCGCCCACTAAGCGCTCCTGATTTCAAACGGATCAATCCGTAAGGAAACTGGCCGGGCCACACGATGGCCCCCGCCGGGTTGATACCTTGCAGCCTGGCACCCGAGCTGCCAGTTTTGCGGGGTCCTCCTCTAGGCGTGTAGAACAGGTATGTCTCACGAGTTTGGCGAAGCGGTCATGCTAATACATCCGGAGTTAGGAGAGCATCGATCCGCACCACAGGCGAAGTCATTCTGAGGGTAGGGATCTCGTCGTCGCGGACCTGGATCCAATAGCGGGCGGACGCCCCGACGGCGCACGACTCCAGCATGAGCAGTTCGAGTGCTTCCCCGTCGCGGCGCAACTTCGAGAACCCCGCGTCCAGATAATCGATGAGAGGCGCGCTTGCGGCCATCTGCCGCTTGACGGTTCTGGCTGTCAGATCGAGCAAATAATGGCTGCCTGTAGCGGTGGTCACGAGGTAGCGGCCCGCGTCGTCATTGCGTAGCTCCTGCACCATGGTGAGAGTGTAGCCGCAGCCTGACACGGCTCTGGTACCTCACCGACGACGCGGAAAACCGTGCCCCGAGCTAATGCCGAGTGGTTTCGTAATGCCAAGGACAAGGGATTTGGCTTTATCGGAGGCTGGTTCGCGCTAGTTCTGTACCACCCACTCGGCGCGGCTGAGAAAGCCCAGGCCGGTATGTCTACGCAGAGCTTTGATGCCGGCGGGCGACCCTACTATGAGCAGACCGACGGGAAGGTTTCGACGGATATGCAGTTGGTGGGCGCCGATGAGAACTGGCACCGACGGGGACAACGGTTGGCGAACGTCGCGAAGAATCAGGAAGCCGCGCTTACGCAGAAGAGACGGGTCCGGGGCCACTTCGCGGGCGACCAGCTCGTAGACGGGCCATCCTGCCTCGCCGACTACTCGCCTGGCCGTTTCTATGACTTCCCTGCTGGCAGCAGGTCCGGAACAAGTAGCCACCGTCAGCAAGGACGGTGCTCCTGGCCCAACGGCAAGGGAGTAAGCCAGCTCGGTCGCCCACTCGGCCGCGTCCATGCTCATACTCTAAATCAGCGACGGCGGGGAAGCACTTCACTATGCGTTCCGGATTTCAAGCGGGTCAATACGCAGAGGAACTTGGCCAGGCCACACGAGGACGCCGTTCCCATGACGGGAGTTCTCCATATTGAGCACGTCCACTCTCGTAACCATTCCATTCGGATGTACCAGCTGGTGTATGCGCCGCTGATGCCAGTGGCCACAGAACAGATGAGGCACGGCCAACGAATCGACGACCTCTCTGAGCAGGACGCGAGTTTTGTTCGCTTTCTCAATCAGTTCTGGGCTGAGTTGGAAGTCTCCTGTCAGCGGAACGCCTGCAGGCGCGTCGTGGGAAATCAGGATGTCCAGAGGGCCGCCGGCGATGAGTGCTTCGGCTTCCTCGCGAGTGGGTTCTTCATTGGGCCACCAGTCCTTCCCGTTGGTCCTGTGCTCGTAATCGACGCTAAACGCGCCGCCTAAGCCACCGACAGCAAGGCCCTCGATCGTGGTTCGACTGCCTCTGGGCAAGACCCGGACGTTTGATCGGATGGTTGCCAAGCCGTCGTCTTCGACGAGGAGCTTTTCCAGAGTGTCCCAGTTGTCGTGATTTCCCCCGGAGACGACAATGGTGATTCCCAGATCCATCAGGTACTTGTTCAGCTTCGCCTCATACCGTCCCCGTTTGGCACCCGGCCAATCAAATCCAAAGTCTCCCACGTGAATGGCAGTGCGGACGCCTTCGCGGGCAGCTGACCTAATGGAGGTCAGCGCCCAGCCGGCGTTGCCATGCCAGTCACCGAAGACTGCCAGGGGAGAAGATGACATCCGTCCAGCATACGGAGATGTGGGTACTGGGTTCAGCCCAGGTTGGGCATGGCTACATTCGGATCCAATCCTTCCGGTGTGGAAGAGCAGCAAGGCAAGTCCTCAGTCTTCGAGCGGTCGGACGTGGTCGGCCCAGTAACTAGGCGGGACATCTTGCCTTGGGGAGATAGCTTTCTTGGAAGTCCGCGAGTCGCCCGTTGAGGGGTTGTCAGATGATAGGCGAGTAGCTTGGTGGGCGGGACGCGTTGGGGGGTTGTGATTCTTCGGTGTGATTCTGGTCTGTTGCTTGGCTTGGCTTCCGCGTCATGGGTGCCTGGGTTGGTGAGTGGCTCAGAGGCCGAGCTGCTTCGTAAATCTGTGCCAGTCTCGACTTCTTGCCGCTCGTGAAACGGTCTCGCGGGTCGTACCTGCCGACGACGGCGTCGAATGCCTCCGGCACTGCGCGCGCAATCATTCCAATGTCGTCCATGCGCATGAGGACGGACCCACGCAGCATGCGCGTAAGCCTCTGGTAGTTCAAGCCCGTCATTTCCGACAACGTCACTACGCTCATGCCGCGCTCCGTTAGGGCGTCGCGTATCCCCTTGGCAAATAAGTGCTGAACCATCGCGCCGGAAACCTGGGTAACGTTCGCCCCGGTCTCCTTTACGAACTCCGGATGCAGCTTCATGCCAAACTCTCGGGGGTTGATGAGCATGGCGCGAGGCTCATACCTCGGGCCCGTCCTGGGTCTCTGTTGGCTGGGCTTCCCCATGACAATGAAGATACTCCCCATAGGCAAAGAGAGAGAGTTATGTACGTAGGCGGTACAACCTTATTGCCCAGCCGTATAATGGACATGTAGGCGAATCATTTCAGTGCACTTAACCAGCAGCCCTTGGCGGTCGCTGAGCGTGATGAAGGTCGCACGCTAGCCGTACCACCTTTCCAAGATGTCGCGAATGACGGCAGGATTCCTTTCCTGCGTTGCCCACTCCCTTTCAGTCGGTCCATTCTCGACTATTCATCCGATACGTCGGCCGGGCGGACGCACGCCCTGCGGACGTAGGCGTAAGTCGGCTCCCGTGGTTCGCTCGCCCGCCGCGCATGCCGTTCTCATTGCATAGGGCGTTTGAGATCAAAAAGATTTGCGGGTGGTTTGGATGAACCCAACCAGGAACCGGACGACTTCGTTTTCATGCGAAGAGTGGTCTTCGTGAGCTTCCCCGGAAATAGGCGGCTTTCCGTACGCGCTCAGGCGCCACCTAAGACATTTGGCAGGGACGTCTTCCATTGGATCGACGCCGAGGGTGTGGGACACGTGGCTCCTGCGGACAGCAGGGCCACAGGATTGGACCTTCATAAGGCGACAGTGTTCCGGCAAGGGATCAAGTATCCTCGGCGGCGGAATTATGAGGGCTATTACTGGTTTTCCCGCACAGGTCAGCACCTGTGGTACGAGTCCCTCACGGAGTACTCAGCACTGATGTGGTTGGACTTCTCGCAGGACATCGTAGGCATATCGACCCAGCCGATGTGCATCTCCTTTGCGGACGGAACAAGCCACTATCCCGACTTCTTCACTGTTCAATGGGACGGAACCCAAACCCTCTATGACGTCCGGCCGCAGAATCTCATCGACGCCAAAGCAGCGGAAACATTCACAAAGACCAGAGACCTTTGCCAGCGCATCGGCTGGCCATATCAAATCCTGGGCGACCTTGGATTGCCCATACGCCACAACTTGGAGTGGCTTGCAGCCTACCGGAACCCCCGGTACAAAGCCCCCCAGGAGATTCAGGAACTCGTGGTTGACCTCGTTTCCGAGCCCGCCAGGTTGCTGGACGTAGCTCGGGCATTAAGTTCAGGAGCTCCTGCCTTCAGCATCCACTTTGTCTACAACCTCATATGGACACGAGAGATCCGCGCTGACTTAGCACGCCCGTTGTCCTGGAACACCCTTCTCCGAAAGAACGAAAATGTATAGCGTGCGAATTGGCCAAGAGATCAGACTCGACGACGGAAACTACGTCATCACCGGCCTGAACCGCGGAAATCTGAAACTGAAGAATCTGGATGATCAGGAATACTGCGCACTCCACATCACTGAACTGGTCCAAAGGATGACGGACATCCCCGGGGGAGCAGGCACCACGGACTACGCCGGTCCGGCGATACTGGACACAATCTCCGATAAAGAACGCAAGCACATCGACCTGCTGGCCCTCCACCTCCGGGAGTTGATAGACGGCACGCCCCCGACCCCCGACACGGAACCCCGCCCCGAGTATGATCCCGCACGATTTTCGCTGGCCGACCGTATCGATCTGAAAGCTAAGGAACTGAACAGCCTTGGCTGGTCCTGCTCTGCGCGCACGCTTCGGCGAAAACTCGACGCCTACCGTGAAGCCGGGGAGGCGGGGTTGATCGACCGTCGCGGTTCACGGCACGATGACCCATTCAGGAAGCTGGATCCGAGGGTCAGAGATGCGCTGATCAGCGTTATTGCAGCAGAACGGGACTCGTCGACGGGCTCACGCGAACGGTTTTCGCTGCGGCTGGAAAAACGTCTCCTCAAGGACTATCCGGGCCAGGACGTCAAGGTCCCGCCGCGCACAAGTCTGTGGCGATATGAGGCGTTTCTTGGGAAAAACAAATACGCATTCGGCAATGCTGCGAATAGGCGGAGCGCCGCGAATGCTCCTGCCCGCATGTACAGTTCCCGCCCGCCAATCATGCCTGGCCATGAAGTGCAGGTCGACACGTCTGATTTCGACATCCTTGTGCTCGACGACGATGGGAAGCCGCAAAGGGTGAAGCTGGTCATCTTCCTGGATAAGGCCACGCGAAGCATCATCTCGACCGGCATCAGACGCGTTGCGACCAAAGGCTTCGACCTCTCCTGCATGCTCGCCCAGTGCGTAGTTCCACGCCCGCTGCGCCCTGCGGACGCGGCGTTCAATGAATTTGAGCTCGCGGAGATGCCATGGGCAGCTGGCCTGAGCGCGGACGAGGTCGGAAAGTACGACACGACCAGGCCGTTCATCGTTCCGGCGCGGATCGTGACGGACAACGGCTCTGACTACCTCTCGACAACGTTCCGCTCCGCGTGCCAAGGACTTGGCATCAGCATTACAGAGTGCTCCATTCGGACACCAACGGACAAGCCGAATGTAGAACGGGCATTCGATGCCATCAAAACCCTCTTCGCCCAGTTCCTGCCCGGATACACCGGGGGAGAGGTAAGCCGGCGCGGGAAATCCCCTGAGAAAGATGCCGGACTTTTGGACATCTATACGCTGGCCGAACTTTTTGAGCGGTGGGTCGCGGTGGTCTGGCAGAACAGGCCCCAGGATGGACTCCGGGACCCTCTCTGTCCTGGTGTGCTCCATACGCCAAACTCGATGTACATGGCTATGTTCGACGCCACGGGATTCGTACCAATCCCGTTGACGGCGGCTGACTACATCGCGATGATGCCGATTGAGTACCGGACCATCCAGATGGACGGCATCCAGATTCATTATCGCAGATACGACTCCCCGTATCTGCAGCGCTATCGTCTTTCGCCGTCCTATGTGACTGGCCATAAGCGCAAATGGGCCGTGCGGACGGATCCGAACAATCCCGCGGCTGTCTGGGTCCAGGACCCCGAGGACCAGTCGTGGATTCAGTGCGACTGGATGAACCAGGACGCCTTCGGAAAGCCCTTCTCTGCTGAATTCAGGCAAAAAGCCCGGGAGGTCGCCGCGGAACTGGGCGTCAAGGGCGACCCGCAATCCGGGCGTGTGATCGAAAATGTCCTGAAGGCCACCCGGACTGAAAAGGCGAAAACAAAGGCTGCCGAGCAACGGCAGGCGGCGGCGCAAAAGCTTGCCCACGACGCCGGGATGCCTGACCTCGTTGTACAGCGGCCTGATCTGCTCGCGCCGGCCGAAAGCCCCGACATCGAAGTTCCGACAGTCGGTATTTTTGACCCAAATCAGGAGTACCTCTGATGTTCTTCTCGGAGCGCCCTCCTGAGGTCCTTGATCAGTGGGAAGGCCTAACCAACATACTCAGTCGGCCCGGGGAATTGCCGGAATTGCCCGACGCCTCATCGTGGGCTGGGATGGGACCAACGGAGCGGGAGCCGTTCAACAACCGACGGCTCGATTATCTGGGGGCCGACCTTGTCATTTCGACGCCTCAGCTTAAAGCCGTGGTGCGAAAGGCCCAGCTTGCCGTCCTGCAGAACCGATCCCGTGTGGCAGGGCGCCTCGGTGTTCTCGTCTCGGGCGAGTCGACCATGGGCAAAACGACGGCGTGCCTTGCAGCTATGAAGACGATTTACGGACGTTATGCACTTCAGTACCCCCAGTTCATGGAACTCGACCACAAACCCGTCATCTATATCGAAGTACCTGCAGGCTGCACTGGCAAAGCGGTCGTGGGACGATTCGCACAGTTCCTGGGGCTGCCCATAAGGAGCCGGGACACCCTGGAATCGCTTCTGACAACAGTTGTAGGCCAACTCCAAAAGAGCAGAACGGTGCTGGTCGTCGTTGATGAAATTCACAACCTCAGCACTGTCAACAACGGCAACGGCGAGAGCGTCGACGTTCTGAAATCCCTTTCGAACAGGGTTCCCGCAACGTTCCTGTACGCCGGCATAAACATCCATCTGGGGCCGTTGCTCACAGGCGACCGTGGACAGCAGATAAGAGGACGGTTCACGGCCGAGGTACTGCACAGGTACATGAGGGCCACAACGACCGAGAAGGCGCTCTGGAAGCGGATCATTGAGTCCTTTGAAAACCAATTGCTCCTCTTCAACCACCACGAAGGGGACCTGGCCGCCGACGCGCAATACCTCCATGATCGGACACGCGGCTCCATCGGCAGCCTCGGACGCCTTCTGACAGGGGCAGCGCAGTGGCTGATTTCGAGCGATGCCGAAGCGGACGACGAAAGAATTACACGCGAGGTTCTTGAGAGTATCCCCCTGGACATCGATGCAAGCGAAAACTGGCTTCAGTCCGATCTCGCCCACATGGACGACGGGAAATGATGTCCATCGAACGAAGCCTGCACGCGAAGGACGCCGGCAGTCACGTACAGGAGGCTCACCTTGCATCCGGACCAGGGAATCGGCACCAACCGGCAAAAGACCGGCGCAAGGGACCGCTGGGGAATACTTACCTCGCCGGATGTGGCAAAGACCCACCCGACGATAGGGGACATGAGGGGAAGATTGCCTCTCCACGCACGGATCCGCCGGCTGGAAACGGCAGCCAGTTATACGGCTCGACTGGAGGAAACGAACTTCCTCAGCACCGGAACACTGAGAGAACTCGCATTGTCCTTCGCGCCTCGAACCCAAGCCAGAACAATAAGACGCCGGGACGTAAGAAACGCACTTGAGATCTTCCTAGAGACTCGCGCCGGCGTGCCATCAGGCTTCTTCGAACGACAAAGGGACCTAGCGGGTAGCCACGCCCACTCCCCGCGATTCCTATGTCCTTTCTGCGCCCACGGCTGGGTTGTGGAACAAAGTCCCCACGCATTGGAACATTGCTGCCTAAAGCACCGTCTCTGGACGGGACCCGGCACGGAGGCTGCGAAGCTTCGACGCCCCGAGAGCGCAACGACCGGTCCTGGGCTGCCGCCTCCGCTGGTTTTCGTCTCGGACGAAGTGCTCGCGGCCGAACGCTGCTACCGGGAGCTCCTCCGCCGAGGCGCCGCGCCGCCTGCGCTCGTAGCCGAACTCGTTGACGTGGTGGCCCATCAAATATCTGGGACCGGCACCGGGCGCGTTAGCCTGGAAAACTATGCGGCCGTGGTGTCGATTGCCTGGATGCTGAGCCAACCGGCATTCCTGCAGGCTCTGCTCAATCCCCGCCGAACCTATGCGCAGGCCCGCAGCTTCTTGGACACCCATGTCCTGCGTGCAGTACCCGCTGCCGACGCCGCTCTCAGAGATGCGCTCTGGCTTTTGCTGCGACCAACATTCTTGTGGGTGCGGCAGGAGGTTCAAGGCGAACGTCTAGGGGACGAATTTCGTCCGCTCATTCACGTCAACTGGTGGAATCCGGCTCAGGGACTGACACAGCGCCCTCTGGAGCCATTCAGCCGTTACCTGGACCAGCTTGAACTGTCGAGGGGAACGTCTTGGCCGGAATTTTCGGAGCTGTATGTTGTCGCAGGCAGCTGTTCGAAACGCCGAGCCGCAGTCAGAGGGGCCAAGGAACCAACAGTTTTCATCTGCGCAGCGGGTCATGTCATCAGGCGGTCTTGCTCGAAGGTGGTCAAAGCCCTTGCCCTTGGTAATCCTTTATGTTCAGTATGTTCCGGGCTGACGGCTTTAGCCGGGTATAACTCGATAGCTGAGAGCCACCCCTGGCTGGCCGTGGAATGGGACCTGACGCGCAATGTATTAGAACCAGGGGACGTGGTGTCGGGTAGCGGCAAGATGGTGCACTGGATCTGCCGCAAGGGGCACCGGTACCCTGCCACCGTTGCTAACCGCGCCCGCAACGGCTCCGGATGCGCAGTGTGCGCAAACTTTGCTGTCCTGGCAGGCACTAACGATCTAGCAACGACCCACCCTGCCTTGGCCGCGGAATGGCATCCGGACCTAAACGGAGACGTCCGACCCGACCACGTCATCAGCGGCTCAGGCTACAAATTTGCCTGGCTGTGCCCCAACGGCCACACCTACTGGAAAAAGATTCAGAAGCGAAAAAGCGGCCAAGGATGCTCCATCTGCTCGGGCCGGCGCCTTGAAGCAGGAATCAATGACCTCGGAACGACCCATCCCGACATCGCAGCGGAATGGCATCCTACTAAGAACGGAGAAAGAACGCCCCAACAGGTGACGTTCGGGAGCGAAGATCTAATTTACTGGCTCTGCCCAAAGGGACACGACTATCCGGCTCCAATAAACAACCGCACCGGGCCCAAGAAGTGTGGTTGCCCCTACTGCTCGCACCGTAAACTCTGGCCGGGATTTAACGACTTGGCCACCCAGTACCCTGGTCTGGCCCGAGACTGGGCCCCTGACCTGAACGGCGGGCTGACAGCTTCCGAAGTCCTTCCCGGCAGCTGCCTTCGAGGGTGGCGGTGCCCCTTCGGACACGAAAAACACATGATGTTCCGCAACCGGCTCCGAGCCGGGGGATGCACGGCCTGCCCCGTCGACCAGCGCGCAGCCCGCAACGGGCCTAACAGCTGACCGCATCCAGCCCCCATTCCTCCCAAAGCTTGTGGCAGTCCAAGCATTTGTAGTGGCGTGGGGAAAGTCCGAGCGCCCATTGACGTAGGAGTGATATGAAATGCATCCAAGCCCAACTCAGACGATCGACGTGGTGATATACGCCGACCCCGCACCGTGGTGGCAGATAGTGGCTGCTGTGGGGCCAGTCATGCTTATTTTTGTCATTGAATTGGTGCTCATCGTGTTATTGGTTCTGCGAAGCTTCCGGCGTAGGCGCGGAGGCTTCCACGCTGGGCAGGGCAGTGAAGTTGACTGGGAGCATATGCGGTGGGCTCTGGACGCCTCTGTGTCCGACGAGCCGCGAAGGGCCAGAATGGGCCGGCGCGCGATAGATTCCCTGTCCCGGCTTCGGCTGAGGAAGGAAGATCGTGACTTGTTGGCTGCAGCCGCCGTACGGCGTCCCCCCTCCGTCAGCTCGGAGAGACGCGGAACTGAGGAAAGACCGAGTTAATGAAGCGACGTGGTCAGTACAGAGGGCCCGCCGGACTCTGCCCGTGGTCGCCTCATTTGGCTGTCGTTGTCGGCCGGGTGGTGTACTTGGCTCCGATGATTTCGTAGGTCGTCAGCTTCCCCGTGACGCGGACCTTTTCTCGTTGAACACGACGAGATTGTGTCCTCCTGGATGTACGGAGCTGGCGTACTTGATGCCCTCGATACCGATAGATTTCACAAATTCACAGATGTACTGGCTCGCTGCGTACTCCACGCCGTTGTCTGAACGCCGCACTGGCTTCGAGAGTTCGAGGCCGAGCCGCTTGAGAAGCTTGTAGCTGTACAGCTGACTGAACTTGTCGTCTTCGAGGACGAACGGATTCAGCGGCTGGATCGCCGAAAGGTCCAGGAAGGTAATTTCGTCAGTGGTTTCGAAAGCGCCACAGTGATCGCGCTGTGCGTGGACGGGCGGATCTCGGCGATACAGGTGTCTTCATCAAAGGCCAAGTAGAGGCGGGGAATGCCCGTAGGGTTGCCTCTTCCGCCGGTGGCCCTCTTGGGTGGTGGCGTTCCCCTCTTCCCGCGCGGGATGGGGCTTCCATCAGGGCTTATCCGTCCGCGGTAGAAGCTTGTCCTGGCATGGATGCGGCGCAGACTGCGCCCGATGACGTGATCCAGAACCAGGGGGTCAATAGCTCCGGAGGGGAAAGAGCGGTTCGCTTAACCAGGTCATGGGCGAAGTCATCCCAGACAGTGGAGTAGTTGTCGACGTTGGTACCGTTCACGGGCGGGACTGCTGAAGGTTTGCTTGACAAGCTGTCAACTAGACCTTCAGCAGACCCGTTCAAGTTCTTCGCCGTCGCGACGGAGCTGTGAGAATCGAGCTTCTAAGAAGTCAACTAGCGTTGAAGTCGCCGCCATGTTCCGGGCGATGGTTCGGTGGTCTAGATTGACCACGTACTGGCTCCCAGTAGCTGTCGTGACCAGGTAACGCCCGCAGTCGTTGGAGATTGCTCGTGGCATACGGCGAGCCTATAGGTGCCGCAAGGCGTCCATCATGGCTGGTGGCCAGCATGCCGCCTCGGGAACTAGACGGAGGCAACGGGTCTTGCGGCGACCGTCGAAGCACCCGCATGATCGCTGCTTCGCTCAGCAAGGGTGCTCACGGCCAATGAAGCAGGAAGAAGTTCAGCAAACTTCAGCGTTCTGAGGGCTCGGTCGTCAACCCGTGGAAGTAGGCTCGGCGCCTCGTCTTTGAGCAATAGCACGATCTGCCTCATGGCCTCAGTCAGAGCCGGAGTGGTGGTGTCGCCGCGTAATCCGATTTGCCAGTTGTTGTGGGCCCGCGATTCGTCCAGTAAGTCAGGTGCCAGGTCGAGCAACCCCGCGACCAGCACGGCGTTCGCGCGGGCGCCGGCCCAAGTCCACCAGCGAAGTCTCCCGTTAGGCTCGCGGACTAAAACTGTGGAACCATCCAGTACCCGCTGGGAATACTCCTCCCGCAGCTCGCCCAACTTGGTCGCAGCCCTTTTGGATAGCAAGACGCCGGCGGGAGTGGCCCCGAGAAGCACCCGCCGCGTTGCATCGCTCAGGGCATAGGACTCCGGCTGCGGCATGCTTGACCATTTGGAGTCCGCGGCGTTTGCCGATGGTTCAACGTAGGCGCGGTGGCGTTTCCAATCGACGTAGTTCACTTGCCAAGCCCTGCCTCCGAGTGTAAGGAGGCGTGGACCATCGACTTTGCGCTGGAGGACCATTGGGTCAACGGAGCCGATTTCCTCGCGCCCGTGCAGAATGACTACCTGCGGGTCAGCCGTGAACACGGCCATGAGGTCCCGGTAGTGGATGCCCCCGTACTTACGCTCAGCCTCAGGACCCATGAAGAGCATTCCCTGGTCGGAATCGAGGTGTCCCGTTTTCACCAACCAGGCGGCAATCTTCTGCCACTCGACTGGAGAGGCGAGCTCGAGCCCAGAGAACCACTCGTCCCAAGTATTGGCCCCGATTCGCCGTTCCTGGAGTGTCAGCCCCAAAAGTTGTTGTGCTGCCACGTGCAAAGGAGTCGGCGGGGGAGTGACAGGCTCCACATAGCCCTCAGACCAGAGCAACAGTAGGCCACAGGCGCGAAGGAACTGCGCGTCGTCCGTGGACAGGAACAGCATGTTCCGCTCGGTTCCCTGTCGGCGGCCGGTCCGGCCGAGCCGCTGCAATACCGACGCCACGGTGCGCGGTGCACCGATCTGGACGACCCTATCGAGGTCGCCTACGTCGATGCCGAGTTCCAAGGTAGAAGTGGAGACGATGACGCAATTGCGGGCCTGCGAGAATGCTGTTTCAGCCTGCCTGCGCGCGTCCACGGACAAGGATGAATGCGAAACGAAAGTCTCCACCTCAAGGTCGCGCAGCCCCAGCGACACCTTTTCCACCGTTCGTCGCGAATCTGCGAAGACGAGGCGTTTCTCGCCGCGATGCAGGGCAGCGATCACTTTGGCGGCATTCAGGTCGCTCCCCACGAAGTCGAGTTGCATCTCCGGTAAGGCCGCAGAGCCACCGTCCGGAGCAATGACGGACGCAGGTTTCTCCGAGATCCGATTGCTACCTTGCAGCCAAGACAAGAGTTCCGGCGCATTGCCTACCGTCGCGGACAGTCCGATCCTCTGGAGGGGACGGCCAGACAGCTTAGAAATGCGTTCCACAACTCCCAAGAAGTGCCAACCCCGATCGTCACCGGCAAAGGCATGGACCTCGTCGACGACGATGGCACGTACATCTGCAAAGAGTTGTCGCGGATCCGCCAGGGTGGAGACCAGCATGGACTCGAGCGATTCCGGGGTCGTCAGCAGGATGTCCGGTCGGTCAAAGACCTGACGCTTGCGGGCGCCTGCAGTGGTGTCGCCGTGCCGGACCGCCGCGGTGCGTCCGAGCCAGCCAGCGTAGGAAGCGATCCGAGGCTCCAAGTTATTCAGCAGCGCGCGCAACGGACATACGTAGAGCACGGAGGTGCCGGACCAGCCATCCTCAGCCATGCGGGTCAGCAACGGGAACAAGGCTGCTTCGGTCTTACCGCCAGCTGTGGGAGCCAGGAGCAGGCAATCGTTGCCGCCCAGTACGGGACCAATGGACTCTGACTGCAACGGCCGCAGGCTGCCCCAGCCCAGCGTGTTGGCGATATGGTGCTGGACCACGCTGTTCAGCGCCTCGAAACCCACACGCTGCGTCATAGGTTGAGTTCGACGTCGTCCGCGGTTGCCACATAGCCGCCGGCCACTCCGACGGTGCCGCCAACGGCGTTGCGTTCCTCCGGGCTTAGTTCCTCGCGGGCCAGGGTTAAAGCGTAGTGCTGGCGCGGATCGAAGTCAGCGAACTGGTCAACGCGGTCTAGTACGTCACTGATGAGCTTTTTGAGGAAGATCCTTGGCGCGATGCCCACCTTGCCGCCCAGACCACCGGTCACCGCGCCGGCCAGCTCAGTGACGTAGGGATCGTCGACGAGCTGGCGGATACGGTCAGGAGCGTCGGCACCGAGAAGGTAAAGGTCCCGTACCTTGATACCCAACGCTTCAAGCGCTTCACGGTCAAAGCCGGCCAAACGGATCTGTACGGCCCGGGGGTTGTCGAAGCGCGAATCGGTGCCGAAATCCGTCGCCAAGCGCTGTGCAAGGGGCGCCAGGCGGGGCACTCCCGATGGGCCAGTGAAGAAAGCCGGTGTTCCAGTCAGAACCAGATACAGCCCTGGGAACCGACCGGAATCCACTTCGTCCATGAGCTGGCGCAGCGCGTTGAGGGCTTTGTCCCGCACATCCGAGCGCATTCGTTGCAGGGTCTCGACCTCGTCCAAAACCACCAGCAGGCCGGGATGCCCGGCGTCGCGCAGGATCAGCAGCAGACCCTGCAGGAATCCCAAGGCACCGAAGTGATCGAGATCGCCACGGATGCCGGCCCCGCGCTTGGCCGCAGCGCCCACATGAGGCTGCCCACCGAGCCATGCGGCAAGCCCGTCCGCGACCACAGCATCTCCAGCGGCTACGGCCGCACGGTAACCGCGGAGTGCCTGGGCAAAGGCAGGTGTCTTCGCACTGACCTCGGCCAATCGCCGGTCCAGCAACTCATCCGCGGCAGCCGCTAACTCAGCCGCTGAAGCGGTAGCCAGCGCGGGGTCTGCGGCGATGGCATCGTCCTCAAGGGTGAACAGCCAAGCATCCAGGACGGAACGGAACGCGCTGGGCGCCACCGAAGCAGTGCGCAGCGATTCGGTGATCCGCCGGTAGACGGTTTCAAGCTTATGCAGCGGGGACTCAGTCTCGGAAATCTGCACTTCGGCGGCGGCGAAACCCTTCTTGAGCGCCTTCTCCGCAAGATGCCGGGTGTAGAACGTCTTACCCGTGCCGTACTCACCACGGACAGCCTTGACCACGGCACCACTACCTGCGACCGTCTCGAGTTCCTCGTCGACGGCGCGCTGGAAACGCTCCAGACCGACGGCCAGCAGATCGAGCCCGTTGGAAGGAACCGTGCCGCGCCGCAACGCGTCGATCACTTCACGGCGCCTGCGAGGCGAGACGTCAGCCACGATCTGTCACCCCGAACTGTTCGCGGAGCAGCCGTGCGTCCAGGACCAGCATGGAACCGTCGACACGCAACACCCCGTAGCCTTCGACGTTGAGCAGCTTCTGCAGTTGGGCCACCGCGCCATCCATGCGCGCGGGTGCGACCTGGAGGACGACGGCGGCAGCCTCCTTGGCCAAGCGGGTCCCGGGCCCGGCGGCCAGCGCATCGAGCAGCGAAGCGACTTGGTTATCGGAGACTGCGAGTCGGCCCGCGATCCCTTTCTGCGCCTTGTACATGCTTGAGGACACCACGGCGGCGCCCAACCGCGGCGCAGCGGGCATCTGGTCTGGGGAGTCGAGGATGTCGAGCATCGATGGAGTGTTGTCCTTGGCGGTCTTCGTCAGCCCGGCACCCGGGATCGCCGGGCGCACCGCGGCGCCGGTGGCCACAACCGACCACCACAGCGGTTCCTGTGACGGCGCCAGCTTCCACCCGCCGGGGACGTTGTCGCCTGGAATTAAGACAACGACCGGAATGACAACCTCTGCGGGGGAAGCGCCCCCGTGGTATCCGGCCTTGATCGGTCCGTAGCGCAGGGTTTCATCGACGGCGAGTACTGCGCGCCCTCCCTCGGCGAGAACCCGGCGTCCTTGGACAAGAACCTCATCTTCACCAATAGGGGTCTCCGGCAGCCGGGACCGTGCGCTGCTCGCTTCACCGAACGCGCGCAGTTCCCCGCGGCGACGCTCCACGATGTGCCCGTGATCGGACGTCATGACCACGGTGCGTCCGGCGGCCATCGCGGCGGATAGCAACGGTCGCAGGTGCCGGACGGTGTCAGGCGTCCACGTGGTTCCGGCCGGGTCGCTCTTGTCCAGGGCGTCATCAATGGTGTTCAGAACGCAGGCCACGAGCGGGGTCCGTTGGTCGGCGATGGCAACGGAAATGTCGTCCTGCAGGGCCAATCCAGGACGTGACGAATCCAGGGGCGCCTTGTGGAAGAGCTGTGATTGGGCGATCCCGCCGGCCTTTGTCACTGCGGCGAAGCCGGACAATTCGCGGGACTGCCCTCCCGACGTCAACTCGCCGCTGAACAAGGAAGCTCGGCTGAGGTTCGTGAGCGTTGGCAGCACGGCCACGGCGGACCCACGGCGTTCCGATGCAGCCGGAATAACCTCGGCCCAGCCCTCGTTCCCGTGGAGCACGGTGGAGGAGAGTTCCGCGGCGCTGGCGGCGCTCATGCCGTCGAGAACCAGGAGGAGTGTGTTCTTTGCTCGGGCGAGCGGCAGAACCACTGAGGGCAGCAAGCGCTCCAGATGCCACACGGGGTCTCCTGCGCCGTCCAAGTGGCCTGTCGCTCTGCCTTCGTCCAAGGAGGTCGACGTGGCCAGCAGCCGCGCAAATTCTCGGTCATGGCCGTGGCGCCGTTGCTCAGTGAGTCGCAGGATGGTGGCGAGACCTTCGCCCAAGAGTTGGTCGCTGACGCCGGCAGCCACGTCGTTGTAGGCGGCGTCGACCCAAGCGTGGACGTGAGCATGCAAATGCACGGCATCGATGAAACCGTTGGGAAGAGTGTTTTTGCCGGTGAGCCAGCGGGCCAATCTGACGGCAGCGTGGAATGGGGCCACGCGCGGATCCTGGGCGTTGCCTCGTAGCGGATATGCCAGACGGTGGTCTTCGGCCGCTGCCCAGGCCTTTTCCACGGCGTCGATCCCGGACTCAGGGAAAGAACGTAGCATTTCCGCGAGCCGTTGTAGCATCGCGGTGAGTCCCGCGGGGAGCAGCTGCGAATCTCGGCCCAAGCTGGAAGCCTGGATCTTAGTGAGTAATCTGTCGGCCGCCTGCAAGGCCGCGTGGGCCTCCTGCCAGCGAGCCGGATCCTCCAGTTGCGCTTCGACAACGTTGCGGGCTGACTTACCGAGTGCCGCCAGCATGGAGGGGGTAATGGGTTCCGCGGAACCGGCCCAGAGGTGCTCGAGCCGTGCCAGCGCAAGCTCGCTGAGCTGCCGGTCCTGGGCTGTCCGCCCCCCAGTCTCGGTAAGCACGTTCAAGGCGATGCCGACCGGCACTGCTTCGGCGGCGCGGCCGGTGAGAAGAAACCTCAGGAGCGGCTTCCCTGCCAGCCCTGCGCGGTCGGTCAGCCATTGAAGAACTGCGTCAGCAAGTTCGTCACCGCCAAACTCGCGCAGGTCTGCCATACGATCTGTGGCATCGGTCCGCATGGTCCATTCGAGGACGCTGAGGCCATCTACCGGACCACGCTGCAGTGCCAGCTGCCGCTCCGCGACTGAAGCGAAGGCATGGTCGATGGTCAGGACTGCTCCGGGAGCTGCAGGCCATCCTTCATCCGGGGTGATGCGCAATAGGCCTTGTGCCACTGGCAGCCGCTGCTTGAGAGTGGACAGCGGGCGGTCGATTCGATCAGCACCGAAACGTTCCTTGAGTGCTTCCCACGCACCTGGTGTCTGAAGCCTCTGGTTCGCAAAGTGCCCAAGGATTCCGGCCCCCAGATCCTCTTCCGGCCGGTCCGTCAGGATCACGAGCCATTCATTACCGGCACGGTTGCGCAACGCGTCTCGGATGGCCAGCGACGAAACACACGGCAGTACGTGTACTCGTTCCCCGGAATCCGCAAAGCGTCGTTCAGCATCGGCGTCCGGGACTGCACGGAGACCGATCACGCGCTGAGTGCCGTGCTTGCGGGCCGCGGAAATAAGGGAACGGACAACTGCGGTGCTCACCGTGCCCTGAACGACTGCCTGGCCGTTCACCCGACGATCCTCCATTGCACCTCGACACGGCGACCAGGGTTTTCAAGGATGAACTCCTGCAGTTCGGCTACCACGTTGTCTCCGCCACGGGCTGTGCGCCACTCACCACCTGGAGTTACTGACTGCGGCGGCGTGAGCGGAAGGTCGACATCGTCCGGACGTTCGGGTTTACCTTCGGTAGGTTCGGGTGTAACCACCGGTGGAACAGGTGGAGAGACAGGAATGGGAGGCATGACAGGTGGGGGCGACGCCGTGGCGAGCCAATCAAATATTCCGTCTTCGGCGGTCTTGAGCGCCTTCGCGCATGCGTAGGCGTGCTCATGGCCGCTCAGGGCGGTCGTGAGCTGGTCGAGGATGTTTTGGGCGGCATCCGCGCGAGTATCTTGCCCCTTGGCAGCTTCACGGACGGGAGCCAGCCGGTTCCACGCGAAGGTCGATACGGCTGCGGCAACTTCCTTGGCGCGGGCCAGGGATGCTGCCGCTTCCTCTGGCGAAGCCGGGAGATCAAGGCCAGCCAGGGTCTGGATCAGCGTGACACCGTTCTGGTGCTGCAGCGCTCCCAGAGTAGATGCAATCCCGCGGGCAAGTTGAAGGCGTGGCCCGCCGTCGATCCCGAGTCTTGTTGCGGCGGACTCCAAGGCGTTGACGAGCACATCAGCATCAGTAACAGTGCGGCGTGCGAGCGTTCGGGTCGCGTCGGCAAGGGTGGCCACGGCGGCCGGGGTGCGGTACTTTGGAGCCTCGATACCCAAGACGCGGCCCGTGGTGGCCCGGGCGGCCTCCCATTCCTCTTCAGTGGGCATCGGCTGCGGGCGCAGCTCCATGCTGGGCTGGAGCGAACCAGGCGGTGGGGTGGCGGATAAGGCTCCGCCATGGTTGAACCAGGCACGCTGGCGCAACAAACCCCACGCGATGACGATCAGGTCCGAGACCTCGTTGCGCAGCCCATGTGCCGGTTCGACTCCGGCGATGATTTCGCGCAGCTTCGAAACGGTGACGGGGTCGTCATTGCCTATGCCGGCGCGGGAGAGCCCTCGCTCAAGCGCGGCACCCCACGGTCCGAAGCGGCCGTCACCGAAGAGGAAATGAGTTTCTCCTGCGAGCCCGACTTCTAAAGGGTTGGCGATCCTGCGGACTGTCCGGGCATCTCCCGGGTAGGGGGCGCGGCCTTCAGGATCGGCAGCGGCGGCCTCAAGCGCGGCGGCAACCGCCTTGAGGTCGGCAACCCTGACCTCGGTGTCCTCCGGCTCGAAGCGAGGGTGGCCCGGGTAAGCGGATTCGAAAGCACGATTCACTAACTGCCTGAAACCTGCCCCGAGGGTGGCCCCGACAGGGGGCTGCGGCACGTACTCCGGGTCCAGGGAGTACAGGACCTCCACGTGCGCGGGATCTTCGAGCAGGGCCCCGGGTGCGGGGGTCGCTGCTCCGTAAGCCTGCTGGATGATACGTAGCAAGCCCTCGCGCAGGGCCGCTTGCTGAGATTCGAGGATGCCGCGGGCCTGTTGGCGGTCGACTTCACTGAGGTGATTGGCGTGGCTGTTCCACCGGTCTCCGGTGCCTTCCAACAACCAGTCGAGAACCACGAGCCGGCGCAAGTCACGCATCGAATCTGACGAGAGGAAGCGGGGTAGCCAGACGACCGTTCGCGAGGTGAAATTGCGGGCGCGCAAGTTTTCGATGCGCTCGATGTCCTCGGTGGCGGTGTGCTGTTGTTCATCGAAGGGGTGGTCGACGACGAAGCGCCAGGCGCCGGCCCCTGCACGGAAATGCTCGTCTGTGAGCCAGCCTGCATCGCGCACATTGCCGAAGACCAGTTCGACCTCGCGTTTGGAGCCGCGCCAAACCACCGGGTGCCGGTAAACGTTCCATGCATCGGGGTCGCCGAGTTCCAGGCCGAGCCCTTCGGCTACCAGCTTGCGGATAAGCTCACGCTGGCGCCCGGGGTTGTCTTCGCCTTTGGCTTTCTCCACGATTGACTCGTAGTCCACATTAGACAGTTGGACCCGGATGATGGGGTTCAGCGGTTCCGAGCCCACATGGATTTCGGGCACCTCACGGGACCAGTTCTTGACCTTGGCCAGCACAATGTTGGCCTCTCCGCCGGGCAGCGGGGAAGCGATGGATCCGTGGTTCAGCGAAGCGAGCCGGGCCGCCGTCAGCGCCTTCAGGGCGGGGACGTTGGGAGCGACAGCGGAGAGCAGTAGCGTCTTGGCGAGTCGGTCGTCCGCGCGAAATGCCGGAGTCAGCCGGGACTGGTCCTGCAGGTCGGCAGCGGCAAGGTGGTGGGTCGAGAGAAGCTTGGGCAGCAGCTTGTCCTGGTACAGCTGGGTGGCGGATCGGAAGAGCGCCGCAGCCTGCGCGTCGAGGGCGGCCCCGGCCTGACCCTTGACGATGTAATCGAAACTGTCGCCTACGGGTATGACCTCCTCGATGCTCATCGTGTTCCGACGGTCAACCAGCATCTGCTGCATGACTTTCAGTGCGGTGCGGTCGCGCTGCATGACGCTGGCCAGGGAACGCAAGGTGGAGACCAAGGCGGGGGCAAACGGGTAGGTGAGCCGGAAGGCTTTCTCATCCGAACCACGGTGCTGGTCATCGGAATTGACCCCGTCAAGCAGCACGTCCCAGACTTTAGGGTTGCGGTCCAGCCGGGTGAAGGCATCGTCTACGGACTGTCTGGCGGAGTCGTCCGTGGGCTTCAGGAGGCGCTTGCTGGCGACGAACGGGAGGTTGTCATCGCCCAGTTCGATCTTTGCGAAGCGTCCCTCCTGGTGCCGGAACGCGGATTCGAGCGCCTCCTGCTGGACACCGTTGGCACCGGCGTCGGCGAACCACTTACGCAGGTCCATCTGCCTGGCCACAAAGGAGACCAGCGGGGCCTCAAGGCTCCCGTAGGAGCCCTCCACTAATTTAGTCAGCTTCTGCGATTCCCGGCGGAAAAACTCCGGTTCATGCATGCCGAAGGCAAGCCAGAGGACCAGTTCATCGAGGAACAGGACGACGGCGTCGTACCCCAGCGACTTGGCGTGTGCAGACATGGCGGCGAGGCCTGTGTCCAGATCCACGTACTCACCGGAGCGTACGTAGGCCTTGAAGTACGTCCCGACCAGGGCGCTGACAAGCGACTGTCGCTCTACGCTCTGAGCCGGCGCGGTGAGAGCAGTCTTATAGCGGTCGAGCCCCCAGCCGCTTGAGCCGAGTAAGCCGGAAAATTCATCGAACTCATCGTCGACCTGCCCGCCGCCCAGGCCCTGAAGGAACGCATCGTCTCCGATCTGCTGTCGCAGATTCTCGGCGTCCTCAAGGAGTGCGTCGGACGCGAAGAGGGCGGGCAAGGATGTACCATTGTGCGCGACTTGGATATGGCGGACGTAGGCGTCGAAGATGACTTGTTCCATCGACTTGCCGTCCAAGAAATGGAAGGCCAGCGGCAGAATATTCCGGCCGGACAAGACGGAGTCATGGCGGGCCACGGTTTCCTGCAGCTCCGCTACTGAACGTGCCTTCGGATCATGACGCAGCAGCGCGTGAAGGACAGCCATGAAGTGGGACTTACCAGAGCCGAAGGACCCGGTCAGGAACGCCCCGCGGTTGATGCCCGTGGTGAGCGCGTTGGACACTAGTCCCATTGCGGAATCGAACGCCTCGACCAAAGATGGCGTGACTACATAGTCGTCGAGGGCGTGCCGGGCGCCGTCGCCGCTGACGGCGTCGGTGAGGCGGAGGACATAGTCCTCCACGCCCGCGCGTTCAGGAATGTCGAAGACGTTGCGAAGCAGGATGGTCATGCGTTCTCCTTGACGGCACGGCGGCCGCGGGTGGCCGTGGCAGGACGCCATGCCTTCAGATCGGTGTTCGAGACATTGAGCTGGGTCATCCGTTCCTCCAATTGTCCGGAACAGAACTCGGCCATGCTCATGCCGAAGTTCGGATCCAGATCGCCATGCCACTGCTCCACCCATGGCAGTACTTCCGCCATACCGGCTATCAGTGGGATCAGCTGAGCATCTTCCGAACCTTCGGCGATCCGTTCATCCATGATGGTGGCCAGAACGAGGAACTGCTGGACGTGGTCCCACCCCGCCCAGCCGAGCAGCAACGTCGGGTCAGTAGAACGTCCCGCGTCCGGGTACAGGATGAACCGTTCCTTGGGCAGGTCGAGTTTTCCGCGGGCTTGCCACCAGGACGTGTTCCGAAAGTCTGCAGTGGTGTATTTAGGCGGAACTGGGATCTTGCCGACTTTTTCGCCATTGTCTTCCCGCCGCTGCAGCTCCCAGGTTTCCCCCCACGCTTCGCGCTTGCGCAAGCCGGGTTCCTTGAGCCGCTGGGCGGCCAGATAAGGGACAGCTTCGTCGGTCAGCAGCCTGGTGAGGGCCTTGGAGACGTCGACGTCGATAGTTCCGTCCCACAGCGCCAAAACGCTGACTAGGTCAGCGTCGCGGGATACCATGTCGGCCAGCTGGGAGAGGCTGCGCGCCGTCGGGCGGTCCTGCGCGTCGAACCAGAAGGAGGGAACTTCCAGCCTGTCCAGAAGCCAGCCGCGCAGGGCCTGTTCCTGCTGCTTGTCCCACGGCTCGGTTGCCCAGCGCCGCTTGAACTCGGGCTTCTCGAGGAACCGAATGTTGGGGTTGGTTTCGATGACACCGAGCCGGCGCTCTACAAGTTCTCGGTAGTCTGCCGGCCATTCGGGAGGGATCTCGGTGACCTGTGTGGAGCCGTGGCGGGAGAACCATGCGGACGAAGTGGTGCCGTTGGCGATCTGTCGTGCCAGCACGATTTCGAAGACCCGCTGTCCAAGCTCGAGCGCCGGCAACGATTCACACTTGTAGGTCAGGTCCTCATCGATCAGTCCATAAAGGCGGTACGTCTCCCAGTCCAATTCCTCCTGGGCCGCCACCATCTGACCAAGGAGATTCTGGGCCAACTTCCGGGCATCCGACAGTGCAGAAGCTGTCGGATGCGCGGTCTCCACGCAAGAGGAGGGAGATACTGCTGCTATAGATTGCGCGAGCTCATCGAGGTGCCGACCCCGGCTCAGCGGCATCGATGAAGGCAGCGGAAAGTCCTGCAGTGTTGTGCCCGTGAATTCGTAACGGTCCGACCATGGCTGCTGCGAGACGCGCGCGCCATCGTTTCCAACAGGATCGCCGCCTTTTGGGTAGCTGTTCTGTTTTAGCCAGAAGCAAGCGGTCGAGGAATTGAGGACGCCGAGTAGGGCAAGGTGTTCATCCTCCGAGGCTCCCTCTGGCAGCTTGATCACGGGGGCGGACTGTTTGAAAACTTTCCCCCCGCGGTCGAGTACAAAATGGTTATGCGTCGCGACGAACGCGAACGTAATGGAGAGGGGGATTCGATAACGCTTGTCGAAAAACATCGAGTACTCGTACCACTCAAGCCCACGTTCGATCTGCGTCAAGCCGTACGCAACTCGGGACGCCAGCATGGATCTGTAGGGCCAAAGAAACTTCAATATGTGCGAATCGGCGTGGCCCTTCAGCGTTGAGGCGTCGTAGGGCCAAAGTGCTACAACAGCATCACTAACTCGCCAATCACGAACTACCTCCCCGGCGACAAGCGGCAGCATATTCTCTTTTGCGATCCTTTTTCGGCGAAGGGTCGCCTCCCCTACTAAGTAGGCTTCATCTTCACGAGTTACGGCAGCAAAGCCGATCTCTTTGCTCACATCTCCCAGGGCCTGGTTGGCAGATAGCGAAATCGCATCCATCAGGGCCGTGGCCCCACCGCCCGTTAAGCTCCACGGATGGGTGGCGAAGCTACGACGGGGAAGGTCGGCAACGGAAATCCATTGGTCATTGTGTCCGGGCATATCGATGTGGTCTGTGATTGCTCGCCATACTATCCCGTTGGCCGGGTCCGAGGGCTGCCCCGGTTCCCCCTGCACGCCTAGGACGGCACGCACTGTCTGGCTGACGGGGTGTTGGTGCCGGCCAACAAGGATGACCGTCGGGGTGCCGTGGCCGGGGATGTAAGCGCCGGAAGTGTCCACGACCAGACGCAGGTCCTGCCGAGTGAGGTACTCCTCGATGATCTTGGACCCGAACTCTCGTTTCATGAAGGAGTTCGAGGTGATCTGGCCCGTCCAGCCCGCGGGCTGGGAATCGGTACCGTGTTTGGCCAAACCAAAGAACCGCTCCATGAACGGCACGGACAAGGCATAAGTTCCCTTACACGTCTTGTACAGCTTGCGGTAAGCCGCGTTAAGGGTCTTGTCCTTAACCGTGATGTAGGGCGGATTGCCTACCACCACGTCGTACTGACCTGGCCTTAGGATCCGCTTGAGCTGTTCGAGGTCCTCGGTGGCGTATGCGAATCCGGATAACTCCGCATCGGCGTCGAAGCCCTCAAATCGGAACTCGCGCTGCGCCCGTCCATGCAGCAGCGAGTCGCCGACGGCCAAGTGGAAGCTGAAGTCGGGAGCCCGCTCCAGATCGAGCTCGTCCGTAGCCTGAAGTGCGGCGATGGTGAGCCGGAAGCGGGCGATGGCCACCGCAAAGGGATTGAGGTCCACGCCGTGGATCGCGTTGAGTGCCTTTTGAACGCGGTCGCGGGCTTCCAGGTTCGGTGCCTTGGAGTCCCACGCTGATAGCAGCCGCTGGAATCCGCCAAGAAGGAAGTGCCCGGAGCCGCAGGTGGGGTCGATGAGCTTGAACCCTTCCAGCGGGCGCTCGGCCAACGCAGGGGTAAGGGTTTGGTCGAGGATGAATTCCTCGACGAACTCGGGGGTCTGGAGCAGTGCGAAGGTCTTCTTCGCGTATTCAGAGAGGTCCTGGTAAAGGTCGCCCAGGAAGCGGGTGGAAAGTTCGCCATCCTGGAAGTCGTAGACCGGGACGCCTGCCTCGTCGGTGGCGCGCCAGAAGTCCAGGATTTCCTTGGCCATGGCACCGGACGGGGAGACCTGCCAGAGTGCGGCGTGTTCGTCGACCAGGGCAGCGGTGGCCGGGAAGGACCGCAGGTGGGTAATGCCTTCCAGAATCCATTCGCGCCACGTGTTTTCGGGGTGGGCGCGGAAGTAGGCGTTTTCGGCGTCGAACGCTTCCTGGCGGCGGGCGCCGGGACCGGAGATCCAGACCTTGGAGAGCAATGCATTGTCCTCGCAGAAGCGCAGGAAAACCGTGGTGAGGACCCAGCCGACGGCAGCCTGGGTGATGCGGTCGTCACGCCAGCTGACCCAGGCGGAGGAGGTGCGCTCGGCGCGCAGGGCCTCCGCATGCTCGGACTGCCACTTGGCTTTGAGCTCCCGATCTTCTTCCAGCCTGGCGCGCAGGTCGTCTTCGACCCGGAGTACCAGCTTCTGCAGCTTGGGGGTGAGTTCCTTGCCAATGGTCATGCGGTGGCTCCTTCGACGGCTGCCGGGATGAGGTCTGTCTGGGCGTCAATCCAGGCGGTTTCGACACGGAGATACTGGTTAGGGGAGGTCTGAACCGAGGCGCCGTCGAGCAGCGGTCCTTGGTTCGCTCCGACCTGGGGCAGAATCACCCACACCGCCTGGCCGCGGGGGGTGGCCAGATCGCTCCAACGCCGGATGAGATCGGCATGTCCATAGCGGACCAAGGGGGAAGCTTCGACGATGAGGACCGGTCGGGATTCCTGTTCGGGAACGTCGGCAGTCGCCTGCGCGATGGCCGTCTCGACAACGGGCACGGCCAGCTTCACTGCTGCGGACACACCGCGGGAAGCCCGGTCATTCTCGGGCTGCGCGTCCGCGCGCACCAGCGCCTCCCAGGACGGGAAACCCTCCCGGAGGCTCAGGGACTTCAGCTCGTCCAGCAGCAGTGCAGTGACATCGATCCGTTGCGCGTTGAACTCCGCTTCCAGCCGGTCGGCCAGCGCGCCGCAGCGGTCGGCGCGGGCACCCAACGCCAGGAAGGACCGCAGGGTGACACTTTCGGTAAGCCTTTGCTCCGGGGTGTATGCGCCGGACCCAAGGCCGCCGACATGCGTTCCTGTGCCTAGACGTGAGGAACTGCTCTGTGATGGTTCCACAATGGTGGGCGCACCGTATGTCCCGGAATCGGGGTCGTGGACCAGGTCCAGGCCAGCCTCACGGAGAAGCTCGGCGAGACGTCCTGACGTCGGAAGACCCTGCACGGCCGGGAAGCGGACGCGCACGCGGTCCACGATTTCGCGGGGCGAAAGTCGCTGCGGCCCCGCCACTCCGCGCAGGGCAAGCCCCAGCGCCTCGACCTGGGACAGATCCCGGTGGTGCAGCTCGCCGGAACCGGACGCTGCGGCATGACGGGACAGCGCGGCGGCCAAGCGGGCCAGCCGGACCCTATCGCGCAGCAAAGGCTCTTCGATGCCTGCAGCGTCGAGTATCGCCGACAGCCGCTGCTGGACCCGTTCGGCAGGAACAAGGGCGGGCTGCGCCGTCGACTCCGCAAGCAGCGCATCGCCTTCACGGCCCAGTCGTTCTGCCACATCTAGCAACGGTGCCTCGCTGGCGATCAACAGCGCGCTGCCCTCCCGCCGGCGCAGTTCAAGGGGTTCGTCGTTGACATCTGCGCGCTTGAGGGCCCGCTGACGGTCAATGACGATCCGCAGGAGACCTCGGGCGATGCGTTCGTTCTCGCCGGTTCGCTCGGACTCGATCGTGGTCTGGGCGAGCACTTCTGCGGCCAGTTCGTCGACCGTTGCCGTCCCGCCAAGGGCAGCAAGGCGTTGGTTTACCACGCTGGTCAGGTGACGCAGGTAGCCCAGCACGCGTGGTTCCTCGGCCCAGGAAGTCTGGAGTTTCCCGACGAGCTGGTTCGCGCCGGCCGCAGTGACAGGGTTGGGCAGGTTTGCACCCAGCTGCGCCTGGGTGGCAAACGCGTCCACATCGCCGTAGGTGCCAAGGATCAGGCCGGCGGCAGCTCGGGACTGCACTGCCTTCCGTGTTCCAGCTGCCTCGATGAGCTGTTCGGCAAGGGCCAGCACCGAGGGAAGCGGAGCGGTCGTCTGGTTTCCCTGCTTCTTCTCTCCGAACTTTTCCCGCCAGAGGCTTGCTCGCGCGGAAGCCTCCCGGCGGGTGGCGAGTGCAACGCCCCGAAGGGCGTTGAGCCGGATTGGGTCGACGGCCGTGAGCTCCCCAACCGTGGTGACTCCGAGCGGTTCCAGGGCGGAGAGGGCGCGCGCCGAAAGGCCGGACTGCTCCAGCGGGGTGGCCGGTGTGGCCACAGCCGCGAGTTCATCCGAGTTCTCCGGGGCGGTGGTGGCATCTGTCGGGAACGCAGCCCGCCAGTTTTCCAGCATCTCCGTAGCGGTGTCATAGCGTCGCTTGGCTTCGCGGGCCAGCGCCGTGCGGAAGAAGGAGACGAGGCGCGGGGCAACGGCCCGGTCGAAGTCGTGGGCCTCGATGGTGGCTTCGTCCGGTACGGACGCGGGGTTGGCAAGCGGGTCACCATAGAACGGCGTGTGGCCGGTTGCCATTTCAAACAGTACGACGGCGGCGGCGTACCGTTCCGCCGCGGAATCGAACCGCGAGCGGAGGCCACCGAGGAATGGATCCAGATAGGGAGGGGTGCCTGCAGCTATGTCCGATGCCGCAGCACGGGACAGGGAGAAGTCGAACAGTACGAGGTGTTTGCCGCTGCGCTCCGTCCGAACGCCCAAGTTGCCTGGCTTGATGTCGCGGTGATCAACACCGTCCTTGTCCAGCTGGACAAGTGCCTCAAGGAGGTCCCGGCCGAGTCTTTCCAGCAGGTCCAGGGAGAGACGTTTACGCTCGCGCAGCAGCTCGCTGAGCGTTTGCTCGCCAGCGCTCTCCAGCAGCAAGGCTGAGCGGTCGCCGAGGGAGAGCGGCCCATCGACAATCTTGACCAAGCGCGGACCGGACAGCGCACGCAACACTGCGGCCTCTTCGTGGAGCCGTTGCGCCGCCTTCGCGTCCACCGCAACCTTCAACACCCGCTGCGCGCCGTCGTCGTCCGCGTCTTTAACCAGCAGCCCGACCG
The DNA here is from genome assembly GCF_034258515.1 of Pseudarthrobacter oxydans. Taxonomy (NCBI): domain Bacteria; kingdom Bacillati; phylum Actinomycetota; class Actinomycetes; order Micrococcales; family Micrococcaceae; genus Pseudarthrobacter; species Pseudarthrobacter oxydans. The sequence continues at coordinate 2,517,359 of NZ_CP139438.1, read as the reverse complement.
CAGTCGAGCCGCGCCCGAGCCGGCGAACGACAGTAAATCGTCCGTCAGCCAAAACCGTGCCCGGAGCAGCCTCGACGGCGTCGACGTCCTCACTTGCTAAGGCGGAGGGCGAGGAGGAATCGAACAAGGCGTCCACGAACTTACCAACGCCGTCGAACCGCTCGCCGGGGGCGGGCCTGGTGGCACCCAGCACGGCTTCGCGGATGCTTGGCGAGATAGAGGGCAGCTCGAGGGACAGGTCCAGGCCACGCTGGTTCCGGAGGCGCTCCGCAAGGACCAGCGACGAATCAGCGGGACGTTGCGATGCGAGGATGAAGTAAGCCAAGGCTCCAAGAGAAAAGACGTCCACCCGGATACGATCTGCTGATTCCGGTTGCCAGCGTCCCTCTGGGGCTTCAAAAGCTTCGGTCAGCCACGCGTCTGCCTGATTGGGGTCCGGCCTGCGGTCCAGCAAGGAAGTGACGCCGTCGGCGGCGTGCCCGGTGAGGACCTGACCTGAGGCTAGGCCAGCGCTTTGCCAGTCGCCGATAAGGACCTTGGGCTGTCCGTGAACAGTCTTGACCCAGACGGCCTTCGGACTCAATCCACGGTGGACCACTTGGTTACGGTGCGCGTAGTCTAGGGCTTCTGCCAGCTGACGGATGATGGACAAGCGCTGATCCAAGGGCAGCCCGTTAGGCTGCCCCGCGAGCCAGAGATCCAGTCGCTGCATGCCATCGGAATAGTCGTAAACCAATCCGACCCCGAGCTCAGAGTCGACCAGATCGCGGGGCCTCAAGAGCCCGTCATGTGAAAGCCGACTCATGAGCCGGAACTCGTGTTCGGCGATCTTGTAGTTGCGGCTGGCTACGGACTGCGATGTTCCCGGCGGCGTGACCTGGAAACGGATCCGGACCGTTTCCTGCTTGGAGACCTTGTGATAGCCGCTCCAGTCTTGCCATCCCGGGCCCTCGTCAAGGGCTCCGTCTGCAATGATCCACGACCCCGCCTCGCGTTCGCGGCGCTGGACCAGGCCGATGCGCGCCATGAGATCTACGAGGATCGCTTCCTGGTTCTGACCGATGGCAGCGTTGGCACGAGGTTCCTGGCCAATGAGATCGCTGATGCCAGGAAGATGGCTGATAGCTTCCGCTTCATCGAGTCCATAGAGACCGAGCGCCGAGGAAGGGGGGAGTTCGCTGACAAACCGCGGGTGGTGAAGGAATACGGCCTGATTGACGAAGGGGACAAGGCCGCGCACCTCGTCGAACCCAATGCCCTTTTCGCGTGCCCAGTCAGCGAGGGCGTCTTTGAGCTTTGAGGCCAGGTACTGCGCCTTGCGCCTTGCTAGCAGAAGGGGAGAAGGTTCAGCGCGTCTACCGTCACGGAGCCACTGAGTGTCATTGCCGGTCAGCCGGCCGGAATAATACTTGAGCTCCAAGAGGTGGAGGCCGCCACGGCCGAGTAAGAGAGCGTCGACTTCATGCCAGCCGCCGCGGCCGTCCCGGAACTCGAAGTTGCTCCATACTCGGTAGGGGCTCTGCGCTGGGATCTTGTTCCTGAGGTAGGCAAGGCCCTCGATCTCATGCGGGAACTGCGAATCGCTTACTTCGATCCAGCGGTCTTGCTCCACACCAGTTCCCCCACGAGACATGCTTCCGTACATATAGACACCACTGGCTTACATTACCAACCTTGCGAGGTGTGTTTACGGTCCTGGCTCGCCCGTGGCCGGCGAGTTGCGGGGTTTCGGTCAGGGGAGCCTAGAGCTTGTCGATCCAGGTGTCTTCTTCCCGGTTGTCCCAAGCCGAGCCGGAGGTAGGTTCGGACTTGCTACCCCATCCCTCAATGCGTGCCAGCACCTGGCGAACGTCGCGTGAATACAGTTCCCGGATGTTCGAGATCCTTCGGATGACGCAGCTTTGAATGACCTCCTGGCGTTCAGCCATATCGGCGATTCCGGCAGTGTCAAAGGCACTTCGGATGCTCGCGATCTGTTCGGGAGAGATCGGAACGTCTTCGATGACTAGAGAAGGGGGTGCTGCCGCGGGCAGGTCGAAGAGCCCTGGTTCCTCATGAGTCATTTGTGCGGGAGATCCTTAGTGCGGCTGGGGCGGGGGAAACGCTATTTTATCCGGGTCGGCGGTGCCGCCATAGCCAGATTTCCGGCGCAGTCGGCACCCGGCCTGGTGTTCCTAGTAACCACCTCCTGCTGCAGGCACCTAGCCGGCGTTCCCGTTCAGCTCAGGGGTGGCAACTGTGTGCCATGGCCCGGGAATGCCTATGAGGGCCGATTCTGCCGAGTTACTTTGCGACTACTACAGTCGAATCCGGAGAGGTGCAGCCGCACGGCTGGCCCTGAACGCCGGCTTGGAGATCAGCCCCTGTATCTGAGTCCGCAAGTAGACCGACGCAGAAGTGAGCGGGAACTGATATGACAACCGTTTGTCGGGTGAGTGAGAGGCCAGCAATTTTGCCTTGGCGCGATCGGCCCTAGTCCCAGCTTGTCATTGATGGGGGCGACGTCCTTGAAGTAAGCCAACGCTGAAGACAGTTGGCTCCTGGATCAGGGCTTGGGTCCCTTGCTACCGGGAGAACGAGGATTTGCCCGCCGTGTTCGTTTCCACCAGTCATGGTTGCGCCTAAACATCATGGGCATTGAGGGCTATGGGATTTTAGAAAGCCGCTCGCCGAAACCTCTTGGCAGCGTGTTGCCAGAAAGAGAGGCCAAAGAGGGCCGAAACTTTGTTGGGAACCTGGCACATGTGGAGTATTTGGCTCGTCGCAAGCAAGGCTGGGGTGTGGATCCAGTTCGTTGCCTGCAGTACCTGACCTCCAGTCAGACGCTGACGATTAACCTGCTAGCCTCGTTGAAAGCCAATCCGACGTGGCTGCTTGCCTGCTTCTCTAAGCTGCTGCATCGTGATGACCTGCTAACGGTACGTGCTTGTGCCATCGAGTATGCGCCGGCAAGTCCCGCCGCGCTGCTTGGCGACAGGACGAGGGTCGATACCCTGATTGAGTTCGAGACAGAAGCGGGGATTCTTGCCGTCGTCGTCGAAGTCAAGTACACGGACCGAATGAACAGTCGCAAAATCGCGATACACCGGAACGAGCGATACATCGAGTTGGGCGTGTCAACCTCGCTATGGACCGATCAAGAGGGTGTGCTCAACTCGACAACAATGAATCGGTTGGCGCGGTGTCACGCCCTGGGTATGGCGTACGCTCGGCAGAGTCAAGGATCGAAGTACGAATCTGCCTTGGTCGTGGTGCACCACGCCGCAGATCTCGCTGCCACCTCAATTCTCGATGAATACGGGGAGAGCTTGGACAATCCTAGTGGCTTGGCTGGCTTCCAACTCAGTGACTTCGTTTCGGCAATGGCTTCGACAGCCCCAAGCGCGGCTGCGCTCAAGATCTGCGACGAGTTGCGCGTGCGCTATGCCAGTGAAAGCGTCAGCGAGTCACTGTGGCAGGAATTCCTGCAGGAATGCGACCTTATGGGGTAGATGTTTGATGCAGGCGCCGAGGGCTTCAACCCCTGGCTGGATTCTGATCCGCCTAGAGAGAAGCGAACCTCGTTTCTCATTAAGCGTTGTAGCCCCCATTCTGGATAGGGTTCTAACAGCCTGGACGCTACATACTTGGATCGACCAGAGCTGGTCGATCCAAGTATCTTTCTCGCGATGTCGCAGGGCGGCCCGGTGCCGGTGCCCGCGTAGTTCTTCCAGCTTCGATGCGCATAAGCACCCGGCGACAGGCCCAGTTCGTCCTGCTGTTGTACGATCACAGAGCCTGCGATCGCTTCGTAGTCCCGTCCTGGAGGTGCCCGCTGTGGTTCTACCGATTGTCCCGCTCGCGATCGTCATAACGAGCTCTCTCACTGGTAGCGCCGGCCTCTTTTTCGGCGCCCAGGGCGGCGTGCAGATCCGGGATGCTAATAAGCAGATCGGGCTACACTCGGCACGCTACGAGAAGCGCAAGGTCCTCCACCTCGCCCAGGCCGATCGCACGGATGCAGTGCTGCAGGCCTTTGGGCAGACGCAGGAACGGGCTGAGCGCGATGTCATCGTCCGGATGGAAGACTTCCTCGTGAGGCAGGGCATGCAGGTTCGAACGAAAGAGCGCCCTATCCTCGACGGAGTCGACGGATCGAACACTCACGTCCGAGAAAGGCCCACGATCTACCCTGACGTCGTGGGATGGGTCGGTAGCCTCGGCGGCCCTGTAGCCGCCAGCGCCGCAACACGGGTTGCCCTGCTTGCCGCGGCGAAAGAGTTTGCGCGCGCCAGTACCGGGACCCGAATAAAAACCCTCAACGGGGCCGCGGCAGAGCGGGCCATACTGGCATTCTTCGGCGGCGGAAGCTACGTTTCAGGCGGTGGCGGCATGGAATTGGGCGGGCTCATGCTCAATGTCGCAGGTGCGGGAGTGAGTCTCCTCGGCGCCGGTGTCACGGTGAAGATGCATGGAACCAAAGCACTAAGCCAGGCTGAGGAGCACCGAACAAATGTCGACGTCGCGATAGCGCAGCTCGATGTGCAGGACGAGCTCCACCGCGGGGTGCAGGAGTGGGGGCGGGAGCAGGACGGAGTCCTCAGCCATCTGGTATCCCAGGCGACGGAGGCGATTGACGTTCTCGAGTCCGAGCCGTTCGACTCCACCAGCGAGCTTCACGCCAAGCGGCTCCTTGTCGCCTTTACGCTCGTTAAGGCGGTGGGACAAGTTATCAGCGTGCCAGCCGTTGGCGAGGACGGCAGCCTCGATGGGACTACCGAACAACTCACGTTTAGATACCGCGATACAACCACGGAGGCCACGGATGACTGATCAGAAACGCGTACACGAGGGCAAAGTGCTGCCGCCGGCGGTGGATCGGGTCAGCTCCGCTGATGCGCTCGGCGCGTTCAACGAGATCGTGGGATTTTTGCGCGAGGCGATCCACATCCACGAGACGGAGAGCACGAAACGCGAGAAGCTCAAGACATATCGGGAGACCGAGGTCGCGAGGATCAAAGCATCCGAGAACGCCCTTCGATACTACCTGGACCGGACCTACGAGGAGCGCCACGAGACGCATAAACGACTCTTCGAGAGTCTTGACGTGGCGGTTGCGGCCGGCGACGTGCCAGCCATGCAGGCAGTCCTCGGGGGCATCGTCGAAGTTGCCCGGACATCGCCACTGGCGGACATCGGCAATATTGGCGAACTGCAGCGGGCCATGGCCGACCCGAACACCACCTTCGAGTTCTAGACCTGGTTGACTCAGCCGGTGCAAATGAATGAGGGGATTCTATGGATTACTCACGTGCTGGCCTTGAGGCGGCTCACTTCCAGGGTTTCATCGGGCTAAAGACTCTGACTCGTGTTGACGTCCTCGGCCCCCGGGGGAGCGCTGACGTTGAGGGCGTGTACGTGGTGGTGCGGCCCAGCAGAACCAGGCCGATTTTCATCGAAGACGACCACCCCAATCCCCGTCTACCGGTCATGAGCACGGAAGCTGTAGCTGGCCGATGGCCCGAGGAGAACCCCGAAATTCTCTACATCGGCAAGGCTCCCCTCAGGGGTGAAGAAGGGGAGCGGCGAAACGGGTTGGCCAACCGTGTACGAGAGTTCCAAAGCTGCGGGTTTAGCGGCGGGGCGAATCACTTCGGAGGACGTCTGGTGTGGCGCATTGCCGATAGGGACAGCTTGCTGATCTGCTGGAAATGCCTCCCCGAAGGAACCGCTGCGGATATAGAAAGTCTCATGATTGCCGAATTCAGAAAGTCCAACGTCCGACATTTTCCCCCGTTCGCCAATATTGACGCGCCCAAAAAGTTTCCGAATCAAGGTCTCTTCAAACTTATAGCGGCAAAGGGGTGCTGAAGCCAGGCATCAAAGTCACTTAGTGCCCCACAATGATGATCTCCGATCCGCTGGTGCAGGAAGCTGCGCGGATTCCCATTCCGTAGTTTGCACACGGATTTGCATCTGTAACGGAAGTGGCCGCCTAATGAGACCGCATACACCTGATGCACGATACGGTTGACTACCCCGATGAGGTTGGACAAGTCCGCAACGGAAGCCACTCCAGACCGTCTTGAATCTGTAACGCAACCAAAACGACAATAAATATCGAAGGCCCCCGTAACTTTTCGGGGGCCTTCCTTATTGCTTGAACGTCATTTACCCGGCCCTACAAGGCGCTAAAAGGCCATCTCCCGATGGCCTTTTTTCTTTAACTGGTTGGGCCCCCGGCGGCGTTTTGTAGCGGTTCATTCCTGCGCCGCTCAGACCTCAGGCAGGTACTCATTCGGAACAAATTAAAGATGACATGAAGAACCGACGCCGCAATGCTCCGTTTCGTCAACTCCCGTTAGAGGAGCGGTTTCTTCCTTTTGGCCTACCGTGGTCACAAGATGCCAGGGAAGAGATGGCCCCACGTGAGGGTCACTCATGAGCGGCACATAAGTCCCGCCAGTGACTGCCCTTGGGTTTCCGCTCCAGAACGAGGAAGAGCTTCGGACGGAAGCCGCGGTCTTTCATTCGGTAGCCGTAGTCAAGCACCTGACCCAGACCGTGCCGAATCTGGAGGACTTCGTTGTCCTCGGTGTTGCTCTTCACCTCAGCGATGCCGATTGTGCCGTCGTCCAATTGCCAGGCCAAGTCGAAATTGCACTGCTGGCGAATGGCGACAGCAGTGTGAGCCCATGCAGGCCCAGCGCGTCGGCCAGCTTGTCCTGGGTCGCCGAATGTGCTTTAAGGCCGGGCTCTATAATGTCCGGGTCGCGATACTGCTCCCAGTCTCCCCGGAGTGGTCCAGCGAAGCTATCTGACCGGTACGGGGCGCCTGCCACTCCGCCTTCCGACGCGTTCGTCCGGGCAGGGGCTTTGGGTACGTGCGGCTCTAGTGTCGGGGCTGGATAGTGCGAGCGGAGGCGGAAGAAGCCGGGGGGCAGTCCCCTTTGTCGGAACCATGTGGTGGAATGGCGTACATGACTGCGACGACGACCTTGCCTGATGACGTCCTGGAGCGCATTTGCCGCGAGAACCTCGCTGTTTACCGAGAGTCACAGGGCCGGCTCCAAGAGGACGTTAGTCAGGAGTCGCAAGTTGCCCATGACTATCGCGGACGTCTCGTGTACGAGCTCCTTCAGAACGCGGATGACGCACTGGTTGGCGTTGCCAAGACCGAGGACAGGGCGTTGTTTCGACTCACCGACACGGAGCTTTGGGTTGCCAACACGGGGCGCCCCTTCACCGACGCCGATATTCGGGGACTGTGCGGCCTGGGAGCCAGTTCCAAGGCCCAGTCAGACGGCCCCAAGCGTGCCAGCATCGGTCACAAGGGGTTGGGCTTCAAGTCTGTCCTCGAAATCACCGACAGCCCCGAGGCCTACTCCGAGACGGTGAGTTTCCGACTGGGACGGGAGCAAGCGGAAGCGCAGGTGTCTCTGCTATGGAAGGAGTTTGATCGCGGCAAGGTCCGAGCGGTGCCAGCGATGCGCTTCCCATGGGCGATCACCGAGGTGCACAAGACTTGGGACCAACTCCGAGCAGCCGGCTATCACAGCGCGTTTCGATTCCCGTTCCACGAACGCGTCAGCTCCGAACAGAAGGCCGCACTCGCGCATCAATTGTTGAACCTTCCGATGACCAGCGTGCTCTTCCTCAAGCACCTTGAAGAAGTGGTCATTGAGGTTGCGACCTCCACCGAGAAGTCAGACCGTCAGTGGCTCTTGGAGAGGCACCGAGTGACCTCCGCCGGCGTCGAGCGGTGTGTCGGCCTGACCGAATCTGGCCTCTTCAGAGTCGACTTGGTCAACCGTGAAGGTGAGGGTGACCGCTACTGGGTAGCTCACGACGGCAACGTGCGAATCGGCGACCACCGCGATGGCTTGACCGGGCCCGCATGGGAGGGCGTGGACGTGACCGAAGTGTCCGTCGCAGTCCGGGATGCCGACGACCCGCGGGTTAACACAGAGGACCGCCGTTTTCACGTCTTCCTGCCTACGCAGGAGCCTTCGCCCTGCTCGCTACTGGTCAACGGGGCCTTCACGACCGACCTTTCACGCCAGCACATTCAAATTGCGCACACCCCGTCGAACTACAACGGGTATCTCGTACGCCGCGCAGCCGAGACATTCGTGCAGACGCTCATGCCACACCTCCTTGCCGAGGGTGGCCCACGTTACGTACTGCGAGTTCTGGATCGAGACGAAAGCGACTCCGGGTCGGCCGGCGGACTCCTCGCCGACGCCATTGCCGGCGCAATGAAAGGTGCCCGCTTCCTGCCATCAGGACCGAATGAACTCGCCCTCAATGAGGCGGTTTTTCCATCGCCCGTTCTCGACGCGGAGGGGTCCGTCTTCGCTGACCTGCTCAAGGCGGACTGCGTTGTGAACGGCAGACAATTCCCTGATCCCGAGTTCTGTGAAGGATCGCTTGCCAGGGTGTGTGCGGCCTACGGGTCGGTGGCACTCAGCCCGATTGACTCACTACGTGCCCTTGCGCACAACCTCGATACAGGGAAGACAGCGTTAAGACCAGGCCCCGACTCTCGTTATCGGGTTGACCCCGTACTTGACCTCTGCGCGCTCCTCTGGGAACGATCTGGCGCGGCGGATCGACAGGCCTTGGAGAAAAGCGCCCGGCTGGAACCGGTCTTCCCTGTCGGCGAGAACGACGATGGCACCGTCAGGCGGATAACCCTGGAAAGTGAAAGTGCGTTTTACCCGCCGCGCTCTTCGGCAGAGGAACTTCCCCTTCGTAAGTTGCAGTTCCTCGCACATGCGGTCTGCTGGGGCACCCTCGGCAGGACCGAACAGAGGTCGGTCCTGGAGCGCCAGGTGAAGGCTTGGGATGCGCTCTTCGACATCAAAGAGTTCCGCTTCGAGGAAGTCATGCGCGCCGCAGTCCTCCCCGGACTCACGCGCACGGCCGCCGATGCCGAGTTGCGGGAGTCAAACCGCACCATCGAAGCACTCGCCACGATCTGTCGGTTGGCCGGAAAAACCACCAAACCCGACCAGCCCCTCCCCATGGGGCGGCTTGGCTCGGACCGAGCGTTCTTCAATCTCAGCCGCCTTGACGTTCCGTGTCGAGCCGATGCCACCGGCGAGCTGACCTGGGCACCGGCCCATCAGGTCTACTTCGGAAGCGACTGGGTTGGAGATGACTCGGTCGAGACCATCGTTGAAGCGATGGCCGCTGCGGGCGAGGTCATGCAAATCCGATTCCTTGCATCGCCTGACGTGTTCGCCGAGTTCTCGTCCACCATCGGCGTCAACGTGGAAGACGACGCGAGTGATGCAACAGTCGATCCCGACGAGGGAGAAGTCGACCTCGATGACGACACCGACGAAGCCCTGGAGACAACCGTCGACGATCGGTGGCGCAACTTTTTCGCCTGGCTCGGAGTCAGTCGAGGCTTGAGACTGATCCACTTTCACGACGTCGATGACAGCGGGACCGGGTGGACGAACACGAAGGGTCTCGGCCTCCCCGGTGGCTGGGCATTCTCAGGCCTGGACAACGTATGGTCCGAATACCAAGCAGATCTCATCGGCGAACTCTCGTCTGATCCACGGTGGGAGCCGACGGACCACTATCTCTACCAGGTTCACAACCTTGATCGGCTCGACGAGATCGCCAGGGTCGCCCTCCGCAGGGACAACGACGTGGCCGAGGAACTGCTCGACCACCTCGTTCGCAACTGGACCACCTACGCCCGCCACACCCAGGCTGAGTTGGCATTCGTCCGAGCCGGCAAACAGCCGTCGTCAAGGACGCCTCCTTCGCGAGCAACGTCGGAAGAACTCGTCAATGCTGGCCCGGACCTATGGCTCTACCGACTTCGTCACCACGCGATTTGCCCCACAAGCCATGGCCCGCGGCGTCCAAACCAAACGTGGCGTCGATCCGAGGAGCTCGTTCGTCGCCTGGGCCGCAGTGGGCGCGACGCCGACGACTACCTTCCTGTCCTCAAACAACCGACGGGGGTGCCGAACTCGACACTCCGCGCTTGCCTCGACGAACTACAAGTCCGCGGCGAGCTGACTCCGGCCGCGTTCACCGTCGAGGATGCACACGATCTCTGCGTACGCATTTCGCACATCTACCCGTCGGGCATCACCGACCAGGCACTGCGCTCGGAATTGCGGCCGATCTACCGCCAAATGTTCGAACTCCTGGTCGGCAGCACGGTGAATAGCGGGGCGCCACTCAGTGGCACCCCGCTTGCCGCGCGCACCGCGGCCGGGTACGAGTTCCTCGCCGCCCGAGACGTCGTGTACGCATCGGTGTCTGGCAGCCGAGAACGGAGCGGTGTGCAGGACAAGGTACCGTTGTTCGTTCTTGAGGCCGAGCCGGGAGCGCTTCGTCCGCTCCGCGAGCTCTTCGGAACCCCGCTCCTTGAGAGCGCGTTGGAGTGGTCGGTGATGCCGGGCGAGACGGCTCTTGAAGCATCCGACCTCGGTACTTTGCGCCAGGGACTCCGAGACTTGGTCGCACCGCTACTCGCTCGCCTCAGTGCCGATCGAGCTGACCGGAGTGGGGCCGACCGTCGGGCTTTGACCGAATTCGCTGAGAAGTTGGAACCCGTGGATTCGCTCAGTCTGAGCTGTTCATTCCGCGGTCAGAACCTCGGTCAGATTCCGCAGCGGACGTACTACGTGCGCCGCTCGGAGGACTCGGGATTCAAGGGATTCGCCGTGTGGTCAGGCCCTGCGTGGCCTCCAATAGCGGAGGACGCTCATACCTTGGCTATGGCGCTCGCAGAGACCTTGGAGGTCAACACTGTAGAGACCTTCTTATCGTTCATCAACGCGAACCCTGCGCAGCGACAGCAACTACTCGATCTGGCCGGCGCCGCGGAGAAGCTGGAGGAGGTGCAGCAAGACCTTGTCGATCTCGGACGCGCCGCTTATCAGGTCGATCAACTGGCAAACCGCACAGAAGGGAACGAGCTCGACACGACAGACGGCGAGTCAACAGAAGCGGCCACCGGGAACCCAGACCGAACCCCTCCCGCTGCGACCCGTGCCGCTCCGCGTATTCCGCTGCACCGCTATGAGGACCTCCTTATAGATGGAGAAGTCATCCGCATCGAGGGAGCAGGTCCCAAACACGAGACCACAGGAAGGAACGGTCAATTCGGAGCCGCAGGTCACGGACATGGCGACCAAGGGGGTGATTCTTCAGGCACGCCCAGGGCAGCCGCCGGCACCGACCTGAACGAACTTGACCGACTTGGCATGCGTATAACCTTCGCATTTGAGGAGCGACGATTCGTCGGGCAGAAGACCGTCGTACTCCCAGGAGAGACGTCCTCTGAGAATGCGGACGTGCTCATCGTCGACGTCAGCTCGCCGGAGATGATCGTAGCCGCTATCGAACAGTCCACCGTGGTCGAGCAAGTGTTTGACCAGCTCGCTGAGCAGGGCATCAGCGAGCTCTACCCCGGCTTCGACGTTCTGACCGTCAAGGGTGGTTCCATCGATCGAATGATTGAGCTGAAGTCGTCCGGAGTCGACGCGCAAGTTCAAGCCATGAGTTGGAACGAGTGGAAGACGGCCGGGGGCGAACTAAGAAGTCACTTCTGGCTCTACCTCGTCGGCAACCTTCGCGCGGATCTCGAAAACGCCCCACCCTTCGTGAGAGCCGTTCAAGACCCATTCGGGACACTTGCCTCATCAAAATCGGAAGACGTCATACGCAAGCGGACCGTTCAACTACGAGTACGCGAGTTCGCCGCTGCCGATCAACTCACCCTGGAGTTGCGACACGAGGAAGACGCGTTAGCCTAGGACGACACCTGAGCAGGATGGCCAAGTCCACCGTTTGTAAGCGGCAACTTTAAACTGACCGAGTACGGAAGATCTGATTGACAGTTCCGGTCCCGCCGCTTCGTCCAAACGCTCCGCTACCGAGGCCTCACCGGATCCATGGGAAGGGTCGGTGCATGCGCGGACAACGCCGCAGTGGAATCGTTCTTCTCGCTGCTGCAGAAGAACGTTTTGGACCGTCAGCGGTGGCTCACCAGGCAGGACCTCCGGCTGTCCATCACAACGTGGATCGAGCGGACTTACCACCGCCGGCGACGGCAAAGACGGCTGGGAAAACTCACGCCCATCGAATATGAAACAATCAACCGGACCGCGCTCAAAGCGGCCTACGACCCCGAGTCAACAAAAGCCGGGGCAGTCCCCTCCTCATGCTCGCTGAGGTCGAAGCTGCGCGAGTACGTGGCGCCCCTCAATCGAGCCTTTGGAGGCTCTTCGCGGTTGGTGGTGAAACGGGTTCCGTGTCTTGAAAGCTGAAGGGCTCGTAGCCCTGCTGTGATGGATGTTCTCTACGCATTCATCAAGAGTCAGGAGCTACGAGCCTTGATCGAGCCTACTTCGCCGCGCCCCGATGCTGCCACCGCCATTTTCAACCTGCCCGACTACCGAGTCACCGGCACCGAGGTCCTCTCCTTCGGCCAGCGGCGGATCCGGGTCGTGGCCACCACAGAGGCCGGTTGCCCGTCGTGTGGCGTGATCAGCACCCGGGCTCATTCCCGTCGGCCACAACGGTTGCGGGACATTCCTGTCGCCGGGCCGGTCGAAGTAGTCTGGGCCAAGCGGAGATTCTTCTGCGATGAGTACCTGTGCCCCCGCCGGACATTCACTGAAGAGACCACCCAGGTCCCGCGCCGGGCACGGTCCACCCGCCGGCTCCGTGAGGCCCTGGTGGCTGCCGTCATCGGCTCCGGCAGGGCCGCCGCGGAGGCCGCCGCTTCGTTCGGTGTCTCGTGGTGGCTGGTCCAGCGGGCTCTGGATTCGGCGGCGCTGACGCTGCCTGATGTAGATGCCCTGGCCCCGCGGATGCTCGGCATCGATGAACACCGCTACCGGTCCGTGCGGTTCTTCCGCGACCCCGCCACCAAGGCCTGGAAACGCTACGAACCCTGGATGACCACCATTGTCGATCTCGACACCGGACAAGTCCTTGGCATCGTGGATGGCCGCGACAGTGAGGGCGTCGGGGACTGGCTGTTCGCCCGTCCGCTTCAGTGGCGCCTGGGCGTGCAGGTCGTTGCCATCGACCCCTCGGCGGCGTTCCGCAAGGCCCTGCGGATGTGGCTGCCACGCACCGCTGTCTCGGTCGACGCGTTCCACCTGGTCAAGCTCGGCAACGACATGCTCACCGAAGTCCGTCAACGACTCACCCAGCAGACCCATGGTCGGCGGGGGCGCTCCGTTGACCCGGTCTGGGCCAACCGGCGACTGCTCCTGCGCGCCGGGGACACACTCTCGGACCGGGCACGGGACAGGCTCAGCACCGTGTTCGCAACCGACGATGCCACCGGGAAATTGCAGGCAGCGTGGCTTGTCAAGGAACAGCTCCGGGCCCTGCTGACTACCGGCTCTCTTGCCGACGCAGCCGCCGCGAAAGACCGGTTGCAGGTCCTGGTCGAGCGAGCCGCGCAGCCGGAGACGAACCGGCTCTGGCGCACGGTCTGCAGGTGGTGGAAAGAGATCGAAGTCCTCATTGTCACCGGTGCGACAACCGCGAAAGTGGAAGCCAACAACACCGCGATCAAACACATAAAAAGGACTGGCCGGGGATTCACCAACGCACGCAACTACAAAACGCGTATCCTGTTGCGCAGTGCCGCCAGAACAGCGGCATGAACATCCCTCACGGCAGAACGTTCACCACGAACCGTGAAGAGCCCCTTTGGACACCGCAGACAGCGGTTCTCGAAAGCAGGTCTAGCCTTCACGGGCACAACCTGAGCTTATTGGGAGCGTCGTGAACCCGCTCGAGATGACCGATAGCATTCCGTGTTCCTGATCGGTCGCTGCGCTTCGCCGGTTACTGGGTAGGGTTCCGCGAATGAAGCAAGTAAATCACATGGCATTGACCAGGTCTCAAACACCTTCAATCTCTTTGGCGGCGACGCTCCGCAGCAGCACGCACACGCGGGTTCTCATCGAACGCCAGGATCTCCAGAGTACCGACGGCCGTGTTCGGGTTCCCTGCAACTAGTTCACGAATTTCGCCCGACCAACTGTATGCAATCCTGGCAAGGACATGCGCGGGCGAACTTGCGTTTATGGCGAGCCTTCTATGCCGCTCGGCTTCCCCGTAGTCTGCCGGGCGGATGGCTAGCTGCTCAAGGATTGCCTGAGGAGTATTCTCGTTGGCCAGCAACCCAAGTAGAACTTCCTCGCTCTGGTCACCAGCGAGGACGACGAGGGCTTCGCCCGGCGAAGCAAGGTTTGCGGCAACGGCCGCACGGACGGAGTCCTCTGTGTCGCGCACGAGGTTCGCCAAAATACGGCCCGGCGTCAGCGGGTTGGCCGCGACCGCGCGGCGCAAGTCAGGGTTCCTCGAACGCGCATAGTGAACCAGCGCTTCCGCTGGCGCTTCGCTGGAGGCAGCCAAGCTGACAGCAGCCGTGCCTGTGTTGCCGAGCGCGCGCTCGCGAACAGTGCTGTCTTCGTCCCTCAACAGGAGAGCAAGCACCTTCGGAGTCAGGCGAGCCGAACTGCAACGTGACTCGTGAGGTCCAGGGTAGGAGGCAACCGCGGCGCGCACGGCACTGCTTCCGGAGTTCGCCAGAAGCTCAAGCTCCTCGTCTCCTACAGACCACCCGAACCAGCCTACGGGAATACGGTCAATGTGTAACTCGTTCCAATTCGGCTTCCCAAGCAACTCAGGAACTCCATCTGGAACCGATTCCATTCGGACAAGCCAGTTGTTTTCGAAGTGTTCCCTCTGTTCATAAGGGATATGCGGCTCCTGCTGCCGTCTAAGCCAGTCAATGATGGATGACGAAGCGGCCTGCTGCACGGTTTCTTCCGTGTCACTCGCCAATTCGACGAGGTCTAGAAACGAAATGAAAGGGCTTGTCGCCGCCGCAGCCCGGACAATGGGAGCTGAGTCTCGTGCCAGCCTGGACATCGCCTCGGGGTCGTCTTGAAGGAAGGCTTCATGTCGAGCGGCTCCCAGGGCTCGGAGAAGAGCCATAGGAGAGTTCAGAAGTTTTGAAAACTCTGTCCTGCTCAACCGCCGGCGGTACCACCAAATCGTGGTGAAATTGTAGCCCCCATCGACGAAGCGGTTGGCCGTGTCGTATCCGAGCCCATACGAAATGGCACGAGTGACTTCTTCTTCGGTGTCGCCTGCGAGTTCTTCGAGAACGTCGATAGGTGTTTCAGGACTCTGGGCCACTGCAGCACGCGTTAGCGCGTACGGTGATCCAGCTAGTTTGCGCAGGAACGCTGCACGAGGAGATTCCTCCCCATCATCCTCCGGGTAGCGCCCGTACCCGGACCATTTGTGTGACCGCAGACGCTCTTGAAGACTACGGCGCGATTCATCCTCACCGTCCAGGTCATGCTGAACGTCGTAGCTTAAATGACCGTGAACAATCACCGCATGACGGACCTCGGCGCTTTCGTCATCGAGCAGGCGCAGGAGCACGTCGTCCGGCAGTTTGTAGTTTGTCGCTGCGGCTGCCCGTACTTCGGGTGCGGCGTCGTCTGCAAGATCCACGAGAACTTCCGTTGGAATCGTAGCCAAGTTATTCGCCGCCAATGAGCTGCGAACTTGTATGTGATTGTTCTCAGCAAGTTCTAATGCCGCTTCTGGTGGCAAACTGTAACTGGCAGCAAGCCTCGTAAGAATATCCACAGAAACTGACTTCTTTCGGGCAAGTGCAACGCGATGCAAATCCTCGTAGCGGCCGTCTGCGACTTTTAGAGCGAGTTCTCGATCGACTGGGACAGACTCGAGTTCGGCCCATAGAAACTCAAGACGATGCTCGCTGACCTCACCATTTTGCGTGCCATCTGAGTTTTGGCTAGGCATTCGCAGAATCACCGCTGCGGGGGTTGAGGGGTTGTGACCCGCTGCCCTGCGGACGTCTCGTTCGGAGTCGAAGACTAGCTTTTCGAGCGAGCTTGAAGGAGTCGCCGCGCTGCCTGCGGCTGTCGTGCGCGCCACCACGCTTGCGGAGCCAGCGAGCATTGCCAGGTCCTCCGATGTCAGGCGATCGATCTCCTCTTCTGTCAGAGGTCCCGCATAGTAGGAGGTCTGGCCCATGAGCCCAGAACTGTAGTGATCGACTAGCGAGTGACCGAATCGATTTATCCAATACCATTCGTTCGCGTCACGCGACTGCTGGTCGTTATGGTCCCTTTGTCCCATGTGCCAAAGTACATCTAGCGGCGCTTTTCGGATCGAGCGAGAGATTGTCCGCGAGCCAGGCTGGGCGCCGTCAAAATTCGAGCGAGTCATCTAATACGCCTGCCAACCGCTGAAATGCAAGATGAAAATGGCTTGCAGGTATGTGGCATCGGATTTGGTCTCCTCGGCAGGCGATCGTGAAAGCTGTTGGTGCGCTCACCATAATGTCCTGCGAGACTCTGGACAGCAAACGACGAGTTCGCCGTCGTGGGCCGTGGGCCGTGAGATTTTTAGTGTTCTCAACGGCAAAAGCGCCAAGTGCATGGGTCGCCAGGCTCCGTCGTAGATGTATAGCGTGTTCCAGATGCGTGAGCGGCCGAATGGGACTGCCCCGGCTTTTGTTGACTTCGTGACCTGCCCCAGGGATTGGTTACCCGAAAGGGTTTGAGTTTCCGGCTCTCGCTGAGAGGCTTTCAGACATGCCAAGACCCTATCCACCGGAATTCCGTGCACGGGCAGTCGCCCTGGTCCGGGCGGCAAACCCCTAAGCCGGGTTGCCATCGAACTGGGCATCAGCGAAGGGGGCCTGCTACTGGGTCCGTCAGGACCAGATCGGCCGTGGCGAACGCCAAGGGCTGACGACGCCGGAGAGCACCGAGCTGGCCAAAGCGCGGAAGCGGATCCGGCAGCTGGAAACGGAAGTGGAGATCCTCAAGCGTGCAGCGAAGCTGCTCGGTGAGGACCGGCCGGACCCAAAAGGATCCACCCGGTGATCGGAGAACTTACCGGTGCCGGGTTCCCCGCGAAGGTCTGTTGCCGGCTTCTGGGCGTGAGCAGTCCCGGATACTACAAGTACCGGAACCGGCCTATCTCACCGACGCGGATGCGCCGGCAATGGCTGACCGGGCTCATACGGGAAGTCCACACCGCCAGCCGCGGCACCTACGGTTCCCGGCGGATCCATGCCGAGCTGACACGCGGCATGGACGTTACCGTTAGCGAGCATCTGGTCGCGGAGCTGATGAGCCTGGCCGGAATTGCCGGCCTACCCGGGCCGGCGAAGGTCAAGCGGCTGCTAGGCATAGCAACCAGCGATGACCCTGTGCGCCGCAAATTCCACCGCCTGTCGCCGAACGAGCTCTGGGTCACGGACATCACCGAGCATCCCACCAGGGAAGGTAAGGTCTACTGATGGACACCTTCAGCCGCAGGATCTTGGGCTGGTCGATCGACAGCAGCCAGGACTCTGCCCTGGTCGTCAACGCCCTGGACATGGCCATCAGAAACCGGCGGCCCGTCCCGGGCGGTATTGTCCATGCCGACCACGGCGTGCAGTTCACGTCCTGGGCCTTCACCAACAAGATCCGCTCAGCCGGCCTGATGCCCTCGTTTGGGACGATCGGAGACGGCTATGACAACGCGATGATGGAATCCTTTTGGTCCAGCATGCAGATCGAGCTGTTGAACAGGAAACGCTGGAAGACCCGTACCGATCTGGCCAACGCGATCTTCGACTACATCGAGATTCTCTACAACCGCCAGCGCCGCCATTCGGGGATCGACTATCGGACTCCGATCGAGCACGAGCTACACTGCCAGAACCCATCCCAAACAGCCTGAGACTCATTCTTCACGTGGTAACCAATCCCTGGGGCAGGTCAAGGAGTCAACAAAACCGGGGGCAGTCCCAAGCCGGCAGTTGACACCGCTGAGTTTCAGGACTTCTTGACGACGCGTGTCGACACCATCCCGTCTTGAGAAGGTCTACAGCCGATGAATCGTTACGTAATTAAACCGCGCGTCTAAGGTTATGCGAAACGCGGTCGCGCCGACGGGAGGCAACGCTCCTGACGGCCGGACCGTACACGGGGCGTCACTTCCGCGACGCGGCCCAGAACAGCGATATGATCACGGCAAAACTCAAGCGGCCCAACCTTGACCGGTCGACGTTTTGGGGTTCGTCGGAAGGAAACACGATGGTTAGCACATCCGCCGCAAGGGCGCGCTCAACGTTGGGGCGAATTAGGGAACTTCATGGAAATGAACCTGCTGTTACATGTAGCCGTGTGCCCGTAACCTCTAACCGGCCAGCCCGACTCATAAATTCGATCTCGGCCGACGGCAGGTAGATGCGTCATGGGTTTCTGGCACACCGGTTACTTGGAATTTCATGAGCCAACTGAAGAAGGTACGGGCACGGTGGCAGAACCGCTGCCAGCGACGTTCCCTTGCGCAACGTGCGGGGTGGATTTTTTTACCGACCGTGATCTCCGCGTGCATGCATTCGAGGGACATCCAACGCGAAGGCCGGTTCTTGTGTTGAAGGGACGGGAGTGTGGCAGGACCCGGCTGACTCTCACCAGCGCTACCTCGCCTGAAGATTGGGTAATTCGCAATACTGACGCGGTGGCCATTAATGGCACTGGGACCTCGATCGCAAATGCTGTTGAGTTTTTGGCGGCGCAACGCGGTGGCGTTGTCGACGTAACGCTCACAAAGAGCGATGTGGTGCAGGCGTTCCAATTCGAGTTTGCTCTTGCCGACGTCGACCATCTTGAAAGCGTGGATGATGCTCTGAAACGCCTAATCGACGGAGGTGAGCTGAGCCTTCGGGCTATTGACGACTTCATCATGCGCTCCAAGGGCTACCTCTCTGCCGGCAGGTATCTGTATGGTCTCGCGAACTACCTGTACGGCGTCCTGGCACGCGAGGGGCTCGCCGAGTCCGGCGTTCGCGATGACCTGCAGGACGGCGGTGGCTATCAGGGCAAGTACGACCAGGCGGTGGGAATTCTAGGTACCTTCGATCGACCTGCAGCTGAGGCCATTTGCGGCATCGTTGCTTTCCACTACAACCACTTCGAGCGTGCCATGACAAAGACCAAGAGCCAACGCGTCGCCGAAGTCTCTCTGCGCTTTCAGTCGCTCCTCAAGAGGGAAACCTACTTCGTCGGTGATCTAGCGCCATCGCCACACGCCAGCTTGGATGTTGCGCTCAGCGACTCAGTGATCGAACAGGTGCTTGGGTGGAGCGCCTTGCCGCTCGATGGCACCGCGGCGGCGGAGATTGCCGAGCTGTCGGCCAGTATTCACCAGCAGCGACCGTACGATGCTTTCAAACTGCATTTGGTCGCGGCCGAGCACGCTTTGGCTGAAGGGGACATTGCGACAGCCGGCCAGCATGCAGAACGTCTTCGTTACAGCCGTCTCGCGGAGGGCTGGTATGCAGGCTTTCGCACTCGAGTTCAAGGAGTATAAAAAGTGACATCAGACGCGGGACCGAATGCGGTAGCTTCCGACAAAAGCACTGATGTGACCCTGAGACAGGAGTCCAACCCCATCAATGGACAGCTGGGCAATCAGGAAGGGGCTAAGAAGAAGGAGCGGCCAAAGTCCATCCTTGCCCTCATTGAGTTCGCGTATGGCGAAGAGGGACGCAAGTTAAACCTTGCGCGGAGAGATTTGCGCGAACTTTCACTGCAACCAGACGCAGCGCAAGCCGAGACCGATGCTGTGCGACGTTTGGCGGTTGGCGACCCATGTCTTGCGGTGCCGCCCAGCTTATTGGCGGCCGTGGCGGAGCTTGGTCCGGAGTTGCCTGTTCGTCGCCGCATCCTAGACTTAGTTTTGGTGGCGTTTGCGAGTCACAAAGTCTTCGAGAATCGACTTGAACGGTTGACTGGTGTGCCGGGCAGTCCGGTATTGACTGCCCAAGAAATGAATGAAGCGGCCAAGCGAATCACGTTCGATACGCTAGGCCTTCACACGGCGTCAGACTTCAATGAAGGCGCCCGGGAGCGGTTGCGTGTGAACGCTGTCACGGCCTTCGGACTCTTCCGCGTCCTCCACGATCACTGGACAGCGGACCAGTTCATTGGGGATATGGCCGCTTGGATTTGGAACGCCCCTAGGGACCGAAGCGTCCCTAGGGTCGCCGCGCTCCTGGCAACTGCAAAGAACAGCGATGCGCTTAGTCAACTATCGAGGCACTCGGAGGTTCGTCTCCAAGAGTCGACGATGGCGACCGAGAAGGCGCTTGCTCAAGCCCGACGGGAGGAGCTCCGTGCTGTAACGGCTGAGGCTTCCGCCAAGCGGCTGTCTGCTGAGCTTGAGGATGCGATCGCTCGCACTGCTGAGCTGGGTGCAGAGGCCGAGACTTTGAAACGACGACTTTCGGCAGAGCAGAGCAACAGGGTCGTGGATCAGAGCCACCACGTTGATGACTACGAGGCGCTCCGAACGCAAGTGATTCGACGATTGACAAGGCAGGCCGAGCTTTTGAGCAAAGGACTTCATGCGCTTCGTAATGGCAGCGCAAACGTCGCTGACGAGTTCGTTGACCGGGCAATGAGTGCCATTGATAGCGAGATTGCGCGACTTAAGGACCTGGAGGAAGGAAGGCAATGACGGTAGGTTTCGACTTCGGCACCACCAACAGCTTGGTTTCTGTGGTGGCAGGCGACCGAGTCGTCGACGTTCTTGATGCGGAAGGCCTGCCCCACGCTTCCGTTGTCCGCTATGAAGGCGAGGACGTTATCGTCGGGCGCGAGGCGCGACATGCATTAGAGGAAGTCGGGCTTGGGGTGTACGGCAACACCGTACGCTCGCCGAAGTTCCTTCTAGGACAGGAGATCGTCAGCGTTGGTGGGGTCGAGCGCAGCCCGATTGACATCGTTGCGGATGTCATCCGGCACGTTCGGACGGAGTCGCGCCGGAGCGGTCATCGTAAGGTGCTGGGAGAGTTGGACCGCGCCGTGGTCACCATCCCTGTGAACATGAACGGACCGCGGCGCGCGGCTCTTCGGGAGGCTTTCGCCCAGTCGGAAATTTCGGTGACCCAGTTTGTACACGAACCGCTCGCCGCCTTATACGGCCACCTGCGCGGGGCGACGGACCCTCAGGCCGAGATCCGCAGGCTCATGAAACGCAACGTCCTCGTTGTGGACTGGGGTGGCGGAACATTGGACCTTACACTCTGCCGCATAGAGCCAGGCCGCATCCTTCAACTCCGCAACGGTGGTACCGACCAGGTAGGCGGAGACAAATTTGACCGAGTAATCCGTGACGAGGTGGTCGCGAGGTTTTCGAACAAGCATGGAATTTCCGGGTTCGATCATCCGACTCGCGACGCGCGCCTAAGCCTGCTGCAAGAAGCGGAAAGCAGCAAGATCGAGCTCTCAGACCGGCCAAGCGTCACGATTTATCATGCGAGCTACTTTGCGGAGTCAGGCACTACCCTAGAGTATTCCCTGAGCCGGCAGGAGCTGGACGGAATCACGCGACCGCTTGTGGCCGCTGGCATTCGTGAGATCGAGTCGCTTCTAGAGAGTGTCGACATGGCGCCAGCCCAGATCTCGCTTTGCCTCGTGGCTGGCGGTATGGCTGCTATGCCGAGCATCCGCGGCCGACTGCACGAAATGTTCGGGCCCGAGCGCGTTCTTATTCCAGAGAACAGCGCAACGCTAGTTTCTCAGGGAGCAGCTTGGATCGCGCACGACGCACAGCGCTTGGTGCTAGCAAAGCAAATTGAACTGGAGATGGCACGGGGCTTGAGGCTTCCCCTTCTGCGGGCCGGAACGGCCATGCCGAGCAATGGCGAAATATGTCGTGACCGATTCCACCTGTACTGCACGGACCCGACTGATGGTGTCGCGAAGTTCGCCATCGTGGCACCCTCCGAGCTCTCCGAGCAGCCGCAAGCGAGTGACCCGCGGACATCGATCGGCATGGTAGCCGTCGCTGTGGACAAGACGGCGCCACCATTGGTCGAGCGTCTAGAACTTGACGTTGAGGTCGACGACAATCTGATTTTGTCTGTCAGCGCAACGTCCAGCAGGCGAGCTGACCGGGCGAGTGCCTCTTACTTTGATCTGGAGTTCGGCATAGGTCTTCCGGGGAGCAGCGACCTACGGGATCTTGATGTTACTGATGCTGACGTTTGGGTGCCGATCGGCGGACTCGTTGTCCGTGCGAACGTAGCTGACCGGGAGGACACCCGCCTTGTCCCCGGGGACGTGCTATATCAGCACAAGCGCTGGGCGTTCTCGAGGCTTCCTGGGCCAGACCAGGCCACCGACGAGCAAATCCTTGAGCATCTCTACTACCAGCCATGCGCGGTCTGTAAACGCCAGTGGGGCGACCCGGCGTGTAGGTGTGCCTCGGTGGCTTGACGATGGCGTCACAACAGGTTGTTGTCCGGGTGGTGGATGGCGCGTCTGTAGTTGAGGAATCCGTTCGACGGCCAGTTCGGCTGACGCCGGACGGGTACGCTGGCATCGTTTATGCTGGCGCGGTTTTCCCGCTCTTTGCCGACAATGTCATCGACATGGCTGGACCATCTTGGGAAATCGAGGACTGTAATCGCTTTCTCTTGGCGGGCGCTAGTGTGCCGTTTGCGCGGAAGGCCGATAATGCCTTAGCGCAGCAGTCGTTCATAGAGTTTCCCGACGAGTGGAACGTTGAAACGACCAGGTTCGGCCACTACGTCGTCTTCAACGCCTCAGAGCGGCTTGCGGCTGAAGTCGTCGCTGCACTGGAGGCGGGAGGCCTCTCAGTTCAGCGGTGGGATGTCAGTCACCGCACTGCCGCAGATGGCAAGTTCTACGACTGGTTCGCTCGCCTCCGCGTAAAGGGCACTCACACCGACGCCCTGTCTCGCGTTGCGGCGGTGTTCTCGCCCGTATCGGCTGACTTGGTGGTTGAACCTTCGCCGACTCAAACAGATACTCGCTTCGAGGACCTTGCAGCCCAGGTCGAGCAACTGCTGGATCAGACTGTCGAACTCAGGGAGCGTCTCGATGGGTCGGAGAGCCAGGTTACACTTCTGCGCCAGCGGCTCGCGGCAGCGACTGACCGGGAGTCCAAACTCGCCAGCGAGTTGAATCGCGCTTTGGAACACCAAAAGTCTCTGCTCGGTCAGATCGCCGAGCTGGGCCGTGCGCCGGAGCAACCCTTTGACACCAGGGCGTTCTTGGTCAAGCAGACAGAGACCGAGGAACTTCTTGAATTCGCACTGGCTGAGAACGCCGAACTCTACAGCAGCGTCGGGAGCTTACGGGCGCAGGCAGAGCAAGGCGATGCACGGGTCTTGTCCTTGGAAGCAATGGTGCTAGGCCTACGCGAGAGGCTCGAAGAGGTAGGGCACCAGGAACGAGAGCGGCGCCGCGCTGCTGCCGCTCCTGTAGCGCCTCGCCGAGGCGTGCTGGGCTTTCTTGACACGGCCTTTTCGCGGCTTACCTTCGTTCTGGACAGCATGGAGGTACTGGCCAACCTCGACGCACCCGCGTCGCTGCTGCGTTCGCTGGTGCAGATCGATATGGGCGAGAACGTGGGGAAAGACCTCGAAGGCCTACGTGGCTGGCGAGAAGTCTCCAAGCTTGCAACGGGCGTTGCTGGCAGCGAGGACATGGGCCGCATTTACTACAAGCCTGATGGTGCCCAGGTCCTGGTCAGTGTTCACGTCAAGCAGGACGACAAGGAACAGCGCCGCCACCTTGAGCGACTTCGCTCGATTTGAAAAAGGACCCCCGGCCAGCCTGCAAAACAGCTGCCGCGTCTGACTTAATGAAATCGCATCCGGGTAACGGACGGACGAGTATTTGCCAGCTCCGAGCGGCTACTGACTCAGTGGAAACTACATCAGGGGTGCTCCTTGAGACCAAGTAAGTCAGTCGTTCAAAGTCGCTGTACGATGCCCACCTCACAGGCCGGATATGGTCTAGGGGTTTGTATTTGAGCATTGCAGATGTAGATACCGGTGCATAGCGCGTGTATGGAGTCACGGCGACGTCTAGTCCCAAGAGCCCACCAGTTGGCCTAGAGCCTGCCATTATGTAGTAAACACCAGGTTTGCTTGTCGAATTTTTGAAGGAGTTTCTTTTCATTGAGTCATCGCACGCCAGATTCTGGAAATTCCATTGTCCATGAGTGGCGGGCCAGACTCCGCGGCTGGGATCCTGAAAGGAAAACTCTTGTCGTCATTTCCTTGGTGCTCTTCGGTCTCTTCCTTTTCACGACAATTGGGTGGATCTCGGGGGCCCGACCAGCCGGTCCGGCCTGGGATGCCATGGGTACGTGGGCGGGCGTCATTGTAACGGGCCTTGGGTTCGCCTGGGCCGTTTTCACCTTCAAAAACGACCAGCGACTAAGGTATGAGCAAGAACAGGTCGAGCGCCTTCGACACGCCCAAGCAGTGGCAGTTGTATCGACAGCCTCCTCCACTCCGGACGATGATCCGGTAACTGGTTCGACTGATCAGCCGCCATCAAAAAGTTGGACAACAAGATTTCAGTGGACTGTCCAGAACGCCGGCCCCTTCCCCATATTTCAACTAATCGTCTTCGTTCCGCATCTTGCCGTATCGGGAGAAGCGAGCGGGCAGCATAAGCAATTTTCTATGGGTAATGTTCTTCCGGGAGGATCTGCGGATGGAAGCAGCTCACAATGCATTGCTAAACGAGGATCACTCGATGGTTTTGACGTGGTCAACTTCGCTTTCACCGATGTATGGGGGACCCGCTGGAAGGGAAACGCGGGGCAGCCAGTCGCGCGTCTATTGGCAGATGAATGAATCGCAGTTGACTAGACGACTTCGGATTGAACCTTGTTCCGACATTGGGTGCAGCCGCGGGTAGGGCTCGGGCACATCGGCCTAGGCAAGGGTGCGGCCCATCTGCGTGCCGATCCGTGGTCCGGTCGCCGGTGCGCACCCCATTCTGGGTGGCCGCCCAGCAGCGGGCCTACGCGATAGTTTGCTGCCGTGCAGCAGAAAAGGTCAACTAGGGTGGAACGTCGCCATCACGAGTCCTAGGAACACTTGCGGAAATAATGGGGTCAGCTATGAGGAATGGGTCAAGTAGATCGGAATCTCACAACTCCGCACGATTTGTGCGTGGTCCCTTGTGCTTTGCCGGCAGTTAGTTGGCATCGAGGTAGGCGCGCAGGAACTGTTCTGCGGCAGACGGCGGTACCTTAAGGTAGTCCGCGGTCCCGCCCAGGGCGGTGGGCATAGGCGGGTAGGGCCGTTGTGGTTTCCATTCGCCGGCTTCCGGCGCGAGCGTGCGCGGCCAGTGGGGCGGCTCCCAGTCCTGGTGTTCGCTTTTGTAGTTCCGTCCTGATGGTGAGACCCAGCCGGGCGGCTCATTTTTTGTTGCCGGCGTCGGTCTCCAGCCGCTGGCGTGTTTGAGTCTGTGGTGCCGTGGACAGGGCTGTCCCAGGTTGCTGATCCCGGTGGTTCCGCCGTGATGCCAGGCCAGGAGGTGGTCTGCCTCGTTGTCCAGGGAATGGTTGCTGCACCCTGGGAACGGGCATTTGCCGTCGCGCATCCGTAGCCAGTTCCGCATGGCCTTCGTGAGCCGGTAACTGGTGCGGCCGATTTCCAGGGGTGCCCCGTCCCGTGGATCCACGAGCACCCGGTGGAACGAGTCCGCTCCGTTGGCCACCAGATTCCGTGCCATGGAGGCAGGAATGGGTCCAAACCCGTCGAGCATGGCCGGCTCCTCCGTCGCCCCGAGCAGGGAGAAGACAGGAACGGTAACCAGGATTTCGGCCCGGGGCGTAGGTACATCGGCAAGACCGCTGGCCCCTGCATCCGGCCCAGCCCCGGTCGCGGCGCTGACGCCGTTGCTGCAGCGGGTGCAGCCGTTGTCGCTGCGCAGGGCTGCCGTTGCGAATACGTCTGCCCGCAACTGGGTGAGCGTCCGGGCGTCGTTAGGCCCCTGCAGGCCCCGGGCGATGGCGGTAATGCGGTTCCAGATCGCAGCCCCCTGGTCCGCCGGCAGGTAGGCAGACACCCGCGCCATGCCGTCCTGCTCCGGGGTGTATTCCAGGCATCTGTCCTGCACTCCTTTAGCATGGCGTTTTTCGATGCTGTCGGGGTGGTGCCGTTCGCGCCAGGTCCTGGCCTTCCGCCGGAACCTGAAGGCGGGCATCTCGCCGGCCGGACAGCCGCGGGCAGGAGTGGCCGCATCATCCCCGAGGAAGTGGGCTTCAAGTGCCCGCGCTGCGTCGCGGTCGAGGGTGGCGGTTTCGTCCACCATTACCTTGGCGTGTTGCCACGAAACGGTTCCCGCCTGCAGGGCTGACAGGGTCCGGGGTAGGGACGTAGCCAGAGCATGGGATTGTACCAGCAGCATGCCTGCGGCCCGATCGCCGATGGCCAGGACGCAGCCCACCTCGGCCGCTATCGCCATTTCCTGGGCCTGGACCGGCATGTCCAGAGGCGCTGCCGCCCGCGCCGAGTCCGCATAGGTGGCCGCTGCCTCCGCCTTCAATCCCGCGATTTGGGCCTCAGCCCGTGCGCTCCCGGCAAGGACGTCCAAGCACTCATCAGCCACGGCGGCCAGAGGGTCGGTGTCCGACGCCGGCCCGCAATGGGGCCGGGCGACTTCGGCGCGAATTATGGCAATCGCGTCGTCGATCGCCCCAAAAGCCTTTTCCACCGCTTCGCTTGCCATGTAGCCATTATTGAAGGAGGGTGTGACATTTTTTGTGCACCAGTTTGCGAAGCCCGTAGCGTGATTCCCTCAGAACAGCGGCCAGGGCACCGCCGACATCTCACCGCTCGGAGCCGGGAACCTACCCGCCGAGCGTAACCGGGCGCAGCGCGCGGCGAGCGAGGCGACTTCTTCGGCGCTGAGCAGGTCCGCCAGGTTTCGGCCCAGCTCACCGTCCAGTCCTTCGCTGACACGGTCGATGCCCTCAAGTTCCTCGACGGTCAGGGCATCTCCCAGCCACCCCCACAGCACCGTGCGCAGCTTGTTGTCACGGTGAAAGGTAAGCCCGTGGTCCACGCCGTGCCGGTGGCCGCCCGCCATGGCAAGGATGTGGTCGCCTTTGCGGTCGGCATTGTTTACGACGACGTCGAACACCGCCATGCGTCTGAGCGCCGGAGAGTCCTCATGGATGAGGGCGACCATCCGTCCGTTCTCATCCTGCCCCTCAAGGACGTGTTTCCAACCGACCTCCGGTACGTCGTCCGACGCAATGAGGTCCACGGCGTTCTGGCCGGCGTCTGTCTCCTGCCACAGCTGCACCATCCCTTCGCCGAACGGGCCATCGCGCAGCCAGGTGCGAGGCACCACGTTCCAGCCGAGGACCTCCGAGACCAGGTAGGCGGCAACCTCCCGGTGGGCAAGGACGCCGTCGGGAAAATCCCACAGCGGTTTCTCCCCGGCTATGGGCTTATAGACAACTGTCGTGTTGCCGATGCTGCCCACGAAGGTGGCGTTCGACGCCGTCGTAATGCGCCCGGTGAGCGTCAGTTCGGCCGTCACCAGGTCAGGCGCCGGCATCAGGCCTCGGGCAAAGTGCAGACATGCCCGTCCGCGTCTACGGGGTAACCGCAGAGCGGGCACGCAGGACGCCCGGCGCCCACAACCTCCCGCGTGCGCTTGGCAAATGCGCGGGCGGTGCCAACCGGCATCCGCACCAGTAGCATTTCGGGCACGTCGGCGTCATCCTCATCAAGCAATTCGTCGTCGTTATCAGCGTCGACATCGGTGATCGGGTAGGCCTCGATCACGACCTGCGCCGTCGTCGGGTCCCAGCCCAAACTCATGGCGCCCGTCCGGAACTGCTCCTGAACGGCCTCGAGCTGGTCATTGTCAACCAGTTCAACGGGAGTGCTGGTGGGAACGCTGTGGGGGTTGCCCTCGATGTTGAGAAGCTGGTCGAGGATTTCGTCGATCTTCTCCGCAAGCAGGGCCGACTGCTGTTTCTCCATGGCGATACTCACGATCTGAGTCCCTGCCCGCACCTGCAGGTAGAACGTTCGTGCCCCCGGAAGGCCAATGGTGCCAACGACGACCCGATCAGGCCAGTCGAACTCATGAACACGTGTAGGCATAAGAGCATTCTAGGCACAGGCGCTTCATGGCGCCCCTTGCCCTGCACCGCCGCCCACCGGCGCGTCGACGGACTGGATGCCGTTCGACAGCCAGGACAGATCCCCGCCATCGGTGTTGGTCGCGTAGACGCTTGGTCGTGTGGCGCCGTAGCGCACGATCGATACCGAGGCAGGGCCCACGTTAATGCGCTGGAACAGGTCGAGGTGCATGCCAAGCGCGTCGGCAACAATTGATTTGATGACGTCACCGTGACTCACCGCCACCCAAACGGCTCCCGGCCCGTACTCGGCTTCGAAGGCTGCATCGTGGCGCCGAATCGCTGCTACCGCCCGAGCCTGCATCCCGGCCATGGATTCACCGCCGGGAAAGACGACGGCGGACGGCTGCGACTGCACAGCGGACCACAGGTCTTCGGTTGCGAGATCACTGAGCATGCGGCCCTGCCACTGGCCGTAATCGCACTCGGTGAGATCGGGTTCCACCGGCGCGTACGGATTGCCGGTCTGGCGGTCGAGGATGAGCTGGGCAGTTTGCTGGCAACGCTCGAGAGGGCTCGACACCACCCCAACTACGGGCACTGCCGCGAGCCGTTCTCCGGTCAAGGCCGCCTGCTCGCGCCCGATCTGGTCCAGGCTGACACCGGCGGCCCGCCCGGCCAGCAGTCCAGTGGCATTGGCTGTGGTGCGGCCGTGCCGCACGAGAATAACTGTCGCCATCCACCCAGCCTATCTACCCGTTCGACGGCGGTGTCCCCGGACCCATGAAGATTTTGTCCGGCGCTGGCATCGGCCCTTCGGAAGGGAGTAGGCGTGCCCGTCGGGGACCTGGGTAGGCAATAGCCCGCACCATGACGGTGCGGGTGGAGTCGCTGGTGGATGGCACGCGCTGCCGCCGTCGGCCACCCTTTC
Source organism: Pseudarthrobacter oxydans (assembly GCF_034258515.1). NCBI lineage: Bacteria > Bacillati > Actinomycetota > Actinomycetes > Micrococcales > Micrococcaceae > Pseudarthrobacter > Pseudarthrobacter oxydans. The sequence continues at coordinate 2,488,462 of NZ_CP139438.1, read as the reverse complement.
ATTTGGTCAAGACACAGCATCGCGGCCCGCCGAACTGCCACGGCACCATTTTTTGTTGTCCCTTGGGACTTTGGCCGAAGTTTACGGTGTAGCCCCTGCTGCGTTGCCGCAGCGTCACCTGGCGCTGCTTGGCTCGTGCTGTTCCTTTCCCTATCACCCAGGAGCTCACGATGCCGATCCAGTTCCCCGCATCCCACATCAGCCATGGCCAGAGCCGCCGCAGCTTCCTGGGCATGAGTGCCGGTGCGGCCGCCGCTTTCGCCGTCGCCGGGGCCCCAGCAGCAGCCGCAACTACCCGCGGCGCCGAGCCGCCATTGCGGTTCGGAGTCATCGCCGACTGCCAGTACGCTGACAAGCCCGACCGCGGTGTCCGGCTCTACCGGCAGTCCATCAGCAAGCTGCAGGAGGCGGTGGCCACCCTCAATGAGGAAGACCTCCGCTTCGCGCTGCACCTCGGCGACTTCGTCGACGAGTTTCCGGAGAGCTTCGATGCCGTGATGCCCATCTGGGAGCAGCTGCGGATGTCGAAGTACCACGTACTCGGCAACCATGACTTCCAGATGCCCCGCGAGGAGGTGCTGCGCACCATGAACATGCCGGCGTCGTACCACCAGTTTCGCCGCAACGGTTGGCGATTCATCATCGTGGACACGAACGACGTCAGCACCTACGGCAACCCCGAAGGTTCCGCCAACTACGTACTGGCCGAAAAGATGCGGGCCGAACTGCAGGCGGCTGGCAAGCCGAACGGACAGACCTGGAACGGCGGTGTTGGTCCGGAGCAGCTCGCCTGGATTGAGCAGACCCTTGAACTCGCTCGCCACAACGGCGAAAAGGTTGTGCTCAACGCGCACCACCCTGTCTTCCCCCTTGACCAGCACAATGCCTACAACGACACCACACTGGTGGACCTGGTGACCTCGTACGACAATGTGGTCGCCTGGTTCAACGGCCACAACCATGCAGGCAACTACGGCTTCGCCGGTGGCACCCACTTCATGACTTTCAAGGGCATGCTCGACACGACGGTGAATTCATATGCGACTGTCCAGGCTTACGACGACCGCCTGGTGGTTGAGGGCTTCGGACGCGAGCCGAACCGGATCGTCCCAATAGGCGCGCCTGCATACGAGGTCTGAGGGAGGCTTTCGCCGTTGACGCGCCCCGGTTGTGTGCCGATGGATTGCGCGTAGCAGTCGCCAGATCTCGTGGCGGGCGGCCCTAGAAACTGGTCACCAGTTCGCTGAGCACCTCTTCGAGCCTGTTTGGATCGGTGGCGTCATAGTAGTGGGCCCCGCTGGCCTTAGCGATCTCCCTAAGGGTGGGGACATCGGCGTCGGGACCGTAAGCGAGGGTAAAAACCAGGACCGGCGTGGAGTGGTTCTGACGGCTCAACTGTTCCGAGAGACCCTTCAGGTCCCCCGGATGGGTGGTGTCGTTTTTTCCGTCGCTCAAAAGCACGATGGTGTTGATGAAGCTGTCCTTGTATTCCTTCGCTTGTTCGCCCGCGAAGCGGCTCACCGCTTCAAAAAGAGGCGTAGCATCTACGGCCTTAAGTTCAGCGAGCTTGGCCTTGAGGTCGTCCTTGTTGGTTGCAAAGGGAGCTACGGGGCTTACGATGCCCGGTGTCAGGGGACCGTCGCCCACGTGGGAGAAGGCCGCAAGCCCAATCTCATCTTCGCCGACGAAGTGGTCCAGCGCCTTGAGTACGGCGTCCTTGGCCCGTTGCAGCTTGGTCACTCCGGTTTCCTGCACCATGGACTCCGAGACGTCCAGCAGGAACAGGGCCCTGGCCCGCTTCCGGACATCGGCGAAGCTGTCCTTGATGTCGTTGAGCACCTTGCCCTTGGGAAGCGGCAGCGGCTGGAGCGTCTCAGCGTACCGTCCGGTCGCGGCCACGCCGGCATCCAGCTTCCCCTGGATGCTGCGGTACCCGGATGCCTTCACAACGTGTTGGCCCTGTTCCGTTACTGCGAACGCGAGAAAGTCCTCGGCCGCCATGCGCTGCTGGCGCCCCACCCAATCACCGTTAAGGATTACTGCGGGGTTGTCCGCTACGTGCACGCCGTCGTCCGGATAAATGGCGCGAAGGGGTTCCTTCGGCGCGGGACCGGATTGCTTCGTTTTGCCGTCCTCGCTGACGACTCCCCGGTTGTAGTCCCAAACAGACTTTTCATCCACGATCACCGCGGAAAGGAACTCCGAGACCCGCCCGGCGTCGTCAGCCTGCCTGGCGTGCCACAGGAAATGCTCGGGAGTGGCCATGTAGTGGCTGGTGCCGAGCTCCACGTCGCGCACCTTCTCCACCAGCGATGGTGCGTTCAGATCCATGCCCTCCAAACCTCCCACGCTGCCGCCGGCGGCACCGTAGGAAGCTGCGAGGGCCATCAAGCCCGACGTCGAGACGAGCGGGCTGGCCTTGCCGAACTTGAACTTTCCCCAGTCGCCATGGCCCTGGCGTTCCCACACATCCTGTTCCCCGGCCATCCGGAAGACCTCAGACCACGACGGCGGGTTGCTGTCCCAGCCGAGCGCGGCGGTCATGGTCTCCGGCATAGCCACCACAATGGCACTCCGGGCGAGGCTGGTTCCTTCCTCAGGGACAAGGCTCCCACCGGCACCTTCCCGTGCGATTCTTAACCACGCGGAGGAGTCCGGCAGCCAGATGGCGGGCCTGTCACCTGCCGGCACACCGGGGAATTGTGCAGCAACCTTGCCGGCAGCGACACCCGATTTTTCCTGCATCACTGCAGGAGCCACGCATTTGCCGTCCACGCTCCGGGGTTTCGCCGTGTACTCGCCGGCCAGGGCACGGACCATGTCCGCGTTTTCCAGCGAAGTGAGGATATTCAAGGGGATGCAGGGAGCGCTCCCGGCGGCAGCGGGAGGGCTGTCCTGCGCCAGGGATTCACTTACTGGAGGTGTCCCATATGCGCCGCCCTCTCCTGAATCGGCGGGAAAAATCACCGCCCGCAGCACGAATGCGGCGCCTACGATCAGGAGTGCCACGGCTGCCGCTGCGGCAGTCCAGATCCAGCGTGGATAAATCGGGTCAGTTGCTGCGCGTCGGCGGCCCATGCACGTTTCCTTTGGCTTCCGCCGGGTTTCCCCGGTGTGAATACAAACATGAAACCGACCCGCGGCCGTGAAACCGCGATTGCGCCTAGCCCCCGCCCGAATGCCCCCGCAACCGGAGACGCACTTTGAGGATAACCCCGGCGGGCGCGAACTGAGCGTTGTGATTCACATTTTTGCCAAGAAAAGGGCCCTGCACGGAATACCGTGCAGGGCCCGCTTGGTGCTGGCACCGGCTTTACGGCCGGGCAGCTCCGGGTTCCAGCGAGGACTTCTTCGGAAGCTTCATGGAGTACTCGGCCATGACGTCGCGAAGGCGGTCCGGGTAGTCAGTGATGATGCCGTCCACTCCGGTGTCGATGAGTGCACGCATGGTGGGCTTGTCGTCCACCGTCCAGGGAATGACCTGCATGCCCTTGGCGTGTGCCCGGCTCACCATGTCCGCCGTGACATACGGGACGTAGCCGGGGTCGGTGACGGTTCCGTTCTGGGGCGTGCCGTGGACGGGGGAAACGGCGTCGAAGCCCAGGGACGCGGCCGCGTCCACCAGGTCACCGCCGAAGTCGTCTGAGTCAATGCCGCCCAACCAGGGTGAGCTGCCGGGCTTGCCGGCCTGCAGGAAGTCCTTGTTGGTCAGGGCTACGGTGCGGATCTGCGGGTCCATCTCCTGGACGAGCCGGAGTGCGCCCCAGTCGAAGCTTTGGATGGAAACGCGGGACTGCATGTTGGCAGCCTTGATTTCCTTCAGTGCCACGTTTACGAACTGTTCCCGGGGAGCGGTCTGCTCGGGCGCGCCGGCCTCCACCTTCGTCTCGATGTTGAACTTCACCTGGCTTGCCCGGTAGGAGTCCACCAGGGCAAAAACTTCGGCGAGGGTAGGCATCTTGGCGCCTGGGGACGCTTGCTGGCCCGGGAACTGCGGCAGGGTCTTTGAGCCGCAGTCCAGGCTGCGGACCTGGTCGAAGGTGAGGTCCTTGATGTACTTGCCAACGTACGGGAACTGCGGGTCTCCGGGGGTGACGGGGGCGGTGTCGGCGCACTTCTTGTCGCTGATCTTCCGGTCATGCGTGACGACTTCGCGGCCGTCCTTGGTGATCTGCAGGTCCAGTTCAAGGGTGGAGACACCTGTTTCGATGCCCTTGGCGAAGGACGCCAGGGTGGACTCCACGGTCAGTCCCAGCCCGCCGCGGTGCGCCTGGAGGTCAAAGTGGTTGTCCGTGCCGTTGGGGTTGGTGTCGGCGGCCTGGGCCGGAAGGGATGTTCCCAGCGCCATTCCTGTGCATATGGCCGCAGCGGTCAGCAGCTTTGCGTATTTCATCTGTCAATCTCCAAGTTGGGGGGTGCCCGGTGAAAGGGCACACCAAGTCTCGGGATCCAGATGAAACCAAGAACAGCGAACAGGTGGCGTGGACGTTACGCAGGCATGAACTAAGACCGTACTCCCGGAAGGTTCAACGGCCGACGACGTCGAGCACCACGAGGTGCGCCCCCTCACCTTCGGCGAAGATGGCCAGGCCCGTGCTCGCCTCCCCGGGGAACACCAGGTCAGTGAGCGTGGCGAGCCCGTCCTGGGCGAAAACCTCCACCGAGCAGCGGTCCAGGTAGACCCGCAGGCGCAGCCGGCCTCCCTGCAAGGGCACGGCCACGGCTTCAATCGACGGGAAGGTTTCGTGGAAGGCAACCTGCCCGGATTCGCGGCGGTCCAGCCGCAGCATCCCGTCCGAAGTGTCGTAGCGGAGGACCGTCCGCTCATCGTCCCCCGCCCGAAGCACCAGTCCCACTCCCGCGGCGGCGCCCGGCTCCAGCTCAACGTCGATCCGCGCCACGGATGCGGCGGCCGGGACGTCCAGAACGCCGGACGCCAAGGGCTGCGGCCCCAGCCGGACGTGCCCTGTTTCCCGCTCCGGCAACGGATCAATGGCTTGCTGCCGAAGCATCACTTTCCCGTCTACCCGGGTCAGCGACACCTCCCGCGGCAGGGACATGGCGCTGCGCCAGCCGCCGGTGGGCGTCTCGCGGGCGTAGTCCCAGTTGTTCATCCAGCCGATCATGATCCGGCGCCCGTCCGGCACGTTGCTGAACGAAACGGCGGCGTAGTAGTCCCGCCCCCAGTCCAGCCAGCCGTACTCCCGCATCCGGCTGCTGTCCTTCTGGAGGCCCTCGGTGACCGTCGATCCGGAATGGAACGCCACGCCGTCGAACTCTCCCACGAAGTACTGTCCCGCGGAGCCGCCGGCAATGCCGCCCGGGTTGATGTTCACAATGAGGACCCACCGGTTGTCCTCCGGATTCCCGTCCACGGGCAGCTCAAACAGGTCCGGGCATTCCCAGACGCCGCCGGTGGCGTTGGCAGGGCCAAAGGTGCTCAGGTGTTCCCACGCCTTCAGGTCGGCCGACTTGTACAGCACTACCTGGCGCTGCACCGCCTCGACGGCGACCATCACCCAGTAACTTCCGGCGCCGCCGTCGTACCAAAAAACCTTTGGATCGCGGAAGTCAGCGGACGCGCGGTCCAGCACGGGATTGCCGTGGTACTTGGTCCAGGTCCGGCCTTCGTCGAGGCTGTAGGCGAGCGACTGCGCCTGCCGGCCCGGAAGCGGCGCGGCGTCACTGTAGGCACTGGTGTAAATGGCCACCAGCGGGGGATTGGCCGCTGTGCCGAGGCCGCTGGTGTTGTGCTGATCGAATACCGCCGAGCCGGAGAAGATGGCCTCGTGTTCGTCGCACGGAATGGCCACGGGCTGCTCGTCCCAGTGCAGCAGGTCCCGCGAGGTGGCGTGCCCCCAGGACATGTTGCCCCAGTCAGCGCCGAACGGGTTGTGCTGGTAGAAGAGGTGGTAGGTGCCGTTGAGGTACACCAGCCCGTTCGGATCGTTCAACCAGTTCCGTTCGGCGGTGTAGTGGAACGCGGGCCGGTACTGGTCGGTGGCAGCCAACGTGGCGCCCGCCGCCGTCGTCAATGAATTCATGGTTAGCCCTTTACGCCGCTGGAGGCGATGCTGTTGACGAACGAACGCTGGAAGGCGATGAAAAGCACCACCACCGGAACGGTGATCAGGGAAGCGTATGCCATCACCTCGCCCCACGAAACGTTCAGCTGGAAGAAGTACTGGATGCCGATCATCACCGGGCGCAGTTCCTCGGACTGGACCACCATCAGCGGCCAGAGGTAGGAGTTCCAGGCCGGCAGGAAGGTCAGGATCGCCACCGTGGCCGTCGCCGGTCCGGAGAGCGGCATGACCACCTGGCGGTAGATCTTGAACCAGCCGGCCCCGTCAATGCGGGCGGCCTCGTCGAGTTCCTTGGGGATGGACTCGAAGTACTGGTGGAACAGGTAGATGGAAAAGGCGTTGGCGATGAACGGGATGATCTGCACCTGGTAGGTGTCCAGCCAGCCCTTGGAGAATTCAAGGCTGAAGCCGTTCAGTTCAAAGTAGGGGAGCTGGTTGACCCACCACACCAGCGGCAGGGCGAGGGTCTGGAAGGGCACGATCAGCGTGGCCAGGATGGCGGTGAACACGATCTTCTTGCCGCGGACCTGCATCCGGGACAGTGCGAAGGCGCAGAGGCTGTTGACGAAGATGCCCAGGACAACGGTGACGGCGGAGACGCCCACCGAGTTGAGCAGGAAGCGGGCTGCCGGGACGCGGTCGAACACGGCTGCGTAGTTGTCGAAGGAGATGTTGCCGATGGGCAGGAACGCGGCCAGCGAGGACATGTCGCCGAAGATCTGCTGGTCCGGCTTCAGCGAGGACACCAGCATGAAGACGATGGGGAACGCAGCGACGACCGCGAAGAGGATGCGCACCAGCATGGTGCCGGCGCTTCTGAGGAGCAGTTGGTTTTTCATGTCAGTCTTTCTCCCGCGTGAGGTGGCGCTGCACCACGGAGACGATCAGGACGAGGACGAAGAACACCAGTGAGATGGCGGAGGCGTAGGAGGTTTCCTGCTGCCGGTAGCCGGACTGGACTGCCTCGTAAATGATGGTTGTGGTGGAATCCATGGGCCCGCCCTGGGTCATTACGCTGATCTGGTCGAAGAGGCCAAGGGCCTGGATGGTGATGGTCACGAGCACCAGGCTCCGGGTGTGGAAGAGGCCGGGCCAGGTGACGTAGCGGAACTGCTGCCACCGGCTGGTGCCGTCCAGCTGCGCCGCCTCGTAGAGCTCGCCGGAGATGCCCTGCAGTCCGGCCAGCCAGATGATCATGTGGAAGCCGGCGGCCTGCCAGATGGACAGGATGATGATGGCCGGCATCGCAGTGTTGGGATCGCCCAGCCAGTCCGGCCCGTCGATCAGGCCGAAGCTGACGGCGGCGAGGATCTCGTTGATCAGGCCGTCCTTGCGGTACATAAACAGCCACAGCAGCGAGACCACCACCATGGAGGTGACCACAGGCAGGAAGTACACGGTGCGGAAGAAGTTCACTCCGCGGAATTTCTTGTTGATCAGCAGCGCCATCACCAGGGCAAGGCCGGACTGCACCGGAACGATGACCACGGTGAAGTAGGCGACGTTGAGCAGGGCGCGGTAGAACGTGGGGTCGGTGAAGAGCCGGGCGAAGTTGTCCACGCCCACGAATTCCACCGGCCGCGGCGAGATGAGCCGGGCGTTGGTGAAGGCCAGGCCGAAGCCCAGGATGGCCGGAATGAAGATGAAGGCCAGCAGGAGCACCGCCGCGGGGGCGATCATGCCCCAGCCGCTGAGCTGGTCCCGGCGGAAGCCGGGCCGGCGGTGCGCGGCGGGTTTAGCGTTCGACGGCGGCACGGCAGTTGCGGGGGTGGCCGGACGTGGGCGGGTGGGAAGGTGGGAAGTTGCCATGAGGGGTCTCCGTAGGTCGGGCTGCCGGAGGGATGCGGCGCGCTGCGGCGCATCCCTCCGGCGTGCTCCGGCTATTTCTTGTAGCCGCCGTTGGACTTGATGTTGGCGTCTATCGCCTTCACGGCGCTGTCCAGGGTGGACTTCGGGTCTGCACCGTTCAGGATGTCCTGGACGGCCTTGCCGTATTCAGTGGCGATGAACGGGTAGGCGGGTGTCTCGGGGCGCATGACGGCGTATTCACGTGAGAAGTCCATGAAGATCCGGTTGGCGCCGCCGTCGGCGAAGGCCGGGATCAGGGCTGCCGCCTCATTGCTGGCGGGGATGGCTCCGGTGGCTTTGGCGACGGCGGCGATGTTCTCCGGCTTCAGGGAGTAGGAGAGGTAGTCCATGGCGGCCTCGGAATTGCTGCAGCCGCTGGTGACGCCCCACTGCCAGGAGGCGCCGCCGATCTTGGGGCCTTCACCCAGGTCAACAGGGGGCATAACCACCAGGTCGTCACCGAGCGCGGCCTTGGCCTTGTCCGCAGCCCATGAACCGGTGTAGACGATGGCGCTCTTGTTGTTCAGGAAGTCCTGGGTGGAATCCTTGCCGCTCTTCTTGGCCATGAATCCCTGGTCGGCCAGGCCGCGGAACCACTCGGCCCACGCCACAGCCTTGTCCCCGTTGAGCTCGCCCTCGGCGCTCTGGAAGCCGTCGCGGTTGACCAGGTCTCCGCCGAAGGACTGCAGGAAGGGGGAGTAGGCGTACGGAAGCCATTCGCCGGTGCCGGCGGTGCCCAGGTCCAGCGGGTGCTCCCACTTGCCGAGGGCCTTGAGCTTTGTCAGGGCGTCCTGGAACTCCTCTTTGGTCCAGGGCTGCTCGATGGTGGCAGCCCGCACCCCGGCGGCCTCCAGGTCTGAGGTGCGTGCCATCATGGCCAGCGCGACGTCGTAGTAGCCCACCGCGTAGGGCTTTCCGTCCCATTCAGCCACTGTGCTGGGGAGCTGCTTGGAAAGGTCGGCATCCAGTTCCAGGGGTTTCAGGTATCCGGCCCACGCCCAGTTCGGCACGTTGGGGCCATCGATGTCCACGATGCAGGGGAGGTTCCCCGCGGCGGCGGCGGAAACGACAGAGTCGTTGTAGGAGTCCTGCGGGAAGGCCTGGACCTTGATCTTCACTTTGTCCTGGCTGCCGTTGTAGGAGTCCACGATCTTCTGGACCGCAGCCAGCTCGTCCGGGTTACCGGCGTTGTGGGTCCAAAGGGCAATCTCCCCGGAACCTTCGCTGGAGGAGGACGCGCTGCCCTTGCCGCAGCCGGCGAGGGTGGCGGTGAGGGCGACGGCGGCTATGCTGGTCGCCAGGACCTTGGTGAGCTTCTTGTTCATGATCAGTCTTTCTGCTTAGACAGGGTGGAGGGGTGTGACGGGGTCCTGCTGGGAACGCGGCCGCTGCAACGGCTGCGTTCCCGATCTTTTTTGGGGGAATTAGGGAAAGCGGATAACAGCACCTGGCCCGGGGGCTCTGCAGGTCAGTTCCTGGGCGGGGCCACGGAGTCCCGCTCGACCAGCGGGCAGGCGATCTTTTCATGCACCCGGGGTGCGCCGGGGTTCTCAAGTTCGTTGAGCAGCTTATGGACCACCCACCGGCCCATTTCATAGTGGGGGAGGGCCATGGTGGATAGCCCCGGCCAGAGGGCGTCGGCAATCAGTTCCAGGTTGTCCACCCCCACAATCGAGAGGTCCGCCGGGATGTCCAGGCCAAGATAGCCGGCTGCCTGGTAGGCGCCCATGGCCATCTGGTCGTTGAAACAGAACAACGCGGTGGGCCGTTCCGTTCCGGACAGCAGATCCAGTGCAGCCGCACGCCCGCCGGCAGTGCTCGGATGCCCAGCCACCAGGCGGTCCGCCGGCAGCTCCAGTCCATGGCGGTCCAGGGCTGAACGAAAACCCGCGAGCCGTTCGTGGGCGGCAGGAATGTCGTCCTCGTTGTTGATCATGGCGATCCTGCGGTGGCCTGCCGCCACCAGGAGTTCGGCAGCGGACTCGCCGGCGCCGAATTCGTCCGGCACTACCGACGACAGCCCGGGGTTGTCCGTGGTGGCGTCCAGCACGATGGTGGGAACCGCGCTGAGTTCATCGGGTACGGACACCAGCTGGTTGAACATCCGGGCGAAGATGATTCCGTCAACCTGGTGCTGCTGCAGTGCCCGGATCTCCTGGCGCTCCAGTTCATTGTCGAGGCCGGAGTTGACCACCATCAGCAGGTGTCCGTGCTCTGAGGCGGCGTCCTGTGCGCCCTGGATCATGGCGCCGGCGAAGGGGGTGGTGGTGATCTCGTCGCTGACAAGGCCTAGGATCTGGGAGCGCTGGTTCCGCAGTCCGCTCGCCAAACGGTTCGGCGCGTAGCCGAGGTCGCCGGCGACGGCTTTGATGTTCTCGACAGTTTGGGCGTTCACCCGGGAGCTGTGCGCTTCGCTCAGGGCGTGGGACACAGTGGTCACGGACACGCCTGCAGCTTTCGCTACGTCCCGGATGTTTACCTTCGTCGCCATCGACCGTTCCTTTGCAAAACGTTTTGTATGTTGCTTGCATCACTATATGCAAAACGTTTTGCAGCCGTCAAGGGGCGAGTTTGGAAAACCTGGGTTTCCTGGGGCCGCGGACAATGTGTGCAAGAGCCGTGCGGGCACCGCTGTTGGCAGGCAGAGCCGCCGTCGAAGGCTTACGCCACCTGCGGTCCGCGCCTGAAAAGCACAGCCAGGAGGACCCCTCCGGCGATCAGCGTCAGCCAGGCGATGCTGATGATGATGATTTCGAAGACGTCCTCCCGGTTCATGCCGCGCAACGCCACCACGACAGCGAGGGAGGCCACTGCCGCGGCGAAGCTGGCCAGGAACAGCCACCGGATACTCCGCTCAAGCCTGGTCCGGGTGGACAACACAGGCACCAGGGAGAGGAAGACCAGGGTCATGAGCAGGTACCCCAGTTCCTCCAAGGCAATGAAGATCCCGTGGGGGTTGTACTGCGTGAAAATGGACCAACCGTCAAGCTGCCCTTTTTCAAGGCTGGTGGGCATGACCACTGCCTGGATGTAGTAGTTGATCAGGAGGACAGTCGCCGCGATCACCGCGAGGCACAGCGCCAGCGAACTGTAGGTCTTGCTTTTATCCGGTGCGTACTGATGAAGCGCGGCAACCAACGCCACGAAAAGCAGCATCAGGACCATCGCCGGAAACAGCCAGTAATAGTCTCCGGGCCATTGCTGAGGGATTCCGTCGCCAGTGAACGGGTAGGGGACCTTGTCCGGCAGTGCCGTCAGGGCAAGCGCAAATGTCAGGACTGTCACGCCGACAGTGGCCACTGCCACCCGGAACCCGAACCGGCAGGCGGCCCCGGCCGGGCTCAAGGCGCCCGGCCCGCCGCGTGCGGGTGCGCCGGCAGTTCGACTGCTTTTCCGTCTTGTTGGCATGGCTGTTCCCGCTCCTTGCGCCTACAGGTCCCGCGACTAGGATGCGGCTTAGCCGCCGGAGGAAACAGGGCATAAGGTCCCCGGGCAGGCTCAGGGACGGCCACCTGGTCAGTCCTGGCGGCCCTCGAGAATCCGCCGGGCGTCATCCTGCGCCTGGAGGGCACGGGGGCTTACCGCCTCGCCCCTCAGGTGGCCGGCAGCAGCGATGATGTTCCGGAGTTCCGAAACTGTGCGTGGTTCTGTCACCCCGTGGTGCGCCAGGGCGTGGCAGTTGGGGCACAGCGGAACAAGGTCGACAATGGGATCCAACTGGTACCCGGCCCCGAGCATTTCCGGCGGCACTACGTGGTGGACGTCGATGTAGCCTGTGCCGGTGTCGCCGTACGAGGCCTCGAAAGAGAACCCGCAGGCAGCGCAGGACGTTCCATGGAAAGCAAGGCACATCCGGCGCGCTTCGGGGTCCCGCTCGTAGCGGTTCACCTCCATACTGCTGACCGCGGCCTGGGGATAGGTCCCGGAAACCACTTGGGCAGGGACAACGGCGGACGGCCCCTGCTCCCGCCACAGCCGGCGAAGGCCAGGCTCCGCCCCTGGTGGAAGGTCCATGCCTGAACGAAAGGTGATGTCGCGCCAGGCCATCCCGGGGACGGCATGGCTGATGGCCTCCGGCGGTATCTGCTCGCCGAGGGGGAGCAGGGCATCGAAAGCGACGCTGACGTGCCAGCCGGCGTCTTCGCGTTCCCCTCGTGGCATGGTTGCGTAGGGTTCGGACACCACCACCCCATGTCCGATGAGCCCGGAACCTGCGTCAGTGCTGCCCTCTACCAGGAGCCAGGCCTCAGCCCCCGGCCGGACATGCAGTGCGTGGCCAATGCTCCAGCGCTGCAGGAACCGCCCGGACTGTTCCACCTGCTCGACGGCGGCACGGTAGTCCCAGCGGTCCCATGCGTTGGGATTCCATCCAAGGAGGACTGCAGCCACTACTCACCTAATCCAGCACGTGCTGTGCGTCGGGTACCACAGCCATCCGAGCGGAACCTAGATAGGTTCCTTGGCCAGCGCCTTGGTCTTTGCGGGTGTTTCGCGGCCCAGACGCTGATCGAGCGTGACGCGCAGCCTGGCGGCCGCAACCTGGACCCGGTGCTCAGCCGGGGTGGCCTTCTTCGGGGCGGGACTGGCGGAAGTGCTCCGCGGAGGATGGACAAACCGGTGTTCAGGCGACGCTGCGCTCATGGTCCAGCCTCCTTGGTTGTGTCTTCATCCGTCGTTCCATTCTCGCCCATGTTGCGGCCGGCGTCCATGAACGGCATCTCCGCGCCGGTGTTTCCTTCCTCCCCGAGGTCGTCCCCGTTCTCATCCCCGGAGACGCTCTTCCACGCGATGTCGAACAACTCGAGTTCCTCGGTGCGCGCGAGTTCGCTGCGGGCCAGCACTTCCAGGGTGGCCAGTCCCAGGGCCTTCGTTCCCTCGTCCTGGTCCAGCGCCCGGTCCAGCGCCCACTGGGTCCGCCGCCACCATTCGGCCCGGCTGTCCGCTTCCGTCTTCTGCATCAGGGCCCGGGCGTCCGCTTCCCGCTTCTGGTCCAGGGCCGTCTTGTCCGCTGTGGTGCGCTGCTTAAGCGTGCGCCAGTTGATGTAGAAGGCGAGCAGGGCGGCGATGAGGACGGCCAACGGCCCGAGGCCGGCAAGGATCACCCACCAGTCAGCCGGTCCGGAATGCACCACGACATCAAGCGTGCTGGGGGTCGGTGCAGGGGTCACTTCGCCAGCATAGGCCGGGGAAGAGCGGCCGGCCCGCCTGACACCCCGCTACTGCCACACGCCTTCGCGGCCCAGGATCCTTTCCTCCTGGACGGCCGCAACGTCGTCGGACCACGTCCCCTCAAGAATGGTGGATGGGTTTCCGGGCCGAAAGGGTCTCAGGTCCCCGTGTCAGGTCTCCGCGGCGGACCAGCATGACGACGGCGACGACCAGCCAGGCTGTTGCCGCATGGCCCCACGGGTAGACCTGCTGGGGGATCCCGGGCGTCAGGGGGTTCAGGATGAACTGGAACGTCGCGAGGCTGGCGTGCATCAGCATTGCCAGGAGCAGGCTGCCGGTGTGGTCGTAGACCCACACCATGAGCACGCGGTAGGCGGTGAGCTGCCCCACGAGCACGGCGACGAACCATAGGGACAGGAAGATCTCCAGCGGTATGCCGCCGTTTGTCCCGCCGCCGCCCCAGTAGCTCACAAAGAAATGCCATACACCCCACAGCACTCCCACCATGATTCCGGTCCAGAGCACGCTGAGGCGCCGGCGCGCCTTCGGGATGGCGAACCCGGTCCAGCCGATTTCTTCGAGGAGCCCGACCACCAGCCCGAGCACAAGCGCCATGACGATGGTGCCGGCTTTGTCTTCTGCCGTGGCGATCCGTGGTGCGTAATCCGCGGAGGACAACCAAAGGCCCAGCACGACGGCGGCCATCGTCACTGGCGCGACCAGCAGGGCGACGGCGTACCAGCGGCCGCCCACGCGCCACTTCTGCAGGCGCGACCATAATTCGCGGTACCCTGCCCGTCCGGACACGACTCCCGTCAGCAGCAGGCCGGCAACAGCCGGCCCGAGCAGCATCGCAGGCACGGTGACCGGGACCGTCAGCTGGAACTCTTCCGGGGTGGGCGACAGGCCGCCGGTGGAGGCCCATACGGCCAGCACAATGCTGCCCCATGACAAGAGGAAAGTAATGCCGTAATACCACCACAGCGGATGCTTCCGGACTGATGTCCGAAGGGCAAGCATGGGATCCTCCCGATTTACGCCTGATGTACCTTCAGCTTCCCTTCCACGGAACGCACGGCATAGGGCCGTCCGGCCCGATTCGCCTGGAACATAGGGCAGGGGCTCCAGGGCCTGGCTCGGGCCAGGCGCAGGAACGGAGCAGCGGGTCAGACAGTTCCCCGCCGGGAGATCAGGACCGGGCCTCGCGCGTGGTGAAGGACCGCATGGGCGGTGGAACCGATGGTCTCCCGCAAAAAGCCGTGGCCTTTGGTTCCCACGACGAGCATCCGCGCGTCGTCCGAGGCTTTGAGGATGGCATGCGGGACCGACGCGTCGGTGAGTACCCTGCCCTCCACGGCAACGTAGGGTGCGAGCGCCCGGGCACGGTGGAGGGCGGCGTGGAGCACTTCGCCGGCGGCAGCCTCGGCGTCGGGCCCGTTCCGCTGCGCGTACCCGGCAGGCACATGGTGGACGTGGACGATATTGAGCTTTGCCTGCCATGCCGAGGCCAAGGCGCAAGCGTCCTCCAGGGCCGCGGGAGAACCGGATGCGTCAACCGCGACGACGACCGGCCCGCCAGGGTGGAGGTCCGGCCGGATCACAGCTACGGGGCAGGAAGCAGTGGCGGCGAGTTCCAGGCTCACCGAACCCACCAGCAGCCCCAGGAATCCGCCCAGCCCCCGGCTGCCCACAACAACCATCTCCTGGCCGGCAGAGATCTCGGCAAGGTACGAGGCGGGCAGCCCATGCAGCAGGGTGCCCTGGACGTCCAGCCCGGGTGCCGCGGCTTGGGCGCGGCCGACGCCCTCCTCGAGGATCGCCTGTGCTGACCGTTCCAGGCCGCTGTCCGCTACTCCTGGAACGGGGCCCAGTTTGTGGGTCAGCAGCGGCCAGATTGAAACGTGGACGACGTGGAGGGGACAGCCTCGCAGGTCCGCCTGTTGCGCTGCCCACGTGATGGCGGCGGCCGCTTCGGCCGAACCGTCGTATCCGGCGACGATGGTTCCAGGTTCCTCCATTGCTCCTCGCTCCTTCGCAGGGACCTTCGGCCCTGTGGCGGCTCGCTGTGGGACTCCATGCTGATGGGGTGGGCTTGCTGTGTACCCGCCCTTCCAGCAGAGCACCCGCAGTTGCCGGAAGCAAGAACTGTTGTCCGATACGAGGAGCATCACATGGCTGCCTGGCAGGAAAACATCACTCCGCACCGGTTCGAGGGCCAGACCGTCATCGTCACCGGCGCCGCCTCCGGCATTGGGCGTGCCACCGCCCTTCGCGTTGCCCGGGAAGGCGGCCGGGTGATTGCCAGCGACCTCAGCGCCGAGGGCCTGGACAGCCTCGCGGCGGAGTACGCCGAACTGGGTTTCGTACCCGTGGCCGGGGACATCAGCAACGAGGCTGTGGTGCAGAGCGTCGTGGCTGCTGCCGGGGGGCGGGTTGACGCGCTGGCGAATGTCGCCGGGATCATGGACAGCTTCCAGCCGGTGCACGAGCTCGACGACGAAACGTGGGAGCGCGTGCTGAACGTCAACCTGACCGCCGTCATGCGGCTTACCAGGGCAGTGGTGCCGCTGATGCTGGCCGCGGGGTACGGCTCGATTGTGAATGTCTCCTCCGAGGCAGGCCTCCGCGGTTCCGCGGCAGGGGCCGCCTACACCGTGTCCAAGCATGCGGTGAATGGCCTCACCCGCAGCTCAGCCGTCATGTACGGGCGCCGTGGAATCCGCGTCAACGCTGTGGCCCCGGGCGGGACGAGGACCAATATCCACGCCGAGTTCAAGTCCCGGCTGGCTGCCGAGGTGCTGGGGCCGTTTATGCAGGCGAACGTTCCGCCCATCGCCGAGGCAGAGGAGGTCGCAGCGGGGATCGCCTTCCTGCTGAGCAGGGACGGCACGAACATCAACGGCGTGGTGCTGGCCTCGGATAACGGATGGAACGCCATTTGAGCGGGCCGCGGGCCGCGGGACAGGACAGGAAAGGAAAGGACAGGACAGGACTGTGCGCAGGATCGTTGGTCTGCTGCTGGCTTTGCTGGTGCTTCTGCCCGGCAGTGCAGGCGTTGCCTTCGCTGTTCCGCCGGCGTCCGTCGAGGTCCAGGATACGGCTGGGGTGCTGGACCGGAACACGCTGGTACCGGCCCTTGAACGCATTGAGTTCCACAATCCAACCAAGGTTGTGGTGTACACCTACAACGGCAGTGCGGAGGATAACCTCAACGAGGAGGTCCTGAGGTTCGCCCGGGCCGAGCACCCTGAATGGATCAGCGCGGACGGCCAAAAGTGGGCGGACGGGCTGTTCATTTTTGCCCTCGACCCGGTGGGCCGCCATGTAGGCACATACATGGGCGAGGACCGCAAGGTGTCCCTGGGACAGCGGACGGACATCCAGGACTCGGCCAAAGAACTTCTGCGGGACGCCCAGTGGACCGACGGAACCATCGCCGGCGTCCGGCGTGCCGCCGAACTCATCAACCAGCCTTGGTACCTCTCGGCTGCCTTCCTGGTCACTGCCTGGGTCACCGCTGGGCTGGCAGCCCTCGGCGCGGGATCCTGGATCATCGTGCGGGCCGTTACCAGGTCCTCCAGCCGGAAAGAGATTGAGCGCGGGGACCGGAGCTACGCGAACGTCAGCATGGATCTGGAGGTGACCGAGCTGAACGCCGGCACCATTCCCGAGGCATCCAGGTACGGAAGCCAGGTGCTTGAGAAACACCGCACGTTCCTGAACCGCTATAACGCAACCAGCGAGCTGTCCAACAAAGTGCACGCGTTCTCCGGGCGCGCTTTGAGCCGGCGGAAGAATCTCAAGCTCGCGCGACAGTACGCGGACGCGGCCTCGGAGCTCGACGCGCTGGACGACGTCATCGCGGACAGCAACGCCCTCCTGAACCGCGCCAGCGCCTGGCAGACTGCCTGGGACCGGCAGCTGGCACCCTTCCGCAGCGACCTGGCCGGACTTGAACAGCTCCTCACCAAGCGCCACGGGCAGGGGGATTCGGCCACCGCGGCGGCGCTGCGGTCTTTCCGCGACCAGAGCCTGCGGGAGATCGAGCGCTGGACCGCCGAGCTGGCGGAGGGAAGGATCGGCCCGGAAGAGGCGCTGGACCGCCTCTACGACGCCCGGACCCGGCTCGCCTCGCTCCTGGAAAGCCACGCGGAAACGGTCATCGGGGGCTTCGCGAAGAATGAACGTGAAGCCGAACTCATGCGGAAGGAAATGCAGGAAGCGCAGGAAGGCCTGGACCACCGGCGCCCTACCTATGAGCCAAGCATCCTGGGCACCGTCTACCCATCCTACCACTTCTTCTCCGTGGCCACCTTCAATTCCGGGCTCAACACCGGGGTCAGCAGCGTCAGCTCCGCCCGCGGCGGAGGCGGCAGCACCACCGGCTATGGAAGCAGCGGCGGGAGCTTTTCCGGCTCGGGCAGTTCATCCAGCTTCTAGCGCCGGGACCCGCGCCTTCCGGGCGCCCTGTCCATTGGGTAATTCCAGGGGCTACCGGCGCGTTCCGCGGCGGGCCGAGCGGCCACCCGGGGCCGGCACTTACCCTAGGCACATGAGCGAGCGAAGAACTACGTGGCACGCGCGGCACAAGGAGGGCCTAAGCCGGGGTGAGCGGGCGGCGGACGTCCTCCGCAACGGGATGGGCAGCTGGACATTCGTGGGGCTCTTCGTCGCCTTCATGGCGGCATGGGCCGCATTTAACACCTACGTGCTGGCATCGGACGCCTGGGACCCCTACCCCTACATCCTCCTCAACCTCTTCCTCTCCATGCTGGCCGGGCTCCAGGGCGCCATCCTGTTGATTGCCGCAAAGCGCCAGGACGCCATCGCGGCGGCGATGGCCCGCCACGACTACGAGACGGACGTTCAGTCAAAGTCGGAAATCGACCGGCTGATGGCAATCAACAGCCAGCAGGTTGAGCTGCTGGAGGAGCTCCGGGCCATGATTTCCCGGCCAGGCGCGCTTCAACCCGGCCCCCTGCCGCCGGCCGCGCCGCTACAGGGGGAAGATGCAGGCACGGACGACGGCGGCAGTACGGCCGGCCGCCCGGCCGGCGGCTAGGCAGGGGTTGCCGGGCGGGGCGCGGCGGAACCGCAGACTGAAGATCAGGCGGCCGCTAGTCTGCCGGGGTGCCGGAGTCCGGACGGCCAGCAGCCTCCAGGCCGGCAGCGATCTCGTCAGCCCAGGCGTCGATGGCCGCCCAATCCCGGAAATCGCCTGCCGGCAGGGCTTCCTTCGCTGCCGGCGCGAGCCGGATGAGGCGCTCACCGATGCCGATGGGAGGGGAATCCGGGTTCCACGCGCCGAAGAAGACCTGTTCTCCGCTGGGCCGGAGCAGCTCCTGCAGTTCGGCGAACTCCTTGGGCCTGGCACTCTTCAAGACATCCTCACCGTCCTTATCGACAGTGTCGTTTCCGAGCGGGCCGCTGCTGAAGAGCCAGACCCTCCTGGCCTGCAGCTCCCGCCGGTGCCGCTTGGCGAAGGCCGTCGCTTCCCTAAGCCAGTGGACCATGTAGGCGGCGCTGCCCAGCACCACGGCTTCATACTGGCCCACGTCATCCACTTCTGCCACGGGCCGGGCCTCGGCCTCGATCCCGTCTTCAGTGATCCGGGCAGCGATGCGTTCGGCAATGCCGGCGGTGGAGCCGTGCCGGCTGGCGTACGCAACGAGAACCTTCATCGGGTACCTCCCTGATTGGCACTTAGGCGACGGGCCAGACAACCCGGGTCTGCCACTTCGCGGGGTCGGGTTCAGTTTCCGGGTCGCTCAGGTAGTACTCCCACATGGTGTCCGACGGGGTGAGTCCTTCGGCTTCCATCTGCCCCAGGATCGCGTGGTAGGTGTTCTCCAGGGTGTCGTACGGCCCGACGTGGAGCGCTTCCAGGGCATCTGTCTCAGGCAGGGTGCCGCTCGCCACCCCGTCAGCCTCCGTGAAGTTGCCGTCGATGGGGAAGCCGGCTTCCACGTCAACTGTCTCGCTGGGCATTCCCCGGTAGAGCGCAAAAGGCGGTCCTGCGGGGCTGGCACCCTGTTTCCGGGCCGCAGCCATCACCGTGCCGAAGGCCCGGCTGAAGAAGTCAGTCAGGGAAGCCATGGGGACGCGTTCGCGGACGACGGCGACGGGCTGCTCTGTAAGGTGGACTTTCCTTGGGTGCTGGGCAGAGTTGTTCATGGCATTAGCGTGCGCCGCAGGCTGCAGGCGTCACAGGGCCTTAGGACTCTAAATGGTGTCCGGGCCGCCCGGCCTCAGCCGGCAGCACCATAGGCTTCGCGCATCCAATGCTCCACTTCGGCGTCCAGTTGGCTACTCTCCAGCAGCTCAAGGTGGTGCATCCAGATTCCGGGGGACGGGTGCACGATTTGCTTGAACCGCGGCGATGGCAACTCGTAGGGGAGCGCAAGGGTCAGGACAACGGGAACCGAAGATTTCACATAGGTCCCAGGGCGCCAAAGAAACGCGAAGCCGTGCCGGCGGCGGAACGAAACCTGGCTTTTGGAAACCCGGACCTCCATCGGTCCGAGAGCGGATGCCATGCGTTCTGCCGCCCGGTAGATGCCGTAGGCCGTGGCGGAACCTTCAAAAAAACGGTCAAGCGTCCAGGGTTCGCCGCCCTCCACGGGAACGGGCGGGGTCTATTCGAATCCTGCGCGGGTGGCCTCGTCCAGCGGGGTGCGCCAGGTACCGGAGGCGGACAGGGTGAACCTCCTGCCCGTCACCGACTGGGGAACAATCCGGATGAGGTGGTCCTTGCCTACACCCTGCCAGGGAAAGAGCCCCCGTCGCGTCTCGTTCAGTGCCGGCCCCGCGGCATCGTCCTGGACCGCCCTGCCCTTGACCACAACGCTCCAGGCCAGGCCAAACTCGGCGCTGACGCTGTCCGCTTCCAAGGCAACCAGCGGGTTGGCTTCAATGGCCTGCAGCTTGGTTCCACTCCCTGTCCGGAAAACAAGGCCCTGGCCGTCAACCTTGAAGCCCACCGGGAACACATCAGGCTGGCCGTCCACGACGACGCCAAGACGTCCCACGCTGGTGTGTTCCAGTAGTTTCCAGCACTCGTCGGAGTCAAGGATCTCAGCTTCTGGCACCATGTTCTTGTCGGTCATGTCCAGATCCTACGGCGCCGGCCACAGCCCTGAAAGGGCCCAAAGACCTTTGACCTGTCCGCGAGTTCAGGCTTCCCTGTGGCTGCCCTGGTCCTGCAGGCGCGAGAGAAGCGTTTCAGCCCACGCAGCTGCGCGGTCAACCTCCCCTTTGCGAAGAGGGCCTTCGCTGCCCTTGACATGGAAGGCCATGGGGCCGGCGACAATGCTTGCGCCGGCGTCCTTGAGTGCCCGGCTGATTTTCCTGGCCGCATCCCCGTGGATGAAGAGCTTGAGCCTGGTGTCGAACGCGGCGGCCCGGACCCCTGACAGTCCACGGGCCGCAAGATCGGCGAGCGCCTGGGTGATTTTGGGGGTCGGGCGCCAGCCATTGATGGGACTGCCGACCACAAGGAGATCGCCGGACTGGACTGAACCGGGATCGAAACGGTCTACGGGAACGGCAGCGGCCATGCTGCCCAGGCCCGCCGCCAGGGCTTCGGCGATGGTCCTGGTGTTGCCGTAGGCGGAGTCATAGACGACGAATGCCTTCATGGTCCTGGTCCCTTTCATGGACGGGCGGAAGCCGGGGTTCCCTTTCAAGAATGCGCGCCGCCGGGCCTGGGCGGGAGGGGCGAAGGTCATACGGGAGGCGGGCTCCGGGCCTAAATGCCCTAGCGGCGGCCGAGGGGTGGCAGTACGTTCAGCTGTATGCTCAACAACTCACCGGAACGGGACGCCTCATCGGCAGTGGAGGTCCTTGGCGCCAGTGCCTGCTGGGATCTCCTGCGGACAGTATCGGTTGGCCACCTCGCCGTCCTGGTTGACGGCCATCCGGAAATCTTCCCCGTGAACTACAAGGTGGACCATGAGTCGGTGGTCTTCCGCACCGGAGAAGGAACGAAACTTCACGCGGCCGCCGGGCCCGCCGCCGTCGCCCTGGAAGCCGACGGCACCGACCAGGGAACGCAAACCGCGTGGAGCGTCGAGGTGAAGGGCCATGCGGTTGTCCTTGAACCTTCCCCGGACCTGATGACCGGCGTCGGGCTCACCCTTTTTCCGTGGCAGGCGGGGCACAAGGACTACTTTGTGCGGATAACTCCGACGGCGGTGACCGGCCGGCGCTTCAAGATCACTTCGCCGCTGACCTGGTGGAGCCACCTGGATGACCCGGCGCGGGCAGGTTTTGCCTGAGGGTCGGCCGGCCGGTCCGCCCGGCACGTCCCTGGGGCCGCTGCAGGCGGCGAACCCCGAGCAGCCCCGCACGTCCCTGGCGGGCAGGGGCATCGCGTTTGTCCGGCTGTACCCGCTGGTGGCATTGACATGCCTGATGCTCGCGGTGACGGGACTGTTGCTGCAGTCCGGCCTGGGGCAGCCGGCCCGGCTCGGCGCGTCTGCCTATGCCGCCGTCGTCGCCGTGACCCGTGCCGTGTCAATGTTCCGTTCCCTGCGCCAGGGCCGTTGGGGGATCGACGTCCTGGCACTCATGGCCATTGGCAGCACTGTGTGGGTGGGTGAGTACCTTGCTGCCTTGGTGGTCATCCTCATGCTTTCCGGCGGGGAAGCGCTGGAAACCTTTGCCCAGGGACGCGCAGCACGGGAGCTGAGGGCGCTGCTGGACAGGGCTCCGCGGTTCGCGCACAGGGAAGCCCCCGGATCAGTCCTGGAGGACACCCCGGTTGGCGAAGTGCTGCCAGGGGACGTGCTGGTAGTGCGTCCCTCCGAGCTCGTACCAGTGGACGGGGAGCTCCTCTCGGACGCTGCCAGCATGGATGAATCCTCGCTGACGGGCGAAAGCCTCCCGGTTGAGCGGGTCCGGGGCGACCTCCTGCTCAGCGGCTCGGTCAACGGCGAGACGGCCATCAGAATGCGGGCCGCCGCGACCGCGGACGATTCGCAATACAGCCGCATCATCGCCCTGGTGGAGGAGGCGGCGTCCAGCCGCGCCCCGGTGGTCCGCCTGGCGGACCGCTACGCCGTTCCGTTTACCGCGCTCGCGGTCCTCATGGCTGCAACCGCGTGGCTTCTTTCAGGGGATCCCGTGCGGATCGCCCAGGTCCTGGTGGTGGCAACTCCGTGCCCGCTCCTGATCGCCGCGCCGGTGGCCTTCCTGGCCGGTACCAGCCAGGCCGCCCACAAGGGCATCATCATCAAGAACAGCGGGACCCTCGAGCAGCTGGCCAAGGCCAGGACCGCGGTGTTCGACAAGACAGGAACGCTGACCTCCGGGCGGCCCGTCCTGGATACCGTGCAGGCAGCACCGGGAGGGGCGGGAAGCGGATCGATGAACCCTGCGCGGATCCTGCAGCTTGCCGCCTCCGCAGAGCAATACTCCTCGCACGTCCTGGCAGCCTCCGTCATTGAAGCTGCCGCCCTGCGCGACCTTGAACTCCTGCCGGTTACCCGGGCTACGGAACATGCCACCCAGGGGGTGGAGGCGGTATGCGGCGGGGACACGGTGGTGGTGGGCAAGGCGGGCCTGGTCCGCAGCTCAGCACGGGGCTTCCGTGAAGCCGCCCTGCGCAGCGGGCAGCTGGCGGTCTACGTGGCCGTGAACGGCACCTACGCAGGTGCCCTCATCATGAAGGACCCGCTGCGCGCCGACGCAGGGCAGACGCTTGCCCGGCTGCACCGCCTGGGAATCCGCCACACCATGCTGCTGACCGGTGATGCCCGGGGGACCGCGGCGCACATTGCCGAAGAGGCAGGCATCCGGCACGTGCAGGCGGACTGCCTTCCCGAGGACAAGGTCAACACGGTGGCCGGCGTGCGGGAGCGACCGGTGCTGATGGTGGGCGACGGCGTCAATGACGCCCCTGTGCTCGCGGCGGCGGACGTGGGGATAGCCATGGGGGCCAAGGGCGCTACAGCCGCGAGTGAGTCGGCAGACGTGGTGATCATGCTCGACGACCTGTCCAAAGTCGCCGTTGCCGTCGAAATCGGGAAACGCACCGTCGCTGTGGCCCTGGTGAGCATCTGGACAGGAATAGGCCTCAGCATCGGGCTCATGGCTGTTGCCATGACCGGGTACATCCCGGCCGTCACGGGGGCACTCCTCCAGGAACTCGTGGACCTGGCCACAATCTTGAACGGGTTGAGGGCGCTGCACGGACCCAGGCCGAAAAAGCCCGTGGGCCGAGGCTGAAACGGCAGGGGGCCGGCATGACCTTCGGCCCTTCCCACGGCCGCCGCCAGTAGGGAATCTGGTGGATATGAAAGCAGAAACAGTGTCCAAGCCCGTCATTGTGGGTGTCGACGGGTCAGAATTCTCATCGGCAGCCCTGAGGTACGCGGGCACCCTCGCGGCCCGCCTTGGCGCCCGGCTGGAGGTCATCACCTGCATCGGCATGCCGGACTACCTGGTGCTGCCCCACCTTGAAGGCGCCGACCGCCAATTTACCGCGAGGCTTGAGGACGCGGCCCGCCGGTTGGTGGACGAAGCCCTGGGGAGGGCATTCTCCGGCGACCGGCCCGAAGATGTCGGTGTAACGGTGAAGTTCGGGCCGCCGGGCAAGGTCCTCGTGGAGGAGAGCCGGCGGGCACAGCTTCTGGTAGTCGGGCGGCACGGTGAGGGAGGGTTCCTGGGAACCAGCATGGGCTCCGTCAGCAAGGCGTGCGCCGCACGGTCCGTGTGCCCGGTGCTCCTGGTGGGCCAGGAGGCGGACGTCGTGTGATGACCGCGGCTGGCCTGACCTCGGTCCAGGCCGCGGATCTCCTGAAGCAGGCAGGCCCCAACCTCCTTCCGGCCGAGAAACCGGTGCCCCAGTGGCGGAAACTCTGGGGGGAGCTGACGCACTTCTTCGCCCTCATGCTGTGGTGCGCGGCGGGCCTTGCCTTCCTCGCGGACATGCCGCAACTGGGCGTGGCGATTATCGTCGTCGTCCTTGTCAACGGCGTCTTTGCCCACATCCAGCAGGAACGCGCCCAGCACGCGGCGGCGAAACTGCGGGGACTGCTGCCCGCTGACGTACTGGTGCGGCGGGACGGGCGCGTCCGGAAAGTCCATGCCAGTGAACTGGTGATCAACGACGTCGTGCTGCTGGCCGCCGGAGACCGCATCCCCGCCGACGTCGTGCTGGTCACCGCTGCGTCCTGCACCGTGGACGAATCCATGCTGACCGGGGAGAGCGAACCGGTGCCGAAAGCCGGCGGCGATCCTGCCTGGGGCGGGACGTTCCTGGTCAACGGCAACGCGGAGGCCGCCGTTTCGGCCACGGGCGCCAGGACCCGGCTGGCCGGGATCGCGCTCCTGACCAGCGGAGCCGTTTCCCCACCCACTCCGCTGTCCTTGGAACTGCGCCGGATCGTCCGCGTGGTGGCATCCGTTGCCCTGGCAATTGCCGCCGTCTTTTTCCTGGTGTCCCTGCTGGTGGGCATCCAGTGGCGGGATTCCTTCCTCTTCGCCATCGGCGTCGCCGTTGCCCTTGTTCCCGAGGGCCTGCTGCCCACGGTGACGCTGTCGCTCGCGATGGGCGCCCAGCGCATGGCTGCCCGCAATGCGCTGGTCCGCAACCTTGAGGCGGTGGAGACCCTTGGGTCCACCACGTTCATCTGTACGGACAAGACGGGCACACTGACCCAGAACAGGATGAACGCCGTCGAGGTCTTCACCTCCCAAGGAGAGGTACACATTGCCGGCGACGGGTACAACCCGGAAGGGACAGTCCTGGGGGAGGGAAAGGACAAAGCCGCCGAAACTGCGCTCGCGGCCCTTGCCGCCTCACAAGGCCGCGCCGAACTGCACGAAGGACAGTGGCGGGCCTCCGGCGACCCAATGGAAGCGGCCATCGACGTGCTGGCACGGCGGCTGACAGGGGCAGCAGGCGACGGGAGGGTGCCTTCGCGCAGGCTCCCCTTCGATCCCGTACGACGGCGGGAATCGGCGATCGTCGGACAGGACCTGTTCTGCAAGGGCGCCCCGGAGGCGGTTCTTCCGCTCTGCGGCGCCGTGCCCGAACCGGTCGGGGAACAGGTCCATCTGATGGCCTCACGGGGGCTGCGTGTCATCGCCGTGGCGCGGCGGAAGCTGGAGGGCGCGCCGGACCTCTGGGAGTCCCGCCCCGCCGAGGACATCGAACGCGGCCTCGAGCTGCTGGGCCTGATCGGGCTTCATGATCCGCCCCGGCCGGACGTCGGCGAGGTCATCCGGACCGCCCGCAATGCCGGTCTCAAACTCGCCATGATCACCGGTGACCATCCGGGCACTGCCGCGGCCATCGCGCGTGAGATCGGGTTGATGGGGGTTCCCGAACGGGTGCTGGAAGGCACGGAGCTCCCGGACGACGAGCAGTTGCTCGGCGCGCTCCTGGACCGCGACGGGGTGGTGGTGAGCAGGGTTTCCCCGGAGCAGAAGCTGCGGGTTGCCAGGGCGCTGCAGTCCCGGGGACACGTGGTGGCCATGACCGGAGACGGTGTGAACGACGGCCCGGCCCTGCGCGAAGCGGACATCGGGGTGGCCATGGGCTTAAGCGGCACCGATGTCGCACGCGAAGCGGCCGACCTGGTCCTCCTCGATGACCACTTCGGAACCATCGTGGCCGCCATCGAACAGGGCAGGGCCACCTACGCCAACATCCACAGATTCCTTACCTACCACCTCACGGACAACGTGGCGGAGCTGACCCCGTTTGTTATCTGGGCGCTCTCCGGCGGGCAGTTTCCGCTGGCCCTCGGCGTCCTGCAGATCCTTGCCCTGGACATCGGAACCGACCTGCTGCCGGCCCTGGCCCTGGGCGCTGAGCAGCCGGGCAAACGCGTGCTTGCGCGGCCCCCGGAACGGCGGCACCTGATGGACCGGAAACTGATGGTGCGCGTCTTCTGCGTGCTTGGCCCCGTGGAGGCCGTCATCGAAATGGCCGCATTCTCCGCGGTGCTCTTTGGCGGTGGCTGGGACCGCGGCGAGACGCCGGAGCCCGGGCTGCTGATGGCCGCCTCAGGTGCCGCTTTCACAGCGGTGGTGCTGGGCCAGCTGGCCAACGCCTTTGCCTGCCGGAGTGCAACCGTTCCGCCCTGGCAGCTGGGCTGGGGCACGAACAGGCTCCTGGCATGGGCGATCCTGGCTGAGCTGGCTGTGCTCGCGGCTTGCCTGTTTATTCCCCAGCTCGCCGCCGTGCTGGGGCAGGCCCCCCCGGCGCCTGCCGGACTCCTCGTGGCATTGTCCGCAGTGCCTGCCGTCCTGGCCGCGGACTGGGCCTACAAGCGCATCAGGGGCCGCTCCAACCACGTATGACCGGCAGCCGGCCCTGGTGCGGGGCCCGGCAAGGGGCGCGTTCCGGGGGCGGTCCGTGCTCGGGACCAAAGACTCTGCCCGGCGTCTTCCGCCACGGCCCAGAATCAAGGCATGACTGCACCCGCAACCCCCCGTGCCGATGTCCATGTCATGTGGATCGCTGACACCGGGATAGGGGACATCGCGTCCGTGGGCGGAAAGAACGCCTCCCTGGGCGAGTTGAGCCGGTCCCTGCGTTCGGCCGGCGTGAGGGTCCCGGAAGGGTTCGCCACCACCGCTGCTGCCTACCGCGCTTTCCTGGAAGCCAACGCCCTGGAGCCGCGCATCCGGGCCTACATCGGCGAGTACCGCGCGGGGCGGGCCACCCTGCGCCAGGCCGGGGCAGCCATCAGGGAACTGTTTCTGTCAGCCACTTTTCCGGAAAGCACCGGGCAGGCAATCCAGGAACACTACCGCCTCCTTTGCCGCCGCGCCGGCCAGCCCGAGGTTGCGGTTGCGGTCCGCAGCAGTGCCACAGCGGAGGACCTGCCGGACGCCAGCTTCGCGGGCCAGCAGGAGACGTTCCTCAATGTGGCGGGGGAGCGCGCCGTCCTCGAAGCCTGCCGGAACTGCTACGCCTCGCTGTTCACGGACCGCGCCATCAGTTACCGGGAAATGAAGGGCTACGACCACCTGGAGGTGGCGCTGTCCGTGGGTGTCCAGCGCATGGTCCGCTCGGACATCGGCGCTTCGGGGGTCATGTTCTCCATCGACACGGAGTCCGGGTTCCCGCAGGCCGTGCTTATCAGCGCCGCCTGGGGCCTCGGCGAGACGGTAGTGCAGGGCACCATCAACCCGGACAAATACCAGGTGTTCAAACCGCTGCTCGCCGATGACCGCTTCAGCCCCGTGATTGACAGGGAACGCGGCGCAAAGGAACGCAAGATGGTCTACAGCCTCGGGGGAAACGCGAGGACCCGGATGGTGGAAACGAGCCAACGGGAGCAGGAGACCCTGGTGCTGAACGACCAGGAAGTTGTCCTGCTGGCGCGTTGGGCCGCTGCCGTGGAGGCACACTACGGCAGGCCCATGGACATGGAATGGGCCAAAGACGGCGTAACGGGCGAACTGTTCATGGTGCAGGCCAGGCCGGAGACGGTCCAGGCCCGGCGCAGCAGCTCCACGTTCCGCACCTACCACCTGCGTGAGCCGGGGCGCGTGCTGGCATCAGGGGCGGCGATCGGTGATGCCATAGCCAACGGGCCGGCCTGCGTCATCCGGGATGCGAAGGACATCGAATCGTTCGTGGACGGCTCGGTGCTGGTGACCCGGATGACAGATCCGGACTGGGTGCCGGTGATGCAGCGTGCAGCGGGCATCGTCACGGACCACGGCGGGCCTACCAGCCACGCGGCGATCGTGAGCCGGGAACTGGGCGTACCCGCCGTCGTCGGAACACGCAACGCAACCGAAGCCCTGCCTGACGGTGACCCCATCACCCTGTCCTGCGCGGAAGGCGAAGAAGGCCGGGTGTACGAAGGACTCCTGGAGTACACCGTGGAGGAAGTGGACATGGAGGCTCTTCCCGCCACCGGCACCGACATCATGGTCAACATCGGAAGTCCTGCCGCAGCCTTCAAATGGTGGCGCCTGCCGGCGGCTGGAGTGGGGCTGGCCCGGATGGAATTCATCATCAACAACCTCATCCGCATCCATCCGATGGCCCTGGTGCACCCCGAGCGGGTGGCAGACCCTGAGGAAGCAGCGCTCATCCGCAAACTCACCAGCGGCTACCGGGACCCCCAGGAGTACTTCGTCGACGTGCTGGCCACCGGGATCGCCAAGATCGCGGCGCCGTTCCACCCCAGGCCCGTGATCGTCCGGCTCAGCGACTTCAAGACCAACGAGTACAGCCACCTGATCGGCGGCGGCTATTTTGAACACGCGGAAGAAAACCCCATGCTGGGTTTCCGCGGTGCCTCGCGCTATTACAGCGAGCACTACCGCGAGGGCTTTGCCCTGGAATGCAGGGCCCTTAAGCGCGTCCGCGAGGAAGTGGGTTTCGCCAACGTCATTGTCATGATTCCCTTCTGCCGGACCTTGCGCGAGGCTGACCTGGTCATAGAGGCCATGGCCGGGCACGGCCTGGTGCGGGGCAGCGCCGGGCTGCAGCTCTACATGATGTGCGAGATACCCTCCAACGTGGTGCTGGCGGAACAGTTCGCCCAGCGCTTCGACGGCTTTTCCATTGGCTCCAACGACCTCACCCAGCTGGTCCTGGGCGTGGACCGCGACTCTGAGCAGCTGGCCGGGCTGTTCGACGAAAGGGACCCCGCCGTCAGTTCGATGATTGCCCAGGCCATCGAGAAAGCACACGCGGCCGGCATCAAGATCGGAATCTGCGGGCAGGGCCCGAGCAACCACCCGGACCTTGCCGAGTTCCTGATCAGCAAGGGCATTGATTCCATCTCGCTGAACCCGGACACGTTCCTGAAGGCCCTGCCCGTCATCGCCGCAGCCGAGCAGCGGCTGGGCAGACAGGCCTAACGGCACTGTCACGGGCGGACGGCCTGCTGGTATCCCTGTCATATGACCGCGTCGCCCACTGCTGCTGCCGCCAAGCCGCCCTTTGACGCCGTTATCTTCGACCTGGACGGGGTGGTCACCAACACGGCGCTGGTGCATCAGGCCGCCTGGAAAGAGGCCTTCGAACAGATCCTGCAGGATCCCCGGATACCCGCCACCGCGGACCGGTCCCCCCTCACCAAAGCCGACTACCGCAACTACATTGACGGCCTTCCCCGGGAAGAAGGCGTGCTGAAGTTCCTTGCCTCCAGGGGAGTGAAAGTCGACCGGGGATCTGACCGGGATGAGCCGGGCACCTGGACGGCTTTTGGGCTGGGCGCCCTTAAGAACCGCCTGTTCCTCGAGCACCTGAGGGAGGACGGCGTCCAGAGCTATCCGGGGACAATGCAGCTGCTGCAAAGACTTTCCGACGCCGGTGTTCCCACCGGTGTGGTCACGTCCAGCCGCAATGCCTCCTCCGTCCTGGACGCGGCCGGCATTCCGGGCTATTTCAACGTCATCCTGGACGGGACCGCCGCAGCAAACCTGGGCCTCCGCGGGAAGCCCGCCCCTGACGTCTTCCTGGCCGCCGCGTTCCGCCTGGGGGTATCGCCGTCCCACGCGGTGGTCATTGAGGACTCGGTCGCGGGGGTACTGGCGGCGCACCGGGGCGGATTCGGGCTGGTGGTGGGAATCGACCGCAACGGCAGCCGGCGGGAACTCGAAGCCGCCGGGGCGCGCTCTGTCCTCAACGACGTTGGCGAACTGGACCTGGGCCTCGTTGTGGGTGATCCCTGGCAACTGATCTATGAGGGCTTCGACGCCGGCCACGAGGGGCACCGCGAAGCGCTTACCACCCTTGGCAATGGCTACTTTGGCGTGCGGGGAGCGGCGCCGGAGGGCGGAAGCTTCCGGTACCCGGGCATGTACCTCGCGGGCGTCTACAACCGGGTGGCCTCCGAGGTGGCCGGTGAAGTGCTCGTGGAAGAGCACATGGTCAATGCCCCTGACTGCCTTCCGGTCGACCTTCGGCTGTCGCCCGGACAGTGGTGGTCGACGGGTGGAATGACAGTCCTCCGCGAGCGCCGCACCCTGGATCTCCAGCGCGCCGTCCTGGAGCGGCGGCTGCTGCTGGAAGCCGCTGACAAGCGGCGCCTGGAAGTTGTCCAGACGCGTTTCGCGTCCATGGCCGAGCCCCACCTCCTTGCCCTGGACATGAAAGTCACCCCGCTGGGCTGGAACGGTGTTGTGGAAGTCCGCAGCGGCGTCAACGCCGGTGTCAGGAATATGAACACTCCCGGCAAGGGGTCGGTTCCCGGGAGCCACCTGGTGGACCGGACCAAGGCCGGAAGCGGCGTCGAGCAATCCAATCCGGAAGACATTTCGGTCGTCGAAGCTGAAACGACGCAAAGCCTGGTCCGGATTGCTGCCGCGTTCCGTACGTTGGTATCCGGGGCGGCGGGCGGCGGACATCCCGGCAGGAAGGGTGCCTTTCACTTCCGGACGTTCGAGGTTCCGCTCGTCGACGGGGCACCGTCCAGGATCAGCAAGGCCGTGGCCGTAGTGACCTCCCGTGACCGCGCGATTTCCTCCCCGGCGTCGGCTGCGCGGGCCGTACTGGAGCGGTGTGGTGACGATTTCGAAGCCCTCCTGTCTGCCCACCAGGAGGCCTGGCGGCGTGAACTGGACCCGTTCCGGGTGGATATCGACGCGCCGGTCCAGGTGCGCCTGGTCCTCAACCTGCACATCTTCCACGTGCTGCAGACCCTGACCCGCCATACGGCCGAGCTGGATGCGGGAGTTACTGCCCGCGGTCTCCATGGCGAGGGTTACCGGGGCCACGTCTTCTGGGACGAGCTGTTTGTGCTGCCCCTCCTGACGTCGAGGACGCCCGATGTCGCCCGGTCCCTCATCGACTACCGCTGGCGGAGGCTTCCCGCGGCCCGCCACGCGGCCTCCGTCCTGGGGCTCTCCGGTGCGAAGTTTCCGTGGCAGAGCGGCAGTGACGGGACGGAGGAGACGCCCAAATGGCTCTATAACGACAGGTCCGGGCGGTGGGTCAAAGACAATTCGCATATGCAGTTGCACGCTGGCCTGGCCGTGGCCTTTAACGCCTGGCAGTACTACCAGGCCACCAATGACAAAGCCTGGCTCCTCCGGCGGGGCGCTGAACTGGTCATCGACGTTGCCCGGTTCTTCTCGTCCCGGGCGGAGCGCAGCCAGGACACCGGCCGTTACCACCTCCGCGGCGTCGTGGGGCCGGATGAGTACCACACGGGATATCCGGGCAGCGCCGATCCGGGACTTGATGACAACGCCTACACCAACGTGATGGCTGCCTGGGCATGCCTCCGGGCCGCTGAGCTTGTCTCCATTGTGCAGGGCAACGAATTGGGCGGGCTGATGGACCGCCTCGGCATTACGGATGAGGAAGTTGCCGGCTGGGAGCAGGTGGGCAAGGCATTTTTCGTTCCCTTCCACTCCGACGGCATCATCAGCCAGTTCGCCGGTTACGAAGAGCTGGAGGAACTCGACTGGGAACGCTACCGGGAGGCCTATGACAGCATCGAGCGGCTGGACCTGATCCTGGAGGCCGAGGGGGACGGTACCAACCGCTACAAACTCGCCAAGCAGGCCGATGTCCTGATGCTGCCCTACCTGCTGGGCCAGGAAGGGCTCATCAGCCTTCTTTCCGAACTCGGATACGCCTGCACCGCGGACCAGCTGAACCGGACCATTGAGTATTACCTCGCCCGGACTGCCCATGGATCCACGCTGAGCCGGGTGGCGCATGCATCCGTGCTGGCCGCGGTGGACGCGGACCGCGCATGGGACAGTTTCCGGGAAGCCCTCGACGCCGACCTCGACGACACGCAGCATGGCACAACCCGGGCCGGAATCCATTTGGGCGCCATGGCCGGGACCATCGACGTCATCCAACGCAGTTTCGCCGGGCTGCGGCTCAGCGGCGACACCATTGTGTTCGCGCCCAACCTGCCCACCGGGCTGCGGGCTGTGGCCTTTGAAGTCCGCTACCGGGGACATCACCTCAAGATTGAACTCAAGGACGGGCGCCTGCACATTGCCTCCGCACCAGGAGACGCGGCCCCCATCACGCTGCATGTGAACGGGAGGGACACAGCCCTCCCGGCCGGGCTGGCCAGGAGTTTCCGCCTGCCGGCGAAGGCGCAGGGATCGGCCGCATCATGAAGCAACTGGGAATCCTGACCAGCGGCGGTGACTGCCCGGGGGTGAACGCCGTGATCCGGGGAGCCGTGCTGGGGGGCGATGTTGCCCACGGATTCGGATTCCTGGGCTTCCGCGATGGCTGGCGGGGAGTCCTGGAGCAGGACGTTGTTCCCTTGCCCCGGTCCAGTGTCCGGGGACTTTCCCGGCTTGGCGGAACCATCCTGGGAACCTCCCGCACCAATCCGCTCAAGGACGGCGGCAGTGACGCGGTAAGGGAAAGCCTCCGGCGCAACGGCCTGGACGGCCTTATCGCCATTGGCGGTGAAGGAACGCTGGCGGCGGCAAAAGCCCTGTCCGACCAGGGCATCAACGTGGTGGGTGTACCCAAAACGATCGATAACGATCTCGGTGCAACCGACTACACCTTCGGTTTCGATTCAGCAGTGCAAACGGCAACGGAAGCCATTGACAGGCTGCGGACCACCGGGGAATCCCACCACCGGTGCATGATCGCGGAGGTCATGGGCCGCAACGCCGGCTGGATTGCGCTCCACGCGGGAATGGCATCAGGCGCCCACGCCATCCTGCTTCCCGAGCATCCCGTGTCCTTGGAGCAGGTCTCGGCCTGGGTCATGTCGGCACGGGACCGCGGAAGGGCACCCCTGGTGGTGGTGGCGGAGGCGTTTGCGCTGGAGGGACAGGAAGCACCCTATGCGCCCCGGGGCCTTGATACTTTCGGGCGGCCCCGGCTTGGCGGCATCGGCCGCCTGCTGGAACAGCAGTTGCAGGAGCTGACCGGCATTGAAACGCGGGCCACCGTCCTGGGCCATATCCAGCGGGGCGGTGAACCGACGGCCTACGACCGCGTGCTTGCCACGAGGCTCGGGATGGCCGCCGTGGAAGCGGCAGCGAAGGGGAGTTGGGGGACCATGGTGTCCCTGCGGGGAACCGACGTTGTCACCGTGGGCCTGGAGCTCGCCCTTGGAACTTTGAAGGTGGTACCCGAGGAGCGGTACCGGGAGGCGGCAGTCCTGTTCGGCTGACCGGAGTGGTGCCTGGCCCCGGCAGTACCAGGCACCAGCCGTCAACCCCTGCTAATCGGGATTTTCGAGGCCGCCGGTCCCTGGCCCTGGTCCGGCAGGGGAGCACGGACTTCCAGGACGCCGTCCTTGTAGGACGCGGTGACGTCGCCCTGCTGGACGCCGCTGGGCAGCGGGAGCCGCCGGACAAAGGAACCGTAACGGAATTCGGACCGGTAACTGTCCTTGTCCTTGTGTTCCTTCTTTTCCTGCCGCTCGGCCTTGATGGACAGCACGCCGTCGGTCACTGTCACGTCAACGTCCTTGTCCGGGTCGATGCCGGGCAGCTCCGCCCGCACCACCAAGGTGTTGCCGTCCACCATCTCCTCTACCCGGATGGCGGCCGTCCCCGTCTCGCCTTCGAACAGCCTTTCGATCAGGTCCATGGGGGAGCGGCGCGACTCAAACCACTTCATCAGCTCGGTCATTATTGCCTCCTGCTCATACTGGTCCGGGACAGCTGGTTGCCCGGCACTACCACCATCCGCTTTACGCGGTGAAGGTTCCAGAGTCCAAGGTCCCACCCTGGCCTGCAGGTGTTTCCGGGCGAACCCGGAGCACGGCGGAACCGGTGATCCTGTCCCCGGCGAGATCGTCCAGCGCGGTAGCGGCTGCATCAAACTGGTAGACGGTGGTGGCCGGTGCCAGCGGAATTTCGGCTGCGAGCGCCAGGAACTCCAGTCCGTCCGCCCGCGTGTTGGCGGTAACGCTGCACACTTGACGCTCGTAGAACAGATGGTCATGGTAGTTCAGGGCCGGTATGTCGCTGAGGTAGATGCCCGCAATCGCCAGCGTTCCGCCACGATCGAGGGCCCGGAGCGCCACCGGCACGAGGTCCCCCACAGGAGCAAAGAGGATGGCGGAATCAAGCGGCACCGGTGGATCGTCGTAGGCGCCGCCGACGTACTCTGCGCCGAGATCCCGGGCAAGGGCACGGGCCTTCGCCGAGCGGGTCATGACGTAGACGGACGCCCCCTGGTGCATCGCCAGCTGCGCGGTCAGGTGGGCGGAACTGCCGAAACCGTAGATGCCAAGGCGGCCCCCGGCCGGCACACGGGCCCGCTTCAGCGCGCGGTAGCCGATGATGCCCGAGCACAGCAGGGGTGCCGCCTCTTCATCGGTGAACACCTCAGGGATAGGGTAGGCAAAGTCCTGGGCGACAGTGAGCTGCTGGGCGTAGCCGCCGTCCTTGTCCCACCCGGTGAAGACGGGTGCCGTGCACAGGTTTTCGTCCCCGCGGCGGCAGTAGGCGCAGGTACCGCAGACCCCGCCAAGCCAGGCGATGCCTACCCTGTCACCCGGTGCGAACGGGGAATTGCCCGGCCCGGTCCCGGCTACCACGCCCACTGCCTCGTGCCCTGGCACAACACGGGGACGGCGGGGCGGGAGGTCCCCTTCGGCGAGATGCAGGTCCGTGCGGCAGACACCGCACACGTTCACGTCAACCAGGAGTTCGTTGGCCCCGGGCCTGGGGTTTTCGCGGATCCCCATGGTCAGGGGACGGGTAGAGACGGGGCCGGGGCGGCCCACCCACCAAGCGAGCACCGATTCCTCCTCGTGCCATCCGGCTTATCACTGTGGCACGGCCGGCGCAGCCCGGCCAGAGCCGAAAGTCATTTTCCGCCAGCCATTCCTTGGCCGCCGGCCAGGCGCCGTTGAAAACGGCCGATTCCTTCGATAGCCAGGCTTCCTGCCAGGGCCACTATGACGGAGGCCGCCAGCAGGTCCGGGGGCGGCCAGTCGAGCCTGAAGAAATCCTTGACCGGAGGGACGGTGAACAAGAGGACCAGGCCGCCGTACATGCCGGCCAAAATGAGGGTTTTGATCCAGTTCAACGGCCGGGATGCCATCACCAGGATCCATGCCGCGATCAGGGCGAGGCTGATGATGGTGGCAGACTGTACCGCCCCGGTGCCGTGCTGGCCGCCCAGCCGCGCGTAGGCGGCGACCGCCAGCACGCACAGCGCGGCGCACATACCGGCCGGTACCGAGAAGGCCAGGGAGCGTTTCAGGAAACCAGGTGCATAGCGCTGTGCACTGGGCTGGAGGGCCAGGAAGAATGCGGGCAGGCCGATGGTCAGTCCGTCCAGTACGGAAAGCTGGCGCGGAAGGAACGGGAAGGGCAGCAACAGCAGGGCGAAAGCCAACGAGATAAGGGTTATGTACACGGTCTTGCTGAGGAACACCATGGAGACCCGCTCGATGTTGCTGATGGCGCGGCGGCCCTCCGCCACGACCGCGGGCAACCTGTCGAAGCGCCCGTCCAAAAGGACAAGCCGTGCCACGGCCTTGGTGGCCGGTGATGCCGTGTCCATGGCGATGCCCAGGTCCGCATCCTTCAGCGCAAGCACATCATTGACGCCGTCTCCGGTCATTGCCACCGTGTGCCCGCGCCGCTTCAGGGCCTGGACCATGTCCCGCTTCTGGGCAGGGGTGACGCTGCCGAACACGTGGTGGTCCTCCATGGTCTTTTCCAGCAGGAGGGGGTCGGCGGGCAGGTTTCGCGCGTCATAGGCCGCACCCTGTCCAAACCCCACTTCGCGCGCCAGGACGGCAACGGTGCGCGGATCGTCCCCGGAAATGATCTTCACGGCCACCCCCTGCTGCCGGAAGTATGCGAGGGTCTTGTGTGCGTCCTTCCGGATGTCCTCACGGAAGGTCAACAGCACCACCGGAACAAGTTCGGGGGGCAGCCGGCCGCTTTCGCCCGATTCGGGCACGGAACCGGGCAGGGAGCCCGGCATGTGGGCGAGTGCCAGGGTCCGCAGCCCGGTGGAGGCCAGTGCCGCGGCGAGCCGGTGGGCCCCGGCACGCCGGGAGGATCCCGCAAGGACAGCGTCAGGAGCTCCCAACACCCAGGTTCCGGGAGCCCCGGATCCGGGCGGGAACGTCACTGCGCTCCACTTCCGGGCGGAAGTGAACGGCACGGACGCGGCCGCCGCCAGGAGGTCGCCCGCCGGAAAAGCGGCGCCGATGGACTTGGCCGTCGTGCTGGCTTCCTCGTTTGCGCCGAACCACTCCAGGGCCCTCCGCCACCCCTCCGCCGGCGGTGTGCCGGCGTCGTGCACGGCGTCGAATTTGATGGAACCGGAGGACAGGGTGCCCGTCTTGTCCAGGCACAGGACGTCGACCCTCGCCAGGACCTCAACGGCCGCCAGCTCCTGCACCAGGACCATGTGGCCGGCAAGCCGGACCCCGCCCACGGCAAACGCAACGCTGGTGAGCAGGACCAGGCCGAGCGGAATCATGGAGATGATGCTGGCCACCAGGCCCAAGGTCCCGGGTATCCAGCGCCCGGAACTGAGGGCGTCCTCCCAGCCGCCGGCATTCTGGATCTGGGCGTTGGCCACGAGTGCTGCGGTGGGCAGGAGCAGCCACGTAATGACGCGGAGGACTTTGTCCAGGCCCGAGCGGATCTCGGACGTGACCAGGGAGAACCGCTTGGCCTCAGCCGTAAGTTTGTAGGCGAACGTGTCCGGTCCTGCCCGGAACACCGCTGCCCGGCCACTGCCGGCCATGATCAGCGACCCGGACAGGAGCACCGCTCCGGGAGCCTTGGACACGGGTTCGGATTCTCCGGTCAGGAAGGACTCGTCCACCTCCACGTACCCTCCGTCCAGGAGGCGCAGGTCCGCGCTTACCTGTTCCCCGGCGCTGAGCAGGACGATGTCGTCCGGAACCAGGGCGTCCGCAGGGATCCGTTGGGGCCTGCCGTCCCGCACAACCTTGCTCTCCGCCGCGTGGAGAATGGCTAACCGGTCAAGGGATTTCTTCGCGCGGTATTCCTGGACGATTCCGATCAGTGAGTTACCAAGGGCCGAAAAGCCAAAGAGCGCGTCCCGCCACTGGTCCAGCACCAACAGCAGGATGAAGCACCCCGCCACGATGCCGTTGAAAAGGGTCAGGACATTCGCCCGGACGATTTCCCAGAGGCTGCGGCTTGTTGTTCCCGGGACGCGGTTGATGCGTCCGGCACTGGTGCGTTCCAGGACATCAGCCGAGGTGAGGCCATCGTGCCACCGCCGGCCCCCGGGCATGCTTGAGGACGGGTGGTGTTCGAGGCTTTCCCCGGCTTCATACATCACGCCGTCAGCAGGTTCCGTCCGTCATTACTCATGCCGGGTCTTCTTCAGCCGTGTGATCACAGTGGGGCAGGGTGGCTGGGTGAGGACGCCGTGCGCCGTCGATCCGAGGAGCAGCCTTCCAAAGCCGCCCCTGCCCCGGCTGCCCAGAACCAGCATCCGTGCGTTGGCAGCTGCCTGGACCAGGGCGTCGGCAGGTTCCAGGACGGTTTCGAGGACTCCGTGCACCACGAGGCCGGGGTAGTCCTGGCGGAGCCCCGCCACGGTCTCTGACAGGACGATCTGTTCCTCTTGCATCACGTGCTCCGCGAAACTGCTGGACGGCAGCCCTGCCTTGATCCAGCGGTTGGGGCCGGTGAAGGCATAGATGACGGTAAGTTCTTCGCCCAGTGCGTCAGCCTCGGATGCCGCGAAGGCCACGGCTTGGGTGGACTCCCTTGATCCGTCCACGCCCACCACGACGCCTTGCCCGCCGCCGTGGCCTGCGCCGATGACCGCCACCGGACATTCTGCGTGGGCAGCCGCCTGGAGCGCCCGGTCCGTCAGTGCAGCGCGAGAGTGGCCGCTGCTGCCCAGGACCAGCATGGATGCTTTCGTTGAATAGTCGCCAAGGGATCCCCCGACGCTTCCTTCCAGCAGTTCAGTTGTTACCTGAAGGTCAGGTTCTGCTGCGCGGACGCGTTCCCCGGCCTCCTTCAGCATGCCGAGCGCGGAGTTCCGCAGGGCGTCGATATAGGGGAGCGCATCGAGCGCCTCGCCTGCCATCCAGCGGTCATCCAGGACATGAAGGATGGCCAGCGGCAGCCTGAGCCGGCGGGCACGGGCGGCCGCCCACAGCAGGGCGGCGTTCGAGGGGGAGGAGTCGATGATGCCGACGGCGATGGGCTTGCTTGCGTCCATGGGTTTACCTTCCTTGGTTCTCTCAGTGCGGCGGTGAAGATGTGCCTCAGGCCCTGTCGCCCGGCTCCTGCGGGGCCCACCACCGGGTAGGCGGGGCGATCACGAATCGCCGCCCGGTGATCTCCTCGGGTGTAACGCGGATAAGGCTGTTCTTTGGTCCCGCCTGCCACGGCGAGAGCCCCGCGTCGGCGGCGTCCTGGAATTCCTCGGCGTCGGTAACGACCACAGCGTGGCCCTTCACCACGACGCTCCAGGCGATGGTGCCGTACTGGTTCAGGCCGTCGGCCTCCAGCGCCACCACCCTGCGTTCCGCCACTGCATCCAATTTCGTGCCTTCTCCCGTCCGGATCAGCAGTGTTCCGTTGCTGGGCACGTAGTTCACCGGGAAGATTTCCACCGTGTTGCCACGGGTGAAGGCCATTCGGCAAAGGGAGGTGGACCGAAGGTATCTCCAGCAATCATGTACGCCCAGGCTTTCGGCTTCCGGTTCTGTCGCAGCTGTATCCATGGCCGTAGCCTAAGGCGGGGAATCCCACCCGGCTAGGGAAGAAGGTCCCGCAGCATTTCGTGGCAGTCTGCGGGCATTGCTAAGCGTTTCAATTAGGGCATTTCAGGCCTTGACTTTTTCTTCTAAACTGGCCCCAAGGTATGCCTTCGTGCTCAGGCAAAGGTGACCTTTCCGGGGGAGCAAACCGGCCCGGACGATTGAAGTGCTGCTGGGCCCGCAGCGTCGCGGGTAACTGTCACAGGAGGTCGGACGTGAGCACTGAGCCGTGGCGCTCTCCTATGAAGGAAAGGGCAGAAGACCTCCTGCGGGATTTTGTTGCCCGTGCGGACGAATTGCTGCAGACCCAGGAACGGATGAACGGCCTCCTGGCTTCCGTGGTGGCCCTGGCCGAGGATCTGAGCCTGGAAGCCGTGCTGGACCGACTGGTGCGGTCGGCCTGCGAACTTGTCGGCGCCAGGTACGGTGCGCTGGGGGTCATTGCCGAGGACCGCAGCCTTAGCCATTTCATCACTGTGGGAATTAACGACGACGCGATCGGGTCCATCGGGGACCTGCCGACAGGGCATGGCGTCCTGGGACTGTTGATCCGCGAGCCGCGGCCCCTGCGGCTGCACGACCTCGGCCAGCACCCCATAGCGTCAGGTTTTCCCAGGAACCACCCGCCAATGAAGACTTTCCTTGGCGTACCCGTGCGCGTGAGGGACGAAGTGTTCGGGAATCTTTACTTGACGGAAAAGGACGGCGGCCAGGACTTCACGCCGGAGGATGAGGACCTCGCCGTCGCTTTGGCTGCTGCTGCCGGTGTGGCCATCCAGAATGCCCGCCTTTTCGAAGACAGCAAGCGGCGCCAGAAATGGCTGGAGGCGGGCATGGAGCTGAGCAGCCGGCTGATCATGACCCCGCACCCCGAAACTGAGGACAACCTCGATCTCGTTGCCGAAACCGCATTGAGGGTGTCGGATTCAGCGCTGGCCGTGATTGCCGTTCCCGCTGGTGACGGCGCCCTAAGATGCAGGGCATCCCTGGGGGTGCAGGGCCTGCAGGCGGGGCAGGAAATTACCGGGTCGGACGAGGTTTCCCGGGTCATTGAAACAGGGGAGTCGCTTGTGGCGCGGGACCCCCGCCTGGTATTTGATGACGAGGTCGTTGAAAAGCTGGGTTCGGTCCTGGTGTGCCCCCTGGGCCACAGCAACAGTACAAATGGCGTGCTGCTGCTTGCGCGTCCGGTGGGCGCGGCTGCCTATAACCAGGCCGAAATTGAGTCCAGCTCGCTTTTCGGCAGCAGGATCGGGCTGGCACTTGACCTGGCCCGCGTCCATGCCTTGCGCGAACAGAACCTGCTGTTCACCGACCGGGAGCGGATTGCCCGTGACCTGCACGATCTCGTTATCCAGAGGCTGTTTGCTTCCGGGTTGAGCATCCAGAGCCTCCGCCGCTACACCCTGGATCCTGTCGCCCATGAGCGGATCGCGGTCGTCACGTCCGAGCTCGACGACACCATCAGGAAGTTGAGGGACACGATCTACTCCCTCCGCACGGGCGAGCAAGAGCGTGAACCGCTCACGGGCCGCATCCTGAAGGTGGTGCAGGAGACATCCCGGAGCTATGCCGTGGCACCGAAAGTCGCCTTCGCCGGGCCCGTGGACGATGCTGTCAGGGAGAATATCGCCGGCCACCTGCTGTCCGTCCTCTCGGAAGGACTGAGCAATGCGGCCAGGCACTCGGGCGCCGAGGAAATCCGCGTCACCGTTTCCGTCACCCAAAAACAGGTTGAACTGGTGCTCACGGACGACGGCTGCGGTTTTGGCGAGCCTGCCAAGGCCAGCGGCCTCGCGAACATGCGGCACCGCGCAGAGCTGCTGGGCGGCACCTGCCTTATTAAAAGTGCCCCGGGGGAAGGCACCCGGATAACCTGGTCCGTCCACCGCCAATGATCTGCGCCGAAAACGACTGAATGTTGTACACCGCCGTGCACAGGGTTACTGGGCGTCCTGTGCATTCCGGGTGACGTAGACGGCTGCCTGGGTCCGCCTTTCGAACCCCAATTTCGCCAGGATGGAAGAAACGTAGTTCTTCACGGTTTTCTCCGCCAGGAAAAGTTCCTCACCGATCTGGCGGTTCGTCAGTCCTTGCCCGATCAGCGCCAGTACCTTCTTCTCCTGCGCACTGAGCGCGTCCAACCGCGGGTCTGTCGGGACTTTGGAAAGGCCGGCGATAATCCGCTCCTTGACTCCGGGCTCGAACAGCGATTCGCCCATGGCGGCCTTGCGGATGCCCTGAAGCAGGTCGTCACTCCTGATCTGCTTGAGGATGTACCCGGACGCGCCTGCCAGGACAGCCCCGCGGATGGCCTGCTCGTCGTCGTAGCTGGTCAGGATCAGGCAGTGCAGGCGGGGGTCGAACGAGCGCACGTCCCTGCAGACCTCGATGCCGGTGCCGTCGGGAAGCCGACCGTCCAGGATCGCAATATCCGGCTGCAATGCCGGGATGCGCCGGGTGGCTTCCGCCGCCGATCCGCTTTCGCCGACCACCACAAACCCCTCACCCTCCAACAGGTCCTTCAGTCCCTGCCTGACGAGTTCATGGTCGTCGAGGATAAAAACGCGCAGGGGCCCGCGGAGACCTGCAGTCCCTTCCGGACCTGACTCATGCATTTGCACCCAACCGCTCCCGTTTTCATAAGGACCAAAACTCACTGCTGTGTGAGGCAGCCCTGCCAAGGGCCTAGGACTATTCTTCCTTGCCCACAGATCGGCTGGAAGGGACCAAAGTCTGGAGTCGTGGTCATACAACGCACCCTGTGGCCGCGACTGTGCCGGGCCGGCCGGTCCTGCTGCCGGCCGGCATCCCCCTGTGACTTTAGGCCCTATCCCGCAGGCCCGCACCTTCTCCAGTCTTGGAACAGGCCAAAGAGAATGGAGCCCGCATCATGGATGCCCCCGAACGGCACCCCAAAATAATTGTGGGCGTGGACGGTTCCGACGCCTCTGTTTCCGCCCTCCGGACGGCCGCAACCCTGGCCGGGCCGCTCGAAGCAACGGTGGAGGCTTGGGCATGCTGGGATGTTCCGGCCGGCTTCGGGCTCTACCTGGTAGTGGGTATTGAAGGTTTTCAGTACGCTGCGGAGCAGTCGCTGGAGCAGGCGCTCACAGCTGCGTTCGGCCCGGAGCGGCCGTCATATGTCCATACCCGGCTGATGCGTGGAAAACCCGGCGAGCTCCTGGTTGAGGGGAGCCGCAGCGCCTCACTCCTCATCGTTGGGCGGCGGGGGCACAGCGGCTTTGTGCCGGGCTCGGTCAGTTCTGCGTGCGTCAGCCACGCCCATTGCCCTGTCCTGGTAGTCCATGCCCCGGACGAAGAACGCGCCCGCGCGAGAGGAGCCGACGGCGGAAAATAGGGACGCCGGGCAGGTCACCGCTGGTGC
This sequence comes from Pseudarthrobacter oxydans, assembly GCF_034258515.1. Lineage (NCBI taxonomy): Bacteria > Bacillati > Actinomycetota > Actinomycetes > Micrococcales > Micrococcaceae > Pseudarthrobacter > Pseudarthrobacter oxydans. The sequence continues at coordinate 2,446,322 of NZ_CP139438.1, read as the reverse complement.
GCGCCGCCGTCGTGCGTTTCCGCGTGGTGCCCGCTGCCTTCCCCGGTCAATTCGTGGAGTCCCTTGACCGCTGCGGCAAGGGAAAGCGCAGGGGAGCCGGCAACGAAGGGCATCAGGAGGCGGTTTTCCTTCTCCAGGTGCATGGCAAACATCCGCTGGATGGCAGCGCCGGCAACTGCCGCGGACAGTCCCTTGGACGTGCGAAGTTCCTCCACCAGGTCCACGATGACGCGGTGCTCGGCCAGCATTCCCTCCACCAGGAGCCGCCCCTCCGGGGTGTCGCGGGGTCCACTGTACAGGGGCCCCTCTTCTGCCAGGGCGTGGGGAATAAGCTCGTTGTCGCACCAGTCCAACAGCGTTGCATGTGCTGTTCGTTCGGCTTCCGTGTCGCCTGCCTCAACCGCTTCCATCAGCAGGGCCACCAGCCCCTTGAGCTGCCCGAGCATGTTCGCGTGATGCTGTTCGACGGCCTGGAGCGCCTGGGTCTCGGCGGCGGCGTCCTTGGGGTGCTTCATGGTTCTCTCCCTAACTCATATGCCGGCTGTTGGCTGCGGACTGCTGGTAATGGACCGACGCTTGCCTGCCATTAACTATGGGCAGCAGGCGCAGGCCGCAGGCAGAGCCATTGGTCCCGGTCAGGGTGTCAGTCGTTATTCAGTTTCTCGGCGAGCATCAGGAGGATTCCGCTGGGACCGCGGAGGTACGTGAGTTTGTAGGCATCGCCGTAGGTCGCCACGCCGCGGAGCGGATGGCATCCGTGCCTCGCAGCTGTTTCGAGGGCTTTGTCGATGTCGTCGACCGAGAAGGCCACACGGTGCATGCCGATGTCGTTTGGACGGGTCGGATTCGACTCGATCGCTTCGGGGTGGATGTATTCGAAGAGCTCAAGTTGACCCCGGCCGTCCGGGGTCTGGAGCAGCGCAATCCTGGCATGGTTGCCATCAAGCCCCACGGCAGTGTCGGCCCACTCGCCGCTGACAGTGTCACGGCCGACGAGTATCAGCCCGAGGTCGGTGAAAAAGGCGATGGCCGCTTCGAGGTCGCGAACCGCGATACCGACGTTCTCAAGTTTGATGGCCATGCATTGAAGCTACCAAGGCGGACAGGCCGGCTCCAGTGCCACCGCAGGGCCTTTGGCACTGGTGTTCCGCGGCTGCCCGTCCCACTCTGGGGAAGACACCGGAAGGAGGACTGTGACCGGTGGCTAAGGGGCCCGTTGTGACGCGCAGAAACACTTTCTTCGCCCGCTGGGTGGGCTGGGTGAGCCTCGGCGAGAGCCTGGGATTCCTTGCCCCAGTACTCGCCCAGTCCGTCCCGGTTGCCTTGGGGCCCGCGGCGGCGGTTCCGCTGCTGGTGCTGGCCGGCCTCGTTGAAGGAGCGGTCCTGGGGTGGTTCCAGGTGCGGGTGCTCAGGACAACGCTGCCCGGCGTATCGGTTCTGCGGTGGGTCCTGCTGACGGCCGCCGCGGCGGTGGTTGCCTGGACCGTGGCACTGCTGACCTTCAGCAACGAAGGCTGGCAGGGCTGGCCCGCACCCGCCCAGGCCGCTACGGGAGCCGTGGCGGCAGTGGTCATCCTGGTTTCGATCGGCCTTGCGCAGTGGTTTGAGCTGCGGCACCACGTTCCGCGGGCCTGGCGGTGGGTGGCAGGAAGCGCCGCCGCGTGGACGGCAGGACTGGGCGTCTTCATGGCGGTGGCCACGCCGCTGTGGCAGCCCGGCCAGGATGTGTGGCTGGTTGCCGCCATAGGAGCCGGGGCCGCCGTCCTGATGGCGGTGGCCATGGCCGCGGTCACCGGGTTGGTGATGGTCCGGCTCCTGCCGAAGACGTAAGGCACGGCGGGCCGGGCGTTCGCCGCATCGTTGAACGGCCCCTAGAACTCACGGCGCCGGAAGCGCTTTTCCACTGCCACAACCAGGGACGCGAGCAGTGCGATGCCCAGGATCCGCAGCCAGGCTTCCGCCGTGATCGGGGCCGTATGGAAAAGCTCGTTCATCAGCGGCAGGTACGTGATGGCCAGTTGGCCGGCTGCCTGGACCAGGACGCCAAGGATGACCCAGCGGTTGCTGAAGAAGCCGATTCGCCAGACCGACCTGGTGAGGGAACGGCAGCTGAACAGGTAGAACAGTTCCACCGCAACAAAAAGGTTGACGGCCGCCGTCCGGGCTTCCGCGAGGGACGCGCCGCCAGCGAGCTCAAGTTCGAAGATCCACCAGGTGCCTGCCACGAGGAGGGTGGAGACCAGCAGGATCCGAAGGGTAAGTGTCCAGGTCAGCAGCGGTCGGCCGGGGGCCCGTGGCGGGCGGGACATAAGGCCCGGTTCCTTCGGCTCGAAGGCAAGCATCAGGCCCAGGGCCACAGCGGTGGTCATGTTGATCCACAGAATCTGGGTGGGCAGGACGGGGAGCGTTGCCCCGATCAGGATTGCCACCAGGATCACCAGGCCTTCCCCCATGTTCGTGGGCAAGGTCCAGACGATGAACTTGGTCAGGTTGTCGAAGACGTTCCGGCCTTCCTCAACGGCAGCCTCAATGGTGGCAAAGTCGTCGTCGGTGAGGACGATGTCCGAGGCCTCCTTGGCCACTTCCGTTCCAGAGCGCCCCATGGCTATGCCCACGTTCGCCTGCCTCAGGGCCGGTGCGTCGTTGACGCCATCGCCTGTCATGGCGACGACGTTTCCCCGGGACTGCAGGGCGCCGATCAGGCGAAGCTTCTGTTCGGGGGACACCCGTGCGAAGACCGTTGCCCGCTCGACGGCGTCGGGCAGTCCGTCCGCGGGTATCGCGTCAAGTTCAGTTCCGGTCAGTGCCGTCCCGTCCGCCCGGTCCGCGGTCAGGCCCACCGCCCTGGCAATGGTGGCGGCTGTTCCCACGTGGTCTCCGGTGATCATTTTCACTGCCACGCCCGCCTGGTGGCAGGCCTGCACCGATGCCGCCGCTGCCTCCCGCGGCGGATCGAACATGGCCTGCAGTCCCGTCAGCGTCAGCTGCCCGTGCAGGCTTGACTCGGCCAGGGCGCCGCCGGCAGGAAGGCGCATCATCGCCGTGGCAAGCACCCTCAGCCCGGTGCCGGCGAACCGGTGGGCCTCATCGAGTACTGACTGCCTGGCCAGCGGCATGGTGCGGCCCTGGCGATCCATCTGCCCCGCGCACAGCTCCAGCACGCGTTCCACCGCGCCCTTGACCAGCACAATGCCGGACCCCGTGCCCCTGCCGTCCGGGAAGGCGGAGGTGTGGAGGGTTGCCATGTATTGGTGCTCCGAGGCGAACGGCAGCGTGCCGGTCCGCGGATGGGAGGAAAGGAACTCCCCGGCCTCCACGCCGCCCTTCCCTGCCGCCACCACCATGGCCGCCTCCGTGGGGTCCCCCCGGGCCTGCCAGTGCTGTCCCTCCCTGATGATCCTGGCGTCATTGCAGGCGCCTCCCGCCAGAAGGGACCAGTACAGCGCCTCGTCCTGCGCCGCCGCCGTCGTCCGGTCCGTGGCGGTTCCGGCCGCCCGGACGCCGGCCCCGGCACGGAAGACGTGCCCCTCCGGGCCGTAACCGGAACCTGTCACCTCGTACGTTGCGGACGGTGTCCAGAGCGCACGCACCGTCATCTGGTTTTCCGTAAAGGTGCCGGTCTTGTCCGAACAGATAACGGTGGTGCTGCCCAACGTCTCAACCACCGGCAACCGCCGGACCACGGCGCGGCGCCGGGCCATGCGGCGGACACCGATGGCGAGGGTTACAGTGACCGCTGCCGGCAGGCCTTCAGGAATCGCCCCCACAGCCAGTGCGACGGCGGCGGTGAACATCTGCGCGGGCTCCTGGCCGCGTGCCACGCCGGCAAGGAAAGCCACGGCGGCCAGGGCAAGGATGGCCACCGTCAGCGTCATGCTGAAGCGTGACAGTTTCTGGGTCAGCGGTGTAGCCACCGGCTGCACCGCACCCATGAGCCGATGGATCTCGCCGAGTTCCGTCTCGCCGCCGATTGCGACGACGACGCCTGCCCCGCTGCCCGCGGTCACCAGGGTGCCGCTGTAGACCATGTTCCGGCGGTCCGCGACGGGGGTGGTCGGGGGCAGTACCACCTCGTCCTTGGCGACTGCGTCGGATTCTCCCGTCAGCGCTGACTCATCCGCGCGCAGGCCGGACAACCTGACCAGCCGGAGGTCCGCCGGCACTTTGTCGCCGGCTTCGAGCAGCACGAGGTCCCCCGGTACCAGCTCCTCGGAGGGAACCTCGCGCCTCTGCCCGTCCCTTGTGACCACGGCACGGGTGCGGACGAGGGAATGCAGCGCATCCAGGGCAGCCTCTGCCCGCACCTCCTGGACGAAGCCGATCGCCGTGTTCACCAGGACGACGGCGAGGATGACGCCCGAGTCCAGGTACTCGCCCAGGGCGAGAGTGACGGCGGCCGCGGCCAGGAGGACGTAAACCAGCGGATTGTTGAACTGCCGCGCCAGTTTCCGGAGAATTCCCGCACCCCGTGAGCGCGGCAGGGCATTGGCACCGAACTGTTCCTGACGGCGGGCCACCTCCGCGGAAGCGAGGCCCCGCACGTGGTCTGTCCCAAGCAGGAGGACCACCTCGTGCAGGGGAAGGCCGTGGTGTGCCGGATCAGGCATACCGTTCGCGGCCGGGCCGGATTTTCTGCCTCCGGGTCCTGCCTGCCGGGCCTTAGCCATGGGTCTGGCCCTCCTTGCCTACGGGGCCAGCAGCGCGTCGAGGGTGACGAAGCCATACCCCGCGGCGCTGATCCGGTCGATGATCTGCGGCAGGGCATCGGCGTCCAGGGTAGTGCCGTCGTTGGGATTGGAGCCGATGTGCATCAGGACAATTTCGCCCGGCTGCAGGCCAGCCAGTGTGCGGTCGGCAACGATCTGCGTGTTGATCCCGCCGCTGGTGCCTTTCCAGCCCAGGGTGTCCACAGTCCAGCGGACTGCAACATAGCCAAGGTCGTTGACAGCGGCAATGGTCCGGGCATCGCGTTCCCCGAAGGGAAAGCGGAACAGCGGCGTGGGGTCGGCGCCGGCGGCCAGGATGGCCTGTTCCGCTCCGCGCACCTGCTGCGCAATCCCGGTACCGTCGAGGCCGGTGAAACCAGGATGGGTCATGGAGTGGTTGGCCACCCGGTGCCCCGCGGAAACAATCTGCCCCACCCCTCCGGGATTGGTGTCTGCCCAGTTCCCGGTCAGGAAGAACGTGGCGGCAACCCCTTTTGCGGACAGGGTGGAGAGGATTTTCGGCAGCCCCGCAGCGTTGGCTCCCGCGTCGAAAGTCAGCGCCACGACCTGCCCGGCGCGAGGGATGACCGTGAGGTCCTGGTCACGGAGCGAGGCCGGAAAGGGAGCTGCGGGCGGAACCGGGCCAGGGGTGGCAACGGGCTCCGACGGCGGGGGAACAGGGACGGGAGGTACGGTAACCGGCGGCTGGACGGGATTTTGGCCGGCCTCGGGTGGTTCTGTCGAGGCTTCCGCAGGCTGCGACGCCGAGGGAACGGCGCTGGATGCATCGGGGCTGGGGCTTGACGCCACCGGGGTTGCGGAGGGGCTCGCAGAGCCTGACGGCCCTGCCGCCGGCGGGCCTCCCGGCGCCCTTAGCAAGAGGGCCAGGACTATGGCGAGGGCCAGCAGGGCGAGGGCGGCCGCCACGGCCGCCACCCGCCGTCGTCCGCCCTGCCGCATTGTTGTCAACGGTCTGTACCTGCTGTGCGCCGGCCCAAGCTGCCCTGCCTAGGACGAGGCCGTGTGGGTTTCCGGTGTGTGGACCACCAGCACGGGACAATGGGCGTGGGCCACCAGGGCGGAACTGACTGAGCCAAGCAGCAGCCCGCCAAAGCCGCCGTGGCCGCGCCTCCCCACCACGACCATGTCCGCGTCGCGGCTGGCTTCGATCAGTGATTCCCGGGGATGGCCGCGGACCAGCGTGGAAATGACGTTCGACGGCGTTTCGTCACCGAAGGCGGTCTTGACCGCCTCAGCCAGGATTTCCCCGGCGCGTTCCTCGAAGCCCCCAATGCCCATCATCACGTAGCCTGTGTAGACCTGCGGATAATCCCAGTAGGCGTTGGCCAGGACCTTCGCCCCGAGGGGCACCGCCAGCCGCTGGGCCTGCCGCAGGGCTTCAATGGAAGCCTCCGATCCGTCGACCCCCACCAGTATCCGAGCGAACGGCGCTCCGGAAGTATTCATCTCAGCTCCTCATGCGGCGCGTGCTGCCACACTGGCAATAGTGTCCCGGCGGGCTCCCGCAAAGGTAGGGCCGAAAGTCACTGCAGGCGGCAGTGCCGAGGGGTGGGAAGGGCCAGGCTAGTCGGTGTGCCGGCCCTCCTTCAGCCACAGCGTATCGCCCTCGACCCGGTCCAACTCATCCGATGCGAAGTAGACATGACCAGCCAACAAGCCGGACCTGTCGACTTTGACATAGCCGATCCGCAGCAGCCTCTCTGCGGTGTGGTGGGGCAACCTGGACGTCGCGGCAAACCCATCGACCGCCGTATTGACGAGGCCTCCCGTTTCAGGGTCTGTTTGGCCGTCAGAGGTCACAGCCTCCGGATCACCCATTTTCAGGTCCTCGACCTTGCCGATTTTCTTCCCGTCCGACGCTACGACGTGCATTCCTTCGCGCACCTGCTCGATGACCGCCATGGCCTTCTCCTCTTGTCCGCAGCCGCTGATTGCAGAACCAGTTTAGGGCGGGCTTGCAGCCTGTAATAGAGGCTGACCGGCAGGCGGCAGGACGCTCCGGCAGCATCAAGGCAGGCCCTCACTCAAGGGGCGGGGTGGCTCCTGGTACGGCGGTCCCGCCAGGGGGCGGCGGTACCTCACGGGCGCCCTGGTCCAGCCGGAACGGAGGGTACTCGTCCCGCATCAGGGCCGCATAGGCCAGGACGCGGTAGATCCATCGGTTGATGCCGAGTATCAGGTCGAACAGCGGGCGCTGGTAGCGGCCGGTGAAGAGCAGGGCCACTACTGCAACCAGGACCAGCAGGCCCAGCAGCGACAGGCCTGTGCTCCGTTGGTAGGTGGTTCCCAAATCATCGGTCTCCGCCTGCCAGGTCCAGGGGGTGCCGGAGAAGGCTGCGACGATGAGCAGGTGCGGGATCGCAAGCAGCCACGACTTGACCAGGACCAGCCCCCGGGAGAGGCGTTCCGGGTAGTCCACCTCGAAATCGGCAGGATAGTTGGTGCGTGCCAGGGTGAACGGCGGGTAGAGGTCCGTTCCTGCAGCGGCGTAGGCGTAGAACGCCACTCGCCAGTTCCAGCGCAGGACGCCGACGTTGAAGTCAAACAGGGGCCGGGGATAGCGCCCGGTGAACAGGATGGCGAACCACGCCGCGATGGTGGTTACGACGAACGCAAACCAGAGGAAGAACAGCACGATGAAATGCGGGATGGCAAGGAACCACTTGACCAGCCACATTGCTCGCGACAAGGCCGGGTCAAGGTCGCCGAAGAGCCGGGCCGGGTAGGGTGCGCGGTCGGCCCGGTCGCCTTGGCCGGGCTGTTGCAGGGGCGGAGTTCCCGGTGAGCCCGGATAACCGGGACCTCCTGGGGTGCCTTCCGCTCCCGGTGCTCCGCCTGCGTATCCGGGTGGTGGTGCATATCCGGGGGCCGGTCCATAGCCGGGGGGTGGTGCGTATCCGGGGGGCGGTCCGTAGCCGGGTGGTGGCGCGGCCGGCCCGCCGGAGTGCGGCCCCGTGTGCCGGCCGAGTCCGACGGCTCCCAGGATCAGCAACGGAATCCCGATTGCCAGCGCAACGGCGCCTCCCACCAGCAGCCCCGTTGCCGCGGGCCGGATCAGGTCGGAGCGGAAACCGGCCTGCACTTCGGCATTGACCCCGGGGCTGGCATCGGCATTCATGATGACTATCGCCCAATTGCCTGCGGCAAGGTCCCACGTGAGATCCTGCTGGCCGGCCCCGGAGGCAGAGGTGCTCCAGAACGTTTGCTCTCCCGGGGGTGCGGGGGTGCCGGTGCCCGGGATGTCGCGGTATTCGGCCCGGAAGGGCCGGCTGTCGACTTTAATCAGCTGCGAGTGATGCACGCCCGAAAGATATCGCTCGACGTCGGCCTGCGGGGCGACGCCCACGAAGATCTCCTTGCCGGGGTCCAGGGAAGAGGCGCGCAGCCTGAGCGTACCGACGTCGAAGGGAAGGCGGGGCGGTACGCCCCCGCCTACCGCGTCGAGCCTGGGCGAGGTCAGGGCGTGGGATCCAACGGAGAGGCGTTCCGTGCGGGTGGTGAGGTATCCGTCGCCTTGGGCGGTTCCCACTACGGACGCCACGGCACCTCCGGCCAGGATGGTGGCCCCGACGATTGAGATCAGGATCCCGAGGATAAGCATGATTACTGCAGCAGTCTTTTTCATGGTGCCGGCCCGGAACGTAGGGAATGGGACAGGTGTGTGCGGGGGAGTGGGCAGCTGCCGGGGCTTCCTAGGGTGTGTTCTTGATTGCCTGGATCCGGGTGATCACGGTAGGGCACGGCAGGTGCTTGAGGACGCCGTAGGCTGTGGAACCGAGCAGAAGCCGTTTGATTCCGCCCCTTCCGCGGCTGCCCACCACGAGCATCCTGGCCCCGGAGGCAGCATCAACCAACGATTCCACCGGTCCCCTTTCGGTCTCCAGCACGCGATGCACCGTCAGGCTCGGATAGTCCTCGTTGAGACCGGCCACTGTTTCGGACAGGACGATGCGTTCTTCCTCGGTAACAAGGTCGGCCAGGCTGGTGGTCAGCAGGCCCGCATCCGTAACTCGGTCGGGCGCGTTGATGGCATAGACCACAGTGAGGTCGTCCCCCTCACGGTCAGCCTCGGCTGCGGCGAAGGCCACAGCCTGGGTTGCCTCCCTGGAGCCGTCGACTCCCACCACCACGCCGGACCGGCCTTCAAGCTCCTGTGTACCTACCACCGCAACGGGAACCTTTGAAGAAGCCGCAACCTGCAGCGCCCGGTCTGCAAGGGTTCCGCCGAGGTGGCCCGTGCCTGAGCCCACAACCACCATGGATGCCCTGCCGGAATACTTCGCCAGCGAGCCTCCCACGCTTCCGGTAAGAAGCCGGGTGGTAACGCTGATGGGGAAGGCCCCCCGGATACGGCCGGCGGCAGTCTGCAGGAGCTTGTCGCCCGCCTCCTCGAGAACGCCGATCCACGGATACGGATCAGCCGCCCACCGGTCGTCCACGACGTGGAGGATCACCAGTGGCAGGCCGGAACGTTCGGCCCGGCGGGCAGCCCAGAGCACGGCAGCCTGGCTCTGGGGGGAGTCGTTGGTGGCGACTGCGATTGGTTTGCGAGTTGTCATGGCCGGGCTTCCTGTTTCTTCTCGGGCGGGTCCAGTTCAAGACTGGCGCTGTGCCCCCGGGAGATATAGGGCCAAAGGTCACGGCAAGTCGTGCCGGGGGGAAGCTAGCGCCGTCCCTATTTCATCAGTATGCTTACTATTGTTCGCTTTGCCTGTCCAAGAGACATTGGCTGTTCAAGAGAAAGGCATCACCATGACGGAACAGAACCTCCCTGACGACGGCCTTGAGGTTGTCCGGGATGACGACGTGCTCCTTGATGAGACCCCCGGCGCGGCTGCATCATTTGAACTTGACCCGGTGAAGGGCGAACCGGACGGCTATCCGGGAGCGGCCGAAAACAATCCGGACCGCTGGCAGGACGATCCGCTGCTCCAGGACGAGGCGGTCTCCGGGGAAGAAGAGGACTTCATCAGCGACCAGGCATTCCGTGAAGGATCAGCCCAGGCAGGTTACGCAGCGGATGAAGCCCAGGACGGTCCCGTAACGCCCACCTTGGAGGAGGCCGTTGCCGATGTGGATTTCGGCGGGAATCCGAACGGACCAGGGGCTGAGGGCAGTGACGACACGGAAAGCTTTGGCGGCTCCCCTCTAAGTGAGTTCGAACCCGACGATCTGGAGCGCTGAGGGGCCGCGGCTGTCCTGACCTGGCCATTCATCCTGGGGACGAAAGACTCTGGCACCGCACACGGGCCGGATGGATCATCGAACAGGGAGCAGTGGCGGGGCTCCGCGAGGTGAGGATGCAGGGATGATGTGGTGGGACGGGAACATGGGCGCCTGGGGCTACATCCTGATGGTGGTGAGCTTCATCCTCTTTTGGGGTGCAATCATCGTCGCCATCGTGGTTTTTGCCCGCTCGATGTCAGGCGGCAACCGCAGGGACGGCGGAGGCCACAGTCTCGGCAGTGCGGAGCAACTGCTGGCCGAGCGGTTTGCCCGCGGTGAAATAGACGAGACGGAATACTCGGCCCGCCTCTCCGCCCTCCGCCGCGCCCGCGGGGCCTGACGCGCCGCCGCGCCGGCTCTTCCAAGGCCGGATCGCATGGATGTGCGGCTCATAGCCCGGGTGCTCGTTCTTCGGGCTGCCTTGAAGCGGCGGGACCGCTGGAGCCCTGTCCGGATTGCTGCCCACCAGGAACGTGCCCTGCAGAGACTGCGGACGGCCGCCTATGCCGGGTCTGAGTTCTACCGGCGCCGCCATGCAGGGCTCTACGGGGCTCCCCTTGCCCAGTTGCCGCCCGTGACCAAGGCCGACCTCATGGGCCACTTCGACGAGGTCCTTACTACGCGCGACCTGAGCCTGGCCGACCTGGAACAACGTCTCCGGACCCTCGCCGCCGAGGACGGTGATCCCGGCTTGCCGTGGAGGGGGCGCTGGTGGGCTGCGGCGACAGCCGGGACCGCCGGTCCACGCGGAACCTTCGTGTGGAGCCGGCCGGAATGGGCACATGTGCTGGCTTCCTATGCCCGCGCTAATGACTGGGCTGGAATAGCGGCCGGCCTCGGCCGGCCGCTTAAAATGGCGCTGGTAAGCTCGCGCGTCCCCACCCACCAGTCCGCCGTGGTTGGCGCTTCGCTGCGTTCGGGGCTTGTCCCCACGCTCCGGCTGGACGTGACCGCACCCATGCATGAAACAGTGGCGGCGCTGAACGGGTTCCAGCCCCGGGTCCTGGTGGGTTACGCTTCCGCGCTTTTGCCCCTGGCGGCCGAACAGCTGGCCGGGCGCCTGAAAATTTCGCCGCAGGCAGTGATGTCGGCCTCGGAGGTGCTCACCCCGCCCGCTGCCCGGGAATTGGAAAGGGCCTGGGGGAGTGCACCGTTCGATGTCTACGCCGCCACTGAGACGGCCGGCATCGCTTCACCGTGCGTCTACCGGAACCGGCATGTCTACGAGGACCTGCTCATTGTCGAACCAGTGGACAAGGAGGGCGTCCCGGTACCGCCCGGGTCAACGGGCGCGAAGCTTTTGGTCACCGTCCTGTTCTCGCGGACTTTGCCGCTGATTCGCTATGAGCTGTCGGACAGCGTGACGTTGGGGCAGCGCGGATGCCCCTGTGGCCGCTCGTTCATCCGCATGGAGGATATCGAAGGCAGGTTGGAGGACGTGCTTGAGCTGCCAGGCAGGGCAGGCCTTGTCAGCGTCCACCCCATCGTGTTCCACCACGTCCTGGACCAGGCAGCCGCCGCCGGCTGGCAGGTGGTCCAGGAACCCACGGGACTGCGGGTCCTCGTTGCAGGACTGACGGCGGGAAGCACAACAGCAGGCATCCAGGCTTCGGTGGCCGAAGCCCTCGCAGCAGCCGGCGTCGCGCGAACCCCGGTCTCTGTGTCCGTGGTGGACCAGCTGGAGCGGACACCGTTGGGCAAGGCGCCCTTCGTCCGCCGGCTCAGGCCGTGAGCCGTCGGAACGGACCTGGACGCTTCCGGTGAAATGTTCGGCAATGGTGTCCCTTACCGGACTTCGGCCAGCCAGCAGAACGGATCGGGGCTCCTGCGCTTATCGGGCCAAATGCAGGGGGAACTTCTGCTGCTTCCCCTAGTTGCAGCCGAACTACGCTAAAATCATAAGCAGGCTGATGAATATCGGTTGGCAGGATCAATACTGAAGGAGTTTCACATGAACTTGGGAAGCATGATCAGGAATGCCGCTGGACGATTCTCCGGCAGGACCGGGACCGCCGGAACAACGCGCCGGACCGGACTGAATGCCACGGGCCGGGCACCTGGCACGACGGGCCCCGCAGGAGCCCGGACCGGTGGCGTGACCGGCAAAATCATGGGAATGCTCCGGCGGCGCTAAGCCGACCCGGCAACCACAAAAGCAGGTCCCGGACTCCTCCGGAGCCTGCTTTTTGGCACCCACCGCCATGCGCGACCTCACCATCCTCGGTACGGCCTCCCAGGTCCCCACCCGGACCAGGAACCACAACGGCTACCTGCTCCGCTGGGACGGGGAAGGTTTCCTCTTTGACCCGGGCGAGGGCACGCAGCGCCAAATGATCCACGCGGGGATCCCGGCGAGCCAGATAACCCGCATTTGCCTCACCCACGTCCACGGAGACCATTGTTTTGGTCTGCCGGGGGTGTTGTCGCGGATGGCCCTGGACGGGGTGGCGCACCCTATCCATCTTCACTACCCGTTATCCGGGGAAGACGTGGTGCGCGCCCTCGTGTCTGTCAGTTCACCGGGAATCGACCTCAGGCTTCGCCCCCACGGCGGAAGCGGGACGGTGGCCGAAGGCCTTGACGTCCGGCCGCTGAAGCACCGCATTGAGACCTACGGCTACCGGCTGGTGGAACCGGACGGCCGCACGCTGCTGCCTGAACGCCTTGCCGCGGCAGGAATATCGGGCCCCGCGATCGGGCGCCTGCAGCATGAAGGCAGCCTTGCGGGCGTCCGCCTCGATGATGTCAGCATTCCGCGGCCCGGCCAGCGCTTCGCTTTCGTAATGGACACGGCGCCCTGCGAGGGCGCCGAGGAGCTGGCCGACGGCGTCGACCTCCTCGTTGCGGAGTCCACCTTCAGCGATGACGACGGCGGGCTGGCGCGCCAGTACCGTCACCTCACCGCCGGGCAGGCAGGGGAACTGGCAGCGGGGGCAGCCGCCCGAACCCTCGTGCTGACGCACTTCTCCTCACGGTACGGCGAGGACGCCGCGCCGCTCGCGGTCCAGGCCAGGGCCCGTGCGGCGGATACTGACGTCATCGCCGCGCAGGACCTGCAACGCGTCCCCATGCCCCGGCGGCGCCGCTGGCCGGGGCATGGCGTCACGGCACCGGAACGGTCCACTGCACCTGAACGGACCGCTCTGCCAGGCCATGCCATTCCTCGAGCCGGGGAGGTCACCGATGAGCTCATCAACGGCCGGACAAGCGACGGCGATAGGGTTAACCCATGACTGCTGCAGCAGAATCAACTGTCGTCTTCGAGGGCCGCTTTGCCCGTGAACTGGCGGAGCTGGCCGTTCCGTGGCAGGCGGAGGAAGCGCCGGAGCCTGAACTCTTGGTCCTTAACGACGCGCTGGCGACCGAGCTGGGGCTGGCACCCGACTACCTGCGGACGCCGGAAGGCGTGCGCCTCCTGCTGGGCAACTACCTCCCCCCGGGTGCGACCCCCGTAGCCCAGGCGTACGCCGGGCACCAGTTCGGTGGCTACTCACCGCTGCTCGGCGACGGCCGCGCGCTGCTGCTGGGCGAAATAGTTGCCGACGGCGGGCGCTTGCGGGATGTGCACCTGAAGGGTTCCGGCCGTACACCTTTCGCCCGCGCGGGCGACGGCCGGGCCGTCATCGGCCCGATGCTGCGGGAGTACCTTGTGAGCGAGGCCATGCACGCCCTGAACATTCCCACCACGCGGGCCCTGGCCGTCGTAGCCACCGGGCGGCCGGTGCGCCGGGACACGATGCTGCCGGGCGCCGTCCTGGCCCGTGTGGCCAGCAGCCACCTCCGCGTGGGCAGCTTCCAATACGCCCGGGCCACGGAGAACATGGACCTGCTGCGCCGGCTGGCGGACCACGCCATCAGCAGGCACTATCCGGCTGCAGCCCGGTCCGAACAGCCCTACCTGGCGCTGTTTGAAGCAGTGGTCGCCGCCCAGGCGGAGCTCGTGGCCAAGTGGATGCTGGTGGGCTTCGTGCACGGGGTCATGAACACGGACAACATGACCATCTCCGGGGAAACCATCGACTACGGGCCCTGCGCATTCATGGACGCGTTTGATCCCGCCGCCGTGTATAGCTCCATCGATGTAGGCGGCCGCTATGCCTACGCGAACCAGCCCGTGGTAGCCGAGTGGAACCTGGCCCGGCTCGCTGAGGCCATGCTGCCGCTCTTCAACGAAGACCAGGAACAGGCTGTCGGCCCCGCGGTGGAGGCCCTAGGCACGTTCCGCGGCCGGTACAGTGATGCCTGGTTCGAGGGCATGAAGGCCAAGCTCGGCGTGCCTGCCGGCCCTGCGGCAGGCCCGGAACGTGACGAAGCCTCGGACCTTGTGGATGGCGTGATCGGCCTGCTGAAGGACGGACCCGTTGACTACACGCAATTCTTCCGGAACCTTGGACAGGCCGCCCGGGGCAACTCCAGGCCTGCCCGCGGCATGGTGCCGGACCTGGGGACTTTCGATGCCTGGGCCGGACGCTGGGCCGCGCTGAAGCCCGACGCCGAACTCATGGACAGCGTGAACCCCGCGTACATCCCCAGGAACCACCTGGTGGAGGAAGCACTGGCCGCTGCCACCGAGGGCGATCTTGACCCGTTTAACCGCCTCCTTGAGGTTGTCCGGTCCCCGTTCCAGGAGCGTCCGGGGCTGGAACGCTACACGGAAGGACCGCCGGAGGACTTCGGCAAATACCGGACCTTCTGCGGCACCTAGCCGTAATTCCAGCGGAGCCAAGGGAGCCCCAAGGACCCTTAAGAACGTGGAAGGGGCGGCAGCCGGTAAACCCGGCTGCCGCCCCTTCCAGCCCCTTCCACAGGGTGGGACTGCCCCGCTGCGAGCGGACTGCCCCGTCGCCGTTGGTTACGCTACGCGGACGAAGGAAGCGCCGCTCAGCCAGCTGATGGAGTGGACTTCGGTGCTGTAACCGTTCACGCCGCCGCTGACAACCTGGCCGTCGCCGGCGTAAACGCCCACGTGGCCGGCCGTGATCACGAGGTCACCGGGAGCGGGGGAACCCACAACAGTGCCGTACTGGAAGAACTGGGTGGGAGCCAGGTCGCCGACGCTCAGGCCAACGGAACGCAGGGCGTTCTCCACCATCGCGGTGCAGTCCTGGCCGACGCCCACCTGGCTGTAAGCCGAGGCGAGAATTGCTGCTCCGGTGCCCGTGCCGGTGCTGGCAGAGGCGTAGGACAGGTTCATCCCCGTGTTCGCCGGTGCCGTGGCAGCGGCGGTCTGGACGGGTGCCGGGGCGGGTGCGGCGGCCGGAGCTGCCGGGGCGTAGCCTGCACCCGGGATCTGGATCTGGTCGCCGGGGTAGATAACCGCGGAGATTGAAAGCCCGTTGGCTGCCAGGACATCGCCCAGGGCCACGCCGTAAGCGGCCGAGATGGCGCCAAGCGTGTCGCCGGATACAACCGTATGGACGGTTCCGGCCGCGGCGGCGGGGGCTGCAACTGCTGCTGCCGGGGCGGCGGAGGCCTGGATGTTAGTGGTCTCAGTGGTGTCCGGACCTGTCACACCGGCGTGCGCCGGGGCTCCGACGCCGAAGGCAATGCCGGATGCGGCTGCGACGGCGAGCGCCGGACGGCCCAGGGTCCTGGCTTGGGACTTGGCCGAAACAGCCAGTCCTTCCAGGATGATGGAGCGGGCCGGAGTTGCGCGATGACGGGCGGTGGTGGAAATTTTTGACACAGTTGATCGCCTCTCCCATGCCTGCGGGGTGAGCTGTCGGGTTCGGGCTGGAGATACCCGGCCGGGAGCAACTCCGAAAGGAACGGAGGCGCCAGCGACTTAACCCCAAGGCCTCTTGAGAGGCCGTGGAAACTTGGTTCCCCCGTCCCTGCCAGCTGGATAGCGATGGTTCCCGGTTCAGCGGCAGGGCTCGGCAAGCTGAGGGGAATGTCCCGTCTGGGAGGGACACCTTAAGACCATAACCCGCCCCGGCGCCGATTGTCACGTTTGGGTAACATGCGAGGTTCTCCTCTCGGTTTATGCAAACGAATCGACTCTGGGTCGCGGGCACTGCGCGCACGCTCAGGCTTTCACCGTGGAAAGTCGATGGCTTGTCTCTGCTGTATAACGATGCAGGCCCCTCATCCTTGAAGTGAAGGTTGAAGCCGGTAAGCTTCCGAACTATGTCCCGTTCCGTTCTAAATGCCCGGCACCGCCTGCCCGGGATACTGCTGGCCGCCGCCCTCGCCGGCAGCGTTTGGCTGACTCCGGCCGGCGCGGCCGAGGGCGTTCCGCCTGGTGGCTACCCCTCGTGGGAGGACGTGGAGCGGGCCAAGCTGACCGAGGCCGGCACGGAAAAAGAGATCGGTATGATCGCAGGCCTGTTGGACGGGCTGCAGGCGCAGTCGGAGGCCTTGGGCAACGCGGCGGTGGCGTCAGCCGCTGAGTCTGCAGCGGCTGATGCCGCGTTGGCAGCATCCACTGCCCGAGTGGAGTCGCTGGCGGAACAGGCCGGGACCGCCAAAGCCGAACTCATCCGCCACAGGAAGGACATCGGAGCCCTGGCCGCCCAGTCCTACAAAACGGGCGGTACGAACATGGGGTTCTTCGTGGCCCTTGATGCGATCGGGAACAACAATGTCCACGGGCTCAACGTGGTGCATCTGGTGGGCGGCAAAACGGCGGGCCTTGTGGACAAGGCAGCCGCCGCGGGGAAAGTCACGGCTTCACTGGCCGATCAGGAGAAAGCCGCCCGGGCCGAGCGTGAACGGCTGTCCGGCGAGGCGGCGGAAAAGCTTGCGGCGGCCCGATCGGCCCAGGAAGCCATGGCACGCCAGCTTACGGAAGAACAGCAGCGCAACCGGGAGCTGACCGAGCAGTTGGCGTCCCTGAAGGGCACGACGGCGGCGGTTGAGGGTGAATTCCGGCGTGGACAGGCGGCTCTGGCCGCTTATGAAGCAGCGCAGGAGGCGAAAAGGGCCGCGGCCGGAGAAGAGGCACGACGACGGGCTGCCGCAGCCGCCGCGGCGGCAAAGGCGCAGCCATCTGCTGCTCCCGCCCCCGTGCGTCCGGCTCCTGCCGATCTGGCACCTGAAAATCCTCCGGCCGGCAACCCTGCGCCGGCGGATCCTGCTCCGCCTGTCCCCGCTCCGGCGCCTGCCGCGCCGCCCAGCCCGCCCGCCGTCGTAATTCCCTCTGCTCCTGCGGGTGCGGTCAACGATCCTGCCGGTGCCAAAAGCTACGCCTCGGGCAGGCTGGGGGCCTATGGCTGGGGATCGGACCAGTTCCTCTGCCTTGCCCGGCTTTGGACCAAGGAATCGAACTGGCTGACAACGGCCACCAACCCGTACTCCGGTGCCTACGGCATCCCGCAGGCGCTGCCGCCGGGCAAGTATTCCAGCGCCGGCAGCGATTGGCTGACCAATTACCGGACACAGATCGAGTGGGGCCTTGGCTATATCCGCGAGCGGTACGGTTCCCCCTGCTCGGCCTGGAACCACTCCGTGGCCAGGAATTGGTACTGACACCGCGCTAGGCTTTTCCCATGCCTGATTTCGAAAGATTCCGCGTCCTCCTCGAGGAGGAGCGGAAGCGGAAGGTGGCACTGCTCCCGTCGCTCCGCGCCGACATTGCCTCGGCAAACTCTGCGCGCCAGGATTCGAACGTCGACGACGAACACGATCCCGAGGGTTCCACCATTGCCTTCGAGCTGTCCCAGGCAGCTGCCCTGCTGCAGCAAAGCACCGCCGGCCTTGACCAGGTGGAGGCCGCCCTGGCCCGGATCGCTGCCGGCACGTACGGCATCTGTGCGGTTTGTGGAGAACCTATCGCGGAGGGAAGGCTTGAGGCCAGGCCCTGGACACCGTTCTGCATCCGGCACGCAGCCGCGGGACGTGGCCGATGAACGGCGGGACCGACTGTGTGGCGGCCGCCGCGGCGTTCATCGACCGCACCCTGCAGAATGAAGGCGCCTGGTACCGGGCGGACGACGTCGAGTCCCGGCTGGGCGGGGTGCTGTCCTCCTACGGCTCTTCGGTGGGCGCCGTCCGGGGAACGGTCCGGGACGCCCTGCGGAAGTTCAAGGAGCTGGACCACGATGCCGTGCTCCAGCTGGCGTCCGGGCTGTGGGGCCAGCCGAAACCTGGCAGCAGGCCGGTTTTTGAGCGGCGCCTGGCCGCCGTGGTGCTCCTGCAGTCAAGGGTCGGCCTCCTGCTGCACTCCGACCTGACCCGGATCGAGGGCTTCCTTCGTTCCGCGGAAAGCCCCGAGTTGGTGGACCCCCTGCTGTCCGACGTAGTGTTGCCGCTATTGGCTGGACTGGCAGGACGCGACCGGCAGCGCGCAGGTGTGGTCCTTGCCAGGTGGAGCCAGGACCCGGACGGGCGGCTGCGCAGGGCTGCGGCCTGCATTGGGCAGCAGTCGGGCACTGAGGCCCCCCACAAAGGAGACAGCTATGAACGATCCCTATGACCTGAAACGCTTCGTGTCAGCCCAGGACAGCGGCGCAGGCGAGGGCGGGACCTTCGGGCAGGCCTTGGCTGAGCTTCAGCTCGGCAACAAGGCCGGCCACTGGATGTGGTTCATCTTTCCGCAGCTCGCCGGCCTTGGGCAAAGCCCTACCTCGCGGAAATATGCCATCACTTCGCTGGCCGAAGCCCGGGCGTACCTGGACCACGAGGTCCTGGGCCCGCGGCTCCTGGAGTGCGCCCTGGCGTTCAGCAACCACGCCGGGCGCACTGCCGAGGAAATCCTGGGCGGCATCGATGCCAGGAAGCTGCACTCGTCCATGACCCTGTTCCTCCGCGCCGCGCCCGGCGAAACAGTGTTCAAGACCGTCCTTGCCCAGTTCTTTGACGGCCAGCCGGACGAGGCCACCGACGCCCTGCTCGCGGAGCAGGACCAGGACTGAAAAGCCAAGCACGTCTACTGTTCCGGCGCAGGCAGTACGCGGCCCCTGTCGACCCCGTCCCTTCCCGCCTCCCGTCAGCCGCGGGAAACCTCCACCAGGCGGACGTCGGCCAGCCGGCCGGCGTCCACGACGGCGGTCATGTAAGTGCAGGCCGGCTGCCGGCGGCGGTCGGTGGGTGAACCCGGGTTCAGCAGGCGCAGGCCGCGCGGGGTGGTGGTGTCCCACGGGATGTGGCTATGCCCGAAGACCAGGACGTCCGCCTCCGGGTACAGCGCTTCGCAGCGTGCCTCACGTCCCTTTGCCTGGCCGGTTTCGTGGACCATCGCAAAGTTGACTCCCTCGAGCGTGGCCGTGGCAACTTCCGGCAACCGCCGGCGCAGCTGCGGCCCGTCATTGTTTCCGTAGACGCCCAGCAGCGAGCGGCTCCGCTGTTCAAACTCATCCAAGAGGGACGCGTCAACCCAGTCGCCGGCGTGCAACACCATGTCGGCGCTTTCGACGGCGGACCACAGCTGTGCGGGGAGCGCCCGGGCGCGCTTCGGGACATGGGTATCGGCAACCAGCACAAGATGCAGCGGCATGGTCAAAATCCTGCCATGGCGCGGCTCTTTCCCCACCTCGCCGCCATGCCCCCGTTTCCCTCCGCACTTTCTCCTTCGCCCTTTCCCCGCCGGGTAGGCAGTCGTACTCTTGGGCTGGGAGGTGATTGCCATGGAGGCAACGCAAGGCGACCGCATCATCGTCCATGGAAGGACCGTTGGGGCCACAGACCGGCACGGGGTGATCCTGGAGGTGCGGGGCCAGGGCGGGACGCCGCCCTACCTCGTCCGCTTTGATGACGGACACGAAACCATCATGTACCCCGGCGGTGATTTCGCCGTCGAACGCGGCCACGCGAACCAGGCCTGACTGACATTCGGCACGGCAGGTGCACCCCGTCCACGGCACCTGTCAGACTGGAACGATGGATCACTTTTCGGTTTCCACTGCGTCCTCAGCCCCGCCCGTCCGCACCGGTCCCCGGGACCCGGGCGACGCCTGGGTCGAAGGGGACCGCGGCCGCTACTGGGGGCGGTTCGGTGCAGCCGGAGTGCTGGCGTACGATCCGGACAAAGGCGTGCTGCTGCAGCACCGTGCTGTCTGGAGCCACAACGGGGGGACGTGGGGCCTGCCCGGAGGGGCGCTCCATCATGGCGAGGAGCCCGTCACAGGCGCGCTCCGGGAAGCCTTCGAGGAAGCTGCCGTACCCGCCGGCAATGTCGACCTTCTCTTCACGTCCTTCTTTGACGTGGGTTATTGGTCCTACACCACGGTGGTGGTACTGGTCAGGGAGCCCTTTGATCCGGTGATCAGTGATCCCGAAAGCCTCGAACTGCGGTGGGTGCCGGTGGCCGATGTGGACTGCCTCGAACTGCACCCGGGCTTCGGGGCATCGTGGCCCGGCCTGCGTGAACGGCTTGGGGCCTAGTAGTCCGGACCGTATTCGGCGGTGACCAGGATCGGGAGGTGGTCCGAGTTCCCGCGTGGAAGCGTTTCGACGCTTTCGATGTCGAGGCCCAGTGACGTTGCAAAATCGAAGTGGCCCTTGAATACCTTGTACCGGGTGTAGGTGCGCCTGTTGCTGAGCGACAGGGCATAGCCGGAGTTCTTCATGTGCAGGTCCAGGTTCTTCGTGAAGAACGGATAGTTGAAGTCGCCCACCATCAGGGTCATCAGGCCTTTGCCCATGCTGAGCAGCTCGGCATGGGCGGCGTGGATCTGCTTCCGCCGCAGCGAGTTCGAAGCCGTGAGGGGCGCGGCGTGGAAGGAGCCGATGACCAGCTCATGCTGCGTCTCGTTGTCCATCACCCGGGTGCCGATCAGCCGCTCATGGGCCGGGGCCAGGACCCGGTCGTGCATTGACTTCTTGAGCGCGAAGGACTGGGTGTCCAGGGCAGTGAAGCGGCTCATCCGGTAATAGATGGCCAGCCCCAGCCGGTTGCCCTTGGTGGCATCCGCCAGGTGCAGCGGCCCCAGCGTCTCGGGGAGGTCGCTGGAATCCACCTCCTGGAGGCAGAGCGCATCAATGTCATGGTTCCGCGCCAGGGCGAGGAGTTCACCGCTCGCCTTGTGTTTGCGGAGGTTGTAGCTGATGACACGCATGGAACACCTCTTCCGAGGGTTGCTGACAGGACCAGTTTCCGAGTCTAGTCGGATCAATCCTGTCCGGCTCCAACATTTCGCCGCGTCCGGCCAAGTCTCCCTCGGCAGACCGCCTCTGCCGCCGGTCCGGGGGACGGCGGATAGAGTTAAGGCCAATTCACTGAGTATCACCGGAGGGGCGCGCTTTGACCGCAGATTTGCCTGAACTGGCCGCAGGAAGCTTCTACTACCTGGACCTGGGCGGGGGACGATTCCGTTCCACCATCCATGCCCAGGGCGCCTGGAACGTGCACGAGCAGCACATGGCACCCGCGTCAGGCCTGATGGCGGACAGCCTGGAACGGCATGAGCCGCGGGCGGACATGCGGATGGCGCGGATCAGCTACGAGATCCTGGGGCTCATCCCGGGCGGCGCCTTCCATATCGAAACCACCACCCTCCGGCCGGGGAAGACCATCGAACTCCTCCAGGCGGAACTGGTGGCCGGCGGGCGGACTGCCATTCGCGCCACCGCCTGGCGGCTGGTCACCAGCGATACCACCGAAGTGGCGGCCATCGAAGACAACCCGATTCCCGGACCGGAGGACTGCAAGCCTTACGACGGCGCGTCCGTCTGGCCGGGCGGCTACATCCGCTCCCTTGAAATGAGGGTGGCGGAAGGGCACCGGCCGGGTGCCGGAAAGGTCTGGCTCCGGACAGACCACCCCCTGACGGACCGTGGCGACAGCGGCGACCTTGCCCGGCTCATGGGGCTCGTGGACACCGCCAACGGTATTGCGGCCAGGGTCCCCCCGGGCAAGGACAGTTATGCCTTTCCCAACCTGGACCTCCAGATCCACATGTACCGCCGCCCCGAGGGGGAATGGCTGGGCCTGGACAATGCTGTGTCGTTCGGCGGAGACGGGATTGGCCTGACATCCACCGTGCTGCACGACCTCCAGGGTCCGTTCGGGCGTGCCGAGCAGATTCTCACCATCCGCAGAACCTGACATTGCGCGCGGATTTCGGCCGCAGAGGCCGAAGCCGCGCGCTCATGAAATCTCCCCTGCCCCTAGCTCCGAGCCTGTGTCGTTGAGTATCGTTGTATATCGTTCAGGATTCACAAGGGAGAACATCATGCGTGGTTCATATCAATCCGGCGGATTCGGCGGGACCAACATCGATGGCATGTGGCAGGCCGTCGAGGAACTGCGTTCCCGGTTCGAAAAGCGCGCAGGAACCCGCGCCGGCAAAGGCGAGGTCCGCGCCGCCGTGCTGGCCCTCCTGGCGGAGCGGCCCATGCACGGCTACCAGATCATCCGCGAAATCGAGGAGCGCAGCAACGGCAGCTGGAAGCCAAGCGCCGGCTCGGTCTACCCCACGCTGCAGCTGCTCGCGGACGAGGGCACCATCCGCGCGGAAGAGTCCAACAGCCGCAAGATCTATTCGCTGACAGAGGCCGGCCGTGAGGAAGTGGCCAACGACCATGCCGCGGCGGCCCCCTGGGAATCAGCGGGTTCCCAGGCCGGCGGGTTTACGGCCCTGCCCAAGGCCGGTGTGGAATTGGCCCAGGCTGCAGCCCAGGTTGGCCGCACGGGTTCACCGGAGCAGGTGCGGCAGGCCGTGGCAGTGCTCGATGAGGCGCGGCGCCGGATCTATTCGATCCTCGCCCAGGACTGACGCGGGTGGCGTTCGTCCGCCGGGACCGCCCTGCCCGGGTACCCGGCGCCGGAGGCACCCGTGCCCGCTACCGCCGCATCCTTCGCTTTGCCGCGTGGAACCTGGCTGTGACGTGGTGGTTTGAGCTTTTCCTCCCGCGGATCGGGCTTGCCCGCATCGCCGGACGGACACGTTCGAAGAGGATGCAGGGCTTCGCCCGGAACTTCCACCTGATGGCAGTGGAACTGGGCGGCCTGATGATCAAGGTGGGGCAGTTCCTGTCCTCCAGGCTCGACGTCCTTCCGCCCGAGATCACCAGGGAGCTTGAGGGGCTGCAGGACGAAGTCCCCCCGGTTCCGTTTCCCGCGATCCGCGCCCTTGCGGAGAAGGAACTGGGCGCCCGGCTTGAGCAGGTGTTCGCCTTCGTCGAGGAGGTGCCGGTCGCGGCCGCCTCGCTGGGCCAGGCGCACCGTGCCCGCCTCCTGCCCGCCGACGCCGCCGACACCGGGCTCAGCAACGTGGTCCTGAAGGTGCAGCGTCCGGGCATTGACGGGATTGTCGACGTCGACCTTGCGGCCCTGCGCAAGGTGGGAGGGTGGCTCAGCCGCATCCGCCTGGTTTCCAGCCGTGCGGACGTCCCGGCGCTGGTCGAGGAGTTCGCGCAGACGAGTTTCGAGGAGATCGACTACCTGCACGAGGCGGCAAATGCCGAGCGCTTCGAGGCCGCGTTTGCAGCTGATGACAGGGTCGGCGTGCCGCGCGTCGCGTGGGAGCGGACCACCCGGCGCGTCCTTACCCTTGAAGATGTCACAGCCATCAAGATCACGGAGGCCGGAGCCCTTCGCGCCGCCGGTATCGATCCGGCCGAAGTGGCCCCGGTGTTCGCGTCCGTTATGTTCGACCAGTTGTTCACCACCGGCTTCTTCCACGCGGATCCGCACCCGGGCAACATCTTCGTCACTCCTGTTTCCGCCGGCTCGGGGGGACATCCGTGGAAACTGACGTTCATCGACTTCGGCATGATGGGTGAGGTCACCGACTCCACGCGCAGCGGGCTGAGGAAGCTGCTGATTGCGGCCGCCGCGCGTGACGGCAAGGGCCTGGTGGCGGCGATCAACGACGTCGGCGTGCTGGCGCCGTCGGCGGACGTCATGGAGCTGGAAAGGGCCATGACGCACCTCTTCGCCCGCTTCGGCGGGATGGGGTTTGCCGAGCTTCGTGAAGTGGATCCCAAGGAGTTCCGCGATTTCGGCGTGGAATTCGGTGACGTTATCCGCTCTTTGCCGTTCCAGTTCCCGGAGAACTTCCTGCTGATCATCCGGGCGATGTCACTGACGTCCGGTGTCTGCAGCTCGCTTGATGAACGCTTCAACCTGTGGGACTCGGTGGAACCGTATGCGGCCCGGCTGCTGCGGGACGAGCGCGGCAACCTCGTGCAGGACGTGGTTCAGCAGGCCCTCGACGCCGCGGCGATCGCCCTGCGCCTGCCCAAACGCCTGGAGGCACTGGCCGGCCGCCTCGAGGAGGGGTCGCTTGCGGTGGCTAATCCCCGCATTGAGCGGCAGCTCGCCCGGCTGGACCGCAGGGCCCGGCGGTCGGCGTCGGCCCTTGTTTTTGCGGCCCTGCTCATTGCCGGCGCCGTGGTGCGGGCAGACGACCTTGTCCTGGGCAGCGTCCTCATGGCCGGGTCCGTGGTCCCGCTGCTGCACGGGCTGTGGGCGGGCCGCCGCGGCCCGTGACCGCGTCAGCGTCAGGCGCGTCCCTGGAATACAAGCCAGCCGGCAACCGTGGACAGCCCGGTGAGTACGGCGCCCCACAGCATGTCCACCACGAGCAGCTGCAGCGGCCACACCTTCAGGGTGGCGGCATTGGTGAGGTCGTAGGTGGCGTAGGCGAAGGCGCCCAATGCCGCGCCGTAACCCAGGGCAGTGAGCCAGTTGCCGCCGTCGAGGGCAGGCCGGAGGGCGAAAAACACAATCCCGGCGATGTAAATGACATAGAAGGCGACGGCGTAACCTAGGTGTGGTTTATCCGCCAGCAGCTCGCCGATGTGGCTGCGGTAAAAGGGATTCATCAGCTTGAGCCAGACGGCGTCAATCGCCGCGAAGGCGGCGGCGACCACCAGGAACTGCAATATGACCATAGGGGAGCATAGCAACATGTACGACGACGGCCCGGGGCCCCGCACGCTAACCGTTGTGCGGCAGGAAAAGTCGCTGGGCGCGGGCCGTGACCTGGAGCTCGGCCTGGAACTCCTGGCACGGGTGAAGAAGGGGGACATTGGCCCCACACTCCGGCTTTACCGGCCTGCGCCCACCGTGGCCTTCGGCCAGCGTGACACCCGGTTGCCGGGCTTTGAGGCGGCTGCCCGGGCGTGCAGGGCCAACGGCTTCGAGCCCCTGGTCCGCCGGGCAGGGGGGCGGGCGGCCGCCTACCATGAGGGGACCCTGGTGGTGGACCACCTTCAACCGGACGCCGACGCCATCGCAGGCTCCAAAACCAGGTTCGGTTACTTTGGGGAGCTGTTTGCCGAGGTACTGCGCAGCGTCGGCGTTCAGGCGGCCGTGGGCGAGATTCCGGGCGAATACTGCCCCGGCGAGTTCAGCGTGCACGGAACCGACCCGGCTGACGGCGGCCACCAGGTGAAGCTGGTGGGCACGGCGCAACGCGTAGTGGCCGGCGGCTGGCTCTTCAGTTCCGTCATTGTGGTGGAAAACTCTGCGCCCATCCGCAAAGTGCTGACCGACAGCTATGCCGCCCTGGGGCTGGACTGGAACCCCGCCACGGCAGGTGCGGTCGAAGACCTGGTCCCTGGCGTGGACGTTGCCGCGGTGGAAAATGCCTTGCTTGCCGCCTACGCGGGCCATGCCGTCCTGAAGGCCGCTTCCTTCAGCAGCCTGGGGGCATGACCCGCGCGATGGCGTCAACGCCTAGGCTGCGAGGCGGGTCTTGACCTCGGCTGCGGACGGATTCGTGGCCGCGGTGCCGTCCGGGAAGAGGACGGTGGGTACCGTGCGGTTGCCCCCGTTAAGCTGCTCCACGAGTTCGGCAGTGCCTTCGACTTCCTCGATGTTGATCTCGGTGTAGCCGATGCCCTGGGCATCCAGCTGCTTCTTCAGCCGGTTGCAGTAGCCGCACCAGGTAGTGGAAAACATGGTGATGGTGCCGGAGTCGGGAGTGAAGTCCACGGAGCTCTCCTCTGTGTCGTTGACGGTTTCGTTCCTGACAACGGTAACGCGGCGGTGCCTATTCCCGGCCAACAGAGGCCGCAGGCCGTTCATATGTCCTTCGGATGACACCATCTGGCGCCGGTGGCATGCTGGAGCCATGTGTGGACGCTATGTCATGGCCCGTGCCGTGGGGGACCTCCTGGCCGAGTTCGACGCCGAGCTGGAGGACGAGGTGAACATTCCTCCGTCGTGGAATGTCGCCCCGACGGACGACGTTCCCATCGTCCTTGAACGCCTGGTGGATGACGGGCCGGCTGCCAGGCAGGTGCGCCAGCTCCATGTTGCCCGGTGGGGGCTGGTCCCGTCCTGGGCCAACGACCCGGGCATCGGCTCGCGGATGATCAACGCACGCAGTGAGTCCGTGCTTGAGAAGCCGGCGTTCCGCAAGGCCGCCAGGTCGCGCCGCTGTGCGGTCCCGGCAGATGGATACTACGAATGGAAGCAGGGGCCGGGAAAGTCGAAGCAGCCGTACTATGTCCATCCGGACGGGGGTAAGGGCCTGGTCTTCGCAGGGCTCTATGAGTGGTGGAAGGATCCCGCGTGGCCGGCGGGGGAGCCGGGCGGCTGGATGCTCTCCACGGCCATCCTGACCACTGACACCCCGCCGCCCGGCAGCGAGTCAACGGTGTTTGGAAAACTGACGGCCTTGCATGACCGCGTGCCGCTGCCGATGGACAAAGCCACGATGCGGGCATGGCTCGACCCAACCGCGGACGAAGCCGCCGGCCTGGTGGACCTGGTGCGGGCGGGGGTCAAGGACGTGGCGGCGGACTGGCACGTGGACTCTGTGGGAAAAGAAGTCGGCAACGTCCGGAACAACGGGCCGGAACTCATCCGGCCCGTGGAGGCCCTCTTCTAGTAGTCCGTCGCGGACCCGCGGCAAGCGCTATACGGTGACCGCGCCGTCGTCGTCCACTCTCCAGGCGGGGTTGTAGGCAACCTCCCACCGGAAGCCGTCCGGATCGGCGAAGTATCCGCTGTACCCGCCCCACGGCTGGGTGATGGGCTCCGCGATGATGGCAGCCCCCGCCGCGGCCGCTTCTTCCATGACCCGGTCCACGTCCTCAGTGGACGGAAGGTTGTGGCTAAGCGTGATGCAGGGAACCGGACCGGGCGGACTGACGCCGGCGTCAGCCTGCATCTGGCGGACGTCCCACAGGGACAGCACCAAACCGTGGTTCACCTGGATGAACACAACATCACCCTCAAGTTCACGGTGGACCGGCCAGCCAAGGCCGTCCACATAGAACGCGCGGGAGGCGGAAACGCTGCGGACACCTAGTGAGATGAAGTCGACTCTGGGCTGCATGCTTCGATACTGTCAGACGATGGCGACAATTCAAGGAAATGATCGAGATGCTTTGGCCGACAAGGAACAGCTCGCTGCGGTCCGCATTGCTGTCGACGAGGTGGATGAGCAGATTGTCACCCTCATCGCCCGCCGGGAACGGCTGATCCGGATTGCCGGAACCCTCAAGGGTGATGACGCCGAGGTCCGTGCGCCCGGGCGCGTGGAACGGATCATTGAGCATGTCCGCTCGGCAGCCGAGAAAAAAGACATCGACCCGGACATTGTGGAGTCCACGTACCGGGCAATGATCTCCGGCTTCATCGAACTGGAAATGCGGGTCCACAAAGGGAACAGCTGAACTGCCCGCAAGCCCTTGTTTAGAGGTGTTCCTCCACGGGGACGCCGTGCTGGAATTCCCTGCCCTCGGCCTCGCTGAAGGCTGACATGACATGCCCCTTGCCAAGGCCGTTCAAGGCCGCCAGGGGAAAGCTGCCCGTAATGGTGCTGTCGGAGTGGGTCACACCGGACAGGTCGTAGTCTTCTTCGACTCCCTGTTCACGGTTGAATGAATAAAAGGCAATCGCCTCCCCGTTCATGAACTCAATGCATAGCCGCCGTTGTGTTGAATAGTCCGGAGTAGCCCCTACCAGACCTACCACGTAAGCACCGGACGCCGGGATGGTGCCGTCTATATTGAACGTGGCCACCACGGTGGAGTCCTGGGTTGAGATGCTTGCCTGCTTAAGAAGTGCGTCTTGGGTGCTCATGGCACCATCCTGCTCCCTGTCGATCGGTCCGTCCACCCTTGCGCGCCATTCTCCTCAGTCCTTCCTCTGAACCTTCTTTGCGCACGTTCAGGGCAGGGGTAGACTGGGCTTATTCGAACAAGTATTCGAATAAGCCAGATGAGATCCGGGAGGCGCCATGGGCATGTTCAGCCAATCCGTGGACGTCGAGTGCACCGCCGACGGCGAACCGCAGCGCCTGCTGTGGGCAGGACGTTCCTATGCTGTTTGTGCTGAACCGGTGCGCTGGTACGAACGCCGGCAATGGTGGGCGGAAGAAAGCCGCGCTCCGCTTGGCAGCGGCCGCGGACTGGTGGACCACGAAATCTGGCGGGTCCAGGTGCGGCCTGACCACCCTGTCCGTGGGGTCCAGGGGCCGGAAGAAACCCTGACGCTTGACCTCACCAGGCATATCCAAAGCGGCCGCTGGCGGCTGCTGCGCATCCATGACGCACTCCGGCCCAGGACAGCATGAGCTTCACCCATCTTCACGTCTCCACTGCCTTCAGTGCGCACTACGGCGTCTCCTGGCCAGAGGAACTGGCACAGGCCGCCGCCGCTGACGGTGCAACGGCCCTTGCATGCACTGACCGTGACGGCATGTACGGAACCATCAAACACCTCAAGGCATGCATGGGAGCGGGCATCGATCCCATTGTGGGTGTTGACCTTGCGGTATTTGACGACGACGGCGATCACCGCACCCAGCTTGCCGGCAGGGTGGTGGTGCTGGCCCGGGGCAACAACAACGGGGCGGGCTACCGCGCGCTCTGCAGGCTGATATCAGATGCCCATGCCCGCACCTCCGGGAAATCCGGGGGAACAGTTCCAGCCGCCGTGACCAGGGCCGAACTTGCCTCCCGAACCCTCGATCCCCAAACCCTGAAACCGGTGCTGACTGTCCTGGTCGGGCCTGATTCCGACGTCGGCCGCGCCATGGGCGGGCGGCGCTACCTTCGTCCGCGCACCCTCTTCAAGCAATGGTTGGACGCCATGCCCGCAGGCACTTTGGTTGCCGAGATAGTTTCCCAGCTCAGCGCACCCGGAAAGCCCTTGAGTACCGCCCATGCTGTCCGCATGCTCAAGCTGGCAGAAGAGCATCATGTTCCTGCAATCCTGACAAACGCCGTAAGGTACTGCGCTGCAGACGGAGCGCCCACCGCGGATGTGCTCGACTCAGCCCGCACCCTGAAATCCCTGCCGCAACTCGCGGAAGAGCCCCTGCTGCAGCTAACAGGCCAAGGCTGGCTTAAATCCTCCGCGGAGATGCTCCGTCTGGGCAAGGAGATCATTTCTGCGGCAGGCTATGGTGCAGCGGACCTCAAGCAGCTGATGGCGCAGACCGAGGCGCTGGCGGACCTCTGCAGGATTGATCCGGTCACGGACATGGGGTGGAAGCAGCCCGTGGTGCCGGAAGCTTCAGTCATCGGGATCAGCCAGGATCCGCACCTTGAACTGGTCCAGCGGTGCCAGGCTGGAATCACCAGGCGCTTCCCGGGAGTTACCGGCACTGCCGGACAAAGGATGCGCTCCCGGCTCGATCACGAACTGGGCATCATCCGCAACCTCGGCTTCTCCTCCTATTTCCTGACAGTTGCCGAGGTCTCCCGCATGATCCAGGAAATGGGAGTGCGGGCAGCAGCCCGTGGATCCGGCGCCTCAAGCCTGGTCAATTACCTGATCGACGTCAGCCAGGTGAACCCCCTGCAGCATGACCTGATTTTCGAACGCTTCCTGTCGCAGGACCGGGCAACCCTTCCGGATATTGACATAGACGTTGAAAGCGCGGAGCGGCACAACGTCTACCACCGGATTTTTGAGCGCTTTGGTGCTGAGCGGGTCACCCTGATGAGCATGCAGAATGGCTACCGGGCCAGGGGCGCAGTGCGGGACGCCGGCATGGCGCTGGGCATGGACGGCGACGAAGTGGGGGAGATTGCCAAGCAGTTGTGGCGCTTTTCTGCCCGCAATTTCCGTGAAGCGCTGCAGGAAAAACCTGAGCTCCGGGAGTTCGCCGGCCGGGTGGAACAGCGGGACCTGGATGGAAACCAGCAGCTTGATCTGCTGGTGGACCTGACGGAACGCCTTGACAGGCTGCCCCGGCATATTTCCATGCATCCCTGCGGCGTGATCCTTGGCGACGCAACCCTGCTGGACCGCACTCCCGTGCAGCCCAGCGGAATTGGCCTCCCCATGAGCCAGTTCGATAAGCACGACATGGATCCCATGGGAATGCTCAAGCTTGATGTCCTTGGGGTCCGGATGCAGAGCGCCATGGCTTTTGCCGTGCGGGAAGTCATCCGCATCCACCCCTCCAAGGAAGAAGTGGTGGCAGCCGGAAAGCATTCACCTGGTCCGGACGGGACCGGTCCCGACTACATTGCCGACAACGGGCGCATCGACCTCAATGCCGTCCCGCTGGACGATGAAGCCACCTTTGAACTGATCAGGAGCACCCACACCCTGGGCTGCTTCCAGATTGAATCGCCCGGGCAGCGTGAGCTCATTGGCAAGATGGCGCCCCGGGAATTCAACGACCTCATCATCGATATTTCACTGTTCCGCCCCGGCCCCATGAAATCGGACATGGTCCGGCCCTTCCTTGAGCACAGGCACGGATTCGCCCCCGAGGTGTACCCCCATCCGGACCTGAAACCGGTGCTCGCGGAGACCCACGGCGTCACCGTTTTCCACGAACAGATCCTGAAGACCTTCGACGTCATGACAGGCTGCGGACTGGCACGTGCGGACGAGTTCCGCCGTGCCCTGGGCAACGAGGTCCTTGAGTTGGGCGTGGAGGAGTTCTTCCGCAAAGCGGCCCGGGAAAGGGGCTACGCGCCCGTTGTGGTGGACAACGTCTGGGGAACCTTGAAAGCCTTCGGAAGCTTCGGATTCTGCAAAGCGCATGGTGCTGCCTTTGCAGTCCCCACCTACCAGTCGGCCTGGCTGAAGGCGCACCACCCCGAAGCATTCCTTGCCGGGCTGTGGGAGCACGATCCCGGGATGTACCCCAAAAGGCTGCTGGTAGCGGAAGCACGGCGCCTGGGCATCCCGATCCTCCCGTTGGACATCAACCGCAGCAAGGCAGAATACCGGGTGGAACGGGTAGAGCAAGGCCCGGATGCAGGAAAGCTGGGAATCAGGCTAAGCCTGAACGGCATTTACGGATTGTCCGCAACAGAACTTAAGCGGATCGTTGCCGGCCAGCCCTTTGACTCACTCGCAGACCTGAGGGCACGGTCCAGGGTCAGCAAGCCCAGCATCAAGCGGCTGGCCCAGCTGGGCGCTTTTGATTCCCTTCACCGGGAGGCAGGCGGCAACGCAAACCGTGCGGACCTTGTCCAACACCTGCAAAAACTCCAAGGTGCCGGCAGCGGACGGAAAGGTGTGGAGGTTATCGAGGGTCAGCTCTCCCTGCCTTTGGGGGATGTTGAACTGCGCAACGTCAAGCCCGGGCTGCCGGCGCCTACCCTGGTGGAAACTGTGCGGGCCGAACTCGACCTGATGGCTGTTGATGTCAGCAGCCACCTGATGGACAGCCACCGGCCGATGCTCAACAGGCTGGGAGTCACCACGGCGGACAAGCTCCTCGGCCTGCGGAACGGGACGGAAGTATTGGTGGCCGGGGTTCGCGTGGCAACCCAGACGCCGCCCATGCGGGGCGGCCGGCGGGTAGTTTTCATCAGCATCGACGACGGCACCGGCTGCATCGATTCGGTCTTCTTCCATGAAGCCCAGGAAAAGGCAGGAATGCTCCTCTTTGGAACCCGGCTGCTCCTGATCCGTGGCACCACCAGGCGGACCGGCCCGCGGGGAATCAGCCTGAGCGCGAGCATGGCCTGGGACCTGAGCCGCGCCGAAACCTTGCCGTTCCAGGAGTCCCAGGCGCAGGAACCGGAGGCCCGGCACCCCCTGGACGGAATCACCCGGACCCTCGCCATCACGGGATTCGGCGGCTGATCCTCGGGTGCGCCGCGTTGGTCGGGCCTGAGCTGAACCGATAGCATTGACGATGGCTGGCTGTGGTCCCCGTATGCCACAAGCTATGAAGCCTTAACTTTGAATAGGAGACACCCGTGTCAGATGCCCAGCAGATCACCCTTCTCGTCGATGGCGAAGAGACCAAGGTGACTACCGGGACAACCGGTGCGGAACTCTTCTTTGAGCGCCGTGATGTTGTTGTTGCCCGCGTCAACGGCGAGCTTAAGGACCTGGACCAGGAACTGCCTGAAGGCGCCGACGTCGAGGGCGTCACCATCGATTCCCCGGACGGGCTGAACGTCCTCCGCCACTCCACCGCCCACGTCATGGCGCAGGCCGTCCAGCAGCTGCGCCCGGACGCCAAACTGGGCATCGGCCCGTACATCACCGACGGCTTCTACTTCGACTTCGATGTTGCCGAACCGTTCACTCCCGAGGACCTCAAGACCCTCGAAAAGATGATGCAGAAGATCATCAACCAGAACCAGAAGTTCGTCCGCCGTGTGGTCAATGAGGACGAGGCCCGCGAAGCCATGAAGGACGAGCCTTACAAGCTTGAACTCCTGGGCAAGAAGAACGAAGCCGCAGAGGCCGGCGAAGGCGTCAACGTCGAGGTCGGTGCCGGCGACATCACCATCTACGACAACGTGGAGCGCAAGGACGGGACCACCGTCTGGTGCGACCTTTGCCGTGGGCCGCACCTGCCCAACACAAAGCTGATCTCCAATGCCTTCGCCCTCACCCGTTCGTCCTCCGCCTACTGGCTGGGTAACCAGAAGAACCAGCAGCTGCAGCGGATCTACGGCACTGCGTGGCCTACCAAGGATGCCCTCAAGGCCTACCAGGAGCGCATCGCCGAGGCCGAACGCCGCGACCACCGCAAGCTTGGCTCTGAGCTGGACCTGTTCTCCTTCCCGGACGAACTCGGCTCGGGCCTTCCCGTCTTCCACCCCAAGGGCGGCATCATCCGCAAGGAGATGGAGGACTACTCCCGGCAGCGCCATGTTGAGGCCGGCTATGAGTTCGTGTACACGCCGCACATCACCAAGGGCCACCTGTACGAGGTCTCGGGCCACCTGGACTGGTACAAGGACGGCATGTTCCCGGCCATGCACGTGGACGCCGAACTCAATGAAGACGGCACAGTCCGCAAGCCCGGCCAGGATTACTACCTCAAGCCGATGAACTGCCCCATGCACAACCTGGTCTTCCGGGCCCGCGGACGCTCCTACCGTGAGCTGCCCCTGCGGCTGTTCGAATTCGGGTCGGTGTACCGGTACGAGAAGTCCGGCGTGGTGCACGGCCTGACCCGGGTCCGCGGCATGACACAGGACGACGCCCACATCTACTGCACCCGCGAGCAGATGAAGGATGAGCTCACCAAGACCCTGACGTTCGTGCTGGACCTGCTCAAGGACTACGGCCTGAACGACTTCTACCTGGAGCTCTCCACCAAGGATCCCGAGAAGTTCGTCGGTGACGACGCCGCCTGGGACGAAGCTACCCGGACCCTGGCCGAAGTGGCCGAGGAATCGGGCCTGGAACTTGTCGCTGATCCGGGCGGGGCCGCGTTCTACGGCCCCAAGATTTCCGTGCAGGCGAAGGACGCCCTGGGCCGGACCTGGCAGATGTCCACCATCCAGCTGGACTTCAACCTGCCGGAACGGTTCGAACTGGAGTTCCAGGCGGCAGACGGCACCCGCCAGCGGCCCGTCATGATCCACCGCGCACTGTTCGGATCGATTGAGCGGTTCATGGGAGTGCTCACCGAGCATTACGCCGGCGCCTTCCCCGCCTGGCTTGCCCCGGTGCAGGTGGTGGGCATCCCGGTGGCGGAAACGTTCAACGAGTACATGTTCGACGTCGTCGACCAGCTTAAGGCCGCAGGCATCCGTGCCGAGGTGGACACCTCCTCGGACCGGTTCCCGAAGAAGATCCGCACCGCCAGCAAGGACAAGATCCCGTTCGTGCTGATCGCCGGCGGGGATGACGCCGAGGCAGGCGCAGTGTCGTTCCGCTTCCGGGACGGAAGCCAGGACAACGGCGTGCCCGTGGCAGAGGCAGTCAAGCGGATCACGGAAGCCGTCCGTAACCGGACCAGCTAGCGGAAACGGAACAGCACGGTGCAGGAGAACACAGGCGCAGGGTATCCAGGCGATGCCGGCGTTACCGACGACTTTGACCTCGCCGGTGTCCCGGACGCCTTCCAGCGCCTGTGGACTCCGCACCGCATGGCCTACATCAAAGGCGGGCAGCACCAGTTCAAGAATGAGAACGACTGCCCCTTCTGCGTTGGCCCCGGACGGACTGACGAGGAAGCCCTTATCGTCCACCGTGGAAAGACCTGCTACGTGGTGCTGAACCTCTTTCCCTACAACCCCGGCCATCTCCTGGTGTGCCCGTACCGTCACATTCCCGACTACACAGACCTGACTCTCGACGAGACCGCCGAGTTCGCGGAACTCACCCAGACCGCCATGAAGGTCCTGCGGAAAGTGGCCAACCCGGGGGGCTTCAACCTGGGCATGAACCAGGGCGTCGTGGGCGGTGCCGGAATCGCGGCGCACCTCCACCAGCACATCGTTCCCCGCTGGGGCGGTGACGGGAATTTCTTCCCGATCATCGCCCAGACCAAGGCCATTACGCAGACCCTCGACGAGGTCCGCCAGCAGGTGGCCGACGCCTGGCCCGGGGAGACGGATGCTGAATAGGCATGCCCGCGGTTTCTTCACCGCACTGTTCACCCCGCTTGCCCGCTGGCTCCTCAAGATCGGTGTTTCGCCGGATGCGGTAACGGTCGTCGGCACGGCCGGCGTCGTGGTGGGTGCCCTGGTCTTCTATCCGCTCGGCCAGCTTTGGTGGGGAACCCTGTTCATCACCGCGTTCATCTTCTCCGATGTCCTGGACGGCATCATGGCCAGGATGCGGGAGGTGGGCAGCCGGTGGGGCAACTTCCTTGACTCCACGCTTGACCGGATCGCCGACGGCGCCCTGTTCGCCGGCCTGGCCGTGTGGTTCTTCACCGGCGGGGCGAACGTTCCCATCGCCGTGGCAGCCATGGTCTGCCTGGTCCTTGGCATGGTGGTTTCCTATGCCAGGGCAAAGGCCGAGTCGCTGGGGTTCACGGCCAACACCGGGATCGCGGAGCGGGCCGAGCGCCTCGTCTCCGTGCTGGTGGTTACCGGCTTCACGGGCCTTGGACTTCCGGAACTGGTGCTCCTGGTGACGCTCCTGCTGCTGGCCGTGGCCAGCTTCATCACAGTGGTCCAGCGCGTGCTTTCCGTCCGCCGCCAGTCCCTCGCCGAGCCGTCGCCTGCTGATTAACACGAATTAAGCCTGCTGGCCGCGGTGAGACTAGTATTAGGACTGCCCGGTCAATGGATCCGGCAACCCGGTGCGTGTACATCGGCATCTCCGTGCCGCCCTGCACCCCGGCGAAGGTCATCTATCTACCCATAGGGGTTTTTGTGTCTACACCTGATGTAAGCAGCGAAGCCGGTTCGTCCGCGAACAGCGTCACGGGCAGCAACCGCGTGAAGCGCGGTATGGCTGAGATGCTCAAGGGCGGCGTCATCATGGACGTCGTCAACGTCGAACAGGCCCGCATCGCCGAGGACGCCGGTGCCGTTGCTGTGATGGCGCTGGAACGCGTTCCGGCCGATATCCGGGCCCAGGGCGGCGTGTCCCGCATGTCGGATCCGGACATGATCGACCAGATCATCGATGCCGTGTCCATCCCGGTCATGGCCAAGGCCCGGATCGGCCACTTCGTGGAGGCCCAGGTCCTGCAGTCCCTGGGCGTGGACTACATCGACGAGTCCGAGGTCCTGACCCCGGCCGACTATGTCAACCACATCGACAAGTGGAACTTCAAGGTTCCCTTCGTTTGCGGCGCCACCAACCTCGGTGAGGCACTGCGCCGCATCAACGAGGGTGCGGCCATGATCCGTTCCAAGGGCGAGGCCGGCACCGGCGACGTCTCGAACGCCACCGGGCACATGCGCCAGATCCGTTCCGAGATCGCCAAGCTTGCGGCCCTGCCCGAGGACGAGCTGTACGTCGCGGCGAAGGAACTGCAGGCACCGTACGAACTGGTCAAGGAAGTTGCCGCCGCCGGCAAGCTTCCGGTGGTGCTGTTCACCGCCGGCGGCATCGCCACCCCCGCTGACGCGGCCATGATGATGCAGCTCGGCGCTGACGGCGTGTTCGTCGGCTCGGGCATCTTCAAGTCCGGCAACCCGGCCCAGCGCGCCGCCGCCGTCGTCAAGGCCACCACCTTCTTCGATGACCCCGACGTCATCGCCAAGGCCTCCCGGGGCCTCGGCGAAGCCATGGTGGGCATCAACGTCGACGAGATCCCCCAGCCCCACCGCCTCGCCGAACGCGGCTGGTAACAGCTTCAAAAGCAGTACGACGGCGGCGGGTCACCCGGGAAGGTGACCCGCCGCCGTCGTTCGTTTATCCCAAGTAGGTAGCGCTAAGTGTCGTTTTGGAGGTTCAAAACGACACTTAGCGCTACCTACTTGGAAACCCTTACTCCAGGCCGCGGCGCTTCAGCAGCGGGTCCAGGCGGGCGTCGCGGCCGCGGAGGCTGCGGAAGGATTCCAGGGGGTCCCGGCTGTTACCCCGTGACAGCAGCTCCTGGCGGAAGCGCTGGCCGTTCGCGCGTGTCAGGCCGCCGTTTTCGGTGAACCAGTCCACCGTTTCCGCGTCCAGGACCTCGCTCCAGATGTAGGAGTAGTAGCCTGCTGCGTACCCTGCGCCTGCGAAGACGTGCTGGAAGTAGCCGGTGCGGTAGCGCGGCGGAATCAGGGCGTGGGCGATTCCCGCCGCAGCGAGGGCCTTGTCTTCGAAAGCCAGGGCGTCTTCCGGAACATCGCCGGCCCCGAGGACATGCCAGGCAAGGTCCAGCAAGGCCGCGCCCAGGTACTCGGTGGTGGCAAAACCCTCGCCCCACAGCCGGGACTCGTTGAGCTTTTCCACGACGGCGGCCGGCAGCGGCTCACCGGTGGCGTGGTGGCGCGCATAATTTTCCAGGACTTCGGGCCACATGATCCACATTTCATTGACCTGGGACGGGTACTCAACGAAGTCGCGGGGAACTGACGTGCCGGAAAACCGCGGGTACGTAACGTTGGAGAAGAGCCCGTGCAGGGCGTGGCCGAATTCGTGGAACGTGGTCCGCAGCTCGTCCAGGGTCAGCAGGGTTGGCTCGCCGGCCGGCGGCTTGGAGATGTTCAGGTTGTTGATGACAACAGGCTTGGTTCCCAGCAGCGCCGACTGTTCAACCAGGGAATTCATCCAGGCCCCGCCACGCTTTGACTCGCGGGTGTAGTAGTCGCCCAGGAACAGGCCCAGTCCCTCACCGTCCTCGTCCCGGACCTCCCAAATGCTTACATCAGGGTGGTAGCCGGAGAGGTCGTCCCGCTCGTGGAACGTGATGCCGTACAGGGATGTGGCGGCGAAGAAAACCCCGTCGGCCAGGACCCGGTCAAGTTCGAAATAAGGGCGCAGCGCCTGTTCGTCCACCGCATACTTCCCGCGGCGGACCCTGGCGGAGTAGAAGGCCCAGTCCCAGGCCTCCAGCGGATGGCCCGCAGCCTCGGCCAGCGCCGCCGCTTCGGCGTCCGCGTTCCGCACCGCTGCCGGGGCCATGCGGCTAAGCATGGCCTGGACCGATTCGAAGTCCGGAGCAGTTTGGCGGTCCACCACCAGCTCGGCGTAGTTGGCAAAGCCGAGCAGCGATGCCTTCTCGGCGCGGAGCCGCGCCATTGATGTTGCCAGGTCCAGCACGTCGAGGCTGCCGCCGCTGCTGCCCCGGGCTACGGAGGCTTCGAAGAGCCGACGGCGGACGTCGCGGTTTTCGAGGGCGGCCAGGGCGGGCTGGTTGCTGGGCTGGATCAGCGTCAGCAGGAACTTCCCGTCATGGCCGGCCGCGCGGGCGGCCTCGGCAGCGCTGGCAATGTCATCCGCCGGCAGGCCGGCCAGATCCCCGGCATGGTCAAGCAGGATGGCGGCCGACTTCATTCCGTCCTTGACCCGCTGTCCGAACTCCGTGCCCAGCTGTGAGAGTTCGGCGTTGATGGCGCGGAGCCTCTCCTGGCCCGGGCCGTCAAGCTGGATGCCGGACTGCCGGAATTCCCTGAGGTATTCCTCCACCAGCCGGGTGGACTCGGCATCACATTGGGCCGTATCGATGGCGGCAAAGCGCTCGAAAAGTCCACGGTTCAGGAAGATCTCGTCCTGGTGGGCTGAGAAGAGCGGGGAAAGTTTCGTTTCGAGGTCCCGGATCCGGTCCGACGCGTCCGCTGACACCAGTGTGAAGAAGGACGCGGCGGCCCGGTCCAGCAGGCGGCCGGAGCGCTCCATCGCCAGTGCCGTGTTGTCGAAGGTGGCCGGTGCCGGGGTGTCCACGATTCCCTGGATCTCGGCCAGGTGTTCGGCGAGGCCCGCTTCGATGGCTTCCTCGTAGTGGGCGGGTTCGATCCCGGCGAAGGGAGGAAGTCCGTACGGCAGGGGACTGGGCGCCAGAAGGGGGTTGGTCATGAACTAAAACCTTTCACAGCAGGCCACGCTTCTCAATGTGCGCCACGCCACGCCGCCGTCCCTACAATGGCAGCTATGGGGACCATATCCGGCAGGGGGCCGGTGCATATCCGCGCCCATGCTTCCGCTTCGGCCTTGGCCGTTTCGGTGCTCCTGGCAGGGGCCTTGGCAGGCTGCGGCCTGTTGGCGGAGCAGGACGGGTCCACGGCCCGGGCGGGAAACTCCGCTTCCGCCGGGGCGGGTCCGGCAGCGGGCGGTTCCGGCAGTTCTGGTCCCGTGACGGCCACAACCCCTGCTCCGCCGTCCACACCGACACCCACCCCGACCCCCGGCAAAGGGCCTGCCTGCCCCGTGCTCCGCTGCACTTCGGTGCTGGTCACCGGAGACATGCTGGTGCACGCGCAGCTGTGGCAGCAGGGACAGCACGACGCGGCGGCCGCAGGCAAGCCGGGAATGGACTTCGTGCCGCTCCTGGAAGGCCAGCGCAGGTACATCAACAACAGCGACCTCGCCATCTGCCACCTGGAAACTCCCGTATCCGGTCCGGACGGCCCGTTCTCGGCCTATCCCTCCTTCAACGTTCCGCCGCAGATCATTACCGCCTCAAAAGAGGTCGGCTACCAGGCCTGCACAACGGGCAGCAACCACACCATCGACCGCGGGACGGACGGACTGCTGCGAACCCTGGATACCCTGGACGCCGCCGGCCTCAAACACACAGGCTCCTACCGGACCGAAACCGAGTCCCAAAAGATCCTCATTATGCAGACGGCGGCGGCAAAGATCGCTGTTGTCCAGGGAACCTATGGGCTTAACGGGCTGGTTCCGGACCATCCCTGGCAGGTGGACATGCTCGATGCCCCCACCATGATCGCCAAGGCGGAGAAAGCGCGGGCGCAGGGGGCGGACATCGTGCTGGCGGCCATGCATGCGGGGGACGAATACGCCAGTGAACCCAACGTCCAGCAGCAGGAGGTGGCGCGTGCCCTGGCGGACAGCGGCCAGTTCAACCTGGTCTACGGACACCACGCGCACGCCGTGCAGCCCATTGAAAACTACAAGGGCACCTGGATCGTGTACGGGCTGGGCAACGCCATCACGGAACTTTCCCCGTGGTATGTGGTCAACAATGAGGGCCTGCTGGTCAGGGTACAGTTCGGCCAGGACACGTCGGGCAGGTGGTCAGCCACGGACCTGGCCTGGGCTCCTTCGGTTATTGTCCGGGATCCCTACCGCTGGTGTTCGGTGGCCTCCGACGCGCCGCAGGGGCCCTGTGCCGGGCCGGAAGCCGACGCCGCGACCAGGGAGCGTACTCTGGGGGTGGTCGAGTCCATGGACGCCCCGTCCGCCGGCGCCCACGAACTCCTGGTAACGAAGGAGCCGTGATCCGTGGTGAACCCGCAGCCGGAGTCAGGAAGAGTGGCCGGGCATCCCGGCCTCCCCGTGCGGTGGACCGGGCCCGCCGGCATTATGGGCTTTTCCGCGGCCTATGCAGTCCTTTGGTACCTGATGCGGCCCGGAGGGGAGGCTGTGCCGGGCTACCTGGGACAACTCTTTGGTGGCGAGTCCATCCTGCTCTTTTCCATAGCGTTGGTCCTGATCAGTACGCTTCCGCAGGTGGAGCACATCTTCGGTGGCATTGACCACGCCGCCATCTGGCACCGCCGCCTTGCGATTACCGGAAGCCTGCTCCTGGTGCCCCACATCCAACTTGCCGCCAACCCCGCTGCCACCAGCGTGGGCAAGGCGCTGGCCGTCATCGCCGCAACCGGGCTTGCCGCCCTGGTGGTCTGGGCCGTCCTGCCTCGCTGGCGCACCATGCTGCCTGCCCCTGTCCGGCGGATGGTGCTCGACTTCCGCGAAGCCTGGCCTGTGCGGCTTCTTCGGCGCCTGCTTGGAGGCTATGAACGGTGGCGCGGCTTCCACCGCCTGACAGGACTTTTTGTCGCTGCCGGCTTTCTGCATGGCCTTTTGGACGCCAGCGCCTTCGATGCGGTACCAGGATTGCGCTGGAGCTACGTGGCCATCGGCGGCACGGGACTTGCCTTCTACGCCTACCGGGAACTCCTGGCGCGGCACTTCCTGCCCCACCACGATTACCAGGTGGAACGCGTCGACATCGTGGCGCCGGGCCTGGTGGAGGTTAGCCTCCTGCCACTGGGAAGGCCGCTGAAGTTCAAACCAGGCCAGTTCGCCATGATCTACCTCGAGACGAAGCAAGGATGGCAGCGGCATCCGTTTTCGATCTCGGGCTCCGTCCGGGAGCGCCGGATACGCATCACGGTCAAGGCCCTGGGTGATCACACCGCCGGCATGCCCGACGCGGTGCTCCCCGGCATGCCGGCGGTAGTCAGCGGACCCTATGGCCGCTTCGACCGCGACGCCGGGACCGGGCACCAGGTCTGGATAGCAGGAGGCGTGGGGATCACCCCGTTCCTTAGCTGGCTGCGTTCCCTGGAAGGAAAGCTGGAGGGCACCGTCGATCTGTTCGTCACCTCATCAGGCACGTCGCCCTTTGCCCAAGAAATCGCAGGTATCGCCAGGGCCCACCCTGGCCTTACGGTCCATTTCGTGGACACGGATACGGACGGGAGGCTGACTCCTGAGATGGTCCTTGGCTCCGTAGCCGTGGAACCTCGCCGCTTGTCTGTCTTCATGGGAGGTCCGGACAAGATGCTCCGCCAGTTTGGGAAGGCTTTTCGCGCCGCCGGTGTCCGCCGGGCGAACATACACCGTGAGTACTTTAACTGGCGCTGAGCGCTGACTGTCCCGCCCCGGGTCAGCGAGGGCGCCGCGCCGCGTGTTCCCTGGCCAGTTCCGCGTAGTGGTCATCCGGATGGCCCGGAACAAAGCTGCCGTACTTGCGCTCCGCTGCCGTGCGGATCAGGAAGTCCGCGATGGCCGGATTCTTGGGCAGGAGGGAGCCGTGCAGGTAGCTGGCCACTATATTGCGGTAGCGGGCACCCTCGTGGCCGTCACTGCTGTTGTTGCCCATACCCTTCGGGGTGGAGCCCAAAGGCCGCACGCCGCTGCCAAGGGTGGTCTGGCCGCTGTGGTTCTCATAACCCAGGACTTCGCCGAACTCCGGGGTGGAGACCTTGACGTTGCCGATCAGGCGTTCGTCCGTCCCGTGGGTTTCCACGTCCAGGATGCCGATGCCCGGGATCACGGCGCCTGTGCGGGTCTTGAAGAAGTGTCCGAAGAGCTGGTACAGCCCACAGATGACAAGCATCGGCGCACCGTCCTCAGCCAGGTCCTTAAGTACTCCGGCCCGCGACTGCAGGTCGTCCTGGATCACCAGCTGGCCGCTGTCCTGGCCGCCGCCGCCCACGATAATGTCCACGCCGTCGGGGAACGGATCCCCCACGTTGTACTCGACCAGCTCCGGAGTGTAGCCGTGCCACCTGATCCGCTGCTGCAGGACCAGGGCATTGCCCCAGTCGCCGTAGATGTTCATGTCCCGCGGGTAGAGCTGCACCACGCGGAGGGTGCCCTTGCTCTCAGAGTTCTCCCGTGCGGGGTCCGCACCTGCCTGGCTCAAGAGACAACCTCCACGGTGGTGATTTTGGACAGTTCACGGCGGATGGCCAGCATGGCGGTGTAGGTGCAGAAGATGCGCTTCGGCTTTCCCCGGGCTTCCCGGATGAAGGCTGCAAGGGCCGGCGCAATGTCCGTCTGCACACTGCCGACGGGGACGTCGTCGTATTGCAGCCGGAGGGCCATGTCATAGGCGCGGGACCCGGTCAGCTGGTCCACCCCGCCTTCCCGCAGGGAATCGAACTCAACATCCCACAGCCACGACATATCCCGGCCGTCCGCATAGTTGTCATTGATGGCGATCATGGTGGCGTAGCCTCCGGCCGGGAAGGACTTCAGGCCGAGCCGGAAGCCGCTCGGGTTCTTGACCAGGACCAGGTCCAGGGGCTGGCCGTCCACGGTAAGGCTTTCCCCGCGTC
The DNA here is from genome assembly GCF_034258515.1 of Pseudarthrobacter oxydans. Classification (NCBI taxonomy): domain Bacteria; kingdom Bacillati; phylum Actinomycetota; class Actinomycetes; order Micrococcales; family Micrococcaceae; genus Pseudarthrobacter; species Pseudarthrobacter oxydans. The sequence goes on along the minus strand of NZ_CP139438.1, from coordinate 2,403,945 downwards.
CGAATGCCGGTGCCACGTGGGACAGCGCATCCAACAGGGTCTCTTGGTTGGCCGTGGCGGCGCCGCTGCCGCAGATGCTCCGCGCGAGCGTCAGCGCCGCGGCCGCATTGAAGATGTTGTAGACACCCCGAAGCTTCATGCCTGTGCTGACCGTGACGCCGTCGTACTCGAACTCGGCCGTGTCCGCGCCCACCTTGCGAAGGACGACGTCGGCAGCGGGCTTCTCCGGCAGGCCCGCCGGGGCGGGACTGCCGGGAGCGGCCCGCATATCGTCGTCGTTGGGGAAGGTGCCCAGGAGCGAATCGTCCAGGCCGAAGTATTTGACGTCCTGGCCGGTCAGCGTTTCGGCGATCCGGGCCACCCTGGGATCCTCACGGTTCAGCACCACCGTCCCGGTGGTCTTGGCAGCGATGTGCTGGAGCAGTTGGGCCGTCTTGTCGATTTCACCAAAGCGGTCCAGCTGGTCGCGGAGGACGTTCAGCAGCAGGCAGTAGCGCGGCGGCACGCTGTTGACGAAGTGCACGGCGTGGGCTTCGTCGAGTTCCAGGACCGCGACGTCGGCGTCGAGCCGGCCGCGCCAATCCACCTCGCCCAGCAGGGCTGCGGCCACACCGCGGGTGAAGTTGCTCCCCGTGCGGTTGGTGAAGACCTTGAGGCCCTGGCTTTCCAGCAGCTCCACCACCATTTTGGTGGTGGTGGTCTTGCCGTTCGTGCCGCTGACAACAGCGACGCCGTGGGGGAGCGTGGTGAGCGTCCGCCGCATGAAGCCGGGGTCGATTTTTTCAACCACCAGCCCGGGCAGGGCGGACCCGCCACCTCTGAGCCGGGAGACGCGGCGCACCAGCTTGCCGAGCGGAACACTGAAGTAGAGCATGTTTTGAATATATCCCAGCAACGGCATGCAACCTCCGCCAGGCGCCTGCCATGAGCCAGGCAGGATGGTTTGGGCGCTTATGCTGGTTGGATGGCAAATTCCCCTTCAGCTGATTCTGCGCGCCCGGGCGCCGGCCTTCGGATCGGTGTGCTGGCGCTCCAGGGCGACTTCCGCGAGCACCTCCGTGCGATCGAACGGACGGGTGCCCAGGCTGTGGGCGTCCGCCGCCCGAAGGAACTGGACGGGTTGGACGGGCTGGTGATTCCGGGCGGCGAGTCCACTGCAATCGACAAGCTGGCGCGCGCCTTTGATCTGGCCGAACCGCTGCGGGAACGCATCGCCGAAGGCCTGCCCGTCTATGGCTCATGTGCAGGGATGATCCTGCTTGCCGACGACATTGCCGATCCCGCGACGGACCTGTCCGGGGCACCGCAGCAGACCTTCGGCGGCCTGGACATCACCGTCCGCCGCAACGCCTTCGGCCGGCAGCGCGAGTCCTTCGAGACGGACCTGGAGTTCAAAGGCCTTGAATTCAGCGCAACGGAAGACGGCGTCCCGCCCGTCCATGCCGTGTTCATCCGGGGGCCCTGGGTGGAGAGGGTGGGTCCCGGCGTCGAAATCCTTGCCCAGGTTGAGCCGGCCGACCCGGAACACGCGTCCCACGCGGTCCCGCTGCCCGGGACGGCTAGAATTGTTGCAGTGCGTTCCGGCCAGTTGCTGGCCACCTCCTTCCACCCGGAAGTGACTGGGGAGAAACGCGTACACGAACTTTTTATCCGCATGATCAGAGGAGAAGCGTAGAGCATGTCAGGCCACTCCAAATGGGCAACGACCAAGCACAAGAAGGCCATCCTCGATAGCCGGCGCGCCAAGTCGTTTGCCAAGCTGATCAAGAATATTGAAGTTGCCGCGCGCATGGGCGGCCCTGACCTGCAAGGCAACCCGGGCCTGGAACTCGCCGTCACCAAAGCGAAGAAGACGTCTGTCCCGGCCGACAACATCGACCGTGCCATCAAGCGCGGAGCCGGGCTCACCGGTGAAGTGGTCGATTACACAGAGATCATGTACGAATGCCGCGGCCCGCAGGGTTCCGCCCTGCTGATCGAATGCCTCACGGACAACAAAAACCGCGCCGCCTCCGAGGTCCGCCTCGCGATCTCCCGCAACGGCGGCACCATTGCCGATCCCGGCTCGGTGAGCTACCTGTTCAGCCGCAAGGGCGTGGTGACGCTGCCCAAGAAGGACCTGACCGAGGACGACGTCCTGATGGCTGTCCTGGACGCCGGAGCCGAGGAAGTCAAGGACAACGGCGAAACCTTCGAGATCCACTCAGACCCCAAGGACCTCCAGGCCGTCCGCGACGCCCTGAAGGAGGCCGGCATCGAGTACGACACTGATGAGGCTGAGTTCGTTCCGTCCATGGAAGTTCCCCTGGACCTGGAAGCAGCCAGGAAGTTCATGAAGCTCGTTGACGCGCTGGAAGACCTCGACGACGTCCAGAACGTCTACAGCAACGCCGACCTCAGCGACGACGTCCAGGCCGCCCTGGAATCTGAGTGACGTACCGCCCGCCCGCCGCGCCCGCCCAACCGTGACGCTGCGCGTCCTCGGGGTGGACCCGGGCCTGACCCGATGCGGGATCGGCGTGGTGGACGTGGAACGGAACCGGCGGGCCACCATGGTTGCGGTGGGCGTCGTGGGCACCTCGCCCGACGAAAGCCTCGACCAGCGGCTCCTGGTCATAGCCACCTCGATCGATGAATGGCTGGACCGTTATGAACCGCAGGTCCTCGCCGTCGAACGCGTCTTTTCCCAACTGAACGTCAGCACGGTGATGGGCGTGGCCCAGGCGTCGGGCGTGGTGATCGCCGCCGCTGCCCGGAGGGGGATCCCGGTGGCCCTGCATACGCCGTCGGAGGTCAAGGCGGCCGTCACCGGCAGCGGTTCCGCCAACAAGGATGCCGTGACGAAGCTGGTCACCAAGATCCTTCGCCTCGATGCGCCGCCACGGCCTGCGGATGCGGCCGACGCCCTGGCGCTGGCCATCACCCACGCCTGGCGGTCAGGCAGCGGCACCTCCAACAAGGGTGCAGTCACCACAGGACCCGGCAGTTCATCCCTCACTTCCGCCCAGCGGGCCTGGGCCGAGGCGGAGGCAAAGGCGCGCCGCGCACGCTGATTGTCCCGGCGGCTTGCTAGGGTATTCGTAGATATGTTCGGATAGCCGGTCCTGCTCCCTGGAGCCCGGCAATACACCAGGAGCCCGGCCTTGATCAGTTTCCTACGCGGGACGGTAGCGCACGTGGGTCTTTCCACGGCTGTCATTGACCTCAACGGTGCGGGCATGAGCGTCAACGCCACCCCGCAAACCCTGAGCCGGCTTCGGGCCGGGGAAGAGGGCCAGCTCTTCACCTCGTTGATTGTGCGGGAGGATTCGCTCACCCTCTTCGGTTTCGCGTCCGACGACGAGCGTGAGGTTTTCGATGTCCTGCTCAGTGTGAGCGGGGTTGGCCCCCGGCTGGCGCTGGCTGTCCTGGCCGTGCACGAACCGGAGGCCATCCGGGTGGCCGCGCACACCGGGGACAGCAAGACGTTCACCAAGGTGCCGGGCATCGGTCCCAAGGTGGCCGGGCGGATCGTGCTGGAGCTGGCCGGAAAGCTCGTGCCGCACGGCACCGCGGGTGCCGCCGCGGCGTCCACGGCAGCCGGGGCCGCCTGGAAACCGCAGGTGGTAGCCGCGATGACGAGCCTGGGCTGGTCCGAGAAGGACGCCTCGGCAAGCATCGACAAAGCCCTGGCGGACGAGCCCGAGGTTTCCTTCCGCGGCAACGTGCCGGAGATCCTGCGCACTACCCTCCGGTGGCTGGGCCAGGACGGCGCGCGCGCCGGCAACCGGCTAGCCAGCCGTGGCTGAACCGTCCCTTGTGGCCGCGGGCGAGGAACCCGAGGAGCGGGCCATTGAGGCAGCGCTCAGGCCCAAGAACCTCGATGACTTCGTGGGCCAGCACCGGGTGCGGAAACAGCTGTCCCTGGTGCTGAAGGCGTCACGGATGCGCGGCCGCAGCGCGGACCACGTGCTGTTCTCGGGGCCGCCAGGCCTGGGTAAAACGACCCTTGCCATGATCGTTGCGTCCGAAATGAGTGCCCCGCTGCGGATCAGCAGCGGTCCCGCCATCCAGCACGCTGGAGACCTCGCCGCCATTCTGTCCTCCCTTTCCGAGGGCGAGGTCTTGTTCCTGGACGAGATCCACCGCATGTCCCGGCCGGCGGAAGAGATGCTGTACATGGCCATGGAGGATTTCCGGGTGGACATCGTGGTGGGCAAGGGGGCGGGGGCGACTGCGATTCCGCTTGAACTGCCGCCCTTCACCCTGGTGGGTGCCACCACCCGCGCCGGCCTGCTGCCCGGGCCCTTGCGCGACCGGTTCGGATTCACCGGCCACCTGGAGTTCTACTCCGTCCCCGAGCTCGAACTCGTGCTGCGCCGCTCTGCCGGCCTGCTGGACCTCAAAGTCAATTCCGCCGGTTTCAGCGAAATAGCGGGACGATCCCGGGGCACCCCCCGTATTGCCAACAGGTTGCTGCGGCGAGTGCGGGACTGGGCCCTGGTCCACGGAATTGAGCAGATTGACGCGCGGGCGGCGTCCGCTGCCCTGGACATGTACGAGGTGGACAAGAAGGGCCTGGACCGGCTTGACCGCGCCGTCCTTGAAGCACTCATCACCAAGTTCGGCGGCGGGCCCGTGGGGCTGTCCACGCTCGCGATCGCCGTCGGCGAAGAAACCGAAACAGTGGAAACGGTCGCGGAGCCCTTCCTGGTACGGGAAGGACTCCTGGGCCGCACCCCCCGGGGCAGGATAGCCATGGCTCCCGCTTGGACGCACCTCGGCTATGCCATTCCGTCAGGAGTCTTCGCGCAGGAGCAGCTGGACCTGTTCGAACCGGCCGGGGACGCCGAACCCGCGGGCGGCTGGGCCCCGGAGGGCCCATAGGCAGGCTGCGTTCAGCTTTTCCCTTTAGACTGGTATGACGCTCGGCACGTTCGGGTCTTTGTTTCGTGGGCGGCCACCGGCCTCCTGCGTCGCTGGGGAAGGGAACCCGACAGGCTTTTGCCTGCCTTACTGTCCTGCCCCGGCCGGAGCGAAGCCGAAGTTGCTGGAAAATCAGCTATGTAAATAAAGGACGGAATTCCCCTTGGATCCAATGTCAATTCTCCTGTTCGTCATGCTCGGCGTCTTCATCTTCATGATGTTCCGCCGCAACAAGAAGACGCAGCAGCAGCAGGCGGAGCTCCAGTCGAAGTTCGGCCCGGGCGTGGAGGTAATGACCAGCTTCGGCCTGTTCGGCCGCATCGTGGCCATCGACGAGGAGGAAAACAAGGTCACCCTGGAACTGTCGCCGGGCAACCTCGCCACCGTGCACCGCCAGGCCGTCACCAAGATTGTGGAACCCGCGGTGGCAGCCGAGCCCGAGGTTGTTTCCCCGGCCGTGCCGGACGATGCTTCCTCCCTGACGGCGTCCGAAGGCGGCAGCACCGCTGCGACGGCGGAGACACCGGACGAAACCCCGCAGCGCCTCAATGACGAGGGCAAGAAGGACAGCTAGTCCCCGCTGCTTCCCAACAACCTCTACCGCTGCGGACCGCCGCCGGTGCAAGCACGGCAGGCACCGGCGGTTCCTCCGTGAATAAGAGAAAGATCGACAATGGCACGAACTGGCCCCAAGAAACCAGGCCTCCGGGTCCTGGTCTGGCTCGGTGTAATCCTCGCCGCACTCACTGCCGTCCTGGCCGGAGGCACCCTTGCCGGACAGGCAAGCTGGGCACCCAAACTGGCCCTGGACCTCGAAGGCGGCACCCAGATGATCCTGGCGCCCAAGGTCGAGGGCGGCTCGGACATCAATGAGGAACAGCTCAACCAGGCCGTGGCGATCATCCGCCAGCGTGTTGACGGTTCAGGTGTTGCCGAGGCTGAGATCAGCACCCAGTCCGGGCGCAACGTGGTGGTCAGCCTTCCCGGCACCCCCTCGAGCCAGACCCGAGACCTGATCCAGGCCTCGGCGGACATGAACTTCCGCCCCGTCCTGCTCGCCGGAGCAGGTGCGCCGGTGCCGGAGGAGCAGCGGGCGCCCGAGGATCAGCTGCCAAAGCCGACGGCGGAACCTGCCAACAGCAGCGACACGAACTGGATCACCCCTGAGGTCTACCGCCAGTTCGAGACGCTGGACTGCGACAACCCTGCCCAGGACAAGCAGGAACGCTCGGACCCGGCCAAGCCGCTGGTGACTTGCGAGCCTGCCACCGACTCCACCCCTGCCATCAAGTACATCCTCGGCCCGGTGGAGGTCAAGGGCAGCAACATCGTCACGTCCTCCTTCCAGCTTCAGCAGGGTGCGCAGGGTGCCGTCACGAACGACTGGGCGGTCAACATCCAGTTCGACGACCAGGGAACAGCCAAGTTCAAGGAGGTCACGGAACGCCTGAACCAGTTCTACGTGGCCGCCGGCGGCGACGCAGGCAACGACCCCAAGGCCCAGTTCGCCATTGTTCTTGATGACCAGGTCATTTCCGCGCCCCGGTCCCTTGCGGTCATCACCGACGGACGCCCGCAGATCACCGGCGGGTTCACCGAACAAAGTGCCAAGGCCCTGTCCGACCAACTCCGGTTCGGCGCCCTCCCCATCAGTTTCGAAATCCAAAGCGAACAGCAGATTTCCGCCACCCTGGGCGGGGAACAGCTGCGGATGGGCCTCCTCGCGGGCCTTATCGGACTCCTGCTCGTGGTGGTCTATTCCCTGTTCCAGTACCGGGCGCTGGGCTTCGTGACCATCGCGTCGCTGGTGGTGGCCGGCATCCTCACGTATCTCGCCATCGCCATCCTGGGCTGGACGGAGAACTACCGCCTGTCCCTGGCCGGCGTGGCGGGCATCATCGTGGCCATCGGCCAGACGGCCGACTCGTTCATCGTCTACTTCGAGCGGATCAGGGATGAGCTCCGTGAAGGCCGCGGCCTGGTTTCCGCCGTCGAAAACGGCTGGAAGCGGGCCAAGCGGACCGTCCTGGCCTCCAAGGCCGTCAACCTGCTGGCAGCCCTGGTCCTGTACTTCGTGGCCGTGGGCAACGTGCGCGGGTTCGCCTTCACCCTCGGCCTGACGGCCATCGCCGACCTCATCGTGGTGTTCATGTTCACCCACCCCACGCTGCAGCTCCTGGCCCGCACCAGGTTCTTCGGCGAGGGCCACCCGCTGTCCGGCCTCGATCCCAAGCGCCTCGGTGCCGTCCCGCTTTACCGCGGTGCCGGGCGTGTCCGTACCCCGGACGCCAAGCCGGCCCTGGTCCGCGCCAAGAACGCCGGCGCGGCAGCGGAAGCCGAACGCAGGATGACCATTGCGGAACGCCGACTGGCGGAGAAGCAGGAGCAGCTTGCGGGCTCCTCGAAGTCCGCAGCGAAGGAGAACAAGTAATGTCAGGCTTCGCCAACTTCGGCAACGAGCTCTACACCGGAAAACGCTCCTACAACTTTGTCGGCGCCAAGAAACTCTGGTTCATCATTGCGGCGGTGGCTGTTGCGCTGTCCATTCTCATCCCGGTGGCCAAGGGCGGCTTCAACCTTGGCATCGAGTTCCGCGGCGGATCGGAGTTCACGGTCTCCAACGTGCAGACCACGGATGCAGCCGTGGGGGAGAAGGCCGTCACCGATGTGGTGCCCGGCAGTGTCCCGCGCGTGGCGAACGTCGCCGGCACCACCATGCGGATCCAAACGGACAAACTCACCGATGATGAGACGCTTCGCATCAAGGAGGGACTCACCGGCGCGTACGGTGTCACCGAGAACGAGGTGACGTCCACCTTCGTCGGTCCCACCTGGGGCGCCGATGTCACCAAGCAGGCGCTGATCGGCCTGGTGGTCTTCGTGCTCCTCGCGGCCGTGCTGATGGCCCTGTACTTCCGCACGTGGAAGATGTCGCTCTCGGCAATTGCCGGCATGGCGGTGACGATGTTCATCACTGCCGGCGTCTACGCCCTCAGCGACTTCGAGGTTACCCCTTCGGCCATCATCGGTTTCCTGACCGTCCTCAGCTACTCCCTCTACGACACGGTGGTGGTGTTCGACAAGATCCGCGAGAATACCGCGGACCTGGACGCCTCGACCCGCCGGACGTTCGCCGAGGAGGTCAACCTCGCCGTCAACCAGACCCTGGTCCGCTCGATCAACACCATGATGGTGGCAATCCTCCCCGTGGGGGCCATCCTCTTCATCGGCGCCGGACTCCTGGGCGCCGGTACCCTGCGCGACCTTTCCCTTGCGCTGTTCGTCGGAATCCTCATCGGAACGGCGGCCACGATCTTCGTGGCGGCCCCGATGTACGCCTGGCTGCGGCAGAATGAGCCTGACCTCGTCAGGCAGGCCAAGCGCGTTGAGCAGAGGCGTGCCACCGCCGGGCAGAACGCGGCTGCGGAGCCCGCCCAGGCCTGACTTTTCAGCAGGGGCCGGACGGCGCCAGGAACCTGGCGTTGTCCGGCCCGTCGGCGTTTAGTGGGCCGGTTATAAAAGTCACCGCCGCGGGGAATAGACTGAAGTAATTAAAACGGTGGTGAGGGGTACTTCATTGGAAGAACGTTCGGCGTCGGCGCCAACGGCACAAGGAGACAAAAGTCCTGCCCCCGGCATGCAGACCGGGGTGGCCGCCTCCGCGCGCCCCGGGCCGCTCGTTCCGGTCGACAACTCCGGGTCCCGTCCCACATTCCCCGGCCGCAGGGAGCGGACCCGCTCCAGGCTCGCCCGGCTGACGGGGCGCAGCACGGCCACGTACTCACCCATTCTTGAACCACTGTTGAGGACCGTCCGGGCCAACAATCCCAAAGAGGACTTCGACCTTATCCAGCGGGCGTTCGACGTCGCTGAGCAGAGCCACCGCGGGCAGAAGCGCAAAAGCGGCGATCCTTACATCACGCATCCGGTGGCCGTGGCCACCATCCTCGCCGAACTGGGCCTGAGCGGCACAACGCTTGCCGCCGCCCTGCTCCATGACACGGTGGAGGACACCCCCTACACCCTCGCCGACCTCAAGCGGGACTTCGGGCCCGAAGTTGCCATGCTGGTGGACGGCGTGACCAAGCTGGACAAAGTCAGCTTCGGCGAGGCGGCGCAGTCCGAAACCGTCCGCAAGATGGTTGTGGCGATGGCCAAGGACATCCGCGTGCTGATGATCAAACTGGCCGACCGGCTGCACAACGCGCGGACCTGGCGCTTCGTGTCGGCCGAATCCTCAGCCCGCAAGGCCCGCGAAACCCTCGAAATTTTCGCCCCGCTGGCGCACCGGCTGGGCATGAACACCATTAAGTGGGAACTGGAGGATCTTTCCTTCGCCGCGCTGTATCCCAAGGTGTACGAAGAAATTGTCCGCATGGTGGGGGACCGGACCCCCGAGCGGGAGAAGAGCCTGAGCGTCATCCGGGACCAGATCACCGAAGACCTGCGCGCCGCGAAGATCAAGGCGACCATCACTGGCCGTCCGAAGCACTACTATTCCATCTACCAGAAGATGATCGTCCGCGATAAGGACTTCGACGACATCAACGACCTCATGGGTGTCCGGGTGCTGGTGGACTCGGTCAGGGACTGTTACGCCGCGCTGGGCACCATGCATTCGCGCTGGAACCCGCTGCCCGGCAGGTTCAAGGACTACATCGCGATGCCCAAGTTCAACATGTACCAGTCGCTGCACACAACGGTGATCGGGCCCGGCGGCAAACCCGTGGAAATCCAGATCCGCACCCATGAAATGCACCGCCGGGCTGAATACGGCGTCGCTGCACACTGGAAGTACAAGGACCAGCCCAACCGCACGGCCGTCGGCCCGGGCAGCCCCCGCGACGGGGACATGGGCTGGCTGCGTTCCCTGGTGGACTGGCAGCAGGAAACCTCCGATCCCGGCGAGTTCCTTGATTCGCTCCGCTTCGAAATCAACGCCCGGGAGGTCTTTGTCTTCACCCCCAAGGGCGAGGTCATGGCACTGCCGGCGGGTTCCACCCCCGTGGACTTTGCCTACGCCGTGCACACCGAGGTGGGCCACCGCACCATCGGCGCCAGGGTCAACGGCAAGCTGGTTCCGCTCAACAGTGAACTGAACCACGGTGACTGGGTGGAGATCTTCACCTCGAAGGCTGAGGGGGCAGGGCCGAGCCAGGACTGGCAGCACTTCGTCAAGAGCGCCAGGGCCCGGAACAAGATCCGCCAGTGGTTCAGCAAGGAACGCCGCGAAGAAGCCATTGATCGCGGCAAGGAACTGCTGACCCGTGCAATGCGGAAGCAGAACCTTCCCCTGCAGCGGCTCATGACCCACGAGGCCCTCGCAGCGGTGGCGGAGGAATTCAAGTACGTCGACATCTCCGGCCTGTACGCCGGCGTCGGTGACGGCCACACGTCCGCGCAGTCGGTCATGGAGAAGCTGGTCGAGAGCCTCGGCGGCAATGAAAGCACCGACGACGATATTGCCGAAGTCAGCATTCCCACCCAGGTCACCAAGGCCCGCTTCTCCGACTCGGGCGTGGTGGTCCGTGGGGTGGGCGACGTCTGGGTGAAGCTGGCCCGCTGCTGCACGCCGGTCCCGCCGGATCCCATCCTCGGTTTCGTCACCCGGGGCTCGGGAGTCTCCGTGCACAGGACCGACTGCACCAACATCTCCGACCTGAAGGACCAGCCGGACAGGATTGTTGACGTGGACTGGGCCCCGACGCAGTCCAGCGTCTTCCTGGTGGAGATCCAGGTGGAGGCACTGGACCGCAAGTCCCTGCTGTCCGACGTCACCCGGGTCCTGTCCGAGAACCACGTGAACATCCTGGCAGCCAGTGTGCACACCTCCACGGACAGGGTGGCCATCTCAAAGTTTGCCTTCGAGATGGGGGACCCCAAGTACCTGAGCCACGTCCTCAGTGCAGTCCGCAGGATCGACGGGGTGTTTGACGTCTACCGGACCACCGGCAACAAGCGCCGGAGCTAGTGCAGCGAGTTTTTCCAGGGCAGCCTTTTTGTGGGGCACCCGCGGCGTGGCTTCTATTGCCAGGACCAGCAGGCGCAGGCGGACGTCGTTCTGGGGCCGCGCCAGCAGTCTTTCCAGGGTGGGGATGGCACGCTCGGCGTCCACGTGCAAGGCGATGTCCAGGGCGGTCCGCAACGGGCTTGAGACCATCAGGCCACCGAGGCTGACAACATCGAACGGCCCGAGCCGTACCTCATGGAGGGTGCATCCCCTTGTGGTCCGGAGGCTGGAGACCCTCCGCGTCGCATCCACGAGGAGGGCCAGCCTGTCCGGCTCACTGGCACAGCCGTAGATCCAGGCAGCCGTCATCCGGCCGGCAACCACCCTTTGGCGGACCGAAGCGGGCACCGCCCCCGCCGCCGCCCGTGCCCGCAGCTGCGGAGAGGCCGGGAGCCCTGGCAGTGTATAGCCGCGGTGGTGGATCCTGTCCAGCAGCCCGTCCGCCGCGAGGGACTGCAGCTCGGGCCAGGCGAAGGGCATGTCCGGGGAATAGAGTTCGGGAAAGCGGGGCGCCAAAGCGTCTGCCGCAGCTGCATGATCGGGGCCCGGAGGAGCCGGTGGAATCACCATTCGTCCATCCTGCACCGGGGGCCGTTAACTGGCACAGGCCCGGTTCAGGTTATGTGGATAACCGGAACCGGGCCCGCTGGTCAGGGCAGGTGTATCAGGAAAGCTCGCTGGCCGAGCGCTGGATCTGGTCCAGCCATGCCTGGCGTGCTTCGAGGGCCTCGCGGGCCGTCTTGATCCTGCGCTGGTCGCCGCTCTTCTCCGCCTTGGCGAGATCATCCTGCAGGCCGGAGATCGCGGATTCCAGCTGGGAGAGGGCGCTGTTGGTCCGCGCCTTCCGCTCCGGGTTGGAGCGCTGCCACTGTTCGTCCTCGGCGCTGCGGACGGCGTCTTCGACCTTGCGCAGGCCAGCCTCGATGCGTCCCATGTCGGCCCGCGGAACCTTGCCCGCTTCTTCCCACCGGTCGCGGACGGACTGCAGTGCCTTCTTTGCCGCCGCGAGGTCCTTCACCGGAAGGATGGCGTTGGCCTCTGCCAGGAGCGCTTCCTTGACGGTGAGGTTGGCGGCGTATTCCTGGTCGATTTCGTCGTTGGCGGCCTGGCGGTTCGTGAAGAACACATCCTGCGCCGCACGGAAACGGGCCCACAGCGCGTCATCGTCCTTGCGGCTGGCGCGCGGTGACGCCTTCCACTGATCCATCAGCCTGCGGTACTCGCCGGCGGCGAAACCCCAGTCGGTGGAGCTGGACAGCGCTTCGGCTTCAGCGATCAGCTTTTCCTTGGCCGACTTGGCAGCGGAATTGTTGCTGTCCAGCTGGGAGAAGTAGGCGCGGCGGTGGCGGTCGAAAACCGTGCGGGCGGCGCGGAACCTCTTCCACAGGGCATCCTCGTTGCTCCTGCCCAGGCGTACGCCGCTCTTCTGGGCTGTTTTCCAGCTCTCAAAGAGTTCGTTCATCCTGGCGCTGGAGGTCTTCCACTGAGTCTGTGCCGGGTCCTGGCCGGAGATCTGCTCGGCCTCCGCCACGATAGCCTCGCGGGCCGCCAGTTCAGAGGCGCGGACGGCGTCGTGCTCTGCCTTCTCGGCTTTCTCCAGCTCAACTATCTGTTCGGAGAGCTTGTCCAGCCGGGCCTCCGCAGAACGCAGGTCGCCCACCATGTTGCGCTCCGCAAGCTGCTCCCGCAGGTGCGTCACGGTCTTCTGCATATCAGTGCTGGGCGCCTTTGAGCTGACGCGCTGTTCGAGCAGCACAATCTGGGCCACGACGTCGTCGTATTTCCGTGCGAAGTACGCGAGGGCTTCGTCGTCGCTCACGCCCGGGTACTGCCCGACGGCGTGCTCGCTGCCGTCAATGGTCAGGAAGACGTACCCGTCGCCTTCAACCCGGCCCCACTTCGAGGCTTCCGCAAGGGAGGTGGTTGGGGCTGCCGGTACTGCTGCTGCGGCCGGGGCCGCGGCAGCAGGCTTGGGGCGGGAAGCGAACGCGGCCGGAGACGGCGCTACTGACCTTGGAGATGGCGCAGGTGCAGGTGCAGGTGCAGGTGCAGCGTCAGCCGGCGTTTCGGCCGCTGGAGCCTCGCCGGCGGCTGGTTCTTCTGCAGCGGCCCCGGTTTCGGTTGCCTCCGCAGCGGGGGTGCCGGCCGCTTCAGTGGCCTCACCGCCGGCTGCGGGTGCCGCCGCTTCGGCCAGGTCTGTTGCTGTTTCGTCGGATTTCTGACTGTCTGTCACCGCTAAAAGTCTTTCGCTTGGAGGGAAATACGCACGTACTGCACCGCGGCCGCGCCGGCCGGGCTTCCTACTTCAGAGAAAACGAGTCTATCGTGACTGGTTCAACGGGCGCGCCGTCTGTGACACTGCTGCCCGGGGTGACCCCTGCAGCGGCCACTTTCGACACCAGGTCCAGCCCCGACGTCACCTTTCCGACCACCGTGTAGCCTCCGGCGCTGTCTGCCGGGATCACGGTGTCCTTGTAGACGATGAAGAACTGGGTGCCGTTCCCGTAGGCGTTGTTGCCCGTCCGGGCTACAGCGATGGTTCCCGCCGGATAGCTGTTGTCCGCCGGCGTGTTTTCGAGCGGCCCCCACGTGTAATTCGGGTCTCCCTGCCCGTCGCCCGTGGCCGAGCCGCATTGCAGGACGCCGAATGCCTCACCGGTGGTCAACCGGTGGCAGTTCTTTCCGTTGTAGAAGCCCTCATCGCTGAGGGACTTGAAGACCGCGGCGGCCTGCGGCGCGCTGGTCCCATCCAGCTCCACACCGAGCGGGCTGCCGTTGAGGACGAGTTCGCCCGTGAAGGTCTTGCCGGCGGCGATGCCGGCCGCAGGAATGTTGGGACCGTTCGTTGCCTGGGCCGACGGCGTCGCCGAAGGGCTGGCGGTGGCGGGCGGGCTGGACAACCCGGCTTGCGCCGCAGCGAATTCATCCTCGGTCGGGTTGCCGGCAAAGGCAGTGAGCTGGAGTACGACGGCGAGGGCCACTGCGGTTGCCCCGGCACCGGCGGCGATCAGGTTGTCACGCTTGCGCCGGCCCTCCTGGTCCCGCCGCAGGGCACGCTTGGCTTCCATCTGCTGAATGCGCCGTTTGGTTTCGCGGGCACTGCGTGAACTGGCCGCCAAGGGTCCTCCTTATAGTCGGGCTGCTGCAGGCGCGGCTTTGGGGCCGCGTCAGCAGTTGTTGGCGGCCAAGCCCTGCCGCTCCGCTGCATTAGAGATGCCGGCGGATGACGCATAAACTGACTGCCGCACATAGTTTATGCATGACTGGCTGGACTGCCGCCGTCGCAAGCCCGTTTCGGGCCGATTGCCACGCAGGTTCCGGCAACCGTTCACCAAGAGGAGAAACTCCACCATGGCACGCACCGCCTCCCTGTCCGGATTCCCCGAGTGGCTTCCCGAGGAGCGGCTGGTGGAGCTCCATGTGCTGGATACGCTGCGCCGCGTTTTTGAACTGCACGGGTTTTCCTCCATTGAGACCCGCGCTGTGGAGACGGTGGGCCAGTTGCTGCGCAAGGGCGAAATCGACAAGGAAGTCTACGGGCTCAGCCGGCTGCAGGATGATGAGGGCGCCAGCCCCGTTAAGGAGGGCAAGGCCGATCCGCACGCACTTGCCCTGCACTTCGACCTCACCGTTCCGTTTGCCCGCTACGTCGTAGAAAACGCCGGCTACCTGGCGTTCCCCTTCCGGCGGTACCAGATCCAGAAGGTCTGGCGCGGCGAGCGTCCCCAGGAGGGCCGCGCCCGCGAATTCACCCAGGCGGACATTGACGTGGTGGGTGACGGCGACCTGCCGTTCCGCTACGACGTCGAGATCGCGCTGGTGATCGCCGAGGCGCTCAGCGCCCTCCCCATCCCTGACTTCCGGCTGCGCATCAACAACAGGAAGCTTGCCGAAGGCTTTTACCGTGGAATCGGGCTGGACGACACCGCAGGGGTGCTGCGGAGCATCGACAAACTCGAAAAGATCGGTGCGGCGAAGGTTGCCGAACTGCTGAAGACGGAACTGGGCGCCACCGACGAGCAGGCCCGGAAGGCCCTGCAGTTGGCTGGAATCCGCACCGAGGACACCTCGTTCGTGGCACAGGTCCAGGCTTTGGGGGTCAGCAATGAACTCCTCGACGAAGGGCTGAGCGAGCTCGAACAGGTGATCGAGGCGGCCGTCCAGCGCGCCCCCGGCAAGGTGGTGGCTGACCTCAGCATTGCCCGCGGCCTGGACTATTACACGGGAACGGTGGTGGAAACCGTCCTGGTGGGCCACGAACAGCTCGGTTCCATCTGCTCCGGCGGCCGGTATGACGCACTGGCGTCGAAGGGAAACCGGAAGTTCCCGGGCGTGGGTCTTTCGATCGGGGTCACCCGCCTGGTGTCCCGCATTTTGAGCCAGGACCTGGCGAGGGCGTCACGGTCCGTTCCCACCGCGGTGCTGGTGGCCCTCACCCACGATGACAGCTGGGATGCCGCCCAGGACGTGGCCGCCCAGCTGCGCAGCCGGGGCATTCCTACCGAAGTGGCAGCGAAAGCGGAAAAGTTCGGCAAGCAGATCAAGTTCGCCGACCGCCGCGGCATCCCCTTTGTATGGTTCACGGACGACGACGGAACACACCAGGTCAAGGACATCCGCACTGGCGAACAGGTGGTGGCAGCCCCGGAGACCTGGACGCCGCCGTCGGAAGACCTGGCAGTACAGGTGTTGACGGCGGCAGAGGCCGCCGCGTCCGTTTAGCGGCGCAGCCGAAGCATCAGCCACCGCCCCGCCACGCCGGCGGCCAGGACCCCGGCCATGGCCACTACCGGGACCGGCGGCAGGGTGAAGGCCAGCAACAGGCAGGCCACGAAGCCGACGGCGTTGAGCCACTTGGGCGCATATGCCGGGTGCGTCGGCAACGTGTACGCCGATGCGTTCGCCACAGCGTAGTAGATCAGTACGCCAAAGCTGGAGAAGCCCACCACCGTCATAACGTCCGTGGTGGCAAGCAGCAGGATGACGACGGCGGCCACGGCGAGTTCTGCGGCGTACGGCACGGTGTGCTTTCCCCCGACCCGCGCAAGAAGTACAGGCAGGTCGCGTTCCCTGGCCATGGCGAGGGTGGTGCGACCGACACCGGTGATGAGTGCCAGGAGCGCGCCCAGGCAGGCCGCCGCGGCTCCTGCCTGGACGGCGGGAGCCCCCGCCGCCAGCCCGGACTGCAGCACGGCGTCGAGCAGCGGCGTCCTGGTGGCAGCGAGCCGCCCGCCGGGAAGGTGGTTCAGCAGGAGCAGCGACAGGGTGAGGTAGATGGCGAAGGCACCCGCGAGGGCCGCAAGGATGGCACGCGGTATGGCGCGGGCAGGATCCTTGACCTCCTCGCCGAGGGTGGCAATCCGGGCGTAGCCGGCAAAGGCGAAAAACATCAGGCCTGCCGCGGGCAACACGCCCCCCGGGGAGGCCATGTCCGCGGATCCGGCAGGTCCCGCATCGGGGTGCGGCCCGACCGCTGCGGCAACAGCCACGAAGCTGAGGGTGGCCAGGACGACGCACAGCAGGACCCTGGTGAGCAGCGCCGTCCGCGTGATGCCCAGCAGGTTCACGCCGGTCAGGGCCACCACGGCAGCCACGGCCACCGGCACGGCGTACTGCGGCGAGATGTAGCTGCCGAATGTCAGGGCCATGGCAGCGCAGGACGCCGTCTTGCCGGTCACAAAGCCCCAGCCGGCAAGGAATCCCGGCCACTTACCCAGCTGTTCGCGCCCATAGACGTACGTCCCCCCGCTGGTGGGGTACTTCGCGGCAAGGGCGGCTGAAGCCACGGCGTTGCAGTAGGCCACCGCCCCGGCGATGACCACCGACAGGGCCAGCAGCTGGCCGGCCAGCGCCGCCGCGGGGGCGAACACCACGAACACCCCTGCTCCCAGCATTGAGCCCAGCCCGATGGCGGTGGCGTCGAACGTGCCGAGCCTGCGTTGAAGTTGCTGGTGTGCGCTCATGCGGTGACAGTCCCTTGGCAGCGGGTAAACTCGAACGGAATCGTTCCTGCAACGATCCTATTGAACTTCCCGATCGACTTCCCGCTGTAACCCCGCAGAAAGGCGTGCTGTGCTGCGCACACATGACCTCGGATCCCTTCGTTCCGAGCACATTGGACAAACCGTAACCCTGGCCGGCTGGGTGGGCCGCCGTCGTGATCACGGTGGTGTGGCCTTCGTGGACCTGCGCGATGCTTCCGGCGTGGCCCAGGTTGTGGTCCGCGAGGAAGAAGTCTTCCACGGCCTGCGCAACGAGTATGTCCTGCAGGTCACCGGCACTGTCTCCAAGCGGCCCGAGGGCAACGAGAACCCTGCCCTGGCCACCGGCGGGATCGAGGTCATGGCGGACAAGGTGGTTATCCTCAACACCTCCGAGCCGCTCCCGTTCCAGATCGACGAGCATGTTGAAGTGGGCGAGGAAGCACGCCTGAAGCACCGTTACCTGGACCTGCGCCGGCCCGGTCCCGCCCGAAACCTCCGGCTGCGTTCCGAGGCAAACCGTGTGGCCCGCGACTTGCTGCACAAGGACGGCTTCGTGGAGGTTGAAACCCCCACCCTCACCCGGTCCACGCCCGAAGGCGCCCGCGACTTCGTGGTCCCGGCCCGCCTGGCACCGGGTTCCTGGTATGCCCTTCCGCAGTCCCCGCAGTTGTTCAAGCAGCTCCTGCAGGTGGGCGGCTTTGAGAAGTATTACCAGATTGCCCGCTGCTACCGCGATGAGGACTTCCGCGCCGACCGGCAGCCGGAGTTCACCCAGCTGGACATCGAAGCAAGCTTCGTGGACCAGGACGACATCATTGCCCTCGGCGAAAACATCCTCAAGGCCCTGTGGAAGCTGATCGACGTCGAGATCCCCACTCCCATCCAGCGGATCACCTACGCCGACGCCATGGCCCGGTACGGCTCGGATAAGCCCGACCTCCGTTTCGGCGTGGAGCTCACCGAACTGACCGGGTTCTTCAAGGACACCAACTTCGGTGTGTTCAAGGCGCCTTACGTCGGTGCCGTGGTGATGCCCGGCGGCGCCTCCCAGCCGCGCCGGACCTTGGATGGCTGGCAGGAATTCGCCAAGCAGCGCGGCCACAAGGGACTTGCCTATGTCCTGTTCAAGGAAGATGGCGAACTTGCCGGTCCGGTGGCCAAGAACCTGACCGACACGGAGCGCGCAGGCCTGGCAGACGCGGTCGGCGCCAAGCCCGGTGACTGCATCTTCTTCGCTGCCGGCGAGAAGCCTGCGGCACGGGCACTGCTCGGCGCTGCCCGGGTGGAAATAGGACATCGCACCGGCCTGATCGATCCCGCCGCCTGGGCCTTCTGCTGGGTGGTCGACGCGCCGATGTTCGAACCTGCGGCCGCGGCCGTTGCTTCAGGTGACGTGGCGGTGGGTGCAGGCAAGTGGACCGCCGTCCACCACGCCTTCACCTCGCCCAAGCCCGAGTTCCTGGAGACCTTTGACAAGGACCCGGAATCAGCGCTGTCGTACGCCTACGACATCGTCTGCAACGGCCACGAAATCGGCGGCGGATCCATCCGTATCCACGAGCGCGACGTCCAGGAACGGGTGTTCGAACTGATGGGCCTCGACCGGGAAGATGCCCAGACCAAGTTTGGGTTCCTGCTGGAGGGCTTCAAGTACGGTGCCCCTCCGCACGGCGGCATCGCCTTTGGCTGGGACCGCGTGGTGGCACTGCTGGCTGGGGTTGAGTCCATCCGCGACGTTATTGCCTTCCCCAAGACCGGCAACGGGTACGATCCCCTGACCGCCGCCCCCGCCCCGATCACGCCCCAGCAGCGCAAGGAAGCCGGTGTCGACTTCAAGCCGGAGTCCAAGCCGGCAGAGGGCAAGTAGGGCATTACCCCGTTTGGCCTGAAGGCCCTCCCGGATGGGAGGGCCTTCAGGCTTATCCGCAGACAGGAACCCCAGTGGTCCACAGCCTCCCGGGTCACCAGACCGGCGCCTTCGAGATACTCATGGATGCCGCCTGGCCTGCGGTTGAGCGCCGGGACACGGGGGAGTGGGTGCTCCGTGCTGCGGCCGGGGTCACGCAGAGGGCGAACTCGGTGTGGCCCCGGAACACTGCCGGGGAGCCCCTGGCAGCATTGCGCGAGGCGATGCAGTGGTACCGGGAGCGGCGGTTGCCGCTCATTTTCCAGATGACGGACACTCCCGCCAACGACGGGTTGAACCAGGTCCTGGACGCCCAAGGCTTCACCCGGCAGTCGGAAACGCTGATCATGTCCCGGCCTTCGGGGAACGGCTTCCCAGGTTCCGGAAGCGGACGGGTGGAGGTTCAGGACGCGCCGGACGAGGAGTGGCTGCACCTCTGGTGGAGCGTGGACGGCCGAGGCGGAGAGGGGGAGCGTGACACGGCGCGCGCCATCCTGACCGGATGCCCGTCGCTGTATGCCCTCGTAAGGGGCGACGACGGTGTCCCCGCCGCGGTAGGGCGCCTCGCCATGGTGCACGGCACGGGAGGAATCTATTGCATGGCCACATCCGCGTCGGGCCGCCGCCGGGGATATGCGACGGCGGTGCTCCAGGCCCTCCTTGCTGAGGGAGGCGCGCACGGAGTGGACAGGTTCTGGCTGCTGGTTACAGCCGCGAACCAAGCTGCCCGGCAGTTGTACAGCAAGGCGGGTTTTACGGAGTCGGGACGGTACATTTACCGCCAGCAGCGGCCGCGCAGGGCTCTCACGGGCTGTTGACTAGGACGGGTCTGAGACCTGGATCCGCACCGCACACGCATCGGCGGCGGTTTTCCTCAGCACCGAGGCCTTGGGATCCGGGACGTCGAGACAGGCCAGCCGGGGCAAGGCGGTATAGCCCTTCAGGGCCGGGTGCTCGAGGACAAGGCCGGCCAGGGTCCTGTCGCCCCCGGGAACCACGTATTCAAAAGATGCACTGCTGAACACGCGGCCGGCATGTTCGGCGACTGCCCCCACCAGCGCGTCTGCCTGGTTGCTCCGCCGGCGTGCGAAGCGCTGCTGCGACTGGCCGCCCGCGGCGGTCCGGGACTGCACATAGGTGGAGCCCACCTTGGAGGCCAGGACCACGCCCTCACTTACTACCGCTACGCCGTATCCTCCGCGCCGGACCAGCAGGAGGCCGAGCCTGCGCGGCTGGGACGCGAGGGACGCGAGCCGTTCAAGGGCATCCGCCCCACGGCCCGGCCGTCCGTCAACCGGCCACGGCGGCTGCAGCAATGCTTCGGTGCCGTCCGCGGCAATCAGCCGCAGTCCGTCGTCGTCATCCGTCATCCGGTACCCGCCGTGCGCAGCACCGAACCGCCCTGCCCATCCGGCCAGCCGGGCGCCGGGGACGAAAGCGGTCCGTACGGACGGCGGCCTGGCTCCGCCGGTGGCATGCACGGACATGGGTCAACCCTTCGCTGACGCGCGTGGCTTCCGGCGAAACCGGAAGGTGAACTGGAAGTAGCCTATCTATGTGGAAGATCTCTTCGGGCACGGGCCCGGCAATGATGACGACGACGGCGACAGTGCTGCACCTGCCGTCGGGCGGCCTGCCGGGGGAGGAGGCAGCGCTTCCCCCCGCGGCCCGCTCGCCGTCCGGATGCGTCCCCGCACCCTCGATGAGGTGGTGGGCCAGCAACACCTGCTGGGTCAGGGGTCACCCTTGCGCCA
This sequence comes from Pseudarthrobacter oxydans, assembly GCF_034258515.1. Taxonomy (NCBI): domain Bacteria; kingdom Bacillati; phylum Actinomycetota; class Actinomycetes; order Micrococcales; family Micrococcaceae; genus Pseudarthrobacter; species Pseudarthrobacter oxydans. Next base: position 2,383,386 of record NZ_CP139438.1, on the reverse strand, counting down.
GCTCGCTGCCGGGGCGGGAGCGGACACAACCGGCCCGGCAGGACCCACGTCGCTCATCCTCTGGGGTCCTCCCGGGACCGGCAAGACCACCCTGGCGCACGTGATCGCCAGGGGACCGGGCCGGAAGTTCGTGGAACTCTCTGCCATCACTGCCGGCGTCAAGGACGTGCGGCGGGTGATGGACGACGCCCTCACCGCGAGGGACCTCTACAAGACCACCACCGTCCTGTTCCTCGACGAGATCCACCGCTTCAACAAAGCCCAGCAGGATGCCCTGCTGCCCGGCGTCGAAAACCGGTGGGTGGTCCTGGTGGCTGCCACCACCGAGAACCCCTCGTTTTCGGTCGTCTCGCCGCTTTTGTCCCGTTCCCTGCTGCTGACCCTCAAGCCACTGACCGATGCGGACATCGAGGGACTGATCCAGCGCGCCGTTGCAGATCCTCGCGGCCTGAACGGGAAAGTGGACCTCAATGAGGAAGCACTGGACCACCTCGTAAGGCTTTCCGGGGGTGATGCCCGCCGTGCCTTGACGGCCCTGGAAGCGGCAGCCGGGGTTGCGTTCGGGGATGCGGACGATGCAGGGGAAGGGCCTGTCGTCGTCGAACTCAAGCACACCGAGCGTGCCCTCGATGTTGCCGCCGTCCGTTACGACCGTGCCGGGGACCAGCACTACGACGTCATCAGTGCCTTCATCAAATCGATCCGCGGGTCTGACGTGGACGCAGCCCTCCACTACCTGGCGCGGATGCTGGAAGCGGGGGAGGACCCCCGCTTTGTGGCCCGAAGGATCGTGATCTCTGCGGCCGAGGACGTGGGGATGGCCGATCCCACTGCGCTGCAGACGGCAGTGGCAGCGGCCCAGGCCGTGCAGCTGATCGGGATGCCGGAGGGCCGCATCATCCTTGCCGAGGCCGTGGTGCACCTGGCCACCGCCCCGAAGTCCAACGCCGCCTACATGGGCATCAACAAGGCCATCGCCGACGTCCGGGCAGGCCTGGGGGACGGCATCCCCGCGCACCTGCGGGACGCGCACTATCCGGGTTCCAAACAGCTGGGCCACGGCGTGGGGTACAAATACGCCCACGATGCGCCGCACGGAGTAGCCGCCCAGCAGTATCCCCCGGACGACCTCGTGGGGAGGGACTACTACCAGCCCACGGCCAACGGCGCGGAGCGGGACATTGCGGTGCGCCTGGAGCGGCTGCGGAAGATTGTCCGGGGCAAGTAGCCGCCGTGGTAGGATAGATGTTTGTCTGGCAAGGCACGGACGCACAATCTCCCCAATTTACGTTGAGAAGGTTATGCCCTGTGCCCAGTAGCAAAAGGCAGCGGTTGGCCGATGCTCTCCATCGTGGAGGCCAGTAACACTGACACACCGCAGATATTGGAAGGACACAAGTGGCTAACAACACTCGTGCTCGCCGTCAGGCCCGCCTCTCGCGGTCCCTCGGCATCGCTCTGACCCCCAAGGCCGCCAAGTACATGGAGCGCCGCCCGTACGGCCCCGGTGAGCATGGCCGTGCCCGCAAGAAGCAGGACTCCGACTACGCCGTACGCCTCCGCGAAAAGCAGCGCCTGCGCGCCCAGTACGGCATCCGCGAAGCACAGATGACCCGTGCCTTCGAAGAGGCCCGCCGCACCAAGGGCCTGACCGGTGAAAACCTCATCGAACTGCTCGAAATGCGCCTTGACGCCCTGGTCCTGCGTGCCGGTTTCGCCCGCACCATCGCCCAGGCCCGCCAGCTGGTTGTGCACCGCCACATCATGGTTGACGGCGTCCGCGTTGACCGTCCGTCGTTCCGCGTCGGCGAGGGCCAGCTGGTCCACGTCCACAGCCGCAGCGAAACCATGGTCCCGCTCCAGGTTGCAGCAGCCGGCGCCCACCGCGACGTCCTGCCCGCCGTTCCGGCCTACCTGGACGTCAAGCTGGAGGCCCTGCAGGCACGCCTGGTCCGCCGCCCCAAGCGCTCCGAGGTCCCCGTGACCTGCGAAGAGCAGCTCGTCGTCGAATTCTACGCACGCTAAATTCCGGCAGCGTATCCAAAGAAGCCCGTGGCAAGCGCCGCGGGCTTCTTTGTATGTAAGGTACTTGGGGGACATCTGCGGAAACGCGTTTTGCTGACGCATCCGCTGATGACACGAACCACAGAATTTCGAGGAGATGAAACGTCTATGTCTGGTGGCGATATTGCCGGCCTGATCGCTGCCGGGGTGTTTGCGCTCCTGGTGCTGCTGCTCGCGGTGCCCATCGTGAAGCTGGGCAAGGTGTTTGACGAGGTGCGCACGGCCATCCGGTCCCTGAGCGACGGCGCCACGCCCCTGATGGACGAGGTCACGGCCACCGTGTCCACCACCAACCAGCAGCTGAAGAAAGTGGACGGTATCTCGTCCAACGTTTCGGACGCCTCGGCCAACCTGTCGGCGCTGTCCTCGCTGGTGGCCGCCACAGTCGGATCCCCGCTCATCAAGGTGGCCGCCTTCAGCTACGGTGTCCGCACCGCGTTTGCCAACCGCAAGAAACCCGCTGCCGGCCGCCGCAGCCGCTGAATTCCGGAGAACATAAAATGAAACGACTTGTCTGGATGGGAATCGGCGTGGCGATCGGAGTGATCGCCTTCCGCAAGGTGACCGAAGCGCAGGCCGGCATGCAGTCCGCGCTTGGCCCGGAGGGCCTCAACCGCGCGGTGAACCGGCTCGCTGACGGCGTCTACGACTTCGCCGATGCCGTCCGCGCAGGGATGCGTGAGCGCGAGACCGATCTTCGGGCCGCCCTCGGCGTCGAATCGGAAGACCTGGTCCGCCGCTGACCAGGCCCCGCAGTCCGGCACCACGCCGGCCCGCACCCTGCCGACCGCACGATGCGGCGGCACCAAACGTTATAACAACACCGGCGGGAACCGTACAGCTACGGGAACCGCACGCGAAAGAACCTCCGCGCCGGTCAGTGCGCGGAGCAAGAAGGGTACGTAACAGCTCATGAAGTCGCAGGAGATCACAAAGCGCTGGGTGGACTTTTTTGTCAGCAAGGGCCACACCGCGGTTCCCTCCGCATCGTTGGTTTCCAGCGACCCCTCGCTGCTGTTCACGGTTGCCGGCATGGTGCCGTTCATTCCCTACCTGACGGCCAGGGAGGAACCACCCTACTCGCGTGCCGTCAGCGTGCAGAAATGCATCCGCACCGGCGATATCGAGGAAGTGGGCAAGACTGCCCGCCACGGAACCTTCTTCCAAATGTGCGGCAACTTCTCCTTCGGCGATTACTTCAAGGAAGATGCCATCAAGTTCGCTTGGGAACTGCTCACCACGAGCGTTGACGACGGCGGCTACGGGCTTGCGCCGGAACGCCTCTGGGTGACCGTCTACGAAGAGGACGACGAAGCCAGGGAACTGTGGCTGAAGAACACCGGCGTCCCCGCGGAGCGCATCCAGAAAATGGGCAAGGCGGACAACTACTGGCACACCGGGCAGCCCGGCCCTGCCGGCCCCTGCTCCGAAATCTACTATGACCGCGGCCCCGCATACGGCGTCGAGGGCGGCCCGCTGGCGGACGAAACCCGCTACATCGAGATCTGGAACCTCGTGTTCATGCAGTACCAGATCGAAAACGTGCGTTCGAAGGAAGACTTCGACGTCGTGGGCGAGCTGCCCAAGCGCAACATCGACACCGGCCTGGGCATGGAGCGCCTGGCCATGATCCTGCAGGGCGTCGAGAACATGTACGAGACGGACCAGGTCCGCCCCGTCATCGACAAGGCCGCCGAACTCTCCGGCAGGGAGTACACCTCCGCCGAGTCCGACGACGACCCGCACCACACGGACGACGTGCGCATGCGCGTGGTCGCCGACCACGTCCGCTCGGCGCTGATGCTCATCTCCGACGGCGTGACCCCCTCCAACGAGGGCCGCGGCTACGTCCTGCGCCGGCTCATCCGCCGTGCCGTCCGCTCCATGCGCCTCCTCGGCGTGGAACAGGCATGCCTGCCTGAGCTCCTGCCGGCCTCCCGCGACGCCATGAAGGGCGTCTACCCCGTGGTTGACACCGACTTCGCCCGGATCAGCCGCATCGCCTACGCGGAGGAGAAGGCCTTCCTGCGCACCATCGCTTCCGGCACTGCCCGGCTGGAGGACGCCGTCAAGGTGTCCAAAGCGGCCAACAAGCCGCTGTCCGGCGAGGACGCCTTCACCCTGCACGACACCTACGGGTTCCCCATCGACCTGACCCTGGAAATGGCCGAAGAAGCCGGGCTCAAGGTGGATGAGGCAGCGTTCCGCAGCCTCATGCAGGAACAGCGCCAGCGCGCCCAGGCGGATGCCAAGGGCAAGAAGGGCGGCCACGCCGACCTCAGCGCGTTCCAGGACATCCTGGCCCAGGGCGAGACGGTCTTCACCGGCTACACGGAGCTCGACGGCGAATCCCGGGTCCGCGGCATCCTCACGGGCGGCCGCCCGGTCCAGCAGGCCTCCACGGGTGACGAGATCGAGCTGGTGCTCTCCGAGACCCCGTTCTACGCGGAAGCAGGCGGCCAGGCCGCAGACACGGGCCTCATCACCGGTGACGGATTCGTCGTCGAGGTCCTTGACGTGCAGCGGCCCCTGAAGGGCCTGAGCGTGCACAAGGCGATCGTGCGCGAAGGCGAAATCGGGTCCGACTCGCTGGTCCGCGCCGCCGTCGACCGTGAACGCCGGCACGCCGCCGAGCAGGCACACACCGGCACGCACATTGTGCACGCGGCGCTCCACCAGATCCTCGGCCCCGAAGCCACGCAGCGCGGTTCTTACAACAAGGCCGGCTACCTGCGCTTCGACTTCGCCTGGGGCGAAGGCCTGAGCACGGCCACCCGGTCCGAGATCGAGGAAGTCTCCAACCTGGCCATCCGGAACAATTTCCGGGTGGAGACCAAGGTGATGGGACTGGCGGAGGCCAAGGCCCTGGGCGCCATGGCACTGTTCGGTGAAAACTATGGCAGCGAAGTACGCGTGGTGGAGATCGACGGCGCCTGGTCCCGCGAGCTGTGCGGCGGCACCCACGTGCCCAACACTTCCCTGATCGGCAGCCTTTCGCTGCTGGGCGAGCAGTCCGTGGGGTCGGGAAACCGCCGCGTGGAGGCCTTCGTGGGCATGGATGCGTTCCGCCACCTGGCCGCCGAACGCGCCCTGGTGACCGAGCTGACCGAGCTCCTCAAAGTGCCCTCGGGCCAGCTGGCCGACCGGATTTCCGCCACCCTCGCCAAACTCAAGGCCACGGAGAAGGAGCTGGACCGCCTCCGCAAGGAGCAGTTGGCCGCCTCGGCCGCACAGCTGGTCAGCAGCGCCAAGGACGCGGCCGGCGTGAGCGTCATCGCCCATGATGCCGGCCAGGTCAGTGGCGCGGACGATCTTCGCGGCCTGGCGCTGGACCTGCGCAACCGTCTCGGCTCGGCAGCGGCGACTGTGGCCGTTGCCGGCGTTGCGAACGACCGTCCCATGATCCTGGTGGCCACCAATGAAGCCGCCAGGGAGGCCGGGGTCAAGGCCGGCGCGCTCGTTCGCCTCGCCGCGGGTGTCCTCGGCGGCGGAGGCGGCGGCAAGGACGACGTCGCCCAGGGCGGCGGCACCGACGCCGGCAAGGTCGGCCCGGCACTGGCGGCGGTTGTTGACGCCATTACGCGGCGCTAACCACCCATGACCAATCCTGCAGCTGCCGGCGCCTACCCCCAGGGCATCAAACTGGGGGTGGACGTCGGCACGGTCCGGGTGGGGGTTGCCATCTGCGACCGCGACTCGATCCTGGCAACGCCCTACAAAACACTGGACCGCAACGCCAGGAAAAACTCCGACGTCAGGGTCATCGCAAACCTGGTCGAGGAGCTCGGCGCCGTGCAGGTGATCGTGGGGCTGCCCCGCACCCTCAAGGGTGAGGAAAGGGCGTCCGCCAAGATGGCCGTGGACTACGCCCGGCTGCTTGCCGGCGAACTGGCTGCCCGTGCTGTGGACGTCCCGGTTAACCTTGTGGACGAACGGTTGAGCAGCGTGACCGCGCACCGCAACCTGCATGAAGCTGGCATGAGCAGCAGGAATCACCGTAAAGTAGTTGATCAGGTCGCGGCGGCGGGTATCCTTCAGCACGCCATCGACATGCAGAAAGCCAGGGGAGCGGACGTCGGCTCACGCGTGACGCCGCCGCCCCCTTCCGTGGACCTGGGAGGCAGCGGGCAGAATGACACTGTGCGCGCCGCCCCCGGCGAAACGGCCCAATCTTCAGATAATGGAAGGCAACAGTGAGCCCTGCCAACATTGACGACGCTTCCAGCCCACTGGACGCCGGAGCAGCACGACCGCTGACCCGCAAGGAACTCCGTGCAAGGGAAAAAACCTTCAACACCGGAGGCCAGGACGCGGTGCCCGAGCAGGCCTACGAGACCGGCCACGACATTCCGCCGCAGCCTTCGGAACCTCCCGTGGCACCCGAGCCGCACCCCCTGCCTAAGGACGAAGCATTGCGGAACGAAGCTGGACCCCAGGAAGCGGCACCGCAGGAAACACCGGTAGAACAGCCCGTTCCGGCTGCTCCCCTCACTCCGCCGTCCATCCAGGACATCCCCCGGGAAGAGGCACATCACAACGAAGACTTCCGTGGGGACGCCAACTATGAAGAAGCCGGCCGGCATGACGGGCTTCAGGCCCACGAGGCACCCGTTTTTTCAGGAGCGCCCGCCTTCGGAGCCCACCAGCACGGAACTGGAACGCATTACGACGACGAGCCGCACTTCCCGGACGGGGCCGCCTACCCTGCAGCGCACCACGCGGATCACTATCACGATGGCCACTACGACCAGGAGCACTACGGTGACGCCCACTACGCCGAGGGGCACGACGACGGCGCGCACCATCACGAATTCCTTCCCGCCCCGTCGACGGCAGCGGTAGTGGCCAAACCGTCCAAGAAGGTGCGCCGCCGCAGGCGGATGCTGGCACTGTTCCTTACCCTTGCCGTCTTCGTCACGGCCGTGGCAGTCGGCGCGCAGTTCCTGAAGCCGTTGCTTGGCAGCGACAAGCCCGCCGACTTCCCGGGCCCGGGGACGGGCGAAGTCGTGGTGACCGTCGAGAACGGCGAAGGCACCCGGTCCGTCGCTGCGAAGCTGGAAAACGAACGCGTGGTGGCGAATGCGGACACCTTCCTCCAGAGCTTCAGCGCATCCGGGGGAACACTGGCTCCGGGGGACTACACGTTCAAGAACGAGATGAAGAATTCCGACGCCGTAAACGTCCTGCTGGGCAAGGACCAAACCAAGGTCATCTACTTCGCCCTCAGTGCCGGCCTGCGCGTGGGCGAGTCCCTGCAGGCAATTTCGCAAGGTTCCGGAATTTCCATCCAGGACCTGCAGGCGCTCAGCAACCAGCCGGCCCAGTTCGGGCTGCCGGCCACCGCAAAAAACCTTGAGGGCTACCTGGCTCCGGGTGAACACCGTTTCCCCCTTGGTACCCCGGCAAAGGACATCCTCCAGGCCCTGGTTAAGATCACAACCGACGAACTTGTGTCGCAGGGCATCACGGACCCGGCCAAGCAGTACGAGGCCGTGATCGTGGCCAGCATTGTCCAGGCCGAAGGCGGCCAGGCGGAGTACGGGGACGTGGCAGGTGCCATCTACAACCGGCTCAAGCCCAACGACCAGACCGGAGGTTTCCTGCAGGTGGACTCGGCGGTGACGTACGGCCTGGGCACCAAGAGCTACAACTTCACGGACGAACAGCGCCAGGACAAGTCCAACCCGTACAACACCTATGCGAATCCCGGACTGCCCCCGGGACCCATCGGCTCTCCGGGAAAGACGGCCATTGATGCTGCCGCCAGGCCGAAGACGAACGACTACCTGTACTGGGTCACCATCAACCTGGACACCAAGGAGACCAAGTTCTCCAGGACGCTGGCCGAGCACAACGGGTACGTCGAGCAGTACAACGCCTGGTGCGCGGCGAACGCCGGACGCTGCACATGAGCCTTCGGGCTGCCGTCCTGGGCCACCCGATCAGCCACTCGAAGTCGCCGGCACTGCATCTTGCTGCCTACGGCCGGCTGGGCGTCGGCATCAGCTACACGGCGATTGACGTCACCGAGCAGTTGCTGCCGACGCTGATGCGGCAGATCCGCGACCAGCCGGGCTGGCGCGGCCTGTCCGTCACGATGCCCTTGAAGACGGCGATGCTCGGGCAGGTGGATGAGGTCCGCGGCGTTGCCGGGATCCTGGGTGTGGTCAACACGGTGTCCTTCGAGGACCACGACGGCGGCCGGAAGATCGTTGGATCGAACACCGATGTTGCCGGGATCGTCAACGCCCTGCGGCATGCCGGGACGGGGCCAGCCCCCGCCGCCGTCATCCTCGGCGGCGGGGGAACAGCGGCCTCTGCCATCGCGGCGCTGAAGGAGCTTGGGACCGGCCACGTCCAGGTCTTCGTCCGGGACACCTCCAGGACCGGGGAGGTCCGCTCCGCCGCCGCAAGCCTGGGCATGGACCTGGACATCCGCCGCCTGGCTGACGCGGTGCACCCAACGGCCGCCGCCGACGTCGTCATCTCCACCCTGCCACCGCGGGCCGCGGACGGGCTGGCGGCCGAAATAGCGGAGTTGAAAACGGCCACTACCGGCGTGCTGCTGGATGTTGCCTACGATCCCTGGCCCAGCCTGGTCGCCTCGGTGTGGCAGGCAGGCGGCGGCACCGTGGTGCCCGGCCTGGAGATGCTGCTGTACCAGGCAGTGGAACAGGTACGCCTTTTTACCCGTCGCGGCGATGACGTCAATGCCGCCGTCATAGATGTGATGTGCGCCTCAGTCGGCCTTCCCCGACGCGCTTTGTAACCGCCCGCCGTGGCAGGATGGAAGATATGTTGCGTTGGTTGACTGCCGGTGAATCCCATGGTCCGGCTCTGATGGGAATTATTGAAGGCGTCCCCGCCGGTGTGGAAATCACCAGCGGGCACATCGCAGACTCCTTGGCACGCCGCCGGCTGGGCTATGGCCGTGGCGCGCGCATGAAGTTCGAGCAGGACGTCGTCACCATCCTCGGCGGCGTCCGCCACGGCCTCACCCAGGGCGGCCCGGTGGCCATCCAGGTGGGCAATACAGAGTGGCCCAAGTGGGAACAGATCATGTCGGCGGATCCTGTGGATCCGGACCTGCTCGCGGACCAGGCACGCAACGCGCCGCTGACCCGCCCCCGGCCCGGCCACGCCGATTTCACCGGGATGCAGAAGTACGGCTTCGCTGAGGCACGTCCTGTCCTGGAGCGGGCAAGCGCGCGCGAGACCGCCACCCGCGTTGCCATGGGCACCGTTGCGGCACAATTCCTCAAGCACCTCGGCATCGAGCTGGTCAGCCACACAGTCAGCATTGCCACTGTCGCAGTCCCGGAAGGACGTCCCCTTCCGGTGCCCGCGGATGTCATTGCGCTGGACGCCGACCCGCTCCGCTGCTTCGACCGCGAAACCTCCGATGCGATGGTCGCCGAGGTGGACGCCGCCCACAAGGAAGGCGAAACCCTGGGCGGCGTGGTGGAAGTCCTCGCCTACGGACTCCCGCCAGGACTGGGCAGCTACGTGCACTGGGACCGGCGCCTGGATTCCCGCCTTGCCGCCGCACTGATGGGCATCCAGGCCATCAAGGGCGTGGAGGTCGGCGACGGCTTCCTGACGGCCGCGCGCCGCGGCTCCGCCGCCCATGACGAAATCGTCCGGGATGCTGACGGCCGCATTGTCCGCACCAGCAACCGTGCCGGCGGCATCGAGGGCGGCATGAGCATCGGAGACGTCCTGCGCGTCCGGGCCGCCATGAAGCCCATCGCCACGGTGCCGCGCGCCCTCAAGACCATCGACGTCAGCACCGGGGAGCCTGCAAAGGCGCACCACCAGCGTTCGGACGTCTGTGCGGTTCCGGCCGCCGGTGTGGTGGCAGAGGCAATGGTGGCGCTGGTCCTCGCCGAGGCCGTCACCGAAAAGTTCGGCGGCGACTCCGTCGCGGAGACCGCACGCAACATCAAGGGTTACCTGGACAACATTCCGGCGTCCCTGGACTCGATCGGCCAGTAAGTGCCCCACCGCAGCAAAACCGGACCCTCAGGCCGGCCCATTGTCCTGATCGGGCCCATGGCGGTGGGCAAGTCGGCCATCGGGCAGCAGCTTGCCCATCAGCTCGGCGTCCCGTTCGTGGACACCGACGCCGTGATCGTGGCCGGCCATGGATCGATTTCGGATATATTTGCCGGGCGCGGTGAACATGCGTTCCGTGAGATCGAAGCACGGACGGTAGCCGACGTCGTCGAAGCGGCGGACCAGACCGTCGCGGTGATCTCCCTCGGCGGCGGCGCGGTATTGGACTCCGGCACTCAGCAGCTGATCAGCCGCTGTACCGTGGTGTACCTCGAATGCGACGCGCAAACAGTGGCCGGCCGCATCGCCCGGAACTCCGGGCGCCCGCTGCTGGCCGGGGACGCGATGGGCCGCTGGACCGCAATGTTCGCCACCCGCAAGCCAGTCTATGAGCGGCTGGCTGACCTCACCCTGGACGTGCGCCACGGCTCGGTTTCCGAGCTGGGCGCGCGGCTCGAAGCAGCACTGCGGGACTACGCAGCTGCCAAACAGGAAGTTGAAAAGTGACCACCGAATCAACAGTCATCAGTGTCACAGGCAGTTCCGCCGCCGAGAATTACGACGTCGTCGTGGGGCGGGGGCTGCTGGGTGACCTTCCGGGGCTGCTGGGGGAGCGGGTACGGCGCGTGCTGGTCATCCATCCGCGCGCCTTGCGGCTTACCGGCGACACCGTCCGCGACGAGCTGGCCGCCGCCGGTTTCACCTCCCTGACCGCGGAAATCCCGGACGCCGAAGAAGGCAAGCACATCCAGGTGGCCGCCTTCTGCTGGCAGGTCCTGGGGCAGAACGACTTCACCCGGTCCGACGCCATCGTTGCCGTCGGCGGAGGCGCGGTCACGGATGTCGCCGGCTTCGTTGCAGCCACCTGGCTGCGCGGCGTCAAGGTCATCCACATGCCCACCAGCCTGCTCGCCATGGTGGACGCCTCCGTGGGCGGGAAGACGGGGATCAACACCGCCGAAGGCAAGAACCTGGTGGGCGCATTCCATCCTCCCGCGGGCGTGCTGGCCGATCTGGACACCCTCAACTCGCTGCCCCGCAACGAGATGGTTTCCGGCATGGCGGAGGTCATCAAGTGCGGTTTCATCGCCGATCCCGCCATCCTCGACCTCGTGGAAAAGGACACGGCCGCTGTGGTGGATCCGCAGTCTGACGTCCTCCGGGAGTTGATCGAGCGGGCCATCGCCGTTAAGGCCAAGGTGGTTTCCGAGGACCTCAAGGAATCCGGTTTGCGGGAAATCCTGAACTACGGGCACACCCTCGGGCATGCCATCGAACTCGTCGAACGCTACTCGTGGCGTCACGGCGCCGCTGTCTCGGTTGGCATGATGTTCGCTGCCGAGCTCGCCCGCAGCGTGGGCCGCCTCAGCGATGCCGACGCCGACCGGCACCGGACCGTCCTTGAGAGCCTCGGCCTCCCGGTTACTTACCGGCGGGACCGTTGGCAAGCCCTCCTTGACGGAATGCGGCGCGACAAGAAGTCACGCGGTGACCTGCTGCGCTTTGTTGTTTTGGACGGCGTGGCAAAGCCCGGAATCCTTGACGTCCCGGACACCTCCCTGCTGTTCGCCGCATATCAGGAAATTGCTTCCTGATGCAGGGGGACATGCAAGGAACAGCAGACTGGCCCGAGGCCGGTTTTCCGGGTATCCGGATCAACCCGGAATCGCTGCTGCCGGAGATTGTGAACGAGGACGCCTGCCGGGAGGCGCTGGCGGTATCCAGCGATCCGGCAGACCATATTTTCGTTCTCCTGGTGGAGGGGCACGCCTCCGAAGCCGCCGAACTGCTGGCCGAAGCCCGGTTCAAGGACCCCGAATCCTTCCGGCTGCGGACCTTCGAGGCTGAGGTGCTGCGGGTTTCAAACCGCCTTGACCGTGCCGTGGAGCTGTTCCGCCAGCTCCTGGCCGAAGTGCAGGGGACGCCGCGGGAGGCCCTCGTGTGGCAGTTCCTGGGAAAGACCCAGTACAGTGCCGGCCAGATGTCAGCAGCTGTTGAATCGTTCGCGCGCGCACTCGACCTGCGCGTGGCGCAGTCCGCCGATGCGGCCCAGATCTACTCGTCCACCGTGGCGTTGCAGCGTGCCCGGGATGTCCTGGACCTGGCCTGCTGATACCGGCAGCGGATCGGTGCAGCTGCCCTCCGGCAGCCGCCTGAAGCCGCAGCCGGGAAGCGCACCGGATTAACCCGGTAGAATGGTTCTTGAATTTTTAACCACCCGATTTTTGACAAACACGCGCCGGCAGTCCGTTTGGGTTGCCTGCCCGGCATACAACGTCTGACAACGCGACCAGACAGAGACCAGAGGAAACAGTGGCAACCACTAACGACATCAAGAACGGAACGGTCCTGAAGCTCGAGGGCCAGCTCTGGAACATCATCGAATTCCAGCACGTCAAGCCAGGCAAGGGCGGTGCGTTCGTGCGCACCAAGATGCGCAACGTGATGTCCGGCAAGGTCGTGGACAAGACGTTCAACGCCGGGCTCAAGATCGAGACCGCAACGGTTGACCGCCGTGACTACCAGTACCTGTACCAGGACGGCGCCGACTTCGTGTTCATGGACACCTCGGACTTCGACCAGATCACTGTCTCCGGCGCAACGGTAGGCGATGCCACCAACTTCATGCTCGAGAACCAGATGGTCAACATCGCCATTCACGAGGGCACCCCGCTGTACATCGAACTCCCGCCCAGCGTCGTGCTGGAAATCACCTACACCGAGCCGGGCCTGCAGGGCGACCGCTCCTCCGCAGGCACCAAGCCCGCAACCCTGGAAACCGGGTACGAGATCCAGGTTCCGCTGTTCATTGAAAACAACACCAAGGTCAAGGTAGACACCCGCGACGGCAGCTACCTGGGCCGGGTCACTGAGTAGTGAGCGCACGCGGTAAAGCCCGTAACAGGGCACTGGACGTTCTTTTCGAAGCTGAGCAGCGCTCGGTTTCGGCCTTTGACGTGATCCGCTCCCGGCGGGAAAAGACCGACCAGGTAATCAACCCGTACACCATCGAAATCGTTGAGGGCGTGCTGTCCCAGCAAACCGCCATCGACGAGTTCCTGGAGACGTACTCCCAGGGCTGGAGCCTTGAGCGGATGCCGTCGGTGGACCGCATCATTTTGCGCATCGGCACTTGGGAACTCCTGTACAACGACGATATTCCGGACGGCGTGGCGGTGAGCGAAGCGGTGGCGTTGGCCAAGACGCTTTCCACTGACGAGTCGCCCCAATTCATCAACGGTCTCCTGGGCCGGCTTCAGCAGCTGAAGCCTTCCCTGCTCGCATAGCCAAACTGACAAGCCCCGTCCCGGCAAGCCTGGACGGGGCTTTTCGGTGCCTAGCCTGCCCGCGGGGCCGCGGCCGGGTGGCAGGTCCCGGATCGTTGGAACCCTATAGGATCTGAACATGCAGAAAGCCCCCCAGGACAACGGGCCCCGGCCGGAGGACATGGCGACGGCCCGCCGGCCCGGCCGCGCTGTCAACCGCCAGGTGCTCGCCGACCACGTCTACGCGGAACTCCTGGCGTCCCTTATGGACGGCCGCCTGGCGCCGGGAGCCGTGGTCAGCATTGACGGCACCGCCCGGGACCTCGACGTTTCGCCCACGCCTGTCCGCGAGGCGCTGGCGAGGCTGGAGCACACGGGCATGGTCCGGAGGGTGGCCCTCAAGGGGTACCGGGTGGCTCCGGTCTTCACAAGGGAGGACTTCGCCGAGCTCATGGAGGCGCGGCTGGCTATCGAACCCGTGAACGCCAAGCTGGCCTGTGAACGGATCGGCCAGAAGGGCCTGGCCGAACTGGAAACCGCGGTGGAGGACCTGAAGGCCGCTCCAAGGGGCCCGTCCTTCGCCGAGTTCAAGGACTACCTGGAAGCGGACGAGCGTTTTCACCAGCTCATCGCCCGGCACACCGGCAACCAGTTCATGGAAGCCGCCTATGCGTCCCTCGGCGGCCAGATCCAGCGGTTCAGGCTCTTCGGGGGAGTGGGAATTACCGACGCCGACAGTGCAATCGCCGAACACCAGGCTGTCCTGAAGGCCCTTGCATCGGGCAACCCCGGCACGGCGGAGGCCGCGATGGCCGAGCACATCCGGCAGGTCCGTGCGCGTGCCATGGCTGACGCCCCGCCAGGCTGAACCAGCCCTCCCGCCCAACTAGGTAGCGCCAAGTGTCGTTTTGAACCGCCAAAACGACACTTGGCGCTACTTAGTTGGGTTGCCCCCGCCTTTGTGTGACCTTGACAACACCCCGTTAATAATAAATCCTATAGGAAAGAGGATCTAGCAAGGGAGCTACACCATGGCGTACACAGCCGACAACTGGCCCATCACTGCAGCACTGCTGCAGTTTCCGGCAACAGACGCCCGGGGTGTCCACGTGAACGACGCGGAAGCCTCCGTCTGGGCCGGCGTCCTGTCCGAGGTGAAGGAGGCCGGCTTCGCCAATGCCGACCTCACGGACAGCTGGGTCCGGCCGGGCGATCTGAGCCAGGGGCGCCTGGCCGAGTTCAAGGAGGCCGCGGACGCTGTTGGGATCGGCGTACCGGTCATCTCGGCTATCCGCCGCAGCGTCATCGAAGAAGGCAGGTGGGAAGAAAACCTGGCCTACAGCCACCGCACCATTGACGCCGCAGCAGCGCTGGGCTGCGAGGTTGTCTCCTTTGGACTCCACCAGGCCATCACGGCGGAGCAGCAGAAGCAGCTGTGGTTCTGGACGGTGGAAGGCTACAAGGACCCCGAAGGCAACAGGGAAGCGTGGAACAACGCCGTGACGCGCCTCCGTGAACTGGGCCGGCACGCGGCCGAGGTGGGCGTCCTGCTGTCCCTGGAAATGTACGAGGACACGTACCTGGGCACCGCCGACTCCTCCGTGAAGATGGTCCAGGACATCGGCCTCGCCAACGTCGGCCTCAACCCGGACCTCGGCAACCTCATCCGGCTGCACCGGCCCATCGAGGACTGGCGCGAGATGGTGGCCAAGACCCTGCCGTACTCCAACTACTGGCACATGAAGAACTACATCCGGGACGAGGACACGGCCCGCGACATGTATGTCGCCATGCCGGCACCCATGGAGAGCGGCCTCATCAACTACCGCGAGGCCTTCAAAGTCGCCTTGTCCGTGGGCTTCCAGGGCATCCTTTGCACCGAGCACTACGGCGGCGACGGACTGAGCGTCACCGCCAGCAACCAGGACTACCTCCGCCGCCACGTCCTCCCCAAGACCGACGGCTACGCACTCGGGCAGAGCCGGGTGGCGCAGGGGAGGCAGCTGCCCGCCCCGGAACTCAGCAGCGTCTGATCCATGGCGCCTGGTGCGGCCGGCATGCATTCGGTGGCGGCCGCACCAATTCAGACTCCCGGCTTTACTTCTCCAACTCGGATTCAATGAGGAAACCATGACCCAGATCTTCGACAACCCCGCTGATTTCGCGGATGAGGCACTGGACGGCTTTGTGGCAGCCAACCGCGGGTACGTCGCCCGGGTGGACGGCGGCGTGGTCCGCTCCACCGAGGTGCCCGCCGGCCAAGTGGCCCTGGTGGTGGGCGGCGGATCCGGCCACTACCCGGCCTTCGCAGGCCTCGTGGGACCGGGCCTCGCCACGGGCTCCGCCTGCGGCAACATGTTCGCTTCCCCGGCAGCCGGCCAGGTCTACCGGGTGGCCAAGGCCGCCAACGCGGGCGGGGGCGTGCTGCTGAGTTACGGCAACTACGCCGGCGACGTGCTCCACTTCGGCCAGGCCCAGCTGCGGCTCAACGCCGAAGGCATCGAAACCCGCACCGTCCTGGTCACGGACGACATCGCCAGCGCTCCGCTGGACCAGATCGAGAAGCGCCGCGGCATTGCCGGGGACCTGACGGTCTTCAAAATTGCCGGCGCCGCGGCCGAAGCAGGACTGGACCTCGGCGCCGTCGAACGCCTGGCCATCCGGACCAACTACCGCACCCGTTCCCTGGGCGTGGCCTTTGACGGCTGCACGCTGCCGGGAGCGGACGCGCCGCTGTTCCACGTGCCCGCCGGGCAGATGTCGCTGGGCCTCGGCATCCACGGCGAGCCGGGCATCTCCGAACACCCCATGCCCACCGCCTCCGAACTCGCCGAACTGCTGGTCTCCAGGCTCCTGGCGGACAAGCCCGACGACGCCGGGAACCGTGTGGTGGCCATCGTCAACGGCCTGGGCACGGTCAAGTACGACGAGCTGTTCCTGCTTTTCGGGAAGATCGAAAAGCTCCTCACCGCCGCCGGCCTGACGGTGGTGGAGCCCGAGTGCGGCGAGCTGGTCACCAGCCTGGACATGTCCGGACTCTCCCTCACCCTGCTCTGGCTGGACGACGAGCTGGAGCGGTACTGGGCCGCACCTGCCGACACCCCCGCCTTCCGCAAGGGCAACCTGGCTCCGCGGGCCCGCCGTGAGCTGGCCGGACCGGAAGACGCCGTGGCCGGTGAAGCGGAGAACACGACGGCGGCAGCAGCCGAGCTGGGCCGGCTGGCCGCCGCCGTGCTCGCCCAGGTGCAGGGCGTCGTCGTCGAGCATGAAGAGGAACTGGGGAACCTGGACGCCATCGCGGGCGACGGCGACCACGGCATCGGCATGCGCCGCGGCGTGGACGCGGCAGCGGCGGCCGCGGCTGAAGCAGCGGCTGCCGGAGTTTCCGTGGAGCGCGTGCTGACGTCGGCCGGGGAGGCCTGGAGTGAACGTGCCGGCGGCACCTCCGGTGCGTTGTGGGGATCAGCCGTGATTGCGGCCGGGCTCGCGCTCGGCAACAAGGACTCGTACCGCGGCGGCGACGCGGCCGCTGCCGTGACCGCGTTCGTGGATGCCATCACCGGACTGGGCGGGGCTGAACCTGGCGACAAAACCATGGTGGACGCGCTGCTTCCCTACCAGGAGGCTTTCCGGGCAGCGTTCGACGGCGGCACGCAGGTCAAGGGGGCACTGGCGGCGGCGGCCGCTGCTGCCCGGGAGGCGGCCGATGCCACGGCTTCCCTCCGACCGCTCAAGGGCCGTGCCCGGCCCCTGGCGGAGAAGAGCCTGGGGCATCCCGACCCCGGAGCCGTATCCTTCGGCCTCATCGCCTCCCGCATAGCACGCTATGCCGAATCCGGCACAGCCGACAACCCACTGACTGATTCCCGGCTGGCCGCTTCCGCGGCCGGAAATGGAGCACAAGAATGAGCGCAGGACAGAACACAGGACAGAATCCCGGACAGGGCGCGGCAGCAGGGTGGCGCATCGTCATTGGCAACGATGAAGCCGGGGTCGAGTACAAGAATGCCCTGAGGGCGCTGCTCGAGGCAGACAGCCGCGTGGCGTCCGTCGTCGACATCGGCGTAGGGGCGAACGACTCGACCGCGTACCCGCACGTGGCCGTGGACGCCGCCCGCAAGGTGGCAGACGGTGAGGCAGACCGCGCCCTGCTGATCTGCGGTACCGGCCTGGGGGTGGCCATCGCGGCCAATAAGGTCCCGGGCGTCCGTGCGGTTACGGCCCACGACGGCTACTCCGTGGAACGTTCGGTCCTGAGCAACAACGCCCAGGTCCTCACCATGGGCCAGCGCGTCATCGGCCTCGAACTGGCCAAGAAGCTGGTGGGCGAATGGCTCGACTACCGCTTCGATGAGACTTCAGCCTCCGCCGCCAAGGTGGACGCCATCTGCTCCTATGAGCCCGACTACACGAAGGCAGTCTGACCATGACCGAAACAGCAAGCACCCCGACTCCAACGGACGCCAACAGCGCGCGGAAGGTCGCCGTCGTCGGCTCCGGCTACATGGGCGGCGGCATCGCCCAGGTCCTGGCGCTCGGCGGAGCGCGCGTGGCACTGGCGGACGTGTCCGCCGAAGTGGCCCGGGGCAACTACGACCGCCTTCTGGCCGAATCGGACCAGTTCGTGGCCGACGGCCTTTTCCCCGCCGGTTCCACAGAGATCCTGAAGCAGAACCTCTGGGCCGCCAAGGACATCGAGGAAGCGGTGGCGGACGCTGACTTCATCGAAGAAGCCGTCCCCGAGGTCACCGCCATCAAGCATCAGACGCTGGCCCGCATCAGCGCAGCGGCGCGGCCGGATGCCATCATCGGCTCCAACACCTCCACCATTTCCATCGCCGAACTGTCCGGGCCGGTCATCAACCCGGAGCGCTTCCTGGGCGTCCACTTCTCCAACCCGTCGCCGTTCATCCCCGGTGTGGAAATCATTCCCCACGCCGGCACGTCCGCATCAACAGTGGGGACAGCCCGCGACCTGGTCCACGCCGCCGGCAAGCAGACAGCAGTGGTCAAGGACGTCACAGGCTTCGTGCTCAACCGCCTGCAGTATGCGCTGTTCCACGAAGCTGCCCAGCTGGTGGAGCAGGGGATTGCGACGGCGGACGACGTCGACACACTGGTCCGCACCACCTTTGGTTTCCGGCTGCCGTTCTTTGGGCCCTTCGCCATCGCGGACATGGCCGGGCTGGATGTCTACAACTTCTGCTACAAGTCCCTGCAGACCGACTTCCCTGAGAGGTTTGCCACGCCCAGGATCCTCAGCGACCTGGTGGAGGCCGGGAAGCTCGGCACGAAGACCGGCGCCGGCTTCCTCAATGTCCCGGCCGAGCGCACCCCCGAGCTCATCGCCTACCGCAACAGGGCCTACGTGGCCATGCAGAAATTGCTTGATGAGCTCGGCCCGGCACCCATCGGCTGACCATCCCTTCCTACTCCCAGGAGCAACCATGAGTGTTTTCCCTGCACGACGCACCGCCATCGTCACCGGGGCGGTCTCTGAGCGCGGCATCGGCCGGGCCACCGCCAACTACCTTGCGGCCCAGGGCTGGAACATCGGCATCATCGACCTCGACGACGCACTGTGCAAGGCCACGGCCAAGGAACTGGCATCCCGCTACGGCGTGCAGGCCCATGGCGCCGGTGCCGATGTGGCTGACGAAGGCTCCGTCCGCGCCGCGGTCGACTCAATCGAAGCCGAGCTGCCGCAGGTGGTGGCCCTGGCCAATATTGCCGGCGTCAGCTCCCCGGTTCCGTACCTGGACCTTGACGCGACCGAGTGGGACCGCGTGCTGAACATCAACCTGAACGGCGTCCACTACGCCACCCGCCGGGTCGCGGAGTCAATGGTTAAGAACCGGATCGGTCGGATCGTCAATATCTCTTCGGTGTCCGCCCAGCGGGGCGGCGGAACGTTCTCCAAAACGCCCTACTCGGTGGCGAAGGCCGGCGTGATCGGGCTGACCCGCTCCACCGCCCGCGAACTGGGGGAGTACGACATCACCGTGAACGCCATCTCCCCGGGCCCGATCGATACCGACATCATGGGCGGCACCCTCAGCGAGGAACGCAAGGAAGAACTCACCCGCGACCTGGTGGTCAACCGGGTGGGATCCCCCCGCGACATCGCTGCCGCCATCGCCTTCCTCATCAGCGAGGACGCCGGCTACATCTCCGGCCAGACGCTGAATGTGGACGGCGGCCTCTACATGCACTAGGAAAGGACCCCCATGGGCGCCTGGACCAAGGAACGACGGATCTACCTGGCAATCGGCGTGCTCGCCTGCCTGGCGGGCGTGGTTCTCATCGCCTTCCCGCTGTAACCGGGCACCAACGTGCACCGATTTCCACGCTTACATACTCAAAGAGGAGTTTAGATGTCCCTAACAGCAGCATCCACCAAGGAGCTCCTGGACTCGCCGGTCCTTAAGTCGGCGATCTCCAAGGCCTCCTTCCGGCTCATGCCGATGCTCGTCATCCTGTACATCGTTGCGTTCCTGGACCGTACCAACGTGGGCTTCGCGGAGGCGGCGCTCGGGGTGGACCGCGGGGTCACCGCGGGGGCCTACGCCCTTGGCGCCGGTATCTTCTTCATCGGCTACGCACTGTTCGAAATTCCCAGCAACCTGCTCCTGACCAAGTTCGGCGCAAAGGTGTGGCTGGCCCGCATCGCCATCACCTGGGGCATCGTGTCCGCCTGCTTCGCCTTCGTCCAGGGCGAGACTTCCTTCATCATCCTGCGTTTCCTGCTGGGTGTAACCGAAGCAGGCCTGTTCCCCGGCGTCATCATGTTCCTCGCTGCCTGGTTCCCCAACAAGGTGCGCGTGAAAATGTTCGCCATCTTCTACCTCGCGCAGCCGTTCTCGCAGATGATGGGTGCCCCGCTGTCCGGCTGGCTGATAAACATCGGCGACCAGGTTCCCGGCGTGGCCGGCTGGCAGGTCATGTTCTTCGTGGAAGGCATGCTCGCCGTTGTGGCCGGCATCGCCGCCTACTTCTTCCTGATCAACAGCCCCCAGGACGCCAAATTCCTGGACCCCGGGGAAAAACAGGCCCTGCTGGATGTCATGGCGCTGGAGGACACCGTCAAGGAAGAAACCGGCCCCCGAGGCGTCGTCGCCGCCATGAAGAACCGCAAGGTCTGGTACTTCACGGCCATCTACTTCTGCCTCCAGGTGGCTGTGTATGGCGTGACGTTCTACCTGCCGCAGCAGGTGTCCCAGCTGACCGGCCAAAAGGTCGGACTGATGGTTGGCCTGCTGGCAGCGATCCCGTGGTTCTTTGGCATCTTCGCCTGCTACTTCATCGGCCGGGCCGCCAACACCATTGTCCGCCGCCGTGTCTGGGGCACCGGCCTGTTCCTCTCCACCGGCCTGTGCATCTTCGGCTCTGCCTGGGCGGGAGCAAACCATATCCCGGCCCTGGGCATCCTCTTCATCACCCTGGCGGTGTGCAGCTTCCTGTCCATCGGCCCCATCGCCTGGTCCTACCCCACGGCCTTCCTCACCGGAACGGCAGCCGCCGCGGGCATTGGCCTGATCAACTCGCTGGGCAACCTGGGCGGCTTCGTGGCCCCGATCCTGCGCACAACGGTCAACCAGGTTACGGCGTCCGACACCGGCACCATGGGGGTCTACGCGCTGGGCGTCCTGCCGTTCGTGGCCGCCATCATGATGTACGCCACCAAGCGGTTCCGCAACAAGGCGGACGACCTGCTCGACCACAAGTGATCGAACCCATGCCCGACTGCAGCACATCGGACCGCCAGGGCACCGAAACGGTGTACGTCGGCGTCAGCACCAAAATGTACCTGGGGTACGCCGACTCCCTTGAGTGGCTCACCGGCATCCGGCACGAAGTGGACACCCGTCCGGCCCTTGCGGCCGGGCGGGTGGTCCCGTTCGTCGTCCCCAGTTTTCCGGTGCTGCCGGCCGCCGGCCGGATCCTCGAAGGGTCGCCGGTCCGCCTCGGCGCGCAGAACTGCGGCTGGGCGGACGGGCCCTGGACGGGGGAAGTGGCTCCGTCCATGCTGGCTGATCTGGGCGTCCTCCTGGTGGAGATCGGCCACGCCGAACGCCGCGCCCACTTCGGCGAAACTGACGGCATTGTGGCGCTCAAGGTCCGGGCAGCGGACGACGCCGGGCTGACGCCGCTGCTCTGCGTGGGAGAAGACTCTTTGGGGGAAGGCTCCCCCCGTGACGCCGCCGTCGTTGTGTACAGGCAGATCCGGGCGGCCGTTGGCGGCGACTGGGCGCTGGCCGCCCGGGTCATCGTGGCCTACGAACCTGTCTGGGCCATCGGGGCAGCAGAGCCGGCGGACGCCGGGTACGTGTCCGACGTCGTCAGCCACCTCCGCGCGCTGCTCGCCGGGCATGGGCTAGTGGGGCTCCCGGTCATCTACGGCGGGTCAGCCAAGCCCGGCGTGCTGCCCAGGCTCAGCGGCGTTTCCGGGCTGTTCCTGGGCCGCTTTGCCCACGATCCCGCCAACTTCGGGAAGGTACTGGACGAGGCGCTGGCACTGACATCGAGGGCGTACCCCGCGAGGTGAGCGGGCGGGACATCAGCTGGCCACGGCGGCCCGCAGGGCCAGGATGCGCTGCAGCTGCTGGCGCTCCTCAGCCTGGTGCAGCTGGACATCGCGGCCGCTCAGGATGCGCTGCCGGGTATTCGCCAGATGCGTGGCGGCCTTCAGGAACTCCCTCATCTGCCTTTTCCTGCCATAGCTGCCGGCCCAGTTCAACGCCGTCCGCCGTCCGCCCACGGTGGCCAGGAGCTCCACCTCAGCGGGAGTGAACCAGCCTGCCGCCGAGTACTCGAGCAGCCGCTGCCGGGTCAGCCTCTTCTCCGCGACGCGCAGCAGGATGATGCCGCCTAGAGCGAGGAGGAAGATGGGCACCTGGACCAGGATGTAGTCCGCCAGGAAGCCCTGCCCCATGCTGTTCCAGCGGTTGTGCAGGAACATGGCAGGCAGCAGCCCCACCAGGAAAGCGGCCACCGAGGCGCCGGTATGCCAGCGCCGGGCGGCGAACCCCATGACCAGCCCGGTGGTGCCCGTGAAGATCGCATGCGCAAAGGGCGACATGACCCCGCGGAGGAAAAAGACCTGGGCGAAGTCGCCTGCGGGATCTGCCGACTCAGCGATGGCCCTGCCGAAGTACAGGATGTTCTCGGTGAAAGCGAAACCCCCGGCGATGGTGAACGCGAAGACCACGCCGTCCACCGGCCCGTCAAAGTGTTTCCTCGCCAGCAGGAGCAGCATCAGCAGCCCCAGGGATTTGGCGAACTCCTCCACGACGGGCGCCTGCACCGTGGCCATGTAGGTCCGGAGGTCCGCCTCGTCAGAAAACTGGAACGCCAGGACGAAAAACGGCTGGATGAGCAGGGTCACCGCAATGGATACGGCGGCGCCCCACGTGAAGGCGAAGTACAGCAGCCGCTTTGGCTCGGGCTCCCACTTGTCGATGATGTGCACGGCCAGGAGCACCACGGACAGGGGGATCAATGATGCGAGGAACCCCACAACGAACCCGGCCGCCCCCGTGCTGGACAGCAGGAACGGCACCACCAGGAAAAGGCTCAGGAGGGCCAGGACACTGACGCCGACGGTCAAACCCAGCAGGCCGCTGCGGGACCTGGCCGCCTTCACCATGGTTCCCTGGTCCTGCGGCGGCACCACAGTTCCAACCGGTGCCCCCTCATGCCCGGGCGCCGGACGGTAGTTCCCGGGCTGCACGTGCCCCATCCAGCTGGGGTTGGCCTGGGCGGGCAGCGGCGCCGTTCCCCGCCCCCAGGGGTCTTCCGGCCGGCCGGACGCAGGGTTGCTCGGATGCATCGACATACCGAAAAGCCTAGGTGTGAGTCGCCCGGACGCCTAAGACCACGCCTTGCCGGTTCCACTAAGCCGCCTGGGTGTGACCATCACCGCGTCCTCCCGACGCATGTCCAGGGAGGCCGCTGTGGTAATTTTGAGACGCACATGATCCTTTTTTAATTCCGTCCCGTGAGGCGGGGAAAGGGGAGACGAGCGTTGACTTCTGTCACCAGCGCACCGGTTCCAGCCAGGGTTGTCCTCAGCCAGGCGGACATTGACCGGGCGCTCACTCGTATCGCCCATGAGATCCTTGAGGCCAACAAGGGATCGCAGGACCTCGTCCTGCTGGGCATCCCGCGCCGCGGTTTCCCGCTGGCTGTCCGGCTCGCCGAAAAAATCGCCGCCGCGGATCCCACCGTTGACGCAGCGGCCATCGTCGGCCAGCTGGACGTCACCATGTTCCGCGACGACCTCTCCCACCAGGGCACCCGGCCGCCGTACCCCACCAAGCTGCCGCGCACGGGCATCGACAACAAGGTGGTGGTCCTGATCGACGACGTCCTCTACTCCGGCCGCACCATCCGCGCCGCCCTGGACGCCCTCGTGGACCTCGGCCGCCCCCGCATCGTCCGGCTCGCCGTCCTGATCGACCGGGGCCACCGGGAGCTTCCCATCCGGGCCGACCACGTCGGCAAGAACCTGCCGACGTCATCCGCGGAAAAGGTCAGGGTCCGGCTGGAGGAAACCGATACCGCCCCCGGCGGCGCACCCGTCAACGAAGTAGTCATCGAGGGCCGCTCATGAAGCACCTGCTCTCCACCGAGGACCTCAGCCTTGCCAGCGCGATCCGTATCCTCGACACCGCCGAGGAGATGGCTGCCGTGGGCGACCGCGAGGTCAAGAAGCTCCCGGCCCTTCGCGGCCGTACCGTGGTGAACCTCTTCTTCGAAGATTCCACCCGCACCCGCATCTCCTTCGAGGCCGCCGCCAAGCGGCTCTCGGCGGATGTCATCAACTTCGCCGCCAAGGGATCCTCGGTGTCCAAGGGGGAGTCCCTGAAGGACACCGCCCAGACGCTGTCCGCCATGGGCGCGGACGCCGTCGTGATCCGCCACTGGGCCTCCGGTGCGCCGCACCGCCTGGCCGCAACCGACTGGATCGACGCCGCCGTCATCAACGCCGGGGACGGCACCCACGAACACCCGACCCAGGCACTGCTCGATGCGTTCACCATGCGCCGGCACTGGGCCCGCCTGGCCGGCACCGGTTCCGAAGGCTCAGACCTCAAGGGCATGCGGGTGGCCATTGCCGGGGATGTCCTGCACTCGCGGGTGGCGCGCTCCAACGTCTGGCTCCTGCGTACGCTCGGTGCCGACGTCACCCTCGTGGCGCCGCCCACCCTGCTGCCCATCGGCGTCGAAAAGTGGCCCTGCAAGGTCAGCTACAACCTGGACGAGACCCTCGAACAGGGCGTTGATGCCGTCATGATGCTCCGCGTTCAGGGTGAACGCATGAATGCATCCTTCTTCCCCAGTACCCGTGAGTACTCCCGCCGCTGGGGCTTTGATGACAACCGTCTGCGGGCGCTGGACACCCTGGGCATGAAGGACACCATCATCATGCACCCCGGCCCGATGAACCGCGGCCTGGAAATTTCGGCGGCAGCCGCTGATTCACCGCGTTCCACCGTGCTGGCCCAGGTCCGCAACGGCGTCTCGGTGCGCATGGCCGCACTCTACCTGCTGCTCTCCGGGGACACCCGCGGACCAGCCGCCACCCCCGCCCTGGCGTACGCCGGCACCCATCCCACCAAGGAGAGCAACTGATGGCAGCCAACACCGGAACCTACCTGATCCGCGGCGCCTCGATCCTGGGCGGCGAACCGGCGGACCTGCTGATCCGCGACGGGCTGATCGCTGAGCGTGGGACGGGTCTTTCAGCCGACGGAGCCACAGTGGTCGACGCCGCCGGCCTGGTGGCACTGCCGGGCATGGTGGACGTCCACACCCACCTCCGCGAACCCGGCCGCGAAGACGCCGAAACCGTGGAGACCGGAACCCGGGCCGCCGCGCTGGGCGGTTACACCGCTGTCCATGCGATGGCCAACAGCACTCCCGTGGCTGACACCGCCGGCGTGGTGGAACAGGTCTACACCCTCGGCCAAACGGCCGGCTGGGTGGACGTCCGGCCCGTCGGCGCCGTCACCGTGGGCCTGGCCGGGGAACAGCTCGCCGAGTTGGGCGCCATGGCCGATTCCCGCGCCAGGGTCCGGATGTTCTCCGACGACGGCATCTGCGTCCACGATCCCGTCCTCATGCGCCGTGCGCTGGAATACGTCAAGGCGTTCGACGGCGTGGTGGCCCAGCACGCGCAGGAACCCCGACTGACAGCCGGCGCCCAGATGAACGAGGGCGAAGTGTCCGCCGTGCTGGGGCTGGCAGGGTGGCCCGCGGTGGCCGAGGAAAGCATCATTGCCCGCGACGTCCTGCTGGCCCGGCATGTCGGGTCCCGGCTCCACGTGTGCCACGTCTCCACCGCCGGTTCGGTGGAAATCATCCGCTGGGCCAAGGAGCGCGGCATCAACGTCACCGCCGAGGTCACCCCGCACCACCTGCTCCTGACCGACGACCTGGTCCGCAGCTACGACCCCGTCTACAAGGTGAACCCGCCCTTGCGGACCGACGCCGATGTCCAGGCCCTGCGCGCCGGCCTCGCGGACGGCACCATCGACGTCGTGGGCACGGACCACGCGCCGCACCCCAGTGAGCACAAGGAATGCGAGTGGGCGCAGGCGGCCATGGGAATGACCGGACTGGAAACTGCCCTGTCCGTGGTCCAGCACACCATGATCGAAACCGGCCTGATCACCTGGGCGGATTTTGCCAGGGTGACCTCCACGGCGGCTGCGGCGATCGGCCGCCTCGAGGACCAGGGCCGGCCGCTGGAAGCAGGGGAGCCCGCCAACATCACCTTGGTGGACCCGGCCGCGCGCTGGACCGTGGAGCCCGCAAAGATGGCCACGATGGGACGGAACTCCCCGTTCAAGGGCATGGAACTGCCCGGCAAGGTGGTGGCCACGTTCTTCAAGGGCCACCCCACCGTCCTCAACGGCGAGCTCAACACCCCGTACCCGTACGGGTCGGCCACAACCGCAGGCGCAGCCTGATGGACACCAAGCTGCTTTCGCTGGTCATCACGCTGGGCCTCATCGCCATAGCATTTGCCCTTATCTGGATGGGCTGGCGGAACCGACTCCGACGCCAGTCCGACGTCGAACGGTTGCCCGTGGTGCCGGAGGCGCCGGGGGAGCCGCTCGCCGCAGCCGAGGGCCAGTATGTAGCATCCACCACCGCCGGTGACTGGCTGGACCGGATTGCCGTGCATGCGCTGGGCATCCGCACCAATGCCACGCTGGAGGTCTACCCGCACGGCGTCCTCTTTGACCGTTCCGGGGCTCCGGCGCTCTATATCCCGGCGGCGTCCCTGGCCGGCGTGCGGCTGGACAGCGGGATGGCCGGAAAGTTCGTGGAGAAGGACGGCCTTCTGGTCCTTGCCTGGGCGCACGGCAGCCATGTGCTGGACACCGGCTTCCGGACCAGGCGCGCAGAGGACAGGGACGTGCTCATCGCAGCACTTCAGGAATTGATTTCTTCGGCCCCCGCGGCTGATGCCAATAGTGGAAAGTAAGACAGTGACAACAAACACCGCAGTAACCGCCCCAGTTTCCGCTCCCGTGTCCGCTCCAGCTGCGCTGGTGCTCGAAGACGGCCGCATCTTCCGCGGAAGCAGCTACGGCGCCACTGGAACCGCGCTGGGCGAAGCAGTCTTCGCCACCGGCATGACCGGCTACCAGGAAACCATCACGGACCCCTCCTACGCCCGCCAGCTCGTAGTGCAGACCGCTCCGCACATCGGCAACACCGGCGTGAACAATGAGGACGCCGAGTCCCGCCGCATCTGGGTCGCCGGCTACATCGTCCGCGATGCCGCCCGCCGCCCGTCCAACTGGCGCTCCGAGCGTTCGCTGGACGAGGAGCTGGTGGCACAGGGCATCGTCGGCATCCAGGGCGTGGACACCCGCGCCATCACCCGCCACCTGCGCGAGCACAAGACCATGCGCGCCGGCATCTTCTCCGGCGAGGCCGCCCAGGCCACGGACAAGGAACTGCTCGACGCCGTGCTGGCCAGCGCCCCGATGGAAGGCGCCCGGCTGGCCGAGGAAGTCAGTATCGACGAAGCCTACGTGGTGGAACCCAAGGACCACGGCTGGGACGGCGAACCCCGCTTCAGCATCGCCGCCATCGACCTTGGCATCAAGGCCATGACCCCGGTCCGGTTCGCCGAGCGCGGCGTCCGCGTGCACGTGCTTCCGGCCACCGCAACCCTGGCGGACGTCAAAGCCGTCAACCCGGACGGTTTCTTTATGTCCAACGGCCCCGGGGACCCCGCCACAGCCGACGCCCAGGTCAAGCTCCTCCGCTCCGTCCTGGACGAAAAGCTGCCCTACTTCGGCATCTGCTTCGGCAACCAGATCCTGGGCCGTGCGCTCGGCTTCGGCACCTACAAGCTGAAGTACGGCCACCGCGGCATCAACCAGCCAGTCATGGACCGGCGCACCGGCAAGGTGGAGATCACCTCCCAGAACCACGGCTTTGCCGTGGATGCACCGCTCGACGGCGCCACGCAGGCACCGGAGGCACGTTACGGCCGCGTCGAAGTCAGCCACGTCAGCCTGAACGACGATGTGGTGGAAGGCCTCGCCTGC
Organism: Pseudarthrobacter oxydans; assembly: GCF_034258515.1. NCBI lineage: Bacteria > Bacillati > Actinomycetota > Actinomycetes > Micrococcales > Micrococcaceae > Pseudarthrobacter > Pseudarthrobacter oxydans. Next base: position 2,355,428 of record NZ_CP139438.1, on the reverse strand, counting down.
CTGGACATCCCCGCCTTCTCCGTCCAGTACCACCCGGAAGCAGCCGCGGGACCGCACGACGCTGCGTACCTCTTCGACCGCTTCATTGACCTGATGGAGGGCGCCCGGGACGGCAGGACCGCCAACCTGTCCAAGGAACCGGTGGACTCCGCCCATCCCGCTGCCGGTGCCGCCGCTGGTACCGGCCACAACAACGACAACAAGACTGAGGACAAGAAGTAATGCCGAAACGTACAGATCTCAAAAGCGTCCTCGTCATTGGTTCCGGCCCGATCGTCATCGGCCAGGCCGCCGAGTTCGACTACTCCGGCACGCAGGCGCTGCGCGTCCTGAAGGAGGAGGGCCTGCGGGTCATCCTGGTCAACTCCAACCCGGCCACCATCATGACGGACCCCGAGTTCGCCGATGCCACCTACATCGAGCCCATCACCCCCGAGGTGGTGGAGAAGATCATCGCCAAGGAACGCCCCGACGCCGTACTGCCCACACTGGGCGGGCAGACCGCGCTGAACACGGCCATCGCGCTGGACAAGAACGGCGTGCTGGAGAAGTACAACGTGGAGCTGATCGGCGCCAACATCGCCGCCATCGAGCTTGGCGAGGACCGCGAGAAGTTCAAGGGCGTCGTGGAGCGCTGCGGCGCCGAGTCCGCCCGCAGCCACATCATCCACACCATGGACGAGGCATTGAAAGCCGCCGAGGACCTCGGCTACCCGATGGTGGTCCGCCCGTCCTTCACCATGGGCGGCCTGGGCTCCGGCCTCGCCTACAACGAGGACGACCTCCGCCGCATCGTCGGCCAGGGCCTGCAGTACAGCCCCACCAGCGAGGTGCTGCTCGAAGAGAGCATCCTCGGCTGGAAGGAATACGAGCTCGAGATGATGCGCGACAAGAACGACAACGTCGTGGTGGTCTGCTCCATTGAAAACTTCGACCCCGTAGGCGTCCACACCGGCGACTCCATCACGGTGGCGCCGGCCCTCACCCTCACCGACCGGGAATACCAGCGGCTGCGCGACATCTCCATCGCCGTCATCCGTGAAGTTGGCGTGGACACCGGCGGCTGCAACATCCAGTTCGCCATCGACCCCGCCACCGGCCGCGTCGTGGTCATCGAGATGAACCCCCGGGTGTCCCGGTCCTCGGCGCTGGCGTCCAAGGCCACGGGGTTTGCGATCGCCAAGATCGCCACCAAGCTTTCCCTCGGCTACACGCTGGACGAGATCCCCAACGACATCACCCAGAAGACTCCGGCGTCCTTCGAGCCCACGCTCGACTACGTTGTGGTCAAGGTTCCGCGGTTCGCGTTCGAGAAGTTCCCGGCGGCGGACAACACCCTCACCACCACCATGAAGTCCGTGGGCGAGGCCATGGCCATGGGCCGCAACTTCACCGAAGCCCTGCAGAAGGCGCTGCGCTCCCTGGAGCAGAAGGGTTCGCAGCTGGACTTCAGCTCCGTCCCGGAATGGGAAGTGCCGGACCTCATCGAGAAGGCAAAGCGCCCGACGACGGAACGGCTCCACCAGGTGCAGCGCGCCCTCCTGGGCGGTGCCACCGTTGAACAGCTCTTCGAAGCCACCAAGATCGACCCCTGGTTCCTCGACCAGCTCCAGCTCCTCAACGAGATCTCCCGGGAAATCCGCCAGGCCGGCGCGCTGACGGCTGACATGCTCAAGCGGGCCAAGCGCCACGGCTTCTCCGACGAGCAGATCGGCTCCCTCACCCACAACTCCGAGGCCGTGGTCCGCGGAGTGCGCCAGGCCCTGGGCATCCGCCCCGTCTACAAGACCGTGGACACCTGCGCCGCCGAGTTCGCCGCGTACACGCCCTACCACTACTCGGCCTACGACGAGGAGGACGAGGTTGCGCTGCACTCCAAGCCGTCCATCCTGATCCTCGGCTCCGGCCCCAACCGCATCGGCCAGGGCATCGAGTTCGACTACTCCTGCGTCCATGCCTCCATGGCGCTGCGCAAGGCCGGCTACGAGACCGTCATGGTTAACTGCAACCCGGAAACCGTCTCCACCGACTACGACATCTCCACCCGCCTGTACTTCGAGCCGCTCACGCTCGAGGACGTGCTGGAGGTCATCGCCGCCGAGGAACGCACCGGCGGCGTGATGGGCGTGTTCGTCCAGCTCGGCGGCCAGACCCCCCTCAAGCTGGCCCAGCAGCTGGCCGACGCCGGCGTCCCCATCCTTGGCACCTCCCCGGAGGCGATCGACCTCGCCGAGCACCGCGGCGCCTTCTCCCGGGTGCTCGACAAGGCCGGCCTCATCTCCCCGAAGAACGGCACCGCCGTGTCCTTCGAGGACGCCAAGAAGATCGCCGACGAGATCGGCTACCCGGTCCTGGTCCGCCCGTCCTACGTGCTGGGCGGCCGCGGCATGGAGATCGTCTACGACGAGCCCAACCTGTCCCGCTACATCGCCAACGCCACGGAAATCACCCCGGACCACCCGGTGCTGATCGACCGCTTCCTGGAGGACGCCGTCGAAATCGACGTCGACGCGCTCTTCGACGGGACGGACATGTACCTGGGCGGCATCATGGAGCACATCGAGGAAGCCGGCATCCACTCCGGCGACTCGGCCTGCGTCCTGCCGCCCATCACCCTCGGCACCAATGTCCTGGAACGGGTCCGCACGGCAACCCGCGCCATCGCCGAAGGCGTGGGCGTCCGCGGCCTGATCAACATCCAGTTCGCCCTCGCCTCGGATGTGCTGTACGTCCTGGAAGCCAACCCCCGCGCATCGCGCACGGTGCCGTTCGTCTCCAAGGCCACCGGCGTGCAGATGGCCAAGGCCGCCGCGCTGATCGGCACCGGCGTGACCATCAACCAGCTCCGCAGCGCCTACAAGATGCTGCCGGAGACCGGTGACGGATCCACCCTGCCCCTGGACGCCCCTGTCTCCGTCAAGGAGGCAGTCCTGCCGTTCAGCCGCTTCCGTACGCTGGAAGGCAAGGTTGTGGATTCCCTGCTCGGCCCGGAAATGCGCTCCACCGGCGAGGTGATGGGCATCGACAAGCACTTCGACACCGCCTTCGCGAAGAGCCAGGCCGCCGCCAACAACGCACTGCCCACCGAAGGCAAGATCTTTGTCTCCGTGGCCAACCGGGACAAGCGCTCGGTGATCATGGGCGTCAAGCGGCTCTCCGACCTCGGTTTCGAGATCGTGTCCACCGGCGGCACCGCCGACGTCCTGCGCCGCAACGGCATCCAGGCAACGCCGGTCCGCAAGGTGGCAGAAGGCAGCAGCGCCGAAGGCGAAGGCACCATCGCCGACCTCGTGATCGCGGGTGAGATCGACATGGTCTTCAACACGCCTTCCGGCGGCGAGGCCCGCAGCGACGGCTACGAACTCCGGGCCGCGGCGACGTCCATCGGCATCCCCTGCATCACCACGGTGGCCGAGTTCAACGCCGCAGTGCAGGCCATCGAGGCCATGCGGACCTACGAATGGTCGGTCACCAGCCTGCAGGAGCATGCCGCTGCCCTGGCCGAGTCCCAGAAGGCGGCGCTGCAGCGTGCCTGAGCAGGCACCAGCGTCCCCCGCAGGGCAGGGCCGGGAGCCCTTCGGCTCCCGGCTTGGCGCGGCAATGGCAGCCCGGGGTCCGCTCTGCGTCGGGATCGATCCGCACCCTGCGCTGTTGAAGGCCTGGGGGCTGGCGGACGACGCCGGCGGGCTGAGGCGGTTTTCGCTGACAGTTTTGGAGGCCGTGGGTTCGCTCGCTGCCGCCATCAAGCCGCAGGTGGCGCTGTATGAGCGCCACGGGTCCGCCGGCATGGCTGTCCTGGAGGAGCTTCTTGCCGAAGCGCGCGATGAGTCGGTGCTCACCATCGCCGATGCCAAGCGCGGCGACATCGGATCCACCATGGCCGCCTACGCAGACGCCTGGCTCCGTGACGATTCCCCGCTGGCAGCGGATTCGGTGACACTCAGCCCGTACCTGGGTTTTGAGTCCCTGCGGCCAGCCCTGGACCTCGCTGCCGCGACCGGCCGCGGCGTCTTCGTCCTTGCCCTGACGTCCAATCCGGAGGGCGCCTCGGTCCAGCACGTCGGCGGAACCGATTCGGTGGCCCGGAGGATTACCGAAGCCGCCGCGGCGGAAAACCGGCGCTACCCGGGGAACCTGGGCTCCGTGGGCCTGGTGGTGGGTGCAACCGTGGGCTCGGCCCTCGCTGAACTGGAACTGGACCTTGCCGCGGTCCGCGGCCCGCTCCTGGCGCCGGGCCTCGGGGCCCAGGGCGCCACGCCCGCCGACCTCCGCGCCACGTTCGGTACGGCCTACCCGCAGGTCCTCGGAACATCCAGCCGGGACATCCTGTCCGCCGGGCCGGACCTGCGCGGCCTGCGGGACGCCGCGCAGCGGACCCTGCACGGCCTCCGCAGCGAATAGCGGCGGGTTTCACCGGATGCATTGATTCGGGCAGCACCAAAGGGTAGTTTCAGGACAGGTCCAAGGGCGGCCGCCTTTGGACACAGTCCGCCGAATCCGGGGGTGTCCACATGGTCCTGCGACCGTTATCCGCGTCGGAACGGGCTGACGCGCTGAACAAGGCAGCAGCAGCCAGGGCCACCCGCGCGGCGGCCAAGGAAAGCCTGAAGAACGGTGAGAGGTCCGCGGCGGACATCATCGACTCCGCGCAGCAGGACGACGCCCTTGCGCGGATGAAGGTTTCGGAGCTGCTCGAGGCCCTTCCGGGCATCGGAAAGGTCCGGGCCGCGATCATCATGGGCCAGTTGGGAATCGCCGCTTCCCGCAGGGTCCGCGGCCTGGGCGTTCACCAGCGCCGGGCGCTGGTAGATTTTATAGACGATAACCAGGGCGGGCCCTAAACCCGCCTTAACCCAAACCCCGGCAAAGGAATACGTGAGCAAGAAACCTGGATTGACAGTCCTCGCTGGCCCGACGGCTGTTGGCAAAGGCACCGTGTCCACCTACATCCGGGACAACTATCCCGAGGTCTGGCTGTCCGTATCCGCCACCACCCGCGCACCCCGCCCCGGAGAGCAGGACGGGGTCCACTACTTTTTCAAGTCCAAGGAAGAGTTCGAAAAACTCGTGGCTGACGGTGAACTCCTCGAATGGGCAGTGGTCCACGGCCAGAACACCTATGGGACCTTGAAGAGCACGGTGGACCATGCCATCGCCGAGGGCCGGTCCGTGCTCCTGGAAATCGACCTGCAGGGTGCCCGGCAGGTCAAGGCCGCTGTCCCGGACGCCCAGTTTGTGTTCCTGGCCCCGCCCAGCTGGGACGAAATGGTGCGCCGCCTGGTGGGCCGCGGCACGGAATCCCCCGAGGAACAGCAGCGACGCCTGGAAACCGCTAAACTGGAACTTGCTGCTGAACCGGAGTTCGACCATACCGTCATCAACGACGACGTTCGCCGGGCAGCGGACGAGCTTGTTTCACTCATGGGGCTGACCCCGCATCCGCACGGTTTGCCGGAACCGTCAACCCGCTAGAACTTTGGAGAATTCGTGTCCACGAACCTTGAAGGCATCATCAACCCGCCGATCGACTCGCTGCTTAAAGCGGCGGATTCCAAGTACGGCCTGGTGATCTTCGGTGCCAAGCGTGCTCGTCAGATCAACGCCTACTACGCCCAGCTGCACGAGGGCCTTTTCGAATACGTCGGCCCGCTGGTTGACACCAAGCTGAACGAGAAGTCCCTCTCGATCGCCCTTCGCGAGATCAACGAAGGCAAGCTGGTCTCCACGCCGATCCAGCCGGCAGAGTAAAACTGCCGCCTGACGTACTGGTGACGGAGGCCACGTGCGCATAGTCCTCGGAGTCGGGGGAGGGATTGCCGCCTACAAGGTGGCGTCGCTCCTCCGGCTTTTTACTGAAGCCGGGCACAACGTGACCGTGATTCCCACGGAGGCGTCCACACGTTTTGTGGGCAGCGCCACCTGGGAGGCGCTATCCGGGAATCCGGTCAGCAACAGCGTCTTTGACGACGTCCACCAGGTCAACCACGTGCGTCTCGGCCACGAGGCAGACCTCGTGGTCGTCGCTCCGGCCACGGCGGACCTCCTGGCGAAGGCTGCAACCGGACAGGCCGGGGACCTCCTGACGAACACGCTGCTGATGGCTCACGGGCCGGTGCTGTTTGCCCCCGCCATGCACACCGAAATGTGGCAGCACGCGGCCACCCGCGCCAATGTCGAGACCCTCCGCGGGCGCGGGGCCGCGGTCCTGGAGCCGGCCACCGGGCGGCTCACGGGTGCAGATTCGGGCCCCGGCAGGCTTCCCGAGCCGGAAGCCATTTTCGCCGCCGCCATGGCCCTGGTGGAGGGCCGGCAGGACTTTCAGCTTCCGCTGGCCGGCCGCACAATCACCATCAGCGCCGGTGGCACCCGCGAGCCCCTGGACCCGGTGCGGTTCCTCGGCAACAGGTCCTCGGGCAAGCAGGGTGTCGCCCTGGCCGTAGCCGCCCGGAATGCAGGGGCAAACGTCCGGCTCCTCGCAGCGCACATGGAAGTTCCGCCGCCGGCCGGCGTCGAGGTTGTCCAAGTGGAGACCGCCCTGCAATTGCGGGAGGCGGCGCTGGCGGCGGCAGCTGATTCCGACGTCGTCATCATGTCCGCGGCAGTGGCGGACTTCCGCCCCGCGGAGGTCTCGGACACCAAGATCAAGAAACGTGATGACCGGTCCGATCCCGTGATCACCTTGGTCCGCAACCCGGACATCCTGCTTGAACTGGTGGAACTGCGCAACAGTACCGTCCGGGGGGAGGGGCACCAGCTGATTGTCGGTTTCGCGGCGGAGACCGGAGACAGCGACGGCGATGTCCTGGCCCACGCCGAAGCGAAGCTGCAACGCAAGGGCTGCGACCTGCTGGTGGTCAACCACGTGGGTACGGACAAAGTGTTTGGCCAGGACACCACTTCGGTTGTCATCCTTGCCCGCTCCGGGTCCGAACCACAGGAGGCGTCCGGAACCAAGACCGAGGTGTCAGCGGCCATCATCAGCCGGATCGCCTTTGAACTGAATGCCGTTTCGCCCCGCGCCTGAGTGTTTCAGGCCACGTTTGCTTAGCACGGAGACATCTCCCGGCGTCTCCTGCGGGGCGGGCGTATTCCAACCAGTAAGGTAGTTAAGTGACTTTACCGCTGCACCTTCCCCACACTTCCGGGGCCACGCCTCCCGCGCTTCGGCTCTTCACTTCCGAGTCGGTCACCGAGGGCCACCCGGACAAGATCTGCGACCAGATCAGTGACGCCATCCTGGACGCGCTGCTGGCCGCCGACCCCGAATCCCGGGTCGCGGTGGAGACAATGGCCACTACCGGCCTGGTCCACGTTGCAGGCGAAGTCACCACCGATGCCTACGTGGAGATTCCGCAGATCGTGCGCGAAACCATCCTGGGCATCGGCTACGACTCTTCAGCCAATGGATTCGACGGCGCCCGCTGCGGAGTGTCCGTATCCATCGGCCAGCAGTCCAACGACATCGCCGGGGGCGTGTTCAACTCCCTGGAGGCCCGTGAGGGGCGCCAGGAAGACGATTACGACCTTCAGGGCGCCGGCGACCAAGGCCTCATGTTCGGGTACGCCAGCGATGAAACCCCCTCCTACATGCCCGTGCCCATCTGGCTGGCACACCGGTTGTCCGAACGACTCACCGAAGTGCGCAAGTCGGGCCAGTTGGCCTACCTGCGTCCGGACGGCAAGACCCAGGTGACGGTCGGATACGACAAAGACGTTCCGGTCTCGGTGGAAACGGTGGTTATCTCAAGCCAGCACGCCGAAGGTGCAAGTCTTGACCAGCTCCGCGCCGACCTCGCGTCGATCGTCATCGAACCGGTGCTCGCAGGTGCCAACCTGGACCTGTCCCGGGTGCGCAACATCCTCAACCCTGCCGGTGAGTTCGTGATTGGCGGGCCCGTGGGCGACGCCGGCCTCACCGGCCGCAAGATCATCGTGGACACGTACGGCGGCATGGCCAGGCACGGCGGCGGGGCCTTCTCCGGCAAGGACCCGTCCAAGGTGGACCGCTCGGCTGCCTACGCCATGCGGTGGGTTGCCAAGAACGTGGTGGCGGCAGGACTCGCCAAGCGTGCGGAGATCCAGATTGCGTACGCCATTGGCCAGGCCCGTCCCGTAGGTACCTACGTGGAAACCTTCGGGACTGAAACCGTCGATCCGGCCCGGATCAGCGCCGCCATCGCGGAAATTTTCGACTTGCGCCCCCGCGCCATCATCGATGCACTGGACCTGAAGCGCCCCATCTATGCCAAGACGGCAGCCCACGGCCACTTTGGCCGCGACGAGCCGGACTTTACCTGGGAGCGGCTGGACCGCGTTGATGACCTGAAGGCGTTCTTCAACGCCTAAGCCCCGGTGGGCCGCCCTGAGCCTTTTTTGCCTTGGGAATCATTGCCTTCGGCGGAATGTCACCGCCCTGTGGTTGGCTGGACATGTCCACGCGGGAGCTGAACGGAGGTAACGGCCATCGCTGCTGACAGGACCCTCAAGCCATTCCTGGACATCCCGGACGCCGTGCAGCCTACCCTGCTGCAGGGGTTTCCTTCCGCGTCCCGGCCGCCCGGACCGCAGCTGTCAAAGAACATGCCCGTGGCCAGGGTCCTGGTGGAATCCTCCCTTCCGCACCTGGACCGGCTTTTCGACTACGGGGTTCCGGAGGCCCTCGACGAGTCCGCCAAGCCGGGAGTCCGGGTCAAAGTCAAGTTCAACGGCCAGGACCTCAACGGGTTCATCATGGAGCGGGTGGCAGAGTCCGACGCCGGGCACACCCTGGTGCCGCTGGCGAAGGTTGTGTCCCCGGTGCCGGTGCTGACGCCCGCCGTCCGGGAGCTTGTTTCCTCCGTCGCCGCACGCTACGCCGGGACGGTCAGCGATGTCCTCCGCGTCGCCGTCCCGCCCAGGGTGGCCAGGCTGGAAAAGGAGTTCGCGTCAGCGGAGCCGGGGGGGCCGGCAGTCCCGGACCAGGCAGAACCCCGCGAGGCCACGGCCCTGCAGGCCGGTCCCGCGCAGGACGCCCTGCCGAGTGCCTGGGCGGCCTACCATAACGGCCAGGCCTTCCTGCAGCACCTGGCCGGTGGCGGTTCGCCCAGGGCCGTGCTGAACCCGCTGCAGGGATTCGGTCCGGGTGGGTGGCCCCAGCTGCTGGCGGAGGCCGTGGCCGCCGCGTACGCATCAGGGCGCGGCGCCGTGGTGGTTGTGCCCGATTACCGCGACCTTGACCGCCTTGAAGAGGCGCTCCACTGCCTGCTGCCCGAAGACGCAGTTGCCCGGCTGACTGCCGACGACGGTCCCACCCCGCGCTACCGGAGTTTCCTGCGGCTCCTGGCAGGGACCGCCCGGGTTGCCATCGGCACCAGGTCCGCAGCTTTTGCCCCGGTCCGGGACCTGGGCCTGGTGGCCTGCTGGGACGACGGGGACGACCTCCACATCGAGCAGCGCGCCCCGTATGCGCACGCCCGCGAGGTGCTGCTCCTGCGGGCTGGGCAGGAGGATGCCGCGTGCCTCCTTGCAGGCCACTCCCGAAGCACGGAAGCCCAGCGGCTGGTAGAAGCGGGCTGGGCACGTGCGGTCGAAGCCGGCCGACCTGACGTCCGCAGGACAGTTCCGCGCATCGTCAACACTGCTGACAGCTTCGAGCAGGAGCGGGATCCGCTGGCCAGGATCGCCCGCCTGCCCGGCGCCGCGTGGCGGGCCGCCAAGGAGGGGCTGGAGCGCGGACCGGTCCTGGTCCAGGTGGCCCGCGCCGGTTATGCGCCGTCACTGGCCTGTGAGATGTGCCGGGAGCCGGCGCGCTGCGGCAGCTGCCAGGGACCACTGGCCGTGGCAGGCGCCAGCGGCACGTCCGCCATGCCCCAATGCCGCTGGTGCTCCACCCCGGCGCCGGACTGGCACTGCGTGCACTGCGGCGGCAGGCGCCTGCGCAAGGGTGCCACCGGAGTGATCAGGACAGCTGAGGAACTCGGCCGTGCCTTTCCCGGGAAGACCGTCGTTACTTCCTCGGGAGACCAGGTAAAGGCTGAGGTGGGTCCGGGCAAGGCACTGGTGGTCGCGACTGTGGGGGCCGAACCGGTAGCGGACGGGGGATACGCGGCTGCACTGCTCCTGGACGGTGATTCACTCCTGCGCCGGGAGACGCTGCGCGCCGGCGAGGATACGGTGCGTCGGTGGTTCAATGCAGCCGCTCTGGTGCGTCCGGCGGCGGACGGCGGGCTGGTAGTGGTCACGGCCGCGGATACAGCTGCCGTGGGTGCACTGCTTCGCTGGGACCCCGCCGGTTATGCGGAACGGGAACTTTCCCTGCGCATGGAGCTGCAGCTTCCCCCCGCGGTCCGCCTCGCCTCCGTCACCGGGCCGCGCGCCGCCGTCGAACATTACACCGGTGCCGTGTCAGCGGAACTTGCCTCCAGCGGGATCACCTTACGGACCGCCGGGCCCGCACCCGTGGTGCTCAGCGGTCCGCCGTCGCCCCGCCGTTCAGCGGAGGATGTGCGCACCCTGCTCTTCTTCCCCTACGGACAGGCTGCGGCCGTCACCCGTGTCCTGCGGGTCACCAGGGCAGCGGCCGCTGCGAAACGCTCCAGCGAGCCTTTCCAGCTCCGGCTGGACGGCATCGACGTCCTCTAGGGGCGTCCTCTAACGCCGGCCCCGGCGCCGGGCCATGATTTCGTGTGCCACATCCACCAGCTGGCGGGCCGACTCGTCCCAGGTGAACTCCCGTGCACGCGCAACGCAGCGCCGCGAAAGTTCCTCCCAGTGGCCGTTGTCCTGGAGCGTGCGTACGGCATCGGCAAACTGTTCCGGGGACTCCGGATCCACGTAGAGCGCGGCGTCCCCGCCGACCTCCCGGAAGATGGGGATGTCGCTGGCAACAACAGGGGTGCCGAGCGCCATGGCCTCCACCAGGGGAAGCCCGTAGCCTTCAGCCCGGGACAGGCTGACCAGCGCCGCAGCAGAGCGCAGGAATTCGTGATACTGCTCGTCCGTGACGCCGTTGTGGAATACCACGTGCGCCCCTGGCGGAACCAGGCGTTCCAATTCGGCGCGGCGTTGGGGCGTGATGCGGCTGAGCAGGTGGAGGGTGTACCCGGGCAGGCCCGCCATCCCCGCCACCATGGTTTCCACGTTCTTGTACGGCATGAAAGAGCCCATGTAGACGAGCGCGCGGTCTGCACCGGCGCCAGCGGGCCGCGGTCCGTGTTCCTGCTCCGGCTGGGGGGCATTGCTGATGATCCGCACCGGGCGGCGCGTCAGGCGGTACTTTGCGATCAGCGCTTCCGTGGTTGCGCTGATGGTGGCCACAGTGTCGGCGCGGTTGAGGAGGAGCCGCTGCGGCCAGTATGCCTTGTGGTACAGCCGCCACAGCAGGCGCACGGGCGCGGGGAGGAAGCCGGGCGGGGCCGGGTGTTCGTAGTAGATAAGGTCGTGGAGGGTCAGGACCAGGCCGTACTTGCGGCCCCAGGTTCCCATCGTCTGCATGGGGCACACCACCACGTCGGCGCCCAGCTTGTTGATGGTCCGCGCCACGAACAATTCCGACGGCGACAGCGGGCTGCCGATCAGGGTGTACGGAACGTCCGGGAGCAGGGCGAGTTGCCGGACGTCGGAGACCAGCATGGAGACGTCGGCGATTTTAGCCGTGGCGGCAATCAGGCTGGCGCCGTAGCGGCTGATGCCGTCGTGGTGGTCTGTCCGGGTAAACCGTGCGTCAATGACAATCTTCACGCGGGATGGTCCTTAAGGAAGCTGCGGATGAAAGTGGCTGCCGGTTCAGGTGTTTCGTAGTGGATCAGATGCCCGACGCCGGGAATCACCTGGAGCTCTCCATCCGGCAGCAGCGCAGCCAGGCGGTGTTGGTCGGCCAGGACGGCGATCTCGTCCTTTTCCCCCGCGATCAGCAGGACTGGCAGGGTCAGCCGGCCGGCTACTTCCGCCACATGGCTGCTGACTGATGCCGTAAACGATTCAAGGAGGCTCGCCCGGCTGGCGAAAGCGCTGAAGTAGGCGTGGTGCTGGCCGTGGATGAACCGGCGGAGGTCTTTATCGCCCGTCTTGGCCATGGTTTCACTCATTACCCGGACAATCAGCGGATTCCGCAGCAGGGCCAGTCCCACCCTCCGGGGGAGCCGGGCTGAAAGGCGGTAGTACAGGATCGCCAGCCTGGTCATCACACCCTTTGGCCCTTCCAGTGCCGGTGCCGCAATGGGGTTGATGAGGATGAGCGGATCCACGGTGCCGGGACGATCGGCCACGAAGTGCGCCGCAATGATGGAGCCGAACGAGTGTCCCAGCAGGACCGTGTCCGGGCCGAGGCCCAGGGCTGCCATGAATTGCGTGATGAACAGGCCGTAGCGCTCCACGGAATGCTCGCCCGACCGGAATGCCGCGGACTCACCAAATGCGGGCAGGTCCGGCATGATGATCCGCATCTCGGGAAGCTGGTCTGCCACCCTCAGCAGTCCGTGGTGGTCTCCGCGGAAGCCATGGATGACCAGGATGGTGCGTGTTTCGGGGCTGGCCACCAGCGGTTCGTAGGTCCAATAGGCAACCTTGCCGCCGTCGAGCTCCAGGGTGGAGGCGGACGTGCGTGCGGCCAGGTCGGCGCTGAAGTAGGCGGGCGCGGCGGATCCGGGCTGTGCTGTAGTCATGTGTCCTGCCTCAGTTAACGGTGTCCGGGTGGGACCCGGTGCGGTAACCCCGGTCCAGCCCGGCCAGCGCCGTCATGTCCCGGGCGGAGAGCTCGAAGTCGAAGATGTCCATGTTTTCCCGGATCCGCACCTCCGAGCTCGCCTTGGGGATGGCAATATTTCCCAGCTGGATATGCCAGCGGAGGATCACCTGGGCGGGGGTTTTGCCGTGTTCGGAGGCGCAGGCGCGGACAACGGGGTCGGCGAGGACCTGGCCCCGCCCCAGGGGGCTCCACGCTTCGGTCCGGATACCCAGTCCATCATGCTGTGTCCGGAGTTCTGCCTGCTGCAGCCACGGATGCAGTTCTATCTGGTTGACGGCGGGGACCACTTCCGCGGTCTGCAGCAGCCGGTCAAGGTGGGCGGGCTGGAAATTGCTGACGCCGATGGCACGGACTTTTCCTTCCCGGTACAGGGTTTCCAGTGCACGGTACGTGTCCGGAAATAGGCCGCGGGCGGCACAAGGCCAGTGGATGAGGTACATGTCAACGTAGTCAAGGCCGAGATTGACCATGGACTCATCAAAGGCGCGCAGCGTGGCGTCATAGCCGTGGTCGCTGTTCCACACCTTCGTGGTGACGAAAATGTCTTCCCGGGACAGAGCCGGGAACAGCTCGCCCGAGCCGCCGCTGCCCGCGTCACCGCCCAGTTGGGAACTGATGCCCCGAGCCACACCGGTTTCGTTGCCGTACATCGCCGCCGTGTCGAAGTGGCGGTATCCGGCTGCGAGCGCAGTGGCGACGAGGCCTTCCGCGTCGGCGGCCGGGACCTTGTAGAGCCCGTATCCGAGTTGGTGGATCAGCACGCCGTTGTTCAGGCTGAGCCGCGGTGAAGTTCTCATAGCCACGACTCTACCCACCAGCGGTGGCGAGACCTTCAAAATCCACCAGGCGGCGCGCGGTGGCCTCGTCCAGGATCAGGTCCGTGGCCAGGCCCGCCGCCAGGGCTCCGCGGAGCCCGTTGATCTTGGACACCCCGGACACTACACAGATCCTCCGTCGGACTTGCCGCAACTGCGCGAGTGCGGGTCCGGTGGATCGTTCGTTGAGGACGATCCCGTCGGAGGAGCCATCGCTGCGGAAGAAGACGGTGGCTACGTCGCCCACAACATCCGAGGTTGCCAGGATGTTGAGGTCAGCCTCGTCCAGGTATCCACCGGCATACACGTGGCTGGGATAGTCGGCGTCCACGGAGCCCACGCCGAAAATTGCGATGCTCATCTTCGCCTGGAGTTCGAGGATCCGTTGCACGCTGCGTTCATTCCACATGGCAACCTTGGTGGCTGCGTGGTCAAAGAAGGCAGGCACCGGGAACTGTTCAACCCTGGCCCCGTAGGCGCTTCCAAACCGCCGCATGATGTCGCTGGCATACGTGATACCGGTGGTGTGCATGTTGCCGGCGCCGTTCAACTGCACGATGACGCTGTCATGGGTGATCTTGCGGGTGAGGTGGCGGCTGACGGCGCTCAGGGTGGATCCCCAGGCCACTCCGATGATCGCGTTGGAATCCACCAGCGGTCCGATGGTTCGCGCTGCCTGCATCGCCACCCGGTCCAGTGTTTCCGCCTCATTGAGTATTTCCATGACCGGAACCACGTGGACATCCACGCCGTACCGCCGGCGGATCCTGCCCTCCAGTTCGGGGCCCGTATCCAGCGGATTGCGGATCTGGATTTGCACCAGGCCGGATTCGCGGGCGGAGGACAGGAGGCGGGAAACCGTGGACCGGGACGTCCCCAGCTCCCGGGCTATGGCGTCCATGGTGAGGTCCTGCAGGTAATACATTTGTGCAGCCCGCAGTGCGTCAGAGTGGCGTGAGGGGTCCATCAGTCCTCCAGACTGCACGTTTGTGCATAGTGCTTGACTCCATTTTCCATTACTCCAAAGAATAGTGGTGAAACGGCGGTAAACCCATCCGGTACCGCGTCACACAAAGCCCCAAGGGAGTTGTTTTGGGACCCAAGGATTTTCACGTCCAACCTATTGCTTCAGCGGCGAAGCCAGGAGTGGAGCGCAGCGCAGTGCACCACCTCCGGCGCCGTCCACATGCCAAGGTCCTCGTGGTGGGAGGAGGTATCAACGGCGTGGGAACTTTCCGTGACCTTGCGCTGCAGGGCGTGGACGTCGCCCTCGTGGAACGCGGCGACTACTGCCAGGGGGCCAGCGGCGCCTCCTCCCACATGATCCATGGCGGCATCCGCTACCTGGAAAACGGCGAGTTCCGCCTGGTCCGGGAATCAGTGGTGGAACGTAACCGGTTGCTTCGCATCGCCCCGCACTACGTTAAGCCGCTGCAGACCACCATCCCGATCTTCAGCACCTTCTCCGGCGTCCTTGCGGCACCGCTTCGCTTCCTGACGCACAAGCAGCACGGCAAGCCGAAGGAACGGGGGGCCTTCCTCATCAAGCTCGGCCTGAGCCTGTACGACTCCTTTTCCCGGGATGGCGGCGCCGTCCCGCGTCACCAGTTCCGCAGCGGCCAGCGTGCCCTTGCCGAGCTGCCCAGCCTCCGCCCCGACGTGAAATACACGGCGACCTACTTCGACGCTTCCGTGCACAACCCGGAGCGGCTTACGCTCGATGTCCTCCAGGACGGGGAGAAAGCCGGGCTGGCGGCAACCGGTGCAGGCAACGGACAGGGCAGCACGGCCCGTGCCAGCAACTACGTTTCGCTGCAGTCCGTCACCGGACAGCCCAATCCGGGCACCGGCCGGGGAAGCACCGTGCGGCTGCGGGACGAACTGACGGGGGAGGAATTCGACTTCACTGCAGACGTCATTGTGAACACCACGGGCGCCTGGGTGGACCTCACCAACGCCGCCATGGGCTCTGCCTCCACGTTCATGGGCGGCACCAAGGGCTCCCACATCGTCCTGGACCACCCTGCGCTCCTTGAAGCCTGCCGCGGCAGGGAGATCTTCTTCGAGCACACGGACGGGCGGATCGTCCTGATCTACCCCATGGGTGACCGGGTCCTTGTGGGTACCACGGATGTGGATGCGGACATGGCGGAGGACGCCGTCTGCACAGATGAGGAAATCGAGTACTTCTTCGACCTGATAGGCCACGTGTTCCCGGACATCGCCGTTACCCGTGAGCAGATCGTCTACACCTTCTCCGGAGTGCGGCCGCTGCCGCGCCACGATGCCACCCAGCCCGGCTTCGTTTCCCGCGACTACCGCATCGAGCGCCGGGAAACGGGACTGGACCGGAATGGAAAGGGCGCCGTGGTCTTGAGCCTGGTAGGCGGCAAATGGACAACCTTCCGTGCCCTCGCCGAACACATGACGAACGACGTCCTGGCTGAGATCGGGATGGAGCGCAAAGTCTCCACCGCGCAGTTGCCTATCGGCGGCGGCGCCGGGTTCCCTGCCGATGAGGCCGGTGTCCAGAAGTGGATCAAGGCCCATATGGCCGACAACCGTGACGCGGACCGTACAGCAGGGCTCCTGACCAGGTACGGGACACGTGCGGAAGCGGTCATGGAATACCTTGACGCCGGACCTGACAGGCTGCTGCACTCCACCCGCGAACTGAGCGTCCGTGAACTTGAGTTCATGGCGGCCCATGAGCAGGTGGGGCACCTGGTGGACGTCCTCATCCGCCGGACCTCCCTGGCGTTCCGGGGGCTGGTGACGGGCGAGTTGCTCAACGAAATGGCCGAAGTGCTGTCCGTTCCCTTGGGTTGGAACGCCGCAGCCCGGGCAGCGGAAATCAAGCATGCCCAGGAAGTGCTGCAGAAGTTCCACCGTGTAGAAACCCACAGCCTGGTCGCCTGAGGCCCGGCTGTCGGCCGGGGCGGCAACCCGCCCCGGCCACACGGTCCTTCAACCCGCGAAGGACCTCCATCTGAAAATAAAAGGAGTCAAAGATGTCTCTTGGAATAGTTTTCCTTTCCGAAGTATTCGGAACGGCGATGCTGACCCTTCTGGGTTGCGGCGTCGTCGCCAACGTTGCCCTGAGGGGGACAAAGGGCAACAGCGGCGGGTTCCTGATGGTCACCTGGGGATGGGGCATCGCTGTCTTCGCGGGCGTCTTCGTGGCCGCAAAGTCCGGGGCGCACCTGAATCCTGCCGTGACCTTGGGGCTGCTGATTAACGGAAAGGCCGAATACGCGCCGGATGTACCGGTGGATTTCGCTTCCACCCTGACGTACTTCGGCGGCGAGATGCTCGGCGCCTTCCTCGGCGCCGTGGTGTGCTGGCTCGCCTACAAACAGCACTTTGACGCTGAAGAGGAGGTTGCCAGCAAGCTTGCCGTCTTCTCCACCGGACCGGCCATCCGCTCCAGTTCCTGGAACCTGGTGACCGAAATCATCGGCACCTTCGTCCTGGTGTTTGTCATCCTGACGTTCGGCGGGACCCCCTCCGGCCTGGGCCCGCTGGCTGTCGCACTCCTCGTCGTCGGCATCGGCGTCTCCCTGGGCGGCCCCACCGGCTACGCCATCAACCCTGCCCGCGACCTCGGTCCACGCATTGCCCATGCCCTGCTCCCCATCAAGGGCAAGGGCTCGAGCGACTGGGGCTATTCCTGGATTCCGGTGGTAGGCCCGCTGGTTGGCGGCGCCCTTGGCGGCATCGTCGCCAGGATTGCCCCCATCATCGTCACTGCCGCCTCCTGACCCCCTACCCAACCACTGCTCAACTCCATTACAGACAAGGACGTCAACCATGAACCAGTACGTAATCGCCATCGACCAGGGAACCACCAGCACCCGTGCCATCGTCTTCGACCACAGCGGGAGCATCGTGTCCTCCGGGCAGATGGAGCACGAACAGATCTTCCCGCAGGCCGGCTGGGTGGAGCACAACCCGGCCGAAATCTGGAACAACACCCGGGAGGTCATTGCCTCAGCGCTGTCGAAGGCGAACCTGACACGGCACGATATTGCCGCCGTCGGCATCACCAACCAGCGTGAAACTGCGGTGGTGTGGGACAAGACCACCGGTGAGGCCGTCTACAACGCCATCGTCTGGCAGGATACCCGCACCCAGGACATCGTGGACGAGCTGGCCAAGGATGGCGGGCCGGACCGCTTCAAGCAAAAAGTGGGCCTCCCGCTGGCCACGTACTTCTCCGGAACAAAGATCAAGTGGATCCTGGACAACGTGGAGGGCGCCCGCGCCAGGGCTGAGGCCGGCGACCTGGTCTTTGGCAACACCGACTCTTGGGTCCTGTGGAACCTGACCGGCGGAGTGGACGGCGGGGTTCACGTCACGGACGTCACCAACGCCTCCCGCACGCTGTTCATGGACCTGGATACCCTGCAGTGGGATGAGGAGATCCTTGGCATCTTCGGTGTTCCCCGGACGATGATGCCCGAGATTAAGTCCTCCTCGGAGGTGTACGGCACCGTGCACACCTCCCAACTCCTGCGGGAGGTTCCCGTTGCCGGGATCCTCGGGGACCAGCAGGCCGCCACGTTCGGCCAGGCGGCCTTCGAGGCAGGCGAGGCCAAGAACACGTACGGCACGGGCTGCTTCCTGATCTTCAACACCGGCGAGGAAATCGTCCACTCCAAGAACGGGCTGCTGACGACGGTGGGCTACAAACTCGGTGACGCTGCACCGCACTACGCCCTGGAAGGTTCCATCGCCGTCACCGGCTCGCTCATCCAGTGGCTGCGTGACAACCTGGGCCTGATCAGCAGCGCACCCGAGGTGGAAACCCTGGCTGCGTCCGTGAAGGACAACGGCGGCGTGTACATCGTGCCGGCCTTCTCGGGTCTCTTCGCACCCTACTGGCGGTCCGATGCGCGCGGCGCCATCGTGGGACTGACCAGGTTCGTCAACAGGAACCACATCGCGCGTGCCGCGCTGGAGGCCACCGCCTTCCAGACGCGGGAGGTCCTGGACGCTGTGAACGCGGACTCCGGCGTTCCGCTGACCGAGCTGAAGGTCGACGGCGGCATGGTGGCCAATGATGCGCTGATGCAGTTCCAGGCGGACATCCTGGGCGTCCCCGTCATCCGGCCAAAGGTAGTGGAGACAACCGCGCTGGGTGCCGCCTACGCCGCCGGCCTTGCCGTCGGGTTCTGGAAGGACCTGGGGGAGTGCTCGGCCAACTGGTCCGAGGACAAGCGCTGGGAACCGCAGCTGGACCAGGCGGAGCAGGACCGGCAGATGCGGCTTTGGAAGAAGGCCGTCACCAAGTCCATGGACTGGGTTGACGAGGACGTGCGCTAGGCGCCCCTGCCGGCAGCGGATGGCGAAGAAGGAGGGCGGCACGGGTGCCGCCCTCCTTCTTGCGTCGGCTTCATGCCGGCCAGGAACTTCCTCTGCCTCTCAGTAGTTGAGTTCGGCCCGCGGCGTCTTGGCATAGACGCTCCGGCTGACCTCGTATCCCCTTTCGTCCAGTTCCAGGGCCTGCGCGTTGACGGCCGCGAACTTCTCGGCGTTCAATTTCCGCACTTTCACCAGATCCATGAATTCCTGGTCTTCACCGCCAACGGCCGTGACCTTTATCAGCCCGGTTCCGGGTGAGTAGAACTTCCGCTGGTGTCCGGCCTCGGGCGGTTCCAGGGGGTTGTATTCGTCGATCACCAGGACGTCGTCGTAGCACCCGGTGGGAACGCAGACTTCCTGGTTTGTCTTGAACACCGTCCCGCAGTCGAGGAAATCAACCTTGGGTGCGTAGGCCTGGACGTAGGAGGCCGTGCCCGTCTCGGGCTTTGCCTGCATGGCGATGCCCGCCTGTGCCTTGGCGAGCCCGCTGATGAAGGTGCTTGGGGCGCCCACGAACTCGCCGTTTTCGTATTCCTCAGGGTATTCGCCAAACAGCCACACATCCCCGGCACGGGTCTGGGCAAAGAAGGCCAGTTCGGACTCCACCAGTTCACCGTCAGAGTAGTCACGGTCCCACATCACACGGGTGGTCACGCCGTCGATTACCTTCGTCAGGCCGGTGACCGTATGGACCACCTTGTGCGCCTGTACGCCGTCAGCCGATGTCACGGTGCCCACCGTGGTGAACTGCATGCCCGGCTTGAGGGGGAACCACTTGTTGTCGATCCGCGGATATTCCGGGAAGGCGGACCGGTCGAAATTAATCGCGGACCCTTCGCCGCAGAGTTCTTCGGCTGCCGGCGCGGCCGCCGTTGGTGCCGAGACCACCGTCAGCGACCCGAAGGCCAGCAGCAGCGCGGACCCGTATGCTGTGAGGCGGCGTGCCAAAAGCGTCATCTCAGTGCCTTTCATACTGGTTGGAAGAGGACTACACCGCAGGGGCCGGCTGCAGTTCGGGGGTGCTGCGCCGACCGCGGCCGCCCTTGGCGAAGCGGAGGTACAGCGAGGGGACGATGAACAGGTTGACCAACGTCGACGTGACGAGCCCGCCCAGGATCACCACCGCCATCGGATGCTCGATCTCGTGGCCCGGGATGTTGCCCATGACAACGAGCGGCACCAGGGCCAGCGCGGTGGCCAGCGTGGTCATCAGGATCGGCGACAACCGCTCTGCAGCCCCCCGAAGCACCAGCTCCGGTCCGAAGGGGACGCCTTCGAACTGTTCAAGGTGCTGGCAGTGGTTGATGAGCAGGATGCCGTTGCGTGCCGCGATCCCCATCAGCGTCAGGAAGCCGACCAGGGAACCCAGGGACAGGATTCCGCCGCTGAGGTGCGCAGCGATCACCCCGCCCACAAGCGCCACCGGGAGGGTCAGGATGGCCAGGGTGGCAAGCCGCCAGCTCCTGAAAGCAGCCTGCAGGAGAAGGTAGACAACGATGAGTGCGACGATGGAGTAGAGCATCAGGCGCTGCGATGCGGCCTGCCGTTCCGCGTATTCGCCGAGGACAACGGCGCTGTAGCCGACCGGGAACTGGACTGATTTCATGCCGTCCTGCAGCTTCTCCACCACCTTGGCCAGGTCGCCTTCCTTGACGTTGGCGCTGACATCGATGCGCCTTGACCCTTCGGAACGTTCAACGACGTTGGGTGTCGGCTTGACCGAAACGGCCGCCACGTCAGCCAACCGGATCTTCTGCCCGGACGGCGTATCCAGCACGAGGTTCTCTATGCTTGTGACGCTCGTCCGGACCTCCGGCGGGCTCCAGACCTGGACGTCGTAGGCTTTGCCGTCACGGTAGATGTCGCCGACCTCTTCGCCGGCCACCATGGTGGCCGCCGCCCGGCGCACATCGCCCGGCTTCAGTCCGTAGCGGTTCGCTGCGTCCAGGTTCACCTCCACATCAATCTGCGGAATGTTGGACTGGAGCGCGACCTTGGCACCGATGGCCCCGTCAATGCCGCCGAGGATCTCCTTGATCTTGTCGGCTTCCTGGCGAAGTATCGAAAGGTCGTCGCCGTAGACGCGGACGACGACGGCATAGCCGGTCCCCGTCAGCACCTCACGGATGCGTTCCTTGAGGTAGGTCTGCACGTCCCTTTGGATACCGGGGTAGCCGGCCACTACAGACTCGACCGACTTCAGCGTGGAATCGTAGTCCACGCCCGGGTCTACGCTGATCCAGTTCTCACCAAAGTAGACACCCACCACTTCATCAGCGTTGAAGGCCTGGCCGGTGTGGGATCCGCAGTTGTTCACGCCCTGGATGGTCATGAGTTCCTTGCAGGCCAGCTGGCTGACCCGGACTTCTTCGGCGTTGGACGTACCTGGTTTGGTAAGCCAGTGCATGAGGAAATCGCGTTCCTTGAAGGAAGGGAGCAGGGATTGGCCCAGCAACGGTGCCGCCACTATGCCCACCATGCCGAAGGCGGCCAAGGCGAGGTAACCGGGAATTGGCCGCCGGACGATGGGCCGGAGGGCCTTGCTGTACCAGCGCTTGAGGACCCTGACCACGGGCGGATCCCTGTCCTCCAGCTTGGCGTTCCGGAGGAAGATGTATGCCAACGCGGGGGTCACCGTAAGGGCCACGAGCATCGACGCGAACACTGCCAACGTGTAGGCCGTGGCCAGCGGCCGGAAGAAGGCCCCCGTCAGCCCGTCCAGGAAGAAGATCGGAACCGTGGCCGCGACGATGATCAGTGTGGCATAAACGATGGGTCCCCGGACCTCCAGGGACGCGTTGACCACAACCCTCGCGGTGCTTCCCGTGCCCCCGGTTGCCCGGTGGTGCCGAAGGCGCCTGACGATGTTTTCGACGTCGATGATGGCATCGTCCACCACCACCCCGACCGCAATCACCAGCCCCGCAAGCACCATGGTGTTGACTGTGCCGCCGGTCCAATAGAGCACAAGGGCAGCCGCCACCAGCGACAAGGGGATGGCCAGCACGCTGACCAGCGCCGTCCGCCACTGGAAGAGGAAGACACTCAACACCATGATGACAAGCAGGCAGCCAAGGAGAAGGGCGACGCCCAGGTTATTGAGGGATTCCTCGATGAATGTTGCCGGCCGGAAAATCGTGGTGTCCACGGCAATTCCGGTCAGGCCGGGTTCGAGTTGCTTCATTGCCTCTTCAACGCCCCGGGTGACTTCAAGGGTGTTTCCCCACGGCAGTTTCTCCACGATCAGCATCAGGCCCGGGCCGCCGTTGATCACTGCGTCACCAATAAGCTGCTGGTGGTCCTCCACGACATTTGCCACGTCGCCCAGCTTCAGTGGTGGCTGCCCCTCCCGGTCCTCCAGCGCCACCTGGGCGAGGTCTTCCGGGGTGGTGATGGGCTGGACGTGGCGGATTCCGATGGATTGGCTGGGCGTGTCCAGGGATCCGCCGGTGCCGATCATGGCACCCGAGGAGTAATGGAGGAGCCCGGCATCCAGCGCATTGGCCGTAGAATTCATCACTGTTTCCAGGCTGACCTTGTGGGTCGCCAGCCTGGCGGGATCCGCCTGGACCTGCAGCATCTGGAGGCGTTCGCCCCAGATTGCCACGTTCGCCACACCCGGAACGCGGAGCAGATGGGCCCTGATGTTCCAGTAGGAGATCATGGACATCTCGATCAGGGACCGCGTGTCGGAGGACAGGCCGATCTTCATCACCCGGCTGGTGGAGGACAGCGGTTGCAGCATCACCGGCGGGGCTGCCCAGGTGGGCAGGGTGGGAATGACTGTCGCCATCCGTTCGGATACCAGCTGGCGTGCAGTCAGCAGATCCGTGCCGTTCTCGAATTCCATGACGATCGAGGACAACTGCGGGACTGACTTGGAGCGCATGTGGTCGAGGCCGTCTATGCCGTTGAAGGCCTCCTCCATGGGAACCGATACCAGTTCTTCAACCTCCGCGGCCGTTAGGCCAAGGCATGCTGTCTGGACCTCGACTTTTGGCGGCGCGAATTCAGGGAAGACATCCACTGAGGCGTTGCTGAGCTGGGCGCCGCCAACCATCATCAGAGCCGCCGCCAACGCGATGACGATGGATCTGAAGCGGAGGCTGGCGGCGACTATCCGGCGCATGTCATTTGCCCGTGACGAACTCTGCGCCGAACAACTCAGCGGCGGCCACGGTCACCACTTGGGAACCCACTGCGGGACCTGCGCTGGCGGTGACAACACCAGCCTCCACTTTGGTCACGGTGACGGCCTGGCGTTCAAACACCCGTGGTTCGGGGTTCCCGTAAACCCAGGTCTTCCCCTCGGCGTCGTAAAGCAGGGCAGCGTAGGGGAGGAGGATGCCTCCATCCGCCGGCTTGACGGTCTCCGTGAGCAGTTCAAGCCGTTCAATGGCCCGCTGGCTGAGCGTTATGCGTGCAATTCCCGTGGTGGCGTTCTTCTCCACCTTGGCAGGCGCTTCGGCTGCAGACTCCGCCTGCGCTGTGGACTGGGCGCAGGCCGGCAGTGAAGACAGCAGGGCGGCGCAGACGGCAGCTGCGACTGGCAGGCGCCGAAGGAGGCTTTTGCTGGTCATGATACTTTCACCTTTTCCGGCATCGACATGACTGGATGTTCTGATTCGTAGACTTCCGACCACTCTTCGGGCTCGGTGCGTGGACCGAACCACAGGGTGAGCAGCGGGAGGATGAAGAGCCCCACGAGCGTTGTGGTCACCAGGCCACCGGCCAGGATCAGCAGCATCGGCCCTATCAAGGCTTGGCCGACCGTGCCGCCCATGAAGGCGGGCGGTATCAGCACAAGCAGCGTGATGATGGCCGACTTCAGGACTGGCGACACGCGGTCCCGGGCTGCCTGCAGGACCACGTCTGTGCGCGAAGCTCCGGCAGTCTCCCGCCAGATCTCGTCGACGCGTGCGGACAACAGGGCTGCGTTGCGCGCGGCGATGGCAAGGACGGCAGCAAACGCTGTCAGTGACAGCCAGGACAGCGACGCCGATCCGAACCAGGCCGCCACCGCTGCTCCGGACATCGCGGCGGGAAGGGCCAGGAAGGTGGCGACAGCCAGTTTCCAGCTCCTCACCGCTGTCTGGAGCAGGAGCAGCACAGCCAGGGCGGCAGCAACTCCGAGTCCGTGCACCAAGGTATCCGCGGCCTGGAGTTCGCCATATTTCGTGGGGATCTCGGCGTGGTACTCGAGCGGGAACTCGATTTGCTGGACGGCTGCCTGGATGTCCCGCTGAATATCTTCCAAGGGGCGTCCGCTGATGTCGGCGACAATGTCGATGCGCCGCGACGTAGCATCGTGCTGGACCACGACTTCACTCGGGACCATCCGCACGTCGGCGATCTGCCCCAGTTGGATGTGGCCGCCGTTGGGGGTGTCAAGGAGCAGCTCACGGATGCTTGTCAGGTCATCCCGGACGCCAACGGCCCCCCGGATAACCACTTCGAAAACCTTCTGCTGTTCAAAGAGGTTCCCAACCACGATGCCCTGCATCAGGGTCGCAGCGGCGCGCCTTGCGTCACCGGGCTTGATACCTGCCTTTTGGGCGGCTTCGAGGTTGACCTGGACCTCCACTATCGGGGTCACGGCCGGTGCGTCGATGGTCGGGTTGTTCACCCCGTTGATCTTTTGGAGGGCCTGGCGGACCTCTTCTGCCTTTTTACGCAGCACCGGCATTTCCGTTCCAAAGACCCGGACCGCAAAGTCCGGTTCCATGCTGGAGCGTACATCTCCGATGGTTTGCTGCGAGTAGTTCATCACGTTGTGCGCGATGCCAGGGTAACCCTGGACCACTTCCCGCACGGCACGCTCGGTTTCGCCGAAGTTGGCGCCCCGGTCGATCGACACCCACAGCTCGGCGGAGCTGTTGCCTACCACCTGGTCTGCTGAAATGGCGCGTCCCAGGTGCCCGCCGACTCCGGAGACCCCCGGAAGGGCCCGAAGTTCCTCGGCGGCCTTGGCGGCAACCCGCTGGACTTCATCGTTGGAGGTCCCGGCCATGGTGTCCCACTGAACCAAAAGCGTGCGGTCAGGCATCGTGGGAACAAGTTGCCTGTTTTGCGTCAGCTGGGAACCGGCTACGATCCCCAGCATTCCCACAACCACCACCACCGCGACGGCAAGGCCTTTCCGGGGACCGATTCCGTCCAGCGCGCGGCCGTAGTAGGCCTTCGCGCGTCCTACAGCGGGAAGTTCCCTGGCCGGAGCAGTCTTCGGCGGAAGCAGGAAGTACGCCAGCACGGGCGTCACGGAGAGGCCAACTATCAGTGCGGCGGCAAGGGTCAGCGCAAGTGACCAGAACAGCGGGGTGAAGAACGAGCCGCCGACCCCGGTCAGAAAGAGCGTGGGAACGAGGACAACCACCATGATGAGCGATGCGTGGAACAGCGGAGTGCGGATTCCCTTCGCGATGAGGCTGATCCTCGACCTTGGGGAAGTTCCCGGCTTCGCCACATCCTGGCCCGAGGCCAGCCGCCGGTGGGCCTGGATGTCTTCCACAATGTCGCCCACGATTACCGATGTGCCGAGCAGAACCCCGAGCAGGATGGCGATGTTGAGTGTTGCATTCTGGGCGAACAGCACAACTGCGGCCGTCGTGACCGTCGTGGCGATGGCCACGAGCGCAATCACAGCCGCACGCCAGGAGCGGAAAAGCAGCCAGAACAGGGCTACGGCAATCAGCAGGCTGATGAGCAGGGAGAGGCCCAGGCTGTCGACGGATTCCTGGACGCCGGTTGCCGGCCGGAAGACGGACGTGTCGATCTGGATCCCGGTGAGGCCCGGCTCCATGTCCTTCAGCGCGGCTTCAACGTTGCGGGTGACTTCCAGTGTGTTGGTGCCCGGGAACTTTTCGACGACCAGCATCAGGCCTGCACCTGAGCCGGCCACGGCGTCCCCGATCAGCGGCTGGTGGCCTTCCTTGACCTGGGCGATGTCGCCCAGGAGCACCGGCGGGTCCGCTTCCTCCACGCTGACCTTTGCCAGGTCGGCCGGGGTGCGGATAGGGAGGACGTGCTGGATGCCAAGGCGCTGGTTGGGTGACTCCACGAAGCCGCCGGTACCCGGCGTGGATGCCTCCAGGAAGCTCAGCGGCGAAACCCAGACGGCGTTGCCCGTGGTCTTGACCAGCTGCTCAAGGGTTATGCCCTTGTCGCGGAGCTGCGTGGGAGTGACTTCAACTTGCAGCTGCTGTTCGCGCTGGCCCCAGATAGACACGTTTGCGACGCCCGGGATGCCTATCAGGCGCGGCTTGATCTTCCACCGGGCCAGGACGGACATGTCGATGCCCGAGAGCTCGGTGGAGTTCATCTTGATCATCATCACGCGGCTCGTGGACGACATCGGCTGCATGATCAGGGGCGGCGAGGAGACGTTGGGCAGCGCGTGGGCCTGCGTCATCCTTTCCGCCACCAGCTGGCGTGCACGCAGGACGTCCGTACCGGGCTCGAAGACGAGTTCGATGGACGACAGGCCGGGAACGGACTTGGAGCGTATCTCGTCCAGCCAGGCCACGCCATTAAGAAGGTCCGCCTCCATGGGGGCGGTGATGAGCTGTTCGACCTCAGCGGCGGAAAGCCCGAGGGCTTCGGTCTGGATCTCGACTTGTGCGGGGGCGAACTCCGGCATGGTGTCCACAGCCATATGTGGAATGTTTACTACGCCAAAAGTAATAAGGCCCGCTGCGATCGCGAGAACCAGAATCCGAAACTGCATGCTGAACCGGGTAACCCAGCCAAACATGGTTCGTCACCCGTTGGATTCTCGGCCGGGGTTAGACGAAGGGTAAGACCCGCGGCTACTTTGCTGCGGGTGTAACTGGCATGAATACATTTCAGGCTCCTACGCCGGAGACCAGTCAGTTTCCCCCTCAGACTTGGTCATTACAATGCACCTGCCCTGCCACTGTTGGCAAGGGGGGAAAGCACACAAGTTCGCAGCTGTAGGGGGTAGGGGAGGGCACGTGGTTTTGCGGGTTGCGGCAGTAGGGGGACACGTAATCCTGCGGGCCGTTCCAGTAGGGGGACTCGTACCCTCGGGGTCCTGACGGAGGCCGTCATTCCCGGCAGGCCCCCGGCGGTGTTCCTTCCCGGGTGCGCTAAAGTGGTTTCATGCGTGCGATCCTTCTGCTTAGCCAGCCGCCCGGTATCCGGACCAACGGATAGCGTGCGGCAGCCCCTCCATGGTGAGGGGCTTTTGTGTGTCCGGGAGCGTCCGGTGACAGCAGGAGGATCAGGCCGTTATGGCAGCACAGATGCCGTAACAGAACAGAAGAGGGCAGCAGTGGGCGTTCAGCCGGAGACAGAGACCGGAACAGCAGCAACAGTGTCAGCGGAGGTGCCCGAGGAGGGCACCTACAGCTTCACGGCGATGGAGGCCAAATGGCCGCAGGTGTGGGAAGACCTCAAGGTCTTCACCCCTGTCGACGACGGGTCCCGGGAGCGGCGCTACGTGCTGGATATGTTCCCGTACCCTTCGGGCGACCTCCACATGGGCCATGCGGAGGCGTTCGCCATGGGTGACGTGGTGGCCCGCTATCTGCGCCAGAAAGGATTCGACGTCCTCCACCCGATCGGCTGGGACTCCTTTGGCCTTCCGGCGGAAAACGCTGCCATCAAGCGCAACGCCCACCCCAGCGAGTGGACCTACGCCAACATCGACACCCAGGCCGCGTCCTTTAAGCGGTACGCCATCTCGGCCGACTGGTCGCGCCGGCTGCATACCTCGGATCCCGAGTACTACCGCTGGACCCAGTGGCTGTTCAAGCGTTTCTACGAGCGCGGGCTGGCATACCGCAAGGACTCCCCGGTCAACTGGTGCCCCAAGGACCAAACGGTGCTGGCCAACGAACAGGTAGTCAACGGTGCCTGCGAGCGCTGCGGCACCACCGTCACCAAGAAGTCCCTCAACCAGTGGTACTTCAAGATCACCGAATACGCCGACAGGCTGCTTGACGACATGGAGCAGCTCCGCGGCCACTGGCCCGAGCGCGTCCTGGCCATGCAGAAGAACTGGATTGGCCGCTCCGAGGGCGCCCACGTCAACTTCGTGATCGAGGCCGACGGCGGCAAGCCCGCCAAGGAGGTGACTGTCTTCACCACCCGCCCCGACACCCTGTACGGCGCGACGTTCTTTGTGGTGGCCGCGGACGCGCCGCTCGCCGTCGAACTCGTCACCGGGGAGCACGCCGCGGCCCTGGACGAATACCGCGAGCAGGTCAAGGCGCTCTCCGAGATTGAACGCCAGTCCACTGAGCGGGAGAAGACCGGCGTCTTCACCGGCCGGTACGCCGTCAACCCGCTCAACGGGGAGAAGCTTCCCGTCTGGGCCGCTGACTACGTCCTGGCCGACTACGGCACCGGCGCGATCATGGCCGTGCCGGCCCACGACCAGCGCGACCTGGACTTCGCCCGCACCTTCGACCTGCCTGTCCGGGCAGTCCTGGACACGGGCGAGGAGGATCCTGCCGTTTCCGGCACGGCCACCACGGGCGAGGGCACCCTGATCAACTCGGGCGGGCTGGATGGCCTGCCCAAGGCGGAGGCCATCCCGGCCGCGATCGCCATGCTGGAACGCCAGGGCACCGGTGAGAAGTTCGTGAACTTCCGCCTGCGGGACTGGCTGCTCAGCCGCCAGCGGTTCTGGGGCACCCCGATCCCGATCATCCACTGCCCGTCCTGCGGCGAGGTTCCTGTCCCCGACGAGCAGCTGCCCGTCACGCTGCCGTCCGATTTGCGCGGTGAAGACCTGTCGCCCAAGGGCACCTCTCCGCTGGCTGCTGCCGAAGCGTGGGTCAACGTGGATTGCCCTTCCTGCCACGGCCCGGCCAAGCGGGATACCGACACCATGGACACCTTCGTGGACTCGTCGTGGTACTTCCTGCGCTTCGTTTCGCCGCACTACACGGAGGGGCCCTTCGACCCGGAGAAAATCAACGACTGGATGCCGGTGGGCCAGTACGTTGGCGGCGTTGAGCACGCGATCCTGCACCTGCTGTACGCCCGGTTCTTCACCAAGGTCATCCACGACCTCGGCATGATCGACGCCGACGAGCCGTTCAGCGCCCTGCTCAACCAGGGGCAGGTGCTCAACGGCGGCAAAGCCATGAGCAAGTCCCTCGGCAACGGTGTGGACCTCGGCGAGCAGCTGGACAAATACGGCGTGGATGCCGTCCGCCTGACCATGATCTTCGCCTCCCCGCCCGAGGACGACGTGGACTGGGCTGACGTTTCGCCCTCCGGTTCCGCCAAGTTCCTGGCGCGGGCGTGGCGCCTGGCCCAGGATGTGGCGAGCGAACCCGGCATCGACGTCACCAGCGGCGACCGCGCACTGCGCTCCGTTACGCACCGGACCATCGCCGACGCCGCCGCGCTGCTGGACGCCAACAAGTTCAACGTAGTGGTGGCCAAACTGATGGAGCTGGTCAACGCCACCCGCAAGACCATAGACGCAGCCTCCGGTGCCGGCGGCGCCGACCCCGCTGTGCGCGAGGCCGCTGAGGCCGTCGCGGTGATCCTGAGCCTGTTCGCGCCGTATACGGCTGAGGACATGTGGAACGTCCTGGGCCACCCGGCCTCCGTCGCGAATGCGGGATGGCCGGCCCATGACGCCTCCCTGCTGGTCCAGGACACCGTCACGGCAGTGGTCCAGGTCCAGGGCAAGGTCCGGGACAGGCTGGAAGTGTCCCCGAACGTCTCCGAGGACCAGCTGCGCGAACTGGCGCTTGCGTCGGAGAATGTCCAGCGGGCACTGGACGGCCGCGGCATCCGCACGGTGATTGTCCGCGCACCTAAACTGGTCAACATCGTCCCGGCCTAGCCGGACCGGGCCGCCGGAACAGCTCCGGCGGCCTGCAGTGACACCAGGAGGCCCCCTTGCCCGACCGCGACACCGCCGCCTGGCCCTGGCTCCGCGCACGCCTGGCGGCCATGCGCGCCAGGCAGGAAGCTGGCAGGCGGGATGATTCCGGAACACGGCCGGGCGCCGTCGTGCGTACTGCCGTGGTCACTGATTCCGCAGCTGCCTTGCCGCCGGAGTGGGTGTCGGCGCTCACGGGCGACGGCGTCCTGACGGTCATTCCGATGCCTGTGATGGTTGGGTCGGAGATCTATGGCGAGGGCGAAGACGACATCTCCGAAACCATCGCCCTGGCGTTGGCCGCCGGGACCTCCGTTAAGACCTCCCGGCCCTCGCCCGGCCAATTCGAGCAGGCCTACCGCGCCGCCCGGCAGAAGGGCTTCGAGGCGGTAGTCTCCATCCATATTTCCGGGGACCTGTCCGGGACGGCGGACGCGGCCCGGCTGGCTGCGGCGAGGGTGGACATCCCGGTGGAGGTCGTGGACTCCCGCACCGTTGGCATGGCTTTGGGCATGGCCGTCCAGGCGGCAGTGGGGGCAGCGGCCGACGGCGGTGGCGCTGCGGCCGTTGCCGCTGCCGCGGCTGGACAGGCAGGACGGACCAAGGTGTATTTCTACGTTCCGAGCCTGGAGCAGCTGCGCCGCGGGGGCCGGATCGGTGCAGCCGCCTCGCTGCTGGGGACGATGCTGGCCATCAAGCCGATCCTGGCGGTGGAGGGCGGCAGGATTGTCCTGCTTGAGAAGGTGCGGTCTGCTGCAAGGGCTGTTGCGCGCCTGGAAGAGATCGTCGCCGCCGATGCTGCCGGCCGGCCGGCATCGGCCGTCCACCTTGCCATCCACCATTTCGGCAATCCCGACGAAGCGAAAAACCTGGCTGCACGCCTGGCCTTGGCCTTGCCGGGGCGCCCGCCGGCCCAGACCAGCCCGCTTCCCGCTGTCCTCGCGGCCCATGCCGGCCTGGGGGTCCTGGCCGTGATCGTGGGGGAAGAGCTGACGGAAACGGGCAGCCGTTCGGCAGGCCTTTCCACATAACGCGTACCTGCCCTGTTGCCGCGCCCGGACGTTTCCCTAGCGTGAAGCCATGTCACGCCGGGACGCTGGAGAAGCAGGTGGTCCGGCGCGCCATGCCAGGAATCGCCTGCAGGCCGCCCTCGGGGAGGCTCCCGCGGGGCTGCTCCGGAACGGTATCGGGCCTTTTGAGTACCGGGGACCGGCCGGGGACCCGCCGGAGGCCTCCCCGCACTCCCCACCCGCCGGTTCCCGGCAGGACCTGGATCCTGCCGCCACCACTCCCGTGGGATCCGTGCTCCGGTGGCGGCTGGGGCCGCGCCTCGCTGTGCTGCTGGGCATCCTCTCTGTTGCGGCGGGGGCATGGTTCTGGTGGCAGGTGGCGTCAGGCCGTCCGGAGATCCTGCCCCTCAGCGGCATCAGCCCCGGTGGTCCGGTGGCGGACGGCGCCCCCGCGGGGGACCAGGGGACCGGAGGTGATCCTGAAGCTGCCAGGGACGCCAGCGGCGATGAATCCCCCGGATCCGTAGTGGTCCATGTGGCAGGGGCAGTGGCAAGGCCGGGCGTGGTTCGGCTGCCCGCAGGAAGCCGGGTGCACGAGGCCATCGCGGCAGCAGGAGGCGGGGCGCCGGGAGCCGACCTGAACCGCCTGAACCTTGCCCTCGCCGTGGAGGACGGCCAGAAGATCCATGTTCCGCGGGAAGGGGAGGAGATCCCTGCAGGCGGGCCGGATGGCGCTGGCCAGGATGACGGCAGCGGTGCAATGCCGCCGGAAGGAAAAGTCAACCTCAACACGGCGGGCGTGGAGGAGCTGGATGCCTTGCCGAAAGTGGGTCCTGTCCTTGCCCAACGAATCGTGGACTGGCGCAAGGAGCACGGGGCATTCAAGAACGTCGAGGAGTTGGACGCCGTGGACGGCGTGGGACCCAAGATGCTTCAAGCATTGCTGCCACTGGTGACGGTGTGAGGCTCTGGCGGTATGGGGAGGCCTGGTATGAGAAGGCCCGGGTGAACCGTGATCCCGATGGGTAGTAGCAGGAAGACCTCCCGGACGAGTCCCTGGAGCCGTTACGTGCAGTCCGCTGTGAAAGGACCGGCTACTCCACCCGGTCCTGGGGGCAGCCGTGAAGCAGGCGCCCGCCTTCCCGGGACCCGTGACAATCCGGCAGTCCGCTCCGGGGATGCTCCTTTCGAGCGCCGGAGGCCGGGGCTTGCAGTGCCCTTCCGGCACCGTGTCCTGGAATATTGGAGCCGGATCCTAAAGGACACCTGGGCGCGGGCAGTGAAGGACGGGGCAGGGACAACCACCGGCACCCCCGGTGAGGCCCCGCGCCGCCGCACGGATGTCCGCCTCACCCTGCCGGCAGCCGCGGTGTGGGCTGCGTCAGTCGCCGGGCTCTGGCTGGCCCCTGCAGCCCTGGCGGTCGTATGTTGCGCAGCGGTGGCCTTGGGGCTGCTCCTGCTGTTCCGCACGGCCCGGCCCTCCTTGCCCGGCCTCCGCCGGCGCAGGCTACGGGCAAACCCGGCAGGGGGAACCCGTACCGGGGGAACGGGGGCATCGGGAGGCGGGGCCTGCGAAGGAGGGGCGCCGGCAGCCAAAAATACTCCGGTTCGGCGGAGTTTCCTGGCCACCAGCGCGGTGGCACTCTTCCTGGCTGCCGCCGCGGCATCGCACTCGGCCGTCGCGTCCAGCCAGAGGTCCGAGGGTCCGCTGGCGGCGGCGATTGCGTCCGGGAAGTCGGTGGTGGCCGTGGTCGAGGTGGCAGGAGCCCCGCGCGCACTGGCGGGACCCGGCCAGGCAGGACCGCCCGAGCGTTGGTCGGTGCCCGTCTGGACACGGGATGTCGGCACCGGCGGCGTCCTGCTCAGGACGCGTGCCCACCTTATGGTCATGGGCGGCCCGGCCTGGGGAGCCCTTGTGCCGGGCCAGCTGGTCCGCACCGCAGGAAAGCTCCGCCCTCCTGATCCGGGCAGGGAAGAGGCCGGCACCCTCACTGCTTCCTCCCCGCCCGGGCGGCCCAACGAATCTCCGCTACTGCAGGGATCGGCCAAGGAACTGCGGGAACGGCTTGTTGCCGCAGCTTCCTTCCTCGCCCCTGATCCGGCGGGCCTGCTTCCCGGCATGGTCACGGGAGACACCAGCGCGCTGGATGAGGGCCTGAAGAACGCCATGAAAGGTGTGGGCATGACGCACCTGACAGCTGTCAGCGGGGCCAACTGCAGCCTGGTCCTCGGTGCATTGCTGTTGGCCTGCCGCAGCCTCCGCCTGCCCCGGGTGCCGGCTGCTGTGCTGGCCGGGGCCGGACTGGGCCTGTTCGTGGTGCTTGTGGGTCCCGATGCGAGCGTGCTTCGGGCGGCGCTGATGGGAGGTGTTGGACTGATCTCACTGGCAGGCGGGCGGTCCGGACGCGGGCTCAGCTTCCTGAGCGTGGCCGTCATCGCGCTGCTGCTGATCGACCCGGGCCTGGGATCGAGCTTCGGGTTCCTCCTGTCCGTCCTGGCCACCCTGGGGATCATTGTCCTCGGGCGCCGCATCATCGACTGGACGCCGGTGTTCATTCCGCGTTGGGTGGCGGCCGGGGTCGCAGTCCCCTTGTCTGCGCAACTGATGTGCGGGCCGGTTACAGTGCTGCTGCAACCCGAATTCTCAACGTACTCGCTGCTGGCCAATGTCATCGCTTCACCCCTGGTGGCTCCGGTGACACTTCTGGGGACCGCAGCCGTGCCCCTGGTAATTCCGGCTCCCTGGCCCGCCACAGCCCTGATCGCCGTAGCGGGCATCTTCAGCGCCGGCATTGCAGCCACGGCAAGGTTCACCTCACAGCTCTCGGGCGCATCACTTCCGTGGCCGGAAGGCGTTGCCGGGCTGCTCACCATGCTCTTCCTGTCAGCCCTCACGTTAGGAACGCTGTGGGCGGCGTCCCGGCCCCGCAGGTTCGGCCGCTGCGTCCTGGCTTCCCATCGGCGCGTTGTAGCCCTGATCGAAGCCCTTGAATCGCGCCAAGTCGGTACCCTGGACGGCCTTGGCCGCGGGTCAGGGCCCGGGCCGAGCCGGCCCGCGGTGCCACTGACGCCTGCCGGCTTGGACCGGACGGCCGGACGTGGCAGGCTGGAATCCTCCACAAGACTTTCCGGAAGGAACCCACGATGGCCGCTGCGCAGAAGCGAGCAACCCGTTCCCCGGCATCGAATGCGGCCTCCTGGCGGGATGTAAAGCCCGCTGCGGTGGTGCTGGTCAGCGGCCCGGAGGAGTACCTGGGCATCAGGGCCATGGACCACATCCGTGCCCAGGTCCGGGCAACAGCCCCGGACGTGGAGGTCAGCCGCATCAATGCGGCCGCGTACGAGCCCGGCACCCTGCTGATGCAGGTCAGCCCGTCGCTGTTCGGCGAAAGCAAGCTCATCGAGGTCGAAGCTGTCGAGGCCATGAACGACGCCTTCCTCGCTGACGCGCTTCGGTACGTAGAACATACGGAACCGGATGCCGTCCTTGTCCTGCGGCACGGCGGGGGAGTCCGTGGGAAGAAACTCCTGGACGCAATCAAGAAGGACGGCTGGCCCGTGGTGGACTGCCAGCCCCTCAAGAAAGACGCAGACAAGGTGGCCTTCGTGGCGGCCGAGTTCAAGGCCGGCGGCCGCCGTATTGAGCAGGACGCGGTGCAGGCCCTGGTCAACGCTGTCGGCGCAAACCTCTCGGAACTTGCGGCGGCGTGCAGCCAGCTCATCGCCGATGCCGGGACCACCGTGACTTCAGATATTGTGGACCGCTACTACGGTGGACGCATTGAAGCGACGGCGTTCAAGGTGGCGGACGCGGCAATGGCCGGCAACGCTCCTTTGGCCCTGTCCACGCTCCGTCATGCCCTCGCCACGGGAGCAGACCCCGTCCCGCTTGTTGCCGCGCTGGCCGCAAAACTCCGTACCGTGGCCCGCGTTGCCGGTGCGTCGGGCTCCTCTGGCCAGATTGCCGCGGAACTGGGCATGCAGCCCTGGCTGGTGGAGCAGGCGCAGCGCGACGTCCGCCGGTGGACCCCGGATGGCCTGGTCAGGTCCATCCAGGCCACGGCCGAGGCGGACGCGCAGGTCAAGGGGCTTTCGCGTGATCCTGTGTATGCAGTGGAGCATGCGGTCACGGTGATCGCCATGTCGGTCCAGGGCCGCTGACAGTTCCGTTCGGATCCGGGCCCAAGCCTGGCATCCGGGGCCGCAATTCAGGGCCTTAAAGATGTATGGCCGGCCCCCGAGGGGACCGGCCACAACCATCAGTTCAGTTGAACTGGAAACCTTACAGTGCGTTGACCTTCTTGGAGATCGCCGACTTGCGGTTCGCTGCGTTGTTCTTGTGCAGAACACCCTTGCTGACAGCCTTGTCCAGCTTGCGGCTGGCAGCAACCAGGGCAGCAGCAGCTGCATCCTTGTCCGTGGACTCAACGGCGGTGTTGACGGCGCGGATGGCCGTCTTCAGCTCGGACTTGACTGCGTTGTTGCGCAGGCGTGCCTTCTCGTTGGTGAGGATGCGCTTCTTCTGGGATTTGATATTCGCCACGTGTGAACTCTCTTTTTAATGCGGAAATGGTCTAGAGGGCTTTCAGATTGGCCATTGACTGAGCGGCGTGGGGATACCTATGGCGGCCAACCATCAGTGGCCGTCGACCTGCACGGACACACAGCTATAAAGAATAGCAGGTCAGCGGCAGGCCTGGCCATTTCGGTGTTTACGTCCAGCCGTGTCGGCTGCGCAGTCCGGCCGCCACGGTGTCGAAGCGCGCACGGTCCAGGACAGCACCTTCGCGCCGGATGGCGTCCGGCCGAAGCTGCACGATCCTGTCCAGCCGGGCTTCGCTGGCCCGGCCCTGCCTGTCCCAGGCGCCGGCGCCCAGGTCCACATAGTCCTGTGACACGGCCGATTCGGGGACACGGTCCCTGCTCGTGAGCATGACTCCCAACAAGTAACTGCCGCTGCGGCCCACCAAAAGCACGGGGCGGTCTTTGCCCCGGCTGTGGTCCTCTTCGTAGGGCACCCACGCCCACACCACCTCGCCCGGATCCGGTTCACCATCGGGCCTCGGTGCGTAGCGGACGCTGGACCGGCCCTGGAAGTCCCCGGGATATACATCGCCATCCACGGCGCCGCCGCGGGCAGCGGCCGGCAGGCGGGCGTTGCCGGGCACAGGCGCCGCCCGGCCGGGGGAGGAGTCGGGGCCAGGCGCCGGGGACGTCCTGGCTGCGTTGCGCAGTGCCCGGAGGCCTGTCCTGACGGCATCCTGCAGGGAGCGGAGATTGAGAACCATCCAGCAACCCTATAACCGCCCCCGGTACGGGAGAGTGAAGGCAGGAACTCCTCTCAGGATGCGGTGGCGCGGGCCCTGACGTGGGACACTGGAGGTTGAAAATGTGCGGTCGGGCCGCAGCGTGCCATCGGCGCGTCCTGCCTGGTTGCCCAAAGCCATCAGTGAATGCCAACAGTAAGGACCCTGCGTGTCTCCCATGGCCCGCACCGCCCCGGTGCCCGCCGCGACAGATCCGGCCATCATTCGGAATTTCTGCATCATCGCGCACATTGACCACGGTAAGTCCACCCTGGCCGACCGGATGCTGCAGTTCACCGGAGTGGTCCAGTCCCGCGACATGAAGGCCCAGTACCTGGACCGGATGGACATCGAACGCGAGCGCGGCATCACCATCAAGTCCCAGGCTGTCCGCATGCCGTGGGAGCTGGATGGCGTCAGCTACGCGCTGAACATGATCGACACGCCCGGACACGTTGACTTCACCTACGAGGTCTCCCGCTCCCTCGCGGCCTGCGAGGGAGCAATCCTCCTGGTGGACGCGGCACAGGGCATTGAAGCCCAGACCCTCGCCAACCTGTACCTGGCAATGGAAAACAACCTGACCATCATCCCGGTCCTGAACAAGATCGATCTTCCTGCGGCACAGCCCGAGAAGTACGCGGCTGAACTTGCCAGCCTGATCGGCGGCGAACCGGAGGACGTGCTGCGGGTATCGGGAAAAACCGGCATGGGCGTTGAAGCGCTGCTGGACAAAATCGTCCGCGACCTCCCGGCTCCCCAGGGTGACGCCAATGCCCCGGCCCGCGCAATGATCTTCGACTCCGTCTACGACACCTACCGCGGCGTGGTCACCTATGTCCGTGTGGTGGATGGCATGCTGCACCCCCGCGAGCGCATCCAGATGATGTCCACGCGGGCCACGCACGAACTCCTCGAGATTGGCGTGAGCTCCCCGGAGCCGACGCCCTCGAAGGGCCTGGGCGTCGGCGAGGTGGGGTACCTCATCACCGGAGTGAAGGACGTCCGCCTGTCCAAGGTCGGCGACACCGTCACCAACCTCGCCAAGCCGGCCGCTGAATCCCTGCCCGGCTACGCCGATGCCAAGCCGATGGTCTTTTCCGGCCTGTACCCGCTGGACGGCACGGACTATCCGGTGCTGCGCGATGCACTGGAAAAGCTGATGCTCAACGATGCCGCCCTGGTCTACGAGCCGGAGACCTCCGCGGCACTGGGCTTCGGGTTCCGGGTGGGCTTCCTGGGACTGCTCCACCTTGAAATCACCCGCGAGCGGCTGGAACGCGAATACAACCTGGACCTGATTTCCACGGCCCCCAACGTGGAATACGAGGTGACGCTGGAGGACAAGAAAGTGGTCCACGTGACCAACCCCAGCGAATACCCCTCCGGCAAGATCTCCGAGGTCCGCGAGCCCATGGTGTCGGCCACCATCCTTGCGCCGAACGAATTCGTCGGCGCCATCATGGAGCTGTGCCAGAGCCGCCGCGGCGTCATGGGAGGAATGGATTACCTCTCGGAGGACCGGGTGGAAATCCGCTACCGCCTGCCGCTCGCCGAGATCGTGTTCGATTTCTTCGACATCCTCAAGTCCAAGACCCGCGGCTACGGCTCGCTCGACTGGAAGGCCGACGGCGACCAGGTGGCGGACCTCGTCAAGGTCGACATCATGCTCCAGGGCGAACAGGTGGATGCCTTCTCCGCCATCACGCACCGCGACAAGGCCTACGCCTACGGCGTCATGATGACCACCAAGCTGCGCGAACTCATTCCCCGCCAGCAGTTCGAGGTGCCCATCCAGGCGGCCATCGGCTCCAGGATCATCGCCCGGGAAAGCATCCGCGCCATCCGCAAGGACGTCCTGGCCAAGTGCTACGGCGGCGACATCTCCCGTAAGCGCAAACTGCTGGAGAAGCAGAAGGAAGGCAAGAAGCGCATGAAGATGGTGGGCCGCGTTGAGGTCCCCCAGGAAGCCTTCATTGCTGCGCTCACCACGGACGAGTCCAAGGACAAGGCCAAGAAGTAGTGGTTACAGCGGCCGGCGCCACCGGAGGCCCCTGCAATGCCTAGCACTCTTCCCCTCGGCGACCCGGCGCCGTCGGACGGTCTCCTGCCTCCCCAGGCGGCTGACGGTGCGGCGGGCCGGGCGTTCGGGCTTTACGTCCACATTCCGTTCTGTGCCGTCCGCTGCGGCTACTGCGACTTCAACACCTATACCGCCACAGAGCTCGGCGGCGGGGCCTCGCAGGACGCCTATGCCGTCACGGCCGCCTCCGAAGTGTCCCTGGCAGCCAGGGTCCTGGCGGAATCAGGGCTTCCTGCGCGCCCGCTCAGCACGGTGTTTTTCGGCGGCGGCACACCCACCCTGCTTCCCGCCGAGGACCTCGCCCTGATCCTGCGCCGCGCCATCGGACAGTGGGGAATCGAGGCCGGCGCCGAAGTCACCACGGAGGCGAACCCGGACTCCGTCACGCCTGAATCCCTTGCCATCCTGAAGGAAGCCGGCTTCACCCGCGTCTCCTTCGGGATGCAGTCTGCTGTGCCGCATGTCCTCAAAGTGCTTGACCGGACCCACACGCCCAGCCGAGTCCCGCAGGTTGTGCAATGGGCCCGGGACGCGGGACTGGCTGTGAGCCTGGACCTCATCTACGGCACGCCGGGGGAGTCCCTGGACGACTGGCGCTACTCCCTGGAGACGGCACTGTCCTACCAGCCGGACCACATCAGCGCCTATGCGCTGATCATCGAAGAGGGAACCAAGCTCGCTGCCCAGATCCGCCGGGGCGAGGTTCCAGGAATCGACGACGACGACCACGCCGACAAGTACGAACTCGCCGACGACCTCATCACCAAAGCCGGCCTGGGCTGGTACGAGGTCAGCAACTGGGCCCGCACGCCGGAGCAGGCCTGCCGCCACAACCTCGCCTACTGGCGGGGCGACGACTGGTGGGGGATCGGCCCCGGCGCCCATTCGCATGTGGGCGGCGTGCGGTGGTGGAACGTCAAACACCCCACGGCCTACGCCGGACGCCTCGCACAGGGAGTGTCACCGGCGGCCGGCAGGGAAACCCTGGACCAGGAGACCCGGAACGTCGAACGTGTGATGCTCGAGGCCCGTCTCCAGTCCGGTCTCGAAGTATCGTCGCTGGGCCAAGAAGGACGCCATGAGGTTGCGGGGCTGATCGCGGACGGCCTCGTGGATCCTGCTGCCGCGTTCAGGGGCAGGCTGGTCCTGACCCTCAAGGGCAGGCTGCTGGCAGACGCGGTGGTCCGCCGGGTCCTGCCGGACTGAACGGCACAAAGCAACGCGGGCCCGCGCCCGCCAGGGAACCCCGCCGGCGTGGACCCGTGCAGCCGCTACTTGATCCAGCGCAGGTTGTACTGGTAACGGTGCGGCTGGCCACGGTTGACATGGATGCCGGCCGCCACCGAGAAGCAGGTGAGCGCAATCCAGATGAGGGTGGCGATGACGGCAAAGATGTTGCCGATCACGGGGACGAAGACCACCAGGATGTTCGCCAGCAGGGCAGCAATGGTGGGCGGCAGGCTGAAATTCAGGGCTTCCTTGGATTCCTGTGCCGTGAAGGGCCCGCGGTCCCGGAAGATCAGGTAGATCAGCAGCGACGGAACGCAGCCCAGGATGCCCCCGAAGTGCGCCATGGTGGCCCATTGCCGGTCTTCGCTGGCTGTCAGGGGCAGCGCATTCGCGGGAACGCCGTGGTACTCCGAACGGCCCTGGCCGCCCGGGCTGTCCCTGTGATCACGTGCGTTTTCTGCCACAGTCTGTTCCTTCTGAAGTGCAATGGTGCCGGCTAAGAAAGCTTATTGGGTGCGGCGGCCTGCAATGTTGCAGGATCCGCAGTACCAAGAATACTTGGTACCGGCCCCATACCTGCCCGGGATGCGCGGGCCGGGGCAGAACCGTCCTTCAGGGCACGGTGAGGAAGTCGATGACTTCTTCGACCCTCCCCAGCAGCGAGGCTTCCAGGTCGGCGTACGTTCGGACGGCGCCGAGCAGTTTCTGCCAGCCAAGCCCGATGTCCTCCTTTGTGGCATGGGGCCAGCCGAACGCTGCGAGGATGCCGGTCTTCCAATCCTGCCCGCGCGGCACTACCGGCCACTGCTCAATGCCCAGGACCGCGGGCCGGATGGCCTGCCACACGTCCACGTAAGGGTGACCCACAATCAGGACGTTCCCTGCAGCTCCCGGCGAGGCCATGACGGCGTCCGCAATGCGGGATTCCTTGGAATCCGGCACCAGGTGGTCCACCAGGACGCCGAGGCGCCTGCCCGGTCCGGGCCTGAACGCTGCGACGGCCCCCGCCAGGTCATCAATGCCGTGCAGTGGTTCGACGACGATGCCCTCCACGCGCAGGTCGTCTCCCCAGACCTTTTCCACCAGTTCGGCGTCGTGCTTTCCCTCCACCCAGATCCGGCTGGCCTTGGCCACCTGTGCCCGCTGGCCGGCGACGCGGACGGACCCGGAGGCGGTCCGGCCGGCGACGGCGCCGGCGGCCTGCCGCGGGGCCGGGGGCAGGAGCTTGATGGCCCGGCCTTCGAGGAGGAATCCGAAACCAAGCCGGAAGGACCGGGATTTACCGCGCCGGTCCTCCAGGGCAACCACGTGCATGCCGCCGGACTTTTCCACCCGGGTCACGGCGCCCACCCAGCCGGACTGGACGTCCTCAAGGACCATTCCCCGTTCAACGGGAACCTCGGGCAGTTCAGTCTTTGCGGGAGCGGACAAGTCGCGTGGGCCCCAGTTCTGGTACTGCATGGTTTCACTCCGCCTAGCGTTCGGTCACAGGTCCGGATTTCGCCCGGAGCGGTACCAATGCTAGCAACGGCGGGAGTCATAATAGACTGTTAGCACTGAGGCATGTCGAGTGCTAACCCTTGAGGTGGCACAGCGCGGGCGGCGCGGCCGCCCCGAACCCTGGATGGAGGTGGAGTGTGAGCGAGCCACGCAAACTTGAAGTGCTGCGTGCAATCGTGGAGGACTACGTCCACTCCCGGGAACCCGTCGGGTCCAAGGCCCTGGTGGAGCGGCACCATCTCGGTGTGTCCAGCGCAACGATCAGGAACGATATGGCCGCCCTGGAGGAAGAGGGCCTGATCACCGCTCCGCACACCAGCGCCGGACGTATCCCCACTGACAAGGGTTACCGGCTGTTCGTGGACCAGATCTCGGCGGTCAAACCGCTGTCCCAGGCCGAGCGCAGGGCCATCCAGTCGCTGCTGGAAGGATCTGACGACCTCGACGACGTCCTTGACCGCACGGTCCGCCTGCTGTCGCAGCTGACCAACCAGGTTGCCGTGGTCCAGTATCCGCACCTGAGCCGGGCACTGGTCCGCCATATCGAGTTCGTCCTCCTCGCGCCGCGCAAGGTGCTGGTGGTGCTGATCGCCAACAGCGGCAAAGTGGAACAGCGCGTTATCGACGTCGGCCAGGACCTGGGGGACGACGCCCTCGCCACCCTGCGGGCACGGTTCCTTGGCTCCCTTGCCGGCACTCCGCTGAACCAGCTCGCCCAGTCCCTGCCGGCAGTGGTGGCCACAGCCGGCCCGGGGCAAAGGCAGGCCGCCCATGCCCTCGCCGTCGGCCTCGAAGGCCTGGCCCAGAGCAGCAGGGAAGACCGCATGGTCATGGCGGGCACCGCCAACCTTGCGCGTTCCAACGTGGACTTTCCGCTCAGCATCGGACCGGTCCTGGAAGCACTCGAGGAACAGGTGGTCATGCTCCGCCTGCTGAGCGAAATGGCGCAGGACCACCGCGGGGTGGCTGTCAGCATCGGCCGCGAGAATCCCTACGACGGCCTTGCCGAGGCGTCCGTCGTTGCCACGGGGTACGGTCCGGACCACATTGCGAAAATTGGTGTCCTGGGACCAACCCGGATGGACTATCCCACCACCATGGCCGCAGTCAGGGCCGTTGCCCGCTACCTTTCGCGGATCCTGGGACCCTGACGTTTTCCCGTTCCCGGGCATGCAGATCATTTCCCGCAGTCCAACTGCAGGCAGTACAACAAGGAAGAGATACGAACTTTGAGCAGCCACTACGACGTCCTTGGAGTCTCACCGGAGGCCACGGGAGAAGAGATCAAGAAGGCCTACCGCAAGCTGGCGCGCACGCTCCACCCGGACGTCAACCCGGGTGAGGACGCGTCGGACCGCTTCAAGGCCGTGACCCACGCCTACGAGGTTCTTTCGGACCCGCAGAAGCGCCGCGTCTACGACACCACCGGCAACGAGAACGGCACGGACAACGGCTTCGGCGGAGGCAGCTACGCCGGCCAGGGATTCGCGTTCCAGGACATCTTCGACACCTTCTTCGGGGCCGGCGGAACAACGGGCCCGGCTTCCCGCGTCAGGCGCGGCCAGGACGCACTCATCAGTGTCCGCATCGAACTCCGCGACGCTGTCTTCGGCGTCAACAAGAAGCTGGAAGTGGACACGGCCGTCACGTGCCCCACCTGCGAAGGTTCGTGCTGCCGGCCGGGAACCCATCCGGAACGCTGCGACATCTGCGGCGGCAGCGGCCAGGTCCAGCGTGCCGTGCGCTCCATCCTGGGACAGGTCATGACCGCCGCCCCGTGCGGTACCTGCGAGGGCTTCGGCACCGTCATCAAGGACCCCTGCAATGAGTGCAGCGGCCAGGGACGCATCCGCAGCCGCCGTTCGCTGACCATCAAGGTTCCCGCCGGCGTAGCCACCGGAACCCGCATCCAGCTTTCCGGCCAGGGCGAAGCAGGTCCCGCCGGCGGTCCCGCCGGCGACCTCTACGTCGAGATCCGCGTGAACAACGACGCCACCTATGTCCGGGACAACGACGACCTCCACGCAACCCTGCACCTTCCCATGACCGCTGCAGCCCTGGGCACCGAGGTGAGCCTGGAAACGTTCGACGGACCGCAGGAGATCGACGTCAAGCCGGGCACCCAGTCCGGCGAGATCATCACCCTTCGCGGACTTGGCGTGACCCACCTTCGCGGGTACGGGCGCGGCGACCTGAAAGTGCACCTCCAGGTCGAGACTCCCGCCAAGCTGGACGCCGCGCAGGAGGACCTCCTGCGTCAGCTTGCCAAGATGCGCGGTGAACAGATCACCGAGGGCAAGCTTGCGGCCAGCGGGGGCATGTTCGCCAAGCTCCGGGACCGGCTCGGTAACCTGTAGCGGTGAGCAACCCGGTCTTTTTCACTCCTCCCGGTTCCCTTGACCAGCTGGTGGCGGGGGAAGTCTTTGTCCTGGAGGGGCCCGAGGCGCGGCACGCCGTCACGGTGAAGCGGCTTGCCCCGGGCGAGCCCGTTGACATCGTGGACGGCGCCGGGACGCGCATGAGCGGAAAGGTGCTTGCGGCGTCCCCCTCCGGGCTGGATGTTGAATGCTCCTCCCTGGCCGTTGAGCCGCAGCCGGGGACAAGGCTGGTGCTGGTACAGGCGCTGGCAAAGGGCGACCGCGACGAACTTGCCATTGAGACGGCAACCGAACTCGGGATCGACGCCGTCATACCCTGGCAGTCCGAACGGTCCATCGTCCGCTGGAAAGGCGACCGGGCCGCGAAGGCCCACGCCAAATGGCAGTCCGTGGTCACGGCAGCCGCCAAGCAGGCGCGCCGCGCCTGGGTTCCCGAGGTGCGGCCCGTCGTCGACACCGCCGCGCTGGCCGGCCTCGTGGAGGCCGCAGGGCTTGCCGTCATCCTGCACGAGGACGCGGTTAGGCCCTTGCGGACAGTGCTGGAAGCATGGCAGCGCGGCGGAACCCCAACGGAACCCCGCGAAATCTTCCTGATCGTTGGGCCGGAAGGCGGCATCAGTCCCCGGGAAGTAACCCGGCTCTGCGGCAAGGGTGCTGTCACGGCCCTGCTGGGGCACCATGTGCTGCGCTCATCCACCGCCGGCCCCGCCGCCGTCGTGCTTGCCAGCGACGTCCTGGGCCGCTGGGCGGCGCATG
The DNA here is from genome assembly GCF_034258515.1 of Pseudarthrobacter oxydans. NCBI lineage: Bacteria > Bacillati > Actinomycetota > Actinomycetes > Micrococcales > Micrococcaceae > Pseudarthrobacter > Pseudarthrobacter oxydans. Next base: position 2,311,398 of record NZ_CP139438.1, on the reverse strand, counting down.
CTGCCGAGCCTGCCGGTTGAGCAGGCCGCCGAAGCTGCAGCGTGCGGGCTAGCGGACTTTGAAAGCCCGCGAGTCCTCGTTCTGGTCCGGCTGCCCGTCGGCGCCGGCCTGGGCCACGCGCAACTCGTAGTCGCCGGAAGGCAGCGTGAGGGCAAGCGTGAAGATCCCTCCCTGTCCGGGCTGGGCGGAGGCCGTTGTTTCTCCGGTGAGGAACGGTACCTTGTTGCCGTCCTGCTCCGCCCGCTGGATCTGCCAGCGCAGCTTGCTGCCGGCCAGGGTGCTGCGGCCGGTGATCTTCACGCTTCCGTCGGCAATTTCCACATTTTCCTGCGGATCGATGATCCAGACGGGCGCCACCATGCCCGCGCCCCTCGTCATGAGGTCACCCAGCTGGATATGGTCGAAAGCAACGTAGTCCGTGTGCCCGTCCACAAGGATCCGCACCCGGATCTGCTGCCCGGAGTCAATGAGCCCGGAGCTGGCCGCAGCGGCCGTGGCCGTATAAACAAGCTGCTGGACGGCACGGGCCGCCATGTCAGCGTCGAGGTTGCTGTTGAACGCGTCCTCGGACACGTCCACCGTAATAACGTCCTTGCCGGAAATCGAGGTGGCGAGCTTGCTGGGATTCTGCCACGGGGTGAAGAAGTCCGGATCAAGCGGCTTATCCTTCATCATCGCCCGCAGGGCACGCGTCACGGGGTTTTCCTGCTCCGGCACGTCCCGGAACTCCCGGTAGAGGAACACGCTGCTGCCGGTGCGGCCAATCCAGTACACCGGCGCCTTGTTGGAGGACTGCGTGGTTTCAAGGGGGGCGCTGGTGGATGGTGCGGTGCCGGTGGCGGCAGGCCCGGAGTTCAGGAGGCCGGTAGGTGCAGGATTGGGCTCGGCCAGGCACCCCGCCAGGAGCGGGCCCACTGCCAGAACCACTGCGAGGACCGCAGGGCGCGCACGGCCCCAGCGTCGTCCTGCCCTCAGGGGCGCAGCTGATGCCGGCACGTTTGGTTGCCTGTCCTTTCGCAACTGGGCCGCTTCCGGGCGGCGGTAGTCCAGCAATGAAGCTGGATTTCCAGCATGGCACAGGGCGCTGGACCGTACGGCCCTGCCATGGTCCCCGGGGCCAACTGCAACGGGAACGATATGAGGCCGATATGAAGTTGATACCTAATGACGCAGCCTCCGCGCCTGAAGGCCGCCTTGCCCTGGTCCGTGGCTGGTTGCCTCATCCGGTGTTGACGCCGTACTGGCGTAAGATGGAGGGACCGCTTGGGCAAGGCGCGCCGGATGCGGTGGCCGGCCCTGCGGTGGACATTATTTTCGTACTTTGAGGGGATCACGGGCCTGCGGGCCGTCACCATGACTGAATCAGCGAATGGAAAGCGCCGGCTCAACACAGGCGAAGGCGCTGCGGGGGAGTTTCCCCATTCCCTGCCCGGCAGCCGTACCGAGGTTGTACTTTTCGACAACTCCGACCAGATGGTCCAGTCCTTGGGCAGCCACGATGAGGCTTTGCGCTTCATTGAGGAACAGTTCCCGCACGTCAATTTCCACGTCCGCGGAAATGAACTTTCCATCACTGGTCCTGCCAGCGACGTGCCCCGCATCATGCGGCTCCTCCACGAGGTCCGCGGCCTGGTGGCCCGCGGCACGGTTATCAGTCCCGCTGTCCTTCAGCAGCTCGTGGCCCTCCTGCGTACCCAGTCGCTGCAGAACCCCGTGGATGTTCTGACCCACGACATCCTTTCCAGCCGCGGGAGGACAATCCGTCCCAAGACGCTGAACCAGAAGACCTACGTCGACGCCATCGACAACAACACGGTGATCTTTGGCATTGGCCCGGCCGGAACAGGGAAGACCTACCTGGCCATGGCAAAGGCTGTGCAGGCGCTTCAGCAAAAAGAGGTCAGCCGGATTATCCTGACGCGCCCGGCAGTTGAAGCCGGGGAACGGCTGGGATTCCTGCCCGGAACCCTGAGCGACAAGATTGATCCCTACCTGCGCCCCCTCTACGACGCGCTGCACGACATGATGGACCCGGAGTCCATTCCCAGGCTGATGGCGGCGGGCACCATCGAAGTGGCTCCGCTGGCCTACATGCGCGGACGCACGCTCAATGACGCCTTCATCATCCTTGACGAGGCGCAGAACACCACGCCCGAGCAGATGAAGATGTTCCTGACCCGGCTGGGCTTTGGCTCCAAGATGGTGGTCACCGGCGACGTCACCCAGGTTGACCTGCCCTTCGGCACCCGCTCCGGGCTCCGTATTGTGGCGGAGATCCTGCAGGGTATCGAAGGCGTCAGTTTCTCGGTGCTGGACGCCGCAGACGTTGTCCGGCACCGCCTGGTGGGGGATATTGTCAACGCCTACAGCATCTGGGATGAGGCACAGCGCAGCCGGGTAAAGCATTCGACCGGCGCCGGCAAGCGGGGGGAACACGCATGAGCATCGAGGTCAACAACGAGTCCGGTGTCCAGGTGGACGAAGCTGAACTCGTTGCTTTGTCCCGGTACATCTTCGAACAGCTCTACATCCATCCGCAGGCTGAACTGTCCATCCTCCTGGTGGATGAGCCTGCAATGGAGAAGCTTCACATCGAACTGATGGACGAGCCAGGTTCCACGGATGTTTTGTCCGTGCCCATGGACGAGCTGACCCCGGGTACGCCTGACCGGCCCACGCCCCAGGGAATGCTGGGCGACATTGCCATTTGCCCCCAGGTGGCCCGGGTGCAGGCCAAAAACGCCGGCCACCCCCTCCAGGACGAGATGTTGCTGCTGACCACCCACGGCATCCTGCATCTGCTGGGATACGACCACGCCGAACCCGAGGAAAAGGCCGAGATGTTCGGGCTCCAGCGTGAGCTGCTGTCCGGCTTCACGGGCAAAGAAGCGCCTGCCGAGACCACCCAGTGACGCCCCTGCTCCTCGTGGCAATGGCCCTGGTTTTCCTGGCCGTTGCGGCGGTGCTGACCGCGGCGGAGGCCGCGTTCAACTTCATCCCGCGCCATGATGCCGAGGAAGCCCTGGTCAAGAGCCGCGGCACCGCCCTGCGGCGCATCCTCGGCCAGCCTGTGGCGCACATCCGCGCCCTGAGGTTCTGGCGCATCTGGTTCGAAATGGCGTCCGCCGTTGCCGTGTCCGTCCTGCTCTACAGCCTGCTCAGCAACGTTTGGCTTGCGGGCCTTGCAGCAACCGGGATTATGGCCCTGCTGGGCTTTGTCATTGTTGGTGTCTCCCCGCGGCAACTCGGACGGCTGCACGCAGCCGCTGTTGTCCGCTTCACCGCGCCGACGATCCGTTTCCTCACCTGGGTGCTGGGGCCCATCCCGGGCTGGCTGGTGAGGCTTGGAAGCACGGCGGCCCCCGGGGCCCCCGGCGGCGACGAGGCGTTCTTCAGCGAGCAGGAATTCCGTGAACTCGTGGAGCGCGCCAGCGAGTCGGACATGATCGAGGACACCGAGGCTGAGATGATCCAGTCCGTCTTCGACTTCGGTGACACCCTTGTCCGCGCCGTCATGGTGCCCCGGACCGACATCCTTACCATCGAAGCGGGGTCAAGCCTGCGCCAGGCCATGTCGCTTTTCCTTCGTTCCGGCTATTCCAGGATTCCGGTGATCGGCGACAGTACCGACCAGATCCTGGGCATCATCTACCTGAAGGATGTTGCCGCCGTCATCCATGAGCTGGCGCCCAACGAGGAGCCGCCGCTGGTGGAATCGCTCGCCCGCGACGTTCGCTACGTACCGGAGTCGAAACCTGTCAGCGACCTGCTCCGGGAGCTGCAGAAAGAGTCCACGCACGTGGCCATCGTGATCGACGAATACGGCGGAACGGCCGGCCTGGTCACCCTCGAGGACCTTATCGAGGAAATCGTGGGCGAAATCGTGGACGAGTACGACACCGAAAGCGCGGAGGCCGTGGAGCTGGGGGACGGTTCGTACCGGGTCAGCGCGCGGATGGGGATTGACGACCTCGGCGAGCTCTTCGGCATTGAGCTTGACGACGACGAAGTGGACACCGTCGGCGGCCTGCTCGCCAAGGCCCTGGGCCGCGTTCCCATTGTGGGGAGCTCCGTGGAAGTGCACGGTGTGTCCCTGCGGGCCGACCGGCTTGAAGGCCGCCGAAACCGCGTCAGCCACATTATTGCGGCACCGTTGGCAAAAGAAGACACTGACCTTGAAGATCTCTTCGACGAGGCGGAAGCAACCCAGCAGGGAGTTTCACGTGAGCAAGAAAAATAAGGCCGAAGGCCAGGACGATTTCGGCGGTTTCCACGCAGGATTTGCGATCCTGGTGGGACGGCCCAACGCGGGCAAGTCCACTTTGACGAACGCGCTGGTGGGCAAGAAGGTGGCCATTACGTCCGCCAAACCGCAGACCACCCGCCACACCATCCGCGGCATCGTTCACCGCGAGGACGCACAACTCATCCTCGTGGATACGCCGGGCCTCCATCGCCCGCGGACGCTCCTTGGCAAGCGCCTTAATGACCTCGTGGCGGATACGCTGGCCGAAGTTGATGCGATTGGGTTCTGCCTGCCGGCCAACGAAAAGATCGGCCCCGGAGACAAATTCATTGCCGCCCAGCTCGCGGCGGTTGGCCGCAAGCCCGTGATCGCCATCGTCACCAAAGCCGACCTCGTGGACCGCCAGGCCCTGACGGAACAGCTCCTGGCCGTCGCAGCCCTCGGCAGGGAAGTGATGGGGGAGGACGGCTGGAAGGACATCGTTCCCGTTTCTGCCACCGACGGCTTCCAGGTGGGCACCGTTGCTGACGTCCTGATCAGCCACATGCCGCCGTCGCCCCCGCTGTACCCCGACGGTGAACTGACGGACGAACCTGAGGCCGTCATGGTCGCAGAACTGATCCGCGAGGCGGCGCTGGAAGGTGTCCGCGATGAACTTCCGCACTCGCTCGCTGTGGTTGTGGAGGAAATCGTTCCCCGCGAAGACCGGCCCGAAGACAGCCCGCTGCTGGACGTGCGGGTCAATCTCTACGTTGAGCGTCCCTCGCAGAAGGCGATCATCATCGGCAAGGGCGGCAGCCGGCTGCGTGAAGTGGGCACCAATGCACGCAAGGGCATCGAGGCGCTCCTGGGCACGCGGATCTATCTCGACCTTCACGTGAAGGTGGCGAAGGACTGGCAGCGGGACCCGAAACAGCTGGTCAAGCTGGGTTTCTGAGCCGTTTCGGCTCCGCCGGCGCAGGCCGCCCGGCATTTTCCCAGCCCGGGCCACTAAAATGGGCCGGATTTGGTTTTTAGAGGAAGGTTCACCACGTGGGGCTAGGCCGCGACAGACGCGACAACGGACTCGATGGTCCCGCCGGAGCGGGACCCGTATCCCGCCACGCCGACGGCGGTACCGTCGGTGCAGCCCGCCATCTTGGGCGCATAAGCGGAATGCCGGTGTGGCTGAAGGTGGTCACGGCCATCCTGTCAGTGGCTATTGTGGGCGGCCTCGCCTTCGCAGGCTTCTGGTTTCTGCGCCTGCAGGGCAACATTTCCAAAGCGCCCCTGAACGCCGGTGGCGGCAGCAACGAATCCGTGAGCGACGCCACCGGACGGATGCAGATCCTCATCCTCGGTTCCGATACCCGTGACGGGAAGAACTCCGAATACGGTACCGCGGATGACTCCAACGGATACGGCAAGTCCGATGTCATGATGCTGATGGACATCTCCGAGGACAACAAGCGCGTCAGCGTCATCAGCTTCCCGCGGGACCTGCTGGTTGACATCCCGCAGTGCAAGGACCCGAAAACCAACCAGGTCTATCCTGCCCGCAGCGGTGTGATGATCAATGAAGCCATGGCTGAAGCAGGCATTGGCTGCGCCGTGGACACCGTCAACAAACTCACCGGCCTGGAAGTGGACCACTTCATGATGGCTGACTTCAATGCCGTGAAGGAACTGTCCAACGCGGTCGGGGGTGTGGAGGTGTGCATCAGTGACGCCGTCTATGATCCTGACTCACGCCTCCGGCTGCCGGCCGGCACCTCGGCTGTCCAGGGTGAGATGGCCCTCGCGTTCCTGCGCACCCGGCATGCCTTTGCCGACGGCGGCGACCTGGGCCGGATCAAGGCCCAGCAAGGGTTCCTGTCCTCCCTGACCCGCAAGATCAAGGACGACGGTACGCTCTCGGATCCGGGGAAGATGCTGAAGATCGCCGACGTGGTAACCCAGAACCTGACCGTCGATGAAGGGCTGGCCTCGGTGCCCAGCCTGCTCACCATCGGGTCCCGGCTCAAGGACATCGACGTCAGCAAGGTGGCGTTCGTGGCTGTGCCCACCACCCCCGCGGTGCTGGATCCGAACAGGCTCCAGATTGCCGAGCCCGCAGGTTCCCAGCTCTTCTCGGCAATGCGGCAGGACGTCGACCTGACCGATCCAACCGCTCCGTCGCCTCCGCCAACGGAGACGTCGGCACCCCCGACCCCCACGGAAACCACGCCTGCGCCCCCGCCCTACGACAAAGCCCTGCAGCCTGTCACGGTGGCCAACGGCAGCGGCGTCCCGGGCCGTGCCCAGGAAATAGTCCAGGCCCTGGTCGCCGGCGGATTCGCGCAGGCCGGCCGGTTTGAGGCGACGGCTGTGGCGCAGTCAGTGGTCTACTACGGCCCGGACTTCGCGGACGTGGCAGCGGATGTTGCCGCAATGCTGGGTATTCCCGCTGAACAAATGCTCCCTGCCCCGAACATCGCAGGGGTCCAGGTATACCTCGGTACCGACTTCACCGCCGGCACCACCTACGGGGCGGCCGTATTGCCCGAAGACATCGTTAACCAGACAGCCAAGGATGCGGCCTGCCAGCAGGCCAATCCGATGCTCATCGAGCGTTAGCGGACCGGGCCCCAGCGGCACAACGGAACAGTCTGTGACAAGGCACAGCGGGGACCGCCGGAAGGCGGGTCCCGCTGTGCCTTGTCATTACCAGATGCTGACGCGTTCCGCGGGAGGCATCCACATGCCATCCTGTTCGGAAACCTCGAATGCCTCGTGGAAGGCGTCGAGGTTCCTGGCAATGGCATTGGTGCGGAACTCGTTAGGGGAGTGCGGGTCCGTCGCGAGACGGCGGATAGCCTCCTCCTGCCGAATGACCTGCCGCCAGCCGGCGGCCCACGAGGCAAAGAAGCGCTGCTCCCCGGTCAGGCCGTCCAGGACCTCCGGTTCCTTTCCGTCAAGGCTGATCTGGTAGGCCTTGTAGGCGATCGCCAGGCCTGCCAGGTCGCCAATGTTCTCGCCAAGCGTGAGCCGGCCGTTGACGTTGTGTCCTGGCGCCGCGGAGGGTGACAGGGCATCGAATTGGGCTACGAGTTTGGCGGTGAGTTCTTCGAAAGCCTGCCGGTCCTCGTCCGTCCACCAGTTCCGCAGCGCCCCGCCGCCGTCGAACTGGGACCCCTGATCATCAAAACCATGGCCGATCTCGTGCCCGATGACAGCCCCGATGCCGCCATAGTTCACGGCGTCGTCAGCATCGGCCGTGAAGAACGGGGGCTGCAGGATCGCTGCCGGGAACACGATTTCGTTCATCATCGGGTGGTAGTACGCGTTGACCGTCTGCGGGGTCATGAGCCACTTGTTGCGGTCCACGGGCTTGCCCACCTCATCAAGGTGCCTGTCGACGTCGGCATTATGTGCACGTTCCACATTGCCCAGCAGGTCAGCCGGATCGATCTCCACGGCGGAGTAATCGATCCATTCCTCCGGGTAGCCGATTTTCGCCCGGAACCCCTCCAGTTTCCGGAGCGCTTCCGCCTTTGTGGCGTCTCCCATCCAGCCCACGGCGGTGATGCTCTGCCGGTAGGCCTCTATCAGGTTGGCAACGAGCGCCTGCATGCGGGCCTTATAGGTCTCCGGGAAGTGCCGGGCGACGTAGATCTGCCCCACGGCTTCGCCAAGCGCCGCTTCGACGACGGCGACACCGCGCTTCCAGCGGTCCTTGTTCCTCGGGGTGCCGCTGAGTGTGGTCCCGTAGAAGGCGAAATTGGCATCCACGAACGACGACGAAAGGTAGGGGGCCGCGGCGCTCACCACCCGCATGGCGAGCCATTCCTGCCAGTGGGCCAGCGGCTCGGACTCAAGGAGCGCTGCGGCCCCGTCGAAGAACGGCGGGGTGCTCACCACGATTTCCCGGCGTTTGGCCTCGTCGATGCCGGCGGCTTCGAACCATGTGGTGAGCAGGGGGAACAGCGCGGACGCTTCATCCGCGGTCTTCAGGTTGTAGGTCTTTTGCGGGTCCCGGAGCGTGACTTTGTCCCAGTGGTGGGATGCGAGCCTGGTCTCCAGCTCCACCACCCGCCCGGCGGCGGCCCCGGCGTCAGCAACGCCGGCCAGCTCAAGCATGGTCTTCACGTGGGCGTTGTACGCCGTAACCGTCGGCGCGAACTTTTCTTCCCGGTAGTACGACTCGTCCGGCAGGCCGAGGCCGCCCTGTCCGGTGTACAGCAGGATCCGGTCGGGGTTGCCCGCGTCGGGGGCCGGGTAGATATAGAAGAGCCCCCCAACATCGGCCCGGAAGAGCCGCCCTGCCAGGGACACGAGCTCAGCCACGGTGGTTGTGGCGAACACGGCTGCCAGCCTCTGCCGGATCGGTTCCATGCCCTTGGCTTCAACAGCGGCCTCGTCCATGAAGCTGTTGTAGAGGTCGCCGATCTTCCGCTCGATTCCGCTGGCGGCTTCACCCTTGGCCGCCGCCTCCTCAATGATGTCCCGGACCGCGATCTCTGCACCGTCCCGGAGCGCCGTGAAGGCTCCCTCAAGCGGACGGTCGTCAGGGATTTCCGCGCCCTTCAGCCAGGCACCGTTGACGTGCTGGTACAGGTCATCCTGCGGCCGGACCGTGTGGTCGATGGTGGACAGGTCGATCCCCGATATGGGCACTGAAACTCCTTTGATGAAGGGCCGCGCCCGGTCGAATACCCGGCGGCGTCTGCATGGTGGACTTTACGGACGGTAGTGCCCTTTCATCTTACGCACGCGTGTTACCCTCAAAAGGTGCGTGCAGAGCTCCTTCTTCTTAGCTGCCGCGGCGAGGCCTCAGACGCGATCTAGCGCAAGGCCCACCCTCGCTGCGGAGTTTGTGTTGCCCGGCCACCCTTTCACCGAAGAACCACAGAAAAGGCCCCGATAGTAATGCGAAACGCACAGAAGCCCTCAGGAATGCCCGCCCACCGCTACACGCCGTTCCAGGACCAGATCAAGGTAGAGCTGCCGGACCGCACGTGGCCGGACAAGATCATCACCAAAGCCCCCCGCTGGTGTGCGGTGGACCTGCGTGACGGCAACCAGGCCCTGATTGATCCCATGAGCCCTGCCCGCAAGATGAAGATGTTCGACCTGCTGGTACGGATGGGCTACAAGGAGATTGAGGTAGGTTTTCCCTCTGCTTCCCAGACGGATTTCGACTTTGTCCGCCAGCTCATCGAGGGCAACCACATCCCGGACGACGTCACCATCCAGGTCCTCACCCAGGCCCGCGAGCACCTGATCGAGCGCACCTACGAATCCCTGGTAGGCGCCAAGCAGGCCATCGTCCACCTGTACAACTCCACCTCCGTCCTGCAGCGCCGGGTTGTCTTCAACCAGGACGAGGACGGCATCCTGGACATCGCACTCCAGGGCGCCCGCCTGTGCAGGAAGTACGAGGAGACCCTCGCGGACACCCACGTGACCTACGAGTACTCCCCGGAGTCCTTTACCGGCACTGAGCTGGAATACGCTGTGCGGGTCTGCAACGCCGTCGCTGATGTTTTCGAAGCCTCCGCGGACCGCCAGGTCATCATCAACCTGCCTGCCACCGTGGAAATGGCCACCCCCAATGTTTACGCCGACTCCATCGAGTGGATGAGCCGCCACCTGCATCCCCGCGAAGGCATCATCCTCTCCCTGCACCCCCACAATGACCGCGGCACTGGCGTAGCGGCCGCGGAACTGGGCTATATGGCCGGCGCCGACCGCATCGAGGGCTGCCTCTTCGGCAACGGTGAGCGGACCGGCAACGTCGACCTGGTGACCCTCGGCCTGAACCTGTTTGTGCAGGGCATCGACCCCATGATCGACTTCTCCAACATCGACGACGTCCGCCGGACCGTGGAGTACTGCAACCAGCTCCCCGTCCCCGAGCGCTCACCCTACGGCGGCGACCTCGTCTTCACCGCGTTCTCCGGCTCCCACCAGGACGCCATCAAGAAGGGTTTCGAGGCGTTGGAGCGGGACGCCGCGGCCGCCGGCAAGGCAGTGGAAGACTTCACGTGGCAGGTGCCGTACCTGCCCGTGGACCCCAAGGACCTGGGCCGCAGCTACGAGGCCGTTATCCGCGTCAACTCGCAGTCCGGCAAGGGCGGCGTGGCCTACCTGCTGAAGAACGAGCACAGCCTGGACCTGCCGCGCCGCGCTCAGATCGAATTCTCCGGCGTGATCCAGAAGCGCACGGACACCGTTGGCGGCGAAGTAAGCGGCGCCCAGCTGTGGCAGGTCTTCCAGGATGAGTACCTGCCCTCCGGGAAGGCAGACGGGCAGTGGGGACGCTACTCCCTGGGCGCTGTCAAGACAGAAACGGATGACGACGGCGGCATGACGCTTCACGCCTCGCTCACCGTTGACGGCGTGCAGGTCCAGCGTACCGGGACCGGCAACGGCCCCATTGCGGCCCTGCTGAGCATCCTGCGGGAAGACGGCGTGGATGTCCGGGTCCTCGACTACAGCGAACACGCCCTTTCCGAGGGCGGCAATGCCATGGCCGCCGCCTACGTCGAGTGCGCCGTGGGGGAGCGGGTCCTGTGGGGCGTGGGCATTGACGCCAACACCAGCATGTCTTCGCTGAAGGCAGTTATTTCCGCCGTGAACCGCGCCATCCGGGACGCCCGGGCCTGACGCCGCACCGTTGTGCCGCCGGGACCGCCGGCGGCACAACGGAGCCCCGCCTGGTGGCGGCCGGCGGAATGGTGCCTGCAAAGGATGGGAAGATAAGGCGTGGCCCAACACTCTTTCGCCTCCCGCGCGTACCGGGACGACGCCGTCGTACTGCGCACCCATAAGCTGGGCGAGGCGGACCGGATCATCACCCTCCTGACCAAGCACCACGGCCAGGTGCGGGCTGTGGCCAAGGGGGTCCGGCGCACCAGCAGCCGGTTTGGAGCGCGCCTTGAGCCCTTTATGGTGGCGGACCTGCAGCTTGTTTCCGGCAAGACGCTGGACATCGTCACCCAGGCGGTGGCCAAGGGCGCCTACGGCGGCAGCATTGCCGCCGATTACGGCCGGTATACGGTGGCGGCGGCGATGACCGAGACGGCGGAGAAGCTCACCGACGTCGACGGGGAGGCAGGAACTGCCCAGTACAACCTGCTGGTGGGTGCCCTGGCCGCCTTGAGCAGGGATGAACACGCCGCCGGCCTGATCCTCGACTCCTATCTGCTGCGCGCCTTGGCCACCGGCGGTTGGGCCCCCAGTTTTACGGACTGCGCCCGCTGCGGGGTTCCCGGCCCGCATACCGCTTTCTCAGCGCCGCTGGGTGGGATGGTCTGCAGCGGCTGCAGGCCCCCAGGATCACCGGCTCCTGCGCCGGAAACCGTGGTCCTCCTGGCGGCACTGCTCACCGGTGACTGGACCACGGCGGACGGCTCCCTTCCGCCACACCGGAAAGAAGCTGCGGGCCTGGTGGCGGCGTACCTGCAATGGCATCTCGAACGAGTCCTGAAGTCCCTCAAACATGTGGAGCGAAGCTGACAGTGGCCCTCGGCAAAAAGAACCCCGCGTCCCGAAAGCGCACCCACCCGGTGGTTGCACCGTACCCTCATCCCTCCGGAGCCGTGGCGCCCTCCATCCCCGCAGAGTTCATTCCCCGCCACGTGGCGATCGTGATGGACGGCAACGGGCGCTGGGCCAACCAGCGCGGACTGCCCCGGATTGAAGGGCACAAGGCAGGCGAGCCGGCGCTGCTGGACGTCATGGCAGGGGCGATAGAACTCGGCATCGAGTATGTCAGCGTCTATGCCTTCTCCACGGAAAACTGGCGCCGGTCTCCGGAGGAAGTACGCTTCCTGATGGGATTTAACAAGGATGTGCTGCGCCGGCAAAGAAACCAGCTCGATGAATGGGGCGTGCGCGTCCGCTGGTCCGGCCGCCGGCCGCGGCTGTGGGGCTCAGTCATCCGGGAGCTGGAAGAGGCCGAGGAGTTCACCGCGGGCAACAGCACCTGCACGTTGACCATGTGTGTTAATTACGGCGGCCGGGCTGAAATTACCGACGCGGTCTCGGCCATCGCCGCCGAGGTTGCTGCGGGCAGGCTGAAACCCGGTGCCATCACCGAGCGGACCATCCAGAAGTACCTTGACGAGCCGGACCTGCCGGACGTGGACCTGTTCCTCCGCAGCTCGGGCGAGCAGCGGCTGTCCAACTTCATGCTTTGGCAGTCCGCCTACGCCGAGTTCGTTTTCATGGACACGCTGTGGCCCGACGTCGACCGCCGGACGCTCTGGGCGGCAGTGGAGGAGTACGCCCGGCGGGACCGCCGGTACGGCGGGGCGGTGGATGCCGCCGCACCCGCGGGATCCTAGGGTCCACGCCCCGCCGGCAGCACACCCGGTTCCGGCAGGAGGCGGCCTTTAGGCTGGGTAGCCCCTGAGCCACGCCGCGAGGTCCCGGCAGGCTTCCTCCCGCACCCCGCGGCGGGACAGGAAAACGTCGTGGATGGCACCGGGATAGCGGAACACCGCCACCCGCCGTCCAAGGCGGAGCGCACGGTGGGCTGTCTCCTCGACATCGATGACGGCGTCCGCCTCCATCAATTCCGCCGACCACTCGATTTGGATGCGGGTGCGGTCCGACAGCATGACCAGGGCCGGGGCCCGGATGTCCAGCCGCCGTTCCACCGCGGCGTGGCCGGCAAGGACTGCCTTGGCCCATCCTGCCCGAATGGGAAAGGAAGCCCGTGGGCGCCACTGCGGGTCGAGGTGCCATTCCCCGTGGGCCTCGCTGCTGACGCTCTGCCAGTAGCCGGGCATCTCCGGAAGCCACAATGGGCGGCGGGGATCGGCCCTGGACAGCGGGTCCACCAGGTGCATGGCAATGGTGCGGATGATGCTGCTCCCCTGCAGTTCCAGCCACGGTGCGTTCAGGATCAGGGTGCCCACCGCCTTCGGGTTCCGGTCAGCCCACAGGGCGGTGATAAGCCCGCCCAGGGAGTGCGCCAGGACGTGCACCGTGGGGAAGACTCCCGGTCCCAGGGCGTCCTCGAAGTCCTCCCTGATCGCCGCGATGGCGGCCGCCAGGTCAGCATCGTAGACTCCCAGGTCATCAGTGAAGCCGGGCGTCTGCCAGGGGCGCAGGCTGCGGCCGAACTTGCGCAGGTCAACGGCGTAGAAAGGGAACCCCGCCCCGGTGAGGTACTCCGCGACTTCCGCCTGGAGGAAGTAGTCCGCCCAGCCGTGGACGTAAAGGACCACGTTGACAGCCGCCCGCTGTTCCGCCGTACCCTGCCGGGGTCCCTGGCCGGTGCAACGGACAAGCGTTGCGCACACTTCGCCTTCATCATCGGGTTCCAGGGGCAGCACGCGCTGCTCGAAACGCGGCCCCAGGATGTCGGCAGACCATTGGTCAGCGACTCTTTCCCGGCCCGCGTGCCCTTTGCTCATCCGCTCTTCCAACTTTCGGATGGCTCCTCGTCCCCATAGGCCTTAAGCCAGCGTGCCAACCGGGCGTAGGCATCGGCACGCACCGCGGCGCGGGAGAGGAACACGTCATGAAGGGCACCGTCGATGCGTTCCACCGTCACCGTACGGCCAAGGGTGAGGGCACGCGTGGCGATGATGTTGACGTCAAGTACGGCATCCGTCCGCCGCATCTCTTCAGACCAGAAGAGGCCGTTGGCGCTGCCGCTGGACAGCAGGACAAGGATGGGAACATCAATGTTGAGGCCCCGCGCCACCTTGGAGTGCCCGGACAGCACGGCATTGAGCCAGCCTGCCCGCACGGGAAACGCCATCGGGGGACGGTACCGGTCATCCAGAGTCCACTCACCGTCGGCCGAGCTGCTGATGGTCCGCCAGTAGAACCCCCGTTCCGGAAGCCTAAGCACGGCTTCGGGCCGGAACCGCGCGACCGGTCCCACCATCCTGGATGCCGCACGCCGCACCAGTGAGCTGCCGTGCATCTCCAGCCACGGGCTGTTCAGGACCAGCCGGGAGACCCGGCCGGGGTGCCGGCTGGCCCACAGCGCCGCCACCAGTCCTCCTGTCGAATGGCCCATAAGGGTCAGCGAGGGGTCCGCGCCGTCCTGGCCGATCAGTTGGAATGCAGCTTCGATTTCGGCATCGTAGTCCATGAGGTCGGCGACGTATCCGCCCGGGAAATCCGGACGCAGGCTCCGGCCGTGGTTGTGCATGTCCAGTGCGTAGAAGTCGTAACCCGCCGTGGACCAGAATCGGGCAAGGTCCGCGTTGAAGAAATAGTCGCTCCAGCCATGCAGGAACAGGACGGCGCTGCGCCGGCCCGGGGATGGAGGCAACTTCGTCAGTGCTGGGCGGAACCGGACCAGCGTGGCGGTGCGCTCCACACCGTCCGGCCCCGTGGCGCGGAAGGCGTGCGACTCGAAGTCAGCGCCCAGGATGTCCTGCTGCCATTCCATGCGTTTATGCTAATCCGCTGCAGGTTTGCCCCGCCTCATTTTGGTCTGGGCCCTCCTAGGCGGAAAACTAGAGGCATGCGCGTTTATCCCACATTCTTCAGGCTGGCCTTTTCATGGATGGACGCCGAGCGCGCCCACAAGATCGGATTCAAGGGCATCAGGCTGGCGCATCGCTCCGGTGCGGGGAAGGTGCTGGCGAAGCTGACGGCTCCAGCACCGTCGCTCCAGACCACGGCCTTCGGAATCACCTTTCCATCGCCGTTCGGGCTTGCTGCCGGCTTCGACAAGGAAGGCCATGGGATCGAGGCCCTGACGGAGCTTGGCTTCGGCCACGTTGAGGTGGGAACCATCACCGGGCAGGCCCAGCCGGGCAACGAGAAACCTCGGCTCTTCCGCCTGGTGGAGGACCGCGCGGTCATCAACCGCATGGGATTCAACAACGACGGCGCAACCGCCGTGGCCCCGCGGCTCAAGGCCGCGCGCGCTGCCCTCCAGCGCCGGCACCGGGGCGTGCGCCCCGTCATCGGCGTCAATATCGGCAAGACCAAAACGGTGGAGCTTGCCGATGCGGTGGAGGACTACCTCGTCAGTGCCCGCAGCCTTGCACCTGCTGCGGACTACCTGGTGGTCAACGTAAGTTCGCCCAATACCCCCGGCCTGCGGCTGCTGCAGGATGTGGAGTCGCTCCGGCCGCTGCTGACGGCTGTGGGCCAGGAAGCGGACAGGTCGGCAGGCCGCCACGTCCCCCTGCTTGTAAAGATCGCCCCGGACCTCAGCGACGAGGATATCGACGACGTCGCACGCCTGGCGCTGGACCTCAAGCTGGACGGCATTATCGCCACCAACACCACCATCGCCAGGAGCGGCCTGTCCACGCCGGCGGAAGAGGTGGAAAAGTGCGGCGCCGGAGGGCTCTCGGGTGCGCCGCTGAAGCAGCGCTCCCTCGACGTGCTGCGCCGCCTGAAGCAGGTCACCGGTGACGCCCTCACCCTGGTGGCCGTGGGCGGCGTTGAAACGGCACAGGACGTCCAGGACAGGCTCGACGCCGGGGCCACCCTGGTCCAGGGCTATACCGCCTTCCTCTATGAAGGACCGTTCTGGGCTGCCCGGATCAACCGCGAACTGGCGAAGAGCCGCCGGCCCTAGGCCGTGAACGGTCCAAAGCAAAAACCCCGGCGGAATATCCGCCGGGGTTTTGTTGGCTGTTGGAGGGCGCCGCGGGCTCAGGCCGGGTACTGGCCGCGCTTGACCTGGGGCTTGGGGAGGCGGAGCTTGCGGAACTGCAGGGAACGCATGGAGCCGTACCACACGGTTCCGCGCTCCACCTCGCCGAATTTGGCGGTCAGCCGCTTGCGAAGCTGGCGGGACAGGATGAACACGTCCACGAAGACGGCCAGGAACATCACCCAGAACCCGCCGAGGACGTAGATCATCAAGTCGCTGGACGCCGGGACCACCAACGACACCAGGACGAATACGAGGGCGCCGAACATCAGGTACTCACCGAGGCTGAAACGTGCGTCAACGTAATCACGGGCAAACCGTTTCTGCGGACCCTTGTCGCGCAGCGGCAGGAACCGTTCGTCACCGGTGTCCAGCGCCTGGCGCATCTTAAGCCGCTGGTCCTGGATTGCCTGGCGCTCGGCAGCCTTCGAGGCTTTACGGTCTTCCGGGACAAGTGGCCGCCTGCGGGCCGCCTCCTGTGCCTTACGCGTGGGAGTTGGGGCACCCTTGCCGCTCAAGCCCTCTGTCCGCCCCGGCTCTGCAGCCTGTTGGTCTATTATTTGCTGCGCCGAGGGCGCTTCCTTTTTACGTCCGAACACCAGAACAGAATACCTTGCGGCGGGGAACTGAAGTCATGCCCAGGCCAACCGTTGGTCCCAAGCAGTCAATGTGACGCGGGTAATGTTTTGCCATGACTTCATTGCCGACGGGCACGCCGCAAAACCATAATGCCCTTCCATCACCGGGCCTTGCCGGAAGCAACCGGACGGAAGACCTTCGCAGCTCCATAGACCGGTCCTTCAACCAGACCTTGGCCCGGCTCAAAGAGCTGGTCGCCATCCCCGGCATCGCCTGGCCAAGCTTTGACCGGGCCCCGCTGGAACGCAGCGCCGAAGCTGTAGCGGAACTGCTCCGCGGCACCGGACTCGGAAACGTCCAGATCCTTGGCTGCAACAAGCCTGACGGCACGCCGGGAGGGCCCGCCGTCGTCGCCCAACGGCCTGCCGCCGACGGCAAGCCGACGATCCTCCTCTATGCCCACCACGACGTCCAGCCCGCGGGTGATCAGAGTCTGTGGGAGACGGAACCGTTCACCGCCGTCGAGAAGGACGGACGCCTGTACGGCCGCGGCGCGGCGGACGATAAAGCCGGCATCATGGCGCACCTGGCGGCATACGCAGCAGTTACGGAGGTGCTCGGGAACTCGCTGGGGCTCGGCGTCACGTTCTTCTTTGAGGGTGAGGAAGAAGCCGGCTCGCCTACTTTCCGCTCTTTCCTGGAGGCAAACCGGGAACTGCTCCGCGCCGACGTCATCGTCGTCGCCGATTCCAGCAACTGGAAGGTTGGGGTTCCGGCCCTGACTACCAGCCTGCGGGGCCTGGTGGACGGAACCATCGAAGTCCAGGTCCTCGACCACGCCGTGCACTCCGGTATGTACGGGGGACCGGTGCTGGATGCGCCCACCCTCCTGTCGCGCCTCATCGCCACCCTGCACGACGACGAAGGAAATGTCGCCATCGAGGGACTGGTGGCAAGGGATACAGCCACGGTTGACCTTTCCGAGGAAGACTACCGGGCAGACGCTTCAGTACTCGACGGCGTCCGGCTTGCCGGGTCGGGCAGCATCGCCTCCCGATTGTGGACCAAGCCGGCCCTGTCCATCATCGGGTTCGACGCTCCGTCAGTGGAGGCGGCTTCGAACACCCTGTTGCCCCGCGCCCGGGCGAAGTTCAGCCTGCGCCTCGCCCCTGGCCAGGTCCCGGAGGAAGCCATGGAGGCTGTGCGCCGGCATGTTGCGGCAAACGCACCCTTCGGCGCGAAGGTGACCTTCACGCCGGGGGAGAGCGGCAACCCGTTCCTGACCGACACGTCGTCGTCTGCGGCGTCACTGGCCATGTGGGCGCTGGGAGAGGCCTGGGGGGTCAAAGCCGTGGAAACAGGGATCGGCGGATCCATTCCCTTTATTGCCGACCTCACGGAACTGTATCCGGACGTGCAGATCCTGGTGACCGGTGTGGAGGATCCGGACTCCCGGGCGCACAGTGCGAACGAGTCCCTGCACCTTGGCGATTTCCGCAAGGCCATCCTTGCCGAGGCCCTGCTCCTGGCCCGGATTAACGACCAGGGACTCTAGGACCGGTTCAGGGGACCCGGGGCACGATGGGAGCGCGGCGCTGGCTGTTCCCGGGGAACAACGGGGAGCCGTCGATGGTTACGTTCAGGAGTTAGAGCTACACCTCCGCCCCGCGTAGCATGTAGCTATAGCCCATACCGAAACCGTAGGGGCAGGCACCGCCAGCGCGGCGCCGCCAGACCGTCCTAAGAAGGTAGGCCAAATGAGCACCGCAACCAATGAGAACAGCACCGGTACCACCAGCACGGCCAGTGACGAACTGCCCGTCCACGAGGTCAAGCTGACCGACGTCGCCGCAGGTAAGGTACGCAGTCTTCTCGAGCAGGAAGGCCGTACGGATCTGCGCCTCCGGGTTGCAGTGCAGCCCGGCGGCTGCTCCGGACTGATCTACCAGCTCTACTTCGATGAGCGGCTCCTGGACGGAGACGCAGTCCGGGATTATGACGGCGTCGAGGTTGTCGTGGACAAGATGAGCGTTCCGTACCTTAGCGGTGCCAGCATCGACTTCGAGGACACCATCTCCAAGCAGGGCTTCACCATCGACAACCCGAACGCCGGCGGCTCTTGCGCGTGTGGGGATTCGTTCCACTAAGCCGGTTATTTCGCCCGATGCCGGCGCCGGGTTTCCTGCCGAAAATATCGGTACGGGGGCACGGCGCCGACATGTGGGCGAAACGCCCGGCGGAGCGGTAAGCTCTACACCGAGTAGTAAAACTTTTAGTGTGCCCGGGGCGGCCAAGGCTGCCCGGACAACAGCAACAAGTAGGAAGGGCCGTCTGTGAGTTCGCAGAACCGAACCGGCAGCCGACGCAAAACGATCACAACGATCTCAAGCTTGGCAATTGCCGGCGCGTTGGTTTTGACCGGATGTTCGCCAGAGGTAGAGAAAGGGTGGCTGCCCACTGAACGTGGCACCACCAGCAACACCGACCGCATCATGGACCTCTGGGTCAACTCATGGATTGCCGCCCTGGTTGTGGGCATCATTACCTGGGGCCTGATCGTCTGGTGCCTTGTTGCATACCGCCGCCGCAAGGGCACCGTCGGGTTCCCGCGGCAGACCAGCTTCAACCTGCCCCTTGAAGTCTTTTACCTGACCATCCCCCTGTTCATGGTTGTGGTGTTCTTCTACTTCACCGACCGTGACCAGCAGGCGATTGACAACCGCTCCCAGCCTGCCGACGTCGTTGTCGACGTCCGCGGCAAGCAGTGGGCCTGGGACTTCAACTACAAGGCCGGCGACGTCATCCAAGAGGACGTCCACGAGGCCGGGGTGCAGGCGCACCTCACGGGCAACACCATCGATAAGGAACAGCTCCCCACCCTGTACCTGCCGGTCAACAAGTCTGTTGACCTCGAACTCAACGCACGCGACGTCATCCACTCCTTCTGGGTCCCCGCTTTCCTCCAGAAGCGCGACATGATCCCGGGCAAGACCAACTACATCAGGTTCACCCCCACCAAAGAGGGCACCTACGACGGCAAGTGTGCCGAACTTTGCGGTGAGTACCACTCCGAAATGCTGTTCCGCGTGAAGGTGGTGTCGGAATCCGAATTCCAGGCCCACATGAACGAGCTGCGCGAAGCCGGCAACACGGGTCTCCTCGGCGTCGAGTACGACCGCAACCCGAACCTGAACGAAATTAAGTAAGGGGAGCGACGTGGCTACTTATACCCAGACCGCACCTGCCGGAACCCTCGAGGCTTCCGTAGTTCCTAAGTCCAAGGGACGCATCGTCGTCAACTGGATCACCTCCACCGACCACAAGACCATCGGGTACATGTACCTGATCGCGTCGTTCGTGTTCTTCTGCCTGGGCGGCGTCATGGCGCTGCTCATCCGCGCCGAACTGTTCGAGCCCGGCATGCAGATCCTGCAGACCAAAGAGCAGTACAACCAGCTCTTCACGATGCACGGCACCGTCATGCTGCTGATGTTCGCGACACCGCTGTTCGCCGGCTTCACCAACGTCATCATGCCGCTGCAGATCGGTGCCCCCGACGTCGCGTTCCCGCGGCTGAACGCCCTGGCCTTCTGGTTCTTCCTCTTTGGTTCCACCATCGCGGTGTCCGGTTTCATCACCCCGCAGGGTGCGGCATCGTTCGGCTGGTTCGCCTACGCGCCGCTGTCCAACACGACGTTCAGCCCCGGCATCGGTGGCGACCTGTGGGTGTTCGGCCTGGCGCTGTCCGGCTTCGGCACCATCCTGGGCGCGGTCAACTTCATCACCACCATCATCTGTATGCGTGCCCCCGGCATGACCATGTGGCGGATGCCCATCTTCACCTGGAACGCCCTGGTGACTTCCATCCTCGTGCTGATGGCCTTCCCGCCGCTGGCGGCTGCTCTGTTCGCGCTCGGTGCCGACCGCCGCTTCGGTGCCCACATCTTCGATCCGGAAAACGGCGGTGCCGTCCTCTGGCAGCACCTGTTCTGGTTCTTCGGCCACCCCGAGGTGTACATCATCGCGCTGCCGTTCTTCGGCATCGTTTCGGAGATCTTCCCGGTGTTCAGCCGCAAACCGATCTTCGGCTACAAGGGCCTGGTCTACGCCACCATCGCCATCGCCGCACTGTCGGTAACCGTGTGGGCACACCACATGTACGTCACCGGATCCGTGCTGCTGCCGTTCTTCGCGTTCATGACCATGCTGATCGCGGTTCCGACCGGTGTGAAGTTCTTCAACTGGATCGGCACCATGTGGCGCGGTTCGCTGACGTTCGAGACCCCGATGCTCTGGAGTATCGGCTTCCTGATCACCTTCCTGTTCGGCGGCCTCACCGGCATCATCCTGGCGTCCCCGCCGCTGGACTTCCACGTCTCGGACTCCTACTTCGTGGTGGCGCACTTCCACTACGTGGTGTTCGGCACCGTGGTGTTCGCGATGTTCGCCGGCTTCTACTTCTGGTGGCCGAAGTTCACCGGGAAGATGCTGAACGAGCGCCTGGGCAAGATCCACTTCTGGCTGCTGTTCCTTGGCTTCCACGGGACGTTCCTCATCCAGCACTGGCTGGGTGTCGAAGGCATGCCGCGCCGTTACGCGGACTACCTGGTGGAGGACAACTTCACCTGGATGAACCAGTTCTCCACCGTGGCATCGTTCGTCCTGGGCGCCTCCCTGATCCCGTTCTTCTGGAACGTCTACATCACGTGGCGCAACGGGGAAAAGGTCCAGGTTGATGATCCGTGGGGCTTCGGCGCCTCGCTGGAATGGGCCACGTCCTGCCCGCCGCCGCGGCACAACTTCACCTCGCTGCCCCGGATCCGTTCCGAGCGGCCCGCCCTGGACCTGCACCACCCGGAACTTCGCCAGGTCCACACCGTTGAGTCACCGGCGCCGGCCGCCCAGGTACTCGGAAACGCCGACCAGAGGGACAACTGACAATGAAAATTGAATCTTGGATTTTTGGTGCCGGAGTCTTCTTCTTCGTCCCGGTGTCCCTGGTCTATGGCTTCCTGACCAACTGGGGCGAATGGGTGGGCATCCTCGGCATCCTGCTGGTGGGCGGACTTGCCGGCATGATTGGCGGCTACCTTGGCTTCACCGGGAAGCGCGTTGGTATGCGCCCCGAGGACCGCAGCGATGCTGAGATCCACGAAGGCGCCGGCGAGCAGGGACACTTCAGCCCCTGGAGCTGGTGGCCGCTGGTCCTGGGAATCGCGTGCGCAACAGGTTTCCTGGGCCTTGCGGTCGGTTTCTGGATTGTGTTCATCGCGGCCGGCCTGGCAGTAGTGGCACTCATCGGCTGGGTGTACGAATACAGCCGCGGAGACCACGCGCACTAACGCTTCACCGATTACGACGTCGGGCCCCACCAAATGGTGGGGCCCGACGTCGTTTTTGTTGCTCCTGGCGCGCCCTAGGCTGCGCCCTGCGACTCCAGCAGCTCGCCAAGCGCCCGCAAGGCGTCCTCGGCCACCTGGCGCCCCAGCGGGCCTCTGACGGCCGCGTCGCTGACGCCAAGCTCCACGATGCATCCCTGGTGAAAATCCGCCGCCATTACCTGCAGCAGGGAGCGCGCATCAACGCCTGGGCCACCCTCCTTGGAGATGGTCACCGGCAGTCCGGTTTCCGTAACAGCCCGTACAAATAGGGCGGCAGGCCTGGCGTGCAGGCCCACCGATGCTTTGACCACGGCGTTATGTGTTGGCAAAGGGACTCCTCCGTTATGACGGCCCCCTCCGTCGACATCGCGTTTTCATGACAAATATAGGGCCTGCCCCGTTGCCCTGCTAAACGGCTGGGCATGGTGAACGACGCTGGTCTAGACCTGACCTAAAATTGGAAGGTGAACTTCAACGCAGGGGAGACAATCCATGCCAGCTAGTGCGGCAGCCATCACCGGCGACATCGACCGGTCCAGTGGCACGGCCATCTACGTCCAGCTGCGTGAGATCCTGCGTACCTACATCGCCGACTCCTGCCCGCCGGGATCAGCCCTGCCGTCTGAACGGGATCTCGCCGAACGGTTCGGCCTTGCCCGCATGACCGTCCGCCAGGCGATTGATGCGTTGGTAGGCGAAGAAGTGATCGAGAGAGTAGTGGGCCTGGGCACGTTCGTCCGCCGGCCTAAGCTCGATCTCCAGGTCAAACTGACGTCCTACAGCGAGGAGATGCAGCGACGCGGGATGGTCCCCGCGGCGAAGGTCCTGAGCTTTGAGCAGATTGCCGCCAGTGCGTTCCTTGCACGCGAGCTGCAGTTGGATGAGGGAACGCCATTGGTGCGTTTCCGGCGCCTGCTCCTGGCCGACGGTGAACCCATGAGCGTTGACGAGAACTTCATTCCGGCCCACCGGGTGCCTGGACTGCTGGACGGGGAACCGCCCACCTCGCTGTACAACGTCCTCAGCGAGCAATTTGGGCTGGTGATGGAATGGGGCGAGGACATGATCGAGGCCACCGCGGCTTCGCCGTCCACCGCGCGGTTGCTGAACGTGGAGGTGGGTGCGCCGCTCCTTAAGATCCAGCGGCATGCCTTCGTAGCCCGGGCCATGGTTGACTATTCGGTCTCCTACTACCGCGCAGACAGGTACAAGCTATGGGTGCCGCTGCAGCGCCCGGGTGCACGCCGGGCACGTAACCACTGAGGCGCCCGCCGCCACACCGGCGGCAGACGGAGTGCAGCGCTGGCGCTGCGGACACGCGAAAGGCAAACAGGAAGGCCCGGTCCATGTGGACCGGGCCTTCCTGTTTGCCTTTGTAAGCCTTAGTGGGACAGGCTCTTTGCTTCCTCGGGTGCTTCCACTGCGGCATGGCCGTGGCCGTGCGCAGCTTCAAGTTCAGCCGGAGTTGCAGGTGCAACCCGGTCCTCGAAGAACCACTTGGAGAGCAACGCGCGGCGCTTTTCCTTGCGGGTTACAACGCCGTGTTCATTCGGCACGGCAGGAAGAACCTCAGGCGATTCGAAGCCCACCAGCTTGTAGCGCTTGTACTCGTCCAGGGGAGCGTGAACCTCGATGAACTCACCATGCGGGAGGCGGACAATGCGGCCCGTCTCGCGTCCGTGCAGGGCGATCTCGCGGTCCTTGCGCTGGAGGGCCAGCGCCACGCGCTTCGTGACGACGAAGGCGATAATCGGCCCGACGAAGAACAGGGCGCGCAGCCAGTACGTCACATCGTTCAGGGAGACATGGAAGTGGGTTGCGATGAGGTCGGACCCGGCAGCCGCCCACATGACGCAGTACCAGACGAAGCCGGCCATACCGATAGCCGTACGGGTGGGGGCGTTCCGGGGACGGTCCAGGACGTGGTGTTCACGTTCGTCCTTGGTAACCCAGCGTTCGATCCACGGGTACATGAACATGATGGTGAACAGGATGCCTGCCGGGACCAGGGCCGGCAGCAGGACATTCAGCGTGAGGGTGTAGCCGAAGATGACGTATTCGAAGTGGAAGTCGCCAATCACACCCGGCATCAGGCGCAGGGCGCCGTCAACGAAACCGATGTACCAGTCGGGCTGGGTACCGGCGGATACGGGGGAGGGATCGTAGGGGCCGTAGTTCCAGATCGGGTTGATCGTGAAGAAGCCTGCCATCAGGGCCAGGACGCCGAACACGATGAAGAAGAATCCACCGGCCTTGGCTGCATAGACAGGACCCAGAGGGTAGCCGACGACGTTGTTGTCGTTCCGGCCGGGGCCGGGGTACTGGGTGTGCTTGTGGACGACCACCATGAAGAGGTGCAGGACGATCATCAGCAGGATGAGTGCCGGCACCAGCAGGATATGCAGCATGTAGAGGCGCCCGATGATGGCGGTGCCCGGGAATTCTCCCCCGAAGAGGAAGAACGAGATGTAGGTGCCGATGACCGGGATGGACTTGATCACGCCGTCGATGATGCGCAGGCCGTTTCCGGAGAGCAGGTCATCAGGCAGCGAGTAGCCGGTGAAGCCGGCGGCCATTGCCAGGATGAGCAGGACGCTGCCCACAACCCAGTTCATTTCGCGGGGCTTGCGGAAGGCGCCGGTGAAGAAGACCCTCAGCATGTGCACCGCGATGGAGGCTACGAACAGCAGGGCCGCCCAGTGGTGGACCTGGCGCATAAACAGGCCGCCACGGATGTCAAACGAGATGTCGAGCGACGAGCTGTACGCCACGGACATCTCCACGCCCTTCAGCGGGACGTATGAACCCTCATAGTGCGTCTCGGCCATGGACGGATCAAAAAAGAATGTCAGGAACGTGCCCGAGAGCAGGAGGATGACAAACGAGTAGAGGGCCACTTCGCCGAACATGAAGGACCAGTGGTCCGGGAAGACCTTGCGGCCGAACTCGCGGAGGATTCCGGAACCGCCAACACGTGCATCGACGAAGTCGGTAATCCGGCCCGTCTTGGTTTTGGCGACGAAAGCCGGCTCAGCTGGTGATGCTGCGCTCATGCATATCACGCTCCCAGTAACTTGGTCCTACGGGTTCTTTGAAGTCGCTGGTGGCGACCAAGTAGCCCTCGTCGTCAACTGCGATGGGCAGCTGGGGGAGGGGCCGGCTGGCGGGGCCGAAGATCACCTTGCACTCTTGGGTGAGGTCGAAGGTGGACTGGTGGCACGGGCACAGCAGGTGGTGCGTCTGCTGCTCGTACAGGGCAACAGGGCAACCGACGTGGGTGCAGATCTTGGAGTAGGCAACAATGCCGTTGTAGCCCCAGTCCTCGCGGCCCTCGGAGGGGTTCAGCGATGCCGGGTCCAGCCGCATGAGCAGCACAACGGCCTTGGCCTTTTCGTTGAGCTTGCCCTCGTGGAGGTCGTTCAGCCCTTCCGGAATAACGTGGAAGGCCGAGCCGATGGTGACGTCGGAGGCCTTGATCGGTGTTCCGTCAGGGTCACGGGCAAGCCGCTTGAGCTTGCCTTCCTGGGGTGCCCACATGGTGTGGGCCAGTTTGTCGTCCGGGCGCGGTCCGAGGTCACCGAAGATAGCGACTGCCGGAAGCGGCGCGAGTGCAACGGCACCCAGGAGGGTGTTACGGATCAGCGGACGGCGCTTGATGCCCGTCTCTTCGACGATGTCATCGACGATGCGGACAGCCGCCTGCCGGTCCTCCTCGTAGCGGATCGCGTGGCGCTCCTCGGAAACTTCGTGGTCCGGCATGAGGGCCTTGGCCCAGTGCACAATGCCGGTACCGATCCCGAGCATGGCGAACGCCGTGCCAAGGCCGAGCAGCATGTTCTGGAGCCGGATGGTGCCGATGCTCGATTCTTCGCCTCCCAGGTCAATGGCGAAGTACGCCACCAGGAAGATCAGGGTGCCAACAACAGAGATGCCAAATAGTAAGGCGACCTGCCGTTCTGCCCGCTTTGCGGCCTTCGGGTCCGTGTCAGCCAGGCGCAAACGGTGCGGAGGGATTCCAGGATCCTGGAATTTCTCCACCTCATTCTGACCAGCCGTAGCTACGGTGCCCGAGTGGTTCGGACTGCCGTCACTATGGTTGCCCATAATTCGCCTCATCCTTCTCTCGTCCCGGCGGGTGCCGGGTTAGTTTCTAATATCAAGCTGCTGACGGATCAGCAGAAGTGTGTGGTGGTTCCCAGGGGTCAGGACGTCCGGGAAGTCAGCCAGATAGTGAAGGCGATAATGACGCCGAGGCCGGCAACCCAAACAAACAGGCCTTCTGCCACCGGGCCCAGGGATCCGAGGTCTGCTCCGCCCGGCGAGCCGGTGGTTTCGATCTGCTTGAGGAAGGTGATGATGTCCCGCTTGCCTTCGGGGGTGATGTTCGAATCACTGAACACAGGCATGTTCTGGGGGCCGGTGGCCATGGCTTCGTAGATGTGCTTGCCGGATACGTCTGCCAGCGCGGGTGCGAACTTGCCGCGGGTCAGCGCGCCGCCGGCGGCTGCTGCGTTGTGGCACATGGCGCAGTTGGTGCGGAACAGCTCGCCGCCTTCTGCTGCGTCGCCGCCTTCGTCGAGCAGGCCTTCTTCAGGGACCGCCGGGCCGGCACCCAGGGAAGCAACATAGGCTGAAAGCTGCCGGGTCTGCTCATCGTTGAACTGCACGGGCTTCTTCATGGCCTGGGGGCCGTTCATCTGCATCGGCATGCGGCCGGTGCCCACCTGGAAGTCAACGGCTGCTGCACCAACGCCAACCAGCGAAGGACCAGCTTGGCTTCCGCTGGCACCCATCCCGTGGCAGGTAGCGCAGTTCGCTGCAAACAGCTTGCCGCCTTCTTCCACGTCATTGGCGCTGTAGGAAGTGCTGGAGGCCTTGGCCTCGTTGACTGTGGTAGCCGCGGCGTATACCCCACCCGTGATGAGGAGCCCCATCAGGAGCAGCGCTAGTGCTGCTAGTGGGTGACGCCGCTTTTGTGAGAGTGCCTTCACGTGGTGGTTCCTTTATTCGATCCTGCGCCGGCTCCGGGAGCCGCTACCTGAAATTCTGCCTCTTGTAGAAAAAGAATCAAAGCTGGCTACTTGAGTACGTAGATGACCAGGAAGAGGCCGATCCACACGACGTCCACGAAGTGCCAGTAGTACGAGGTGACAATCGCTGAGGTCGCTTCAAAATGCCCGAACTTCTTCGCAGCGAAGGACCGGCCCATGATGAGCAGGAAGGCGATGAGGCCGCCAATGACGTGGAGGCCGTGGAAGCCGGTGGTCATATAGAAGGCGGAGCCGTAGGCGTTGGAGGACAGCGAGACGTGCTCAGAGACCAGCATGGCGTATTCCGTGGTCTGTCCGGCAACGAAGAATGCGCCCATGAGGAACGTCAGGGTGAACCATTCGTTCATTCCCCAGCGGGCGAACTGGAAAGCGCCCCCGGTCCGGCGCGGCTGGAGCCGTTCGGCCGCGAAGACGCCCATCTGGCAAGTGAAGGAACTTGCCACGAGGACGATGGTGTTGACGAGCGCAAAGGGGAAGTTGAGCTTGGCTGTCTCATCGGTCCACATCTGCGCACTCGTGGAGCGCAGCGTGAAGTACATGGCGAAGAGACCGGCGAAGAACATCAACTCGCTGGACAGCCACACAACGGTTCCAACGGAAACCATGTTCGGGCGGTTCAGCGTGGGGTGCGCCGGGGTACTGGGGGCATGGGTCGCAGATGTCACATAGACATTATGTCTGTAAAACTCCGTGCTGCCCAACGCAAACCGCCTTTTCGGGGGACTTTTTCTACAAAGACGCGAAATCGCCCGGAAAAGTTCCTGGAGGGGTTCACATTGGTCACGCCCCGGCAACGCTCGATAGCATCAGGAGGTGACTTCACAGGTTTCCGCACCGTCCGGCAATTCTTGGCCCCGCCTGATCTCCGCCTTGATCGGCGGTGCTGACCTGACAGCGGACAATACCTCCTGGGCGATGGACACCATCATGTCGGGGGAGGCCACGCCCGCCCAGATTGCCGGATTCCTGGTGGCCCTCAGCTCCAAAGGCGAAACAGTTGAGGAGCTTTCGGGCTTGGTGGCGGCCATGCTTGCCCATGCCAGGCCTGTGAGCATCTCCGGCGAGAAGCTTGACATCGTGGGCACCGGCGGAGACCAGTTGAACACGGTGAATATCTCCACGATGGCAGCCCTTGTCGCGGCGGGGGCCGGTGCCAAGGTGGTCAAGCATGGCAACCGGGCCGCGTCGTCGTCGTCCGGCTCTGCAGACGTACTCGAAGCCTTGGGCGTGCGGCTCGACCTGACCATCGAGGAGGTGGCGCGCAACGCCGAAGAGGCCGGAATCACGTTCTGCTTTGCGCAGGTGTTCCACCCCTCATTCCGCCACACCGCCGTTCCCCGGCGCGAGCTGGCTATTCCCACCGCTTTCAACTTCCTCGGCCCCCTCACCAACCCTGCCAACGTGCAGGCCTCAGCGGTCGGCGTCGCAAACGCCAGGATGGCGCCGCTGGTAGCCGGCGTGCTGGCGCAGCGGGGGAGCAGGGGCCTGGTATTCCGCGGCAACGACGGCCTGGACGAACTCACCACCACGGGTCCGTCCACAGTGTGGGAGATCCGTGATGGCCGGGTGACAGAGCTGACTTTCTCTCCGGAGGACTTGGGCATCCGCCTTGCCACCGTGGAACAGCTGCGGGGTGGAAACGCAGAGGTAAACGCAGCCGTTGTCCGCGAGGTCCTCGCCGGCAAGGCAGGCCCGGCCAGGGACGCCGTCCTGGTCAATGCAGCGGCCGGTCTGGTGGCCTTCGACGAATCGGCCGAGGGCACCTTCCTTGACCGGATGCGGAAGGCTTTTGCCCGCGCTGCCGAATCCATTGATACCGGGGCCGCCGCAGCCGTCCTTGGGAAGTGGGTCTCGCTCACCGCCCGGTGAGCAAGGTCAGTTCCCTACTGGCTACTGCTCAAAGCCCAGCGAGAACGCCGCGTCCAGGTCGTGCTGCGAATATGCGCGGAAGGCAATGTGGGTTGTGGTGTGGACCACGGCAGGGACCTTGGAAAGCCTGTCCGCGATGACGTCCGCCAGATCCTCGTGCCGGTGGACCCGGGCCACGGCAATGAGGTCCCATTCTCCGGTTACGGAATAAACCTCGCTGATCCCCTCGATCGAGGAGATTTCCTCGGCAGTTTCAGGGATGCGGGCAGCGTCGGTCTTGATCAGGACAAATGCAGTGATCACGTTGAACCCTTCCGGATCTGTTGCGCCGTAGCAGTGCCCGGCAAGCTTCTGCTGCCAGCCTATTACATTGGCAGTTGCGCGCGGCCGGACCGTCGTGTCCCGTCCTGTTCAGGTACGCCGGCGGCGCCTGAACCCCGCCAGCAGCACGCGGTAGCCAAGCAGCAGGACCCCCAGGCTGACCAAAGCCACTATGACAAACGGGAGCGCCACGGCCTGGCCGGTCAGGGCGCGCAGCACCATCCCTCCCGCCACGCTGCCGAGCCAAACGGCGAGGCCGGTGCGCCGTACCGAGAGGGGTTGCCGCCATGCCCTCGCAATGATCCAGCCCAGCGCAGCACCCGCCAGGAACGGCCAGGCGGTCAGGAACACACCGGTCACCACATCGCCGCGCTGGTGGGCGTCACGTCCGACGGCGGCGAACACCAGAATCATGACGGCGTCGGTCGCCGCGGCTGCCAGAGTCAGGCGGAAGGCGTGCGGTTTTGCGGTCTTCATGTTGCGGGAAGTCATGGATCCGAGCTTAACGCCGGCCGTTGTGTGCCGTGGACCGCGGCATTAGGCTCAAGCCGGAAGGGAGCCACCATGCCACGAAAGATCGGGACCTGCCTCTGGTTCGAAAACCAGGCGGAAGAAGCGGCACAGTTCTACACTTCGGTTTTCGACGATTCAAGAATCCTCAATGTTTCGCGGTTCGGTGAGGGCGGACCGGGCGCGGCAGGCGAAGCAATCGCCGTCGACTTTGAACTCGAAGGACGGGGGTTCACTGCCCTGAATGGTGCCCGGGGATCCACCTTCACTGAGGCTGTTTCGTTCGTGGTGGACTGCGAGGACCAGTCCGCGGTGGACCGGTACTGGGCAGCCCTGACCGACGGCGGCTCAGAAAGCCAGTGCGGTTGGCTAAAGGACCGCTTCGGTTTGTCCTGGCAGGTCATACCCTCAATCCTGCCGTCCTTGATCGCGGGACCCGACCCCCACGGATCTCAGCGGGCCATGCAGGCCATGCTGGGGATGCGCAAGCTGGACATCGCCGAACTGCAGAAAGCCTATGACGGGTGACCTTGCCGGGAAATCCGAAGTAATCTCCGGTCGGCCTGCGCTGCCGAAGTATCCGCTGCCGGAGGCCCTGTGAACAAGCCACTGTGGATCTGTTGCCTCGTTGGCGGTGCTGTTGGAATTACCCTTGGGCTCGCGGTTTTTGACAGTCCGTTGCTTGGTTTTGCACTGGGACTTGGGATCGGGGCCGTGGTTGGCGCCGGGATCGGGTCCAGGCGCTAGATTCCGTCCGCGTTGCCTCCGCTTCGGAGAGGGACCTCTCCCTTAGGAAGTATGGGGATGGCCCCATTGACAGGACCGACCGTCCTGAGGATGCTCATTCGTACCATCCATCACACGTTTTGCTGAACCGAAATCAGGTTCCCATGGGCGCCGACGGCTATGGAGAATTGAAACTGGAACTGCTCGGGTCCTGGCGTCTCTGCCGGGACGGCGTGGTTGTGCACGTTGCGACGCGTCAGCAGCGGCTGATCGCGGCGCTGGCCATCAAGGGTCCGCTTCTCCGTAACTACCTCGTCGGCTTGTTATGGCCCGAGTATCCGGATTCCAAGGCGTTGGAGAGCCTGCGCGTCAGTGTGCATCTGATTTCCCGCCAAGTGCCCGGGCTGATCGTCAACGAGGGCCGGATGCTGTACCTCAGCGACGACGTGGATGTTGACCTAAGGCGGGTCCGGCTTCAGGCCAGGGCCCTGGGCGGTGCAGGGCTGCAGGCCGACCCTGCATCCCTGCTGGACGGACTACATGACGCGCAGCTGCTTCCCGGCTGGTACGAGGACTGGATGATGGTTGAACAGAGCCGGTTGCAGCAGGACCGCTTACGGGCTTACGTAGCTATCGCTTCGCATGCACTTGCCGTGGGGGACACCGGTACGGCAGAGGCAGCCGCCGAGGCGGCGGTGGAGATCGAGCCGCTCTATGAGACTGCCGTCAGTCTCCTTATCCAGGCTGAATTGCAGCACGGCAATCCCGCCGCCGCGCTCAGGGCTTACGAACGCTACCGGAAGCAGCTTGGGGAAGACATGGGTCTACTGCCTTCGGAATCGGTCAGCGGGCTTCTCACGGGGCCCCTTGAGCGCCGGCCAGGTTTGGGGACGGAGCGGTCAGTTCCGCCCGGTCACCCCTGGCTGAGCGGCCAGCCAGCGCTTGACCACGCTTAGGACCTCCGCGGGGTCGGCTGTGGCCACGGTGCTTTGAGTGCTGCTGGGAGTCTGTCCGTAGGTTATCCTCGCGCGGAACCCCTGTGGGTGGCCGGGCTCCTGCCAGGTTCGAATGACCATGAAGCCGGCGGAGGGGGGCTCCTGCTCTGGTCCCTGGTCGCCCGCGGGCTCGGACCAATGGTGGTCTTGCATCACCGCGGTCACCTCTCCCGTCCTGGCTCAATGATTGTGGGAAGGTCCAGGCTTCTGCCGCGCCGATCCCTTGGCCGCCAGAGGTGCCCTCCATTGAATGGAGGCCTTCCTCTTGGTTCCTTTGATCTTGGTGGAGGAAAATCAGGAGTTGGCTCGCGTTTCCGAAATATTGACGCAAGATTAGTCCTGCCCGGCGGGGCTCCCGCCCCCGTACACCGCTGAGCCGTTAACCCCCACGGCACCGGCACCGGGACCCGCGGGGCGCGGCGGAGGAACCGGCAGCAGTAACGCTGCGGTAACGCCGCGGATGGTCCAATCGGCCAAGACCCGTACGCTGCAAGGCGCACGGCAGAGTCCTGATCTGTTGCCTAAGGAGGGACAGTATGGGGTTCCCTGGCGACGACGGCCGGCTGCCCGTGATCTACGTCCGGGGTTTCGCCGGAACAGGCACCGCCGTCAATACCGCCGTCGATGACCCGTTCTACGGCTTCAGTCAGGGCTCTGTGCACGTCAGGGCTGACAGCAATGGCCGGGCGAAGTTCCACCAGTTCGAGTCTCCGATGCTGCGGCTGGTGAGCGACCATAAGTACGAGGTCCCTGTTCACGGTGACCAATGGGCCTTTCTGAACAGCGCGGACGCCGGCTCGGTGAACCCGGCGTCGGTGTGGATCCACCGCTTCTACGACGTGTCAGCAGATACCTTTGGCGCGGACCCGGAAAACTTCTCCTTCGAGGATGCGGCACGCGACCTGTTCAAGCTGATCAAGCTTGTGCTGGAGAAGACCGGCGCGCCCAAGGTCTTCCTGGTGGCTCATTCCATGGGCGGGCTGATCTGCCGCTCGCTTCTGCAACGGGTCATCCCGGAAAGCCTCGCCGGGCAGGACGGAAATTTGGACCCCGCCGCGGGAGCCGGATTTGTTGCCCGGGTTTTTACCTACGCAACGCCGCACGGTGGAATCCGTTTCGCCATCGGTTTTGGCCTGCTGGAGAAGATTCGCGACGCCACGGGGCTCCAGGGGGCGGATATCTTTGGCCCTGACCGGATGTACGAGTACCTCACCCCTCCTGCCCTCAGGAGGACGCTGACGCGCGACCAATTCATCGCAACCGAGATGCCCGAGGAGGGCTTCCCGGTTGACGAATTGTTCTGCCTCGTCGGGTCCAATCCGGAGGACTACGATGTGGCCCTGGGCCTGTCCTCCAAGGCGGTGGGAGCCCGCAGTGACGGGCTGGTCCAGATCGACAACGCTGCGGTCCGGGGCGCGCCGCTGGCCGTAGTGCACCGCAGCCACAGCGGGCGGTACGGAATCGTCAACTCGGAGGAGGGCTACCAGAACCTCCAGCGCTTCCTCTTCGGCGATCTTAAGGTCGAAGTGGAGCTGGTCGGCTTCACGGTCGGCAGGGACGCACCTGCCGACGTCGAATTCCAGCTTGACGTCGCGCTGGCCATCAGGGGACTGCCGGTTATGGTCCACGAGCAGAGTGCGTCCCACTTCTGTCCGGTACAGATTGAGCACTGGCGGGAAGGGGACCCCATCGATTCTCCGGTTCCGCTGCTGACGACTTTCCTTTCCTCCAAGGCGCCACGGCCGCGTGTCGGCGGCAGGGTGGTACCCCGGCTTCGTCATGCGCTCCGGCTCCGGCTGATGTCCATCAGGGAGAAGGAGGGACACTTCTTCTTTGACGACCACCTGGAGCAGACCGAGGACTGGCAGGACACCCTGGTGGTTGACATCGAACCTCCCGCAAAAGACCGGCCGCTGCCGAGGGCATGGGCTGCCTGGAACAGCGTGATCCCGACGGCCCTTCGGGACTGGGAGCCGGGGGAGAGGGACCAGTTGAAGGACATAGACCCTACCGTTCACCGCTGGAGCGGACGCATAGACGTCCCGGAGGCCTCCCGGGACCTGCTGGGACGGCATGCAGGGATCAACCTCACCGTGACCCCGAGAACCCTTTCATTCTGAGACCGACCGCTTCAGCCGCAGGGGAGTGGTGCAGTTCCGAACGCACTGGTGCCTGCCGTCCGCGAGAGCGGGATGCCAGAATTGTGCCAGAAGCAGGTAGGGGGCTTTCGTGGACAGGAGGTGACGGTGGGCGGTTACACCTTCGTCGTGGTCAACGGGGCTGAGTGGCGGTTCGACCGCGAAGGCGTCTTCGGAGCACTGCGGCGCGACCACATCGGACAGCCTCTCGAGCGCCGCGGTAGACGGCTGGCGCGAGTCGGCTACTCGGACGCCTGGGATGTCGGGCTCAGCGATGACCGCACCGCGTTCGTGATCAGCGCTCCGCCCGCGCCGATGATCGAATTGGTGGCCTGGGTGCGGGCCTTCGTGCCGGCGGACGTGGACCTGCTGCTTTTCGAAGACCAGCTTGCCTTCGATCCAGTTTTGCTGCCTCCTGGCATCACGCCTGAGCAGGTGCGGAGCCGGTTCTTCCCCGATGCCTGGAAGGTGGAACAGTTGGGTGCGCGGGGGCCTCCGGTGCTGGCCGAACGTCTGGGGTCGACGAAGCCGCCCAAAGTTCCATGAATCCGAACGTGAAGCAGCGCGTGATTCTCCCCACGGCAGCTGCAGAACGCGCCGTCGCTATTAGAAATACGTACCGAAAATGGACGCCACGTAAGCAAGGAGCAGGACGTATCCCAGTGCGAAGGCAGTTTGGTAGGGCCATCGGGTGCGGCGAAGTTCCGGTTCACCTACTGAGTGCTGAGCGGCCGTCCCGGGGCGGAACGCCCGAATTGAAGGCAGCTGGATTCGGAAGATGCTCACAGCGAAAACTTGGAGGATTGCGGCCGCGTAGGCCAGGAAAGGCTGGCCGAGGAAACCGGTGACGGCAGGAAGCAGGAGTTCCACTCCGATGGATACTACGTTCCCTGCCAACTGGAGCCGTTCGAAGAAGTGATCCGCTCGGGATCCTTCCTTGATGGGGAATCGATAGCGTCCGGCTACGCAGACTGCCACTGAAGCAAGGACTATGGCCAGTAGTATCAGAAACCGTTCCACTTGGGTCACCTCCACTTGGCCGTCGGGGCAGCGCGATCATGGATACGGGGACCGCAGAGCACTCCAATGAGGTCCCCGCGCACTCGCAGCCACGTCCCCAGGGAGAAGCCTCGCAGATCACCCGTCACGAGACCGACCTTAGTTGTTCGCGGACCCACCGTGCTGCAACCGAGGTCAGGCGCGTCAGGATCCCAGAGGAGTCAGACGCGCACCTGCGTAGCCGGCCATGGGGACACCCGCGGCGGCGTGTTTGCTACTACTTGACATAATGTAGATTATCGGCGTTCTGTTAAGGTCCTGGAAGAGTGGGTCCACCAGGCCGGGCGCATCCGCCCGGATCGGACAACTCCGCAGGTCACCGGGCCGCCCACCGTTGCCTTATTCCCAGGGCTCGCTAAGAATGAACCAATGACGGTCTACGTGCGTTCACTTGAAACTGCAGTTCCGAAAACGATGCTGATCCAGTCGGAAGCCCGGGATGTTTTTGCGGCCCAGCCTGGCCTGTCCAGGCTTGGTTCCCGGCTGGTGAACACGTGCTTCGATTCAGCGGCCATTGACACCCGCTTTACCGCCGTCGAGGAACTGACCAACGAGTTCCGCTCGGACGATCCGCAATTCTACGACCCGGCCACCGGCCTCCTCCTGAACCCCGGCACCAAAGCCCGGAATGAGATCTTCGGCCGGGAAGCCACCAAGCTCTTCGTCGAAGCCGCCCGCTCCGCCGTCAGCGCCTGCCCGGAACTCAATTTACTTGACATAACTCACCTGGTGACAGTCTCCTGCACGGGATTCTTCAATCCGGGGCCCGACTACAAAATCGTGCGGGAGCTCGGCCTGGATCCAGCGGTCCAGCGCTACCACCTCGGCTTCATGGGCTGCTATGCGGCCTTTCCCGCGCTGCGCGCAGCAAAGCTGTTCTGCGAAGCCGACCCCAACGCCGTTGTCCTGGTGGTCTGCGCGGAACTGTGCTCGCTGCACGTGCGTACTTCCAACGATCCGGACACCATCATGGGGTCAGCACTCTTCGCCGATGGTGCGGCAGCCGCCGTCGTCACTGCCCGGCAAGGCGCCGAAGACCATGCGCTGATGCAGCTGGACCATTTTGAAACAGTCCTCACCCCCGTCGGCGAGGACTCCATGGCCTGGAACATTGGCGACCACGGATTCGAAATGGTCCTGGGCAACTACGTCCCGCACATCATCGACGACCACATCGTCGGGGCACTGGCGCCCCTCCTGGCGCGGGAACCGGAACTGGCAGCACTCCCCTACTCCTCCATCCGCCACTGGGCCATCCACCCGGGCGGCCGCAGCATCCTCGACAAAGTCGAGTCCAGGCTCGGCCTCACGCAGGAACAGCTGGTTCCGGCCCGCGAGGTCCTCCGCAATTACGGCAACATGAGCAGCGCTACCGTCCTGTTCGTCATCAAGCACATCCTGGAACAGGACCCGGAGCCGGGTGACGAACGGATCTGCTCCATGGCCTTCGGCCCCGGCCTCACTGTGGAAACGGCGGTCTTCACGAAACTGCGGCAAGCGCCGCGCACCACCCGGCCGGCGCACAACTCTCCAGAGGAACAGGTGCAGGAGGGGCTGCCGGTGGAAGCGCCAGTGGCCTGATCCCCGTGGATCTCCTGCTGCGGCGGCGCGCCGCCTGGGCGGTGGAAATCATGGACCTGCCCGACTGCGACCCGCAGGCCCTGGACAACACGTACCGCCAGTTCGCTGTCATCAACCGGATGCTCTCCGGATGGCGCCGGCTGTACGTGCGCGAGCTGCGTCCTTTCCTGGCCGGCAGCTCCCGGCCCGTGACGCTCCTGGACATTGGCTCAGGCGGAGGGGATCTCCCAACCCTGCTGTGGCGCTGGGCCGCGCGCGACCACCTCGCCCTGCACATCACGGGCATCGATCCCGATCCCCGGGCCGCCGCCTTCGCTAAGCGGCGCCCCGAAGTCCCGGGACTCACTTTCCGGCAGGCCCACAGCGCCGATCTGGTGAGCGAGGGCAGGCAGTACGACTTCGTGATTTCCAACCATGTCCTGCACCACCTTGCTGAGGCACAACTCCAGGAACTGCTGGCGCATTCGCAAGTTCTGGCCGAAAAGGCCGTGCTGCACAACGATCTCCGCCGCAGCCCGGTTGCCTATGCCCTTTTCAGTGCCGCCGCCCTGCCCTTCCGGCATTCATTCATCCGCGCGGACGGGCTCACGTCCATCCGGCGCAGCTATTCGCGCCGGGAACTGGCGGCCGTCGCTCCCCCCGGCTGGGTGGTCAGGCCGAGCAGCGCCTTCCACCAGGTCCTCGCTTTTTCGAGGGACTGACGTGGAAACAGACGTGGTCATCGTCGGCGGCGGCCCGGTGGGCCTCTACCTGGCGGCTTCCCTGCTCCAGGAGGGCGTCTCCGTACGGCTCCTCGAGCAGCGGACGGAACGCAATATCCACACCCGCGCCATCGGGATCCATCCTCCCGCCCTAGAGGCGCTGGACGGCGTCCACCTGGCCGATGCCATGGTGCGGGAGGGCGTGCCGATCCGTGCGGGCATGGCCCTCAGCGGCGGGAGGACCGTGGGCACCATGTCCTTCGCAGGCGTTTCGGAGGACTTTCCGTTCGTACTGGCCCTCCCCCAGTACCGGACGGAACAACTCCTCGAGGAACGCGTCAATGCCCTCGACAGCCGGGCCATCGTCAGGGGCGTGCGCGTCACAGGAGTGAACGACGACGGCGCTTCGGCCGCCGTCGTCGTCGAACCTTCCAGCGACGCAACGGCAGGGGGCGGCAGCTTTGAAGCCTCAATTGTGGTCGCCGCCGACGGCGCAAGGTCACGGCTGCGCGATGCCGTCCG
The DNA here is from genome assembly GCF_034258515.1 of Pseudarthrobacter oxydans. NCBI lineage: Bacteria > Bacillati > Actinomycetota > Actinomycetes > Micrococcales > Micrococcaceae > Pseudarthrobacter > Pseudarthrobacter oxydans. Next base: position 2,274,117 of record NZ_CP139438.1, on the reverse strand, counting down.
CATGCCCGTCCGCACCAAGGCCTATCCGGACCACTACCTGATGGGCGACTTCGCCGACTCCGGACGCCATGGGCAGATGGCTGTCCTCTTCCTCGAGCCGGAGGGGATCGTAGAATCCTTCCCGCTCCCGGGCGGGCTGCGGCGGTGGGTGGTACGGCTCGGCCAGCCCGCGGAAGGAGCCGACGCCGGCCGGCTGGCACGCCTGGTCCTGCGGCGGACGGGAATCCTCCCTGACGTGCGGACCAACACCATGCTGAGCGCCTTCAGCGTCCGCTCCACAATGGCCCGGCGCATCGTGGCCGGGCGCGTAGTGCTGGTGGGCGACGCCGCCCACGAAATCAGCCCGATCGGCGGCCAGGGCATGAACCTTGGCTGGCTGGACGCCCAGGCCCTGGCTCCCGTGGTTCGGGAGGCTGTGGCGGGAAGGCCTGTGGCCGGGCGGCTGAAGGCATTCGACGCCGGGCGGCGACGCGCCGCTGTGATCGCGCGGCGCCAGTCCGAAGTGAACATGCTGCTGGGACGCCCGCTGCCCGCGCCGCTCCTTAGGCTTCGCAACCTTGCCATCGGCGGCGCCGCTTCAATCCCGGCAATGAACCTGTGGACGGCCCGGCGCTTCACCATGCAGTAGGGCGGGGAACGCTCGGACATGGCGCCCGGCGGGAGTCAGCGGAAGTAGCAGTCGTAGCTGTCCTGGCTCACGATTTTTCCGTCAGCAACCTCAAAAACCGACGACGTCCGGGCCCGGATGGTCTCCCCCCGGTCCCAGTAGCGGAGGTCCATCCGGACCGTCGCTGACCAGTCTGCCTCCACGGCCACCCTTCCGCCTTCACAGGTGGTGCGCCTGATGTGGAACTTCTGGTCCGAGACCACCTCGGAGCTCTGGTCCGCGCCGGCAAGGACCGAAGCGAGCGTGCGCGTGGAGCCTTCCGGAGCCAGGAGGTGCGGTGCTTCCACCAGCACGAAGGTGTCCGCCAGGAAAGGCCTGATCTCAGCGGCCCCTCCGCCTGCTTCCAGTACCCGGATGAATCCGAGGACCCGATCCAACGGGGAGATGCTCAGGGAAGGGTCTTCAGCCATGGAAACGACACTAACCCACTGCGGCCGGGAGGATGACGGAGGCCAGTAGGCTTTCCCCATGAACCCCATCCCGCCGGAGACCACCGCCAGCGATGAACAGATCCGGGAAACCGTGGAGCGGATCCTTTCGGCCGGAACGCTCCCGCCCATCGTGCAGGCCGGCCACCCCGCACTTCGACAGCGCGCCGCCGCCCTTGACGGTCAACTCTCCTCCGACCAGCTGGAGCGCCTCATCGCCCTCATGCGGCAGGTTATGCACGAGGCCCCCGGAGTGGGACTGGCGGCGCCGCAGCTCGGCATCCCCCTCCAAATCGCGGTCGTCGAGGACCAGTTCGACGTCGATCCGGAGGCCGCTGCGCTGCGCAAGCGACGTCCATTGGAGTTCCTGGCACTCCTGAACCCCCGGTACACGCCGCTGGGAACGGAGTATGCCTCCTTTTACGAGGGCTGCCTCTCCCTGAACGGGCTCCAGGCAGTGGTGACCCGACCCGAGAACGTCCTGCTGGACTTCCAGGCACCCGATGGCTCACCGGTGCAGCGGGAGTTCGCAGGCTGGCAGGCCCGGATCGTGCAGCACGAAACCGACCACCTGAACGGTGTCCTGTACGTGGACCGGGCCCAGCTGCGGTCGCTCAGCAGCAACGCGGAGTACGCCGCGCACTGGGCGGAACCGGGGATCAGCAAGGCCCGGGCAGGGCTCGGGTTCGATACCGGCCCGGTCAGCGTCGCCGGCTCCTAGCCGGACCCATCCGGGGCGCCGGGCGGGCCGCCCTAAGATGGTGGCTATGCCCGCTCCCAAGCTTCCCCTGCTGTGCCCTGTGTGCTTCCAGCCGCTGGAGCCGGCGGGACCGCATCCCTCCGGCCACGGCCGCCTTCTTTGCGGATCTTCCCACAGCTTCGACGCCGCCAGGCAGGGGTACTTCAACCTGCTGGTGGGAAAAGGCACCGCGTTCGAAGCGGACACCGCCGAGATGGTGGAGGCCCGCTTCAACTTCCTGGGGAAGGGGCACTACCTGCCGCTGGCAGAGGCGGTGGCAGCCGCCGTCGTTCCCGCCCTGCCCCGGGACCGAGCCGTCGTGCTGGACTCAGGAACCGGCACGGGACACTACCTGCGCGTTCTGCTTGATGCGGCGGCGGCCAACGGCCGGGAGGTGGCCGCCCTTGGCCTCGACATCTCGAAATTCGCCCTGCGGCGCGCCGCGCGGCTCAACCCGGAGGCGGTAAACCTCGCCTGGGACGTATGGCAGCCGTTGCCGGTGAAGGACAACTCGGTTGACGCGGTCACGGTTATTTTCGCGCCCCGGAACGCCCCGGAGTTCGCACGCGTGCTGCGGCCAGCGGGCCTGCTGGCCGTGGTGACACCCCGGCCCGGTCATCTCGCCTCCATTGCGGAGCCGGCCGGCATGCTCGGCATCGAAGAAGGCAAGGAGAACCGTTTGGCCGGGGCAATGGAGCCGCACTTCACGATCGAACGCGCCCGGGACATCGACTTCCCCCTTGCGCTAACCCGCCAGGAGGCAGCAGACCTTGCGTTCATGGGTCCGGCGGGGCATCACAGCGACCGCACCGCCATCGCCGCCCGGCTGGAGGGCCAGCCGGAGCCCGTCCTGGCCGAAGCGCGGTTCCGCCTCACAGTCTTCCGCCCCGCGACGGCCCGCACGCAGTAACGACTTGGCCACTATCCCCGCCAACTTACGGCGGCCCGCCCATAGGAAGGCTGCCAGCATTAGGATGGAAGAACAGTTGCTGGAGGGTCCGCGGTAGCGGCTCCCCGTAGCGAAGGGGGAGCATGTTGTTTGAATGGTTGGGCGAAAACTGGTGGGCACTGTGGCTCACCGCTTTCCTCGCCTTTGCAGTGATCGAGATGATCACCCTTGACCTGTTTTTCATCATGCTCGGCGGAGGAACCCTCGCCGCCCTGGTGGCTGATTTCGCCGGCGCTGACCTCTGGCTGCAGATTGTGGTTTTCTGCGTCGTCTCCCTGCTCATGATCGCCTTTGTCCGGCCGGTGGCCCTGTCCCACTTGAAGAAGGGTCCGTCCGAGCAGCGCACCAACGTTGACCGTCTGATCGGTGAACAGGCCGTGGTCATGGAACCCGTCTCCTCAGACGGCGGCCTGGTCAAAATCGGCGGCGATATCTGGAGCGCCCGCTCAGCGGCAGGAGTCCTTCCCGCCGGCCAAAAAGTTGTGGTGGCCGCCATAGACGGAGCCACCGCCGTGGTTTCGGCAGCATCCGAACCCGACACCAAGTCCTGATACAGCCTGATCAATTGGGGAAGAAGGAAATGTATGGATAACGCAGGAGGAGCCGCACTCGCCATTGTGCTGGTGGTCCTGATCGTGTTTGTGATTATTGTCCTGGTCCGGGCGGTCCGGATCATTCCACAGGCACGGGCTGGTGTTGTTGAAAGGCTGGGCAAATACCAGCGGACGCTCAATCCGGGACTGACCATCCTTATTCCCTTCGTTGACCGGCTCCTGCCGCTGCTGGACCTGCGCGAGCAGGTGGTCTCCTTCCCGCCGCAGCCTGTCATCACCGAGGACAACCTGGTGGTCTCCATCGACACCGTGGTGTATTTCCAGGTCACGGACCCGCGCGCCGCCACGTACGAGATCGCCAACTACATCCAGGCCGTGGAGCAGCTGACCACCACCACGCTGCGCAACGTGGTGGGCGGGCTAAACCTCGAGGAGGCGCTCACGTCCCGGGACCAGATCAACGGACAGCTGCGCGGCGTCCTGGACGAGGCCACGGGCCGCTGGGGCATCCGGGTTTCCCGCGTGGAACTGAAGGCAATCGATCCGCCCCACTCCATCCAGGACTCGATGGAGAAGCAGATGCGCGCCGAGCGCGACCGGCGCGCGGCCATCCTGACGGCCGAAGGAACCAAGCAGTCAGCGATTCTCACCGCTGAGGGCCAGCGGCAGGCCTCCATCCTGAAAGCGGAAGGTGATGCGAAGGCGGCCATCCTCCGTGCCGACGGCGAAGCCCAGGCCATCCAGAAGGTCTTCGACGCGATCCACAAGGGCAATCCGGACCAGAAGCTGCTGGCCTACCAGTACCTGCAGACACTGCCCAAGCTGGCGGAGGGCTCCTCCAACAAGCTGTGGATCATTCCCAGTGAAGTCGGCGAAGCACTCAAGGGAATCGGCAACGCCCTGGGCGGGACCACCCCGGAATCCGCCGGCGGCCTGTTCGACGAAGTCGGGGCCAAACCGTCGGAGCCTTAGGGCGCCACGGCCGGAGGACCGGCTGACGGTCCTTGCCGGTTTCGAGGAGGGGTCCGTGCTGAACGGACCCCTCTTTTGGCTGTTCCGGCCTGTCGCCGGTATAATTGTGTATTTGTCCGGCTGGAGCAGATCCGCTGGAACAACAAAGCTTCGCGATGCGTTGAATCTAGAGATGCAGCACAGAGCACACAGTAGTCCGATGGTACGTGTTTACCGTCGGCCGGCGCGGTGTTGTACACCGCGAATCGACCAGAGGGAGAAATCATGAGCGATCGCAGCCTGCGGGGCATGCGCCTTGGTGCACAGAGCATGGAGACCGAGTCCGGAGTAGAGCCGGCTCCGCGCCAGCGTGTCGAGTACCGGTGCGAGGACGGCGAGCAGGTCTTCGTCACCTTCTCCTCAGAGGCGGAAATCCCCCCGGTGTGGGTTTCCAAAACCGGCAAGGAAGCGCTCCTGGTTGATGGCGAACGGCCCGACACCAGCAACGACAAAGCTGTCCGTACCCACTGGGACATGCTCCTGGAACGCCGCTCGCTGCCCGAGCTTGAGCAGATCCTCGAAGACCGGCTGACCATCCTGCGCGAACGCCGCGGAGAACGGCGCTCCGCCTAAGGAATCCAGCCCAGGGCTTGAACCAAAGGGGCTGTCCCTGCACTTTGTGCAGGGACAGCCCCTTCCTTGTTTAATTCGGCTTCTATGCGCTGTGCTGCAGCGGTTACGGCTGCCGCGCCGGTGTCTTCTTGCCGGTCAGGGCGTGCCAGCGGGCCTGCAGGCCCCACTTGGTGACGTTGACCATGGCTTCGAGCACGATGTTGCCGCTCATCTTGGAGGCGCCGAGTTCCCGCTCAACAAAAGTGATGGGCCGTTCCTCGATCCGGAGCCCCATGCGGGCCACCCGGAACGCGAGGTCCACCTGGAAGCCGTAGCCAACCGAGTCCACCTGGTCCAGGTTGAGCTTTTCCAGCGTGGTCCTGCGGAACGCGCGGTAGCCGCCCGTGACGTCCTTGATCTTCAGACCCAGCATGAGGCGGGCATAGGTGCTGCCCACCCTGGAAATGGCCTGGCGGTAGAGGGGCCAGTTGACGACGCTGCCGCCGGGAACCCACCGGGAGCCCATGGCAAGGTCGGCGCCCTGTTCAACGGCTTCCAGCAGCTGGGGAAGCTGCTCGGGCTGGTGGGAACCGTCAGCGTCCATTTCAACCAGGACGTCATATCCGGCGTCCAGACCCCACCGGAAGCCGGCAATGTACGCGGCGCCCAAGCCTTCCTTGCCCTTGCGGTGCAGGACGTGCACCTGGGAATCCTCGGCAGCGAAACGGTCCGCGAGCTGGCCGGTGCCGTCAGGGCTGTTGTCATCCACCACCAACACGTCCGACGCCGGGACCGCCGCGCGAAGCCGCTGGAGGGTCTTGGGCAGCGATTCCAGCTCGTTGTAGGTGGGAATGATCGTGAGGACGCGCACAGAGGGCCTTTCCTGGGGGAAACGGTCAGAGCGCCCGGCCGCAATCGGGGTCGCAGCAGGCGCAACTACCAATTATAGGGTGGCGGCAGCCGGGTCAGGACCGGAGCGCTGGACTTGCGAAAATTTCGATGCCGTTCCTGACCGTTTGCAGGCACACCGGATCAGTGCCGGTGTCCAGGGCAGGCAGCAGCGGTGTCCGCGCCCTCGGGTCGGTGCTCCAGGACTGGACGCGGCCGTCCGCCACCTGGACCATCAGTTCCTCGACCTCCCAGACGGCGAAACTGGCAGGAGCTCCGGGCACGAGCTGTCCCGCCATGGGGTCGGAATATCTGGCGGCGCGCCAGCCTGCCCGGGTGTGGCCCAGGAAGGCTGCGCGGGCCGAAATCCGCTCATCCTGGTTGTGGTGCTCCAGGCAGGCGCGGACACTGGACCAGGGCCGCAGGGGCGTCACTGGGCTGTCGCTGCCGAAGCACACCGGAACCCCGGCCGCGAAGAGCCTGGCAAAGGGGTTCATTGACCGGCTCCGCTCCCCCAGCCTTTGTTCGTACAGCCCTCCGGGGCCGCCCCAGGCAGCGTCGAACGCCGGCTGGGCGCTGACTGTAACCGCGTACCGGGCCAGGGTTGCGACGGCGGCGGCGTCCACCATCTCCACATGTTCAAGGCGGTGGCCTGCGGCACGCACCCGCTGCTCACCCACTTCACGTGCTGCCAGCTCGAGGGCGGCCAGCGCGGTGTCCAGCCCGGCGTCCCCAATAACATGGAATCCGCCTTGGACTCCGGCAAGCGAGCATGCAGCAAGGTGCGCTGCAGCTTCATCAACAGTCAGATACAGGCTCCCATGCTCGCCCGGCGCGTCCTCGTACGCGGACCTCAGGGCGGCCGTCCGCGATCCGATGGAGCCGTCGATGTTGAGGTCGCCGGCCAGCCCCCGCACGCCGAAGCCAAACTGGTCCAGGAGGCTGCGGGCATGTTCTTCGGAGGCCGCCAGTTCCCCCCAGTAGGGAAGGACTTCAGGGACTCCGGCGCTTTCAGGGCCGCCGTTGTTCCATGCGGCGGCAAGCCGCAGGTCCTCTGCGCCGCCGATGTGCGGTGCGCCCATTTCCGCGACCGCTACGTAGCCATTAGCCGCCGCTTCGGACAATGCACGGCCCTGGTGGCGCCGCAGCTCGTCGTGCGGCAGCCGGCGGGTAGCCTGGCGGGCGGCCGTGTGCGCTGCCCGCCGGACCCTCGCCCCGCCGTCGAACCCGTCCAGCTCCCGGACGCCCGCCGCGTGGGCCAGGGACCCGGACACCAGCGCGGAGTGAACGTCCACCCGGGAAAGGTACACGTGGCGCCCGGCGGACGCCCGTTCCAGTTCCTCAGCGGTGGGCAGGGTGTCATCGGCCCAGGTGGTCTCGTCCCAGCCGTGGCCCAGCACAGGTCCTTCGCCGGGGACACCGGCTACGGCGTCCAGCAGTTCCTTGGCTGAACGGATTCCGCCCAGCTGCAGTGAGTCCAGCGCGATGCCGGTCTCAGTCAGGTGGATATGCGAGTCCACAAAGCCCGGCGCCACGAGGGCGCCCCGGAGATCGATGATCTCCATTGAACTGTCAGCGATGGATGAGGCTGCCTGTTCGGATCCCACCCAGGCAACCGTGCCGCCGTCAACCACCATGGCCGTGGCAAAAGGGTCTGCCGCGGTGTAGACGGACCCGTTCCGGTAGAGGACAGTCTTAGCGCGGGCAGCGGGCAGCGGTTCAGGCTGTGACATGCGGGGCAGTGCTCCTGGGTTGGTGTGGGCCGGCGGGCGGCCGGCGAAGCTTGTCAGAGTACGGACGAATAAGCCACGACGCCGCGGCGGATCAGCGAGATGGCTTCGGCGCAGAGCCTGGCAAGGCGGGGTTCCAGGCCGGGAATCTTGGCGAGCTGGTCCAAGAGGTCGACAACCTGCTTCACCCACCGGACAAAGTCACCGGCTGCCAGGTCCGTGCCGCTCAGGACGTCCTGCAGGTGGCGGCCACGGGCCCACTTGTAGATCGGCCAGACGAGCCCCAGTTCGGGTTCGCCGGTCAGCGGAAGCTTGTTCTCCTCTTCCACGTCCTCCAAGGCAGACCACTCGCGGACGACGATATCCACCGACGTCTCAAGGGAAATACTGGGCATCCGCGGCCGGAGCCCCCGGTCCTCCCTTTTCGCCTGGTACACCAGCACACTGGCCAGTGCTGCAACTTCCACGGCATCCAGGTCGTCAAACGCGCCCAGCCGCAGGGACTGTGAAATGAGGAGGTCCTTCTCCCCGTAAATCCGCCGCAGCCGCTGGCCATCGGGACTGATGCCCAGCCGGCCGTCGGCAGCCGGCTCCAGATACCCGTACGCGGTCAGGACGTCGCACACACGGTCAAAGGTCTTGGCGATCGTGTTGGTCCGGCCCTGGATCTGGCGCACCAGCCCGTCGGTTTCCCGCCGCAGCTTCCACCAGCGTTCGGACCAGCGGGCGTGGTCCTCCCGTTCGCTGCAGCCGTGGCACGGGTGGGCCCGGAGGACGCGGCGGAGGTCGGCGATGCGCTTTTCCTGGTTGGGCAGGGCCGTGGCAAGGCCGAAATCGTGGTTGCGGGTGTTGCCCGGGGCGGGCGGCCGGTTCTCCCGCAACGCGTTCCGGGCCGAGGACGCGAGATCACGGCGGGATTTGGGCACCTTGGCATTGAAGGACTTGGGAATGCGGATGCGCGTCACCGGCGCGATGGGGCCTTCCAGGTCATCGGTTCCGATTCTCCGCAACTGGTTGTCCAGCGTCAGGACCGCAGGCCGCGGCTCGCGGCTGCTGTGGTCCGAACTGAGCACAATGGCCGGGCCGGGCGCCCTGCCCCCGGGCACCTCCACCACGTCCCCCGGCAACAGGCGGGCCAGGGAATCGTCGCTGAGTGATTTCCGGGCGCGGGACTTGGTACGCGAACCGGCGTTTTCGGCGTCGGAGAGTTCCCTCCGCAGCCGCGCGTACTCGGTAAAGTCGCCCAAATGGCAGGTCATCGACTTGGCATACCCGGCCAGCGATTCCTCCCGGCTGCGCACCTGCCTGGCAAGCCCCACCACCGAACGGTCAGCCTGGAACTGGGCAAAGGAGGACTCAAGGATTTCGCGGGCCCGGGCCCGGCCGAACTGGGCCAGGAGGTTGATGCTCATGTTGTACGTGGGCCGGAAGCTCGAGTTCAAGGGGTAGGTGCGCCGGGACGCCAGGCCGGCGACCGCCGTCGGGTCCGTACCGGGCTGCCACAGCACCACTGCATGGCCTTCGACGTCGATGCCGCGGCGGCCCGCACGGCCGGTCAGCTGCGTATACTCACCGGCGGTGATGTCCACATGGGCTTCACCGTTGAACTTGTCCAACTTTTCCAGCACCACGGAGCGGGCAGGCATGTTGACGCCCAAGGCCAGGGTTTCCGTGGCGAAAACCGCTTTGACCAGGCCGTCGGCGAAGAGTTTCTCCACCACTTCCTTGAAAGTGGGCAGCATGCCGGCATGGTGGGCGGCGAAGCCCCGGATCAGTCCGTCACGCCAGGTCCAGAAGCCCAGGATATCGAGGTCGTCCGGCGGGATATCCTGGCCGGCTTCGTCAACGCGCTGGGCGATGATCCGCTGTTCCTTCTCCGTGGTGAGCCACAGCCCGGAGCCGACGCACTGTGCCACGGCAGCGTCACAGCCGGCCCTTGAGAAAATGAAGGTAATGGCAGGGAGCAGGTCCATGCGGTCCAGGCTTGCAATGACCTGGGGGCGGCTGGCGGGACGAACGCCACGTTCGTCGCCGCCCCGGCCGGGACGGTCGTTGCCGCGCCGCCCGCGCTGGCCGCGTCCGCCGGGTCCCCCTTGGCGGCTGCGGAAACTCTGCTGGATTTCGCTGCGCGCTACCTTGAGGAGGTCGGGATTGACGTCGACGCCGCGGCCCTTTGCGCTGTCCTTCGACGAAACCGGCTGCGTCTCCCCCCCGTCCACCGGCGGCGCAATTTCGTCGAAGCTGGTTTCTCCGGCGAACAAGTCCATGATCTGGCGGCCAACCATCACGTGCTGCCAGAGAGGTACCGGCCGGTGCTCGGAGACGATGATGTCAGTATCACCGCGGACGGTGTCCAGCCAGGCTCCGAACTCCTCGGCGTTCGAGACGGTGGCGCTGAGTGAAACCACCTGCACCTCGCTGGGGAGATGGATGATCACTTCCTCCCAGACGGCACCCCGGAACCTGTCGGCCAGGTAATGCACCTCGTCCATCACCACATAGCCGAGGTCGTCCAATGTTGCCGAATCCGCGTACAGCATGTTCCGCAGGACTTCCGTGGTCATGACGACGACGGGGGCGTCACCGTTGATGCTGGTGTCGCCGGTGAGGAGGCCAACATTCCGGGCGCCGTATTTTTCAGAAAGTTCGGTGAACTTCTGGTTGCTCAAAGCCTTGATGGGAGTTGTGTAAAACGCCTTCAGGCCCCGCTGAAGCGCCAGGTAGATGGCGAATTCACCGACGATGGTCTTGCCGGCGCCTGTGGGGGCCGCCACCAGCACTCCCCTGCCCTCCTGGAGGGAGCGGCATGACTGCCGCTGGAAGTCGTCCAGTTCGAAGTCCAGGGTACGGACGAAGGCTCCGAGGTATGTCGCCGCTTCGGCCCTGCGCTCGGCGCTGGCACGGTACCGCTCGGCAGGAGAGAGCTCTTCAGTGTCGGTGGGCCCGGCAGGGAACGGTCCAATGGAAGAAGGCCCGGTGTTGGAGGACATACCCCAAGCCTAACGGGGCTCAGAGGTTCTTGAGCTCACTGCCGGGGGTGGCGATGTCCGCTGTGGCCTCGGTTTCAGCTGCCCGTTTGGCTGTCCTGCGTTCGCGGCGCTTGTCGTTCATCAGGCAGATGCCGATCGCGGCAAAGAAAAGCACCAGCAGTGGGCCGGCCAGCATGAACATCGAGATGGCATCTGCTCCGGGAGCAGCAATGGCAGCGAGGACGAACACGAGGAACACTGTGATGCGCCAGGCCTTGAGGATGGTACTGCCGGAGATGATGCCCGCCATGTTGATGCCCACCAGCACCACGGGAACCAGGAAAGCCACGCCCAGGACCAGCACCATGCGGGTCACGAACTCGATGTATGTGCGGGCATCGATGACGCTGGAGGACCCTTCCGGGGTGAACTGCGTTAGCGCGTGGACCACCTGCGGCACAACAAGCCAGCCGGCCCAGATACCGGCCAGGAACAACGGGACTGCCGCCGCCATGTACCCCAGCGTGTACCGGCGTTCCTTGGAAGTCAGGCCGGGCGTGATAAACGCCCAGAGCTGGTAGATCCAGATGGGGCTGGAAATGACCACGCCGATGAGGAGTGACATTTGCAGCTTGAAATCGAACGGAGATGCAATGCTTCCGAAGTTTATGGCCGAGAGCCCGCCGGTCTGCTCGGAGATGCGGTTGACCGGCTCGGCCAGAGCCTTCAGCAACGGATCGTAAAGTATCCAGCCCCCGATGCCGCCAATGACGACGCCGATCGCCGACTTGATCAGCCGGTTCTTGAGCTCTTTGAGGTGGTCCCAAAGAGCCATCCGCCCCTCGGGGTTGGCTTTACGGGCCCGCGACAGTGCCACTGGGGGTCAGGCGCGGTTCGACGGCGGAACGTCAGTGCCGTCTGTCGGCTCACCGGGCTTCGCCTTCGGGTGGTTGACGATGGTGCCTTCCACCGGACCTGAGGCGTCAGTGGATTCGGTCTTGCCGTCGTTCTTCATTTCCTTGACTTCGGACTTGATGATCCGCATGGACTGGCCAAGGCTGCGCGCCATGGCCGGAAGTTTAGGCGCGGCAAAAAGGAGCAATGCAACAACGATGATAATTACGATGGGCCAGGGGCCATCAAAGAGTCTTCCCACGGGAAATCCTTTCGTTTCAATACAATTTTACTTCGAGGTGAAGTCCAGATCGCCGAGTGCCTGCGGCTGGCCCCGGTCGATCTTGCGCTGCACCCGCCGAAGACGGCGTTCTTCCTGTCGGGACGACTTGGATGCCTCGTAATCATGTCTCATGACAGTCGGCGAGGCAAAAACCGCGGATCCCGGGTGGGGCGTCGCCGGCGCTGTGGAGGCCGGGGATGTTTCCATGGGGCCCAGCTGCCCCAGTTTTTCACCGGCCGCCCCCAGGTCCTTGACGGTTGCCATGAACTGGCGGAACAACCGGATGCCCAGCAGGACATAGAAGAGCAGCGAGAGCGCAACGAGCGCCACCCATATCAGGATCCAGGACCACCAAGGCATGCTGAGAAGTCTAGTCGCCATACATGGCCAGCGATGCCGCCAGCCAGGTGCGGGCAGCTTCCGCCAGCTCCTCGGGGGCAAGAATACGGGCAGCACCCCCGTGCTGGGCCACGAACATCGGCAACCATGCGGTGTTGCTGAAGCGGATGTCCGCCACCAGGCCGCCGTCGGGCAGTTCCGCCGTGCGTTCCGCGTAGTAGTCATCTGCCAGTCCCCTCCCCTGCCGGGTGAGCTGGACGGTGACGGTGGTGTCGTCGTCGTTGGCGGTGAAAAGCTTTGCAGGCGCCCCTTCGGCCGGCGTGATGTCGGCGGAAACGGGAGCACCGTTCGGGTGCAGCTCCTGGACCCGGTCCAGGCGGAAATTCCGCAGCCCGCGGACCAGGTGGCAGTAGGCCTCGAAGTACCAGGTGTTGTCCAGGGAGTAGAGCCGGAGGGGGTCCACATCGCGTTCGGACACGGCGTCCCGCTGGGGCGACAGGTACGCCAGGCGCAGCTGTGAGCGTGACTCGATCGCCTGCCGCACGGCGGCGTGAGTGGCGGCATCCGCGGGTGCGACTTCGGGCCCGGCAAGGGAGGCCGCCCTGAGCCCTTCTTCGCCGGCTGCTGCCAGGAGTTTTAGCGTCACCGATTCCAGGGCGCCGCCCTCGGCTACTTCCGGCAGCCCGTTCAGCGTCTCCAGCCCGGTCAGGAGGGCGCAGGCCTCCTCCACGGTGAAACGGACCGGTTTCGTCAGGTCCAGGTCCTGGGTGATGTACACGTGGTCGTCGTCCCACTGGATGTCCAAAAGATCATCGGGATATCCCTCGGGCAGCCCGGAACAGATCAGAATCTGCAGGTCGTCCTCCAGCTCCTTCCTGCTGACGCCGAACTGATCGGCGACGTCCTGGATGTGCAGGCCCTGGTTGTGCACCAGGAAGGGCACCAGTTGGAGCATCCGCTTGAGCTGGTCCTCGGAAGTGCGTTTGCGGACACTCCGGGCACGGGCCTCGCCGAAGCGGTATGAGGGCACAGGAGCCGCGCTGAAGTCCGCAGCGGCACGCAGCCTGCGGCGGACGGCTTTGACGAGCTCGGAGGGGGACACCGCGCGCGCATCCGGCCCGTATGAGGCCAGTTCCTCGGCCAGGCTCTCGGGGTCCCTGAATTGCAGGGCCAACCGCTCATAGCCGGCGGCCGGCCGCCCGGCCGCGTTGCCTGCGTCAGAGCTCCGCCGGCGCAGGGCCAGCAGGCGTCCTTCCCTGACGTCCACGATGGCAGTGCGCAGCGGAAGCTCCGGGAGGCGGGCCAGTTCCTGCCGTACATTGAAGTCCGCGGGCGGCGTAAAGAGCTCTTTGTCCAGGGTTGTCACCGCACTGGTAATGCGGGAGAGCCGGAAGTGCCGGGTGGCATTCCGCACCCGGTCGTGGCCCATCAGGTACCACTGGCCAAAGCGGCTGCCCAGGCCCCATGGTTCCACTGCCCGCAGTTCCTCCTTGCCGGTGGTGCCCGCGAGGTACGTGAAGGTGACGGGGTGCCGGGAGTGCATTGCGGCGACCAGGTCATCGAAGGCCTGTCCGGCGGGTTTGATCCGTGGCTGGACGCCGGCGGGCAGGCCGACGTCGGCCATCCGGCCGGAAGCCTTGAGCTTCCGGAGCGCGCTTTTGGCGGACGTGCCCAGGGCGGCGCGTTCCCACAACTGCGAGGCCAGGAGGAGTACGGTCCATTCCTCCGGCCCCAGCTGGACATCAGGAAGGCGGTTCGATTCCTTGCCGATCCGGTAGCGGGTGGTGGCAGGGTCGTCCTCGCTCCACCCCGTGTCCGTCAGTGTTTCCACATCGAAGCCGAACTGGCGGAGGTCGTTTTTGTCCCGTTCGAACATCCGCCCGAAGGCAACGTCGTTTCCTGACTGGTCGTGGTAGACCTTCTCCCGCAGCTCACTGCGGCGCAGGCCATACCGGGTGTTCAGGAGCGCGATGAGCAGGTTGAGGAGACGTTCAGTACGGGATACGGACACCCTGGCTACGTTACTAAAGTCCGCGCCGGAACGCAGAAAGCGCGGCAGGCCCGGGTGTTCAAAGTCCTGGGCCTGCCGCGCTCCTGGCGGTGATGGATACCGTTGAGGGGCTGATCTCCGTCAGCGCACGCCTACGAGGTCCACTACGAAGATCAGGGCTTCGTTCGGAGCGATGGCTCCGCCGGCGCCCCGTGAGCCGTACGCCAGCTCGGAGGGGATCTCCAGGCGGCGGCGGCCGCCCACCTTCATGCCGAGCAGGCCCTGGTCCCAGCCCTGGATGACCTGGCCGACGCCCACGCGGAAGTCAAGCGGTGCGCCGCGGCCCCAGGATGCGTCGAACTCTTCGCCTGTTGACCAGGCAACGCCCACGTAGTGGGTGGATACGGTGTCGCCCGCTTTGGCTTCCCGCCCGTCGCCCTCAATGAGGTCGGTGATCACCAGTTCCGTGGGAACATCGCCCTCGGGGAAGTCGATCTCGGGCTTCTGGCGGTCGAAATCACGCTGGCCAAATGACATGGTTACTCCTTTAGGTCTGTGCTGCTCGTGTTCTGCTGCGCACGTGTGGTGCTGCTGATCGATGCCGCGGTGGGGCAGCGGCCCGACTGTAAGTGTTGCTACTTCGCCCCGAGGATGTCCACTGCGAAGACGAGGTCCCCCTTGGCCTCGCCCTGTCCGGCGTCGCCGTAGGCAAGGTCCTTGGGGATGACCAGGAGGACGCGGGAACCAACCGTCTTGCCGGCAAGGCCCTGGGTCCAGCCCTTGATGACGCCGGTGAGCGGGAAGCTTGCGGGTTCGCCGCGGTCGAAACTCGAATCGAACTTGGTGCCGCCAACGAGGGTCACGCCAACGTAGTTGACGGTGAGGGTGTCGGATTCCTTGACTGTGGGGCCCTTGCCCTTGATGAGGTCCTGCGACACCAGGGCCGTGGGGGCGGCTACGCCTTCGACGTTGATTTCGGGGATGCCGTCTTTTTCGGTGACTGTGGGCAATCCTGCCGGCGGGGTCACGGTCTCGCCCTCGGGCTTTTCCAGGACCGGCGCTACATCCTCAGCGGACAGCACCTTGATGACCAGCAGCTGGGTGGGCTGGGCTTCGGCTCCGGCTGACGCGGCCTGGCCGGGCACAGCCAGTGCCAGGCTGGAGCCTACTTTCGACCCGACGAACGCGTTGTAGATGACCTCGCTGCCGGTCTTCAGCTCCTCGTTCAGCTCAAGCGGTTCCGGTTCACCCGGGAATGTGTCCTCGAGCGTCGTGCCGTCGGTACCGTTTAGGGCCAGGATGGAAATGTTGGCGACCTGGTTGGCTTTAACCGTTTCGCCGCTGCCCTCGGTGACCACCTTGATGGTGGGTTCTGCCACTTCCAACGGCTTGGTGAATTCAACACCGGGGGCTTTCTTGTCCCCGTTGTCGGTCAGTTTGAGGGAGTCGAACTTGGCAGTCTCACCGGCGGATACGCTGGTGGGTTCCGGCTCTGCGGTTGAACCGCCGCAGGCGGTCAGCAACAGCAGGCCGGGAAGAAGGATTGCTAGTAGTCGGCGCACGTATAAAACTTTCGTCGGGGCAGGATGGATGCGATGTTCCGCATGGCAACGGCCGGCATCGCGTGGGCCCCTGATAAAGGGCCCTATCCAGAATAGCCCCTGAAGCTGGGTGTCAGCCCATAGAGTCAAGGAGCGCATCCACACGCTCGTCGACGCTGCGGAAGGGATCCTTGCACAGGATGGTCTGGTGCGCCCGGTCATTCAGCTTAAGGTGTACCCAGTCAACCGTGTAGTCCCTGCCCAGCTCCTGGGCGCGGCGCACGAAGTCCCCGCGCAGCTTTGCCCGGGTTGTCTGCGGCGGAACGTCAACGGCGTCCTTGATGACCGTATCTTCCACGATGCGGCGGACTGCCCCGCGTGACTGAAGCAGGTAGTAGAGGCCGCGGCTGCGCGAGATGTCATGGTACGTGAGATCCAGCTGGGCAATCCGCGGGGCGTCCAGGCCCAGCCCGTGGCGTTCACGGTAGTTGTCCATGAGCTTCTTCTTGATGGCCCAGTCGATTTCGGTGTCGATGCTGCGGAAGTCGCCGCTTTCGACGGCCTTGAGCGTGCGCTCCCAAAGGTCCAGGATCAAGGGGACGTGGGGGTTGTGGGCGCCATGCTCTTTCACGAACGCCGTGACCTTCGTCAGGTACTCCTGCTGGATTTCCAGTGCCGTCAGCTGGCGTCCGTTCGCCAGCCGGACCAGTGCGCGGCCGCTGAGGTCGTGGGAGATCTCACGGATGCTGCGGATCGGGTTTTCCATCCGCATGTCCCGCATGATCACCCCGGCCTCGATCATGCGCAGCACGAGGTCCACGGTGCCGATCTTCATCAGGGCCGTGGCTTCAGACATGTTTGAGTCGCCCACGATGACATGGAGGCGCCGGTAGAATTCCGCATCCGCATGCGGCTCGTCGCGGGTGTTGATGATGGGGCGGGACCTGGTGGTGGCGGAGGATACGCCCTCCCAAATATGGTCGGCCCGCTGCGAAAAGGCGTACGTTGCCCCGTGCGGTGTCTTGAGGATCTTGCCGGCACCGGCGATCAGCTGGCGGGTGACCAGGAACGGGATCAGGATTTCTGCCAGCCGCGAGAATTCGCCGCGGCGGGGAATGAGGTAGTTTTCGTGGCTGCCGTAGGAGTTTCCGGCGGAGTCAGTGTTGTTCTTGAACAGGTAGACCGTTCCGTTGAACCCTTCGGCCGCAAGGCGGGCCTGTGCCTCGTCCACGAGGTCATCAAGGATCAGCTCCCCGGCCCTGTCATGGGCAATGAGCTGCGCCAAGTCATCGCATTCGGCGGTGGCATATTCCGGGTGGGACCCCACGTCAAGGTAGAGCCGGGAGCCATTGGTCAGGAAGACGTTGGAGGAGCGCCCCCAGCTGACAACTTTCCGGAAAAGGTACCGGGCCACCTCCTCGGGAGCGAGAGGCCTCGAGTCGGGGCTCGAATATGAGATGCCGAATTCGGTTTCGATGCCGAAAATTCTCTTGTCCATCTGTCCTGTCCTCCTAGGCCAGCATTGCAGTGATATCTGCGTCAGTAAGCCGGCGGAAGGCACGCCTTGATCCGCGGCTGCTTTCTGACTGCCGGTCCAGGACTGCCACCTCCAGCGCTCCAGCCGGCAGTGCCTTCGCCGGTTCCTCTCCCTCCGCGGGCGGAACCAGTCCCGCCATTGCCAGCCGCACAGCCTCTGCGAAGCTCAGCGAGCTGCGCCAGCCCTGGCCAATCACGGCTGAGACCTTGTCTGCCTGGCCGCCCATCACAACAAAGGAGTGCTCATCGGCAATGGAGCCGTCAAACGTCAGCCGGTAGAGGTGGTCCTCCGCCTGCGAGGGGCCAACCTCGGCCACTGCAAGCTCCACCTCGAAGGGCTTCTGTTCAGCGGTGAACACCGCACCAAGGCTCTGCGCGTAGACACTGGCCAGTCCCCTGGCCGTCACGTCCTCCCGGTCATAGGAGTACCCGCGCACATCGGCGTAGCGGACCCCGGCCTGGCGGAGGCTTTCGAACTCGTTGTACTTGCCGACGGCGGCGAACGCGATTTTGTCGTAGATCTCACCGATTTTGTGAAGCGACGGCGAGGGGTTTTCGGCAACGAGTGCAATGCCGTCCTCGCAGCTGACGACGACGACGGACCTGCCGCGGGCGATGCCCTTCCGTGCAAAGTCGGCACGGTCCTTCATGAGCTGCTCGGGTGATACATAGAACTGCTGTGTCATCTCAGGCCTCCCGTCCAGCGATGGTGCGGGCTTCGATGACATTCCTCGCGGCAGCTGCCAGTTCGCTGTCCGGAACCCGCCGCGCACCCGAGCTATCCACCGTGTAGATGACAGGCCAGAGTTGCCTCACGGTGTCAGGACCGCCGGTGGCTGAGTCGTCGTCGGCGGCATCGTACAGGGCTTCGACCGCGACGGCGGTAGCTTCCGCTGCCGTAAGGTTTGGCCGCCAGAGCTTCTTCAAAGCACCGCGTGCGAAGACAGCGCCGGATCCCACCGTATGATGCTCGTGTTCCTCGTACCGGCCCCCGGTGACATCGTAGGAGAACAGCCTGCCGACACCGGCGCTGGTGTCGAACCCGGCGAAGAGTGGCACCACTGCCAGTCCCTGCAGCGCCAGGGGCAGGTTTCCCCTGATCATGGCGCCAAGCCGGTTGGCCTTGCCTTCCAGGCTGAGGAGCGTGCCCTCGATCTTCTCGTAGTGCTCGAGTTCCACCTGGAACAACCTGGTGAGGTCAATCGCAATGCCGGCAGTCCCCGCGATCCCCAGGACGGAGTAGCGGTCGGCCGGAAAGACTTTTTCGATGTGCCGGCTCGCTATGACGTTGCCCATGGTGGCCCGCCGGTCTCCCGCCATCAGCACGCCGCCGTCGTAGCTCATCGCAACGATCGTGGTGGCGTGCGGAACCTGCAACGGGGCGGCGGCCGCGCCCGCCTGGAGGGACCGGTTGTAGGGCAGAAGCTCCGGCCGGTCCCGCTGCAGGTGTTCGGTGAACGATGACGTGGCGTTGGCGGCTACCTGGTTGGCGGTTGATTCCTGCACTCATGCACTCCTTGAACGTGGTACTTCAACGTCGGTACAGATTCGGCCGTCCGCGGCTTCCGCCAGCCTCCGGGTCCGGGTTACTGACCGCCCTTTTGGACGAATGCCCGTACGAATTCTTCGGCGTTGGATTCGAGGACGCCGTCGATCTCGTCGAGGAGGTCGTCCACGCCTTCCGTTGATGCCGATGCCTGCGCCTCAGGCGGCGTGGGCGGCGACTCGGGAATGTCCTCTTCGACCTGGCTGTCGCGTGACTGCGGCTGCTGTTGCTCCTGGCCTGCCATTGCTACCCCTCCTTATTTCTGTCTTCGGATCCGGCGGATCCTCCGATATGCCCATCCTGCCACGGTGTGGGCCAACCGGGGCGGTTTACGCCGCAGGCGGAGCGTTATGTCCCAGAAGCTCCGCGAGGAACGGGCCTGCGTCCCGGTAGCGATCAAACAACGCTCCGGTCAGGGCTTTGGTTCCCCGAAGCGGTTCCCTGGTGGGCACGCGCTGCAGCCTGCCGTATCCCGGAACATCGAAGATGACGGAGTCCCAACTGGCACCTACGACGTCCTTGCCGAAGCTGCTGATGCACTTGCCCCGAAAGTATGCGCGGGTATCGGCCGGTGGTTCAGTGACGGCGGAGACGATGGCGTCATCTTCAAGGATTCTTTGCATCCTGTCCCTGGCGAGGAACCGGTAATAGAGTCCCTTTTCGGGCCTGATATCAGCCCACTGAAGGTCGACGAGGCCGAGCCTGGCGTCGTTCCACTCAAGACCGTCGCGTTCACGGTAGCCGTCGAGCAGCGACAGTTTGGCAAGCCACTCCACCGAGGAAGCTGCGGCGGCCCGGTCATTGTCGAGCTGGGTCAGGACGGTGGCCCAACGCTCCAGGACGTCATGCGTGTGGCCGTCCCCGTCCACGGCGTCGCCAACCCCCGTATCCTGCGCCAGCTTGGCCGCGGCCTCGTGGTATATCCACTGGAGGTCAAGGGCGGTGACCCGCCTGCCGTCCAGCAGCCGCAGTTTTGCGGTGAGCGAAGTATCGTGGCTTACCGCCTGGAGTGCAGAAACCGGCTCGTACACCTCGATCTTGGGCGCCAGCCCTGCCTCAATGAGGCTGAGGACCATCGACGTGGTTCCGAACTTCAGGTAATTGGAAACCTGGCTGAGGTTTGCGTCGCCGATGATGACATGCAGGCGCCGGTACTTGTCCGCTGTTGCGTGCGGCTCGTCCCGGGTATTGATAATGGGCCGGCGGATAGTGGTCTCCAGTCCCACTTCCGCTTCGAAGAAGTCGGCCCGCTGGCTGATCTGGAAACCCGGGGTGGAGGCGTCCTGGCCGATGCCCACCCGGCCGGATCCGCACAGGACCTGGCGGCTGACGAAAAAGGGCGTCAGGCCCCGCACGATGTCGCCGAAGGGAACGGAACGCGGCATGAGGTAGTTCTCGTGCGAGCCGTAGGACACCGATTTATTGTCCGTGTTGTTCTTGTACAGGTTGACCGGCGGAAGGTCCGGATCTGCGGCCAGCCGGCGAACGGTGGCCAGCGCAACAAGGTCTCCGGCGGCGTCCCACTTCACGGCGTCCCGCGGGTTGGTCACCTCCGGGCTGGAGTACTCGGGATGGGCATGGTCGACGTACAGCCGCGCGCCATTGCCGAGGACCATGTTCATCAGCAGTGTTCCGGACTCGTCCTGCCCGTCGAGCTCCAGCTCCTCCCGCCCGTACGCCAGTGCCACCGTTTCCGCATCCAGCACCGGCGGCTGGTCGGTGAGCTGGCTCGGATGGGCTGAGCGTCGGTCCACTGTCCAGCCGCGGGCGTCATGCAGCGGCTCCTCATCCGTATAGTCCCAGCGGGTTTCCGCTCCGCCGGCGGCGCGCTGCCGGGTTACCTGCGCATAGGCCTGGACCACCCTGGCACTCATCATGGTGGCATTGGCAGTAGGGGCGGAGGGGGCATGGATGCCATACTCCGTTTCCGCCCCCATCACCCGCATGGCCCCGCCGGCCGGCAGAGTCCCCCCGGCCGCGGGTTCCCGTGCAGCGGTCATAGATACTGCCCTGTGGTCGGCATGGTTTCGATCGACTTGCCTGGCTCCTGGCCCGCCTTGCCCTGGACGATGGTCCGGATGTACGTGATCCGTTCGCCCTTCTTGCCCGAGATCCGTGCCCAGTCATCCGGATTGGTGGTGTTGGGCATGTCCTCGTGCTCGCGGAATTCGTCCACGACGGCGCGCAGCAGGTGCTCGATCCTCAGACCCTTCTGCTGCGTGATGAGAAGGTCCTTGATGGCATACTTCTTGGCCCGGTCCACAACGTTTTGCACCACGGCACCGGAGTTGAAGTCCTTGAAGTAGAGCATTTCCGTGTCGCCGTTGGCGTAGGTGACCTCAAGGAACTCGTTGGACTTGTCGGTGGAGTACATAGCTTCGACAGTGCGCTGGACCATCGCATCCACCGTCGCCTGGACATCGCCGTCGTGCTCAGCGAGGTCGGATTCGTGGAACGGCAGGTCCGGAGTGATGTACTTGTTGAAAATGTCCGCAGCAGCCTCCGCATCCGGACGGTTGATTTTGACCTTAACGTCAAGCCGGCCCGGACGGAGGATTGCCGGATCGATCATGTCCTCACGGTTTGACGCGCCAATGACGATCACGTTGTCCAGCCGCTCCACGCCGTCAATCTCGCTGAGCAGCTGCGGCACGATGGTTGTTTCGACGTCGGACGAAATCCCTGTGCCGCGCGTGCGGAAGAGGGAATCCATCTCATCGAAAAACACCACGACCGGGCTGCCATCGGAGGCCTTTTCGCGTGCCCTGGAGAAGATCAGCCGGATGTGGCGCTCGGTCTCACCGACGTACTTGTCCAGGAGTTCCGGCCCCTTGATGTTCAGGAAATAGCTTTTCAGGTCCACATTGCCCGAACGCTCGGCGGCGCGGGCGGCAAGGGAATTGGCCACGGCCTTGGCGATGAGGGTCTTGCCGCAGCCGGGAGGGCCGTACAGCAGGATGCCCTTGGGAGCTTTGAGGCCGTGTTCCCGGTAGAGGTCAGGGTGGAGGAACGGCAGTTCGACGGCGTCACGGATCTGCTCGATTTGGGGCCCAAGGCCGCCAATGTCCTCGTAGGTGATGTCAGGGACTTCCTCCAGCACGAGGTTCTCCACCTCGGAGCGGGGCACCTTTTCGAGGGCGTATCCGGTCCTGGAGTCAACCGACAGGGCATCGCCCACCCGCAGCTTTTCGGCAAGGAGCGCTCCGGAAAGCCGCACAACCCGTTCTTCATCGGCACGCCCCACCACGAGGGCGCGATCGGCACCGAGCATTTCCTTCAGGGTGGCGAGTTCACCGGCCCGCTCGTATCCCAGCCCGGCGACCACAAGGAGGGCCTCGTTGAGCAGGACCTCCTGCCCAACGGCCAGCTGGTTGATGTTCACCAGGGGGCTGATGCCCACTCGCATCTTCCGTCCCGCGTTGAAGATGTCCACCGATTCCTCGGTTGCAGCCTGTCCGCTGTTGCCGGGTGAGGGCTGGCGCTTGGGGTTCAACTGCAGGATGGTACCGAAGCTGTAGGGCGGCTGCCCCTCCTGGTCCAGCGCGTTTTTCAGCCGAAGGATCTCGGCCTTCGCGGTCTCAAGCATGCTGACCAGCTTGGTGTTGTTTTGCGTCGCCGCAGCCAGCTGGCGGTCAATATGCCTCAGCTTGTCCCGGAGGATGTTGACCTGGCGGTCGGCAACCGAGAGGTCATTGGCGGCAGACTGCTCTGCCGGTGTACGTCCGGAGTCCTGGTTTGGCGTCTCCATGATGTATCAGCCCCTTCCTGCGCTTCTATTAAGACATTAGCCCCAACACGGCAGGTAGGGATGGCGACTCCCGAAATGTGGACTACTTCGTGACCTCTGGCTCGTCCTTGACGTTCGTTCCGGCGATGGCGTCCCGCGCTGCGCGCCGGAGCTTCTTGTCGGAGACCCGCCGTTCCCCGACCGCGCCGGGGGTCCAGGCGTTGACGTCCTCTTCATTGAAGTCGGTTTTGGAGGGGCGGCGCTTCACGGAGATGCCGGTAACGCCGTCGGCCAGGCGCCGGGTGACCAGCAGGAACCCGGTATGCGCCACCATCCGGTGGTCCGGCCGGACGGCCAGTCCTTCGAGGTGCCAGCCCCGGACCAGGGATTCCCAGGCGTCCGGTTCAGTAAAACGGCCGTCCGCACGAATGGCTTCGGCAGTGCGGGAAAGCTGGGTCACCGTGGCCACGTAGTTGATCCAGACACCGCCGGGTGCCAGGACGGTTGCCACGGCGTCCAGGCATTCCCACGGAGCCAGCATGTCCAGGACCACGCGGTCCACGGAGCCCGGCGCTTCGCTGCGGACCACCTCGTCCTGGAAGTCGCCCAGGGAGATTTGCCAGGCCGGGTGCGGCCCGCCGAAAATCGTCTCGACGTTGCCGCGGGCAATGTCGGCGAACTCCTCGCGGCGCTCGAAAGAGTGGAGGTAGCCCTGGTCGCCTACAGCCCGGAGCAGGGAAATCGACAGGGCCCCGGAGCCCACGCCCGCTTCCACAACGCGCGCACCGGGGAAGATATCCGCCATCGTCACGATCTGCCCGGCGTCCTTGGGGTACACCACTGCGGCCCCGCGCGGCATGGACAGGACGAAGTCGGAGAGCAGGGGGCGCAGGGTCTGGTACTGCTGGCCGACGTTGTTGACAACCACCGACCCGTCCGCCTTGCCGATGATGTCATCGTGGTTCAGGAAGCCGCGGTGCGTGTGGAATGCTCCGCCACTCTCAAGGGTGATGGTATTCATGCGCCCGCGCTCGTCGGTCAACTGGACGCGCTCACCTTCGCGGAAAGGACCACGCCGGCGGGCAGCGCCGACGGGCTGCGAGACGCCGGCAGCATCACCGGCTTGACCGGAAGCTGCTGTGGCCTCGTTGACGGCAGTTTCGCTGCTCATGAATTTCCTCGCTCCTGTAAAACATGGCGCCTGGACGTCCCATTGCAGACAATCCGGCTTCTGCGGCGGCGATGCACCGGCCGGCAGGTAACTCTACCGGTTTTGGCCCTGCCGGCGTGTATCGGGCCGCCGGGGTTTTCCAGTAACGGCGGCCAGGACCGCGTCCTGGGAAAGAAGCCCGGTGACCTTGCCGTTGTGGTCCACCACGGCGTAGTGCCGCCCTTCAAGCTGGGAGAGGAACTGGAGCAGTTCCTGTCCTTTCGACCATTCGGGAACGTAAGCCCCCGGTGCGAGGGCGAAGGAAACAGCCGTGATGGGGGTGGAAGCCGCAGCGTGCGCAGGGACAGAGGACAGGGCGGCGGCATCCACCACCCCCTCCGGCCGGCCGTCCGGCCCGCAAACCACCAGTGACAGGGCACCGGCACCCTCGTGCCGGAGGGCTTCCTCCACCGTTGCCGTGGCAGGCAGCCCGGTAGCCGGCGTCGACAGCCCTGCGGCGCTGACAAGGTGGAGCCGTCCCCGGAGGGTTCCCTGCTGGATGGACGCCGAGGCACCCACCCAGAGGAAGCTGGCCACCAGGACCGTGATCATCAGCAGGCTGAAGTCGGGCGACTTTCCGGCCAGCAGGGGCCGCGCAACGAACCAATAGCAGATGGCGACGACGATGATGCGGCCGCCCCACCCGGCGGCCACAGTGCCTTTTGCCTGGCTACCGGTTGCCTTCCATACGGCGGATTCGACCAGCCGTCCACCGTCAAGGGGAAGTCCCGGGAGCACGTTGAAGACGCCAATCAGGAAGTTCGCCCACATGAAAATGTTGATCAGGATTTCGGCAACGCTGCCCAGGGCCACTGTGCCGAGCACCAGCCAGGCGCCCGCGGCCAGGACGAAATTCGCGGCGGGCCCGGCCAGGGCCACCAGGACTGACCGTCCCGGCGTCGCGGTAAAGCTCTCGAACTGGGTATGCCCGCCCCAGAGGTTCAGCACGATCTTCTGGGTCGGCCAGCCGTAGATTCTCGCTGTCAGCGCGTGGGCGAGCTCGTGGACCAATACCGAGATGAGGAGCAGGACGGCGTAGGCGAACGCCACAATGTATGCGCTGGCGCCAAGGGCGGGGTTCTCCTGGCCCAGGACAGGGCCATACACGATCACGGTGAAGGCGGCGATGACGAACCACGAATAGGCGAGCACCACTGGAACTCCGGCAATCCTGCCCAGCGGGATGCCCTCGCGCCGGACCGGCGCACTGGATTCAGCCACCGGAGATCTCCGGCGAGCGGGCAGGCGCAGATGAGGACCCCAAGAGCTCAGGGCCGGCCAGGACCAGGGATTCAAGGTCCGTCACGGAGCGGCCGGACAGTGAGTCCCAGAGCGTGTACCGATCATCCTCGGGAAGCGGGACGATGTGCGGAATAGCCACGGTTGCCACGCCGGACGCCACGGCCGCCGCCACACCCGGGGCTGAGTCCTCCAGCGCGACGCAGTGATGGATGGCCAGCTCCGGATCCGAGTCCTGCAGCCATTCGACGGCGGTCAGGTACGCCTCGGGGTGCGGCTTGCCCTGCGCCACTGTGTCCCCGGTGACCAGGACTTCAAAGTACGGCCGTGGAAGGCTGGCAACCACCTGGCGGGCCAGCGGCCCCTCGGACATGGTGACCAGGGCGCAGCGGACCCCTGCGAGGTGAAGCTCCTCGAGGAGTTCGCGCGCACCGGGCCGCCATGGCACCTGGCGTTGCACGCTGCTCACGACGGCCCCGGTCAGGGTGTCAATGATTTCGCGTATTTCAAGGTCCACGCCGGCCTCCTGCAGGATGCCGGCGGAAAAGGTCAGCGACTGCCCGACCAACTGCATGGCCTGTTCATGGGACCAGGTGCCGCCGTGGGCTTCCACCAGTGCGTGTTCGGCAGCAATCCAGTACGGCTCCGTGTCAACAATCGTGCCGTCCATGTCCCACAGGACGGCTTTGAGCGGGGAACTGTCAGCTGGCAATCGCATGTCCTCAGTCTACGGGGACAGCCCGGACGCAGGCTGACGGCTACGCCTTCGGCGAATATCGGGCTCGTTCGCGCCACCGACCCTGCTTTCGGCGGATTTTGCGGCGCTTCATTCAATGCACAGCTGCGGTCCTTGGACGTAGGGTGAAGAAATGAATAGCTTCGAGGGAGACACCGCCGAACCAGGTGCCGGACCCGAGCGGTTCCTGCAGCCGGTCGCTGACGGACAGCGCATAACAGTGATGCTTGCCGCCTTTGAAGGCTGGAACGACGCCGGAGAAGCGGCAAGCGATTCGTTGCGCTACCTGAACAAACTGTGGGGCGGCAAGAAGGTGGCGTCCATCGACGCGGACGAGTATTACGACTTCCAGTTCACGCGGCCCACCGTGCGCCGGAATGCTGCCGGTGAACGCAAGATAAAGTGGCCCTCCACGAGGATCTACAAGGCCAGCGCACCGGATTCGAACGTGGACGTCATTTTTGTCCAGGGAACTGAACCGTCCTACAAGTGGCGCGCCTACACGGCCGAACTCCTGGTGCACGCTGAAGCGCTGAACGTTGACTATGTCGTCCTGGTCGGGGCGCTGCTGGCGGATGTTCCGCACAGCAGGCCCATTCCGGTCAGCACTTCTTCTGACGACGCCCCCCTGCGGGAGCGCATGAACCTGGAGGCTTCGCAGTATGAAGGCCCGGTGGGAATCGTCGGCGTGCTCTCGGAGGTCGCCCTGCTGGCAGGAATTCCCACCGTCTCGCTTTGGGCCGCGGTCCCCCACTACGTTGCCCAGGCGCCGTCACCGAAGGCCCAGCTGGCGCTCCTGAACCGCATCGAGGAACTGCTCCAGGTGCCGTTGGACACGCATGAGCTGGCAGAGGAGGCAGACGCCTGGGAACGGGGTGTGGACGAACTCGCCACGGAAGATCCCGAAATCGCCGCCTATGTCCGGCAGCTTGAGGAGGCAAAGGACACGGCGGACCTGCCCGAGGCCACCGGCGAGTCGATTGCCCGCGAGTTTGAGCGCTATCTCAAGCGGCGGGGCCAGGACCGGCCCTGAACGGGCAGCCTAGAGAACCACACCAAGCAAGGCGTCCACCGCGTCCTTGACCATTGCCTGGTCTACGGGACTTGCCGGGCCGGCGTCGTTGTTTGCCTGCTCCGCCCAGCGGGACACGGCCGCGACGGCAGCCGGGGCATTCAAGTCCGCAGCCAGAGCCTCCCGCATCTCGGCAACAAGCGGGACGGCAGACCCCTTGGGAGCGCGGCCCAGCGCCCGGCGCCACGCGGCCAGGGTGGCCTTGGCTTCCAGGAACCCTTCATCCGTCCAGGACCAGTCGGAGCGGTAGTGGTGGGCAAGGATGCCAAGGCGGATGGCGGCAGGGTCCTCCCCCGCTGCCCGAAGTTTCGACACCAGGACCAGGTTTCCTTTGGATTTGCTCATCTTCTCGCCGTCCAGGCCCACCATGCCTGCATGGGCGTAGTGCCTGGCAAGTGGAACACCGGCAAGTGAATACGCGTGGCCGGCACCCATCTCGTGGTGCGGGAAGATCAGGTCCGAGCCGCCGCCCTGAACGGTGAAGGGCGAGGGCAGGTACTTTTGCGCGATCACGGTGCACTCAATGTGCCAGCCGGGCCGGCCCGCACCCAGGCTGCCGCCGGGCCACCTTGGCTCGCCTTCCCGTGCCACCCGCCACAGCAGCGGATCAAGTGCCTGCCGCTTTCCTGCCCGCCCGGGATCGCCGCCGCGTTCCGCGAACAGCTCAAGCATCTCGCTTTCCGCCAACCCGGAGATGCATCCCAGGGTCCACGCGTCCGGTGCCACGGAGTGCTTTCCGGCTGCTTCGACGTCGTAATAAACGTCCCCGTCAGGCTCGCCGTTGGTGCCCTGCACTTTGTAGGCCAGCCCGAGGCTGACCAGCCGTTCCACCTCCGGAACTATCAGGCCGATGGATTCCACTGCACCCACGTAGTGGTCCGGAGCGAGCACGTTGAGGGCTTCCATGTCCGTCTGGAAAAGCTCAATCTGGCTGGCGGCGAGCTCCTGCCAGTCAACGCCGGTGGCCGTGGCGCGTTCCAGGAGCGGATCGTCCACGTCCGTGACGTTCTGCACGTAGTCAACCTCGTGGCCGGCGTCCCGCCAGGCCCTGTTCAGGAGGTCAAAGGCCACGTAGCTGGCGGCGTGGCCCATGTGGGTGGCGTCGTACGGCGTGATGCCGCAGACGTACATCGAGGGGCGTCCCTCATTCTCCAGGGCAACTTCACGGCCTGCCGCCGTGTCGAACAGCCGGAGGGCGGGCATGCTTCCGGGCACGTCGGGAACGGGGCGGGATTTCCAGGATTTCACACGCCAAGCCTAGTGCTAGGCGCTGATGACATTGAAACCGAGCAGGAGGTACAGGGCCAGGCCCAGGAAGATCCGGTACCAGACGAACAGCCGGTAGCTGCGGGTGGAAACGAACTTCAGGAACCAGCCGATGATGATGTAGCCCACCACCAGGGCGATGACGGTGGCAAGCGCGGTTTCCGGCAGGCCGTAGGGGCCGGTGATTCCTTCCTTGGACACCGTCTTGTACAGCTGGAAGAGGCCGCTGCCAAAAACCGCCGGAATGGCCAGCAGGAAGGAGTACCGTGCGGCCGCTTCCCGGGTGTACCCCATTAGGAGGCCGGCGGTGATGGTGCCGCCGGACCGGGACACGCCGGGGATCAGCGCCATGGCCTGGGCGAAGCCGTAGAGGATGCCGTGCTTGTACGTCAGCCGGGTCAGGTCGCGTTCCTGCCTGCCTACTGCGTCGGCGACCGCCAGGATCAAACCGAAGACAATCAGCATGGTGGCGACGATCCACATGCTGCGGAGCACCGATTCGATCTGGTCCTGGAACAGCAGTCCCAGGATAACGATGGGGAGGCTGCCCAGGATGACAAGCCAGCCCATCCGGGCATCCGGGTCCTGCCGGGAGACTTTTCCGGTAAGCGAACCGGCCCATGCCTTGACGATCCGGACGATGTCCCGCCAGAAATAGATGAGCACCGCCGTCTCGGTGCCCAGCTGGGTGATGGCGGTGAAAGCAGCGCCGGGATCCTCGGCATTGGGCAGGAACTGCCCCACAATCCGCAGATGCGCGCTCGATGAAATCGGAAGGAATTCGGTCAGTCCCTGCACTAGGCCCAGCAGGGCCGCCTCAAACCAGTTCACGCTAAGACCCTACGTCATGGGCAGCGCCGGTTCTGCCCGTAAGCTTGCTGCTATGCAGCAGCGTTACGTCGGCAACAGTGGATTGCGGGTTTCCGCCCTTTCCCTCGGCACCATGTCCTGGGCCGGCGAAACGGACGAACAGGACGCCTCTGAGTTGCTGCGCACCTTCCTTAATGCCGGCGGCCGGCACGTCGATACCGCCGCCTCCTACGCGGACGGGCGCTCGGAGGCGATGATCGGCTCCATGCTGGGCGACGTCGTGGCCCGGACGGAGATTTCCATCTCCACCAAAGCGGGAATGACGACGCCGGATGGCCGGCTCGGCGTGGACACGTCGCGTAATGCGATGCTCACCGGACTGGAAGCGAGCCTCGCCAGGCTGGGCACCGACTATGTGGACATCTGGTTCGCGCAGGCCTGGGACCGTAATGTGCCGTTGGACGAGACGCTGTCAGCTTTGGAATTTGCTGTCCGTACCGGCCGTGCGCGGTATGTGGGGGTCTCCAACTTCAACGGCTGGCAGGCGGCGAAGGCCGCAGCCATCGCCGGCTTCCCCCTTGTCGCCGCGCAGGCGGAGTATTCGTTCCTGCAGCGCAGGCCGGAAGCCGAACTGATCCCTGCCGTCGAGGACGCCGGCATGGGCCTGATGGCGTGGGCGCCGCTTGGCCGCGGCGTGCTCACGGGCAAGTACCGCGGCAGCATCCCCTCCGGATCAAGGGCTGCCTCCGCAACCGAAGCCGGGTACGTTGAGCCGTACCTGGAGGAGCAGCCGTCCCGGACGGTGGAAGCTGTTTGCATGGCAGCCAAAGGCCTGGGCCGGACTCCGCAGGACGTTGCCCTCAGTTGGCTTCTGTCGCAGCACGGCGTAGCAACCGCCATTGTGGGCCCGCGGACGCCGGCCCAGCTGAAGGAACTGGTGGATGCCCAGCTCTCGCCGCTGCCGCCGGAAATTGCCCGGGCCCTGGAGGATGTGTCAGCCCCGCACTAGGTCCGCGGTCCTACTCCTGGACGATTTCCAGGTCCTCGTCGTCGTCCACGTCGCTTTCCTCGTCCTCTTCGTCCTCGTCATCAAAGACCTGGAGCGGCGTGACCTCGTTGTAGGCCTCATAGAGTGCGTCTTCGTAAACTTCGAAGGCGTCTGCAACTGCAAAGAATGCCGCCTCCACGGAGGGATCACCGTCTCCGCGGCGGTTGGATGCTGCTATAAGGTGTTCTTCCAAAGCGGTGGTCAAGGACTGAAGCGCGACACGCGGATCGATGCTCATGACTTCACGTTAGCCGGAAAAGGACGAGAATGGAGGGCAAATGAAGGAACAATTTCTCACCAGTTCGGTCCAGCGGGAACGGGACTATTTGAGGCAGTACGAGTACCTCGTACTGACGGTCAGCCCTGTCGATTCCCTGCATGAGGCACGGCGCCGCCTGGTGGAACACTCCGAGTACGGCAAGTGGGAGCTGGAGCGCAGCAAGCTGTACGTGGGCGGAGGACGGCGCTTTTGGCTGCGCCGCCGGGTGCTGCAGGTTCAAAGGACCGTTTAGGTCAATCCTCCAGCGGACCCAGCCAGGCGTTGGCCACGGTGTTGTGGGCAGATTCGTCATCGGACGGATGGAACATGCCGGCAAGGACGTCCCGGTAGAGCCGCTCCAGTTCCGATCCCCGGAAATAGCTGGATCCCCCGCTGACGCGGATGGCCAGGTCCACTACGCGCCGCGCCGTTTCCGTCGCGTTCACTTTCAACCCCACCAGCTTGGGGAACCACTGCTGGCCATGGTCCACCAGGGAATCCACGTCGGCTGCGACGGCCCGCAGCTGCGGGTAGAGGTTATCCATGGCCATTGCCGCCTCGGCAACCTTCCAGCGGATGTCGGGGTCCTGCGCGTAGCTGCGTCCGCCGTTCTTGAAGGAGGTGCGGCGCTTGACGTTCTCCACGCCCAGGGCCAGGGCCCGCTCCCCCAGCCCGGTGTAGACGGCGGCGAGCAGCGTCTCGAAACAGGCAAAGATCGCGAAAACCAGGGGATCGCGGCTGGGGCCGACGGGGATCCTGCGGAAGATGCGCTCCGGCGGAACGCCGGCGCCGTCCAGGACGGTGGTGCAGGACTGGCTGGCCCGCATCCCAAGCGCGTCCCAGTCGTCGAGGATGCGGTAGCCGGGTGTTTGGCGCGTGATGAAGCCGTGGACCAGCTCCCCCTCGCCGTCCCGGCCGGAAGGGTCCTTCCCGAAGATTCCCAGCCTCGTCCACGCCGGTGAGAGGCTGGTGAAGATCTTGGTTCCCGTGAAAGAGTAGCCGCCGTCCGGCAGCGGCGCGGCCGTGGTCCGGGAGTCGAACAGGACCGAGTCGTTGCCGGCTTCCGAGTTGCCGAACGCGAAGATCTCGCCGTTGGCCGCTTCCTTGAGCACAAAGTCCAGGGATCCGTCGCCGCGGGCGCCGAGGACATGCGCGACGCCGGTCCACACCAGGTGCATGTTGACGGCCAGCGCGGTGGCCGGGGCGGCCGTTGCCAGCCTCCGCTGGCACTGCGCCGCCGCCTCAAGGCCAAGCCCTGCCCCGCCGTCGGACCCTGGAACGAACAGCTTCAGGTAGCCGGCCGCCGCGAGGTCCTTAAGGTCCTCATGGAAGAAGGCGTTGTCCCTGTCATACCCGGCGGCGCGGCCGCGGATCTGCTCCAGCAGCTCCTCCGGCAGGATCTCTTCCGGCGTCATGGCAGCCTGGCTCAGTAGTTGGTGAGGAGGGTGTTGAGCACCTTGGCGCCGAACTTGAGGGAGTCGGCAGGTACGCGCTCGTCCACGCCGTGGAACATGCCGGTGAAGTCCAAGTCATCCGGCAGCATCAGGGGCGCAAAGCCGTAGCCTGTGATGCCGAGCCGGCTCAGCGACTTGTTGTCCGTGCCGCCGGAGAGAGTGTAGGGCAGCACCTTGGCGCCCGGGTCTTCGGAGTGCAGGGCATCGATCATGGAATCCACCAGGTTCCCGGCGAAAGGGACCTCAAGGGAAACGTCCTTGTGCACGTAACTGACGTCAACGCCGGCGCCCGCGAGGTCGCGAACGATCTCCAGGACGTGGTCCTGCTGGCCCGGAAGTGTTCGGCAGTCGATCAGGGCCTCGGCGGATTCGGGGATGACGTTGTGCTTGTAGCCGCCCTTGAGCAGGGTGGGGTTTGTGGTGTTCTGCAAGGTGGCGCCCACAAAGCGGGCCACCGTGCCCAGCTGGCTCAGCAGGATGTCCGGATTGTCGGCATCGAACTCAACGCCGGTGAGTTCGGTCACACCGTCCAGGAACTGCCGGGTAGTGGGGGTGAGCTCGATGGGCCACTTGTACTCGCCGATGCGCGTTACGGCTGCGGCAAGCCGCGTTACGGCATTGTCGGTGCTGATCTGTGAGCCGTGGCCCGCCCTGCCGTGGGCCACGAGGCGGAGCCAGGAGATGCCCTTCTCCGCTGTCTGCAGCAGGTACGTGCGCTGCCCGCCGATGGTGGCCGAGAAGCCGCCCACCTCGGAGATGGCTTCCGTGGCGCCCTCGAACAGTTCCGGGCGCTTGTCCACGGCGTAGCGGGCTCCGTAGGCGCCGCCCGCTTCCTCATCCGCGAAGAAGGCGAAAATGATGTCGCGTTTCGGCTTTGTGCCGGACCTGGCAAAGCTGCGCAGGACGGAGAGGATCATGGCGTCCATGTCCTTCATGTCGACGGCGCCGCGGCCCCAGATCAGCCCGTCCTTCAGTTCGGCTCCGAACGGGTCTACGGACCACTGGTCCCGCAGCGCAGGCACGACGTCCAGGTGGCCGTGCACCACCAAGGCGCTGGCGGAGGGATCCTCACCGGCCATGCGCGTCACCACATTGGCGCGGCCCGGTGCGGACTCGAAGATTTCCGCCGCAAGGCCCACTTCCTCAATCAGCCCCGCGGCGTATTCAGCCGCAGCCCGCTCGCCCGGCCCCGAACCGTCACCGTAGTTTGACGTGTCTATCCGGATGAGTTCTTGGCAGATCCGGACAACTTCATCCTCGGGCAGGACGTCAGGCATGGAAAGCTCCTCACTGGATTGGCGGGTTGGAACGGTGCTGAATCGTTGCCCTCAGCCTACCCACTGGGGCCGATTCCATGTTTCCCGAAAGTTCGTGTTAGAGTTTTTCTCGCTGCTTCGGAGAAACGCGAAACGCTGAAAGGCGGAAACGTTCACCGAATACCACCTGCGCGGGTGGCGGAATGGCAGACGCGCTAGCTTGAGGTGCTAGTCCTCGAAAGGGGGTGGGGGTTCAAGTCCCCCTCCGCGCACACAGGGAAAACCCCGGATTCCATCCCAGGAATCCGGGGTTTTCTGTGTCTCCAGCCATGCCTTCACCACGAACCGCTTTTTGTCGTTCATGATTGGCGGCATGGGGAAGGGATTTTCCGGCCGGGCCACGTTCTTAGCCGCGCTCATCGGAGTGTCGGGAGTCGCTGGCGGGGTCTGGTTACTCTGGGCCAACTTTTGCCTGTGGACCTGCACCATATTCCAGAGCACCGCCTTCGACTGGGGCCTGGCCCTGACGGTGCTCGCCTTGTTGCTGCTGGTGGCTTCCCAGATTTTCGCGGTGGGTGCGATCCGCAGACGCGACGGGAAGCCGTGGGCGGTCGCGGCCCTCTGCCTGGCCGGCGCACCTGTGGCATGTGGGCTGGTGGGGGCTCCGCTGGCCTACTTCGCCCTTGGATTCTGATGGCCTATGCCGGTTGCCTTCAAGGAAGCGGCTCTGACGCTTTCTTCTGTCCGTCCCACCGCTTGGGCAGGACTCAGTGGCGGCAGCCGGCCAGGATCCCGGCGAGGGCGTCGTGCTCGGCCTGGGTGACCCACAGCTGGTACATGGCCTTTACGGCGGTTTGACGCACTACATACTCACAGCGGAAGGCCTTGTTTGGCGGCAGCCACGAGGCAGCATCCTTGTCTCCCTTCGCACCGTTGGTGCCGCCGTCCGACGCCATCAGGTTCAGGGGGTCGTTGGCGAACTGCTTCCGCTGTTCCGTTCCAAGCTGCCGGGCCCCCTTCTGCCAGGCGTCGCTTAGCGGAACGAGGTGGTCAATCTGGACGGCGGAGCTGGTCCCGTCGCCACGGACGAAGTTTATGGTGGTTCCGGTGTACTTATCGGCCAGAACGCCTGAGGCCACCACGCAGTCGTGCGTTCCGGGCTTGAACGTCTCAGCTTCAAGGTCGCGGGCGAGGATGTCGTTGCGGGTGTCGCAGCCGTTTCGGTCGACGTCGGCCCACGCCGGACCGAACTCTTCCCGGGTGTATCCCGTCCTCGGTGCGCGGCCCTTCACCGGAATCGTTTCCAGCTGCGAGAGCGCAGCAGCGGCCGCATCCCCCTCGTAAGCCGGATCGGCTCCAGGACCTCCGGGAGGTTCAACAGCGGCTTCCGGACTTCCTGCCAGGACTTCGGCAATTTCGCTTCCTGCCCGTGCTGCCGCTTCACAGCCGGCGAGCGCGCCTGCCAGCAGGAGGCCGGTCAGGACGGCAGATGTGGTGGCGGCGGACCTGTTGATGGTTGTTTCCTTCGAATAATTGGGGTTCCCTCCACGCTACCCGGACTGTCATCCGGCCCAGGGCAGGCTTGGGCATTGTGCCGGTCACACCGCCGTGCCCATGGCAGGGCAGGTGGGAACGGTGCAGTATGAGCTCATGGAGGAACGTCCGACGGCGGTCGCCGGCAATGGCCACATCGTCCTGCTGGGCGATTCCATCTTTGACAACGGCGCCTATGTCGGTGGCGGGCCTGCCGTCATCGCCCAGCTGAGGCAGGAACTTCAGGGATGGCAGTGCACGCTCCTGGCGGTCGACGGCGACGTGCTCCCCGGCGTTTCCCGGCAACTGGCTGCACTGCC
Organism: Pseudarthrobacter oxydans; assembly: GCF_034258515.1. Classification (NCBI taxonomy): domain Bacteria; kingdom Bacillati; phylum Actinomycetota; class Actinomycetes; order Micrococcales; family Micrococcaceae; genus Pseudarthrobacter; species Pseudarthrobacter oxydans. Next base: position 2,239,571 of record NZ_CP139438.1, on the reverse strand, counting down.
GTCCGACGCAACCCATCTGGTGGTAAGTGCGGGCGGCAACGACGCCCTGGGCTATGCGCCACTGCTGCAGGAGCGTGCGCCCTCCGTCGGTGATGCGCTCGCGTTGCTTGGTAAAGCCCGGGAAAGATTTGCAGCGGACTATGAGGAAATGGTGGATCAGGTCGAAGCGGCCGGCCTGCCGTATGCGGTATGCACTATTTATGACACTCCCCCGTCAGCGCCCGGCAGGAATGTCATCGAGGCAGCACTGTGCCTCTTCAACGATGCCATCGCCAGGGCCGCCTTTTCCCGCGGTGCTGCCCTTATCGACCTTCGGCTCATCTGCAGCGAGGACGCGGACTACGCAAACGTGATCGAACCGTCATCACAAGGCGGACGGAAGATCGCCCGGGCCATCGCATCCTTCACGGCGGCAGCGAATCGGGAGGCAGCCTCAATCGTGATCGTGCGCTGAGAGCGGCGGCCGGCCTGCCCCGCGCCTGGGTGTCCGCTGTCAGTGCACCCGCAGCCTGCGGGGCCGGTGGCGCCTGGTCCGTTCCTCCGGCCGGGAGTCGTGCACAGCCGGGCGGTACCTGACCCACCGTTTCCCTGACCGCCTGGCTCTCCGCTCCTGACGCCGGGCCTTCCGTTCCGGGCAGTCTATCCGGGACAGGATCGCGAACGTTCCCGTCATCCAGAGGAACGCCACTGCAAGAACCAACGCAATCTCAATGTCAGCGCCCATAACCCATCTTAGGACTTTGCCGCCCCGTGGAGGAGCCCCAGACGGACCGGTTCACGTGCCCGCCAGCGCTACAGCAGACCCAGCCCGCCGACCGCGGCGAGGACATCCGGCACAGTGACTCCCAGCAGTGCAGGGTCGGGCTGGTCGGCAAAAGTGTCCCCCCGCCGCAGCTCCGCACGGGTCAGGACAACGTGCGGTCCTGGCGGGGGCCCCCAGATCTCGGGCGGGGCAGGTCCAAAAAGCACCACCGACGGCGTGCCATAAGCCGACGCGAGATGTGCAGCGCCTGTGTCAGCTGAGATCACCAGGCGCGCGGCAGCGATGGTTGCAGCGAACTCCCCCAGTCCAAGCCGCCCGGCCAGCACCGCTCCATCCGGGAGGCCCGCACGCCGGCAGACGTCAACCGCCCTGTCCCGTTCCCCGCTGCCCCCGGTGAAGACAACGTTGTGTCCTGCCGCATCCAGCGCTGCCGCAACAGCAGCGAAGCGATCAGCGGGCCAGAGCCGGCTGCCGTAGGCGGCGCCGACATGAAGGACCGTCGCATCGGGAACCGGGCTGGGTACATGCGGTGTGTTCAAGCCCACGTCCAAGGGGTCGGCGTCGATCCCGTGCCATTCCAGGAGCCTTACCCACCGTTCCCGCTCATGCAGTTCTGCACGCCAGGGCGGCCCGTCCCTGTGCCCGCTGCGGTGGCCGATGGTCTGCCGCGCCTTGAGGGCTTCGATGCGCCCTTGGCTTTCCGGGCCGCTGCCGTGCAGGTTCACTGCCACGTCAACGACGCCCGCTTCCAGGGCCAGCGGCTCGTCCAGGCCGTGGGTGGGCAGCAGCTCGTAGCCGCCGACCAGCCCCAGGGCCTCCGAGAGCCAGCCCTGGGCCGCGTACCGCAGCCGGTGTCCGGGGAACGTGCGGCGAAGGGCCTTCAGGGCAGGCACCGCAACCAGCAGGTCCCCGAGCTTCAAGGCCCGCAGGACAAGAAGCTCAGGCTTCCTGTCCACGCGGTTGCCCGGGCCCGTCTCCGTCAAAACGTCCGTGCCGCTCATGCGTCCACTTTCGTCAACTCGGTGGCTGCGAGGCTGCGTACATCCTCGTGCACCTCCCGCACCGCAACACCGGCCACCGCCGAGTCATCGTGCGGGCACCGCGGCGCCGTCCAGCCAACCTGGGTGATGTCTATACCGCAAGTGGGGCAGGCGGTCACCCAGGAGGCGTGGATGCGGTGGAGGCTCCTGCCCAGCGCTCCGGCATTTATGACGTTGCCCGCCCAGAAGATCCCCACCGTCGGAACCCCAAGCGCCTGGGCAAGGTGCCGCGGTCCGCTGTCATTCCCCACCACTACGGCGGCGCGGACCAACAGTGCCACGAGCCCGCCCATGTCAAGGTCCCCGGCGAATGAATGGACGTGGGCGGCGGCTGCCTGCTCCACAACCTGTTCGGCAAGGGCGCGTTCGCTCTCATCCCCGATGACCGCAACACGGAAGCCATCCGCGGCGCATGCTGCCGCAAGTTCAGCGAACCGGCCGGCGGGCCAGCGCCGTCGGGGATCAGTGGCGCCGGGATGCAGCACCACCCAAGGGCCGGCGCCGTCGTCGCGCATTACGGCGGCGGAAGCGCCGCTGTCCGCCGGCGCCAGACGGGCCTCCAGGTCAACGGGGAAAGCGCCGGCCATGCCGGCCACCTCCAGCGCCCTGAGTGGTTCGTGCTGGTAGTAGACATACGGAACCGTCCGCTCGAGACTGGCAGCGTCGGATGTCCGCGTGCCTACCGTGTGCCGGGCTCCCAGCCGAAGCAGGAACGGATTTGAGTACCGGCCACCGCCATGGAGCTGGACGGCCAGGTCGTACCGGCGTCCGCGCATGTCATCAAAGAACGCGTCCAGCTCCGCCGGGTCCTCCTCTCCCGGGCGGACGCCTTCAGCGTGTGGCAGCATGCACACCTCATCCACCGGGCTCTTGGTTGCGGCAAACAGCGCTTGGTGCACGGGAGTTCCCAGCAAGGTAAGGGTTGCGGCGGGGTAGGCTGCCTTGAGCGCGGCCATGGCGGGTATGGCGAAGATCACGTCGCCGAGCCCTCCGCCCCGCAACACTGCGATCCTTGACACGGACTCGAATTTCTCCAGGACAGGACCAACACCGGTACCCACCCGCGCCGAACCACCGAATTCCGCAGTGAGCTGCTCCACGTGCACCCCTTACCAGTAGTGCGGACTGCACCGTTTGCGGCGCCATCCGCTGCCATGCAGCCCTATTTCGCCGCTAACACCGCAGGCTGCCTCCTTTGAACCATTACCCAGGGGACGGTCAATATACTCCGGCTATTGGGGAATACCCGCATGATGCTGTACGTTTCATACGCGACAGGCGAACCAAAGAAAAGAGAAGCACCTAAAGTGGCAACCGATTACGATGAACTGCGCTCCGACGTCAAGGAATCGCAGGACAACTCTCTCGAGCAGCTCCAGTCAGCAAATGCTCCCGACGCACGCAGCGTTGTGCTGGAACTGGATGAGGCTGACGGGCTTGACGGCGCCGGCGTGCCCGGAGGCGAGTTCGTGGCCGAAGAGCTCGTGGTACAGGTCATCCCGCAGGCTGAAGACGAATTCACCTGCTACTCCTGCTTCCTGGTCCGTCACCGGTCCCAGATTGCGCGCCAGAAGGATGGCCACAGCTACTGCACTGAGTGCGAAGGCTAGTTAATACAGCCGACGTGGGGCTGCGGGAACGTCCGCAGTCCCGTCGATCCTGAGGCACGCCCGGTAGTCGGCGTGCCTTTCGGTTTTAAGCCTGCACCCAGCCAGCCCGGGTACCGTGGCGGCTATGGCTCACCACGACCCTGCGGGCGAGAGGCCCTGATGACGACGCCCGGAGACCCCTGGGATACATTACTGGCAGCATTCAGCCGCGCAGATCCTCCCAACGTGACACTGACGGAACTGGCACTGGCAGTGATGACAGCTGCCGCCTTGTCAGTGCCCCGCCGCTCCTGGCGGTACTTCGGCCTGCTGGCCACGGCCACGCACGAGATGGGGCACGCTGTTGCTGCGGTGCTGAGCGGCCAGCGGCTGGCCGGGATCCGGCTCCTCCTTGACCACTCAGGCACCACCACCACGTACAGCCGCAGCAGGCTCGCCATCGCCTGGTCATGTTTTTGGGGGTACCCAGTACCGGCACTGGTGGGTGCGGCGTTCGTGTGGTGCGGCTTCAACGGGTGGGGACCGGCGGCAATCTCAGGCGGCGCCGTGGCCCTGGCTGCCTCGCTGGTGTTCCTCCGGAACCTCGCCGGCGTCGTTATCACTTCGGCCGCAATTGCCATCACCCTGGCCCTGATCCTCTTTGTGCCGGCTGCCTTTGTTGGCCACGTGGCTGTCATCCTGGGCCTGGCACTGCTGGTGGCTGCCGTGCGCGACCTCATCAAGCTCACCCATGTGCACCTGCGCCGCCGGGACCGGCTGGCCAGTTCCGACGCATACCTGCTCTGGCGTGCCACGTCCGTTCCCTCCGGCGTCTGGATCCTTCTGTTCGCGGCCCTGGTGGCCGGCTCGTGGCTGTGGGCCTGGCAGCCGATCTCCACTGTCCTGCCCGCGGAGCATAGGGTGGTCCCATGACCCAGGAAACGGACACCACGCAGCAGGCGGAAAAGGCACATGCCTTGGGAAAGAGCGCAGAACACAGCACCCGCGGCGCCTACGTCACAGGTGGAGCGGAGTTCAACCGCGACACCAACTACATTGAGGACCGCATCACGAGGGACGCAACTCCGGGTCCGAACGGCGAACCGGGCTGGCCGGTGGAAGCTGGACGGTACCGGCTGATCGCGGCGCGTGCCTGCCCCTGGGCCAACAGGACCGTCATCGTCAGGCGCCTGCTTGGCCTCGAAGACGCCATTTCACTGGGACAGCCGGGTCCCACCCACGATGCCCGTTCGTGGACCTTTGACCTCGATCCAGGCGGGACGGACCCCGTCCTCGGTATCGAACGGATCCAGGACGCCTACTTCAAGAGGTTCCCGGAGTATCCCCGCGGCATCACCGTTCCCGCGATCGTGGACGTTGCCAGCGGTGCCGTGGTGACCAACAACTTTCCGCAGATCACGCTGGACTTTTCCACCGAGTGGACCGAGTTTCACCGCGCAGGGGCGCCGGACCTGTACCCGGAGCATCTTCGCGAAGAAATCGACCAGGTCAATAAACGCGTCTTCACCGAGGTCAACAACGGTGTCTACCGCTGCGGTTTCGCAGGATCCCAGGAAGCCTACGACTCGGCCTACGCCCGGCTGTGGACAGCCCTGGACTGGCTCGAAGACCGGCTCTCGGGGCAGCGCTACCTGGTGGGTGACACCATCACTGAAGCCGACGTGCGGCTGTTCACTACACTTGCCCGGTTCGATCCCGTCTACCACGGCCACTTCAAGTGCAACCGGCAAAAACTCAGCGAGATGCCAGCCCTGTGGGGCTACGCACGGGACCTGTTCCAGACGCCAGGCTTCGGCGACACCATCGATTTTGTCCAGATCAAGCAGCACTATTACATCGTCCATGAGGACATCAACCCCACGGGCATAGTCCCCGCAGGACCGGATCTGAGGGGCTGGCTGGAGCCCCATGGCCGGGAAGCGCTGGGGGGCCGCCCCTTCGGGGACGGGACACCGCCCGGGCCCGTAAGGGCAGGGGAAGAGGTCATGCTAGGGCACGGGGCGGACGCCGAAGGGCAGTAAGCGTTTTCTGGATAAGCTGGGTGCCATGCATAGACATCACGACTTCGTAGCGTCCGGTTTCAACAACGTCCTGGAACTGTTCAATACATTCCTGCGCGAGGATCCGCAGTACAGCGCACAGCTGGCCGTCTACAGGGACGGGGTCCCGGTCGTGGAACTGTCGGGCGGGCCGGACATGGCGCCGGACACCTTGACGGGGGCGTACTCCTGTTCGAAGGGAGTGGCTGCCATGGTCATTGCGCTACTGGTTCAGGACGGTCTGCTCGACCTCGACCGGACCGTAGCGCACTACTGGCCGGAATTCGGCGTGCATGGCAAGGACCGCCTCCTGGTCCGAGAGGCTTTGTCGCACCAGGCCGGGCTCATGGGCATCGAGGGCGGCTTCGGGCTGGACGAGTTCACCACCCCTGCCGCCGCGGCCCGGCTGGCGCGAGCTGTTCCAACCTGGCAGCCCGGCCGGCAGTTTGGCTACCACGCGCTCACCATCGGGATCATCATGGAAGAGCTGTGCCGGCGCACAGCCGGGGAAACCCTGCAGGAGATCTATGAAGGGCGAATCAGGAGTTCGTACGGTATCGACTTTTTCCTTGGGCTGCCTGAGGAACAGGAGTACCGTTACCGCGACGTCCTCTATGCGGCCGGACCGGTGGAGCCCTGGCTCGATCCGCTCAGCCTCGAGGGCCTGAACAGCAACGCCCCGGTCAGCACCATCATGGAGCTTCCCAATATCCGCCCGGTCCGGGCCGCGGGGATGTCCGCGGCAGGCGGCGTGGGAGCAGCCTCGGGCCTGGCCCGCCTCTACGCGGCAGCCACCACCGGAATCCAGGGCGGCGAACCGTTCCTCACCGCAGCCACCGTCGAGCAGATGTCGCAGGAACAGGTGTGGGGCCTTGACCGGTCCTCAGGCCTGGACAACGCGTTCGCCGTCGTGTTCATGAAGCCGCACCCGTCGCGGAGCTTCGGGAGCCATCGCGCGTTCGGGCATGAGGGCGCCAACGCGGCGCTCGGGTTCGCGGATCCTGCCTACGGCCTGGGCTTCGGTTACATTCCGCGGCGGCAGGAGGACGGAAGAACGCCCGGCCGTGCCCACCGGCTGGCGGCAGAGGTGCGCCGTTCAGCGGCAGATCTGTCCTGAACCGCACCCCGGGCACACTGTGCCCGCCTCCCTGACCAGCACCTTTGTAGGCAGCCGCCGGGGCGCCGTAGGGTGGTACGAATGCGCCAGTCTCAAGCACGCCCGGATACCAGGTGGGCCAGGGGGACCCTTTTTCTCAAACAGGCGGTGTCCGGCCTGTCGTCGGCTTTTGCCGCGCAGCGGCTGCAACTGGCGGCCAAGGCGGCTTTTGCAGCCGGACTGGCCTTCGCCATCGCACCGCATCTGCCCGGAGCTGCTGCGAACTATCCCTACTACGCCCCCCTGGGTGCGCTGGTGGCGATGTACCACAACGTTGCCGGCTCGGTACGGCAGGGCCTCGAGGCCCTTGCCGGACTCGCAGTGGGCATCGGCCTGGCGTATGTGCTGGTTACCGTCACGGATCCGTCGCCGCTCGCCGTCGCGCTGATTATGGGAATAGGCGTCCTGCTTGGGGGCCTGCCGGGAATCGGTTCGGGCAGTGACTGGATTCCGACGGCGGCGCTGCTGGTTTTGCTCGTGGGCGGCAGTAATCCGGACGACTTTTCGTTCGGTTACCTCCTGCAGATGGGCTTTGGAGTCGCCGTTGGGATCGGCGTCAACTTCCTGATCTTTCCGCCGCTGCACCTGAACGCCGCCGCGGCCAGCCTGGATGAGCTCCGTCAAGCCCTTGGCCGCCAGCTCACCGACATGGGGGCGGCCCTAAAGGAAGAATGGCCGCCCAAACACGAGGACTGGTCAAGCCGTTCAGACGAACTGGCGGCGGCGGCCCGCCAAGTCCGGCACCTGGTCAAGGAGGCTGACGCAAGCCGGCGGGCCAATCCGAGGCGCAAGCTGCACCCCCGCGACGTCGATCTTGACTACCGGAACCTGCGCGAACTGGAGAGGGTGACCTTCCACATCCAGGACATCACCGACGTGCTTTCGGACGTGATCTGGGAGAGCGAGGCACCCTACAGCGTTCCCCTGCAGGACACCGGTCCGCTAGCCGATGCTTTGTCAGCCACCGGCAACCTTCTCCGCTCGTTCAGCGACGACGACACCTCCGCGCAGGACGGCCATTTCGGGGCGGCAAAGGAGGCGGTGGAAGCCTGCATGGCTGCCACCGCCGGAAGGGATGCGGAGCAGGGAATGGTCCCCGCGTCCGAATCGGTCCTGCTGAGCCTCCACCGCATCCTGCGCGCTGTCCGGACACGCGACTAGAGGGCGCTGACCGAACCGCTGAAGTGGCGGCGCCCCGACCTGGGATTCCATGCCACAAAACTGGAACGCGTCCGCGCGCCGGAGTCCCCTTCTTCGGTATTGATCTCCAGGGCAACCATGCCGGGAAGAAACACCGGGGAGTCGAAATCCACATCCCACGTGAAGGAATCGCCACGGGACGGGCCGACGTCGGCGAGCGCCCTGGCCGCCAGGTACATGCCGTGGGCTATGGACCGCCGCATCCCCAAAGCCCTGGCGGAAAGCACGCTTAGGTGTATGGGATTGAAGTCACCCGATACCGCCGCGTAAGCCCGGCCGGTGTCAACACCAAGCTGCCAGATAGCGGTGGGGTTCGGCGCCTTGAATTCCGCCCGGGCGGAGGCCGGGGACGGTTTGTCGATCCCCGGCAGGAAGACTCCCTTGGCCAGGTAGGTGGACACCCCCCGCCAGGAGGCCTCGGGTGCCCCTGACAACCGCACATCCGCCACCACATCCACCACCGTCCCCGCACGGTGACCCCGGAGATTTTCCACCCTGGCGGAGACGTCCAGGCTGTCGGTGAAGAGTACCGGGGAACGCTGTTGCACGCTGTTCCGAAGGTGGATCATGCCGAGCAGGGGCAAAGGGAAGTCGTCCCTGTTCAGCACGCTCATGGCCAGCGGAAAGGCGAGTGCGTGGATGAACCCGGCAGGCAGCACGTCGCTGGCCGTCTCGCCGATCAGGTGCTGGTACGCGGTGAGCGTGGCAACGTCCACGCTGACCCCGCGTACTTCATGGCTTTCGGCCGGCAGGACGGATCCATCCTGGCTGCCCAGCAGCCGGCGGCGTGCGGCCTGGGCAGCGGCGTTGACGTAGAGCTTGGACAGCGAGGGCATCTCCCCCAGGATGACCGGCTGGGCGGACATCATGCCCCCACCATGTTCTGCCCGCAGACCCGGAGCACCTCGCCGTTGATGCCGGCCGCTGCATCACTGGCAAGGAAGGACACGGCTTCGGCAACATCCGATGGCAGGCCGCCCTGCTGCAGGGAGTTCAGCCGCCGGCCGATCTCGCGGAGGGCAAACGGGATCCTGGCGGTCATCTCGGTTTCTATGAAACCCGGGGCCACCGCATTGATGCTGCCGCCGAGCGCGGCCATGTGCGGAGCGGTGGCCCTGACCATTCCCATCACCCCGGCCTTGGACGCCGCATAGTTGGTTTGCCCCCGGTTGCCGGCAATGCCGCTGGTTGAAGCAACTGACACTATGCGCGGCGATTCCCGGAAGTGCTTTGAGGAAAGGAGAGCCTCGTTGATGCGGAGTTGCGCGGCTATGTTGATGCTGATGACCGAGTTCCATCGGGGCTGGTCCATGTTGGCCAGCAGTTTGTCCCGGGTGATCCCGGCGTTGTGGACCATGATGTCCAGTCGTCCGTGGCGCTGCGCGGCGTGCTCAAGAATGCGTTGTCCCGCGTCCTCCCTGCTGATGTCCAGTTGGAGCGCGGTCCCCCGCACCTCGTTCGCAACCGCTGCCAGCTGGTCGCCGGCCGCGGGGACGTCCACGAGGACCAGGGTTGCGCCGTCGCGGTGCAGGGTGCGGGCGATGGCCGCTCCGATGCCGCGTGCCGCTCCGGTCACCACCGCGATCTTGCCGGCCAGCGGCTTGTCCGGGTCCCCGGCAAGTTCTCCGGACGTGCCGGACACGGTCACAAACTGCCCGTCCACGAATGCCGAACGGCCGGAGAGGAAGAATCGGAGGGCTGCCAGGGCGCTGGGGCTGGTCGGCTCGATACCGTCCCTCAGGATGATGCCGTTGCCCGTGGCGCCGCCCCGAAGTTCCTTGGCCAGCGAGCGGAGGAACCCGTCAACCCCCTGCCTGGCAGCGGCAGCTGCAGGCGAATCGGCGTCCGACGCCGGCCGGGAGACCGTGACGACGCGTCCGCCGGCGGCAAGGTCCCGCAGGGAAGCCGCTGCCGGGAGAATCGGCTTTTCGAGGTCCCCGGGGTGCGCCACTTCATCCAGCACCAGGATGATGGCACCGAGTTTTTCCCGCGGTACGGCGTGCCGCCGGACATCAAGGTCCCAGGAAAGCAGTTCCGCGGACAGGGCATCGGCACCCGCCGTGCTTCCCTGGACCAGGATGGGGCCGTTGATCAAGGGCTGCCCGGGCTCGTAGCGGCGAAGGACCGCGGGCTGGGGAAGGCCGAGCTTCTTGGCCACATTCCTGCCCGGGCCCTGGTTAACCAGTTGTGCGTACTTGTCTGTCACCGGAACCTCCTACAGTGATTCGAGAACAGCGACGACGCCCATGCCGCCGGCCGCGCAGACCGAGACCAGTCCGCGCGCGGGCCGGCCGGCGGTGCTGCCCGTGGCATGCAGCTGCTTGGCCAACGAAGCCACGATCCGGCCGCCGGTGGCGGCGAAGGGATGGCCGGCAGCCAGCGAAGACCCGTTTACGTTCAGGCGCGACCGGTCAATGCTGCCGAAGGCGCCCTGCAAGCCAAGGCGGGTACGGCCGAACTCCTCGTCCTCCCAGGCCGCCAGGGTGCCGAGGACCGTGGCTGCGAATGCCTCGTGGATTTCGAAGAAGTCAATGTCCGCCAGTGTGAGGCCCTGGCGGGCCAGCAGCCGGGGCACGGCGAACACGGGGGCCATCAGCAGGCCGTCCTTGCCATGGACAAAGTCCACGGCCGCGGCTTCCGCATCCACCACGGCAGCGAGCTTGGGCAGGTCGCGGGCGTCTGCCCAGGCCTCGGAAGCCAGCAGGACCGTGGACGCCCCGTCGGTGAGGGGGGTGGAGTTGCCGGCAGTCATAGTGGCCGCAGCACCGAGGTTCTTGCCGAAGACCGGCTTCAGGGTAGAGAGCTTTTCGAGCGAGGTGTCTGCACGGAGGTTGCCGTCCCGCACCAGTCCCCGGTAGGGCGTGACGAGGTCATCGAAGAACCCTGACTCGTAGGCGGCGGCGAGGTTCCTGTGGCTGTTGTAGGCCAGTTCGTCCTGGGACTCGCGGGAGATCTTCCACTGCGCCGTGGTCAGGGCCTGGTGCTCGCCCATCGAAAGTCCGGTCCGGGGCTCGGCCGTGCCGGGTGCCAGCGGGGCGAGATCCTTCGGCCGCAGCCGCCCGAGTACCTGCAGGCGCTGCGTAAGGGTCTTGGCCCGGTTGAGGTCCAGGATCACCTCGCGGAGGCCCTCGCTGACCACGATCGGAGCATCGGACGCCGAATCCACCCCGCCGGCGATTGCGGAATCGATCTGGCCCAGCTTGATCTTGTTGGCCAGGCCCACCACGGTCTCCAGCCCTGTGGCGCACGCCTGCTGCAGGTCATAGGCAGGGGTCTCGGCGGAGAGAGCGGAACCCAGGACCGCTTCGCGGGTGAGGTTGAAGTCCCGGGAGTGCTTGAGGACGGCGCCTGCGGCCACTTCGCCGATGCGCTCGTCCTGGAGGCCGAAGCGCGCGATCAGGCCGTCAAGGGCGGCGGTCAGCATGTCCAGGTTGGAGGATTTTGCGTAGGATCCGCCGGCGCGGGCAAACGGGATCCGGTTCCCGCCGACGATCACGGCCCGGCGGGTGGCAGGGGTGCCTGCCGTGCGGGTGTTTGGGTCTTCGGGTCCGGTGCTGGACTGTCCGTCAATGGACATGGGCTCTCCTCGGGTCACGTTCGGTTACCGATACCCAGCGTACCTGATACGCTGGGTATCGTGAACATCACCCACACGAACCCCCCGGATGCCTCTGTGCCAGGCAGCCCCGACGGACGTTCTTCGCGCTGGCAGAGCCATCGGGAGGAGCGCCGGAGGGAGCTGATCAAATCGGCACGGCGGGCTGTGCACCTGCTGGGAAGTGACGCCTCCATGGAGGAGATTGCCGCTGCTGCAGGAACCTCAAAGTCCGTGTTCTACCGCTACTTTGGCGATAAGGCCGGGCTCCAGCAGGCAGTGGGTGAAGTGGTCTTAAGCCAGATGCAGCGCAGGATCAAGGAAGCCGCGCAGAGCGCCCATACCCCCCGTGAAGGGCTTCTGGCCATGGTCTCGGCCTACCTGCAAATGGCGGAGACCAGCCCCAACGTCTATACGTTTGTCACCCGGCATGGCAGCGGCGACCCGGAGGGTTCATCGGGAGCTGTCTCCGGGGCGCTGGGGCACTTCTTCGACGCCATCGCGGAGATGATCGCTACGCCCATGCGGTCCCACCTGGGGGACGGCAAGCACGCCGTGATCGGCTACTGGCCGAAGGCCGCGATTGGACTGGTACGGAATGCCGGCGAGCAATGGCTCAGCACGCCGGACTCCCCCGCCAAACCTGACCAGGAAGCAATGGCACGCCAGATCACGGCCTGGCTCTGCGTCGGCATAGCTCCCGAGCTCACCCCGGCCGCGCGGGAATGACCTAACTCCAATGCAAACCACCAAACACTGTCAGCACCAACGAAGGACATTGACATGACTGAAGTAGTGGACCGTCCCACCGGCAAGGGGAAGCGCCCGGAAGCACCGCAAAAAGCGGTCCCCGGCACCGCCGCCCGGCCCCAGCCCGCCGTCGACGTCGAAACGCTGGGCAAGCAGCTGCTCGGCAAGTGGGCGGCCGTCCGGCTGCAGGCCCGGGACCTTGCCGCACGCCCCGAGCTTCACAAGATTGAAGGCCTGACCCACACCGAGCACCGGACCAGGGTGTACGGACAGCTGAGGTACCTTGTGGACAATGAGGCGGTGCACCGCGCCTTCCCGGCAGCCTTGGGCGGCGCCGACGACCACGGCGGAAACATCGCCGGCTTCGAGGAACTTGTGGTGGCCGATCCCTCGCTGCAGATCAAGGCCGGCGTGCAGTGGGGCCTGTTCGGCTCCGCCGTCATGCACCTTGGCACCGCCGAACACCATGCGAAATGGCTTCCCGGCATCATGAACCTGGATATCCCGGGCTGCTTCGCCATGACCGAGACGGGACACGGCTCCGACGTGGCCAGCATCGCGACCACGGCCACGTACGATCCGTCCACTGAAGAATTCGTGGTGCACACGCCGTTCCGCGCCGCCTGGAAGGACTACATCGGGAACGCGGCCAACGACGGACTGGGCGCCGTGGTGTTCGCCCAGCTTGTCACCCGCGGCGTCAACCACGGCGTACATGCCTTCTACGTGGACCTGCGGGACCCGGAAACCAAGGAGTTCCTGCCCGGCATCGGCGGCGAGGACGACGGCATCAAGGGTGGACTCAACGGAATCGACAACGGGCGGCTGCACTTCACCAACGTCCGGATCCCCCGGACGAACCTCCTGAACCGCTACGGCGACGTAGCCCCGGACGGCACATACACCTCCCCTATCGCCAGCCCGGGCCGGCGGTTCTTCACCATGCTGGGAACCCTTGTCCAGGGCCGGGTGTCGCTGGACGGCGCCGCCGTGGCTGCGTCCAGGGTGGCCCTGACGGCGGCCATCCGATACGCAACCGAGCGCCGCCAGTTCAACGCCTCCTCCCATACGGACGAAGAAGTCCTGCTTGACTACCAGCGCCACCAGCGCCGGCTGTTCACCCGGCTCGCCACTACCTACGCAGCGGGGTTCGCCCATGAGCAGCTCCTGGAGAAGTTCGACGACGTCTTTTCCGGCGCCCACGACACCGACGCCGACCGCCAGGACCTGGAAACACTCGCCGCCGCACTGAAGGCCCTGAGCACTTGGCATGCGCTGGACACCCTGCAGGAATGCCGCGAAGCCTGCGGCGGTGCCGGCTTCCTGATCGAGAACCGCTTTGCGTCGCTGCGGGCCGATCTTGACGTCTACGCCACGTTCGAGGGCGACAACACCGTGCTGCTGCAGCTGGTGGCCAAGCGCCTCCTGGCCGACTACGCCAAGGAGTTCCGGAACGTGGACTTCGGGGTACTGGCCCGCTATGTGGTGGGCCAGGCAACCGGCGCTGCAATCCACCGGACAGGACTGCGGCAGGTGGCCCAGTTCATGGCGGACACCGGCTCGGTGCAGAAAGCCGCCATCGCCCTCCGTGACGAGGAGGGCCAGCGTGCCCTCCTTACGGACAGGGTGCAGACCATGGTGGCGGAAGCGGCAACAGCCCTTAAAGGCAGCAACCGGCTTTCCCAGGAAAAGGGCGCGGCACTGTTCAACCGTCACCAGAACGAACTCATCGATGCCGCCCAGGCGCACGCCGAACTGCTGCAATGGGAGGCCTTCACCGACGCGCTTCGCGAGGTGGAGGACCCAGGCACCAGGACGGTGCTGACGTGGCTGCGTGACCTCTTCGGCCTGTCGCTGATTGAAAAGAACCTGTCCTGGTACCTCATGAACGGCCGCCTTTCCATGCAGCGGGCCAGAACGGTGGGTGAATACATCAACAGGCTGCTGGTGAAGATCCGCCCGCATGCGCTGGACCTCGTGGACGCCTTTGGCTACGGCGGCGACCACGTGCGCGCCGCAATCGCGACCGGTGCGGAGAAGAAGCGGCAGGATGAGGCGCGGGCCTACTTCCGCAGCCAGCGGGCAAGCGGCCAGTCCCCGGTGGATGAGAAGGTCCTGCTGGCCAGGACCGCTGCGGCGAAACGGAACTGACGGCCAACGGCCTAATGAACGACGGCGCCGCCCCCTCGTGAGGGGAGCGGCGCCGTCGTAATTAATAGCGAGGGGTCGTTAGCCGTGGGACGGCAGCACCGAGCGGTACACGTCCAGGGTGGTCTCGGTGATGGACTCCCAGGAGAAGTGTTTCTCGGCGCGCAGCCGGCCGGCCTGGCCCATGGCGCGTGCCCGCTCCGGATCAGACACAACCTCGGTGAGGGCGGCCGCGAATTCGGTGACGAACTTCTCCGGATCAAGGGGGGTCCCGGTGCCGTCGGTGACCTGCTCAAGGTCCACGAGGAGGCCGGTCTGGCCGTGCTCCACCACCTCCGGGATGCCGCCGGTGGCGCTGGCCACCACTGCGGCGCCGCAGGCCATTGCTTCCAGGTTCACGATGCCGAGGGGTTCGTAGATCGAGGGGCAGGCGAACGCGGTGGCGTGGCTGAGGACCTGGATGAGCTCGTGCCGGGGCAACATGCGCTCAATGAGCACCACGCCGGTTCGCTGGCTCTGCAGGTCCTCGATCAGGCGGGCAGTCTCGGCAGCGAGCTCGGGGGTATCCGCTGCGCCCAGGCACAGGACCAGTTGAACATCGGCGGGCAGCTTCGCGGCAGCCCGCAGCAGGTAGGGAACGCCTTTTTGGCGGGTGTTCCTGCCCACGAAAACCACGCTGGGTTTGGCCGGATCAATGCCCAAGGCGCGGACGGCGTCGTCATTCTCGTCGCGCTGCCACAGCTCGACGTCAATGCCGTTGTGGACCACCTTGACCTTCGCGGGATCAACGTCCGGGTAGCTGCGCAGGATGTCCTGCCGCATACCCTCGGAAACAGCGATGATGGCTGCCGCAGCCTCATAAGCCGTCTTCTCCACCCAGGAAGAGAGCGCGTACCCGCCGCCGAGCTGCTCCGCCTTCCAGGGGCGCAGCGGCTCCAGGCTGTGGGCGCTGAGGACATGCGGGATGCCGTGCAGCAGGGATGCCAGGTGCCCTGCCATGTTGGCGTACCAGGTATGCGAATGGACCAGGTCCGCGCCTTCCACGTCCGGGACGATCCGGAGGTCCACCCCGAGGGTCTGCACCGCGGCGTTGGCCCCGCCAAGGTCCTCAGGCACCTGGTAGGACGTCACGGTGGCGCCATGATAGTCGGTATCGCGGGGAGCGCCAAAAGCACGAACCTGCAGGTCAACATGCTTACTAAGCACCCTGCTCAATTCGGCTACGTGGACTCCGGCGCCACCGTAGATCTCCGGCGGGAACTCTTTAGTCACAATGTCTATTCGCACAAGACCCAAGGTAGTCCTTCACGCTTAACTGTTCTAGTGTGAAGGAGTCCGGGCATGCCGGACTGTCTTGGGGAGATACGAAGGCGTACAGGAGCGACCATTATGCCGTTGAACAAAAGAGTCCTGGCCATTGTCCTCGCAGGGGGCGAGGGAAACAGGCTGATGCCGCTGACGGCGGACCGGGCCAAACCCGCGGTCCCCTTCGCCGGGAGTTACCGCCTGATCGACTTTGCGCTGTCCAACCTGGTGAACTCCCGCTACCTGCAGATCGTGGTGCTGACGCAGTACAAGTCGCACAGCCTGGACCGCCACATCTCCGAGACCTGGCGCATGTCCACCCAGCTGGGCAACTACGTGGCTTCGGTTCCGGCCCAGCAGCGCGTGGGCAAGAGCTGGTTCCTGGGCAGCGCAAACGCCATCTACCAGTCCCTGAACCTGATCCACGACGCCAACCCGGACATTGTTGTGGTGGTCGGCGCGGACCATGTCTACCGCATGGACTTCGCCCAGATGGTGGCCCAGCACGTCCACAGCGGCGCCAAGGCAACAGTGGCCGCTGTTCGGCAGCCACTGCACATGGCCAACCAGTTCGGCGTGATCGAAGTGGACCAGAACGATCCCCAAAAGATTGCCGCGTTCGTGGAAAAGCCTGCCACCACCCCCGGACTGGCCGCGGACCCGTCGCAGTTCCTGGCCTCCATGGGCAACTACGTCTTTGACGCCGATGCCCTGGTAGCGGCGCTGCACGTGGACGCCGAGCGGCTGGACACCAAGCACGACATGGGCGGAGACATCATCCCCTACTTCGTGAACCAGGGCGAGGCCGGCGTGTACGACTTCACGCTCAATGACATTCCCGGCTCCACCGAACGCGACCGCACGTACTGGCGCGACGTCGGCACCATCGACTCCTTCTACGACGCCCACATGGACCTGATCTCCCCGCTCCCGGTCTTCAACCTCTACAACTCGGAATGGCCCATCTACACGCGGCAGAGCATCTCGCCGCCCGCCAAGTTCGTCCGCGGCCAGAACAACACGGTGGGCACGGCCCTGGACTCGATCGTCTCCAGCGGCGTCGTGATCTCCGGCGGCATCGTGGAAGGCTCCGTCCTGTCCAACGACGTCTACGTGGCCACCGGCAGCCGTGTCATCGACTCGGTCCTGATGGACAAAGTGCAGGTGGGCGAGGGCGCGGTGATCAACCGGGCCATCATCGACAAGAACGTCAAGGTACCGGCAGGCGCGGCCATTGGCCTGGACGCGGAGCTGGACCGGGCCCGCGGCTTCAAGGTCACCGACTCGGGCATCACGGTGCTCGCCAAGGGACAGAACGTTCCCGAGCCCGGCGAGGAGGAACGGACGCTCGCTGCCAGGAACCTCCACCTCGTCCCGAACGCCGTGAAGGCGGCTGCAGACCTCCACCCCGGAGTGCGGGAGTCCGTGGACAGGGTCGCCCAGAACCACGCAGCGGCTGCTGCAGACTCTGCGCAGGGGGCGCGGATTTCCTGACATCGTTCAGCGGGCCGGCCCATCCCCCAGGGGGTGCGGCCGGCTTGATCCCAGGCTGTAAAATCGATACGGTGAGCTCCCCCGATCTGACCCCTGAGGAAATCCAGGCCTGCCTCAAGGTCCTGAATACCATCCATGCCTATGACGAGGAGCACCCGGACTATGTTTCGGTGCGGCGCGCCACGGGGAAAATGTTCAAGGCCGTCAAGCGGCACCGCAGGGTCACAAAGCGCGACCTGATCTCCGAGGCGGACCGGGCAGTCATTGCCCGGACGGCAACCGCCGCGCCGGACCGGATCGACGACGAGACCCGCGGGAACAAGCTGGCCACCTCGGCCACCGGCAAGGTTGCCGGGCACCTGATCCGCTCGCGCCCCTGCTACATCTGCAAACGGCACTACACCCAGGTTGACGCCTTCTACCACCAGCTGTGCCCGGAGTGCGCTGCCTTCAGCCACAGCAAGCGGGACGCCCGGACCGACCTGACCGGCCGCCGCGCCCTGCTGACCGGGGGGCGGGCCAAAATCGGGATGTACATCGCGCTTCGACTGCTCCGCGACGGTGCCCACACCACCATCACCACCCGCTTCCCCAAGGACGCCGCCCGCAGGTTCGCCGCCATGGAGGACAGCGGCGAATGGCTGCACCGGCTCCGGATCGTGGGCATCGACCTCCGCGACCCCGCCCAGGTCATGGCCCTCACGGACTCGCTCAATGAGGCAGGCCCGCTGGACATCATCATCAACAACGCGGCGCAGACGGTCCGCCGTTCCGGCAATGCCTACAAGCCGTTGGTGGACGCCGAGGATGAACCGCTTCCGGCCGCGCTGGAGCAGGCCAACGGCGGTCCGGAACTGGTGACGTTCGGCCACGCCCATGACAAGCACCCCTTGGCGCTTGCCAGCAGCGTGACAGAACACCCGGTCCTGGCCGGGGACGCCATCACGTCGCTGGCGCTGTCCACCGGATCGGCCTCGCTGGAGCGCATTGCGTCAGGAACGGCCATCGACGCGGGCGGGCTGGTACCGGACCTGGCCACCATCAACAGCTGGACCCAGGTGGTGGACGAGGTGGATCCGCTCGAGATGCTCGAGGTGCAGCTCTGCAACGTAACCGCGCCCTTCCTGCTGGTGAGCCGGCTGCGGGGAGCCATGAAGCGATCCACCGCCCGCCGGAAATACATCGTCAACGTCTCGGCGATGGAAGGCCAGTTCTCCCGCGCCTACAAGGGTCCGGGCCACCCGCACACCAACATGGCCAAGGCGGCGCTCAACATGATGACTCGCACCAGCGCCCAGGAGATGCTGGACAGTGACGGCATCCTGATGACCGCCGTGGACACCGGCTGGATTACCGACGAGCGTCCCCACTACACCAAGGTCAGGCTCATGGAGGAAGGCTTCCACGCGCCCCTGGACCTCGTTGATGGTGCCGCCCGCGTCTACGATCCCATCGTTATGGGGGAGAACGGCGAGGACCAGTACGGCGTGTTCCTCAAGGACTACAAACCCAGCCCTTGGTGAGGGTAAGCTCGCCGCATGAGTGCCGAACCCGTATCTGAAGTGCAGAATCTTGAACACCATGAGTGCTGGGCCGTGCTCCGCACCGTGTCCGTCGGCCGGCTGGCGGTGCTGGTGGCGGGACGCCCGGACATCTTCCCCATCAATTACACGGTTGACCGGGGCACCCTGGTGTTCCGCACCAGCGAGGGCACCAAGCTTTCCGGCGCTTCGGAGGACGCCCCGGTGGCGCTGGAGGCGGACGGGGTGGACCCCAATACGGGACTGGCCTGGAGCGTGGTGGTGAAGGGCACTGCCGCCGTCGTCACCGGCACGGAGCAGGTCCTGGAAACCACCCAGCTCTTCCTCTTTCCCTGGCAGGCAGGGAAAAAGGACATCTTCGTCCGGATCACGCCGGACTCCATCACCGGCCGCCGCTTCAAGGTGACGGAACCCATGACCTGGTGGACCCAGCTCAGCGGCGCTGTGAGGACCGCGCAGGAGTAAAAGCCCGCGGGCCCGTCAGGCGAGCTGGGTGATTTCCACGCTGACGCTCAGGGCTGAACCGCCCCCGCCGGAAAGAATGCCCTTCAGCGGCGGCACGTCGCGGTAGTCCCTGCCCCGGGCCACCGTCACGTGGAAGTCGCCGGCCGGCTTGTGGTTGGTGGGGTCCCAGCTGCGCCAGTCGCCGTCCCACCACTCCAGCCATGCATGGGATTGGCCGGCCACGGTTTCGCCGATTCCGGCGCTGGAACGGGGGTGCAGGTAACCGGAGACGTAACGCGCCGGGATGCCGCAGCTGCGCAGCGCACCGATGGCCAGGTGGGCAAGGTCCTGGCACACGCCCTGGCGCTGCCCCCAGGCCTCTTCCGCGTTGGTGGTGACCGCGGTGGAACCGGACATGTAGGTCATTTCGCCGCGCATCCACTCGAACACTGCCATGGCGGCCTCGTGCGGGTTCTTCCCGGCCACGACTCCCGGGATGATGCCCAGGACTTCGTCTCCCGGGCCGCTCAGCCTGGACTGCGGAAGCCAGTCGCTGAAGGTGTTGAGCGTCTCGGGCGAGGCCAGGACGTCCCAGCCGGCAATGTCCGACTCCGACGGGATCTTCTCGGCCCGGTGGACCTCCACCGTGATGTTGGAAACAACTTCAAGGTGATCGTGCGGCATCTGCATGTCGAAGGCAGTAACCCGGGTGCCCCAGTAGTCCCGGTAGGTGCTCACGGCAGCCTGCGACGGCGAAACCTTGACCACGGACTCCAGCACCACCTGCTGGGAATCCGTCAGCGGCGTCATGCGGGCCTCGTTGTAGGACAGCGTGACCCTCTTGTTGTACTTGTAGGCCGTCTTGTGGACGATGCTCAGCCGGGTCATGAAACTTCTCCCACCCAGGCCAGTTCATCCGCCTGATTGAAGTACTTACGGGAAATGGCGTCCGAGGCCTGTGAGACGGCTTTCTGCACCCGCTCCATGTGTTCGGGCAACTCGGACATGAGATCGTCCGTCCGGTGGAACTCGAGGAACGTCCGCGCCTGCCCCACAATCCGCCGCGCATCATTGATGAAACCCACCCGCTGGGCGGAAGGATCAAGTTTTGCAAGGCATTCATCGGCATCCCGCAGGGCATAGACGATGGACCGCGGGAAGAGGCGGTCCAGCAGCAGGAACTCGGCAGCGTGCTGGTCTCCAAAGGCGGCACGCCGCGTACGCAGGAAGGACTCGTACGCCCCGGCGCACCGGAGCATGTTGACCCATGACATGCCGGCGGACAGCACGTCCCGGGTGGAGAGCATGCGGGCCGTCATGTCCGCCCGTTCCAGGGAGCGGCCCAGCACCAGGAAGAGCCAGCTTTCGTCGTGGCTGACGGTGGTGTCCGCCAGGCCGCTGACCATGGCCGTCCGTTCAAGGGTCCAGTTGCAGAACCGGTACGTGCCCACAACGTCCTTTCGGTGCTGGCTCAGCCCGTAATACGTGGTGTTCAGGCTCTCCCAGAGACCGGAGGAGACAGTCTCCCGGGCGCGCCGGGCGTTCTCCCGCGCCGCCCCGAGGGAACCGGCAATGGAGGTGGCGCTGGTTTTGTCATAGGCAAGTGCGTGGAGCAGTTCGGGCAGCCCGAAATCATCGCTCTGCGGCCTGGCTCCCATGACCGCCAGAAGCTCCTGCGCCACGCTCTTGCGTTCCTCCATGGGGAGGTGGTTCAGGCGCTCCAGGTGGACGTCAAGGATCCGGGCGGTGCCGTCCGCCCGCTCCACATAGCGGCCGATCCAGAAAAGGGACTCGGCAATACGGCTAAGCATTCGCGGCTACCTCCTGCGTGCCCGAACCTGGATAAGAAACTGTCCGGCCTACGGCCCGGCTCACTGCTGCTGCTCCGACTGGCGGTCCCGCCAGTTGCTCTCCACCGGCCACACGGAAACGCGCTCCCGGACGGAGATGGACGGCCGCGGCACGGTTTCCACCGGCACCTGGGGGGAATCGGCCAGGACCCAGGTGTCCTTGGATCCGCCGCCCTGGCTGGAGTTCACGATCAGCGAGCCCTCCTTGAGTGCCACGCGGGTCAGGCCGCCCGGGAGCACCCAGACGTTCTCGCCGTCGTTCACCGCGAAGGGGCGCAGGTCCACGTGGCGGGGGCCGAACTTGTCCCCGCTCAGCGTCGGGACCGTGGAGAGCTGCAGCACCGGCTGGGCGATCCAGCCGCGGGGGTCAGCGATGATCCGCTGGCGGAGGGCGTCCAGTTCGTCCTTGGAGGCATCCGGCCCGATAACCAGGCCCTTGCCGCCGGAACCGTCCACGGGCTTGACCACCAGTTCGGCCAGGTTGTCCAGGGTGTACTCGCGGGATTCCTTCTCCTCCAGGCGGTATGTGTCCACGTTGGCGATGATGGGTTCCTCGCTGAGGTAGTAGCGGATGAGGTCAGGGACGTAACTGTAGACCAGTTTGTCGTCCGCGACGCCGTTGCCCACGGCGTTGGCAATGGTGACCCCGCCGGCCCTGGCCGCGTTGACCAGCCCGGGGCAGCCGAGCATGGAGTCGGCGCGGAACTGCAGGGGGTCAAGGAAATCGTCGTCGATCCGCTTGTAGATGACATCCACGCGCTGCTCGCCCGCCGTGGTGCGCATGTATACGCGGTTGCCGCGGCAGATGAGGTCGCGGCCCTCCACCAGCTCAACGCCCATCAGTCCGGCCAGCAGGGTGTGCTCGAAGTAGGCGCTGTTGAACACGCCGGGGGTCAGGACGACGACGGTGGGATCGTCCACGCCGGACGGCGCGGTCTTCCGCAGGGCAGAGAGCAGGCGCCGCGGGTACTCCTCGACCGGCCGGATGAGCTGCTGGCCGAAAGCCTCCGGCAGGCCCTTGGCCATGGCCCGGCGGTTCTCCAGGACGTAGCTCACGCCGGAGGGAACGCGGACGTTGTCCTCCAGCACGCGGAACGTTCCGGCGGCATCACGGACAACGTCGATGCCGGAGATGTGGACCCGGACGCCGCCGGCCGGTTCGAAGCCATGGACCTGCCGGTGGAAGTGCGCGCTGGTGGTGACCAGCTGCCGCGGGATCACGCCGTCTGCCACCACGGTCATCTTGTCGTACACGTCGTTGAGGAACGCCTCGAGGGCGCGTACCCGCTGGGCTACCCCGCGCTCCAGTACATCCCACTCGCCGGCCGGAATGACGCGGGGAACGATGTCCAGCGGGAACGGGCGCTCCTCCCCCGCGAAATCGAACGTCACGCCGCGGTCCAGGAACGTGCGCGCCATTGAGTCGGCGCGCGCACTGACATCGGCCAGGGAGAGCTTGCGAAGGGCGTCCGCCACCTGCCCGTACGAGTCACGGGCCTGTTGCCCGGGGGCGAACATCTCGTCATAGGCTCCGGACCGGCCGGCGGCCACGGAGTAATCCTGGAATAGGTCTGACATGTCCAATAGCCAACCATCTTTTTGTTTCGAATTCATTACTGCCATCCATTGTGGCGTGTTGGCGGAGGTCCCCCTATTCGTGGATTCCGCCCCTTTTCCGGCACAGTAGGTGAGTGCCCGTCAGCAGATCCTTCCGCAACCCCGGTCCGGACCTGCCCGGACGGCCGGAGAGGCTCCTCCCGGGCCTGGCTTCAGCGGCAGTTGCGCTGGCCGCCGCGTTCCTGGTCCATTGGCTGGTGCCCGCGCTGCCGGCCATGACACTGGCGGTGGCCCTGGGCGTCCTTGCCGCGAACCTGCCGGCGGCCGGAGCATGGACAGCCGGCAGGGCCCGGCCCGGACTGGACTTCGCCGGGAAACATCTTATGCGCGGCGGAATCGTCCTGCTCGGGCTGAAGGTCAGCATCACCGACGTGCTGGGACTGGGCTGGCTGTCCCTGGTCCTGATCATTGGCGTCGTGGCGGCGAGCTTCGGCGGGACATACGCCATCTCCCGGCTCTTCCGGCTCCCGCCGGTGACGTCGCTCCTGGTGGCCACCGGGTTCTCAATCTGCGGCGCTTCGGCCATCGGCGCCATGGCGGCCGTCCGCCGGATCCGGCATGTGGACACCGTCCTGCCGGTGGCCCTCGTGACGCTCTGCGGAACCCTTGCCATCGGCGTCCTTCCCCTGCTGGTTCATCCCCTCCGGCTCAGCGCGCCGGTCTTTGGCGCCTGGACGGGCGCATCGGTGCACGACGTCGGCCAGGTGGTGGCCACGGCGCAAACGGCGGGGACTGCGGCGCTGGGCATCGCCGTCGTGGTTAAGCTCACCCGGGTGCTCCTGCTGGCGCCGGTCTCAGCAATAGCCGGCGCGCACCACCGTATCGCCCCCGGGCCGGCAGTTCCCGGGGACGGCGGGAACGCCAAACTGCCGCCGGTGGTGCCGCTTTTCGTCCTGGGTTTCGTCGCCATGGTGGGGCTTCGTTCCACCGGCTGGCTGGCGCCGGAATGGCTGGAGGCAGGTGGCGCACTGCAGGACATCCTGCTCGGCGCCGCGCTGTTCGGGCTGGGGTCCGCTGTCCGGATGCGGACGCTCCTGCACACCGGCGGGCGGGCACTTCTGGCGGCCCTCGCCTCATGGTTCCTGATTGCCGTCCTGGGACTGGCGGCTGCCCTGCTGATCGCCGCATGATTCCGGTCACCCATCCCGTGATTAGATAGCTGGGTGTCACATGAGAATCTGCAGCGCGACGAAGCCGCTGAACGCTCAGTCCTGATCAGCACCACCAGCTACGACGTTTCGCTGGACGTCCGGCAGGCTGCGGACCCGGACGCCGCCGGCTATCCAACCCGCAGCATCATCACCTTCACCGCCGCCGAGTCCGGGGCAGCAACGTTCCTGGACTTCATCGGGGAGGTCCACAGCGTTGTCCTGAACGGCAGGGAACTCCGCGTTGAGGACGTGGCGG
Organism: Pseudarthrobacter oxydans; assembly: GCF_034258515.1. Classification (NCBI taxonomy): domain Bacteria; kingdom Bacillati; phylum Actinomycetota; class Actinomycetes; order Micrococcales; family Micrococcaceae; genus Pseudarthrobacter; species Pseudarthrobacter oxydans. The sequence continues at coordinate 2,215,612 of NZ_CP139438.1, read as the reverse complement.
ACGGCGCCAGGATCAGGCTGGACAGCCTGCAGCCCCACAACCAGGTGGCAGTGGCCGGGACTGCCCTGTACAGCCGCTCCGGCGAAGGCATGCACCGGTTCGTTGATCCTGCCGACGGGCAGTGCTACCTCTACACGCAGTACGAGCCCGCGGACGCACGCCGGGTCTTCGCCAACTTCGAGCAGCCCGACCTCAAAGCCACGTACACCTTCCACGTGACGGCCCCCGCCGGCTGGCACGTCGCCTCCAACGGGGCAGAGGTTGACCGGACCGTCCTTCCCGACGACCCCGCCTCGGCACGCTGGGACTTCGCGGCCACGGAACCGATGTCCACGTACATCACCACCGTGCTGGCCGGCCCCTACTTCAAGGCGCAGGACCGCTGGCAGGCAACGCTCGACGACGGGACCTCCCTGGACGTGCCGCTCGCCCTCTACTGCCGCGCCTCCATGGCGCACTCCTTCGACACGGACAAACTCTTCCGGCTCACCAAAGACGGCCTGGACTTCTTCAACCGGCTCTACGACTACCCCTACCCCTGGGGCAAGTACGACCAGGCCTTCGTGCCGGAGTACAACCTCGGCGCCATGGAGAACCCGGGCCTGGTCACGTTCACCGAAAGCTACGTCTTCACCTCGCGCGCCACCGACTCCCAGTACCAGGGGCGGGCCAACACCCTGATGCACGAGATGGCGCACATGTGGTTCGGCGACCTGGTGACCATGCAGTGGTGGGATGACCTGTGGCTCAAGGAATCCTTTGCCGACTACATGGGAACCCTGGGCGTGGACCAGGCCACTGACTGGGACACGGCCTGGGTGAACTTCGCCAACAAGCGCAAGGCGTGGGCCTACCTCCAGGACCAGCTGCCCACCACGCACCCGATCGTGGCGGACATCCCGGACCTCGAGGCCGCCAAGCAGAACTTCGACGGCATCACCTACGCCAAGGGCGCCTCGGTGCTGAAGCAGCTGGTGGCCTACGTAGGGTTCGAGGCGTTCATTGAGGGCTCCCGTGCCTACTTCCGTAAGCACGCCTACGGCAACACAACGCTTGACGACCTGCTGGCCGCGTTGAGTGCCTCCTCCGGGCGGGACTTGGCCGGCTGGGCGCAGCAGTGGCTGCAGACCTCGGGCATCTCCACGCTGTCCCTGGACATCGCAGCAGATGCAGCGGGCGACGACGGCCGGCTGGGCACAGCGGCCATCGTCCAGGAAGCGGTGGACCCGGTCACCGGACGCGAGGAGCTGCGCCCGCACCGGCTCCGCGTCGGCTCCTACAACTTCGACGCCGACGGGGCCCTGGTGCGGACCGGGACGTTCGAGACGGACGTGGCGGGCGCGCGGACCGAACTCCCCCAGCTGTCCGGCCGGCCGCGGCCCGGGCTCCTGCTCGTTAATGACGAGGACCTCACGTACGCCAAAGTCCGGCTCGATCCGGCGTCCGAAGCCACGGTCCTTTCCTCCCTGGATCGGCTCGCCGACCCCATGGCCCGGGCGCTGTGCTGGACGGCGCTCTGGAATTCAGCCCGCGACGGGGAAAGCCCGGCATCACGGTACGTCGAGGCTGTCGCAGCGTTCGCACCTGCCGAAACCGGCATCGGCGTACTGCTGAATGTCCTTGAGAACGCCGGCACCGCCGTCGAACGCTACACGCCCGCCTCCGTCCGGAGCGCCGTACGGTCCTCCTTCCTGGCTGCCGCAGCCGGCGAACTGGACGCAGCCAGGCCCGGCTCGGACCAGCAGCTGGCATGGGCGAGGACCCTGGCCACCCTCAGCCGGCATGATGACGCCATGGCGTCCCGGCTGCGCGGCCTCCTGGACGGCACCGCCGAGGTGGCCGGGCTGGCAGTGGACGCCGAACTACGCTGGCACTTCTGGCATGCCCTGGCAGCACATGGCCAGGCCACGGTGGAAGAACTGGACGCCGAACTCGCCCGGGACACCACGGCCTCCGGACGCGCCGGGCATGCCACAGCGATCGCCGCCCGTCCTGGTACGGACGTGAAGGCAGCGGCCTGGACGGCGGCGGTGCACGGGCATGAGCTCTCCAACCAGCTCCTGAGCGCCACCATCAGCGGTTTCATGACGTCCCCCGCGGAGCTGCTGGAGCCTTATGTTGAACCTTATTTCGAGTGCCTGCGCAGCGTATGGGAGAGCCGCAGCATCGAGATCGCCGGCCGGATCGTCCGGGGCCTCTATCCCCTGGCGCAGGACGTGGCGGAGGGCTCGGCACCGGCGGAGCATCCGGTCATCCTTCGCACTGACAAGTGGCTGGCGGACAACGGAGACGCTCCCCGCGCCCTGCGGCGCATCGTCGTGGAGCAGCGCAGCCACCTGCTGCGGGCGCTCAACGCACAGGCCGCCGTCGTGAATTCACCATCGGCTGCTCCCCACCCGTGCCCTCGCCTCGCAGGCTCGGCCAGGGAACTCCACGGGTGTGGGCCCAAGTAACTGTCGTTTTCGCCGGTGAAAACGGCAGTTACGGAGCGATGGATGGGCTCACGGGACGCGGTGCAGCCAGTCTGCCGTGCCGAACTTGCTGCCGACGCGTTCACGGGCCGCGCCAAGTTCGGCTTCGGTCAGCTGTGAGGGAATTGCGCCGTACCTGCCGGTGAATACCTCGCTCATGGCGGCAATGATGGCGGTGCGTGCCAGGCCGGTCTGGCGCCGGAGCGGGTCCACCCGCTTCTTGGCGCTGCGGGTGCCCTTGTCCGAGAGCTTCTCCTTGCCAATCCGCAGCACTTCGACCATTTTGTCGGCGTCGATGTCGTAGCTCATGGTCACGTGGTGCAGCATGCCGCCGTTGGCGAGGCGTTTCTGCGCTGCCCCGCCGATTTTTCCCTGGTCCGTGGCGATGTCGTTCAGCGGTACGTAGAAGGCGTTGATGCCGAGATTCTCCAGTGCCGCCATGACCCAGGCATCCAGGAAGGGATAGGAGTCGGCGAAACTAATGCCGTCAACGAGGGTCTGCGGCAGGTAGAGGGAGTAGGTGATGCAGTTGCCTGCCTCCATGAACATTGCTCCCCCGCCGCTGATGCGCCGGACCACCGTGATGCCGTGCTTCTCCACGCCGGCCGGGTCCACCTCGTTGCGGACCGACTGGAAGCTGCCGATGACCACGGACGGCTCCTGCCAGTCCCAGAAGCGGAGCGTCGGGTTGCGCCGGCCCGCGCCGACTTCCTCTGTGAGGACCTCGTCGAGGGCAACATTGATTTCTGTCGGCAGGACGGTGGGTGCGATGACGTTCCACTGGTGGTCCGCCCACGAGGTCGCCTTCGCGAGGGCACGGCGGACGGTGACCGCGACGGCGTCCGCGGAGAAGCCGAACAGGGCTGCCCCGGCCGGCAGCGAAGCCGAGACGGCGGCGGCAAGCTCGGCCGCCGTCGTCGTGTCAGGCAGTCCGGTCAAGCCACGGTTGATGTCCAGGAGTGCCTCGTCCGGCTCCAGGAAGAAATCGCCGCTGACGCTCACATTGGCGAGCCGGCCGCCAATGACGTCCAGGTCAACCACCACGAGCTTGCCGCCGGGTACCTTATATTCACCGTGCAGGCGGGCGGCGGAAGGATGCTCTGGAACAGGTGTGCCGGTCATGCTTCCATCCTGCCCCAGGAGCGGCGCACCCAAGTAATACGGTGCCGGAACGCAGAAAGCCCGCACCGGTTGCCGGTGCGGGCTTTCCCAAAGAACCTTGCGGAAGTATGTTACTTCTTGCCGCCGAAGCCCTTGAAGCGGGCGTTGAAGCGCTCGACGCGGCCTGCGGAGTCCATGATGCGCTGCTTGCCCGTGTAGAACGGGTGGGACTCAGAGGAGATTTCGACGTCGATGACCGGGTAGGTGTTGCCGTCTTCCCACTCGATGGTCTTCGAGGAGGAAACGGTGGACTTGGTCAGGAACTTCGTGCCGGAAGCCAGGTCGTTGAAAACAACAGCTTCGTACTTCGGGTGGATATCAGACTTCATAATGGGACCTTTGTTCGCACAACTGGATTTTGCCAGCTGCCAGGTATGAATGGGATGGCCGCGTTCTGTGCGGTGAAGCGCAGGGCAGCCAGCTATCAATCATAGCGGATAACCATGGTGCCCGCGAACGGGGTGCCCGGCGTGGTCCCGGGGGCGCAGCTCCCAGAACGCCACCGCCGATGCGGCCGCAACATTCAGGGAATCCACGCCGTTGCGCATGGGTATCTTGACGGCGAGGTCGACGGCGGCGAGGGTCTCAGGGCTCATTCCGGCACCTTCGGTGCCAAGCACCAGGGCGAGTTTTTCCGGGTTCCGGGCAGCCACCGCGTCCACGTCCTCCGCGTCCTTGGTGAGCTCCAGCGCCGCGACCGTGAAGCCGTGGTCCTTGAGCAGGAGGAGGTCCTGCGGCCAGCTGGTCAGCCGGGCCCACGGCACCTGGAAGACCGTGCCCATGCTCACCCGGACGCTCCGCCGGTACAGCGGATCGCCGCAGCGGGGTGAGACCAGGACGGCGTCGATGTCCAAGGCGGCTGCCGACCGGAAGATGGCGCCCACGTTGGTGTGGTCCACGATGTCCTCGAGGACGGCCACCCTGCGTGCACCGGCCAGCAGCTCCGGCAGCGGGACCGGAGCCGGGCGATGCATCGCCGCCATGGCCCCGCGATGCAGGTGGAAACCGGTGATCTCCTCCAGCAGGGCGGCGCTGCCAATGAAGGCGGGGACCTCCGGGTGGGCGGCCAGGACGTCCTGGAGGTCGTCCAGCCACTTTTCCGCCAGGAAAAAGGACCGCGGCTGGTGTCCGGCGGCCAGCGCCCGGCGCAGCACGCGGGAAGACTCGGCAATGTACATGCCTTCAGCCGGCTCCCGGAGCTTGCGCAGGTGCACGTCAGTGAGCTGCGTGTAGTCGGAGACCCGGGGGTCCGCGGCCGATTCAAGATAGTGGATTGTCACCGGGTGATTATTTCAGCAGATTGGCGATCATGAATCCGAGGGCCACCAGGCCCAGGACAAGGATCACGGCCCGCAGCACCGCGGGTGGGAGCCGGCGGCCCACTTTGGCCCCGATGAGACCGCCGATGCTGGAGCTCACGGCAATCAGCAGCACCACAAGCCAGTTGATCCGGTCGAACGCGAACAGCACGTAGGACACCGCGGCCACGAGGTTCACGCCCAGGACCAGGATGTTCTTCATGGCGTTGGCGTTCTGGATGGTGCCCGTCAGGAAGACGCCCAGGATGCCCACCAGCAGGATTCCCTGGGCCGCAACGAAGTAGCCGCCGTACACGCCGGCGAGGTAGACCAGCACCACCAGGAGGATGCCGTGCCCCTTGTCCCGTACGGCGTGTTCCGGGTTCGCCTCCCGGGTGCGCACCCAGGCCTGCAGGCGGGGCTGGAAGACCACCATCAGGAGGGCCAGGACAATGAGGACGGGCGCAACGTAGTGGAATACCTCTTCGGGGAGGTGCAGGAGCAGCCAGGCGCCGGAGATGCCGCCGAGAAGGGAGGCCGGCAGGAGCCTCATCAGCTGCCGTCCGCGGCCCTTCAGTTCGCGCCGGTAACCGAACGCTCCAGCCGCCGTGCCGAAGACAAGGCCCATGGCATTGCTCATGGAGGCAACCACCGGGGCGACCCCGAGGGCGATGAGCACGGGGAACGTCACCAGGGTGCCGGAGCCCACGACGGCGTTGATGGTGCCGGCCCAGAGGCCGGCGATGGTCACAAAGATGCTGCTGAGAAGATCCAAGGTGCTGCAGTGCCGCCTTAGCGGCGGGCGACGGCGGTGTACCGGCCGGCGTTGACGCTCACGTCCAGGTCCAGCCCGAAAGTCTTGCTGAGGTTTTCCGCTGTCAGGACATCCGTGATCACACCCGCGGCGACCACGCCGCCGTCACGCAGCAGCATGGCGTGCGTGAAGCCCGGCGGGACTTCCTCCAGGTGGTGCGTCACCAGGACCATGGCCGGCGCGGCCTCGTCCTGTGCGAGTTCCCCAAGCTTGTGGACGAGTTCCTCGCGGCCACCAAGGTCCAGGCCGGCCGCCGGTTCATCAAGCAGCAGCAGCTCGGGATCGGTCATGAGGGCACGGGCGATCTGGACACGCTTGCGCTCCCCCTCCGACAGGGTGGCGAAGGTCCTGTTGAGGAGCGGGCCCATCCCCCAGTCGTTGAGCAGTCGGAAAGCCCGCCGCTCGTCGTCGCGCTCGTAGCCCTCGCGCCAGCGGCCGGTGACACCGTAGGCGGCGGTGACCACGACGTTGAGGACCTTCTCCTGTTCAGGAATCTGGGTGGCCAGCGCGGCGGAGGAAAGCCCGATCCGGGGGCGGAGCTCGAAGACGTCCGTGCGCCCGAGGATTTCGTCAAGGATGCCGGCCTTACCGCTGCTGGGGTGGAGCCGGGCTGCAGCGATCTGCAGGAGCGTCGTCTTGCCGGCGCCGTTGGGTCCGAGGATCACCCAGCGTTCGCCTTCATTGACCTCCCAATCGACTTTGTCCAGCAGGGTCTTTTTGCCGCGGACAACGCTGACGGAAGCCAATTCCAGAACATCACTCATAGGAGTAGACACTAGGACAAAAAAGAGGCCGACTGATAACCGGCGCAGGTAACAGCGAAACCCTGGATGGGCAGCTTCCCCGCATGCCCGTCATGCCAGTTGAGTGAGGACCAGCGGACCGGATCCGGTGACGGCTATGGTGTGCTCCGAGTGCGCGGTCCGGCGGCCGTTGGAACTGCGCAGCGTCCACCCGTCCGGATCGGTAACGAGCTTGCTGGTGCCGTCCATGACCCAAGGTTCTATGGCCAACAGCAGTCCCGGGCGAAGCACGTATCCGCGGCCGGGTTTACCGGTATTGGGGATGTGCGGGTCCTGATGCATGGTGCTCCCGACGCCGTGCCCGCCGAACTGGGTATTGACCTGGAACTGTGCCGCTTCAAGCACCGAGCCGATCGCGTGGGAGATGTCTCCGATCCTGGCTCCCGGCTGCGCTGCGCCGATGCCGGCCAGGAGGGCCTTCTCGGTGGTTTCGATCATGTGCCGGTCTTCGGGCGCGGACGAATTCCCTACGACGAAGCTGATTGCCGAGTCCGTCACCCAACCGTTGACACTCGCGGCGAAATCGAGCGTCAGCAGGTCCCCGTCGATCAGCACGTAGTTATGGGGCAGCCCGTGCAGGACGGCGTCGTTCACGGACGTGCAGATGACTTTCCCAAAGGGGCCGCGCCCAAATGAGGGGGCGTAGTCGAAGTAGCAGGAGCGCGCGCCCGCGGCCTGGATCATGGAGGCAGCCCAGTCGTTTATTTCCAGGAGGTTCGTTCCCGGCCCGACTCTCTCCCTCAACGCCGCCAAGGTCTTCGCCACGAACTGGCCCGAAACACGGGCCTCGTCAACCTCGCGGGGCGTGAGCAGCTCAATCATGGGTTCCTCCAGGTGCGACCGTTTATGCTGTCCGCTTGCCACCTTTCAGCAGCCGTGAAATGAATTCAAGGGACCCCTCCCCCGCTGGCTAAGATTGCAGGCATGACTTCGAACGTGACTGCGGTCAGCTACGGCCTGAATGTAACCACAACCGGGCTGGAGCAGCTCCGTTCCATTTTCACCGCGCACGGCGCCGCCATTCTGTCAGAGGCAAGCCTTGGCGACGAGCGGTACCAGGTCCACGTCGCGGACCTGGCGCTCCCGGATGCGACGGCCGCCGGACTTGCCGCCCTTCGCCATGCCCTGGCCGGGGCCTCCATCGGCGGGTTGGACACCGCCCTGGTCCCTGCCGGCCTGCGGTCAGCCGAACGCAAACTCCTGATCATGGACGTGGACTCCACCCTGATCCAGCAGGAGGTCATCGAACTCCTGGCCGCCTACGCCGGGAAACGCGAAGAAGTGGCCGCTGTCACCGAAGCCGCAATGCGCGGGGAACTGGATTTCGCCCAAAGCCTCCACGCACGGGTGGCAGTCCTCGCGGGGCTTCCGGCCGACGTCGTCCACTCCGTCCGCCAGGAAGTGAAGCTGAGCCTGGGAGCCGGGGAACTGGTTTCCGCCTTCAAGGCTGCCGGCCACGTGGTTGCAGTTGTGTCGGGCGGCTTCAACCAGATCCTGGAGCCGATCGCCGATGAGCTGGGCCTGGACTACTGGCAGGCGAACGAGCTGGAGATTGTCGACGGCGCGCTGACGGGCAAGGTGCTCGGCGCCGTGGTGGACCGGGCAGCCAAGGAAAAATACCTGCGTGAATGGGCAGCAGCGGAGGGCATCGCGCTGGAGCACACGGTGGCCGTGGGTGACGGCGCCAATGACCTGGACATGCTCGGTGCGGCCGGCATTGGCATCGCTTTCAACGCCAAACCCGCCGTGCGCGCCGTGGCTGACGCCGCCGTCAACATGCCGTACCTCGACGCCGTCCGGTACGTCGCCGGCGTCTGAGCGGCGCCTCCCCTTAAACGCCGGATGGCACGTCGCGCCGCAACGTGCCATCCGGCGTTTTGGCTGGGACCTAGCTCGTGGCCTGGCCGGCGCCCTTGCCGAAGTAGTCTGCCCCGCCGGCGTATTCGGTGTGGCCGGATTCGACGTCGGCGGTGACCATGCTGGCCACCACTTCGGCAAACTCCTCCACGGAGTACAGCTTTCCGGCTTCAGCGCGGCGGGCCTCGATGGCACCAGGCGTGGAGCGGTCCAGGAGCGTTGCGGTGACGGTGCCCTCGATCATGTCGCCGGACACAACCACCAGGGTGATGCCTTTCTCGGCGAGGCCGGGAATGAGTTCGCGCAGGGCGTCCTCCCCGGCGCGCTTGCTGCGGGCAACGGGCTCGTAGGCTTCCATCGTGGGCACGGTGTTGATGAAGTGGGCCTGGTGGCTGGTCACGAACACCACGCGGGAGCCTTCCTGCATCAGGGGCACGGCGGCGTTGAGCATGTTGATTTGGGCGTCGCGGTTCAGCTTGAGCGCGTAGTCCTCGCCCATGCCGGTTTCCATGCCGCCGGAAGCGTTCAGCACCAGGATGTCCAGGGACCCGAAGTTCTCCATGGCGGCGCTGGCCAGGGCCTGCACGCCCTCCTGGCTGGTGAGGTCGGCGCCCACGGCCACGGCGCGGCCGCCGGCGGCCTCGATGCCCTGCACCACCTTGTTGGCGCGCGGTGCCTTCTGGCGGTAGTTCACCACGACGGCGGCGCCCTCGCGGGCAAGGTTCTTGGCTACCTCCGCGCCAATTCCGCGCGAGGATCCGGTCACGATGGCAGTCTTGTTATCCAGCAGTCCCATGCGGGCTCCTTTGTCTGAAACGTCTAAATTGCTGATGGCCTGCAGTCCATCATGCCAGCGCCCCCGGCCAATTCCCTTGTGTGACCTACACAAAGAAGCGCCGGGCTGCTAGTTCGCCGGCGCCGGTCAGTGCCCCATGCCCAGGCCGCCGTCGACGGGGATGACAGCTCCGGAGATATAGGCGGCCTCGTCGCTGGAGATCCAGCGGACCACGTTGGCTACCTCGGAGGCCTCGGCAAAGCGGCCCGCCGGGATGCTGGAAAGGTAGTCCTTCCGGGTGGCGTCGGGGAGTTCGGCAGTCATGTCCGTGTTGATGAAGCCCGGGGCGACGACGTTGGCCGTGATCCCCCGTGATCCAAGCTCACGCGTCAGGGAACGGGCGATGCCCACAAGGCCTGCCTTTGACGCCGAGTAGTTGATCTGGCCGGGAGCCCCATACAGGCCGGACACGGAGGAGATCAGGACGACGCGGCCCTTGCGCAGCCGGATCATGCCCTTGGAGGCGCGCTTGATGACGCGGAACGCGCCGGTGAGGTTGGTGTCGATGACGGACGTGAAGTCGTCCTCGCTCATGCGCAGCAGCAGGGTGTCCTTGGTGATGCCCGCGTTGGCCACCAGGACCTCCACGGGACCGTGCGCCGCTTCCACTTCCTTGAAGGCGGCGTCCACCGAGGCCTCGTCCGTGACGTCGGCCTTGACCCCAAGGATACCCTCCGGGAGTTTCGATTCGCTGCGGTAGGTGACGGCAACCTTGTCGCCGTTGGCCAGGAACGCCTCGGCGATGGCCAGGCCGATGCCGCGGTTGCCGCCGGTGATGAGGACGCTGCGGGGGGCGGTGGCTGCTTCAGTCATGGAGGGGCTCCGGTATTCTGCGGCGCGCTGGGGCCGCGGTAGGTAGGGGTAATTTGGCTGACTTCGATCTTAGCGTCCGGCCCGGCCCGGGTTTGGGTGCCACTGCCGATGGTGAGAGAATTGAGCTAAGCCTTTGGAGCGTGATGAATCACCGTGACCCTTGAAAACCATGCGGGACAATCCGCGACTGGAGAACCCGGCCGGTTCTCCGGCGATGCGGAAGTCCATAGCATCACGGATGCTGCGGCGGCCCATTCCGAGGATATGCGCCAGCGCATGATCAAGTACGCGCTGGCCATGGGTATCCGCATGGTGTGCCTGATCCTGATCTTCGTGGTGGACGGCTGGTTCAAGATTATCGCGGTGGCCGGAGCCGTGTTCCTGCCGTGGATTGCGGTGGTCATAGCGAACGGCAGCGACAAGGCGGAGGGGCACAGTGACCTGCTGCTGGACTCCGCGCCGCTGGCGGAACTCGAGAGTCCCCCCGCACGCTCGGCCAATGACGAACACGGCAACGAGGTCCTTCAGGGCGAACTCATCAATGACGACGACGAAACAACAACCGGGCAGGAGCGGAGGGCATCATGAGTATTTTCGACTTCGCGGCGGGATCCGATCCCACGCTCGCGGAATCCGCTGCCATCTGCTCACGCAAGGCCTGCCGCTCCGAGGCCTCCTGGCAGCTCCTGTGGAACAACCCTAAAATCCACACCCCCGAGCGGCGCAAGACCTGGCTCGCCTGTGCGGACCACCGGGAATGGCTGGAAGACTACCTCCAGACGAGGGGGCTGTGGAAGGAAACCCTGCCGCTTGAGGACTACCGGATCTTTGGTGCCCCGGAGCAGGACAGCTGAATGTACCGTTTCCTCTTTTCCAGCAAGTGGCTGGGTTATCTCCTGCTGGCCGCAATCTTCGCCACCGCCTGCGTGTTCCTGGGCCGCTGGCAGATGGACCGCCGCGCCGAGACCCTCGCCGAGATCAACCGGGTGGTGACCAATTACTCTGCGGCGCCCATTCCGTTCGAGGACGCCAAAGGACAATTCAGCCGGCTGGATTCCGCCTTGGAGTGGACGCAGGTGGAGCTGCGGGGCACCTATCTTGTTGACGGCCAGCGCGTGGTTCGGAACCGTCCGCTCAATGGCCAGCCTGGCTACGAAGTGGTGGTCCCGTTCCGGCTGACCACGGGTGAAACCGTCGTGATCGACCGTGGGTGGCTGCCCATCGGCAACAGGAATCCCGGCAGCCCCGACTCCGTGCCGGCGCCCCCTCCAGGTGAGGTGACCGCCGTCGTCCGCTTGAAGCATCCCGAGCCTGAACTCAAGCGCGGCGCCCCCGACGGCCAGCTGGCGTCCATCGACCTTCCCGCCTACTCCGCCCAGCTTGGGTACCCGCTGCTGACCGGAGCCTACGGGCAGCTCGCCTCCGAGACTCCCCCGGCCGCCGAGATGCCCATGGCGTTCCCCAAGCCTTCCACAGAGGAAGGCACGCACCTTTCCTACTCGCTGCAGTGGTTCGCGTTCGGCGTCCTGATGTTTGTCGGTTTCGGTTACGCCGCCCGCCAGCAGGCGCGCAACGCGGCCATTGACGCAGAGGACGACGATGCGTTTGCGGACGGCACGCCCCGCGCGGCGGCCGGGGCACCACGCCGTCGTCCGTCACCTCCCAGGAAGCGGAAGAAGGCGACATCCGAGGAAGAGGAAGACGCACTCCTCGACGCCCAGGGGTACTGACGGATGACGGAGCACGACGGCGGCCCGGTGGTCCTGGTGCGCGCGGCCCTGGTGGCTGCCGGAGTTGGGGACACCGTGCGGACTTTTCCGGCGGGCGTTCCGACGGCGTCCGCGGCAGCTGAGGCGCTCGGCTGCGACCTCGCGGCGATCACGAACAGCCTGATCTTCGACCTCAATGGGGAGCCCCTGCTGATCCTTGCCAGTGGGGCGGCACGGGTGGACACAAGGCTGGTGGCCGGGCAGCTGGGTGAAGGCAGAATCCGCCGCGCCTCCCCCGAGTTCGTCCTGCAGCATACCGGCCAGGCGGTAGGCGGAGTGGCCCCGGTGGGCCACCCGGAAAAGATCAGGGCCCTCTTGGACAGCTCCCTCAAGAAACAGGAACTCCTCTGGGCCGGAGCAGGAGACCACAACTCAATGTTCAGCATCACGTATGCAGAGCTGCGAAGAATCACCGAAGCCAGGGAACTGAAGGTGCGCTGACACAAAAGGTGTCCGGGGCACAAGCGCAGCGGCGTGGGCGATTTATGTAGCGTGCGTCAAAGGCGACGAAGGAGCCAGCACGCGGGAAATCGCCCACGCCGCGAAGCGGACGCAACCCACCGGCGTCGCGCAGCGAACGCAAGCCGCACCGCGGCGGGACTAAGCCAGCGTAATCAGGTCCAAATAGTCTTCATTCCAGTGATCCTCGATACCGTCCGGCAGCAGGACGACGCGCTCGGGGTTGAGGGCCTCGACAGCCCCCTCGTCGTGGCTGACCAGGACGACGGCTCCGCTGTAGTTCTTGAGGGCCCCGAGGATTTCGGCACGGCTGGCGGGGTCGAGGTTGTTGGTGGGCTCGTCGAGGAGGAGCACGTTGGCACTGGAGGCCACGATGGTGGCCAGGGCGAGGCGCGTCTTCTCGCCGCCGGAGAGGACGCCGGCAGGCTTGTCGACGTCGTCGCCGGAGAACAGGAACGAGCCCAGGATGCCGCGCACCTCCGCGTCCTTCATGTCCGGTGCAGCGGAGCGCATGTTCTCCAGGACGGTGCGCTCGACGTCGAGGGTCTCGTGCTCCTGCGCGTAGTAGCCCACCTTCAGGCCGTGCCCGGCAATCACGTCACCGGTGTCGGGCTTGTCCACGCCCGCGAGCATCCGCAGCAGGGTAGTTTTGCCGGCACCGTTGAGTCCCAGGATGACCACTTTGGAGCCGCGGTCGATGGCCAGGTCCACGTCAGTGAAGATCTCCAGGGAACCGTAGGACTTGCTGAGGCCCTCGGCAGTAAGCGGGGTCCGGCCGCACGGCGAGGGATCCGGGAAGCGCAGCGCTGCCACCCGGTCCTGCTCGCGGACAGCCTCCAGGCCGCTCAACAGGCGCTCGGCGCGCTTGGCCATGTTCTGGGCGGCAACGGCCTTGGTGGCCTTTGCCCGCATCTTGTTAGCCTGGTCGAACAGCACCTGGGCCTTCTTCTCGGCATTGGCCCGCTCGCGCTTGCGCGCACGTTCGTCGGTTTCGCGCTGCGTGAGGTAGCGCTTCCAGTCCATGTTGTAGAAGTCGATCTGCGCACGGTTGGCATCCAGCAGGAACACCTTATTAACCGTGGCTTCGAGGAGTTCAGTGTCGTGGCTGATCACGATGAGCCCGCCCTGGTGGTTTTTCAGGAAGTCACGGAGCCACGCGATGGAGTCGGCATCGAGGTGGTTGGTGGGCTCGTCGAGGAGCATGGTCTCCGCATCCGAGTACAGGATGCGCGCCAGTTCCACGCGGCGCCGCTGGCCACCGGAAAGGGTCTTGAGCGGCTGGTTCAGCAGCCGGTCCGGCAGGGCGAGGTTGGAGCAGATAGCTGCGGCCTCGGCTTCAGCGGCGTAACCGCCGGCCGCCAGGAACTCGGACTCGAGCCGGTCGTAGCGGTTCATTGCCTTGCGCTGCACGGCAGCATCCTCGCTGGCCATCTCTTCGTGCGCCAAGCGGAGCTTGCCGACGGCGATGTCCAGGCCCCGGACGGACAGGATCCGGTCCCGCGCGAGCTGCTCCATGTCCGGCGTGCGCGGATCTTGGGGAAGGTAGCCGATTTCACCGGTGCGGGTAACTTTGCCGGCTGCCGGAAGCCCTTCGCCCGCGAGCACGCGGGTGAGCGTCGTCTTCCCGGCGCCGTTCCGGCCCACCAGCCCGATCTTGTCTCCCTTGTCGATGCGGAAGCTCACCTGATCCATCAGGAGCCGGGCGCCGGCACGCAGTTCGAGGTCCTGGACAGTAATCACAGCAGGTAAAGCCTTTCACAGCAGGGATAAGCCGCAGCCCCAAGTATCTGTGATGGGCGTGGGCGGCAATGGCCGGAGAACGGCCCATCCAAGTCTACCGTTCAACGCGCCGGGGAGGGCTACTTCGAGACGGGTCTCACGGACTGGAGTACCCGGACCATGGCTGTCACGTTCGAAGGCACGACGGGAACCGGTATGTCCACCAGGAATTGTCCGGCGTTGCTTGCGCTTGGATGTTCACCCTGCCGCGTACACGCGGACCCAGTCAACCCGCATCTCGCCGGCTCCGTCGGCACTGCTGTCAGGGAACCAGTCCAGTTGTAAGGTCTGATGCATCGGACCGGGAGGCTGATGTGCAGGGTCGGTGTCTTCGAACCACTTTATGCCATCGATATAGCCGACGATCCCGCGCGACGTCCAGTCGACCGCGTAGTTGTGAAACTGGGTCACATCCAGAGGCTTGGACGCCGCGGTCTGTAGGTTCGAGCATCCATAGTGGTGGAAGAACTGGATGACGTTCCAGTCGCCGGTCGTCTCCGCATAGTCAATCTCGCCGTCACACGGCCAATTTTCACTGTCGGGCCACAGGATGGACACCAGGTGGTATTCGTTATCACCGGACCCGGCCGCCCGGACTTCCCACCGCCCGTACTTCTGGTTAGCAAACTTGGCGCCCATCCCGGCAGTCGTGCCATCCGGAGTTCCGGTCATGACCATTGTGGACCCGTTCACGGTTACCTGCTGAGGACTCCGGAGACCGTTTCCTGCGTGGCCGGCACTGTTGTAGACATTCCACTTCGCGGCATCGGGCGCGCCGGAATAATTGAACTCGTCCCCGGCCACGCTCGCGCCCCACCCCTGGACTACGGCCGCCTCGGTGGAGGTCACCGTGTCAGGCGCTGTCGTCACCACCAGTCTTGGGCGCAGGGCGGAGTTCGACGATTCCCTGGACTTAAACCCGATCCACTTCTGCGCGTTGCTTTCCAGCTTGAAGTTTTGCTCGCCGCCCTTCGGATTGACGCCCTTCGTTACATCCCATTCAACCCAGGAGCCGCTGGCGAATCCGCCGGCCTTCCCGAGCCATGTCCCGCGTGCCGGTGCGTTATTCCACGTGACGCCCCTCTCGGTCCAGCCGCCAGATGTAGTAAAGGCGTCAACGAACTGAGTGGAATTTGCAGATGCCTCGGAATACGCCCGAAGTTTGGCTGATACGACATGTTCTCCTGCGGGCACCAGCACGGAGAATCGTAGGAGCGAGTTCCGCCAGATATACGCCCGGCCTTCCGTAGATAAACGGATGCTGGTCCCAAAGTTCGAATTCGCTTTGTCGGCCTGCACGTAAGTATCCATGACTAACGAGGTTGTCGCTGCGGCGCTTGCGGATGTCGGAGTGATAATTGCGAACATAATCAGAATGGACGAAGCAACCGCTGCGCATTTACGCTGGAAGTCAATGCCACGCCGCTTCTGCTGAGTTTGCAGCGCTTGAACGCTCGTAGCCTTCATGGTCGTCGCTGTTTCTACTAGGGGTTTTGATGTACCGGCTGCCCGCGCGAGTGTCGACCCCAGAAACAACGACGGCTAAATGCGAGTTATCTCAAAGCGTAAGCCTGGAACAATAACGGAGCAATCGATCCCCTATACCCAAGTTTTCGGGACTGACAAAACACCTATACCTAATGAGTGAAATGGGTGATCGCCCTTATTCTTGCCTGGTCCGGCCGCGCGTAGGCTTCCCCTACGACGCTGAATGCTGCTGGGGGCCCGGGGCGTCCGTATCGGACATCCGGTGCATTTATGCAGCACCGGCCAACGGATAGGAAGTCCATGGCTCACACGGTTGCTGCTCGACGCACGCGGGCCGCTGGCGGATCCTTGCGCCACGCTCCCACGCTGTTCCGGATCCTGCTTGTCGCGGTTTTAGCCGCCGCCCTCGCAGGCCTCAACGTACTCATCGCCCCGCAGGCGCATGCGGCGGACGTCCTCGTGGTTCCGTCGGGAGAGACTACACCCGTTCCGAGCTCCAGTGACGCGGCAGACGACAGCGCGATCTGGATACACCCCACGGATCCGTCGCAGAGCGTGGTGATCGGCACAGACAAGTTAAGTACCGGAGGAGTGGGGGTCTACGACCTGTCCGGGCGCCAGCTGCATTTCTACCTGCACGGCAGCATGAACAACGTCGATCTCCGGTACAACTTTCCGTTGGGCAGTGAGCGCGTCGCCCTCGTCGGCGTGACGGAGAGGAATGTGGAGTCGACCGGCGTTCGGTTCTACAAGGTGAACGTCGCGGACCGGTCCCTGACAGAGGTGGGGCGCATCAGCACTCCAGGCAGGCCCCGTGGCTTTGGAATGTATCACTCCCCGGCGTCGGGGAAGTACTACGCCTTTGTGCATGACTTCAATACGAATGTGATTACCCAGTTCGAGTTGGATGGCGCCAACGGATCGGTTCGCGGGACAGCGGTGCGTTCTTTCGACAACGGCGACAGCTCCGAGGGTATTTCGGCAGATGATGAGCTGCAACGTCTATACGTGTCCGAGGAGAAAGTCGGCCTCTGGCGCTACGGAGCTGAGCCGGGGGACGGTTCAACGCGGTCGCTCGTGGACCGCACGGTGGCGACCGGCGGACGAATAGTGGAGAACGTCAAAAACTCCGCCATTTACTATGGCCGGCAGGGGACCGGGTATCTGATTGTGTCGAGCCAGGGCGGATCCAACTTCGTTGTCTACAACCGCGGTGACAACGCGTTCGTCGGCTCCTTCAAGATCGTCGCTGGAGGCGGCGTCGACGGTGTCAATGGCCAAGACGGGATTGATGTCACCAATTTCCCACTTGGACCCTCCTATCCCGCTGGCCTTTTCACGAGCCAGGACCACAACAACACGGATGCGGGCAACGGTAACAGCGGTAACCAAAACCACAAGCTTGTCTCCTGGCAGCAGATTGCCGATGCGTTCAGCCCCCGCCTGCTTGTGGACACTACTTTTGACCCGCGGCAAATAGGAGCAGAGGACGGAGGCGGCGACCCCGTGCCGGACACCACCCCGCCCGATACATCGATTACAGGTGGTCCGTCAGGGACCAGTGGCAGCACTTCGGCCGAGTTCACCTTCACTGCCACGGAGCCCGGGACCTTCGAGTGTGCCTTGGATGGAGGTGCCTTCGAGGGATGTGCCTCGCCGAAGAGATACGCTGATCTCGCGGTTGGCTCGCACGTCTTCACGGTGCGGGCGACCGACGCGGCCGGCAACGCGGACCCGACTCCCGCGGAGCGAACCTGGCTGATCGACACCACGGCGCCGCAAACGGAGATCTTGACCACCACAGCGGACGCTTATGTTTCCAGCGGGGCGGCGACGGCGAATTACGGGACGGCGCCGAAGCTCTCTGTGGACAACAGCCCGGTGGAGAATGCCTACCTTAAGTTTGATATGTCGGCACTCGCAGGAAGAACGATCGTGAGCGCGAAGCTCCAGATTCGGGCAACGACCAGCGGCTCAGTGGGAACCCAGAACGTCAGGCTGGTTACGGACGACACCTGGACTGAGAGCGGCCTCACGTACAGCACGAGGCCGGCCCTGGGCACCAGCGTCCTGGGCACCGCCGGACCCGTCTCGTCGAACACCAATTATGAAGTGCCACTGACTGCGTCAGCTCTGCAGGGCGAGCTCGGCGGAATCCTCTCGCTTGGCATCAACACCACCAGCAATGACGGGGCTGACTTCGGCTCAAGAGAGACAACCACCCCACCCAGGCTGGTGCTCCAGCTGGGATCGGGCACGGGGACCCCGCCCGGAGATACCACCGCACCTACGGTGACCTCGGTGACTCCTGCAGAAAATGCAGCAGACGCAGCGGTCACCGGCAATGTCACGGCTACGTTTTCGGAGGCAATGGACTCGACGACGGTCAACAACACGACGTTCACGCTGGCCGAGGGAACTTCAACCACTCCTGTGAATGCGGTCGTGACCCTCAGCAACAACACCGCCACGCTGGATCCCACCGCCAATTTGAATCCTGGTACGCAGTACACCGCGAGGGTCACCGGAGCGAAAGATTTCTCCGGAAATGCAGTCATTGCCAAGACGTGGACTTTCACGACAGCCGCGGCTACGACGCCCCCGGAGACGGTGACGGTGACGTTGACGGCCACAGCGGACGCTTATGTTTCCAGCGGGGCGGCGACGGCGAATTACGGGACGGCGCCGAAGCTCGCTGTGGACAACAGTCCGGTGGAGAATGCCTACCTTAAGTTTGATATGTCGGCGCTCGCAGGAAAGACGATCGTGAGCGCGAAGCTCCAACTGCGGGCGACGACCAGCGGCTCAGTGGGTACGCAGAACGTCAGGCTGGTTACGGACGACACCTGGACTGAGAGCGGCCTCACGTACAGCACAAGGCCGGCCCTGGGCAGCAGTGTGCTGGGCAGCCTCGGACCCGTCGCGTCGAACACCAACTATGAAGTGACGCTGAGTGCGTCAGCTTTGCAGGGCGAGCTCGGCGGCATCCTCTCGCTTGGCATCAACGCCACCAGCAGCGACGGGGCCGACTTCGGCTCAAGGGAGACAAGCACCCCGCCAAAGCTGGTGCTTCAGCTGCAATAACCGTAGGAGCTCACAGCTCACAGAACCCATCGCGGCCCCCAGGAACCAGAACCGTTACTGGCATGAACGGTGGGCCAGTTGTGCCCAGACCTCATCCGCCGGGGCCTGCTTTAGTAGGGCCCCTACAAAATACCCCCTGCCCTGCCCCGGTAACGTCGGGACTACACCAGATCCCGCTTGTACTACCCCGACAGGACCACCATGAGCAACACCGACACTGCCGTCAGCAATACCGGCAAGACCAAGCGCCACCGCTGGAACGCCACCGACCTGGGCCTGATTGCCGTCTTCGCCGCCCTCGTGGCCGGCGCGGCCCTCGTTCCCGGCCTTGCCGTGAACGGCTTCGGCGTCCCCATCACCTTCCAGACCCTTGCCGTGATGCTCACCGGCCTGGTGCTCGGCCCCGGAAGGGGCTTCGCCGCCGTCGGCCTGTACACCCTGCTGGGCCTCGCCGGCCTTCCGATCTTCAGCCAGGGCCGCAGCGGACTGGGCATCCTCGCCGGTCCGTCCGCCGGCTACATCATCGCCTTCCCCATCGCAGCTTTGGTCGTAGGCTGGCTCGCCACCTTGGTGATCCGCCGCACCACCAAAGTCCGTGCCCTCTGGCTCTTCCTGGCCGCCATGGCCACCAGCGTGCTGGTGGTGCACTCGCTCGGCGTCGCCGGCATTGCCCTGAACACCAAGGCAACCCTGGCGCAGGCATTCGTAAGCGACCTGGTCTTCTACCCCGGAGACATCGTCAAGAACATCCTCGCCGCCATCATCGCCGTCGCCCTCCACCGCGCATTCCCGGACATCCTGGTCCGCCGCGTCCGCCGCAGCACCGTCCAGACCACCGAAGCCTAGGAACAACCGCCATGCCTTCCGTGACCTTTGACAAGGCAACAGTCGCCGTCGAAACGGACCACTCCCCTGAGCCCAAGGTCCTCCTCGCCGACGTCAACCTCGAACTCACGGAACGGCGCGTGGGCGTCATCGGCGCCAACGGCTCCGGGAAGTCCACGCTGCTGCGGCTGGTCAACGGCCTCATCCAGCCGACAGCGGGCAGCGTTGCGGTCGACGGCGAGGACACAGTACGTGCCGTCCGGAAAGTCCGGCGGAACGTCGGCTTTGTCTTCACCGATCCCCTCTCCCAGCTGGTGATGCCCACCGGCCGGGAGGACGTGGAGCTTTCGCTGCGCCGCTCGGTGAAGAACGGCACCGAGCGGCGCAGCCAGGCCGAAGCGGCCCTCGAGCGGATGGGACTGCTGCATCTGGCGGACCAGAGCATCTACGAACTCTCCGGCGGCGAGCGGCAGCTGATGGCCCTCGCGGCCGTCCTGGCGGTGAAACCCCAGGTCCTTGTGCTCGACGAACCCTCCACCCTTCTGGACCTTCGCAACCGGGAGCTTCTCCGCAGGACCCTGGCGGGGCTGGACCAGCAGGTCATCATGTCCACCCACGACCTTGACCTTGCACTGGAGATGGACCGCGTACTGGTCATCGACCAGGGAAAAGTCGCGTTCGACGGTGCCCCGGCGGAAGCGGTGGCAGGGTACCGCTCCCTGTGCATGGAAGGCCTCCGTGTCACGGAGCCGGGCGTCCGATGAGGGGGCACGGCTTCCTCCTGGCCAACTACGTGCCGGGGAATTCACTGCTCCACCGGTCACCGCTCGCGCTGAAGTTCCTCCTGGTGTTCGGCTGCGGCCTGGCCTCGTTCATCATCCAGGACTGGCTCATCTCGGCGGCGGTACTTGGCGGACTCTGCGGCCTCTTCCTGCTCACCGGTGCGGGCCTGAAACGGCTCTGGGGAGCCATCCGCCCGCTCGCTGCCGTCCTGCTGGTCATCGGGCTGTTCCAGTGGTGGCAGCTGGGAGCCCCGACTGCGGCCAGGATCGTCCTGAACATCGTCATCTGCGTAGTGGCGGCCTCGCTGCTCACAGCCACTACCCCGGTGCAGCAGCTCCTGGATGGAGTAGTCAGGGCAGCCACGCCCTTCAGGAGGTTTGGTGCCGATCCCGAGCGGTTCGCCCTCACCATCGGCATCATGCTGCGCAGCATCCCGTATATCGCCGGCACCTTTGCCGACGTCCGGGATTCCGCCCGCGCCCGGGGCCTGGAACGAAATCCGAGGGCCCTGATCCTGCCCGTCTTCATCACCTCGGTGGCTTTCGCCCGCCAGACGGGCGAGGCGCTTGCCGCCCGCGGCCTGGGCGAAGCGGAGGACTGAAGCCCGGGAACTTCCTTAGAGGCGCTCGTACTGCAGCAACGCTGCCGTACCCATGCCTCCGGCGCTGCTGATCATGGCCAGTGCCAGGCTTCCCGGCGCCGTGTTCCTGCGCGCCTGGGCGAGAAGCCGCGTCACCAGGACAGCGCCGGACGCACCGTACGCGTGGCCCAAGGCCAGCGCCCCGCCGTCGAGGTTTACCCGCTCACCGTCAATCCCCAGCAGATCCAGGCAGGCAAGCGTCTGTGAGGCGAAGGCTTCGTTGAACTCCACCAGGTCCAGCTCTCCGGCGCCCACCTGCGCGGCACCGAGCACGTTCTTCGCCGCGGCGGCGGCACCGACGCCCAGCACCTCGGGGTCCACTCCTGCCGTCCCGGCGCCCAGCACCAGCAGCGCGTCCGCCGCGCCCAGTTCCCGCGCCCGCTGAAGGGATGTCAGGACGACGGCGGAGGCGGCGTCCGCGTCGAAGCATGAGTTCCCCGCGGTGACAGTTCCTCCCTCCACGAAGGCGGCCGGGAACCGGGACATCACCGCGGCGTTCAACCCCCGCCGTGGACCATCGTCAGCAGCAACAGTCCCGGCGCCGGTGTCCAGCGGAACCAGCTCGCCGTCGAAATACCCTGCTTGAGAGGCGCCAAGCGCCAGCCGGTGGCTCCGGAGGGCGAAGGCGTCCTGCCGCTCCCGGCTGACACTGAACTTCTGCGCCACGGTTTCCGCGGCCACGCCCATGTCCGGGTCCCCGAAGGCCGCCGGCACAAACTGGGCCCGCCGGTAGAACTCCGGGCTGCCGTCGTCGTTCCTGTACGCGCGCAATGGCGCCGTACTGGTGCTCTCAACACCTCCGGCAAGGAACAGCGGACCACCGCCCGCTGCCACCAGCCGTGACGCGAGGACGATCGCGTCCAGCCCCGAACCGCACTGGCGGTCCACGGTGATGCCGGGAACACTTACGGGCATTCCGGCCTCGAGCAGGGCCAGGCGCGCCACATTTCCGCCGCCGCCCACGGCGTTGCCGATCACTACGTCGGCAACGGCACCGGGCTCAACCCCGGCGCCGGCCAGAAGGCCGCGCAGGACAGGCGCCAGCAACTCGTGGGCGCGCAGTTTCCGGAGGGCGCCGTTGGTGCGGCTAACCGGCGTCCGCAGGGCCGCGATGATGACGGGCTGCCGGTCCGGAGGGAGCTGGTCAGCCGCCAAGGCTGCGTACCCTCGGGTCCCGGGACTCTATCCAGTCCAGCAGCAGGCTCCTGTTGACCTTGCCGCGGTCCGTGGCGGGCAATTCGGCCAGCAGGTAGTACTGGAGCGGCCGCTTGTCCCGTGCCAGCAGCTCTTCGAGTCCGGCCCGGAGCTGCGTTGCAGTGACCGCCCCATGGGAGGGGACGACGCCGGCCACCACCCTTTGGCCGCGCAGGTCGTCGGGCATTCCGGCAGCCACGGCGGCGGAGACCCCGGGCACCGCTGACAGTGCCAGTTCAACCTCGTGCGGATAGACGTTCCTGCCGGCCGTGAGGATCATGTCCGCGCGGCGGCCCAGGATGTGCAGTTCCCCCTCGGCGAGATACCCCTGGTCCCCCACTGTGAACCAGCCGCCGAAGGACTTCAGGGCCTGGCCGTCGTCGCCCCAGAGGTAGCCGTTGCTGACCATCGGGCTCCGGACGCAGATGTTCCCGGCGTCACCGTCCGGGAGGGGCATGCCGGCGTCATCGAGGATCCGGACGTCCACGCCCGGGAAGGGCCGGCCAATTCCGGTGCCGCCGTGCACGGCAGGCTGGCGGGCCGGCAGCCCGGCCCCGGACACAAAGCTCAGCTCCGAGGCGCCGTAGTACTCGAAGATGGTGGCGTTCGGGGCCCAGCGGCGCGCGGCTTCCAGCGTCCGCGCGTCCAGCTTCGAGCCTGCACAGATGATGGTGCGGACCCCGGAAGCGTCCACGCATCCGGTCAGGCCGCGCTCGCTGAGCATCCTTAGCATGGTGGGCACCAGCACCAGCCTGGTGACGCGGTCATGCGCGATGGCGGTATGGACGTCCCCGACGTCGAAGGATTCGAGGGTCTGGAACTCGGACCCCGCATAAAGGCACTCTGCCAGGGCGTAGAGGTTGAGGCTCGCGGCGAGCGGCCCCGGCGCCAGCGTCACATCATCCTGGCGGAGCCCAAAGAACTCGATCGAGGCGTCGAAGGATTCCTGCCAGGACCGCCGGGAGCGCGTGAAGGCTTTGGGAACCGAGGTGGTGCCGGACGTCAGTCCGATGAGGAAGGTGCCCTCCGGCACGCCGTCCGCCAGCTCATCGTCCGGGGACACCGGTGCCGGAAGTGCGGATGCTTCGACGCGCCGCCTGATGTCCTCCTGCAGCTGGGCGGCCCACGCCGGGTCGAGGACGGCGCACTGGCGCCCGCCCGCCACCGCGGCGGCGAATTTGGTGGCGAAGTCAACCGAATTGGCCTCACAGAGGGCCGTGACGGACTTGGCGTGGGCTACCAGCGCGGCGGCGGAATCCCGGAACTCCAACCAGGAAAGGCGCCGTCCTGCAATCACGACGGCGGTGTCGTGCGGCCGTTCATCGGCCCAGCGCTGGATTCGGTTGAGGAAAGGCATCGCATCAACTTTACCGGCCGGCACGGATTGAGCCGCGGGCCCGCGGGTATTGTGACTTTATGAGTTTCAATGACAATGTGCAGCTGGACCCCTCGCAGGTCCAGGACCGGCGCGGCATGGGCCGCGGAGTCAAAGTGGGCGGCGGCATCGGCGGCGGGCTCATCCTGCTCATTGCCGCGCTGCTGGGCGTCAATCCCCAGCTGTTGGAGGGCCTGGCCGGTGCGGGCCAGGCACCGCAGAGCCAGGGCACGGCTCCTGCCTGCCAGACCGGGGCGGATGCGGACGCCCGCGTGGACTGCCGCATCACCGGCACAGTCAACAGCCTGAACGCTTTCTGGCCTGCCTACCTGCAGCAGTACAACGTGCAGTACCCCCAGCCGGAGACCGTGATCTTCGACCAGGCTGTCAGCACCGGCTGCGGCACGGCCTCCAGCGCGGTGGGACCGTTCTACTGCCCCACCGATACCACCGCCTACTTCGATCCCGGGTTCTTCCAGGAACTCGTGGACCGGTTCGGTTCCTCAGGCGGGCCGCTGGCGCAGGAGTATGTGGTGGCCCACGAGTTCGGACACCACATCCAGAACGTGCTGGGGAGCCTCGACCAAGCCCAGCAGGATCCGCAGGGGCCGGAGTCCGGTGCAGTCCGGGTTGAACTGCAGGCTGACTGCTACGCCGGACTCTGGGCAAAACACGCATCCACCCAGCCGGGCCCCGACGGCCAGCCGTTCCTGGAAGCCCTCACGCAGCACGACCTGAACGATGCACTGTCCGCCGCGTCTGCGGTTGGCGACGACCGGATCCAGGAGGCGGCCACCGGCCGTGTCACGCCCGAGGCCTGGACCCACGGATCCAGCGAGCAGCGCCAGCGCTGGTTCTACCGCGGCTACGAGACCGGGGACATCAACCAGTGCGACACGTTCTCGGCACCCTCGCTCTAACTCCGCCGAGCGCTCTGCAGCTCTAGCCCCATCGATTGCTCCGTACGTGTCGTTTTGAGGTCTGAAAACGGCATATACGGAGCACTCGATGAGGGAACGACGACGGCGGGTCACCTTTCCTGGGAAAGATGACCCGCCGTCGTCGTACTTGTGAAGCCCTTAGATGTTGAAGCCGAGTGCCCGCATCTGGTCCTTGCCGTCGTCCGTGATCCGCTCAGGACCCCATGGCGGCATCCAGACCCAGTTCAGGCGCCAGTCGTCAACAACGCCGTCCAGGGCCTTGCCCACCTGTTCCTCCAGGACGTCGGTGAGCGGGCAGGCCGCGGTGGTCAGGGTCATGTCGATCAGCAGCGCGCCGTCGTCATCGGAGTACTTCAAGCCGTACAGCAGGCCCAGGTCAACGATGTTGACGCCGAGTTCGGGGTCGATGACATCCTTCAGCGCCTCCTCGACGTCCTCAAGGCTCGTGCGTGCCGTGTTGATTTCGGTCATGGCAAGTGTCCTTTACTAGGCCTGTGCTGCGGCGGAGGCCGCGATGGTGGCCGCGCCGGCGCCCTTGGCGTAGCGGTCGTAGCCTTCTTCTTCCAGGCGGTCGGCCAGCTCCGGGCCGCCTTCCTCGACAACCTGGCCGTCCACGAACACGTGCACGAAGTCAGGCTTGATGTAGCGCAGGATGCGCGTGTAGTGCGTGATGAGCAGCGTGCCCATCTTGCCCTCGGCGTGGGCGCGGTTGACGCCCTCGGAGACGACCTTCAGGGCGTCGACGTCCAGGCCGGAGTCGGTCTCGTCCAGGACGGCGAACTTCGGCTTGAAGAGTTCCAGCTGCAGGATTTCCACACGCTTCTTCTCGCCGCCGGAGAAGCCTTCGTTCACGTTGCGCTGGGCGAAGTCGGCGTCGATCCGCAGCTTCTCCATGGCAGCCTTGACGTCCTTGGTCCAGGTGCGGAGCTTGGGCGCTTCGCCGTCGATGGCAGTCTTTGCGGTGCGCAGGAAGTTGGTCATGCTGACACCGGGGACCTCCACCGGGTACTGCATGGCCAGGAAGACGCCTGCACGGGCGCGCTCGTCAACACTCATCGCCAGGACGTCTTCGCCGTCGAGGGTGATGGAGCCGCTGGTGACGTTGTAGCGCGGGTGGCCCGCGATGGTGGAGGCCAGCGTGGACTTGCCGGAGCCGTTGGGGCCCATGATGGCGTGGGTCTCGCCGGTCCGGATGGTCAGGCTGACGCCCTTCAGGATTTCCTTGGTTCCCTGCTCCGTCTCAATGCTGACGTGCAGGTCCTTGATCTCAAGAGTAGACATGTGTCTTGTTCTCCTCTGCACCGTGCCTGCCGGCCGCGGTGCGCTCTCTGTCTGGAAGTTGGTTCGTGATTCTGTGGTGCTAGCTGAAGTTCGGAGCTTCGGCGCCGTTGAGGACAGTGGTGACGTCCACGTAGACCTCGTCCCCGCGGATGTCGACGGCGAACACCGGGACGGGATCGTAGGCCGGCAGCTGCAGCGGCTGCCCGCTGCGCAGATCGAACTGGGACCCGTGGCCCCAGCACTCGATGGCGCAGCCCTCGACCTCGCCCTCGGACAGCGAAATGTCCGCGTGCGAGCAGGTGTCGCCGATGGCGTGGATCTCCCCCATGGAGTCCTTGACGATGGCCACAGGGTAGTCGTCGATCAGGATCCGCAGCGCCTGCTTCAGCTGGATTTCATCCACCTTGCAGACAAGCTCGCCCTTTGGCTGGTCAGTCATCTGTAAACCGTGCTCCGTGCTTCCTAGTTGTCCGTGAGGGCGAGCTCGTGCTCAACAGCCTCGGTCAGCCGCTCCTCGATGGAGGTGACCTTGATCTGCTGGATGATCTCGTTCAGGAAGCCGCGGACCACCAGGCGGCGGGCAACGTCCTCGGGGATGCCGCGTGCCATCAGGTAGAACAGGTGCTCGTCATCCATGCGGCCGGTGGCGCTGGCGTGGCCGGCACCCTCGATCAGGCCGGTCTCGATTTCGAGGTTGGGCACGGAGTCGGCGCGGGCACCGTCCGTCAGCAGCAGGTTGCGGTTGGCCTCGTAGGTATCGGTGCCTTCGGCTTCCTTGCGGATCAGGACGTCGCCAACCCAGACTGCGTGGGCGTTCCGGCCCTGCAGCGCGCCCTTGTACAGCACGTTGGACTTGCAGTTGGCCACGGCGTGGTCAACGAAGAGGCGCTGCTCCAGGTGCTGGCCGGCGTCGGCGAAGTACAGGCCGAACATCTCGGCTTCGCCGCCGGGGGCGGTGAAGCGGGCCGACGGCGTGACGCGGACGAGGTCGCCGCCGAGGCTCACCATGACGTGCTTGAGCTTGGCGTCGCGGCCGATCTTCGCCTGCTGGGAGGAGGCGTGGACGGCGTCGTCGTTCCATTCCTGGAGCGTGATCACGGTGAGGTTGGCGCCGTCTTCCACGATGATCTCGACGTTTTCCGAAACAACGGCGGAGCCCCTGTGGTTCAGGACAACCACCGCTTTGGAGAACTTCTCTGCGACTATCACGAGGTGCTGGGCGGCGGCTTCGAGGGACGTGCCTTCGATGTCCACGTTGATCTCCGACGTGGCTTCGAACTCGGACGGGATGGTTACCACCGTCGCGCCGGCGAAGTTCTCCCAGGCGTTGGCGGACACGCGGTCCTCGGGGATGCCGGCCGTACCGATGCGCTGGTCGTCACGGCCGACGCTCTCAACGATGACCTGCTCCGGACCGGTGACAACCACTGCGGGCGCCGCGCCGGAAAGGACCTCGGTGTGAAGGCCGCGGAGGCGCTTGAGCGGGGTGAACCGCCAGTCTTCCTCCATGCCGGTCAGCGGCTTGAAATCGGCAAGCCTGTAGGACGTCAGGCGGCCGGCGCGTGAGCTGTCCGGGACACCGACGCCGCCGCCGTGGGAGTGGCGCTTGGCGGGAGCGCCGGCAAGCGGTGCCTTGTTGCCGGCATTGATGGGAGAAAGGCTCTCGCCTTCCTCCGTGAAGCCGTCAATGAACGGCTGGGCTGAGGGCGCGCCGATGCGTGCCTTTTCAGTAGTGATTTCAGTCATCGTTATCCGACGGACCCTTCCATCTGCAGTTCAATCAGGCGGTTCAGCTCAAGTGCGTACTCCATGGGGAGCTCGCGGGCAATCGGCTCGATGAAGCCGCGGACGATCATCGCCATGGCTTCGTCTTCGCGCATGCCGCGGGACATGAGGTAGAAGAGCTGCTCTTCGCTGACCCGGGAAACAGTTGCCTCGTGGCCCATCACGACATCGTCCTCGCGGATGTCGATGTACGGGTAGGTGTCCGAACGGCTGATGGTGTCCACCAGCAGCGCGTCGCAGCGGACGGTGTTTGCGGAGTGCTTGGCGCCTTCGCGGACCTGGACCAGGCCGCGGTAGGCTGCGCGTCCGCCGCCGCGGGCCACGGACTTGGAGATGATGGAGCTCTTGGTGTTCGGCGCGATGTGGACCATCTTGGAGCCGGTGTCCTGGTGCTGGCCTTCGCCGGCGAACGCGATGGACAGGGTTTCGCCCTTGGCGTGCTCGCCTACGAGGTAGACGGCCGGGTACTTCATGGTGACCTTGGAGCCAATGTTGCCGTCGACCCATTCCATGGTGGCGCCTTCTTCGCAGATGGCACGCTTGGTCACCAGGTTGTACACATTGTTGGACCAGTTCTGGATGGTGGTGTACCGGACGCGGGCGCCCTTCTTCACGATGATCTCCACGACGGCCGAGTGCAGCGAGTCCGAGGTGTAGATCGGCGCGGTGCAGCCTTCGATGTAGTGGACGTAGGAGTCCTCGTCGGCAATGATCAGGGTTCTCTCGAACTGGCCCATGTTTTCGGTGTTGATGCGGAAGTATGCCTGCAGCGGGATGTCCACGTGGACGCCCTTGGGCACATAGACGAAGGAACCGCCTGACCACACCGAGGTGTTCAGCGACGCGAACTTGTTGTCGCCCACGGGGATGACCGTGCCGAAGTACTCCTGGAAGATCTCCGGGTGCTCCTTGAGGGCGGTGTCGGTGTCCAGGAAGATGACGCCCTGGGCTTCGAGGTCCTCGCGGATCTGGTGGTAGACAACCTCGGACTCGTACTGTGCGGCAACACCGGAGACGAGGCGGCTGCGCTCGGCTTCCGGGATTCCCAGCTTCTCGTACGTGTTGCGGATGTCCTCGGGCAGGTCTTCCCAGGTGGCAGCCTGCTTCTCCGTGGAGCGGACGAAGTACTTGATGTTGTCAAAGTCGATGCCGGAGAGGTCCGCACCCCAGGTGGGCATGGGCTTCCGGTCGAAGTACTTCAGGCCCTTGAGGCGCAGGTCGAGCATCCATTCCGGCTCGCTCTTCTTGGCCGAAATGTCCCGGACTACCTCTTCATCGAGCCCACGGCGGGCGTTGGCGCCGACGTCGTTCTTGTCAGCCCAGCCGTACTCGTAGTTGCCGATGCCGTGAAGCTCGGGATTCTTCTCAAGAATCTCCGAGATCACAGTGTTTTCGGCGACTGCTTTCTCTGATAGTTGGTCCGTCATCACGGCCTTTCTTGCTGATGGTTGGTTACTTCATTCAGGCGGGCGGGGGCTGCCGGGAGCGGTTTAGGCCCTCCGGCAGACAGCCTTCCTGTGGGAATGTGGGTGGTGCAGACGTGGCCGCCGCGGGCAAGTGTGGAGAGCCGGCGTACGTCTACGCCCACCAGCCTCGAGAACACTTCGGTCTCCACATCGCAAAACACGGGGAAACGGGCGGCGAGTTGCTGGATGGGGCAATGGCCCTGGCACAGCTGGACACTGGAAAGGGCTGCCGGCAACGGAGCCTTGGCCTCGATGGAGGCTGCCGACGCCACGAAGTTGTCCCGGCTCAGGGCGTCCGCAAGCGCTTTGGCGCGGTCGGTGATGTCCGGACCCGCCTTTTCGATCTCGGGCGCGTACCGGCGCTCCATGTCCGCAAAGCGCTCGACGGCGAAGGCCCGCACCGCGTCCGGGCCTGCCATTTCCTGGAGCTGCTGGAGGGCGAGGGCGGCAATATCAAGGTAGTCGTTGCCAAGGCTCGACTGGCCTTGGGAACTAAGGACGTAACGCCGGGCGGGGCGGCCTGCCCCTGCACCCGACTTGGCCACCCGCTTGACCTCGATAACGCCGGCACGGGACAAATGGTCCAGGTGGCGGCGGACTGCCGCGGGCGTGAATCCCAGCAGGTCGCCCAGTTCGGCGGCACTTACTGGTCCGTGTTCCAGGACCGCAGCAAGGACGCGGTCGCGGGTACGCTCATCTGCGTCAGCCACCGGCCCTGCGGGCATGACGCCGCCTTCCGCGGAAACAGCGGAAGCCCCGTGCCGGACAACAGGCACAGCAGTAGCGTTGGTCATGGAATACACAACACAATAGTGTCGTAATTTAGTCCCGGGTTCCAGTAAGGCGAGGCTGACCTGACCCGCAACAGCGGACTGCCGGCAATACTACTTCCCGTAGAATACTGGGGTGCGATCGCCCCAATCCCCCGTCCTGTCCATTAACGGGCTCATCAAGGATGTAGGTCCGCTTTCCAGCCTGGACGGAAAAATGCTCCGGGTGGTGGGCGGCATCTCACTCGTCGCCGAGCGCGGGCAGGTCACTGCACTGCTGGGTGCCAACGGTGCAGGCAAAACCACCACGCTCGAATGCGCCCAGGGCCTGCAGAAGCGCAGCGGCGGCAGCATCACCCTGCTGGGCCAGGACCCGGCGTCGGCCGGGGCCGACCTGCGGTCCCGCGTAGGCGTGATGCTCCAGGACGGCGGCCTCCCGCCGTCGGCCAGGCCGCTGCCGCTGCTGCGGCACATTGCCGGACTCTACGCGCACCCCTGGCCCGTGGAGGACCTGGTTGAGCGGCTGGGGATCGACGCGTTCGGCCGGACCACCGTCCGGCGGCTCTCAGGCGGCCAGAAGCAGCGCCTTGCCCTCGCGGCAGCATTGATCGGCCGGCCGGAAGTCCTGTTCCTCGACGAGCCGAGCGCCGGGCTGGATCCGCAGTCCCGCCAGCTGGTGTTCGAGCTGATCGGCGAACTGCGGGATGCCGGCCTGGGAATCATCCTCACCACGCACCTGATGGACGACGCCCAGCGGCTGGCCGACTACGTCTACATCATCGACGGCGGCCGGAACGTCGCCGAAGGGACAGTCCAGGAACTCCTTCAGCGCGGACCCGCGTTGGAAGCAGGCGCCCACCACGTGCGGACCCTCTCCTTCGAGGCGAAGCCGGGACTGGACCTGTCCGCCGTGCTGCCCGCCGACGTCGTCATCTCCGAGGAACGGGCCGGCAGCTACACCGCCACCGGTACGCTGACCCCCCGCCACCTTGCAGCCCTGGCAGAGTGGTGGGCCGTCCACGACATCATGCCCGCTTCCATGACCCTGCAGGCGCGTAGCCTTGAAGACGTCTTCCTGGACATCTCGGGAAAGGACCTCCGATGAACGGGACTCCCGCGGGTGCCGCAGGCACCGCTCCAGGCCCCGGCCGCCAGTCGCCCGCACCCCTGCTGCGGCGCATACTGCTGCAGGGCAAGTACGAAGCGCTGGCTATGCTGCGCAATGGCGAGCAGCTGATCCTCGCAGTGGTGCTGCCGCTGCTGGCGCTTGCCGGCCTGACCGTGACACCCTTCCTGGACGGGCTTGGACCCACCCGCATCGATGTGGCCGTGCCCGGCATCCTCGCCCTTTGCGCCATGTCCACGGCCTTTACCGGGCAGGGCATCGCCACCGGATTCGACCGGCGCTATGGCGTGCTCCGCTTCCTCTCCACCACGCCGCTGGGCCGCGGCGGGCTGATCGCGGGCAAGGTGCTTTCGGTCCTGGCGGTGCTGTGCCTGCAGGTTGCCGTGGTGGCCGCCGTTGGGCTGGCTTTGGGGTGGCGGCCGACGGCGGCCGGCTGGATTCCGGGGCTCCTGCTCCTTGCGCTGGGGGCGGCGGCTTTTACTGCCTTGGGCCTCCTCGTGGCCGGAACTGTCCGTCCGGAAGCCACCCTGGCCATCACCAACCTGCTGTGGATCCTCCTGGGGGCCCTCGGCGGCATCGTGATTCCCGCGGAAAGGCTCCCCGCCGGGGCCCAGCAGATCGTTGCATACCTGCCCTCGGGCGCACTCGGCGAAGCCCTGCGGGACGCCTTCCTGCACGGTGCGGTGAATGGCGCCGCCGCCCTCATACTGGTGCTCTGGACAGTCATAGCCGGCGCAGCAGCAATCCGTTGGTTCAAGTGGAATTGAGATATTCGTGAGCACCGCCTTCCGCCTTCCTGAGTTCGCCGGCCGCCTGGCGGCGCGGCTGCCCCGCACTGTGGACACCAGCGTCCGCCGACTGGCCGTAGCTTCCCTGATCGGGCAGACCCTGCTGGTAGTCACCGGTGGCGCCGTACGGCTGACCTCGTCCGGCCTGGGCTGCCCCACCTGGCCCCGCTGCACTGACAGCTCCCTGGTGAACACCCCCGAGATGGGCATCCACGGCTTCATCGAATTCGGCAACCGCCTCCTCACCTTCGCCCTGGCCGCCGTCGCCGCTTTGATGCTGGTTTACCTGTGGAACCTCCGCAAGGAGCGGCGCGACCTTTTCCTGCTGGCACTGGGCCTCCTGGCCAGCATCCCCGCCCAGGCCGTGATCGGCGGCATCACCGTCCTCACCAACCTGAACCCCTGGGTAGTCGGACTTCATTTCCTGGTATCCATGGCGCTGGTGGTGTTCGCCACGCTTCTGGTCAACCGGGCATTCGGCCGGACCGGCCGGTTCCGGACCGTTCCCCTCGCCGTCCTGCCCGGGGCCATGCGCCCGGTGACCGCCGCCGTCGCGCTTTTTTCCGCCCTCGCGGTCATGCTGGGCGTGGTGGTAACGGGAGCCGGCCCCCACGCCGGCGACGCGGACGCTCCGCGCAATGGGCTCGACTGGGACCTGTTCTCCCACATCCACGCCGTGCCGGCTTACCTGGTGACCGCAGGAACCCTGGTTGCGCTTGCGCTGGTGCTGCTGCGACGGATCACAGGCCCCATCCGAACGGCAGTCCTGGGACTCCTTGGCGTGACAGTCCTCCAGGCCGTCATCGGCTTCACCCAGTACTACAACGGCATCCCGGCCCTGCTGGTGGCCGCCCACATGCTGGGGGCCGCGCTGCTGATGGTTGCCTCCACGAACGCCTGGGATCTCGCAAAAGCAAGTCCGGTGGAATAACCCCCTGCAGCGGATCGGTCCGGCCGCTGCCAATCTGTGACCAACGCCCCTACTCCCCCGACCTCTGCGCCATCAGGCTGGGTATTGAAACACTTTGGCTTGCTCCCTGGTGCCGAAAGGCGGTCCCAGGGGGCTACGGGCAGGAGGATCCGCGATGGCAGGCCAGCCACAGCCCGGAGTCCCGCTGCCAGGGGTACCTGCCGGCAGCGGGAACGGAGCAACAGCGTTCATGCGGCGGCATCCCGCCCCTGCCTACTACCTCCTGACCTTCGTCATCTCCTGGGGCGCCGTAGCTGCCATCCAGGGTGTGGGGCCGGTACCGATGGGGGTCGCGCTAACGGCAGGCCCGCTGGGCCCGGCGGCCGCAGGCGTCCTCCTCACCTGGCTCCTGCACGGAAAAGCCGGCCTGCGGCAGCTCGGAATCCGGCTCCGTACATGGCCGGCCGGTGCACGCTGGTACGCGGTTGCGCTCCTGACCGGACCCCTGGTCATGGCTGCCACTGCGGCTGCTGTCACATGGGCGTTCCCGGGGTTCTACCGGAGCTTTGCCACCCCCGGTGAACTGGCCATCATCGTGCTGGCCGGCGTCGTGGTGGGGACCGTGGTCGGCAGCCTGGAAGAGCTCGGCTGGACAGGCTTTGCGCTTCCCCGGCTCCGGCAGCGGTTCGGCATCCTCTCCACCGGGCTCATCATGGGCCTGCTGTGGGGCGCCTGGCACTACCCCATGTTCGCCGGGAGCGCTGATCCGTCAGGAGCCGTACCCGCCGCCCTGGTGGTGGCCGTGTACCTTTTCGCGTGGCTTCCCCCGTACAGGGTGCTGATGGTGTGGGTGTACGAGCGGACGGGGAGCCTTCCCCTGGCGATGGCGATGCATGCGCCACTTTCGGCGGCCGCTTTCATCCTCTCCTTCATGGCGGCCTCCGGCACTGGAGCCGGCCTTGCCATCCTGGTTCCCTCGCTGGCCTGGGGCATGGCGTTCTGGGCGATCGCCGCCGTCGTCCTGGTGGTCAAAGCCGTCCGCCCGAAAAATTGAACCTTTCGCCGGGACTCCCCTCGCGACACCTGAGGGAAACATTCACTCTTCATTCCGCGCCGGAGCGCTGGCTCCTTGGTCCTGCCGTGCGCGTCACCCGGCACACACCGGGGCGGCGGCCCGGGCCGGGTCCAGGAACCGGATGCCGGTGGGTTCCACCAGTAGCACCCGCGCCGTGGCGATGTCATAGAACAGCCCTGTTGCCTGCACTTTGCCGGTAACGAGTTCCGGGCCAACCGCCGGATGGCGTTCCAGCTTGCGCAGCTGAATGGCAACGTTCACCATGGCCAGCTGGTCCACCTCGTTGTAGCCTGCGGCTGCAGCTTCCAATGCAACCGGATGCTCCGCGAGAAGCTCGGCGTAGCTGGGCCTCGCGTGGTCCAGCCAGGAATCGAAGGCCGCCCCCAAAACACCATTCCCCTTGCCGTTGGCCTCCTCGACCAGCGCCTTCATGGCACCGCAGTTGGAGTGCCCGCAGATCACGATCGAATCCACGTTCAGGCCCTTGACGGCGAAGGCCAGGGCCGAGTCAATCGAGGCATCCTGGCCCTCGTGGCACACCACGTTCCCGATGTTCCGCAGGGTCAGCAGGTCGCCCGGGCCGCTGCTGGTGATCAGGTTGGGGTTGACGCGGGAATCAACGCAGGCGATAAACAGGGTGTCCGGGTTCTGGCCCTCTGCCAGATCCCGGACCAGGGGCCGGACCTGGTGGGCGAACCGCCGGTGGTACTTGCTGATCCCCTGAAGAAGCGAATCCAGCGGCCCGGCCTGCCGTCCGGCTGCTTCCCCGGCCCCTTCCCGGGTTGGCATGGCGGACTGCCATGACGTCCTGGGCGGCAGCGGAAGCTCCCTGGCGTCCTGGCGCTTGGGCGTGCGGTCAGCAGCATCCTGGAACAGGCTGTTGCCGTGTTCCTCAAGGCGGACCTTTCCGCCGGCCGCCTCGTATTGCCTTTGCCAGGCGATCAGCGCCTCGCGGAATGCGTGGTCAACGTAGTCCGCGTTCAGCTCCACCACAACCCCCTTGCCGTTCGGCACGGAATGCAGCACGCGGCTGAGCCGCGGCAGGGCGAAGAAGCTGCAGGACCCCGCGACGGTGATGCGCCAGGGATCCGACGACGAAACGGGATTGTGTGCGTGGACCGCCGCCCGCAACACACGCCAAAGCACGCTCGCCGCCGCCAGCACGAGGCCGATCATGACACCTTCGAGCAGGTTCAGGAAGACGACACAGAGGAGGGTCACGGAGTAGATCAGGAGGTCGCCCGTGCGGAGGCTGATCCTGATGTCCGCAATTTTGATGAGGCGCGCGCCGATCACCACAAGAAGGCCCGCAAGGACGGCCAGCGGGATGAGCTGGATCAGTCCGGCGAAGATGGCGGAGAAGGCAAGGACCCAGATGCCGTGCAGGACTGCGGACGAACGGGTGGCGGCGCCGGCTTCCACGTTCGTGGCGCTGCGGACGATGACGCCGGTCACGGGCAGTCCGCCCAAGGACCCGGAAAGAATGTTGGCTGCGCCCTGGCCCACGAGCTCCCTGTCCAGGTTGGTGCGGGGGCCGTGGTGCATTTTGTCCACAGCGACGGCGGACAGCAGCGATTCAATGCTGGCGATCAGCGCCATTGAGATGACGGCGAAGGCAACGGCGCGCCAGTTGTCGTCGGGCAATTGCGGCAGCGCGACGGCGTCGAAGATCGACCCTTCGAGGGAAATGCGTCCCACCCCGGGAGCGAAGGCGATGGAAAGCGCGGTGCCGGCGGCGACGGCGGCAAGCGGCCCCGGAATACGGCGCACCGCCGCGGGGAGGTGCTTCCAGCCGAGCAGGATCACGACGACGGCCAGTCCCAAGAGGGCTGCGTGCAGTTCGACATTGGTGATAGCTGCAGGCAAGCCCACGATGTTCTCAACGGCCGAGCCGGCCGGCTGGCCGCCAAGCAGTACGTGGATCTGCTGAAGGATGATCGTGACGCCGATGCCGGCCAGCATCGCCTTCACTACCACCGGTGAGACTGCCAGCGCGGCGCGCCCCACGCGGCTGAAGCCCAGCAGCAGCTGTACGACGCCGGCCGCTGCGGTGATGGCGCACGTCACCTGCCAGCCGAACTCCTGGACCAGCCCGGCCACGACGACGGTGAGTCCGGCCGCCGGTCCGCTGACCTGCAGCGGAGACCCGCCCACGCTGCCGGCAACGATGCCGCCGATGGCGGCCGCGATGAGGCCCGCCATGATGGGCGCACCGGATGCCGCGGCAATACCAAGGGAAAGTGGCAGTGCCACGAGGAACACCACGAGTGACGCCGGGATGTCTGCGCCCAGATGGCCAGGGAACTTCAGGCGGCGCCGTCCCATCCCCCCGCTCCCTGGTCCGGGCGGACTGGCCGCGGTGCGGACGGAGGATGGATCGGGTGCCTGTGCCATGGAACTTCCTTTGCTAGCGGGCAGGATCCCCTCCACCGTAACCGCGCCGTCATTTCAAATGACAGGAAACGTGATCGACATGACAAAAATGTCATACGCCCGGGCGCTACAGAAGGCGGCCCCCCGTGGGGCTGAGTCCAAAGTGCAAGGGCGTTGCGGAAAGTCCCGCGGAAAGTAATGGAGCGCTGCGGGTGCGAAAGGAACCCGCCGGACCGCTTTCCCCTGCTAGCCGGCCATGACGGCGGGCCCGACGAACGGGTCTACCGCCAGGGCGATGAAGAGCAGGGTGAGGTAGCTGATGGAGCCGTGGAAGACCTTCATGGCCCGCTTGTCGGAGATGTCCTCACGCTGTGCCCTGTTGTAGAGGGCGTGTGACTCGTAAAGGAACCAGGCCCCGGCCAGGACGGCGGTTACGGTGTAGACCCAGCCGGCACCGCCCGCAGGAACCATCAGGAGCGAGCAGGCCACCATGGCCCAGGCGTAGAGGACCACCTGCACGGAAACCACCTGGGCGCCGGCGATGGCGCCGAGCATGGGGACCTTGGCGTTGCGGTAGTCCTCGCCGTAGCGCATGGACAGCGGCCAGTAGTGCGGTGGCGTCCAGAGGAAGATCACCATAAAGAGGATGACGGCGGGCCATTCCACCGAGTTGGTGACGGCGGCCCAGGCAATCAGCACGGGGAAGCAGCCGGCCGCCCCGCCCCACACGATGTTCTGCGCGGTGCGGCGCTTGAGGATCATCGTATAGATCACCACGTAGAAGAAGATCGCCCCAAGCCCAAGCCACGCGGACAGCGGGTTGGCGCCGAACCAGAGGATGGCGATGGCGGCGGCACCGAGGATCCACGAGAAGACCAGCGCCTCGCGCGGGCTGACCTCACCGGTGACCAGCGGCCGGTTCTCCGTCCGGTGCATCAGCTTGTCGATGTCGCGGTCGATGTAGCAGTTGAAGGCTCCGGCGCTGCCGGCAGCGAAGGCCCCGCCCACCAGCGTGGCCAGGATGAGCCCGATGGACGGAAAGCCGCGTTCCGCATAAATCATGGTGGGCAGCGTGCTGACCAGCAGCAGTTCAATGACGCGGGGCTTGGTGAGGGCGAGATACGCCTTTGCCTTACGGGCGATCCCGGGTCGTGAGGCCCGGGATGCGTTCAGCGGCGTATCTGTTGTGCTCACGGTGGCAGTCACCCGTTCTGTTGGCAGTTCTGTCTGGCTGTCCAGCTAGTCATGCGGCCCGGTCCAACCGGGCGCCCGCGGAACAGTGATCCACGCAACAGCCGGGAGTGCGGGCGGCTGGAATTATTCCCCGACCCGGCGCTGGCCTCCGAATATCATACCGCGCCGGCCTGCTCCCGACGGCCCGCCATTAGGTGCTGGTGATTGCTCGCGCACCGATTCGAGCAGATTAACTCAACCTCACTTCAGACGCATTCATATAAGCGGAAATTGCGTCCAAAACGTGAGATTTGCAGCGCCCAAAGGATGGAATAGAGCTAAGCTGTCACAAGATCAGCACGCAGCGAGGAAGCAGTGGAAAACGCATTCCCTGACTGGCCAGTGGCTGAGTGAAAAGATCAACGTTTCGATGGTGAACGGCTGGTACACACCGAGCGGGCGCCACACAGCGTGCCTTTGTACGGATCCCGTGTGCCGCCTGCCATCAGCACAGAGAGGGGCCCGGTTTTCGTGCCACATTTGGAAGAGCAAGAACTGTCTTGGACCAGCCTGGACCAGCGCGCGGTGGACACCATCCGCGTGCTGGCCGCGGACGCGGTGGAGAAGGTGGGCAACGGCCACCCCGGAACGGCCATGAGCCTGGCGCCGGCCGCATACCTTCTTTTCCAGAAGCTGATGCGCCACGATCCCCGCAACCCTGACTGGCTGGGCCGTGACCGCTTCATCCTCTCCCCCGGCCACACCTCGCTCACCCTTTACATCCAGCTGTTCCTTTCCGGCTACGGCCTGGAGCTGAAGGACCTGCAGGCACTGCGCACCTGGGGCTCGCTGACCCCCGGCCACCCCGAGTACAAGCACACCGCGGGTGTCGAGATCACCACCGGCCCGCTGGGCCAGGGCCTGGCGTCCTCCGTCGGGTTCGCCTACTCCCAGCGCCGCCAGCGCGGACTGTTCGACGCCGATGCTCCCGCCGGCGAGAGCCCGTTCGACCACACCATCTGGGTTATCGCCTCCGACGGCGACCTGCAGGAAGGCGTCACGGCAGAGGCTTCCTCGCTGGCCGGCCACCAGGAGCTCGGCAACCTTGTCGTTGTCTACGATGAGAACCACATCTCCATCGAGGACGACACCGACATCGCCTTCACCGAGGATGTCCTGAAGCGCTACGAGGCCTACGGCTGGCACGTCCAGCGCGTGGACTGGACCAAGACCGGCGAGTACAAGGAAGACGTGCAGGAGCTGTACTCCGCACTCCTCGCCGCCAAGGCCGAGACTTCGAAGCCCTCGATCGTCTCCCTGCGCACCATCATCGGCTACCCGGCACCCAAGAAGCAGAACACCGGCAAGATCCACGGTTCCGCGCTCGGTGCGGAGGAAGTCGCAGCGCTGAAGGAAGTCCTGGGCTTCGATCCCGCCAAGTCCTTCGACGTCGACCAGGATGTCCTGGCCCACGCCCGCGCCGTCGTCGACCGCGGCGCCGCTGCCCGCAAGGAGTGGGAGGAGTCCTTCAACGCATGGCAGGCAGCCAACCCCGAGGGCGCGGCCCTGCTGCAGCGCATCGAGGCCAAGGAACTTCCCGAAGGCCTCGACTCAGCGCTTCCGGTGTTCCCCGCCGGCAAGGACGTCTCCACCCGCGCCGCCTCGGGCAAGGTCCTGAACGCCCTGGGCCCGGTCCTGCCGGAACTGTGGGGCGGCTCGGCCGACCTCGCCGAGTCGAACAACACCACCATCGAGGGTTCGCCGTCGTTCGTTCCCGCCTCCAAGCAGACTGATGCCTGGTCCGGCAACCCCTATGGACGGGTCCTGCACTTCGGCATCCGCGAGCACGCCGCAGCTTCGATCGTGAACGGCATCAGCCTGCACGGCCGCACGCGTGCGTTCTCCGGCACGTTCCTGATCTTCAGCGACTACCAGCGCCCGGCCATCCGCCTTGGCGCGCTGATGGGTGTCCCGTCCCTGTACGTCTGGACGCACGACTCCATCGGACTGGGCGAGGACGGACCCACCCACCAGCCGGTGGAGCAGTTGGCCTCGCTGCGCGCCATCGTGGGGCTGGATGTTGTCCGTCCCGGTGACGCCAATGAAGTCGCCGTTGCGTGGAAGACCATGCTGGAGAACCACAGCAACCCTGCCGGCATCGTGCTGACCCGCCAGAACATCCCCACGTGGGAGCGCGGCGAAGGCGAGGCCGACGGCGACACGTTCGGTTCCGTTGCGGGCGTCGCCAAGGGCGGTTACGTCCTGGCCGAGGCCGCCAAGGACGGCGCCACCGTCCCGGCCGACGTCATCCTCATCGCCACCGGTTCCGAGGTCCAGCTGGCCGTGCAGGCCCGCAAGGCACTGCAGGGCGAAGGCATCGCCGCCCGCGTCGTCTCCATGCCCTGCGTTGAGTGGTTCAACAAGCAGGACGCCGCCTACCGCGAATCCGTCCTGCCGGCCGCCGTCAAGGCACGCGTGTCCGTTGAAGCAGGACTGGCCCTTGGCTGGAAGGAATTCGTCGGCGACGCCGGCCGTTCCATCAGCCTCGAGCACTACGGCGCTTCCGCAGACTACAAGCGCCTCTTCCAGGAGTTCGGCCTCACCGCAGCAGCAGTTACCGCGGCCGCCAAGGACTCCCTCGCCAGCCTCCAGGCATAACCCCAATTTTCGAGGAGATAAACACCATGACTACTCCCACCCAGCAGCTCTCCGACGCCGGAGTTTCCATCTGGCTTGATGACCTTTCCCGCGGACGCCTGGAAACCGGCACCCTGGCCAAGCTCATCGAAGAGAAGAACGTGGTTGGCGTAACCACCAACCCGTCGATCTTCCACGCAGCGATCACCGCCGGCACGGACTACGACGCCACCATCGCGAAGCAGGCAGCAGCCGGCGCCAGCGTCGAGGACACCATTTTCGAGATCACCACCACCGACGTCGCCGACGCCTGCGACCTGTTCGCACCGGTCGCCGCAGCCACCAAGGGCGTGGACGGGCGGGTGTCCATCGAGGTCGACCCCCGCCTGGCCTGGGACACGGCAGGCACCATCGCGGAAGCCAAGCACCTGTACAAGCGCGTCAACAAGGACAACGTCCTCATCAAGATCCCGGCCACCCTTGAGGGCCTGGAAGCGATCACCGCCACCCTGGCCGAGGGCATCAGCGTCAACGTGACCCTGATTTTCTCGCTCGAGCGCTACCGCGCAGTCATCAACGCCTTCCAGTCCGGCCTGGAGCAGGCCAAGGAAAACGGCCACGACCTCTCCAAGATCCACTCCGTGGCTTCGTTCTTCGTTTCCCGCGTGGACTCTGAGATCGACAAGCGCCTCGACGCCCTGGGCACCGACGAAGCCAAGGCACTCAAGGGCAAGGCCGGCCTGGCCAACGCCCGCCTGGCGTACCAGGTCTACGAGGAACTCTTCGCCACTGAACGCTGGGCCCTGCTGGCCGAAGCCGGCGCCCTCCCCCAGCGCCCGCTGTGGGCCTCCACCGGCGTCAAGGATCCGGCCTACCCGGACACCCTCTACGTCACCGAGCTCGTGGCCCCGGGCGTCGTGAACACCATGCCCGAGAAGACGCTGGACGCCACCTTCGACCACGGTGTGGTCACCGGGGACACGGTCACCGGCACCTACGCCGAGGCCAATGCCACCCTGGATGCCCTTGAGAAGCTTGGCATTTCCTACAACGACGTCGTCGCAATCCTTGAATCCGAAGGCCTGGACAAGTTCGTGGCCAGCTGGAAGGAACTGCTCGGCGACGTCGAGGGCGCCCTCGCCTCCGCACGGAAGGCTTCCTAACCCACCATGAGCACACTCAGCTACGAAGCCACCGGTGCCGCACAGCAGGCACTCGAACAGCACCTTCCCGCCCTGGTGGAGGACCGGATCGCCACCCGGATCTTCGCGAAGGACCACACGCTGTGGGGTCCGGACGCCGAAGCAGAGTCGGCCATCCGCCTCGGCTGGGTTGAGGCTGCCACTGTCTCCCAGCCGCTCGTTAAAGAGATCCTCGAACTGCGCGACGCCCTCCGGGCCGAGGGTGTGACCCGCATCGTGCTTTGCGGCATGGGCGGATCGTCGCTGGCTCCGGAGGTCATCGCCGGCACCGCCGGCGTCGAGCTGACTGTGCTGGACAGCACGGACCCGGACCAGGTCCGTGCTGCCCTGGCGGACCGGCTGGCGGAAACCGCCATTGTGGTTTCCTCCAAGTCCGGCTCCACCGTTGAAACAGACTCCCAGCGGAGGGTCTTCGAAAAGGCGTTCAACGACGCCGGCATCGATGCCGTCAGCCGGATCATCATCGTCACGGACCCGGGCTCGCCCCTGGACAAGGCATCCCGCGAGTCCGGATACCGGGCCGTCTTCAACGCCGACCCCAATGTCGGCGGCCGCTTCTCCGCCCTGACTGCCTTCGGACTGGTGCCTTCGGGCCTGGCCGGGGTGGATATCCAGGCGTTTCTGGACGAGGCCGAGGAAGCGGCGGTAGTCCTGAACGAGGATGCTCCTGAGAACATCGGGCTGGCACTCGGAACCGCGCTGGGCGGAACCAGCCCGCTGCGCAACAAGATTGTCATCGCCGAGGACGGCTCCGGGATTGTTGGCTTCGCGGACTGGGCCGAGCAGCTCATCGCCGAGTCCACCGGCAAGCTCGGCACCGGCGTCCTGCCGGTGGTGGCCGGCCCCAACTCGCCCGAAGTGACTTCCGGCGCCGACGACGTTCTGGTGGTCCGGCTGGTAGCCGCCGATGCCGACGTCGAACTCGGGGACAACGAAGTGGCCATCGCCGGCGGACTTCCCACCCAGATGATGGTGTGGGAGTTTGCCACTGCCGTGG
Source organism: Pseudarthrobacter oxydans (assembly GCF_034258515.1). Classification (NCBI taxonomy): domain Bacteria; kingdom Bacillati; phylum Actinomycetota; class Actinomycetes; order Micrococcales; family Micrococcaceae; genus Pseudarthrobacter; species Pseudarthrobacter oxydans. The sequence continues at coordinate 2,173,640 of NZ_CP139438.1, read as the reverse complement.
CGGGCCGCCTGCTGGGCATCAACCCCTTCGACCAGCCCGATGTCGAAGCCGCCAAGGTCGCAGCGCGCGGCCTGCTGGACGCCCAGCCCGAGCCCACGCCCGCAGCTTTCATTGACGGCTCCATCGAGGTCCGCGGCGGAGACTGGCTTGGCAGCGCGGCAACGGCGGAAGAGGCAGTGCGCGCACTGTTGGATACCCTCCAGCCGGACAGCTACCTCAGCGTCCAGGCCTACTTCGACCGCCTTGCGTTCGCGCAGCTCGAAGGCGTCCGCGACGAGCTCGCAGCCGTCACCGGCCGGCCCGTGACATTCGGCTGGGGACCGCGCTTCCTGCACTCCACCGGGCAGTTCCACAAGGGCGGGCCGGCCATCGGTGTGTTCCTCCAGGTCACTGCGGCCTCAGCGGAAGACGTCGCCATCCCGGAGCGTCCCTTCACCTTCGGGGAACTCATTGCCGCCCAGGCAGCCGGCGACGCGCAGGTCCTGGAAGGGCATGGCCGGCCCGTGCTGCGCCTGCACCTGACCGACCGTGCCGCCGGTGTGGCACAGTTGCAGGACATTATTGCTGCGCTGTCCGCCAGGTCAGCCTCCGTTACCGAAAGCTAAGGCACAGAAGCAACATGCCAGAAACTGAATACGGCAGGACGCCCGGGACGCGTTCCGGGAGAACGCTGCGGAACCCGCTGCGCGACCCGCGTGACCGCCGCCTGAACCGGATCGCCGGCCCGTCATCGCTGGTGCTCTTCGGAGTGACCGGCGACCTCGCCCGCAAGAAGCTCATGCCGGCCGTGTACGACCTCGCCAACCGCGGGCTCCTGCCGCCCAGCTTCGCGTTGGTGGGTTTCGGACGCCGGGAATGGACTGATGAGGATTTCGCCGGTCAGGTGAAGGCTTCCGTGCAGTCCTATGCGCGCACGCCTTTTGATGAGGCGGTGTGGAACCAGCTTTCCGAGGGCATCCGTTTTGTCCAGGGAGAGTTCGACGACGACGACGCCTTCGAGCGGCTGGGTGAAGTCATCGATGAGCTTGATGAGCTGCGCGGTACCCGCGGCAACCACGCGTTCTACCTCTCGATTCCGCCCAAGGCCTTCGAGCAGGTATGCCGGCAGCTGTCCAAGCACGGCCTGGCACAGGCTGAGGGTGACAAGTGGCGCCGCGTGGTGATCGAGAAGCCCTTCGGGCACGACCTCGAGTCTGCCCGGCAGCTGAACGACATCGTGGAATCGGTGTTCCCGCCGGACGCCGTGTTCCGGATCGACCACTACCTGGGCAAGGAGACGGTCCAGAACATCCTGGCGCTGCGCTTCGCGAACCAGTTGTTTGAGCCTTTGTGGAACGCGAACTATGTGGACCACGTCCAGATCACCATGGCCGAAGACATCGGCACCGGCGGCCGGGCGGGCTATTACGACGGCGTGGGAGCGGCCCGCGACGTCATCCAGAACCACCTGCTGCAGCTGCTGGCGCTGACCGCGATGGAGGAGCCCATCTCCTTCAACGCCGATCACCTGCGCGCCGAGAAGGAAAAGGTCCTCGCCGCCGTCAAGCTCCCGGACGACCTCTCCACGCACTCGGCACGCGGCCAGTTCACCGGAGGATGGCAGGGCGGGGAACAGGTCCAGGGCTACCTGGAGGAGGAAGGCATCCCGGCCGATTCCACCACCGAGACCTTCGCCGCGATCCGGGTGGACATCCACACCCGCCGCTGGTCCGGCGTCCCGTTCTACCTCCGCGCCGGAAAGCGCCTGGGCCGCCGCGTCACAGAGATCGCCGTGGTCTTCAAGCGTGCGCCCAACCTGCTGTTCCGCGACCACGCCGAGGACGACTTCGGACAGAACGCCGTGGTGATCCGCGTCCAGCCCGACGAAGGCGTGACCATCCGGTTCGGTTCCAAGGTTCCCGGCACGCAGATGGAAGTCCGGGACGTGACCATGGACTTCGGTTATGGCCACTCCTTCACCGAATCCAGCCCGGAGGCGTACGAGCGGCTGATCCTGGACGTGCTCCTGGGCGAGCCGCCGCTCTTCCCGCGGCATGAGGAAGTGGAGCTGTCCTGGAAGATCCTCGACCCGTTCGAGGAATACTGGGCCACCCTGGACGAACAGCCCGAACCCTACGCCCCGGGCAGCTGGGGCCCCGCCTCGGCTGACGAGCTGCTGGCCCGCGACGGACGAACCTGGAGAAGGCCATGATTGTAGACCTGCCGGACACCACAACCTCCGCTGTCTCCAAGAAGATCATGTCCCTGCGCGAGCAGGGCGGCGTGATTGCCCTGGGCCGGGTGCTCACCCTCGTGGTGGTCACCAAGTCCGGGCTTGAGGAAGAGGCTATCGAGGCAGCCAACGAGGCCAGCCGCGAGCACCCTTGCCGGATCATCGTCCTGGCCGACGCCGGGGCCACGGCGCCTGACCGCCTGGACGCCCAGATCCGGGTCGGCGGTGACGCCGGCGCATCCGAGGTGATCGTACTGCGCGGCTACGGCGAGCTCGCGCACGAAAGCGAATCCCTGGTAGCCGCGCTGCTCCTCCCGGACGCACCGATCGTGGCCTGGTGGCCGCACGGCGCGCCGAAAAACGCGTGCGAAACCTCCATCGGGAGAATCGCCCACCGCCGGATCACCGACTCCGCGAATGAGCCGGATCCACAGCGTGCGCTGGAGAACATCCGGTCCACCTACAAGGCCGGAGACACGGACCTCGCCTGGACGCGCCTGACCAACTGGCGGATCCAGCTCGCGGCCGTCCTGGACCAGGTGGACTCTTCCCCCGTCACGGCCGTCGCGGTCGAAGGGGCCTCGGACTCCCCGAGCACCATCCTGCTGGCAGCCTGGCTGACGCTTACCCTGGACGCGCCCGTGACCATCGTCGCCGACCCGGCCGGTACGGGCATCCGCCGGGTCCGGCTTTCCCGGCCCGGTGGCGACATCCAGCTCTTCCGGCCCGGCCTGTCCGTCGCCGAACTGACGCAGCCCGGCCAGCCCGCCCAGCGCATCTCGCTGCCCCGGCGCAGCCTGCGTGACTGCCTTGCCGAGGAACTGCGGCGCCTGGACCCGGACGAGGTGTTTGGGGAAGTGATTACTATGGGACTGCCACGAACCAATCTAAGGAGCGTCCGACCCAGTGAGCGTTGACCCAAGAGTAAGCATTCATCCTGATTCGTCCGTCCTGATGGCCGCGATCGCGGCCCGCCTGATCACCAAGCTCGTTGATGTGCAGGACAAGTTCGGCGAGGCCACCGTGGTGCTGACCGGGGGAACCGTGGGTATCGGCACGCTAAAGGCTGTTGCTGACTCCCCGGCTGCCCCGGCGGTCGATTGGTCAAAGGTGAATTTCTGGTGGGGCGACGAGCGCTTCCTCCCCGCCGGGGACCCGGAACGGAATACGAAGCAGGCGTCCGACGCCCTGCTGTCGCACATCCCCGTGGACCCTGAACGGATCCACGAACCGGGGTCCGCGGATGACTTCGGCACCCCGGAAGAAGCCGCCGAGGATTACGCCCGGCGGTTGCGGGAAGCTGCAGCCGCCGAGCACGCTGCCGACATGTCCGACGACCGGCCGGAGGAGCCGTCCGCGCTGCCGCGCCTGGACGTCGTCCTGCTGGGCGTCGGTCCGGATGCGCACGTCGCGTCGCTGTTCCCGGAGCAGGCCGGCATCCGCGAAAAGGAACGCACTGTGGTGGGAGTCAGGAACTCGCCAAAACCGCCGCCCCTGCGGGTATCCCTGACGCTGCCGGCCATTAATACGGCCTCCGAGGTGTGGATGGTGGTGGCGGGCGAGGACAAGGCCGGCGCCGTGGGTCTGGCACTGGCAGGCGCCAACCCCGTCCAGGTCCCGGCCGCAGGACCACGGGGGACGTCCCGGACCCTGTGGCTTATCGACGAAAACGCGGCCTCACGTGTCCCCCAGCAGCTCGTCCGGAAGGACGCCGCGGGCGCGTAGTTTTTCCAGCGCTCCGGCCAGGACATCTTCGGCGTCCTGGTCGGAGCGCCGCTCTTTAACGTACTCAAGGTGGCTTTTATAGCCGTCGTCCAAGGCGTCGGCGGCCGCTGCCTCGCCATCCCGGGATGCCGGGCCGCCGCACTTCCGGCAGTCCCAGACGAGCGGAATCTGGTCCTCGGGGAGTTTGAGGAATACCGGGGTGGTTTCGTGGCCCTTCGCGCACCAGTACGAGACCCGGATGCGCGGCAACGGCTTCCCATGGTCCTCCGACTCGAAGCTGAAACCCGTTCCTTCCGTGACGCCCGCGCGGGTGCCCCGGAAGCCTGACGACGGATGAATCATCGGGACTCCTGCCTGCTTAAACAGAACTGTGGCTGTCGGGAACCGACAGCCACAGTTTAGTTGGCAGACCTGTGCAGCGGCAGTTTCCGCCACGGCACTTTTCGCTGATTAGGTAGTCAGGAGTCCCCGCCGCCGCTGAACCGCATGATCAGTCCCAGCGCGATGATGACGATGCCCCACGTCACGCCAAGCACCACCGTGAACCTGTTCAGGTTGCGTTCGGCGACGCCCGACGAGCTGAGGCCTGAGCTCATGCCGCCGCCGAACATGTCCGACATCCCGCCGCCCCTGCCCTTGTGAAGGAGGATGAGCAGCGTCAGCAGGAGGCTGGTGATGCCCAGGAGGATCTGCAGAATGACATGAAGAACGTCCACGACGGCCTTTCCGGAAGTTGGGGATTGCGGGAGTTGGGCGGACGGACTAGTCCGTCACCAAGTGACTCTCGAACCTGACAATATTAGCAAACTCGGCAGGATCCAAGCTTGCCCCGCCCACGAGCAGGCCGTCCACGTCGCGTTCCTTGAGGATTGCGGCGGCGTTGTTGGCCTTGACCGAGCCGCCGTAGAGCAGCCGCGTCCTGGCGGCAACATCGGCGCCGAACAGCGTCCCGAGCTCAGCGCGGATGGCGGCGCACATCTCCTGGGCGTCCTCCGGGCCGGCTACTTCGCCGGTGCCGATGGCCCAGACAGGTTCGTAGGCGACGACCAGGTCGGCGGCCTGCTCGCCGCTAAGCCCGGCAACGCCGGCCCGAAGCTGCTCCAGGGTGTGGCTGACGTGGGTGCCGGCCTGGCGGATCTCCAGGCCTTCACCGACGCAGAGCACGGGCGTGATGCCGTGCTTGAAGGCGGCCTTGACCTTGGCGTTGAGGACGTCGTCGGTTTCGTTGTGGATGGTGCGGCGTTCGCTGTGGCCCACCAGGACGTACTTGCAGCCCAGCTTGTTAAGGAACTGGCCCGAGATGTCTCCGGTGTACGCTCCCGAATCGAACTGGGAGAGGTCCTGCCCGCCGTAGGCAATGTCCAGGTCGTCGCCCTGGACAAGGGTCTGGACGCCGCGGAGATCCGTGAACGGGGGGAAGACGGCAACTTCGACCCGGCTGTAGTCGTGCTTGGCGTCCGAGAGGGTCCAGGCGAGCTTCTGCAGGAGGGTGATGCCCTGCACGTGGTCCATGTTCATTTTCCAGTTGCCCGCGATGAAGGGCTTGCGGTCGAAAGCGCCGTTCGTTGACGTAGTCACGTATTCTCCAAAAAGTTCTAGATATGTGTTCGGCCGGCAGGCTGCCGCGGGGCAACCTGCCGGCCGGAGGGACAGGTACTGCTGCCGGAAAGGCGTTAGCGGTCGAGGACGCTGAGCCCCGGGAGTTCCTTGCCTTCGAGGTATTCCAGGCTTGCGCCTCCACCAGTGGAGATGTGTCCGAACTGGTCGTCAGCGAAGCCAAGCGTGCGTACGGCCGCAGCAGAGTCGCCGCCGCCCACCACGGTGAACGCTTCGGTCTCAGTCAGGGCCTGGGCGATGGCACGCGTCCCGGCGGAGAAAGCTTCGAACTCGAAGACCCCCATCGGACCGTTCCAAAAGACCGTCTTGGCGCCCTTGATCCGCTCGGCAAATGCTGCGGCGGACTCGGGGCCGATGTCCAGGCCGATGCCCTGGGCACCGAAGCTGCTGCCTTCGATGTTGTCCGCGGGGACAGTCTCATGCGCGGCATCGGCGGCGAACTTCTCCGCAACCACGACGTCCGTAGGCACCACGAATTCGGTGCCGGCGCCTGCCGCACGCTTGAGGTAGTCCTGGACCACCGGGATCTGGTCTTCCTCGAGCAGGCTGGAGGCGACCTTGTGCCCGGCCGCGGCGAGGAACGTGAACAGCATTCCGCCGCCCACCAGGATGGTGTCGGCCTTGCCCAGCAGGTTTTCGATGACTGCCAGCTTGTCGGAGACCTTGGAACCGCCGAGCACCACCACATAGGGGCGCTGCGTGTCGGCCGTCAGCTTGCGCAGGACCTCCACCTCGGTGTGCACGAGGTCGCCAAGGTAGGACGGAAGCCGGGTGGCGACGTCGTACACGCTGGCGTGCTTGCGGTGCACCGCTCCGAAGGCATCGTCCACATAGGCGCCGTTGCCGCCAGTCAGGGCAACCAGCTCGTCAGCGAAGGCGCCGCGCTCGGCGTCGTCCTTGCTGGTTTCGCGGGCATCGAAGCGGACGTTCTCCAGGACAAGCACTTCGCCGTCCTGCAGGGAGGCTGCTGCTTCCTTGGCGGCACTGCCCACGGTGTCCGCGGCAAGGGTGGCTTTGAAGCCGGCCAGCTCCGCCAGGCGGGCTACTGCGGGGCGAAGGGAGTACTTGTCCTCAGGAGCGCCCTTGGGGCGTCCGAGGTGGGCTGTTACCAGCACGCGGGCACCGGCGTCCGTGAGCTTTGACAGCACTGGCAGGGAGGCCTTGATGCGGCCATCATCAGTGACTGTAGAGCCGTCGAGCGGCACATTCAGGTCACTTCGAACCAGAATGTACCGCCCGCGGACACCTTCAGCGATCAGTTCGTTGAGGGTGTGAGATGTCATGTGTCTAACCCTAGCCCAGCTTGGATGCGACAAGCTCCGTAAGGTCTACGAGGCGGTTGGAGTAGCCCCATTCGTTGTCATACCAGGAAACAACCTTGACCTGGTTGCCGATGACCTTGGTCAGGCCGGAGTCGAAGATGGAGGATGCGGGGTCGCCCACGATGTCGGAGGACACGATGGGCTCGTCCGTGTAGGTCAGGAATCCCTGCAGTTCCTCGGATTCGGCGGCGCGCTTGAGGGCTGCGTTGACTTCCTCCACGGTGGTCTCGCGGGAGACGGTGACGGTGAGGTCGGTGGCGGAGCCGGTGGGGACCGGGACGCGGATGGCGTAGCCGTCCAGCTTGCCCTTGAGCTCGGGCAGCACCAGGCCGATGGCCTTGGCCGCACCGGTGGACGTGGGAACCATGTTGATGGCCGCGGCGCGCGCACGGCGCAGGTCGCTGTGCGGGCCGTCCTGCAGGTTCTGGTCCGCGGTGTAGGCGTGCACGGTGGTCATGAGGCCGCGCTCGATGCCGAACTCGTCGTTGATGACCTTGGCCAGCGGGCCGAGGCAGTTGGTGGTGCAGGAAGCGTTGGAGATGATGTGGTGCGTCGCGTTGTCGTACAGGCCGTGGTTTACGCCCATCACGATGGTGATGTCCTCGTCGGACGCCGGGGCGGAGATCAGGACCTTCTTGGCGCCTGCATCAATGTGCTTCTGTGCAGCGGCGGCCTTGGTGAAGAAGCCGGTGGACTCGATGACGATGTCAACGCCCAGTTCCCCCCACGGGAGGTTGGCGGGATCGCGCTCGGCGAGGACCTTGACGACGTTGCCGTTGACGACGATGTTGCCGTCCTTGACCTCGATGGTTTCCTTCAGGCGGCCGCCGACGGAGTCGTACTTGAAGAGGTGCGCGAGTGCTTCGGGGCTGGTGAGGTCGTTGACTGCAACGATCTCCAGGTCCGCGCCCTGTGCGAGTGCTGCGCGGAAGTAGTTGCGGCCAATACGGCCAAAGCCGTTGATACCAATACGGGTCGTCACTTGTTCAGTCTCCTTGGTGCTTTCAGAAGCACAACTAGTTGAGCGGGCTATCAAGCCAACTAACAGATCCCGCACGCCATTGGGCAGAGATGATTTACATACGGAGGGCGACCAGCCTCATTGCTGAAGGCTAACCGCCTTCCGTGACCTATCTTACGTTTAACTGGGTCCGCCCCCGCAAGTGCGGGGGCGGACCGTCCACATCCCAGCCGTCATATGTCCGAAATGTGAAGTTTGTTACACCGCGGTGCGGCGGTGTTCACTACGGGAGGGTGATGAGCCCCGTGGCGTTGGTGCGCGCAGCCTCAAACCGCTTGGCGACGTCGGCCCAGTTCACGATGTTCCAGAACGCCTTGACGTAGTCGGCCTTTACGTTGACGTAGTCCAGGTAGAAGGCGTGCTCCCACATGTCCAGCATCAGCAGCGGGGTGGTGCCGAGCGCAACGTTGCCCTGCTGGTCGTACAGCTGCTCGATGACCAGGTTGCCGCCGATGGGCTCGTAGGCGAGGAAACCCCAGCCGGAGCCCTGCAGGCCCAGTGCCGCAGCGGAGAACTGCGCGCGGAACGCGTCGAACGAGCCGAACGCGTCATCGATGGCCGCAGCGAGTTCACCCTCGGGCTTGTCGCCGCCGTCCGGGGAGAGGTTGTTCCAGAAGACGGAGTGGTTGACGTGGCCGCCGGTGTGGAAGGCGAGGTCCTTGGAGAGCCGGTTGATGTTGGCGAAGTCGCCCTTCTCCCGGGCTTCGGCCAGCTGGGCCAGGGCGTTGTTGGCGCCGGCCACGTAGGCTGCGTGGTGCTTGCTGTGGTGCAGCTCCATGATCCGCGCGGAAATGTGCGGCTCCAGGGCGGCGTAATCGTAGCTGAGTTCGGGCAATACGTACTCGGTCACAAAATCCTCCAATATCGTGGACATTCGGTCCGGTTGGTAACTCTCGGATTATGCATCCGGGCGGCTGGCGCCCGGAATCTTTTTGATTCTATGGGGCTGTCACTCGTCCAGCATTTCAGGCGTCACATTGGCGTCCGTCCCGGGGATGCCCAGGTCCAGCGCACGTTTGTCCGCCATGGCCAGCAACCGGCGGATCCTTCCGGCAATCGCGTCCTTGGTCATCACCGGGTCCGCCAGGCGGCCGAGCTCGTCCAGGCTGGCCTGCTTGTGCGCCACCCGCAGTTCGCCGGCGTACTTCAGGTGGTCCGGCACGTCGTCGCCGAGGATTTCCAGGGCCCGGTCCACGCGCGCCCCTGCTGCCACGGCGGCCTGGGCGGAGCGGCGCAGGTTGGCGTCGTCGAAGTTGGCCAGGCGGTTGGCGGTGGCACGCACCTCCTTGCGCATCCGCCGTTCCTCCCACACCATCAGGGCGTCATGGGCACCCATGCGGGTCAGCAGCGCCGCAATGGTGTCGCCGTCCCGGATGACCACCCGGTCCACGCCGCGGACTTCGCGGGCCTTGGCCTGGATGTCCAGCCGGCGCGCCGCCCCCACGAGCGCCAGGGCCGATTCCGGTCCGGGGCAGGTAACTTCCAGAGACGATGAGCGCCCCGGCTCGGTCAGCGAGCCGTGCGCCAGGAAAGCCCCTCGCCACACCGCTTCGGCGTCGGCCGCTGAGCCGTTGACGACGGCGGACGGCAGCCCGCGCACGGGGCGGCCGCGGCCGTCGAGGAGGCCTGTCTGGCGGGCCAGCGCCTCGCCGTCACGCACCACCCGGACCACGTAGCGGCTGGCGCGCCGCAGTCCCCCGGCAGAAACGACGATGATTTCGCTCTGGTGGCCGTACACTTCGGCGATTGCTGCCCGGAGGCGCCGCGCGGTGGACGCCAGGTCCACCTCGGCCTCGATGACGATCCGGCCGGAGATGATGTGCAGCCCGCCCGCGAAGCGGAGCATGGCGGATACCTCGGCCTTGCGTACTGATGACTTTTTGATGTCCAGACGGGACAGTTCTTCTTTGACCGATGCTGTCAGTGCCATGGCACCTTCCTAACTGTTCCCAAAAACGTCGTGGTACGCCGTCGCCAGACGCAGGGGGTCGTGGACGGGACGGCGGCCCGACGCCCCTACTTTACCCAAGACCACCTCGGCGCCGATCATCCCGGCGGCTTTCTCGAACTCCTGCCGGTCAGGGACGGAGGCGGGATCTGCCAGGACAACGTCCACGCTGAACCCGGGGGCATATCTTCGCAGCACGTCAAGGTGGTCCGCGGCGGTCATGCCGGACGTTTCCTTGGTATCCGTGGCCAGGTTCATGGTGAGGCAGCGCTTCGCCGGCGTCTGGCACAGTGCCTCCCGCATCTCGGGCAGGAGGAGGTGCGGCAGCACGGAGGTGTACCAGGAGCCGGGCCCCAGGATGACCCAGTCCGCGAGCTCGATCGCAGTAAGTGCCTCAACGCAGGCGGGGGCGGCTCCGGGCAGGAGCCGCACCTCCTCCAGGGATCCCGCTACCGCGCAGCGCGCCTGGCCCCGGATGGTGTGCAGGGCGGAGCCGCCGTCAGGGGCGGTGATCCGGACGTCACCTTCGATGGTGAGCGGCACGGTGGACATGGGCAGGACCTGGCCGCGTGCTCCAAGGAGCGCGCCTGCCCACTTGAGCCCGGCGACGGCGTCGCCCAGCAGTTCCCAGAGGGTGACGATCAGCAGGTTGCCCATGGCATGTTCGTCCAGGGAGCCGCCCGGGCCCTTGCCGGGACGGAACCGGTGCTGCATGACGTCCCGCCAGGTGCGTCCCCAGTCAGTGTCGTCACACAGGGCGGCCAACGCCATGCGCAGGTCCCCCGGCGGCAGGACACCGTACTCCTCGCGCAGGCGCCCGGACGAGCCGCCGTCGTCCGCTACCGTCACCACCGCCGTCAGGTCCGAAGTGAGGAGGCGCAGCGCGGACAGCGACGCCGACAGGCCGTGGCCGCCGCCCAGGGCAACTACCTTGGGGCCTTTGTTTTGCTGGCCGCCCGCTGCTCCGGCGGGCGGAACCAGCGGCAGGGCCCCGGTGAAAAGCGACATTACTCCCGGCCCAGATCCCGGTGCGTGGTGGTCACCGTGACTCTGGGGAACTGTGCCAGTTTCTTGGAAAGCTCGACGGCGACGGCCACTGAGCGGTGCTTCCCGCCCGTGCAGCCCACGGCGATGGTGGCGTAGTGCTTGTTCTCGCGGCGGTAACCGTCCAGGACGGGCTCGAGGGCCATGACGTAGCGGTCCACGAAGTTCTTGACCCCTTCCGCCTCCAGGACGTAGTCGCTGACATCCTTGTCCAGCCCGGTGTGCGGGCGCAGCTGGGGCACCCAGTGCGGGTTGGGGATGAACCGGACGTCCGCAACGTAGTTGGCGTCAACGGGCAGGCCGTACTTGAAGCCGAAGCTCATGACGTTCAGCCGCAGGGCAACGGGCCCCGTTTCACTGAAGAGTTCGGTGATGGCGGTGGCAAGGCCGTGGACGTTGTAGCCGGAGGTGTCCAGGACGACGTCTGAGCTGTCGCGCAGTTCCTGGAGCAACTCCCGTTCGGCGGCAATGCCGTCGAGGATGCGGCCGCCGCCCTGCAGCGGATGCGGCCGGCGTCCCTGCTCGAACCGCCTGACCAGGACGTTGTCGCTGGCGTCCAGGAAGAGCACCCGGAAAGCCACTCCGCTGGAGGCCAATGCTCCCAGCGCGGCCCGGATGTCGGCGAACAGGCCCTTGCTGCGGACGTCGATGACCACCGCCAGCCGCGGAATGGACTGCGGGGCGTGGGACACAAGGTCGGCCAAGGTTCCGAGCATCTGCGGCGGAAGGTTCTCCACGACATACCAGCCGTGGTCCTCCAGCGCATCGGCAGCCGTGCTCCGCCCGGCTCCGGACATTCCGGTGACCACCAGCAGCTCCGCTTCGAGGGGCTTGACGGGCTGCAGCCCGTCCTCCCCGGCCCCGGATTCCGCCGTCGTCTCTGCCATTAAGTCCGCCCCGTTCCTGTTGTTGTCCTGCAGGCTGCCGCGTTGGCGGAAACCCCGTTCATTACCCTAGCCAAGTTTCAGGGGACTCCGCTAAGTTTCAATGATTTCGCCGGTGGTCATGTTGATGGCAGGGACAGCCGCAGCTTCCGGTCCGTCCGGCGCGAAGTGGTTCACGATGGCGCCGGCAAGGGCAGGGCCGATGCCCTTCGCCTGGGACAGCTCAGCCGCCGAGGCGGCCTTGACGCCCTTCACGGAACCAAAGTGGGCCAGCAGGGCTTTCCGTTTGGAGGCACCCAGTCCCGGCACGCCGTCCAGGGCGGACACGGTCATGGCCTTCCCCCGCTTTTGCCGGTGGAAGGAAATGGCGAAGCGGTGGGCTTCGTCACGGATCCGCTGCAGCAGGTACAGCCCCTGGGACGTCCTGGGGAGGATGACCGGGAAGTCGCTGTCCGGCAGCCACACTTCCTCGAGCCGCTTGGCCAGGCCCACCACGTAGACGTCGTCAATGCCGAGATCGGCGAGGGCACGGGCTGCAGCATTGACCTGGGGCTTGCCGCCGTCCACCACCACCAGGTTGGGCGGGTAGGCGAACCTGGCCCGCGGTGCAGGCGTGGTGGTATCCAGCAGGCCGGCCTGCGCTTCCTGTTCCTGTCCAAGCCCCTCTTCGGCCTCCGCCGGGACGCCGGCCAGGGCAGCCTCACCCACCTGCGCGGACTTGTCCTGCAGGTAGTGGCGGAACCGGCGGGTGAGGACGTCATGCATCGCGGCGGTGTCGTCCGCCGCTGCCGGTCCGGTGACCGAGAATTTCCGGTAGTCCGCTTTCTTGGGCAGCCCGTCCTCCACCACCACCATGGAGGCCACCACGTTGGTGCCCTGGACGTGCGAGACGTCGAAGCACTCGATCCGCAGCAGCGGCACCGGCAGGTCCAGCGCCTCCTGGAGCTCCTGCAATGCCTGCGACCTCACGGTGAGATCCCCCGCGCGCCGGGTCTTGTGAAGCTTCAGGGCGTGCTCGGCATTTTCGCGCACCGTGGACATCAACGCGGCCTTGTCCCCGCGCTGCGGGACCCGGATATCAACCTTTGCCCCGCGCAGTCCGCCCAGCCACAGCGCCAGTTCCTCGGTATTGCTGGGGGCGACGGGCACCAGGACCTCGCGCGGCAGCCTGCCATGGCTATCGCCGTCCTCGCCGTACACCTGTTGCAGGAGGTGCTCCACGAGGTCCGGGGTGGTGGAATCCTCCACCTTTTCAACTACCCAGCCACGCTGGCCGCGGATGCGGCCGCCGCGGACATGGAAAACCTGGACCGCAGCTTCCAGTTCGTCTTCGTGCAGGGCGAAGATGTCGGCGTCGGTGTCCTCCGCGAGGACCACGGCGTTGCGCTCAAAGACTTTCCGCAAGGCGGTGATGTCATCGCGGACCCGGGCAGCACGCTCGTAGTCAAGTTCGGCTACTGCTTCCGCCATCTGCTTTTCCAGCTTCGCGATGAAGCGCTTGGCCTCGCCGCCCATAAAGGCGCAGAAGTCCTCAGCGAGTGCCCGGTGGTCTTCCGGGGAGATCCTTCCCACGCATGGGGCAGAGCATTTATCGATATAGCCCAGGAGGCAGGGCCGGCCGCTGGCCTCGGCGCGCTTGAACACCCCGGCGCTGCAGCTGCGGACCGGAAAGACTCGCAACAGGGTATCCATGGTCTCCCGGATGGCGCCTGCCGTGTAGGGGCCGAAGTAGCGGGTGCCCTTTCGCTTGTCGCCGCGCATCACCTGCACGCGCGGGTACTTCTCGCCGACAGTGACGGCCAGGTAGGGGTAGGTCTTATCGTCACGGAACACCACGTTGAACCGCGGCTTGAATTCCTTGATCCAGGTGTATTCCAGCTGCAGCGACTCGAGTTCGCTGCCCACCACCGTCCACTCGACGCTGCTGGCGGCGTGGACCATGGCGTAGGTCTTGGGCAGCAGGCCGGCAGGGTTGGCAAAGTAGGAGTTCAGGCGGGAACGGAGGCTCTTGGCCTTGCCGACATAGATGACGCGGCCGTGCGCATCACGGAAGCGGTACACCCCCGGGTTGGTGGGAATCTCCCCCGTCTTGGGCCGGTAACTTGCTGGATTTGCCACCTATCCAGTCTACTGAGGCGCGCCGGGTGCCTTTGCCACCCGGCGGTCCTCGCGGCCCTTAAATCCGGCTGGAACCGGGGTTATTCCGTGGCCTTGCTCTGGTTGTAACTGGTGGAGCGTTCCTGTCCGCTGAGTTCGGCAATGGCGTCCATGATGCGGTCAGTCACTGCCCGCCGGGCCGGCAGCGAATGGTCCGGCCCGGTCTTGTCGAAGTACAGCGGCTCCCCCACTTTCATGGTGAAATGCTGCGGGCGTACCCCGCTCTCACCGGCGCGCTGGAGGTTTTCCGTACCGATAAGTCCAACGGGAATCACCGGTGCCCCGGTGGTGAGCGCCAGCCATCCCACGCCGGTGCGTCCCCGGTAGAGGATGCCGTCACGGGAGCGGGTGCCTTCCGGATAGATGCCGATTCCCTTGCCGGATTCCAGGATGTCCAGCAGCGTCTTGAGTGCCTGGACACTTGCGGCCTGCTCACCCCGCTCCACGGGAATGGAACCCACGGACTCGAAAAAGGCCTTCATGACCTTGCCCTTGACGCCTCCGGTTGTGAAGTATTCGGCCTTCGCGAAGAAGGCAACGGGGCGCGGCATCAGGGCCTGGACGATCACGCTGTCGAAGAATGACAGATGGTTCGGGGCGACGATGAACGGCCCGTCGGCAGGAACGTTTTCGAGGCCGACGACGGTGGGCCGGCAGGTGCTCGAGATCAGGCTGCGCGTGGTCCAGCGGACAGCATCAAACATTGCCATCGTTGGTCACCTCCCCCAGGGCCGCGGAGTGGATGGCCTGCATCTGCCGGAGAAGCTCCACCAGGCCCTCCGCGGTTTCCACCACGGCCACCGCACCGGCCTCCTCCAGCTCGCCGTCGGGCGCAAATCCCCAAGCCACGCCGATGCAGTCCAGGCCGTTGGCGATGGCCCCTGAAACATCCTGTGCCCGATCCCCCACCATCACGGCATGCTGCGTGTTCAGGTCCTTCAATGCAGCGGCGATGATCCCTGTCTTGCCGAGCGGAACCCCCTGCACCGCGCTTTCGTCATCCTCAGAGCCGTGGATGCCGTGGAACAACCCGTCGATTCCATGGTGTGCCAGCACAGTGCGGGCAAGGCGCTGCGGCTTCTGGGTGGCAACAGCCACCGGGAGCCCGGCTTCCGCGAAGGACTCCAGGACTTCACGGACGCCCGGGTAGATCCGGCCCTGCGCGATCCCGGTGGCGACGTAGTACTCGCGGTACAGGCGGATGACCTCGTCCAGCAGGTCCGCCGGCACGTTAGCCACATTCAGCAGGGAATCGCTGAGTTTCGGGCCGATCATCGCGTGGAGCAGGTCCTGCCCGGGAACGGGAAGCCCCATGGCGTTCAGGGCAAAGGAGATTCCGTCTGTTATTCCCCCGGCCGGATCGACAAGAGTGCCGTCCAGGTCAAAGATCACGGGCACTGTTGTTTGAGTCACCGGGTTAGTTTCTCACGACACCACTCATGCCTGAAACTCGCATACGCGCAGCGGCATACATTTGGATTACGTCAGGAGACCTCGCCGCGCTTCTACAGGATTTCAGCGAGGAACGCGGCTGTGTGGCTGGCAGTGGACTTGGCCAGCTCCTCCGGCGTTCCTGATGCCACGATCTGGCCGCCGCCGGAACCGCCGTCCGGCCCGAGGTCCACGATCCAGTCCGCGCTCTTGATGACGTCCAGGTTGTGTTCGATGGTGATCACGGTGTTGCCTTTGTCCACCAGCCCCTGCAGGACCATCAGCAGCTTGCGGATGTCCTCGAAGTGGAGCCCCGTGGTGGGCTCGTCCAGCACGTAGACGCTGCGCCCGTTGGACCGCTTCTGGAGTTCGGCGGCCAGCTTCACGCGCTGCGCCTCGCCGCCGGACAGCGTGGTGGCCGGCTGGCCCAGGCGGACGTAGCCCAGGCCAACGTCCACGAGGGTGTTGAGGTGCCGGGCGATGGGCGAGAAGGCAGCGAAAAACTCGGCGCCTTCCTCGATGGGCATGTTCAGCACGTCCGCGATGGTCTTGCCCTTGTAGTGCACCTCGAGCGTCTCCCGGTTGTACCGCGCACCATGGCACACCTCGCAGGGGACGTAGACGTCGGGCAGGAAGTTCATCTCGATCTTCAGCGTTCCGTCACCCGAGCACGCCTCGCAGCGGCCGCCCTTGACGTTGAACGAGAACCGGCCGGGCAGGTACCCGCGTACCTTCGCCTCAGTGGTTTCCGCGAACAGCTTGCGGATGTTGTCGAACACCCCCGTGTAGGTGGCGGGGTTGGAACGGGGGGTGCGCCCGATAGGGCTCTGGTCCACGTGGACCACCTTGTCCAGGTGCTCCAGGCCCTGGACGGTTTTGTGCCGGCCGGCTACCTGCTTGGCGCCGTTGAGCTTGTTGGCCAGCACCTTATAGAGGATCTCGTTGACCAGCGTGGACTTGCCGGAGCCGCTCACCCCGGTGACCGCGGTGAAGAGCCCCAGCGGGAACGCCGCGTCCACGTTCAGGAGGTTGTTCTCCCTCGCGCCCACCACCTTCAGCTCACGCTTTTTGTCGTACTTGCGGCGTTTCTTCGGGACTTCGATCTTCTTGCGCCCGGACAGGTAGTCGCCGGTGAGGGATGCGGTGTTCTCCAGCAGGTCCTTGTAGGAGCCGGAGTGGACCACCTGGCCGCCGTGCTCGCCCGCGCCGGGTCCGATGTCCACGATCCAGTCAGCCACGTGGATGGTGTCTTCGTCGTGCTCAACGACGATGAGCGTATTGCCCATGTCGCGGAGCCGGGTAAGGGTGTCGATCAGCCGCCGGTTGTCGCGCTGGTGCAGCCCGATGGACGGTTCGTCCAGCACATACAGGACACCCACCAGGCCCGAGCCGATCTGGGTGGCAAGGCGGATGCGCTGGGCCTCACCGCCGGATAGGGTGGCGGACGGACGCTCAAGGTTCAGGTATTCCAGCCCGACGTCGAGCAGGAAGGTCAGCCGGGCCTGGATCTCCTTGAGCACCTGGTGGGCAATCTGCGCTTCCCGGCCCGTCAGGACAAGGTTGTTCAGGAACGCGGCGCAGTCACGCATGGGCAGGGCAGCGACGTCGGCGATGGACTTGCCGTTGATCAGCACCGACAGGGAGGCAGGGTTGAGGCGCGCCCCGTTGCAGGCCGGGCAGGGAATCTGCCGCATGTACTCTTCGTAGCGGTCGCGGGCCCAGTCGGAGTCCGTTTCGCCGTGCTTGCGGTGGACGTACTGGATGGCGCCTTCGAATCCGGTGCTGTACTTCCGTTCCCGGCCGAAGCGGTTGCGGTACTGCACCACAACCTTGTGGTCCTTGCCGTGCAGCACGGTCTGGCGCACGTCCTTGCCAAGCTTCTCCCACGGCGTGTCCATGGAGAAGCCGAGTTCCTTGGCGAGGCCCTCCAGGAGCCTGTTCCAGTATTCAGTGGTGGCTGTGCCAAGCGACCACGGGGCGATGGCTCCCTCGGCCAGCGAAAGTTCCGGGTTGGGAACGATGAGTTCCTCGTCCACCTCCAGCTTGGTGCCGATGCCGCTGCAGGCCGCGCAGGCGCCGAAGGGGTTGTTGAACGAGAAGGACCTGGGCTCGATCTCGTCGATGGCAAGGGGGTGCTCGTTGGGGCAGGCCAGGTTTTCGGAGAAGGCCCGCAGCCGGCCGGGATCGTCCGCTTCAAGGTCCACGAACTCGGCCAGGACGCGGCCCTCGGCCAGGCCCAGCGCGGTCTCAATGGAGTCGGTGAGCCGCTGGCTGATGCCTTCCTTGACCACCAGCCTGTCCACCACCACCTCGATGGTGTGCTTGAACTGCTTGCCCAGCTTGGGCGGGTCGCTTAGCTGGACCAGGTTTCCGTCAACGCGTGCACGGGAGTAGCCCTTTGCGGTCAGTTCCTTGAAGAGGTCAACGAATTCGCCCTTGCGGCCACGCACCACCGGGGCCAGGACCTGGAAGCGGGTACCCTGGTCAAGCTCCAGCAGTTGGTCAACGATCTGCTGCGGAGTCTGCTTGGCCACCGGCTCGCCGCACACGGGGCAGTGGGGCCGGCCGACACGGGCCCAGAGCAGGCGCATGTAGTCGTAGATTTCGGTGATGGTGCCCACCGTGGAACGGGGGTTCTTGCTGGTGGACTTCTGGTCGATGGAGACCGCCGGCGACAGTCCCTCAATGAAGTCGACGTCCGGCTTGTCCACCTGGCCCAGGAACTGGCGCGCGTAGGCGGACAGCGATTCCACGTAGCGCCGTTGGCCCTCTGCGAAGATGGTGTCGAAAGCCAGGGAGGACTTCCCGGATCCTGACAGCCCGGTGAAGACGATCATCGCATCCCGGGGCAGGTCGAGGTCCACATTCCGCAGGTTGTGCTCCCGCGCGCCCTTGACGACCAGGCGGGAGAGGTCCGGACGGTGTGGTGCGGCGGCGGGTGCTGCTGCGACGGAAACGGGGTGGACGGCTGTTTCTTCGGCTACGGCTTTAGGCACTCCACTATGCTAATCGAAAACTTCTTCGAACATCCACGCGGGGGCGGTCAGCCGGCGTCGTAGGCGGCGGCCAGCAGCTTCACCGCCTCGGCGAACGTGGCGCCCTGCGCTTTGGCCGCGGCAGCGTAGGCTGCTGCGGCGGCTGAGAGCCCGCCGAGACGTTCGTCACGTGCGCACACCGTTGTTCCGTTCCTGCCGTGGGTGGCAACGATTCCGGCGGCTTCGAGCTCCTTGTAGGCGCGGGCCACTGTATGCGGAGCCACATCCAGGCGCTCGGCCAGGGCCCTGACGGCGGGCAGCCGGGTCCCCGGCGGGAGGGCTCCGTTGTCCACCTGGTGGATGACCTGGAGCCGCAGCTGTTCAAACAGCGCCACGGAGCTGGCAGTGTTCGGTTTCCATGTTCCGGGGAAGCCGGATGCGGGCATCAAAGGCCGGCCTCAAGGGCGTCCGCACGGCCGGGCCGGACGGAGAATTGTGCGTTGTGAAGCCGGGCGTAGTAGCTGTTGGCGGACAGGAGGCTTCGGTGTGTGCCCTGCTCGACAATGCGGCCGTGATCCATGACCAGAATTAGATCAGCGTTGCGGACGGTGGACAAACGGTGGGCTATCACGAAGCTCGTCCTGCCCTGCCGCAGGCGCTGCATTGCCTGGCGGATGAGCAGTTCGGTCCGGGAGTCGACCGAGCTGGTGGCCTCGTCCAGGATCAGGACAGCCCTGCCGGCCAGTTGTGCCCGGGCTATGGTGACCAGTTGCCGTTGACCCTGGCTAAGGGGTTCCCCGCCGTTTTCCAGGACGGTGTCATAGCCGTCGGGCAGTGCCCTGACGAACCGTTCGACGTAAGTGGCCTCGGCGGCCGCCCTGATGCAGGCGTCCGTGGCGTCCGGCCGGCCGTAGGCAATGTTTTCCCTGATGGTGCCGGCGAAGAGCCACGCGTCCTGGAGCACCACCCCGAACTGCTCCCGGAGGCGGTCCCGGGGAATCCCGGCAATGTCCTGTCCTCCCATGGTTATGCGGCCCGATCCGGGCCCGTAGAACCTCATCAGGAGGTTCACCACAGTCGTCTTCCCTGCACCGGTGTGCCCCACAATCGCTACGGTCTGGCCCGGCTCGACGGAGAAGGAAAGGTTGCGCACCGCCGGGGCTGATTCCGGGTATCCGAAAGTCACGTCGTCAAAGACGATCGGGCCGCCGGCCAGGGCCGCGGTGGATCCCGCGGACGGCTCCGCGGGATCCTCCTCCGTGTCCAGGAGGTCGAAAACACGTGCAGCGGACGCAGCGCAGGACTGGATGAGGTTGAGCATCCCGCCGATTTGGCCCACCGGCTGGCTAAAGAGCCTGCTGAACTGGATGAACGCCTGGATCCCGCCGATGGTCATGGCGCCGGCAAGGACCTGGAGCGCGCCCACCACGGCCACGGCAATGTAATTGAGGTTGGACATCAGCACCATCAGCGGCTGGACCACACCGGCTGAATACTGGGCCCTGGTAGCTGCGCGCGCCAGCCGACCGTTGCTTCCGGCGAATATTTCGGCGGCCTTGTCCTGGTGTCCGAAGGCTTTGATCACCTCGTGTCCGGTTATGAGCTCCTCCACGTGCGCGTTCAACTGGCCGGTTTCGGTCCACTGTCTGGCGAAGTGCGCCTGCGAACGCCGGGCCACGAGCACGGTGATCAGGGTGGACAGCGGAACAGTCGCCACCGCGATTGCGGCGAGCAGCGGCGAGATCCAGAGCATCATTGCCAGGGACCCGCAGAGCATGAGGAAGGACATGATCAGCTGGGTGAGGAGCTGGTTCAGGGCCTGGGCGATGTTGTCGATGTCATTGGTGGCGCGGCTCAGGACATCGCCCCGGGAGCGTTCCTGGAAATAGGTGGAGGGCAGGCGGTGGAGTTTGTCCTCGAGCGAGGCCCGCAAGTTATACATGAGCCCCTGTACCGACCGGGCTGTCAGCGCTCCCTGGATCCAGTTGAACAGCGAGGCCAGGACATACATCAGCGCCACCCCCGCCAGCAACAGGCCAAGACGTCCCTGGTCAAGGGATCCCAGCATGACGCCGTCCACCACCACATCGGTGGCGTCACCGAGGTATTTCGGCGCGGCCACGTTGAGCCCCGCAAAGGTGCAGGTAGCCACCACGGCGCCCACCATGAAGCGCCTGAACGGGAGGAGCAGGCCCAGAAGCCGTCCAGTTGTTGGCCAAAACCTCCCTGGCACCCCTGGGGCAACGGCCGGAAGCGTCATGACCGCCCCTCCAGGGCCAGCTGCGAGTCCGCGATCTCCCGGTACGTGGGGGAAATCTCAAGCAGTTCGGCGTGCGTACCCTGCGCCACCAGGCGCCCGCCGTCCAAGACCAAAATGCGGTCTGCGCTTTCCACTGCGGCAATCCGTTCTGCCACCACTATCACTGTGCTGGAGGCAAGTTCCGCGGCCAGGGCCTGCCTCAACCTCGCGTCCGTGTCATAGTCCAGTGCCGAGAAGCTGTCATCAAAAAGGTACAGCGGCACCTTCCTCAGCAGCGCGCGGGTGATGCACAAACGTTGCCGTTGCCCCCCGGACAGGTTGGTCCCGCCCTGGCCAACGGGGGTGGCAAGCCCCAACGGCAGCACGCTCATGAACCGCATGGTCTGGGCCGTTTCGAGGGCGCGCCAAAGCTCTGCGTCCGATGCGTCCGGTGCTGCCATCCGGAGGTTGTCCGCGATGGTCCCCGAAAACAGGTGGGACTGCTGCGGGACTATGGACATGGCAGCACGAAGGGTTTCGAGCCGCAGCTCCCGGATGTCCACGCCGTCTAGGGTGATGGTTCCTGCCGTCGGGTCGAGGAATCGCGGAATGAGGTTCAGCAGCGTGGACTTTCCGCTGCCAGTGGACCCCACGATGGCGGTGGTGGTGCCCGGAACGGCTGTGAAGCTGATGTCCGCGAGGACGGGGGCCTCCGCTCCAGGATAGGAAAAACCCACGCCCTTGAACTGGAGAACCCCCGGCTTGGCGGAAGGATGCTGCGCACCGCCCGCCGGCGCGGGAAGCAACAGACTGGGTTGCTGCGGGTCGCGCACGGAGGGTTCGGCATCAAGTACGGCACCGATGCGCTCCGCGCACACTGCAGCCCGGGGCGCCGTCATGAGCACGTACATGGCCATCATGATGGCCAGGAGGATTTGCAGGATGTAGGCAATGAAGGCGGCCAACGCCCCGATGTTCATCAGTCCGGCCTGGATCCGCTGCCCGCCGAACCAGACGACGGCCACGGAGGAAAGGTTCACCACCAGCATGACCAGAGGCAGCATTCCTGCCACCAGCAGCGCCGACTGGAGGTTGTTGGCTGTCAGGATGCTGTTGATCCGGGCGAAGCGCCGGACTTCGTGGTCCTGGCGGACAAAGGCCCGGATGACGTTGGCGCCCATGATCTGCTCGCGGAGAATGCCCCCTGCACGGTCGAGGTGTTCCTGCCCCTCGCGGTACAGCGGGATGAGGCGGCCCACGATGAAGTACATGATGATCAGGAGCAGGGGCACAATGACGATCACAACCGCGGACAGCGGCAGGTCCTGCTGGAGTGCCAGGACAATGCCGCCCAGGCCCATGGCCGGGCCGGCAACCAGCATGGTGAACACGAGGACCGCGAAGGCCTGGATCTGCTGGGTGTCGTTGGTGGCCCGGGTGGCCAGGCTCTGGGTTCCGAAGGCCGCCACCTCCCGGGAGGACAATGACTGGATCTTGGAGAAGATCTCCGCCCGCAGCTGGTGCCCGATCCTCATGGCCGCCACAGCGGCGAGGTACCCCGCGGCGATGGCGGCAACGGCCTGGATTACGGCCAGCGCCGCCATGGTGATTCCCAGGCGCGGGATGACTGTGTGGTTTCCGGCAACGATGCCGTCATCGATGATTGCTGCGTTGACCGTGGGCAGCAGCAGGGTGGCCGCAGCCTGGACCAGCTGGAGGACTACGATGGCAGCCACATGGGCTTTGTGGCCCCCAAGCAGCCGGCTCATCAGTCCGATCAGCAACGTACCTCCAGTTGGGTCAGTCGGCGGAGGGAACAGCCTGCGGCGGCCTCTCCCCCATCAGCCACCCCGTCATTGTAGGCCAGATCACATTCCAGAGTTGTCACGCGTGTGACAGGAGTGTGAAGAGCGTCCAGCGGCCCGGTTCGTCACCGGCTCTTGCACCCCACGGCGAAGATCCTTCGAAAGGGAAAGACGGTGCCATGCCCCGTTTCTGGATACGCTTCCCGCAGCACGGCTGCGTACTCCGCCTCGAATTCCGCCCCCTCCGCCGCGGAAAGGGCGGCAAGGACGGGGCGGAGCGCTGTGCCGCGGACCCATTCCAGGACGGCGTCCGTGCCGGCCAGCACCTGCAGGTAGGTCGTCTCCCAGGCGTCAGCCGAGAACCCGGCGTCGAGCATGAGATGAAGGTAGTCCGCAGGCTCGCCCACCGACTCGCCGCCCTGCAGCACCCCGCCGAGCTGCCGCACCCACCGCTGTGACCCCGCCAGCCCGCGCATCAACGCATGGGACGGGGCGTTGAAGTTCCCCGGGACCTGGAGCGCGAACCAGGCACCGGGGCGGAGGGCATCCAGCCAGGTCCGCATCATGTCCTGGTGGCCCGGCACCCACTGCAGGGCCGCATTGCTGACCACAACGTCGGTCTGCCCGGAGGGTTTCCACTCCGAAATGTCCGCCAGTTCGAAGCGCAGGGACGGGTTCCTTTCCGCCCGTCCGGCGGCTTTGGCGAGCATCTCTTCCGATGAGTCAAGGCCAACCACGTCGGAACCGGGCCAGCGGTCCGCGAGCGTGGCGGTCAGGTTCCCGGGCCCGCAGCCAAGGTCCACCACCTGGACGGGCCGGTCCGCCCGGACCCTGCCGGTCAGGTCGAAAAAGGGCCGGTCCCGGTAGTCTCCGAACTGGGCATATTTCGCCGGGTCCCACTTCATATCCATCTCCGCATACTGGTGCCGTCTTCTGTACCGCGAAGCTTAACCCGGGCGGGGCGGAATCCCGGGCACGGCAGGGCACTAAGCTGGCAATCAATGAAACTCGTTGACCAGCTGCCCCATCTGCCCGCCTCCGTCCGTACTGTGGGTGTGGATCCCGACGACCTCTACACGCGGTTCGTTGAGTGGACGGAAAGCCGCGGACTGGCCCTGTATCCCGCACAGGACGAAGCCATTATGGAGCTGGCCACGGGGTCCAACGTCATCCTGGCCACCCCCACCGGGTCCGGAAAATCCCTCGTGGCCATCGCCGCCCACTTCCAGGCCATGGCCCAGGGCCAGCGGAGCTACTACACCGCGCCGATCAAGGCGCTGGTCTCCGAGAAGTTCTTTGCCCTGTGCGATATCTTCGGCGCCGAGAACGTGGGAATGATCACGGGCGATTCCGGCGTCAACCAGGATGCGCCCATCATCTGCTGCACGGCCGAGATCCTGGCCAACACCGCCCTCCGTGAAGGCGCAGCCGCGGAACTCGGCACGGTGATCATGGACGAGTTCCATTTCTACTCGGACCCGCAGCGCGGCTGGGCGTGGCAGGTTCCCCTGCTGGAACTCCCCCAGGCCCAGTTCCTCCTGATGTCCGCCACGCTGGGGGACGTCAGCCGGTTCGAGGAAGGCCTGACAACGTTGACGGGCCGCGCCACCACCACGGTGAGCTCCGCGGAACGGCCCATTCCGCTGCATTACTACTACCACGAGACCCCCGTGCACGAGACGCTGGAGGAGCTGCTCTCCACCAGGCAGGTGCCGGTCTACGTGGTGCACTTCAGCCAGGTCGAGGCAATTGACCGCGCACAGACGCTGATGAGCATCAACGTCTGCACCCGCGAGGAGAAGGACAAGATCGCAGAGCTGATCGCCAACTTCCGGTTCGCCGCCGGTTTCGGCAAGACCCTGAACCGGCTGGTCCGCCACGGCATTGGCGTGCACCATGCGGGCATGCTGCCGAAGTACAGGCGGCTGGTGGAGCAGCTGGCCCAGGCGGGGCTGCTGAAGGTCATCTGCGGCACCGACACCCTGGGCGTGGGAATCAACGTGCCCATCCGCACTGTCCTGCTCACGGCACTGAGCAAGTACGACGGCGTCCGCACCCGGCTGCTTAACTCCCGTGAGTTCCACCAGATTGCGGGCCGGGCCGGGCGGGCAGGTTACGACACCGCCGGGACCGTGGTGGTCCAGGCACCCGAACACGTGACGGAGAACGTCAAGGCAATGGCCAAGGCCGTGGCCAAATTCGGTGACGACCAGAAGAAGCTGCGCCAGGTGGTGAAGAAGAAGCCGCCGGAGGGGTTCGTCAGCTGGGGCGAGCCCACGTTCAAGCGGCTCGTCGAATCGGTGCCGGACCCGTTGACGTCAAGCTTCACGGTGACGCACGCAATGTTGATGAACCTGATGGAACGGCCCGGGGACCCGTTTGCGGCGGCCCGACGCCTCCTGACGGAAAACCACGAGACCCGGTCCTCCCAGCTGCAGCTCATGAAAAAGGCACTGGGCATCTACCGCGAACTGCTCGCGGCCGAGGTGGTGGAGCGGATCCCTGCGGAAGAGCAGGGACCCGACGGCCGGACCGTCCGGCTGACTGTCCACCTCCAGCCGAACTTCGCACTCAACCAACCGCTGTCCCCCTTCGCACTGGCCGCACTTGAACTCCTGGACCCGGAGTCGCCGTCGTACGCCCTGGACGTGGTGTCCGTGATCGAGGCGACCCTGGAGAAGCCGCGGCAGATCCTGTCCGCCCAGCAAAAGAAGGCCCGCGGCGAGGCGGTGGCCGCCATGAAGGCCGACGGCATCGAGTACGACCAGCGGATGGCCATGCTCGAGGAAGTGTCCTACCCCCAGCCCTTGGCGGAGATTCTCGGGGAAGCCTTCGAGGTGTACCGGAAGGCCGCGCCCTGGGTGGGCGATTTCGAGCTTGCCCCCAAGTCCGTGGTCCGGGACATGTACGAGCGTGCCATGAACTTTGGCGAGTTCGTGCAGTTCTACGGGCTGGCCCGTTCGGAGGGGATAGTCCTGCGCTACCTCGCGGACGCCTTCAAGGCCCTGCGGCAGACCGTTCCCCAGGACATGCTGCGCGAGGATTTGGAGGACCTGGTTGCCTGGCTCGGCGAGCTGGTCCGCCAGGTGGACTCCAGCCTCCTGGACGAATGGGAGGAACTGGCCTCGGGCGCCGCCCCGACACCGCACGACGCGCCGCCGCCGCCCCCGCCGTCGCTCACGTCCAACATCCGGGCCTTCCGGGTGATGGTGCGCAACGAACTGTTCCGCCGCGTTGAGCTGTTCGCCGACGAGGACGCGGCCGCGCTGGGGGAACTCGACGCCGCAGCCGGCTGGGGCGCCGAGCGCTGGGAAGACGCCCTGGACGACTACTTTGACGAACACGACGACATCGGGACCGGGCCGGACGCCCGGGGACCGGCCCTGCTCATCATCACGGAGGAAAAGGACCGGTGGAAGGTCCGGCAGATCTTCGACGATCCCGCCGGCAACCATGACTGGGGGATTTCCGCCGAGGTGGACCTGGCTGCCTCGGACGAAACCGGAACGGCGGTGATCAGGGTGACTGAGGTCAACCGGCTCTAAACGCTGCCAGCGCCTGCCGGGTGCCGGCGGTAAGCTCGAACAATGAGTGTAATCCGCCCCGCAACCCCGCAAGACGTAGCCGCAATCCTCCGGATGATCCACGAACTGGCGCACTACGAGAAGGAACCTGACGCCGTCCGGAACACCCCCGGGATGCTGCAGCAGGTGCTGTTCGGAGAGAACCCGCGCGTGTTCGCTGCCATGGCAGAGAACGGGGCCGGCGAAGTCCAGGGGTTCGCTTTGTGGTTCCTGAACTATTCCACCTGGGAAGGCGTGCACGGCATCTACCTGGAGGACCTTTACGTGAGCCCGGAAGCCCGCGGCGAAGGACACGGAAAGGCCCTGCTCCAGCACCTTGCCGCCATCGCCGTGGAGAACGGCTACGCCAGGGTGGAGTGGAGCGTCCTTGACTGGAATGAGCCGTCCATCAACTTCTACCGGCGCCTCGGCGCCAGGCCCATGGACGGCTGGTCCACGTTCCGGCTCACCGGCCAGGCCCTCGAACAGTTCGGCAGTGCCGTCCCCGCCCCTGCCAATGGCTAGTGCAGGGATGCCATCGCCGGCAGGCCCGGCGGTCCGGGCAAGGCATGAGGTAAGGGCGAAGCACCAGTTCCGCGGGATGCGGACCACGGAGCACTTTTTCACAGTGCCGCTGGACCATTCTTCCCCCTCGGGCGAAACAATCACCGTCTTTGCCCGGGAGTACGTTTCGGCCGCGCACAGCGAGAACCAGGCCGCGGGTCTTCCGTGGCTCCTGTTCCTCCAGGGCGGTCCCGGCGGGCGCGGCAACAGGTTTGGCTCGCTGGGCGGCTGGAGCAAAGCGGCTGCCAAGGACTTCCGGATCCTCATGCTGGACCAGCGCGGAACGGGGCTCTCCACGCCTGCGGACCGGAACACCCTGCCGCTGCGGGGGTCCGCCGCCGACCAGGCCGCGTACCTGGAGCATTTCCGTGCGGATTCCATCGTGGCCGACGCCGAGCTGATCCGGGATGCCCTGGGGGCGGGCCCGTGGACGGTGTACGGCCAGAGCTACGGCGGCTTCTGCGCACTGACGTACCTGTCCTTTGCACCGGAGGGCCTGAAGGAGGTCCTGGTGACCGGCGGCCTTGCGCCGCTGACCGGCCCGGCCGATGACGTCTACCGGGCTACGTTCCAGCGCGTTGCGGCCCGCAACGCCGAGTACTTCGGCTGGTACCCGGAGGACCGGGACATGGTTGACCGGATTGCCCGCCACCTTAGGAGCACCCCGGAGTTCCTTCCCGACGGCGGCCCGCTCACCGTGGAGCGCTTCCAGATGGTGGGTTCCTTCCTCGGCGGCAATACGCGCGTGGACAGCCTGCATCACCTGCTGGAGGACGCCTTCACGGAAACAGCGGAAGGCACCCGGCTCTCGGATGCCTTCCTGGACCAGGTGCAGGGCATCGTATCGCGCCGGTCCAATCCCCTCTACGCGCTGATGCATGAATCCATCTACGGCCAGGGGCAGGCGACCGGCTGGTCCGCCTGGCGGGTATTGGCGGACTACCCGGAGTTCCGGCCGGACGCCGAGCCGCTGCTGCTGACGGGCGAGATGGTTTATCCGTGGTACTTCGAACAGGACCCCGCGCTTCAGCCCCTCCGGGACGTGGCGGACCTGCTTGCAGCCAAAACGGACTGGAAGCCGCTCTACGATGTTGCCCGGCTGGGGGCCAATACCGTTCCGGCGGCGGCCGCCGTCTACTCGGACGACATCTATGTGGACCGGAAACTCTCCCTGGAAACAGCGTCCGCGGTGCGCGGGCTGCAGGTCTGGGAGACCGGCGACTTTCACCATGATGGCATCGCCGACGACGGGGAGGCGATCTTCGCCAGGCTGCTGGGTATGGCCAGGTCAGGCGGGCGCTGACTCGCGCCGGCCGGCCACCACAGTCACGAACGCCGCGGCCAGGACGGCTGCGCCCACCACGCCGCCCAGCAGGTTCAGGCCCAGGTAGCCGATCCAGCTGAGGACCAGCCCCGACACCGCCCCGCCCACGGCCCCCGCTGCACCCATGAGCATGTCCGAAACCCCCTGCACCACTACACGGGCCTCCCGGCCGACGCTCTCGGCAAGCAGGGTGGAACCGGACACCGTGGCCGCGGACCAGCCCAGGCCCAGCAAAACCAGGCCTGCCGCCACCGCCCCCGTGGATGCCTGGCCGAATCCGGCAACAGCTACGGCGGTGATCAGCAGGGTGAAGCCAATCATGATGGTCTGCGCCCTGCCGGCCTTGTCCGTCAGCCAGCCCATCACCGGCGACAAAGCGAACATCCCGGCGATGTGCAGCGAAATGGTGAAACCGATGATCACCAGGACGTCACCGGACGCCGTGTGGCCGGCGTGGCTCGCGCCCGGCCCTTCGACCAGTTCCTGCAGGTGGAGTGGCGTCATGGACATCACGCCCACCATCACCGCGTGGGCCCCGACGACGGCGGCCACTGCCAGGAGCGCGGTCCGGGAGCCGCGGATGGCCCGGAGCCCGCGGACCAGCGAGCCGCCGTCGCGCTTTGCGTGCCCGTTGCTGCCTGCCCCCGCGCCGCTGCCCTCCGGTGCTGCCGGCGTTTGTTGTGCCGTGCCGGGGGCGCCGGTGCCCGCCTGCTGCGGCGCAAGTTCCCTGGCCAGCAGCAGCGGATCCGGCCGCAGGCCGGTAAAAAGCAGGACGTTCGCCAGGAGAAGCCCGGCGCCGGCAATCACGAAAGGCCCTGCCACCGGCGGAAGGCCCAGCGCCTGTCCCACCACGGTGCCGGGCTGGATGAGGTTGGGTCCGGCGACGGCGCCAACGGTTACGGCCCACACCACGGCGGACAGGGCCCTGCCGCGGTGCTCCGGGTCCGCAAGGTCGACGGCGGCGAAGCGGGCCTGCAGGCTGGCGGCGGTACCCACACCGATCCCGGCTGCGCCGAGCACCAGCAGGACGAAAAGGCCGGACACCACCGCGAGCACCATCAGGACCGTGCCTGCGAGGGCCGCGGACAGCCCGGCCACCTGGCCGATCCGGCGTCCCCGGCGGTCCGCCAGCGAGGCAAGCGGCAGGGCAGCCAGGGCTGCGCCGAGGGTCATGACCGTGGCGACGGCGCCGGCCCAGGCACTCGATCCGGACAGTTCGACGGCGAGTATGGACCCGATCGAAACCGTGGCACCGGTGCCGATTCCGCCAAAAATCTGGGCCGCGCTCAGCAGCACCACCGTGCGCCGCTGCACGAGGCGCACCTGTTGGTCCGATATCAGGGTGGGGGCCATGGTCCGAGCATAGTCCCCCATGCGCCTCCTGCAGAGGGGATTTAAAGCGACAATCCCGGCCGCAGGATACGGCCGGGATTGTCCGGGTCAGGAGGACCAGGGACGCCTACTCGGCGTCGCTGTGGCTCCTCCGGACGTCCTCCTCGAGGCGGGGGTCCAGGTGCGCTTCCTTGGCCTTGGAGCTGACCAGGCTCGCGACCACCGCGATGACGATGGTGCCAACGATGACGCCCAGGGAAACGAACGTGGGGATTTCGGGGGCCCATTCAATGTGCTGCCCGCCGTTGATGAACGGAAGCTCGTTGACGTGCATGGCGTGCAGGACCAGCTTGACGCCGATGAACGCGAGGATGAAGGACAGCGCGTGCTTCAGGTAGATCAGGCGGTTCATGAGGCCGCCGAGCAGGAAGTACAGCTGGCGCAGGCCCATCAGGGCGAACAGGTTGGCCGTGAACACGATGAAGGGGCTCTGGGTGAGGCCGAAGATTGCCGGGATGGAGTCGACGGCGAAGAGCAGGTCCGTGAGGCCGATGGTGATGAACACGATCAGCATGGGCGTGAAGACCTTCTTGCCGTTCACGGTGGTGCGCAGCTTGCCGCCGTCGAACTTCTCGGACATGGGGATGACCTTGCGGATCTTGGCGATCAGCGGGTTCTCCCGGTCTTCTTCGTCTTCGCCCTCGTCCTGGGCCTGCTTCCATGCGGTCCAGAGCAGGAACGCGCCGAAGATGTAGAACACCCAGCTGAACTGCTCGATCACGATCGCGCCGAGCAGGATGAAGATGCCGCGCAGGATCAGGGCGATGATGATGCCCACCATCAGCACTTCCTGCTGGTACTTCCGGGGCACGGAGAACCTGGCCATGATGATGATGAAGACAAACAGGTTGTCGATGCTGAGGCTGTATTCCGTCACCCAGCCGGCGACGAACTGGCCGCCGAATTCCGGGCCGGTGAAAGCGAACATGGCGCCGGCGAACACCAGGGCCAGGGTGACGTAGAAGGCCACCCAGAGTCCGGCTTCCTTCATGGAGGGTTCGTGCGGGCGGCGGACCACCAGGAGAAGGTCGGTCAGGAGGATCAGGCCAAGGACGACAAAGGAGCCGACCTCAAACCAGACGGGCAATTCGAGCACAGGGTAGCCTTTCGCAGGGTACAGAGATGCGGTGTAAGTCTCTCCGGCCTGCCTGCGCACTTGGTGCTGAAACGGCGGCCCGCTACGCCCGGCGGGGCAACCATGCCCTGCGTGTTGACGATCGTAGCGCTCGGGATACTCCCCTACGTGACGTTAACTCTACCCCAGGCGGGCCGCCCGCCCGTCCCCTGTTGATGTTTGTGTCAGGCGTGCCCGGCAGCCTGCATCTGCCGGAGCTCCTTCTTCAGCTCGCTGACCTCGTCCCTGATCCTGGCGGCCACTTCGAACTGCAGCTCGGCAGCAGCGCCGTGCATCTGCTCCGTCAGCTGTTCGATCAGGCCCACCAGGTCCTCGGCCGGGGCCGCTGCCAGGCCGTCCGAGCGGACCTGGGCGGCACCCTTTGCGGCGGACTTCCGCTTTCCTCCCTTGGCCAGCCGGTTGTTCTTAAGCAGCTCCTGGGTATCGGCGTCTTCCTTGGCCAGTTGGTCCGTGATGTCGGCGATCTTCTTCCGCAGCGGCTGCGGGTCCACGCCGTGTTCGGTGTTGTAGGCAACCTGGATGGCGCGGCGACGGTTTGTCTCGTCGATGGCCTGCGCCATGGAGTCCGTGATGCGGTCGGCGTACATGTGCACCTGGCCGGAGACGTTGCGGGCAGCGCGGCCGATCGTCTGGATCAGGGACGTGGACGACCGCAGGAAGCCCTCCTTGTCCGCATCGAGGATGCTGACAAGGGACACTTCAGGAAGGTCCAGGCCCTCACGGAGCAGGTTGATGCCCACCAGGACGTCGAACTTGCCCATCCGGAGTTCGCGCAGCAGCTCCACGCGCCGCAGGGTGTCGACGTCGGAGTGCAGGTACTCCACCTTGATGCCATGCCCGAGGAGGTAGTCCGTAAGGTCCTCGGCCATCCGCTTGGTCAGGGTAGTGACCAGGATGCGCTCGTTCTTGTCCGTGCGGGTCTTGATCTCGCCCAGCAGGTCGTCGATCTGACCCTTGGTGGGCTTCACCACCACCTCGGGATCGATGAGGCCCGTGGGCCGGATGATCTGCTGCACAAAACCGTCGGCCTTGCCCAGTTCATACTTGCCCGGCGTGGCGGACAGGTAAACGGTCTGGCCAACGCGTTGCAGGAACTCGTCCCATTTCAGCGGCCTGTTGTCCATGGCCGAGGGCAGGCGGAAGCCGAAGTCCACCAGGTTCCGCTTGCGCGACATGTCGCCTTCGTACATGGCGCCGATCTGCGGGATGGTCACGTGGGACTCGTCCACCACCAGGAGGAAGTCGTCCGGGAAGTAGTCCAGGAGGCAGTGGGGGGCCGTTCCGGGGGCGCGGCCGTCGATGTGCGCCGAATAGTTCTCGATGCCGTTGCAGAAGCCCATCTGCTGCATCATCTCGAGGTCGTACATGGTCCGCATCCGGAGCCGCTGCGCTTCCACCAGCTTGTTCTGGCTTTCCAGTACCTTCAGCCGATCAGCGAGCTCATCCTCGATCCGCTTGATGGCCCGGGACATCCGTTCGGGTCCAGCCACGTAGTGCGACGCGGGGAAGACGTACATTTCCTCTTCGTCGCGGATCACCTCACCGGTCAGCGGGTGGAGTGTCTGGATATTCTCGATCTCATCCCCGAAGAACTCGATCCGGATAGCCAGTTCCTCGTACATCGGGATGATCTCCACCGTGTCCCCGCGGACGCGGAACGTGCCCCGATGGAAATCCATGTCGTTGCGGGCGTACTGCATGGACACGAATTTGCGGAGGAGGTCGTCACGGTTCATCTCCGCCCCCTTGCGGAGCGTGACCATTCCTGCGATGTATTCCTCGGGCGTGCCCAGGCCGTAGATGCAGGAGACAGTGGCGACGACGATCACGTCCCGGCGGGTCAGCAGGGCGTTGGTGGCTGAGTGGCGGAGCCTTTCAACTTCCTCGTTAATGGAGGAGTCCTTCTCGATGAAGGTGTCCGTCTGGGCGACGTAGGCCTCGGGCTGGTAGTAGTCGTAGTAGGAAACGAAGTACTCCACCGCGTTGTTTGGCAGCAGCTCGCGGAATTCGTTGGCCAGCTGCGCCGCAAGGGTCTTGTTCTGGACCATCACCAAGGTGGGCCGCTGCACCTGCTCGATAAGCCAGGCGGTGGTGGCGCTCTTGCCCGTACCCGTGGCACCGAGCAGCACCACGTCCTTCTCGCCGTTCCTGATGCGCTCCGTCAGTTCGGCAATGGCGGCGGGCTGGTCGCCGGCGGGCTTGAATTCGCTGATGACCTCAAAGGGCGCCACAACACGGTTGATATCCTGCGCAAGGCTCATGGATCTAATCTACAACCGGGCACCGACAGTATTGCGGCCCGTCCGTTACGGGCGAACAGCTCCGCCGGTCCGCGGATGCCTTCAGGACGCGTACGACGGCGGCGCCCAGCCGGTCTCCTCGGCCCAGGCGGACATGAGGGGCCAGGCAACGTCCGTGAACCACGGTTCCTTGGCCTCTGCGTACGCCCTGGTGCCCGCCGACCCGGCGAAACGTCCCGCAAGGCCTGCCTTATGCCGTGCATACAGCGTGCGTGCGGACGGGTCGGCACGCAGCCAGTCCCGGAACATCAAGGCATAGCGCCATCCGGGCGAGCCGGCAACACGGACGTGGATGTTGACCGGACGCCCGGGGTCCGCGTTGGCATGGAACCGTTTCTGCCACTGCCCGGGATCCGGCGCCGACGGCTTGGGCGTATCGGACCCGGCACCGGGCACCAAGGGGAACCCGGCTGCCGCCAGCAGGGGTGCAGCAGTGTCTGCAGCGTCCAGGCCGGAAACCGCAACCTGCAGGTCTATGACGTTCTTGGCAGCGAGCCCGGGGACGGACGTGGAGCCAATGTGGTCCACCGCCAGGATGAGCCCGGGGGCCGCGGTCTTCAGCCTCGCGGAGATCCTGGCCGCCTCCTTGGCCCATTCCTCCCGAAACGGCTCCAGGACAGGACCGCAGTTCCTCGGCGCACGCCTGCCCGCGGCGAGGTTGCGGACGAAGGGCACCAGACGGTCTTCCCAGAGCCGGTCCACCTGGTCCAGCAGGTGCTGCACGCTGCCGGAGTTGTCCAGGACGACGTCGGCAGCGGCCAGCCGTTCCTCCCGCGTTGCCTGCGCAGCCATCCGCGACAGTGCAGCTTCGCGCGTCATCCCGCGGTGCTCCAGCATTCGCTGGAGCCGCACGTCGTCCGGCGCGTCGACCACCACCACAAGGTGGAAGTCGCTCCCCTGTCCGGTTTCCACCAGCAGGGGAATGTCCTGCACCACGACGGCATCTCCTGCTGCAGCTTCCACGATGGCGGCCGCACGCGAACGGACCAAGGGGTGGACGATTCCATTCAGCACCGCGAGCCGTGCCGGATCTCCAAAGACCAGGTCCCCGAGCCTGGGCCGGTCAAGGCGGCCATCCGGGCCAAGGACATCCCGGCCAAACTCAGCCACAACGCTGTCCAGGCCCTCGGAGCCCGGCTCCACCACTTCCCGCGCCAATGCATCAGCATCCACCAGCACCGCGCCGCGTTCCTTCAGGCGCAAGGCAACCACTGATTTTCCTGAGGCGATGCCGCCCGTCAACCCGATCTTGAGCACTCCCCCACCCTAATCCCCCCGGTCCGGGTCCAGGTTCAGGTCCGGTCCAGGTCCACGGCGCGTCTCCTGTCGTGCCATGGACCGGACCCGGCCGGAATTCATCCGGACAACCGCCCCGGCGCCCGGGGGTCATGCCCTAACAGTTCTAGTACATATGGCCCAGGGCGTATTGGTTAGCCGTGATGCGGGAGCTGGCGCCAAGAAAGTCGCCGAGCTGCTGCAGGGTGCGGATTTCCTCTTCACCGTAAGGCGCGGCTATCGAGTGTGCCTGCAGGTCCGTCGCGCCATCCGCCGTCGTCGAAGATGCAGTCGCGGGCGCGGCAATCACTCCTGAGAAACCGGCTGCGGCAACAGTTGCGATGGAAAGGAACAGCTTCCTCTTTTTGGTTCCATCAGACCGCTTGCCATCCACTGACGCAGGTCCGGCCATGTGGGCAGGAATCCGGTGATTTCCTTTGGATGTGAACAATGTACTGCTCCTTTCTTGCGGTGCCACCCCGGATGGATGACAGGGTTTTTTCCTGACCGTCTTCGGTTCAGGCATTGCGCCGGATTCGGCGAAGAGTTCAGTAAGGCGAACCAGCCCTTGGCGCCCGGAGGTCCTCCAGGGCTGCCGGGTTGGACCTGGTGCGGTCCACCAGGCAGTCCGGCCAAATCTCTTCAACCCAGTTGTTGCCGTAGGCGGAACCTGGCGTGCCGCGCCGGCCAGGCTGCGGAAGGATTTCCGGCGATTCAATCCGGAAAAGACCTGTTTGATGCGTGCTGCGGCTTGAGGCTTCTACCCGCTTCATGGTCAGGCCCACCCTTCCTGTTCGGAATACTCTGCTGGTTCCGTTTCCTGGTGTTCCCAGATTCCCGCTGACGCCTTAATCGATCCTTAATCACGAGCCGCAACCCCTACTCCAGCCGTTGCCGGGCCAGGGGAACTTGGGCCTAGACTGGGCCGGGTGCAAGAGGAAGACAGCAGGGCCACGAGTTACACCACCCTGGCGGCCGGACCCGATTTCCGCCACGAGATCGAGATCAAGCGCTCCCGGTTCATCACCGTCCTGCGCCGCACCGGCACCGAAGAACTGGCACGTGACCTGGTCACCGGCCTGCGCCGCGAATTCCATGACGCACGCCACCACTGCTCAGCGTTCATCATCGGCCCGGACCGGAACATCCAGCGCTCCAATGACGACGGTGAGCCCTCGGGGACGGCAGGCCTTCCGATGCTTGAGGCCCTCGCCAAAAGGGAGACACTCCCCGGGGTGGCCGACCTCAGCGACGTCAGTGCCGTCGTCGTGCGCTATTTCGGTGGCGTCCTGTTGGGTGCCGGAGGCCTGGTGCGCGCCTACTCGGAGTCCGTCTCCTCGGCGCTGTCCCTGGTGCCCATGGTGCGCCGGAGCAGGTTGCGCATCGGTGCCGCCGAAGTGCCGCACGCTGCTGCCGGCCGGCTGGAAAACGACCTGCGCTCCGCGGGATTCGTGATGGCCGGGACCAGCTACGCCGCCGGGCACACCGTCCTGCGCGTGGCCGTGCCGGACGAGCCCGCAGCCATTGCCGCTGCGGCCGGGCGCGTGCAGCTCCTCACCGCCGGCAGCGCCGCCCTGACGATGGAAGGAACGGAGTGGGTGGATGTCCCGCTTGCCTGACGTGTCCCTGCTGGACGTCGACGAACAGCTGCTGGAACAGCTCCTGGACCTGGCCAAGCGGGACGCTTCGCCGGATGAGGTGGCTCCCCCGCTTGGCGGCCCGGGCTGGAACCTTGAACGGACAGCCTGGTTCTTCACTTACCACCGCGCCGCCGCGGAAGGCCTCAACGGGACGGCCGGCGAGAAATCCTGGGGGATCCTTGCCGATGGCGCCCTCGCCGGCTCCATCCGGCTCAAGCGCGTGGATGCCGGCACCGGACGGGACACCGCGGAGACCGGGATCTGGCTCGGCAGGAGGTTTCGGGGCCGCGGCATCGGAAGCGCGGCACTTCGCCTGGTCCTGGCTGAGGCCCGCAACGCCGGAATCGCCGAGGTGACGGCCCGCACCCTGGCCGGAAACCCCGCCGCCCAGCGGATCCTTGCCGGCGCCGGCGCCACTCTCACGCCTGACGACGACGGAACTGTCCGCGCCGTCGTCGCACTCCCAACTGACTAGCAGCAAGCGCACCGAAAATCGCGTTTGGCAGCGCTAAGTGCCAGTCAGTTGCTGCTTTAACGACAACGGGCCCCCGCGTTTGCGGGGGCCCGTTGTGTCAGCCCGGAAAAGTCCGGACCGTTGGCACTTAGTTGCCGGTCAGCTTCTCACGCAGGGCGGCGAGAGCCTCGTCGGATGCAAGCGTACCTGCACCGGTGTTGGACTCAGCAGCCGGCTCCGAGGAGTAGCTGGTGGTGCCGGAGTCGCTCTCACCGGACGTTGCAGCTGCAGCGTCGTCGGCAGCGTGCTGGGCAACCTGCTTCTTGTGTGCTTCCCAGCGGGTCTGGGCGTCAGCGTACTGCTGCTCCCAGGCGGCGCGCTGGTTCTCGTAGCCTTCAAGCCACTCGTTGGACTCGGGATCGAAGCCCTCGGGGTACTTGTAGTTGCCCTCTTCGTCGTACTCTGCGGCCATGCCGTACAGAGCGGGATCGAACTCGGTGCTGTCGGCGTCGACGCCCTCGTTGGCCTGCTTGAGGGACAGCGAGATGCGGCGGCGTTCCAGGTCGATGTCGATGACCTTGACGAACAGCTCGTCACCAACGGAGACAACCTGCTCTGCCAGCTCCACGTGGCGGACAGCCAGCTCGGAGATGTGGACCAGGCCTTCGATGCCGTCTTCGACGCGGACGAACGCACCGAACGGAACGAGCTTCGTGACCTTACCCGGGACAACCTGGCCCAGGGCGTGGGTGCGGGCGAAGGTCTGCCACGGATCTTCCTGCGTAGCCTTGAGCGACAGGGAGACGCGCTCGCGGTCCAGGTCGACCTCGAGAACCTCGACGGTGACTTCCTGGCCAACTTCGACAACCTCGGACGGGTGGTCGATGTGCTTCCAGGACAGCTCGGAAACGTGAACCAGGCCGTCTACGCCGCCCAGGTCCACGAATGCACCGAAGTTGACGATGGAGGAAACGACGCCGGGACGGACCTGGCCCTTTTCCAGCTTGTTGAGGAAGGTGGAGCGGACCTCGGACTGGGTCTGCTCGAGCCATGCACGGCGGGACAGCACAACGTTGTTGCGGTTCTTGTCCAGCTCGATGATCTTGGCTTCGATCTGCTGACCGATGTACGGAGCAAGGTCGCGCACACGGCGCATCTCGACGAGGGATGCGGGCAGGAAGCCGCGCAGGCCGATGTCGAGGATAAGACCACCCTTGACGACCTCGATGACGGTACCGGTGACGACACCGTCTTCTTCCTTGACCTTCTCGATGTCGCCCCAGGCACGCTCGTACTGCGCGCGCTTCTTGGAGAGGATCAGGCGGCCTTCTTTGTCTTCCTTGGTGAGCACCAGGGCTTCGACCTGATCGCCAACGGAGACGACGTCTCCGGGGTCAACGTCGTGCTTGATGGAAAGCTCGCGGGAGGGGATGACACCTTCGGTCTTGTAACCGATGTCGAGCAGGACTTCGTCGCGGTCGACCTTGACGACGGTACCTTCGACGAGGTCTCCGTCATTGAAGTACTTGATGGTCGCGTCGACTGCTGCGAGGAAGTCCTCAGCGGTACCGATGTCGTTAATGGCGACTACGGGGGTACCGGGCTTCTCGGTGGAGGTGATGGTCATGTAGTAGGGGCTCCGTTGTGGATAGTTAGTCGGTCAGGCAAACCGGCGCGCCCGCGTTATGGAACGCAGGCGCGATTTGCGGTGAATCCGACGGATCCTCCGGGTCATCCTGATTTTGTGGATTGCTGAGAAAATATTTAACTGCAAATACGTGCACGTAGTACACGCCCGTTTATTCTAGTCGCTGCCCGCAACACGGGTCAAAAGCGGCGAGGCAGGGCACGCGCATGACGCGGCCACCCGGGAAGGGGACCCCAGGCTGCCAGTGACCTCAGAAGTGGGTAAGGCAATGCGTCGAGCGCTCGACGGCGAACATCTGCCTGGCCTTCAGCGCGGATCCGGCCGTGTGCTCCCGGACCTTGCCCGCTGCCGCCAGCGTGACCGGACTGACCCCGCCGACGTACATCGAGGACAGCGCGGAGACGTCCAGGGTCAGGTCCGCCTCCGCCGTCTCCGGCAGGCGCTCGACGGCGGCCTGGCCGCCGTCGGCGGAAAGAACGTACGTTCCGGCCGTTAGGCCGAGCGGATCCAGGACTTTCAGCGCCAGGCGGCCTCCTGCCGGGTAGTGCCGCCCGGCCAGTGCCTTCGGGACATCGAGGATGCGCAGCCAGAGCATGTCCCGGCTGTCCGAGGAGTCGATGCAGCGCGGATCGTCCAGGGCCCAGGCCAGCGGGTCGTCCAACGGGGCTTCCGTCCAGGACACGCGCTCCACCAGATCGATGGCGCCAAGGAACTGCCAGAGTTCCAGGTAGGCATCATTGGTGCCGGCCAGCAGGTCCACCACTTCCACGGTGTAGGGCTCGGTGTCCCAGCCGAGGAACTTGTAGGAGACGTAGCCGTCGACGGTTCCGGCGGGCCCGTAATGGAGCGCCACCTTGATGGCGGGGTCCTCCTTGCCGTCGCGGCCGAGCGAGCCCGACGCAAGCTGCCGGTACCAGTCCTGCCGCCCTACGGACCCCGGGGTCAGCCGGTGCACCCGGTCGAAGACTTCCGGAGCCAGCTGCAGCAATGCCTTGGGATCGGTGACCTCCACGGTGCCGGCGGGCTGGTGCGGCAGGCTGAACCGCGCGGTGGTGTCAACCTTGATGTTGCGTTCAAAGCTGGCCACGCCGTAGCCGAACCGGCCATATATGGTTCCCTCTGACGCGGTCAGCGCCGCCACCGCAACCCCGTCGTCTTTCGCGAGCTGCAGGTCCTCGCTCATCATCCGCCGCAGCAGGCCGCGCCGCCGGTGCGAGGTGCGGACGGTGACAGCGGTGACCAGGTGGGCTTCCACCAGGTGCCCGAAGCCGACGTTGAGCGTGTTGCGCATGGTGCCGAAGGTGGCCACCGGCACGTCGGCGGGCAGCGACGACGGCGCTACCGGGCCGGTTTGGTAGGCGCCGGTGAGGACGCGCCGGTCGGCCTCATACGTCTCAAGGGTCTTGGCGAGGTGTTCCGGCGTCCGGGTGGATTCGTGGAAGCCGAAGGACACGGCGCGGCTCCAGGTTTCGGCCTCGGCGTAACCGTCCTTGCCCTTGGACACAGCGTCAAAGCGCCGGATTTCATAGTTTCCACTCAGATCAGCCACGCACCTGAGCCTAGTCAAGATCCCCGGCGCCTGGCCAGCATCAACACCCGCTAGTGGCCGGCGTCGTACCAGCTGGGGCCGACGCCGATCTGGACCTCCAGCGGGACGCTCAGGTCCGCGGCGGCGGCCATCTGCTCGGTAACCAGCTTCTCCACGGCCGCGCGCTCACCGGCTGCCACTTCCAGGACCAGTTCGTCGTGGACCTGGAGCAGCATCCGTGATTTCAGCCCTTGGGCTTTCAACTCGGCGTGGACTCCCAGCATGGCGCGCTTGATGATGTCCGCGGCCGAGCCCTGGATGGGACTGTTCAGGGCAATCCGCTCGGCGTTCTCCCGGAGTTGCCTGTCCGTGCTGGTGAGGTCCGGCAGGTAGCGCCGGCGTCCCTCGATGGTTGCGGTGTACCCGTCAATGCGGGCCTGGTCCACCACGCCGCGGAGGTAGTCGCGGACAGCGCCGAACCGGTCGAAGTAGTCCTTCATGAGGGTCCGTGCCTCATCGACGGAGATCTCCAGCTGCTTGGACAGGCCGAACGATGTCAGGCCATAGGCCAGGCCATAGGACATTGCCTTCACCTTGGAGCGCATGGCGCTGGTGACCTCTTCGGTGGGCACATGGAAGATGTTCGAGCCGACGAACCGGTGCAGGTCCTCACCGTCCCTGTAGGCCTGGATCAGGCCCTGGTCACCGGACAGGTGGGCCATGATGCGCATTTCGATCTGGGAATAATCGGCGGACAGCAGGCACTCATAGCCCTCCCCCACCACGAAGATCCCGCGGACCCGCCGGCCTTCCTCGCTGCGGATAGGGATGTTCTGCAGGTTCGGGTTGTTGGAGGAGATCCGGCCTGTCGCTGCCACATTCTGGGCGTAGGTGGTGTGGATGCGGCCGTCCTCGGCCACGGACTTCTTCAGGGATTCGAGCATCTGGCTCAGCTTGGCGGCCTCCCGGTGCGCCATCAGCTGCACCAGGAACTCGTGCCCCGTCTTTTCCAGCAGGTTCTTCAAAGATGCGGCGTCCGTGGTGTAGCCCGACTTGATCTTCTTGGTCTTGGGCAACTGGAGTTCCTCGAACAGGACAGTCTGGAGCTGTTTGGGAGAGCCCAGGTTCACCTCATGCCCGATCGCCGCGAACGCTTGCTCCTGCGCCTGGTCGATGACCCGGGCCAGATCGGCGATCTGGTCATCCATGCGCGCCATGTCAATGGCAATGCCGGCGAGCTCCATGTCGGCGAGGACACGGCTGACCGGCAGCTCGAGGGTGGAGAGCAGTTCCTCCGCCTTGCGCTCCTTGAGTTCGTCCTCGAAGTAGCGGCTCAGGGCCAGCACGACGGCGGCCGCCTGGACCAGCGCGTCGGCTGCGGCGTCGTCCTCGCCGTCGAAGGAGAGCTCTAGCTGGCCTGCCTTGGCCGTGGCGGCAGGGATCCCCACGTTGAGGTGGTGCTGGGCCAGCTCCGCGAGTTCGTAGGTGCGCCGGTCCGGCTGGATGAGGTAACCGGAGATGGACGTGTCATCCACCACGCCTTCCAGCTCCAGTCCACGGGACGTCAGGGCTTTCAGTGCGGCCTTGAAACCGTGCAGGACCTTCGGCGCTTCCGGGTCCCGCAGCCAGCCGGCCAGGACGTTCTCCGACTCGGCGTCCTGGCTTGACAGGTCGACATAGGCGGCAGCGCCGTCCCGGACAATCGCCAGCGCCGCGGCGTCCTCGCCGATGCGGCCGGGGACAAGGTCGACGGAGACGGCGGAGCGCTGCCCCGCGCCGGCGTCGAGGAACGCTGACAGCTCCGCGGCACTGCCCGGCACGACGTACTGCGGCGTGTCGATGCTTTCCCGTTCCGCGGCAGGCTTGTCCGCATCGCCGTAGAGCGCAAAGAGCCGGCTGCGGATGGTCTTGAACTCAAGCTTGTCGAACAGGTCCTCCAGGGCGGCCTGGTCCGGCCGCGGCTGGTAAAGGTCATCCAGCGTGACGGGAAGCTCAAGGTCCGTGTGCAGCTGGTTCAGGCGGCGGTTCCGCTTGACGGCCTCGACGTTTTCGCGCAGCGCATCGCCCACCTTCCCGCCAATCGCATCCAGGTGCTCCAGGACGCCGTCGAGCCCGCCGTAAAGATTGATCCACTTGGCGGCCGTCTTGGGCCCGACCCCGGGCACGCCGGGAAGGTTGTCCGCCGTTTCGCCCACCAGCGCAGCAAGATCCGAGTACCGGCTGGGGCTGACGAAGTACTTCGCCTCAATGGCAGCGGCATCCATCCGCGGAATGTCGCTGACGCCCTTCCTGGGGTACAGCACAAAAACGTTGTCGGTGATGAGCTGGAACGCATCGCGGTCCCCCGAGACCAGCAGCACTTCGTACCCTGCTTTTTCTCCCATGGTGGCGAGGGTGGCAAGAATGTCATCTGCCTCGTAGCCGGGCATTGTGATGGTCTTGATGCCCCAGGCCTTCATGACCTGCGCAATGAGGTCGATCTGGTTGTTCATCTCCCGCGGAGTCTCGTTGCGGCCACCCTTGTATTCGCTGTACTCCGTCTTGCGGTGGGTGGACTCGTCCGAAACGTCGAAGGCCACCGCGATGTGGGTGGGCTGCTGCTCCTTGATGAGGTTGATCAGCATGGAGGTGAATCCGTGAATGGCGTTGGTGTGCTGCCCGTTCGTGGTTGAGAACTTGTCCGCGGGCAGCGCAAAAAACGCGCGGAATGCCATGGAATGTCCGTCCAGCACCAAAAGGCGCGGCTGTCCCGTCATGGGAACCACCGGGGCTTCCGTCGCAGAAACCGAGCCACTGGCCTGTGCCGGGACATTGCCCCGGCCTGCGCCTTCCCCGACTGGCGCGTCCTCAAGGGTGGCGGAACCCTGCGGTGCTTTGTCCTCCTGCAAGGTTTGGGACGGGAAAGGGGCCGGTTTGGTTGTTTCACTCACAGGTGCCAGCCTAGTTGCCATGATGGACAATTTCACGCCCGGCCCTTTCGCCGGGGAGCTTGCGGCCGCCGGAATCCCTGAGCACCTGCACGGTTGGCTGGGCCGGTTCGGGATCGGCGCCCTGGTGGTGAAAATGGGGATTCACTTCCTGGAAATGAGTCCCGAGCGGAGCGTTGCCACCATGCCCGTGGAGGGCAACACCCAGGTTGCGGGCATTCTGCATGGCGGCGCCCACGTAGTGCTGGCGGAGACCCTTGGTTCGTTTGCCGCGGGGATGCACGCGGGACCGGACCGCCACGCCGTCGGCATCGAGGTGAATGCCACGCATCACCGCTCCATTGCGGCGGGCACTGTAACTGGAACCTGCACCGCCA
Source organism: Pseudarthrobacter oxydans (assembly GCF_034258515.1). Taxonomy (NCBI): domain Bacteria; kingdom Bacillati; phylum Actinomycetota; class Actinomycetes; order Micrococcales; family Micrococcaceae; genus Pseudarthrobacter; species Pseudarthrobacter oxydans. The sequence goes on along the minus strand of NZ_CP139438.1, from coordinate 2,131,133 downwards.
TCCACCTGGGCAGGACCCTGGCCACCCACGAAATTTTGATTACGGACGAGCAGGGCCGCCGGCTGTCCACCGCCCGTATAACGAACATGATCCGGGACAACGTCCCGGCCCGGCAGGAGTAGGGCGAGTCCCCTTTTCGATCCTGTGCCCTTCCCGGCCCCAATAATGTCGTACCCTCCCGCGATGATTTTGGTATGGGAAAAGCGGCGGTGGCGAAGGCGTTTGCGGACATGAATGCCGCTCTTGCCGTGCTCATTGCCGAGGCGGACGGGTGCGGTTCGGAGCCGTTTTCCGCTGCTGATCCGCTGGCCGGGCTGGCCGACGGGTGCCTGGACATCCTTGCCGGGGCCGCCGGGGTCCAGGCCAGAATTGCTGGGCTGGTGGTCAGCGCTGCAGGGACATACGCCGTCACCGCACGGGCGGCCGCCCCGCCGGACCCGCCCGTGCAGGCGCTCGAAAGGGCTATCGCCGCCGAGATCAGCTGTGTCATGGCCATCGGTGACCGGGCAGCCGGAGCCCTGCTGGCCCGCTCCCACGCCCTGACCACCTCCCTGCCCCGGACCCTCGCAGCCCTGCACAACGGAACCATCTCCTGGCAGCACGCCACCGTCATGGTGGACGAGGCCGCCACCCTTGACCCCGCCGGCGCCGCCGCCCTGGAAGCCCACTTCCTGGACCCGGACACACCAAAACCCGCCACCGCCGCCCCGATCGGGGAGATCCCCGCGTACAGGTTCCGGGCCAAGGCGCGCACCTGGCGCGAACGCCACCACGCCGACTCCATCGAACAACGCCACGCCCAAGGAGTTTCGGACCGGCGGGTCGAATACCGGCCCGACCAGGACGGGATGGTCTGGCTATCCGCCTACCTGCCCGCCCACCAGGCCACGGCCCTCTGGAACAAGCTCACCGCCCTCTCCCGGACCATGCAGGGACCGAACGAGCACCGCACCCTCACCCAGCTCCGGGCCGACACCTTCACCGAAGCGGTCCTCAAGCCAGGAAGCAACACCAGCGGGAGCAGCGGGACCGCCTTGCCCCGGGCCGAGGTGCTGGTCACCGTGCCAGTGTTCGCCCTGCTGGGCTTGACGGACGAGCCGGCGTTGCTGGACGGGTACGGACCCGTCCCGCCCTCCATGGCCCGGGACCTCGTCGCGACGGGCGCGGATTCGTTCCACCGCGTCCTCGTGGACCCGCGGGACGGGGCGCCGCTGGAAATCGGCCGCACCAGCTACCGGGTCACCAAAGCCATGCGGAACTGGCTCAGGCTGCGCGACGGAAAATGCCCCTTCCCCGGCTGCAACAACCACTCCCTCGACAACGAAGCCGACCACCTCCTCGCCTGGCACAACGGCGGCACCACAGGAGTCTCGAACCTCGGACAGCCGTGCCCGAAACACCACAAACTCCGCCACACCAGCGGCTGGAAACCCACCCCGGCAACAAAAACCGAACCACCCGGCTGGACCTCACCCACCGGCCGCCACTACACAACCGAACACCAGGACTGGGAACCACCCAAGTGGCCGGATCGGGCTGCGGAAGTGAAACGCCTGGAAGGATCAATCGCAGGCTGTACGGACTTCGCCTACATCGGGCTCTCCCCGGGAGAAGAAGCCCTCGAGCAGTTCCTGCACGCCCGCGACGGATGAATGTTGGTTGGCCTTCCGCTCAGGAGCCGGCAATTCCGTCCAGCCGGTACCGCAGCTCCACGATTCCCCTGCCCATGGTGCGCGAGGCCACCAACTCGAGTGGCGGCGTCGGGCCTGCCAGCGGAAGCAGCCGCTTGCCATCCCCCAGTACCACCGGGATGACGGAGAGGATAAGTTCGTCGAGCAGTCCGGCCGAAGCGAACTGGGCGGCGAGGTTCCCGCCGCCCACCACCCAGATGTTCTTGCCGCCGGCGGCCCGTTCGAAGTCTGCGAGGAACTCGGTGACTTCGCCGCGGACGAAGGTGATGTCGGAACCTGCCGGAGCCGTGTACTCATGCCGGGTGAACACGTAGGAGGGTGTGCCCGGGTAAGGCCAGTTGCCCGGCTCGTGTTCCAGGAGCCAGGCGTAGGTTCCGCCGCCCATGACGATGCAGCCGACATCTGCCATGAACGACTCGTAGCTTTCCTTGCCGCCCTCAAAACCGTCGAACTGCAGCAGCCAGCCCAGGTCATCGGTGGGCGTGGCAATAAAGCCGTCCAGGGACGCGGCGACGAAGTACTGGATACGTGGCATGGAGCCAGCCTAGCCAACGGCATCAGCGCCTGCCAGAGGCAGGTCAGCCGGAAAAGTACGGAATGATCAGGTACAGCCCGAAGAGCACTGCCAGGCCGCACAGGCCGAAGCAGACGTATGCGAACGCACGCTTGGTTCCTGGGGACACCTGCTGCGGGTCACCGGCGATGGCGGTCAGCCTGACGCCCAGGGAGTAGAGGACCACCACAGTCACAGCGGCCGCCAGGGTGGCACCGGCTACGGTCAGCAGTTCCAACCACTTCATCGTTGGGCATCCTTCGTGTCGACGGCTTCGGCTTCCGCCTGGGTGCCGGCTTCGGTTTTGTTAGTGGGCTGGGTGTTTGGCTCGGTCTGGGCGTTTGCCTTGGATTTGGCGCGCGCACGGGCACGTGCCAGGGCCTTCTTCTTGGCAAAACGGACGGCTTGTCCGGCTTCTTCCACCTCGATGGCGTTGTGATGGCCGACGGCGGACTTGCGTGAGTAGAAGAACATCAGCAGCACGGCTGCGGTGCCGGCAACGGCGGCAATCAAAACGCCAACCACGCCCGTCTTGACCAGGAGGGCGGTCAATGCCCCCACAATTCCGGCGGCGGGAAGGGTGAACAGCCAGCCCAGGGCGATCTTGCCCACCATGTTCCAGCGCACGCTGGTTCCCTTGCGGCCCATGCCGGAGCCGATGACGGAACCGGAAGCAACCTGGGTGGTGGAGAGCGCAAAGCCGAGGTGTGAGGACGCAAGGATGGCAGACGCCGTGCTGGTCTCGGCCGCGAAGCCCTGGGCGGGCTTAACCTCGGTGAGACCGGCACCCATGGTGCGGATGATGCGCCACCCGCCGGCGTACGTGCCGATGGCGATGGCCAGGGCGCAGGCTGCAATAACCCAGAACTGGGGTCCTGAGCCGGCCTCCTGGGTTCCGGCGGCAATCAGGACCAGCGTGATGATGCCCATGGTCTTCTGGGCGTCATTGGTGCCGTGGGCCAGTGCAACCAGGCTGGACGTGAAGATCTGGCCGGTCCGGAAGCCGCCGCGCTTCTGGGTGAGCTTGCTGCCGGTCTCGGGATCGTGGCGCGAGGTCAGCGCGTAGGCGAGGCGCGTGCAGATGTAGGCAACGACGCCGGCAATAAGCGGTGCGAAGATCGCCGGGAGGATGACCTTCTGGAGGAGGCCTTCAAGGTTGATGGAGTTGAAGCCGATGCCGGCAATGGCTGCACCGATGAGCCCGCCGAACAAGGCATGCGAAGAACTTGAGGGAAGGCCTTTTAGCCAGGTGATCATGTTCCAAAGGATGGCACCCATGAGTCCGGCAAAGATGATGTCCGGCGTGATCTGGACGCCGTCCGATCCCTCACGGATGATTCCGCCGGACACCGTTTTGGCCACCTCCGTGGAAAGGAATGCGCCCACGAGGTTCAGGATGGCTGCCAGCGCCACCGCGGTTTTTGGTTTGATGGCGCCGGTTGCGATGGGCGTGGCCATGGCATTCGCGGTGTCGTGGAAACCGTTAGTGAAATCGAAAAATAGTGCCAGTGCGATAACCAGCGCCACCATGAAGGTGATATCCACCTGTTGCCCAATCTGCAGAGTCGACGTCCAGCAGTTTCTTTTCCGCCGGCTGCCCTGCACAGATAATTCACCAGCTGTTCGCTTGGAATGACTTGTGGCGGTAACCAGACCGGCGTGAAACCTTATCGATCGTACGCGTACCCAACAACAGGTCAAAACAACGGCTGTCCGAGAAACGACCGTATCCGCTCCAGTTCCATGGGCGAGATGCCGCGTCTCGGATCGGGGGAAACGGCCAGGATGCGCCGGCCGAGGAGCCTGGCCCAGGCCTGGGCCGCCGCCTCGAATGCCAACTGGTCGTCGATCCAGGCAACAGCCTCAAGGCCGGCGGCTTCCACGTCCTCCTGGATGGCGCGAAGCTTCCACCAGCCCTCCCCCGCGGCTGTCCCGCCTGAAGTCAGGTAAGGCCACCGTGCCCCGTCCAGGCCAATGGCCGGGCACAGGTACTGCGGGGCAAGTTCCTCCCAGCTGGTGAGCCAGACGCAGCGCACCCCCGGCATCGCGGCAATGCCGTTCAGCCCGTCCACGAGTTCCGGCGCATAGGCCACGGGCAGGAGGCCCGCATCGGCGTACTTCCAGCCGGATCCCCAAGCGCTGGCTCCGGTTGGCCCGAACGGACAAACGACGCCGTCGACGTCGAGATAGAGCGTGCGGGTCATTCCTGATCCGAACCGGGAACCTAGCCCTGCCGGAGGCCCGGTGGCCTGGCAGTGGCGGGCCGCTCATGTTCCGGGCCGGTGAATCTGACGTCTGGCTCCACGCCTACATCCTCGCACCGGCCCGGATTCTCCTCAATGACCCGGGGCTGCTGGGCCTGGGCGAGGACCGTTCAGCGCGCCTGCCTCCCGGCCCGAAAGAAGCTACCGTCCTAGGGTGTTCCCGTGGCAACTTGGGGGTTGTTGACGTTGACCAGCCAGGCCACACCGAACCGGTCGGTGCACATGCCGAAGATGTCACCCCAGGGCGCCTGCTCCATTGGAACGGTCACCGTTCCGCCATCGCCACTGAGTTTCTCGTAGTACCCGCGCAGTTCCGCTTCATCGTCACCGCTGAGCGAGATCGAAATGGATGATCCCGGCGCGTACCCCATGCTGTTCGGCGTGTCCGCCCCCATCAGCACCATCCCCTGGGTGGTGGTCAGCATGCCGTGCATAATCTTGTCCGATTCGGCCGGATCGTCGCTGGCCTGGAACTCGCCGAAAGTGCTGAGGGCCAGGTCGCCGCCGAAGACCGCCTGGTAGAAGGTCATCGCCTCGCGGGCGTTGTCGCGGAAGCTGATGTAGGGGTTGAGAGTGGTCGGCATGGTGGATCTCCTTGAATGGGGACGGAACATGGTGGAACCAGACAACATCCTGCCTCAAACGAAGGGCGGGTGGTAGGGGATGCCGAACGGTGGTGCGCAAGGGACCGCCTGGGCCGTAGGCTCAGGGTCATGGCCAGATACTTTGACGTTCACCCCCAGGACCCCCAGCCCCGCGCCATCACCCAGGCAGTCAAGATAGTGCTCGACGGCGGGCTGATCGCCTATCCCACGGACTCCTGCTACGCGCTGGGCGCGCAGATAGGCAACAGGGACGCCCTGGACCGGATCAGGACCATCCGCCGGCTGGACGACAAGCACCACTTCACGCTGGTCTGCCGTGACTTCGCGCAGCTGGGCCAGTTTGTGCACATCGGGAACGATGTCTTTCGCAGCATCAAGGCCGTAACCCCGGGCGGCTATACCTTCATCCTGCCGGCCACCAAGGAGGTTCCGAAGCGCCTGCTGCATCCGAAGAAGAAAACGGTTGGCGTGAGGATTCCGGACAACCGGGTGGTTCAGGCACTGCTCGCGGAGCTCGGTGAGCCGTTGCTTTCGAGCACCCTGCTGCTCCCTGACGAGGAGGACCCGCTGACCCAGGGGTGGGAGATCAAGGAGCGCCTGGACCACCAGGTGGACGCCGTAATCGACGCGGGCGACTGCGGATCAGAACCCACCACAGTGGTGGACTTTTCCAGCGGCGTGGCGGAGGTTGTCCGGCGCGGTACCGGGGATCCCTCCCGGTTCGAATAGCTGCTGGCAAAGTGCGCGCGGGTAAGGACTTGGGGCGACGGCGGAGGTTGCCTTCCGCTTCCGCTACTCCTGCTTGCGCGCCCGGCTTGGCTGCACCCTGGGCGGCTCGCCCGGCATCTTGGGGTAGTCCGGCGGGAACGGAAGCTCGCCCAGCCCGGCCTTGATGTCACGCTCCCACCACCCAAGGAGCGTGTCGATGGTTCCGGGTTTCCTGCCCATGTCCGCCCAGGGGTCACCGAGCGTCTTGAGCCGGTCCGGGACGGTGAGGATGGTGAAGTTCTTCGGATCCACGTTTTCCAGTTCATCCCAGGTGATCGGGCAGGACACCGGGGCGTGGGGCAGCGGCCGGGGGCTGTAGGCGCCGGCGATGGTGCGGTCCCGGTTGGCTTGGTTGAAGTCCACGAATACCCGCTCGCCGCGTTCTTCCTTCCACCAGGCGGTGGTGACCTTTTCCGGCATCCGGCGCTCCAGTTCCCGGGCCGCAGCGATGACAGCGTGCCGGACGTCAAGGAATTCCCGCGTGGGCTCCACTGGCGCGTAAACGTGCAGTCCACGGTTCCCCGAGGTCTTGATGAAGCAGTCTAGGCCCGCCTCGGCCAGGACCTCCTTCAGCGCCAGCGCGGCAGGGATGGCGTCGTCGAAATCGGTTCCCGGCTGGGGGTCGAGGTCGATGCGCAGCTGGTCGGGATTGTCCGTGTTTTCCGCACGGGAGGGCCAGGGGTGGAAAACGATGGTGTTCATCTGCACCGCCCATACGGCAGCTGCGGGTTCATCGAGGATCAGCATGGGATGGGAGCGTGCGCTCGGAAAGACCACCTTGGTGGACCGGACGAACGCCGGCGCGCCCTTCGGCGGGTTCTTGGAGAAGAACATCTCGCCGTCGATGGTGCCCGAGAACCTCTGCAGGGCCACAGGCCTGCCACCGTTGGCAGCGATGAACGCTTCCCCGACATCGCAGATGTACTTCGCCAGGTCGAGTTTGGTGATTCCCGGCTCAGGCCAAATGACCCGGCTGGGGCTCGAAATGCGCATTTCCCGCTCGCCGTTCGGCCCCTGGACTGTGATGGTGGTCTGTTCGCTCGCCATGGGGACAACGTACACCCCTGCAACAGGAGGCGGGCAGATTTTGGCGGCCGGTCCGGCATGATGGACGCATGTCAGCTTCTGAAACCGCCCTCAGCATCCCGGTGGGCGAAGTCATGGTCTCCGGCACCTACGCGTGCCCTGACAGCCCGTCCGCCACGGTGGTGCTGGCGCACGGTGCGGGTGCGGGCATGGAGCATCCCTTCCTGCGCGGGTTCACCGACGCGCTGAACTCCCTCGGCCTCGCCACCCTCCGCTTCAACTTCCCCTACCGGGAGGCCGGCAGGAAGTTCCCGGACCGCCCACCCACGGCGATCGCAGCCTGGCGGGCAGCCATGGCTGCGGCGGCAGGCAAGGCGGCGGAACATGGCGCCACCGGCCGCATCTGGGCGGCGGGCAAATCCTTCGGCGGACGGATGGCCTCGATGGCCGTGGCGGACGGGATGGACGCTGCAGGACTGGTCTACCTGGGGTATCCCCTGCATCCGCCGGGAAAGCCCGACAAAGTCCGGGACGAACACCTCTACGGCATTACTTCACCGATGCTGTTCCTGCAGGGCAGCCGCGACACGTTCGCTACTCCCGGCATCCTGGAGGACGTGGTGCGCCGGATAGGACCCTCAGCTGTCCTGCAGTGGGTGGAGGGCGGCGACCATTCGTTTGCGGTGGCCGGCGTGAAGCGTTCAGCCGCGGAAGTGGGCGCGTCCCTTGCCGAGCCGGTGGCTGGCTTCATCCGCGCCTCCGGCTGATTCGCAGCGGCCTTTGACGGGGCCGCTGCCCGGAACCAGGCGCCAGGGAGTCCGGGTGTCAGGCGGCTTCCTCGTGCCACCAGCCTTCCCAGGCTGCGGAACTGAGCTGGCCTTCAGGGAATTCGGTTTGTCCGCTGCCGCCGCCGTGTGACCGGCTGTCATCACTGCGCCGGCCGTCGAGCAAGAGGTTAAGGCTGGTGAAGAGAAACATCTTTACGTCCTTCCGTTTCCTGTTGAGGACAACACTGTCCAAGTGGAAACGAGCCTATGCGGTGCATGTTTCAGCGCGTCGACGGTACGTAACGGGCGTGTATCGGAGATCTCACGCGGGGCCGCGGGCCCGGGGAGGCGAACGCGGCAGCGGGCTATTTCCGCTGCTTGGTCCGTGCGGTGGCCGGTGCGGTCCAGGGATCTTCCGGCCACGGATGCTTGGGATAGCGCCCCCTCATCTCGGCGCGGACCTGTGCGTAGGGTCCGGACCAGAAGGATGTCAGGTCGTCGGTGACGGCGAGCGGCCGCCGGGCCGGTGACAACAGGTGGAACAGGACCGGCACCCGGCCATGGACCAGGCGGGGCGTCTCTGCCAGCCCAAAGCACTCCTGGAGTTTGACGGCAACCACGGGCCGTTCCGTCCCCGCTGAAGGTTCCGGATACTCAATCCGCACCCTGGAGCCGCTGGGGACCTCCAGCCATTCCGGGGCGAGCTCATCCATCCTGGCTGCCTCCGGCCAGGGAAGCAGCCGCCGGAGGGGCCCGGTGAGGTCAATGGTGTTGGCGTCCGCGCCCCCTGCAAGCGCCTCGAGCTCGGGTCCCAGCCAGTCCTGCAGCCGGACAAGGAGCCCGGCCTCCGACACGTCCGGCCACGGTCCGCCCAGCTCACGGTGCAGGAAGGCGAGGCGGCTGCGCAAGGATGCTGCCGGCGTCGACCATTTGAGGACGGAAAGTCCGTCCTTTTGCAGCACTGCTGCTACCGCAGCCCTTCCCTCCGCGGGCGACGGACGCACGGGAGTGGACGCGAGCCCAATGGCGCCCAATCGCCGGACCCTGCGGGCGGTGACGCGGCCCTGCGTGAAGGCCGCCTCAACGGCCTCAGCCAGAAGGTGTGACGCCGCCGCCTCGGCAAGGCCGGCCGAGAGCGGAGCCGCGGCGCGGATCACGGCACCGGTGCCGGCGGAGTCCCTGCCTTCGGCGCGGGACACCTCGGCAACGGCCAGCCATTCCTGCCCTGCCAGGCTGCTTCCGGCCGGCAAGCCTGCCCGGGTCCCGGATGACAGCAGATAGCGCTCCGGCCCGTCGCCGGGGACCCTGCGTGCCACGCGGTCGGGAAAAGCGAGGGCGACGACGGCGCCCACCACCTCAGTGCCGCCGGTGAGGGCAGGAAGCGCGGGAGCTTCGGACAGCGGGCCTGCCTGCCCGGCCAGCGCCTGGAGGCGGCGGCTCTCCTCCGTCCAACGCCGCCCGGCCGGCCCGCTGTCACTGCGCAACTGGGACATGAGCCGCACCAGGTCTGCGCCGGGAGCGCGGCCATCACCGGCCACGGCAGCCACCACCTCAGCCGCCGCGCTGGAGCCGGCCGCTGCCGCGCCGTCGAGCAGGGCACGGGCCAGCCGCGGATCGGCGGGAATGCCGGCGAGGGTCCTGCCTGCGCGGGTGGCCTGGCCGCTGCCGGACACGGCCCCGAGCTCCGCCAGAACTTCCATCGCATCATCCATGGCCTGCTGCGGCGGCGCGTCAGGCAAGGGGAGGCCCTTCCCCCTGGGGGACCCCCAGCACGCCATCAGCAGGGCGGCGCCCGTCAGGTCCGCCACGTTGATTTCCGGGGTCACGTGGGCCGGCGCGGCGCCAAAGGCTTGCTGGCTGTAGCAGCGGACTACGGTCCCCGGCCCCTGGCGGGCTGCCCGCCCGGCACGCTGGTCCGCCGAGGCCCGGGAGCAGGAGACTGTGACCAGTCCGTTCATCCCGCGGGCAGCGTCACGCCGCGGCTCACGGGCAAGCCCTGAATCCACCACCAGCCGGACGCCGGGGACGGTCAGTGAGGACTCGGCGAGGTCTGTGGAGACGATGATCCTGGCGTTGTCGCCCGGGCGACGGCCGGATACCGCGCGGTCCTGTTCCGCCGGCGCTGCCTGGCCATGGAGTTCCAGCACGTCCGTCCCTGGGCCAAGCAGGCTGCGGAGCCTCGCCGCGACCTGGGAAACCTCCCTCGCCCCGGGGAGGAAGACCAGGGCATCTGCGGCGCTGTTCTGTGCCAGTTCACGCCGGTGGGCTTCCGCGGCCGTCCCGGCCACGAACTCCAGGAACGCGGGCGTTACTCCCCGGCCGTCCAGCCTGGCGGCGGGAGCCGGCCGCCACTCTATGCCCAAGGGATGGAGCGCGGAAGGGCAGTCAACGACGGGTGCCGGCCCGCCGCCGTCGTGGTATCCCAGCAGGGCGGCAAACCGGGGCGCATCGAGGGTGGCGGACATTGCGACGACGGCCAGGTCGCCGCGCAGCTGGCGGACGTCAGCGAGCATGCCGACGAGCAGATCCGTTTCCAGCCCGCGTTCGTGGACCTCGTCCAGGACCACTGCGCCGGCCGTGGGGAGGTCCGGAGCGGCCAGCAGGCGGCGCAGCAGGATGCCGGGCGTGACGAACTCGATGAGGGTTTCGGGTCCTGCCTGGCGTTCGCCGCGGACGGTGTACCCGATGCGGCTTCCCAGCCGGCTGCCGTCCAGGGCGGACAGCCTGCGGGCGGCGGCACGGGCGGCGACGCGGCGGGGCTGGGTCACGACCACCCGGCCCGGCTGGCCGGTGGCGGACGCAAGGAGGTTTGCGAGGAGCGGCGGCACCAGGGTGGTCTTGCCTGTTCCGGGCGGCGCCTGCACTACTGCCGTTCCTCCGGCACCGCTGCGGTCCAGGGCTTCAGCCAAAGCCGCGAGCGAGTCAGCGAAGGGCAGTCCGGCGCCGATGGCCGCCAGGTTGAAGGCCTTGCCGGCTGGCGGCACCTTCAGGCCGCTCGGAGAAGTCATCCCTCCATTTTGCCCGGAACTTCGCTGCCGCCGTGACGGAGGCCCGGCCTGACACCGGGATCAGGGCTTTCCCGTACCTTTGGTCCTGCCCCTGGAATCTTTGGCGGCTTCGGGCAGTCCCGGTCCCTGGGGTGCGGATTCGGGCGCCGGGGCGGCGGCGGGCGATTCCGGTTGGGGCGGGACGGGCTGCGACTGCGTGGCGGAAGCGTCCGTGGTGGGGGTTTCGGCTGCGACAGCCGTTGCTTTGGCTGCGGAAGCCGCAGCGGCCTGGGCTTCGATGTGGCGGGTGATCTCGGCCCGGACCGACGACAATGCGGCTTCGATGCCACGATACCTGGACGCCGAGACCAGGCCCCCTGCGGCGGCAGCCTCCAGGTCATTTTCGAGCGCGTCCAAGGCAGCGAGGGCGCCGTCCAGCCTGTTCTCCGCGGCGGCCTGGCTCACGTTGAGCACGCGGATCTGCAAGCCCTGAAGGGTTGCCTCATCCGAGTCGGAGCCGCGAAGACCTGCGGAGGCAAGGAATGCTCCGGCCACCAGGGCGGCAGCTGCGAGTACGGCGGCCAGCGCGGGCCAAACCGTCCGCCGCTGGGGCTTCGGGAGAGCCTTCCCCGAGTTGCGGGGCCCTGGAATCTCAGGCGGCATGCTTGCCCTGCAGGGGCAGGACTGCGGCCGGCCGGGGGTACAGGACCGTCACGGCAGTGGTTTCGATTGCGTCAATTGCCGGTGCAGGGACAGCCGCTGCTAGTGTCAGGGCCGCAGCAGGTGATGCTTCAGGACCTGCTGCCAGGGGTACCGGCGTTGTCCGGGGGGCATTCCGGAGAACCCGGCGCACGGCTGCGCGAAGTACTGCGGCGAGCAGCTGGCCCAGACCCACGCCCAAGAGCACGTGACCGGCGAGGTACTGGGCGCCATGACCTGCAGCACCGAATGGCGCGCTGGCCGCCAGCGCCGCTCCGGCGGCGGCCACCAGGGACCAGATGGCACCAATAACTGCACTCATGTGTTCGACCTGCTCCCGCTTCTCCGACTAATCAGCAAGCTTACTACTAATGGTCAGCAAGCTTACTACCCGATCCGGGCTACGCAAGCGGGACGCAAGGGAGAGTGTGCGGCGTGGTGCGTTGAGGGAGCGCCACAAAAAGGAACTGCAGTCCCTACTGCCGCAGGTCGAGGGCCGCCAGGAGCCGCCGGACCGAGCCGCCCAGGTTCCACTCGGTGGCGAGGCGCTCCAGTTCGGTGCGCGGCTCCCCCGCAACGGGGCTTAGCTTGGCGCCAGCCTGATCGGGGCTGGGCAGGTCAAGGTCCCGCACGAGCCTGACGACGGCGGGGGCAACCGAGAGGTAGTCCGCGGCGGCGGCCAACCTGGCCCGCACCGGTGCGGAGAGTCCGCTGCCGGAATGCCCGGCCGCTTCCAGGAGTCCCTCCAGGGTGCCGTGCTTGAGCAGCAGCGACGCTGCGGTCTTTTCGCCGATACCTGCGACGCCCGGCAACCCGTCAGAGGCGTCGCCGCGCAGGGTCGCATAGTCGGCGTATTGCCGGGGCAGCACCCGGTACTTGGCCACCACCACTTCTTCAGTGATGACTTCGAGGTTCTTCATGCCGCGGGCGGTGTAGATCACACGGACCTGCCGTTCGTCGTCGCAGACCTGGAAGAGGTCACGGTCTCCGGTCACCACGTCCACGGGCAGGTCCGCGTGGCTCGCGTAGGTGCCCACGACGTCGTCGGCCTCGTGGTCAGGCGCGCCCACGATGGCGATGCCGGCGAGCCCAAGAACCCGGCGGATCATCGGAAGCTGCGCCTCCAGCGCATCCGGGACCACCTCGACGTCCGGTGCGCCCGCGACGGCCTCCGCCACCCGGTGGGCCTTGTAGGTGGGGAGAAGGTCCACCCTCCATTGCGGGCGCCACTCATCGTCCCAGCAGGCGATCAGGTGCGTTGCCTGATAATCAGTGGTCAGCCGCGCAATCATGTCCAGCAGTCCCCGGACGGCGTTGACCGGTGTGCCGTCCCCGCGCCGGATCGTATCCGGCATTCCGTAGAAGGCGCGGAAGTACAGCGAGGCAGTGTCCAGCAGCATCAGGCGGTCAGGCATACTCCGATCCTCACACGGATCAGCCCTGCGCGGCCATCAGCCCGGGCCACGATTCCGCGGTTCTCCACGCCCGGCGTCCACGACCGGGCACCCATCCCGTGCTGTAACTAGGAGGCCCAGTCGGAGTCTCCGAACGCGCGTCCGCGGAAGTGCGCACGCAAGTACTCCCCCACCACAGCGGCTCCGAGGTCCCCGGCCTCGGGGGCCACCACCCGGCCGTCCACCCGGCGCACCATGCGCTGCACGAACCGTTCCAGGCTGGGGTCGTTGCCCAGCCTGAAGAACGTGGCCTGCGTGCCGGCACGGCCCAGCCGGTCCAGTTCCGCCACCGTCACCCGGATGGTCTCCGGGTCCGGTGGCCAGCAGAACCACGGTTCGCCTTCCGCAAGCAGGTGGGCGGTGGGCTCGCCGTCGGTCACCACCAGGAGGACGGGCTGCATGGAGGGATGCTTGCGGAAGAACCGGCCGGCCAGCAGCAATCCGTGGTGCAGGTTTGTTCCTTGTTCACGCCGGGGAGGCATGGCCGTGAGCTCGCCTATATCCATCGCCTGGGCATAGCGGCCGAACGTGATCAGCTCCAGCCTGTCCCCGCGGAAGCGCGTGGACACGAGGTGGTGCAGCGCCAGGGCAGTGCGCTTCATGGGCACCCACCGCCCCTCGGCGGCCATCGAGAATGAAACGTCCACAAGGAGGACGACGGCGGCCTGGGTGCGGGCCTCTGTCTCGCTCACCTCGATGTCCGCGGGGGTGAGGCGGAGTCCGGCGCCCGGGGTCCCGCCGTCGGCCGCGGTACGGCTGATCGCGTTGGTCAGCGTGCGCGTGACGTCCCAGGGCTCGGCGTCCCCGAACTCCCATTGGCGGCTGGAGCCGGTCTGCTCGCCGGCAGCTCCCGCCACGCGGGTGTCCCTGCGCCCCTGCCTGCCGGACAACTGTTTCGCGGTATCCCGCAGGAGTGACTTCCCGAGCCGCCGCATGGCCTGGGGCGAAAGCCGGAGGTCCCCGTCCGCGCCACGGCGCAGGTACCCGCCGTCCTGCATGGCCCGCTCGATCTCCGCCAGCGTGCGTGCGGTGACGGCGGCGTTCTGCCCAAGCTGGCGGGCCAGGGCATCCAGGTCCAGGTCACCGAGGGTTGATCCGTTGTAGGACTGGGAAAGCTGCTCGGCGAGTTCGTCCAGTTCCGCGATGTCCTGGAGGACGCCGGTGCCGTCGCCGAGGCCCAGCCCCTCCTGCCCCTCGAACCGCTCCGACCCGGTCCAGTCCTCTCCGGGACGCAGTGCCCGAAGGGTGTCGTCGAGCCGGTCGAGCTGGGCCATCAGTTCCGGCGACCCGAAAGCCTGTGCGGACAGGCGCATCAGCTCCTCCCGCTGCTCCGGCGACATGGACTGCAGGAGCCGCTGGGCCGCAGCTGCCCGCTTGGCCAGTGCGTCAATCAGCTCCTCCACGGACTGCGGATCTTCCGGGAAGTGGTGGCCGTGCCGCGCCATGAACTCCTGGAAGTCAGCCTCCGTGTCCTGCCCGCGGCGGTGTTTGTCCAGCAGCGTGTTCAGGTCCCGGAGCATACCGCTGACGGCTGCCCGGTCCTCTTCCGTGGCGTTCTCAAGCGCCTGCTTCATCCCGGCGAAGCGCTGGTCCAGGGCCTCGCGGCCCAGCAGGTCCTTGATCCGCTCGTAGGCTTCCCTGGCGGCGCCGGACTGCCAATCATAGGAAGCGAGCCCGTTGACGGCCGCCGCGGTGGATTGGGGCAGGTTCTGGAGCTGCATCTCCCGGAAGGCACGGTCCGTGTTGTCCATCATCGCGTCGCGGGCGAGTTGTTTGCGTTCCTCCAGGAGGGCGGTATCCAGGAGCTGCCTGACCTCGCTGAGGGTTCCGTCCAGCCGGTGCCTGCCAAGCAGTTCACTGCGGCGCTGCTGGACGCGCCGGGCGAGGTCGTCCAGGCCTTCCCGGCTCCGGCCGCCGCGCCGGAGGAATTCCTGCAGGGCGTGGCGGGGTGAGTAACCTGCCATCACGTCGTCGGCGACGGCGTCCAACGCCTCCGCCAGGTCGACGGGCGGGGCAAGGGGATCGGGTCCGCCCGTGTACCGGCCGTACCTGGCGGAGTGGTGGTGGCTGTCCATGGTGCCCCTAGCCGTAGACCGTTTCCTCGTCGTCGGACTCCTTGGAGATCCGGCGGGCAAGGTAAAGGCCTTCCAGGGCGAGTTCGATCGCGGCGGCGCGCTCGCCCTTGGTCTTTGCGCCGAGGCGGATGCCGATTTCGTCGTAAAGGCCCGATCCATTCAGGGACGGCAGGTTCTCCAGGAACTCCTGCGCCGTGACGTGCTCTCCGGTGGTGACTGTGGTGTGCCCGTCGAGCGCTGCCACGAGCGGGCCGAGATCGAGGCCCTGGTAGTGCGCGCGCACCGCCTCGGCAGTGGCTGTGCGCAGGAGGTGGTCAAGGACGGCTTGCTCGCGGCCTTCCTCACCCGACTCGAACTCGATCTTGCCGGTCAGGACTTCCACCGCTGTCCCAAGGTCCACTATCCGGGCCACAGCCTCGGCCTCGCCGCGCACACTCGCCCGGCGGAGCGCCGCGGCAGCCACTGTTTCGGCTCCCGCGATGGCGAACCGCGCCGAAACCCCCGAGGTCTGGTTGATCGCCGGGGATTGCCGCAGCGCGCGGGTGTAACGCGCCAGGATCTCAAGGATGACCGGCGGGACGTTGGCCACCAGCTGCCCCTCCTGCCGTATGACGGCCACCTCGTCGTCGAGCTCGATTGGGTAGTGCGTCCGGATCTCGGCGCCGAAGCGGTCCTTCAGCGGCGTGATGATCCGGCCCCGGTTGGTGTAGTCCTCCGGGTTGGCGGACGCGACCACCAGCACGTCCAGCGGCAGGCGGAGCACGTAGCCCCGGATCTGGATGTCGCGCTCCTCCATCACGTTCAGCATGGACACCTGGATCCGTTCCGCAAGGTCCGGCAGTTCGTTAATGGCGATGATGCCCCGGTTGGAACGCGGAACCAGGCCGTAGTGGATGGTCTCCGGATCCCCGAGGCGGCGGCCCTCCGCCACGCGCATCGGGTCCACGTCGCCAATCAGGTCAGCGACGGACGTGTCCGGCGTGGCCAGCTTCTCCACGTACCGCTCCGACCGGTGGCGCCACGCCACCCGCAGCCGGTCACCCTCGGTGAGGGCGAGGGCACGGTAGTGCTCGGTGATGGGCTCGAAGGGGTGTTCGTTCAGTTCCGAGCCCTCGATGACCGGCGACCATTCATCCAGCAACCCCGCCAGGGTGCGGAGGAGGCGGGTCTTGCCCTGCCCGCGCTCGCCGAGCAGCACCACGTCGTGGCCGGCAATCAGGGCGCGCTCCAGCTGGGGAATGACCGTGCGGCTGAACCCGTACAAACCTGGCCACGGATCCCTGCCGGCGGCGAGCGCGGCGAGGAGGTTGTCTCGGATTTCCTGGCGGAGGTCCTTGCGGGCGTGGCCGGCGGCGCGCAGCTCGCCAACTGTGAAGATATCGGGACGATCAGTCACCCCTCCACGGTAGCCCCCTCCCTTGCCGTGAATCGAGGACTTTCGCCAAACACCCGTTCCACGGCGGCTGCCCCTTCCCCCGGGAACCCGGGCGGGGCCGCGTCATGCCGGTGGACGGGACCGGGATGCGCCGCCCGTGGCCGCTGCTCTGAGGCCAATTTCATCCCGCCCCGCCGGTACTGTCCCACCAGCGGAGCACGCGAAGGCACCGCAGGGTGGTCATGCGGCTGGGGCCCGGCGGTTCTGGCGGGAACCACTGCCTGCCCGGATATGGCGCGTACCGCTTCCAGCTGCCATCAGGATTCCGGGCCGCGCGGACCCTTTCCACGGCATCCGCGAGCCGGGGATCGGGCGCTGCTCCGCTCGCCCGGAAGTACTCGAGCCCCCGGAGGATATCGAAGTGCCATTGCGGCGGAAACGGGAACCGGGTGAATGCCCCGTCGGCCACCTCGCCGGTGGTGTGTGAGCGGTACAGGTGATGGGCCAGGAAGAATTCGCGTCCCTTCGCGGCTGCCGCCCGCACCTCGGCCGGTCCGCCGAACCGCCCGTAGGCATCGAGTGCCTCGAGGACGGTGATGCTGGTGTGGAAAGAACCGTGGCGGGAGCCTGTCCGCCTGGTCTGGCAGTTCCACCCGCCGTCGGGAAGCTGTTCCTGGAGCAGCCAGGACACGGCCGCGTCCAGCCGCGGCTCCCCGTAACGGAAGTAGGAGGCCAGGAGGACAAGCATTCTTACGACGCACGTGTCCGGGGGCCCGCGCCACAGGCTGGGTCCGCCGTCGTAATACCTGGCGCCGTCCCACAGGCAGTGGCAGCCGCGGACCGCCTGCGGGTTTTCCTCCGGAAGGCCCAGCCGGTGCAAAAGCAGGAGCGTGTAGGTGGTGGAAGTCCACTTGGGCAGGTAGAGCCCCCGGGACCAGGTGCCGGCCCCGTCCTGTTCGCCCAGGAGCCGGGCGCCCCATCCTTCCGTTGCCACGCGGCGGCGTTCGGTGAGGACCTCGTCGTCTCCGGCGCCGCGCAGGTCCTGCAGCACCTGCCACCTGATCGCCGGATCGCCCTCAAGCAGCCACGCCGTTACCCTTTCCAGAGTCCCTGCCACGCCAGCCACGCTAGTAGGTTGCGCAGGCAGTGCGGTAGGGCAGTTGGACCCCCGGGGCCTTCTTGCGCCAGCATTGGGGCAAGGGCGAAGGCCACGAATGCACAGGGTGCTGAAGGTCGAGGGGGCTGCAGTGGACAGCGGGTATGCGGGCGGTGACGCCCCGGCCGTTTCGGTGGTGATCCCCACCCGGAACGACGCGGAAATGCTGAGGACGTGCCTGCACCTGCTCTCCCGGCAAACCAGGCCGGCCCACGAAATCATCGTGGTGGACAACGCCAGCAGCGACGACACGCCCGCCGTCTGCACCGCCGCCGGGGTACGCCGCATCCCCGTGGATCTGCAGGGCATTCCTGCCACGGCCGCCGCCGGCTTTGATGCGGCGGCAGGGGACATCATCGCCCGGCTGGACACGGACTCCAGGCCCCCGGCCGACTGGCTGGAACGGGTGGAGGCCGACCTGGCGGCGGCGGGCCCCATGACCCTTGTGACCGGGCCGGCCGATTTCTATGGCGGAAGCCCGTGGGTCCGCTGGGCCGGAAGGCATGTGTTCCTGAGCGGCTATTTCAGGGTCTTCCGGCTACTGCTGGGCCATCCCCCGGTCTTCGGTTCAAACTTCGCACTGCGGCGGGAAGTGTGGCGGGAGATCAGCCGCAGCGTGGTGCGGGACAACGCGGATGTCCATGACGACGTCGATATCTCCTACCGCCTCCGCCCCGGGATGACGGTCATCTACGACCCCGCCCTCACCGTAGGCGTCTCGTCCCGGCCGCTTACCAGCTGGGCATCCTTCCGCCGCCACGGGGCCATGACACTGACCACGTGCCGCGTTGAGTTCCGGGAAGAAGCGCCGCTGCGGCGCCGCCTGGACCGTTTGCAGGTACGACGGCGGCGGGAAGTGCGGCGGTTCAGCCGGCGTCGGTGGGGGCGGCACGGTGATCCACCGCGGCCGTGAGCTGGTCGATGCGTTCGAGCGCCGAGGTAAGCTGCTCCACTGCCGCCCACAGCGCCGGATGCTCTTCCCTGACCTGGTCCAGCGTGGCACCGGCAGACCTCAGGGTGGCGAGGTCGAAACTGACGTTCGTGCGTGCCCCCGCAACCGCTGCCCTTAAGGCGCCGAATCCGACGACGACATCGGCTATGAGCGCCGGGTTCCCGTTGGAGGTGAGCCAGCCAAGGTCATCAATGGCAGCAACGGCCCTTTCGCCCAGCACGGCGGAGGCCTTGGCTGCGTCAACGGAGGCCCGGTGTATAGCCCGGTCCCGTTCCGGGCCGCGTTCAAGCCGGAAGGCGGCGCCGAACGCTTCGGAGGCGGCAGCATCGTCGTCGGCCAACTTGAGGGCATCGGTGCGAAGGGCGCAGGCCCGCTCGTGCAGGGCAGCGAGTTCCGGCCCCTGGTGCTCCTTGGGTTCCGTGTAGCCGGCGACCATTGACGCCAGCGACGCTGCGATGGCCAGCATAACTCCCGTCCCTGCCCCTCCGCCGGGCGAGCCCTTTGACTCCGCCAGGGCACGCGTCCACTGCTCAACAGTTGAGCCTTGGGTGGTCACAGCAGCCGAATCAGTCATGCCATCAAGTGTGCCCTGTCCCCGGCAGGTATGCCGCGGCCGGCGACACCGCCAGGACCTATGACCGTCCCGCCGTCGTCATTCACTCCGGCGGTCCGTCCAGCACGGTGGGAATGTACTCGAGCAGCTGCAGCCTGCCGTCAAACGTCCGGCTCTCCACCAGCTTCAGGGCGATGTCGGGATAGCCGTCGTAGATCCGCTCCCGGCCGGTGCGCCCGGTAATCACCGGGAAAACCACCAGCCGGAACCTGTCCACCAGGCCCGCCGCGAGCAGCGACCGGCAGAGCCGCAGGCTGCCGAGCGTGCTCAGGGGCCGGGTCCCGGTCCGTTTCAGCTCCTTCACTGCCGCGACGGCGTCGCCGTTGACCAACTCCGAATTCGGCCAGCTCAGCGGCCCCTGGAGCGTGGAGGAGAAGACCACCTTCGGCACCGCGGCAAGCCCCGTGAGGCTGGCCCCTTCTTCCTCCGAAAACGCTGAGCCGCCGGCAGCCGCCTCCTCGGACATGCCGGACATCAGCCGGTAGGTATTGGCACCGAGCAGATACGTACGGTCTTCCTTCCCCTCCTGGTCCAGCCAGGCCAGGTATTCCGGCCCCTCCAGTCCCCACCAGCCGGGCCAGCCCTCCGCAGAGGCATACCCGTCCAGGGAAATGATGAAGTCAACCATCAGCTCTGCTGATGGCGCCTCCGGGGTTGCTTCGCCCATGGCCGTCTCCTTTGATGGCAGGTGCCGGCCATGCTATCCCTGCTGCAATCGGGCCTTCAAGGGCCTGCGCCAGGGCGGTTTGCCGGCCACCCCATTTCGGGCGGACTCCCCGGACTCCCCCTCCGCCGGCCGGCGTGAGATCATGTGCGGATGGAACGCCTTCACCGGCTCCGTCCCGAGGGGCTCACCGTGCCCGGCACGTTGATCGGGATCAGTGCAGTTGCCGCCCTCTTTCGATAAAACCCCCCGCAAGCCCCCAGTGCCCTAAGGAAACCATGAGCAGCGTCACGTGCGATCTGACCGTATCCCTCGACGGATTCCTTGCCGGTCCGAACCAGACCCCGGACAACCCGTTGGGCGAGGGTG
Source organism: Pseudarthrobacter oxydans (assembly GCF_034258515.1). Classification (NCBI taxonomy): domain Bacteria; kingdom Bacillati; phylum Actinomycetota; class Actinomycetes; order Micrococcales; family Micrococcaceae; genus Pseudarthrobacter; species Pseudarthrobacter oxydans. The sequence continues at coordinate 2,111,115 of NZ_CP139438.1, read as the reverse complement.
GCGAGGACCTGCACCGGTGGCAGTTCGAAGAAGCCGAGGCCAATGCCGAAGCGCTGAAGGGCATCCTCTACGCGGGTGCCTACATCATGGGCCGCAACATGTTCGCCGGTCCCGGAGCCGGACCGTGGGGTAAGGACTGGCGCGGCTGGTGGGGCGAGGAGCCGCCCTACCACGCTCCTGTCTTTGTCCTCACGCACCATCCGCGTGCTCCCCTGGAAATGGAGGGTGGCACCACCTTCAACTTCATCAGTGACGGCATCGAAGCGGCGCTGGCCCAGGCACGCGAGGCCGCGGCCGGCAAGGACGTCGCCGTTGCCGGCGGCGCGGAGACTGCCCGCCAATACCTTTCGGCCGGCCTGATCGACGAATTGCGACTGCACATCGCGCCGCTGACCCTCGGCGCGGGCGAGCGGCTCCTGGACCGCGTCGGGAACCTGAAGCTGGAACCGACGGAAGTGCTGGGAACCCGGTTAGTTACTCACGTGCGTTACCGCATGATCCGCTAGGCGCTACCTTCCCCCTTCAATCCTGCGGCTCCGCTGCTCCTGCGCCAGCGGGCCGTAGGGATAGACGCCGGCCTGGGGCTCGCTGGCCTGCGTCAGCCGGCTGGTTTCGTCAGGGGTGAGCTGCACGTCGGCGGCAGCAAGGTTGTCCGCGAGCTGTTCGGTGGTCCTCGCACCCAGGATCACCGACGTGACGGCCGGCCTGTCCGCCAGCCAGGCCAACGCCACCTGGGAAGGGCTGATGCCGCGGGCGGCGGCGATGCCTTCCACGGCATCAATGACGGCCCAGGTACGGGGATTGTCATTGCGCGCCTTCCAGGCCTCCATGCCGCGTTCGGGGTTCTCCCCAAGGCGCGTGGCACCTTGGGGTGCCTGGTCCTTCCTGTACTTGCCGGACAACCACCCGCCGCCGAGCGGAGACCACGGAAGCAGGCCAACCCCGGCGTCAAGCGCAGCCGGAACAATCTCGGATTCGATCTCACGGACCAGGAGGCTGTATTGGGGCTGCAGGGTGACCGGCGGGTTCCAGCCGTGGGCACTGGCAACGTGGACGGCTTTGGTCAGCTGCCACCCCAGGAAGTTGGAGAAGCCGTAGTAGGCAATCTTGCCGCGGCTGACAGAGTCTTCCAGGAAGCGCAGCGTCTCCTCCAGCGGTGTGATCGGGTCCCAGGCGTGCATCTGGTACAGGTCGATCTGCTCCACTCCCAGGCGGCGGAGGGAATCGTCCAGGGCGCGGGTCAGGCGCCGGCGGGACGTTCCGACGTCGTTCGGTGACGTCCCCATTGGAAAGCGACCTTTGGTGGCCACCACCGCGCTGTCCCTCTCCTCCGGCCGCTTGGCAAGCCAGCGGCCGATGATCTCCTCGGAAACGCCCTTGCTGTAGACGTCGGCGGTGTCGATGAAATTGCCGCCCGCAGCGAAGTAGCTGTCCAGGATTGCGTAGGACGACTCTTCGGTGGCCTCCGCACCGAAGGTCATGGTTCCCAGCGCGTAGCTGGAAACGACGGTGCCGCTGCGGCCCAGGGTTCTGTAGTGCATGGTTATCCTCGTGATCAGTTGGCGGTGGCATCAAACGTGAAGGCGGCCGCATCCCGGGTGGTGGTGCGGATCCGGTAAAGGCTTGTGGTCGCGGTGATGTAAAGGTCCTGGCCGTCCGGGCCCCCGAAGCACAGGTTCGATACCGTCTCGGGTACGGCAAGGGTCCCCAGGAGTTCGAAGTCCGGGGAATAGACCCGGACTTCGGGTCCGGCAGAGGTCCAGATCCTCCCCTGGACGTCAACGCGCAGGCCGTCAGCGGCGTGGCCGTCTTCAAGCTCGACGGCGGTCTTCCGGCGGCTGCATACGCTGCCGCTCACGTCATAGGCGACGATCCTCAGCGGTACTCCATGGCTTGGCCCTGCGGTGTCGGAAACGTAAAGCACCGACTCGTCCGGCGAGAAGGCCAGGCCGTTCGGGTACACGAGGTCCGTGATCACGGCCGTGAGTGTGCCGGCAGCAGGCTCGAAGCGGAACACATGGCAGCCTCCGTACTCCTGCTCACCTTCATGTCCCTCCGTGGTGCCCGGAAGAATTCCGTACGGCGGGTCGGTGAACCAGATGCTGGAGTCACGCGAAATCACGACGTCGTTGGGTGAGTTCAGGCGACGGCCGCGGAAGGAATCCACCAGGCCAGTCACGGTGCCCTCCTGGTCGCGCTCGACCCGGCGGCGGCCATGGCTGCACTGCACTACGCTGCCGTCGGCGTCGAGCGTCCGTCCGTTGGTGAACTCGACCCCCACCGCGTACTCCCTGGTGGTGCCCGTGGCTGCGTTGAATTCGAGGATGCGGTTATTGGGGATATCGCTCCAGCGCACAGTGCGTGAGCGGGGCACCCAAACGGGCCCCTCGGCCCACACCGAGCCGGTAAACAGGCATTCCAACTGGCCTACTGTCAGTCCCTCAGCCATTTTTGAGCCCCTTCGCATTCCAGCCTTCGCACGCCCGTGCCCTCGTCCGGGGCGATCCGGCCGGCGGGCGTCAGGCATTACGGGAAACGATAGCGCGGCGAGTCCCCGGCAGAGGGGAACATCCACGCGGGAGACCTCCATGTCCTCATCGTGAACCTGGCTGCCGTCCCGAAGGCACTGGGTTCGATCCGGTAACGCCGGAGTAACGCCACCAGACGTAAACCTAGCGCCATGTGGAGCGCGGTTCCCCGCCCGGCACTGCCAACACAACTGCTGCAGCCGATGCGCCCAAGCGCAACCCCGTCCGTGGAAAGGCCAAGGAGCCCAAGATGTCACAGCTACCCAACCAGAAGATCGTCATTTTGCGCGCCCCGTCCCTGGGCGCTACCCGTGACCCTTTCGATGGACCGGGAGCAGCCCCGGGACTCGAAAGCACCGCCCAGAACATCGCTGAACGCGCCGTGGGGCTGACGGTGGATCGGGAGGAGAACCCCTCAAATGCCACCCTCACCGCACTGCGGAACGATCCCACTGTCCTTGGCTTCGCCCCTGCCATGCCAATGAAACTCATTGAGCCCCTCGCGGCCGATGCTGCACCCGCCGCTGCCGCCACGTGGGGCGTCAAGGCCGTGGGCGCGGATAAATCGCCGTTCACAGGCGCCGGTGTGACCGTCTCGGTCCTGGACACCGGCATCGACGCCACCCATCCGGCCTTCGCCGGCGTCAACCTGGTCACGAAGGACTTCACGGGGGCGGGCAGCGCTGACGACGACAACGGCCACGGCACCCACTGCGCAGGCACCATCTTTGGCCGCGACCTCTCAGGCCAGCGGATCGGCGTCGCACCCGGCGTTCAGAAGGCGGTAATCGGCAAAGTCCTTGGAGGCCCGAACGGCGGCAGCAGCGACATACTTGCCTCGGCGATGCTGTGGGCGGCCGACAACGGTGCCCAGGTCATCTCAATGTCCCTGGGAATGGACTTTCCCGGGTGGGTGGACGAACTGGTCAAAGTGAACGGCTTGACCATCCCCGCCGCCACATCAATAGCCCTTGAGGGCTACCGCGCCAACGTCAGGCTTTTCGAGCAGCTCGCCAACCTTCTCAACGCCCGCGCCTCCGTCGCCCAGACCACAGTGGTGGTCGCAGCGGCCGGGAACGAAAGCGAACGCAATGGCAATCCCGCGTACGAGATCAACGTTGCCCCGCCGGCCGCGGCCTACGGAATCACGTCCGTGGCCGCCCTCGCTGACGGCGCCAGCGGGCTCACCGTAGCCCCCTTCTCCAATACGATGGCGACCGTGGCCGGTCCCGGCGTCGGGGTTTTCAGCGCCTGGCTCAACGGCGGCACCAAAACCATCAGCGGAACCAGCATGGCAACACCCCACGTGGCCGGCGTGGCGGCGCTATGGGCTGAAAAGCTCCTTGCTCAAGGCCCCCTCAGTCCGGTACTCCTGCAGGCCAAACTGATCGCTTCGGGAACGTTCCGGCCCCTTGCGGCCGGAACGGATCCAGTGGACGTGGGCGCAGGCTTGGTCCAGGCACCCACGAACGCCAACTAAGTGATTCCGCGTTCTTGGCGAAACCGCAGTTGATGCCACGCCCGAACAGCGCTAAAGGAGCGGACTGATGGTAATACCGGAAGATGTGCTCACGGCCACCCAGGCCCGGTTCGAAGCGCGGGAGGTTCCCCGCGCGGGAACCGAAGAAAAGATTGCGGCGGCCCAAACTCCGCAGGGAAGTATCCTCGACGTCGATGCCCCCGAACGGGTGGAGCTGCGCAGCCGGCGGGTCCTGCGCCAGCCGGTGGTCATGGACGCGCTGAAGGCGACGGCGGATACCTCCCCCGTCCAACCGGGCCAGGTCCGGGAAGACCAGGTGCTGGGAGACCTGGTGCTGGAACGGATCATCGGCGGAAGCAACCTGCTTGGCATCGCCTTCCTGGAACTGGGTACGGCGGTCTCACGCACTGTGGGCAGGGTTATCGTCCGCGACCGGTTCCAGGTCCGTTCCTTCGGCACCGGCTTTATGATCTCGCCCCGCCTTGCCCTGACGAACAACCACGTCCTGCCCGACGCCCAGTCCGCCCGGTTCTCCCGGCTGGAGTTCAATTTCCAGAACGGCATCAGCGGCCTTCCCCTGGCAACATCACAGTTCGACCTGGAACCGGACACCTTTTTCCGCACTGATACCGGCCTTGACGTCACCGTGGTGGCGGTGGCGGCGCAGTCCCGGCCCGACGGAACTTCGCCGCCGGTGCCGCTGGCGGGTTTCGGCTTCAACCGCACCACCAAGGAGCAGGGCAAAATCCTGCTCGGCGAATCCATCAACATCATCCAGCACCCCGAAGGCCAGGAGAAGCAGCTTGCCCTGCAGCAAAACGAACTCCTCGACCGGTTCGACCAGTTCCTGCACTACCACACCGACACATCGCCGGGTTCTTCCGGGTCACCGCTCTTCAACAACCAGTGGGAGGTCCTGGGCCTCCACCACTCCGGTGTCCCCGCGCGGAACGAAGCAGGAGAGATCCTGACCGTCGACGGCACGGTGTGGGACAGAACGCAGGATGAGCTGAAGATCCGGTGGATAGCCAACGAGGGCGTCAGGATCAGCAGCATCCTGACGTGGCTGGAGAAGGGCGCTGAAGGCATGAACGAGGGCGAACGCGCCCTGCTCGGGGAGGCGCTCAATCCGCCGCCGCCCGCACTCCCCCAAGTCCCAGCTGCGGAACAACGGGCTGAGGTCCGGACGCAACCCGCAGCGCAACAGCCCGCCACAGTCGAAGGCGGAGCGGTTTCCCTCACCATTCCCCTGCACATCACAGTGCGGCTCGGCGCGGTGCAGGCAGCTCAGGGAGTGGCCCAGACGTCCGCGGACCCGAGCCGCGCGGTTCCGGGTACCGGAAGTGCAGTCGCTGAAGAGGCAGTGGCGATAGATCCGGACTATTCCGGGAGGAAGGGGTACGATCCCGGCTTCCTGGGCACGGCTGTGCCTTTGCCGGTCCTCACGGCCGGGCAGCGTGCCGATGCTGCCCTGAACCGTGGCGCAGCCGCCGGGCAGGATCCAGCGGTGCTCAACTATCACCATTTCAGCCTCGTCATGCAGCGGACAAGGCGCCTGGCTCTCTACACGGCCGTGAACGTCGACGGCCAGCTCAGCCAGTCACCCAAGCGTGAGCGGGACAAGTGGTACTTCGACCCACGCCTGGACCGGTCTGAGCAGACGGGCGACGAGCTCTATACGGACAATGACTTCGACCGGGGGCACCTGGTCCGCCGCCTCGATCCGGCCTGGGGCCCGGCCGACGTTGCCCGCGCGGCCAATGACGATACCTTCCATTTCACCAACTGCTCACCCCAGCACAAGAAGTTCAACCAGGGTGCGTCGCTGTGGGCCGGCCTGGAAGATTACCTGCTGGATACCGCGAAGGCCGAAGGGCTCCGGCTCACGGTGTTTACCGGTCCGGTCTTCACCGCGCGCGATCCGGACTTCCAGGGAACCCCCATCCCGCTGGCCTTCTGGAAAATTCCGGTGTTCCGGCGCCCGGACGGGAGCCACTCAGCCAGTGCCTACATGATCAGCCAGCATGAACTCGTGGAGGAAATACTCCGGGAAGCGTTCACCCCGGCAACCTTCCAGGTTCCAGTCCGCAGGGTCAGCGAACTCACGGGCCTGGACTTTGCCCACCTGTTCGATTGGGACCCGATGAACGACCAGTTCACGCCCCTCCCCAAGGCCCAGGAAGCCCTTGCCACTCCAACCCCGGCCAGGGAACTCCATACGTTCGAGGACCTGCAGCTGTAAGAGGCGCTCCGGCGCCTCGTTACTACAAAAGTAGTGACATCCCACTACTTTTGTAGTAAATTATTTGCATGACCGGCACAGCCGTCATCCCCGCGGACTTGGGCGCCCATTCCTGCAATCGCCCCAGGGCAACAACCAGCGAGCGCCTTGCGACGCCCTCCCCTTCAGGCGCGGAAGCCGCCGTGCACATCGGCGTCCTCTACGCCGATTGGACCCAACGCAACCGGGCCCGCCGACAAACACCAGCCGCAACCCGGGCGGTCCCGCCCGATTCCCGAAATGGAGGCAATCCAAATGACTGACTTCTTCACGATGCTGCCCGGCGAAACCGCAGCTCCCGTGCCCCCGGGACCGGTCCTGAGTTCGGGCTCTACCGGCATCCGGCGCGTTCACCGTTTCCTCCTCTGGGCATACCGGGAGGCGCCCAACCTGGTGCGCTCGACCGCGGCGGGAGACACCGCCCGCGCCGCGCGCGTGGGGGAAGTGCTCGGCAACTTCGACAAGGTGCTCCTAGTCCACCAGGAAGGCCAGAACCAGTTCATGTACCCGCAACTCGCCGAACGGGCTCCGGCATGCGCGTCACACGTGGAGCAGATGCTCCAACAACACCGAGGGATCAAAGACCGAGTGGAGAGCATCGGGCCCGTTCGCAAGCGCTGGATGCAGACTGCAGAGGCAGGCACCAGGGACGAACTCGCAAAAGGCTACGAAGACGTTCACTCCGTTCTCAGCGAGCATCTGCGCCGCGAAGTCACCGAGGTGATGCCCGCCGTCGATCGCGTAATGACGGAGGAGGAATTGAACGCAATGGTGCAGCACGGCGTCAGGCAGCACGACAAGAAGTTCCTGGTCACGTACCTCGGACTGATTCTGGCCACCAACCCGCCCGAGGACCGAAGGGCGATCTTCTTCGAGGAGATCCCGGCCCTCGCCCGCCTCGGCTACCGACTCATCGGCCGCAGGATGTACCGCAGGCAATACGCGGCACTCTTCCCGGGACGGCCGATCCCCGAAACGCTTTAGCCGGCCCGGCGGGCGGCAGCGCCAGCGAAGGAAGAGCCCGCGCCATCGGCGATCCCCCCGCTGCCAGGGGGCGTCAGCGGCGGGGTGTTCAGCCAGCACCAGTGGGCCGGAAAGCAGCAGCGCCGCTAACCCTGCACAGGCTCCCCAAGGTTCCCGGCTCGGGCAACGGACCGGCGGATTCCGACTATTCTGACCGCGACTCCCGTCAGGACCAGGCCGATCCCCAGCGCCATCACAATCCAGACCGAAACCGACGCGGAGTCGATCTGCCGGTAGCACTCTGTCGCCAGCCCGACAGTCTGTCCCTGCGCGTCGGAAATTTCAGCCGCACGGCTATTCGGAAGCAGCGGGCTGCCGCACAGCGGCCCCACTGGTTTCAGGCCGATGACAAAACTCAGCAGTTGCAGCGCGAACCCGACCGCGATGGTCAGAATCCACCCGCGCCGTTGAGTGAGCTCTTGATTGATGTTCCTGGTTGTAGCTTCCGGATCTCGAACCGCCATCTTCAGAGCATAGTGCGAGCCCCACCCGCATGCCGCCCGCGAGCATCGCGGCTCCCTCGCGAAGGTTCAGAGTGTGGACCTTGATCGAACCTTGTGCATGCGGGCCGTTTTTTGATGGGATCTTGGCCGTATTCGACCCAGCAACTTGATACGGGACCGGCATTGTTGGCGTTGTCGGCAGGAGAACCGGCAGCCACAAGGTCCGCAAGAAGGCGGGCCGCCGTCAAAGAAATGGGAGTTCGTCATCATGGGTCTCAGCCTGAACACCACCACCGGTAAAGTCGTCGCCTCCCTGGCCCTGGTCGGCACCGCCGCCGGCGTCGCAGGCCTGGGCACGTACGGCGCGTTCACCTCCAGCACCTCCGCCTCCACCGATGTTGCCTCCGGTACCGTGGCAATCTCGCTGGGCGCCTCGGGCGCAGCCAACCGGCTCAGCGTCGCCGCCACCGGTCTTGTCCCAGGGGACACGGTGCAGCGAGCCGTAACGCTCACCAATGCCACAGGCAACCAGTCGGTGTCCGCCATCACGCTGACTACGCTGGCGACCGCCACATCCAAGCTGGACACGGACCTGGCATTGGGCCTGCAACTCGCGATCGACAAGTGCTCCGTGCCGTGGACCGAGGCCGGCACCGCCCCGGCCTACACCTACACGTGCTCGGGGGGCTCCGTCACCCAGGTCCTGGCCTCCCGCTCCGTCATCGGCGCGGACCTCGCCCTGGCCGGCCTGAGCTCCACCGCGGCCGGCAACACCGATAACCTCCGGGTGACCCTGTCCCTGCCAGGTGCAGCGGACAACAGCTTCCAGGCCAAGAGCAGCTCCATCGACCTGTCCTTCACCGGAACCCAGCGCTCCGGCGCCAGCAAGTAACCACAGCTTCCTCCGCCGCCTGCCGAAACCGGGCGGCGGAGGAATACCACCCGGAACGGACACTGCCATGACGGCATCACCAACCCAATGCACCCGGTCAACGACGGCGGTCTCCCCCACCACTGCGCGGACCACACGATGGGCCAAGGCATTCCGGGGCATCACCAGGGCTGCCACCACGTCCGTGATGATCGGCGCCGCGGCCCTCTTCCTGTTCCTGGCCGTTGGGCCCAGGGTTCTTGGGTACCAGACCAGCACGATGCTCACCGGATCCATGGCCCCCATGATCAACGCCGGCGACGTCGTGGTATCGGTCCCGAAGCCTGTCAGCGAGCTGAAAAACCGGGACGTCATCACCTACGGGATCCCCGTCGAGGACCACCGCGTCGAAACCCATCGGATCGTCGAGATTAGCCGGAACGACAACGGCACCACGGTCATCCGCACAAAGGGCGACGCAAACAGTGGTGCCGACCCCTGGACCGCCGCCCTGCAGGGCGGCACCGTCCATGTCCACGCCGCCACCATCCCCTACCTCGGCGCGGCCATCCGGGTCCTGCGCGAACCGGTGCTCCTGCAGGGCTTGATGTATGGCGCTCCCGCCGTCCTGGTCTGCATGGTCCTGGTGTCGATTTGGAAGAAAGAACCTGGAGTGAATTCCCCGCCCGTCACGGACCACCGGCGATGAGTACCGTACGTGCGGTACTGGTCTAGGCCCTGAGCCCGAAACGGGTCCCGCGGGCCCAGACGCCGTGGACAGGCAAGAATGGATCCCGACCCCGAGACTGACAAGGAGAGCCCAGGCCGTGCGCACCAGCGGAAAGACCGAGTCAGGCCGGCCCTCCGGTTTCGCGCGTTCCGCCGGGGTCCTGGCAACGGCCGCGGTACTGCTCCTCGCACCCGGGATTGCGGAAGCAGCGTTTACAGCCGGGGCCACGGGCCAGATGAATGCAGCGACGTTAAGCCTGGCCCAGCCTGTCGGTACCGTGGCTGCCTCCAACTGCAACGGCAGGGACCTGACGATCACCTTCACCAACTATGGTTACGTACCCCGCGCCAGCGCGTTCCGTGTCGAGATCTTTCGTGACCCCACCGACACGGCGCCGCAGTTTGTGGTGGACAGGGCCCAAAATGACCTCAGCCCGATCACCGTGAGAGTCTCAGGGGGAAGGGCGCCCAGGCCCTATAACGTTCGAGGACTTTATCCCACAGTGGGAGGGAACACCTGGATCGGGCAGCCCCTGCCCGGTACAACCGTCGCATGCTGAGAGCCACCCCGCCCGGTCCCGGCTGCAGGGTGATGACTCCCGCGCGAGGCTCCCGATGCGTCATTTGTTAGCCCGCTGACATATCGATCAGGACCTTGCCGACGATGCTCTCTTCCACCGCGGAGTGGGCCGCAGCCGTGTCAGCCAGGTCAAAGCGATGCAGCGGCAGGCCTGCGGCCTCTCCCACCGGAAGGGCGCCGTCGGCGATGGCCGCATTGATGTCCTCGGCGGCGACCTGCACCGCCGCCGTGCCAACGGTGTAGAGCAGCAAGAACTGGTAGCGGACATTGAGGCTGAAATGCCTGCGTACGTCCAGGGTCATCTGATCGCCGCCGTTGTTGGCGTAGACGGCGATGGAGCCGCGGTTGCGGATCACTGCCAGGTCGAGTTCGGCGTTCCGCGCCGGTGCCACCTCCACGATCTGGTCGACGCCGTTGGGAGCAATCCGGCGGATCTCCGCGGCCGCGTCGGTTTCCCGGTAATTGATCACGTGATCGGCGCCCGCGGCCGTGGCCAGCGCAGCCTTCGCCGGTCCGCTCACGGTCGTGATCACGACGGCGCCGGCCCACTTGGCCAGCTGGATCGCCGCATGGCCCACGGCGCCGGCCCCTCCCGCGACGAGAATCACTTTGCCGTCCAGGGCTCCCGGGTGCAGCCGCAGCGGGCCGTCTTCGGCGATGGTCAGGGCCCGATGGGCGGTGACCGCGGGAACGCCCAGGCTCGCGCCGACGTCGAACCCGGTGTTCTCCGGCAGCGGAAAGACCCGCTCGGCCGGCAGGACGGTGAACTCCTGCGCCGTCCCGCCGTCGGCGCGTTGATAGGCGGCCAACGCCAGCCAAACCCTGTCACCCACATGGAAACGCTCGACGCCGGGTCCCACGGCGTCCACCACTCCGGCGCCGTCCTGGTTCGGGACGACCTCCGCGAAAGGCAAGGGTTCGCCCGGTTTGGAGCCGCGGCGCGACTTCCAGTCGGTCGGGTTCACCGCGGACACCATGATCCGCACGCGCACCTCCCCGGTCCCCGGGTCGCGGATCTCGCGGTCTACGAGCTCGAGAACAGACGGATCGCCGGTGGCACGGTACACGATAGCTTTCATACTCAGACCTAACGCCGGCCCCGACCGAAAATTCCCGCCGCGCGCCGGGCGGGACGCTCCAACGGTCGCTCTTTCGCTTCCCGGACAGGCAGTCCATGCTGGTGCCATGCAGATCGCATTCCTCGGCGACGTCATGCTCGGCCGGCTGGTGAACGACCACCTGCAGACCGTTGCCCCCGCCTATCCCTGGGGTGACATCCTTCCGGTCCTGCGGCGGGCGGACCTGAGGATCGCCAACCTCGAATGCGTGCTGGCCGACGGCGGCAAACCCGCCCCGGGCAAGGTCTTCACGTTCCGCACCGACCTGAAGAACGTACGCAGCCTGCTCCTGGCGCAGATCGACCTGGTCTCCCTGGCGAACAACCACGTGCTCGATTACGGAACGGACGCGCTGCAGGAAATGCTTCCCACACTGGACCGGCACGGAATCCTGCATGCGGGCGCGGGTACGGACCTGACCTCAGCCGCTCGGCCAGCCGTCTGCCGCGTGGGAGGCACCGCCGTCGGGTTCGTGGCGTTCACGGACAACCAGCCGGAATGGGAGGCGGCTCCCGGCACCCCCGGCGTGTACTACGTCCCCGTGACAACCCACGGGCAGCGCGTCGACCAACTGCTGGCGCTGCTCCGACGGACCAAGGCACGTGTGCAACTGCTCATCGTATCGGCCCACTGGGGTGGCAACTGGGGCTCCGACGCCCCACCAGAGCACCGGGCACTGGCGCGGCAGCTGGTCGAGGCGGGCGCCGACGTCGTCTTCGGCCATTCACCGCATGTCTTCCGCGGCGTCGAGGTCTACCGGGGCCGGCCCATCATCTACAGCGCCGGGGACTTCGTCGATGACTACGCCGTGGACCCTGAGGAACGCAACGACCTGTCCTTCATCTTCCTGATGGAAACCGACGGCGGAACGCCGCGGGCCCTGCGCTTGTTTCCCACCATCATCGCCGGCTTCCGGGTCCGGCTGGCAGTCCGGAGCGCCCGCGATACCGCGGACCGGATGGCCCGCCTCTGCAGCGACTTGGGCACCGGAAGCAGCTGGAATGCCGGCGAAGGGTGCCTGGAGCTTCCGCTGGCGTAGCCGACGCGCGGGTGATACACATCGGTGCATCGTCTATTTCGGGCTCCGGTTCGTAGAGATCCGTTTTGCACTCCCTGAATGGTCCGCAGGGCCCCGCAGCTTACTTGGGATCGACCCCGTGGAGGGGACGGTGGCTATGTCGAGGAAAATCAGGGCGAGGTTGGCAGCTGCGATGGAACCCACGATTGCGAACCCGATCCCGACGAACGGGGCCGTCGAGGCGTTGAAGCCAAGCCAGGCGCCAACGAGGGCACCCGGCACGGCCACGGCGAACCCGGTCTGCGTAGTCTTTGCTGACCGGGTCCGGCTGGTCCAGGCCAGGAAGACCCCCAAACCGATCGGCGAGCCCGCCGCGAGAACGACGAGCGGCTCGCTGTCGAGTGGCACGTTCATCCGGGCAACCTGGAAAGACAGTATGGCGAGGAACCATCCGCCGAGGCCAAGCACGATCGGATACACCGATCGCAGTGCGGCGCTGGCCCTGGGTCCGATGCCACCCTTAAGGGTCCGTCGGGCCATCCAGACCAGCGACCCGATAGTGAGCACCGCCACGGCGACCATCACGCCCAGCACGCTCTTCGCGGTCCAGCCAAGCGTCGTCGACGGAGTGAAGTTGACCGGTTGTGGCTCGTAAAGGGAGTCGTCGACCCGGCTGCTGTCGAGGAACGTCGTGATCAATCGGGTGCCGGCCTCAGGCTGGTCGGCCCAGAAGGTGGGTGAGTGTCCGAACCCGGTAAGCACGACCTCCTGCCCGTTGGGTAGCGACGGCAGCAACTGGGTCGTTGCCGCCTGCGGTGGCGTGGCCATGTCGAGCTCGCCGTTGATGAGCAGGGTCTGCACCTCCGAGGTGCGCACCTGGCGGTACTCGTCCTTCTCTGCTGCGACGGGCCATAGGTCCAGCCAACGGCCCTCACCCCAGCTACTCGCACTGGCGGCGTAGCCGAGGTTCGAGTAGTCCCGGTCCGTGGAGGCGAAGTATTCCCGCGCCGCCACGGTGTCGAGGCTGGCGGCCGCGGCATACTGGCCCCAGACGAAGAACTTCGGGTACATCGTTTCGCTGAGCAGCGAGATCAGCCAGAACCCGCTTTGATCACCTGCGGCAGCCGTCATCCATGCTTCGAGCGTCGCGTCGCGTCCCGGCGGTAACGCCGAGTTCGGCTGCGTCATGCCGACGAACGACGAGGCCCGCACAATGCCACCCTTGACCGGCAGCAACCCCCACCGGTCTGGCATGTCAGCCGCGGTCTGCCGAATCGCTGCAGCGAGGTCGTCGGTACGCGCCCGGCACGCAACATCCTTGGTGCAGTAGGCCGAGAGCCGGTCCATCAGCTCGTCTGTCATATGGACGTCGTAAAGCAGGTGACCGGGTGGGTTGACCGCGATCATGACCGAGCGATGGATGCTGTCGGGATAGCGCCAGGCGTAGATCATCGCGGTCCGCGTGCCGGCGCTCTGACTCAGCAAATCGATCCGGTCGTAGCCGAGTGCCGCGCGGGCGGCTTCCATATCATCGACCTGCTGCACGAGCCCGTACTGAGTGAGGTCGACGCCCTCGTTGGTCAGCCGGTCCGCACACCTCCCGAACGCTTCGGCGTACGCCCGGAGGAACTCTTCGCCAAGGAGGTCGTCGGAGCCGCCGAGCGCTGCCTCCACCTCGGGGCAGTCCAGGCGGACCGAGCCGTCGATGCCGCGATAGCCCACCAGGACAAGATCGTGTTTATCTGTGAGCCGGTTCGCCTGCTTGAACTCCATGTTCGTGCCGCCGGGGCCGCCGTCCAACCAGAAGATCGGTTCGCCGGGCTGCTCCGAGCGGGCGTGGATGCGGGTTACGGGTAGTGCGATCAGTCGTGCCTCGGGATCGGTGGGGTTCTCGGGAATGACCAGAGTGCCGCAGTCGGCGGCCACGGGGCCACTTTCAGTGTCGTAGCTGCAAGGTTCCAGGGTCAGATCACCAGCCGCTGCACCGGGCGGCGGAGAGATCCGCTCGTCGCGGGAGGCGAGACCGACGTATACCAGGCCGGCTGTCATAACCGCGATGAGCGCGAGAGCGAGAATACGCGCCACTGGAAACATCTGCCTTGTCGAAGCAGTCATGACAGCTCCTTCCGGCTCATCCACGTACGAGAGGGAGCATCAGAACAGCAAAAAACAGGCCCTGAACGCTGTGCGCTGCGATGCCGATCCAGGCCGAGGCCATCCCCGGGGCGCCCTGCCAGACCAACCCCAGGGTGAAATGCGAGGGTCACGGCGCCGTGCATGCCTCCATGCTGCACACCACAGGATCCCGCGGCCCAGTGCCGAAAGTCATGCAAGTGTCAGCAAGTTACAGACCAGGCGGCACCGCCGCCTCCTCGTTCGTTCTTCCGTCCTTCCCAGGGGACATGGATCCAAATCGAGCGTTCGGCTCCAGACTAGACAGCCTGGCTGGGGTGCCGTTTGCCTCTACTCGTTCGTCTCGCATCAAAATATCCTCGGATCCTGGCATCCGGACCGACAACGCGAAGTGACGGGCAATGCAGGCGTCTCAATACAACCGACGGATCGTCGTGCCCCGCTACGGCGGACCTGAGGTCATGACACTTGTCGAAGAACCAGTCCCCGAACCGCGCCCGGGAGAGATCCGCGTGCGGATCGCCGTATCGGGCGTCGGCTACCCTGATGTTCTCATCCGCGAAGGAACCTATCCAGGAGGGCCAAAACCTCCCTTTACGCCAGGCTACGAGTTCGTCGGAACTGTCGACAAGATAGGTGAAGGAGTCATTGGTTTTGAGCTGGGCGAGAGCGTAGCAGCGATTTCCGTGTACGGCAGCCATGCCACCTATCTGTGTGTTCCGTCCTGGTGGCTGGTGCCGGTACCGGCAGGCCTGGACCCCGCCGGGGTGGCGGTTGTGATCTTTAACTATGTCACTGCACACCAGATGCTGCACCGCTGCGCCTGGGTCAGGAAGGGAGAACGACTACTCGTCCACGGCGCAGCAGGAGGTGTGGGTACGGCCGTCCTCCAGCTCGGACGTATCGCGCGTCTGGAGCTGTTCGGCACGGGCTCCAAAAGCCAGACGGGCGTGATCTCAGGTCTCGGCGCGACGCCCATCGACTACACGGGTGGAAGTTTTGTCCAGCGGATCCGCGAACTCACAGGCGATGGGGTGGACGTCGTGCTCGACGGCATCGGCGGGAAGGTCTCGATCGGATCCTACCGTGCCCTCCGTCGACGCGGACGACTCGTGATGTACGGACACTACGGCACTACCGCTGGAGGTCGAAAGAATGCCCGCAGCATCGCGCTGTTCTACCTCTACGGTGCAATTGTCTTCGCGGGTAACCTCCTTCCCAACGGCAAGCGGGTCCTGGCGTTCCAGGTCGCGAAGCTTAGGGACCGGCGTCCCGCCTGGTTCCGCGAGGATGCTGCAGTGCTTCTTGCCGTCTCATACGCCACCTGCCGGGCAGTGAATGCCCGCCGCAGCCTAAAGGCCCGGTTTGTTGATCGGCTTGTCCAGCGCGAGGCTTATGGTCTGTCCGGGCGCTAGTTCGACAGTTGGCAGGTCAGCAAATTCGTACCATGCTCCGCCTGTTCCGGTGGTCGGGCGGTTCGCTGCTCGCAGGTCGGTGATGCTGAATCGGAACGAGACTTGGCGCTCCGTGTCACCGGGGGCTGTGGTGTAGGTGAGTGGAATCCCTTCAGCATCGGCAGTGGACGTGCCCTGCGCACCCTCGATCTTGAGTTCGCCGGGTATCAACCGCAGTTTGCTTCCCGCCGGGATCGGCTCGTTTGCGGCGAGTGACGGGTTGTAAAGCAGGATCTGTTCGGTAGTGGAGCGGAATTTGTATCCGAGGCCGTCGAACGAGTCACCGTCCACGGTGGTGTAATAGACGGCTTGGCCAAACGAGTTGTTGACTGTTTTTCCCGTGCCTGATCGGCTGTCCACCGGTTTTTTCTGCAGCTGGATAACGTGTCCAGACCGGATGAAGTAGGTGCCACCTTTTTCGTAGGTGAACGGGACCTTGTTCGCTTCGGCTAATTGCTCCTGGGTTAGATTGAACCGGTACGTAATGCCACTCAAGGTGTCACCGGTTTCCACCTTGTAACTGGTCGGGATCCCGTTGGCGTCAATGGTGGCCGTTCCCTTTGCCCCCGTTACTGGGTTAGCTGGAATCAACCGGAGTCTTGTACCCGGACTCACCGGTGAACTTGGCTGGATTTCATTGAATTCAGCGACCTTTGCCTCTGAAAGGTTGTAAGCGGCAGCCACGCTAGCAAGGGTGTCACCAGAGACGGTGGTGTAGTAATCCACATTGCCGAACGAGTCGGTCACCGCTTCCCCACGCAGGGAAGGCTTTTCGTCGCTGGCCGTTGTCACTTCCGGCGCGGCGGTGGTCGGGTGTAATGCGGCGGGGGGTTCAGTTTGCGTGCATGCGGACAGCCCCACCGCTAATAGCGTCATGCACGCAACTGCCCAACGGGCTTTCCCTCCATGCTTCCGTGCCACGACAGTGTCGCCGATTTTCACCATAACAATCCCCCCCCAAAGCCCGGAACTACCGGAAGCAAAGTCCGGCCGGCCAACCCGAGCATAGTTGATGAAATCCTATGGGAGAGGCCTGCCGTCGTGCGCGCACCTGCGCACGACATGCAGGTGCGCCACTTGGGCTTCGGGCAGAAATACTCCTTCCGCCCCTCCCCGAACAGGGCGTGCGGCGTGTGAAAACAGTGCCAACCCGCGAAACCCGAGGAATCTGGAGCCGTCCGCCTAGTGGTCCCGCACCGATGGCTTCCGCGTCCCGGGCTTGCCGCACTGCTGATTCTCGGCCCGGCTACCAAGCTGGCAGGGCAGGCAAGAGTCCGTCGGCCTCTATATGCTCACTGTCCCCCCGGGCAAGCCATAAGAGCAGGCCTTCCCGGTCCGACCTAACGTGCAGGGCGCCGTCACCAATCACCCATTCATCCCGTTCTTCGGTGACCGCGGTAATTCCCGGAACGCCCTTGGCGCGCAGCGAACGAACCACGGCTTCGATGGCGTTCAGGAGTGAATCAGGGTCGGCTTCCTCGATGGTCCACGCCGTGTCAAGGTCATGGTGGTGCACGACAACTTCAGCGATGCGAAGTGCAACGATGGACGTCGCAGGGATGACCTTGCCGTTCACGTTGACATCCGGGGCAGCCAGCTCCGCGTTGAGCCGTTGGGCCTGCTCCGCGAAGCTCCGGGCCGACTCCCGCAGTTCGTCCAGGAGCTCCTCGCGCGGCAGTGCGGCCAGGGCGGAAATTTCTTGGGAGCGCGCCTCGGGTGAGGCATAAAGCTGCCGTTCCACGCCGGAGGCAGCGCCGTCGATGAGGTTCACCAAGGCGCGGCCGCTTGATGCCACGTGGGCGATGACGTCAGCCCGGCTCCACCCTTCGCACAGTGACGGAGCCGCCATCTCAGCATCGGAGAGGGACGCTACTGTGGCCAGAAACATGTCGGTTTCCCTGCCCAGGCGGGACAGGTCCGAATATAGGCGGGCGGTATTGATCATCCGGCCAGCCTAGCCGCGGCCTTCTCAGTAACACCACCGTTTAAGGGCTCTCTTCCATACCGGAATCGTCTGGACTGATAGGCGTATCCACGCGGATCAGGGCAGCGCGGCAGAGGGTCCCTACGTTCGTGCGGATTTGTAGGATCTATTACCTAAAGCGCACCTTTCAGTAGTTCTGCGCTCCTAATACCCCCCGGGCAGAATCCCGGGGATTTGCCTCATATGTCCTGCATCACACCTCTGTCAGGCTGAAACAACCGGGTCGGATGCCATCTTTACGCGCATGCCCACCCCCGCCATCACCTAGAGAGGAACTTGGGGACCATGACACAACCGCATGCCGTTATCGCCGAAAATCCAGGAAAAGAAAAACGCACCGCCAATTGGGTGGCCTTCATCATCTGCGCGGCCCTTGTGTTCGATGGCTACGATCTGGTCATTTACGGCACCGTCCTGCCGGGGCTGCTCGCCGATCCCTCCCAGATCGGGAAGTTCGACGTGGCCACAGCGGGCCTCCTCGGTTCCTGGGCGTTGATCGGGGTACTCGTGGGCTCGCTGGTCTGCGGCGCCGTGGGCGACTTCTTCGGCAGGCGCCGGCTGATGCTCCTGGGCATCGCCTGGTTCTCAATGGGCATGTTCGTCACGGCCCTGACGGCAAGCGTGCCTGCATTTGGGGCCATGCGGTTCGTAACGGGGCTCGGCTTGGGCGTGGTTATCGCCACTGCAGGAGCCACCATGGCTGAGTTCGCGCCGTCAGGAAGGCGCCAGTTCTACAACGCGATTGTCTATTCCGGCGTCCCGGCAGGCGGCGTCCTCGCGTCCATAATGGGCATCCTGTTCCACGACAGCCTCGGCTGGCGCGGACTGTTCATCATCGGTTCCCTGCCGCTGGTTATCCTGCTGCCTGTTGCATGGCGCAAGCTCCCCGAGTCCCCGCGCTGGCTGCTGGCCCGCGGTCGCGACCAGGACGCCATGGCCGTCGCGGAGCGCACTGGCGTACCCCTCCTCGAGGAACGCGTGATCCTTGAGGTGGGCGCAGCGCCCCGGAAGTCCGGCTTTGCCGCCGTCTTCTCCCGGCAGTTCGCCGCGGCTTCCATCCTGCTGGGCCTCATGTCCTTCTGCGGCCTGCTGCTGACCTACGGCCTCAACACCTGGCTGCCCAAGATCATGGAGGGTTACGGCTATGGACGGACCTACGCCCTGTTCTTCCCCCTTGCACTGAACCTTGGCGCCGTCGTGGGCGGCCTGGTCGCCTCCCGCCTGGCGGACAAGAGCGCCCCGCAGCGCATCATCGCCTCCACGTTCGGACTTGCCACCGTCTCGCTCGTGCTCATGACCTTCAGCTTTCCGCTGCCCATGCTCTTTGCCTTCATCGCGGTTGCCGGCGTGGGAACCCTCGGCACCCAGGTCTTGGTGTACGGGTTCCAATCCAACTACTTCACTACCAACGCCCGCGCAGCGGGCGTCGCGTGGTGCGCCAGCGTAGGGCGGCTGGGCGGCGTGCTGGGTCCGATCATCGGCGGCTGGCTTGCCGCCGCGGGCATCGGCGGCTCCACGGCGTTCTACATTTACGGCACAGTGGCGCTCCTGGGCGCCCTGGTCACCGTGCTGGTCCCCCGTCAGCGGAAGCTTGAGGAGGCCGGGCACAAGGTGGAGGAGTTGGCCGGGAGCCGGACGGAGGAAAAGCTGGCGGCCCCTCAGCCCAAGTAGCCGGCGGAGGCTGTTCTGGCGTAATTGAGTCACATTAATAAACCAGTAGAGCGTTTTAGGGTTATTCTGTGAATCAATCGCGCGGCCAGGGCAGCCCCGGCGTGCGCCAACGGAAGGGCGGGCACACTGTGGAGCTCCGGCAGCTGAACTACTTCATCGCTGTTGCGGAGGAGCGGCATTTCGGCCGGGCGGCCAAGCGCCTCCATATGGCCCAGCCGCCCCTCTCCCAGCAGATCCGCCAGCTTGAGGAGCAGCTGGGGGTGCGCCTGCTCAACCGCACCACACGGCGCGTGGACCTCACGGCCGCGGGGCAGCTCCTGCTTGATCGGGGACGGCAGATCGTCAACGAAATAGGAACGCTGGAGGCGGACGTGTACCAGGTCGGCAAGGGCGCCACCGGCGTCCTCCGGGTGGGGTTTTCAGGGTCCGCAACTTATGGCGTCATGCCCCAGATCGCGCGCCTTGCCAAACAGGTCCTTCCCGGCCTGTCCTTGGCGTTGAACGGCGAAATGCTCACCCCGTCCATGGAAGCGGGTCTCCGCGACGGAACTTTGGACGCAGCACTGCTGCGTCCCCCCGTCTCATCCCAGGAGATTGACTACCGCGTCGTCGCCCGGGAGCCGCTCGTCGTCGCTGTTCCCTCCTTCAGCGCGCTGGCGGAGGACAGGTCCGTGGCGATGCATGAACTGCAGGATCAGGACTTCATCGCATATGCGCCCGAGTCCGTGCTCTACCGCATCACCGCCGACCTGTGCCGGCAGGCCGGCTTTCAACCGCGCATCACCCAAGTTGTCGGCGAGACCTCCACCATGCTGGCATTCGTTGCCGCCGGCGGCGGCGTGGCGGTCATGCCGTCCCGGGTGCGGGCTTTCCAGCTCGACGGCGTTGCCTACCGGGAGATCGAAAACGTCCCTTCCGTGGAACTCGCTGTCGCCTGGCTGCGGGGCAACCACTCCACCCTGCTGCATAACTTCCTGGACATCGTCGGCGCCGCTACAGCCGCACAGCCGCTGCCCGACCCGGCCTCCGGGCCCGTCCCGCTTCCTACCGATGAAAGGCCTTCCCCGTCATGAAAATCGCAGCTATTGAGGCGATTCCTTACTCGATCCCCTACCGCCACCCGCTGCATTTCGCCTCCGGATCCGTCCACGAGGCTGACCACGTGCTGGTCCGCCTCCGCACGGACGACGGCGTGGTGGGCCTCGCGGACACCCCGCCGCGCCCGTACACCTACGGTGAGACGCAAAAGTCCATCGCCGCGGTGGTGCAGGACGTGTTCGCTCCGCAACTGATCGGCGTCGACATTTTTGACCGCGAGAAGATCCAGGAGATCCTTTACCGCACCATCCACAACCAGACCGCCAAGGGTGCCGTGGACATCGCCCTGTGGGACGTCATCGGCAAGACGCTGGGGCAGCCGGTGACCAAGCTGCTGGGCGGCTACACCGACTCGCTGCGGGTCTCCCACATGCTTGGCTTCAAGCCCGCCCAGGAGCTGCTCGACCTGGCATTGGAGTTCCGCGAGACCTACGGCATCAACACGTTCAAGCTCAAGACCGGCCGGCGCCCGCTGCACCTGGACATCGAGGCGGCCCGCGCGCTGCGTGAGGGCCTCGGCGGGGACGCCGAACTGTACATGGACGCCAACCGGGGCTGGTCCGCGAATGAAGCTGCGGAGGTGCTGCGCCGCACCGCGGACCTGGGCCTGCAGTTCCTCGAGGAGCCGGACGACGCCCGCGAAGTCCTGGGCCGCCGTCGGCTCGTTGCCAACTCCCCCATCCCCATCGCGGCGGACGAATCCGCCCCGAATCTCGGCGAGGCCGCCCGGGAAATCCTCAACGGCGGGGCCAACCTGCTGGCGGTCAAGACCGCCCGCTCCGGATTTACCGAGGCGGCCAAGATCGTGGGGATGGCCGAGGGCATGGGCATCGACGTGTACATCGGCAACCAGATCGACACCCAGGTGGGCACGGTGGCTTCGGTGGTGTTCGGCGCCGCGTTCGCCCACACTGCCAAGCGCGCCGCCGAACTGTCCAACTACCTGGACATGGCGGACGACCTGCTGGCCGAACCCTTGCAGATCATCGAAGGGCGCATCCGCGTCCCCGAGGGCCCCGGCGTGGGCGCCGGGGTCAACGAGGAGAAGCTCGAACGCTACCGCAGCGACCGCTAAGCCACCCCTTCCACGAAAGGAACATCAATGAAGTACCTGGTCCATATGGACGTCAAACTGCCCGCAGACCTGCCGGCATCCGAGGCTGCTGAGATCAAGGCCAAGGAGAAGGCCTACTCGCAGGAGCTGCAGCGCTCGGGGAAATGGCCGGAAATCTGGCGCGTGGTGGGTGAATACGCCAATTACTCGGTCTTTGATGTGGGTTCAAACGACGAACTCCACGACATCCTGCAGAACCTTCCGCTGTTCCCGTACATGGAGATCTCGGTGGTGCCGCTGGCCAAGCACCCCTCCGACGTTAAGTAGGTACCAGCCCGCCGTTCCGGGTCAGTCGCTGGCCCGGAACGCGGCGGCGAGCTCGCTGCGGGACCGGATGCCCATCTTCCGGTAGAGCCGCGTGAGGTGGTACTGCACCGTCTTCTCGGCGAGGAACAGGGCCCGGGCCGCCTCCTTGTTGGTCGCCCCGCCGGCCACGAGTTCGGCCACCGCCTGCTCCTGCGCGGTGAGCTGGACGTGGTGGTCCCGGGCGGCGGTGAGTACCGAATCGGCAGGGTCAGGGAGATTGCCGACGTCGAGGCCGGTTGCCTTGAGCTCCCTGTCGCAGCGCTCCACATAGGTGGCCGCGCCCAATGAGTCGTAGAGGTCCCGCGCCGCACGCAGCACCGAGGACGCCAGCCGCCGCTTGCCGGCGCGGCGCATGCTCTGCCCGAACGCAAAACTGATCCGGGCCCGCAGGTAAGGCCGGTTGAGCCCGCGGAGGTGGCCCAAGGCGGCCTCGAAATGCTCCCTGGCAGCGTCGGGATCTCCCTGGGCCGCCAGCAGCCGGCCCCGGGCCCAGGCCATCCGTGCCATGTCGGAAGGGACTTCGCGTTCGCGCCGCAACCCCTCGAAAGAGGTCAGGAAAGCGTCAGCGGTATCCAGCTGATCAGTCATCACCAGCGCATTAACGTACGTGTCCTGCCAGGGCCAGAAGGACACCCGGTCCTCGGTCCACGGGTCCAGTTCGGTCAGCGGCTGCAGCACGGCGAGGGCGCTTTCATAATCAGCCCGCGCCTCGTGGAACCGGGCCCGGGCAAGGCTGGCCGGCACCTGCATGGCCCGGTAGGTTCCCGGCTGGACCGCGGCCTGGGACACGTAATAGCGGGCGCGGTCCCAGTCGCCGCGCATGGACCAGAGCTCCGCGGCGGTCCAGTACAGCAGGGGCCGGATCAGGGGCATCCGGGAGGTTTCCAGGCGGACGCTGGAGCGGGCGATGGTGGCCGCCGCGGCATCCCAGTTCCCCAGCACCAGATGGGTGCGGGCCAGCCATGCCTCGGCCCACAGCGAGATCCGCAGGGACCCGCCGCGGTACTCGGTGGGGGCGGCGGACTCGAAGTTCACCAGGGCCGCTTCCACGTTGTCCATCCGCAGCGCCAGCCAGCCTGCCCCCATTTGCACACGCTGCTTCTGCGCGTTCTCGGCGGCGTGCGCGAACGCCCGCTGGTAGGAAACCTCCGCCTCCCCCAGCCGGCCCCGCGCGTACAGGCCCAGGCCGTAGATGGCTTCCGACTCGACGTGCGCCGGCGTCCCGGGTTCAGTCAGGGCCATCGCGCGCTCCGCCCAGCCG
This sequence comes from Pseudarthrobacter oxydans, assembly GCF_034258515.1. Taxonomy (NCBI): domain Bacteria; kingdom Bacillati; phylum Actinomycetota; class Actinomycetes; order Micrococcales; family Micrococcaceae; genus Pseudarthrobacter; species Pseudarthrobacter oxydans. Next base: position 2,088,023 of record NZ_CP139438.1, on the reverse strand, counting down.
GTGATCATCGGCCCGTCCCAGGATGCAACCCCGTGCAGGACGAAACGCTGCGCAACCTGGGCGGCGGCCTTGGGATCGCGGTCCGGGTTGCTGGTGCGCCACGCCATTTCCAGCTGGCTTTGGGCGCTGTCGTTCTGGCCGGACACGGTGGACAGGTAGCCCAGCACTGAGGAGCGCAGCGGCGAGGGCGGCAGGGCGTCCACGGCGGCGGACCAGGTCTGCGCCTCGGCAACATTGCCGGCCCCCACCAGTGCGTCTACGGCGCGCAGGAGCCGGTCGTTGCGGGCCCGGATATCCAACGACAGGCGCGACGCGGAAAACAACGCCGTCGCCACGTCCTGCCATGCACCCACGGCCGCCTGGCGGCCGGCGAAATCCTCGAGTTCTTCGGCGAGCGCCTGGTCCGCGGCGGGCGTTGCCGAGACCCGATGCCCCAGCTTTTCGCCCTCAGGCTCCACGGCCTCCGCAGCCAGGCGGTGCAGCGCGATGCGGCGGCTGGGAACAATCTGTTCGTAAATCGCCTCGGCAGTACCGGGCTCAACGAACACGACGGCGGAACGCGCCTGGTCGACGGACAGCCGCAGGAGGCCGGCGCGGTGTCCTTCATCCAGGGCTTCGAGGACGGACTCCACTCCGCTGACGGAGGCTACTTCCGACAGGCCCGCGCTGCGGCCCAGCACGGACGCGGCTTCGGCGACGGCAACGAGTCCGGACGAGGCGGCATCCAGGACGCTGTGCACCCTGGCGCGCAGCCGGGAGGTGGGCGGCAGCGAGGGGAACCAGGCCAGCCAGGTTTCCGGGGGCAGCTCGCGCAACAGCTCCACCACTGGCTGCGGCAGGCCGCCCGTGTGCCGGACCAGCCCGTGCGCCGCGGTGACGCTGAGGTCGATGCCGTGCAGGCGCCGGGCCACTTCCTGGACCTGTTGCGGGGTGAGCGGCTCCATGGGAATGCGGACCACCTGGTGCCCGGTCAGGTAGTCCAGGACGCCGGCGGGGATGCGCGGCGCGTCGGCGGGGTTCAAGGTGAGCAGGAAAAGGATCCGCTTTCCGTGCAGCCGGCGCATGACGAACGTAAGGATGCGCAGGCTTTCCACGTCGAATTTGTGGACGTCGTCGACGGCGACCACGACGCTCCCGTGCGACTGCAGCCCTTCGAGGTGGGTGCCCAGCGTCGAAGCGTAGTTGACCACCTGGTCCGTGCTCAGGGAGGCGAGGGGACCCGCCGGAAGGTGCGGGCCGCCGTCGTACGCCTTTGCCGAACGCAACGGCGAGGTGAGCATGAGCTGGGAGTAGCCGGCGAGCGCGAACTGAGCTTCCCAGTCATCGCCCATGGCGGAGAGGACGCGGACGCCGCGGACGCCCGTGCGGCAATGTTCCAGGAAGGACTCGAGCACCGCCGTTTTCCCGGAGCCGGCCGGTCCGGTGAGGACGGCCGTGACCACCTTGCCCTTGCGGACGGCGCGGAGGATGTCCAGGAGCTCCTCGAACACCGCGTCGCGGCCCACCAGCGGCGAATCCGCACCGATATCGCCTTGGACGGACCCCGCAGTCATGGCCGCCAGTCTACCGGAGCGGCCTGCCCGCCCTTTGCGGCGGTGTCCAAGCTCTATCCCAGGTCCCCGCCGGCCACCGGAAGGATGCTGCCGGTGAGGTAGGACGCTTCGTCGGAGGCGAGGAAGACAATGGGGGCTGCCTGCTCGTCAAGGGTGCCGTAGCGCTTCATGAAGGAGGATTCCACGGTCTGGTCCACGATCACCTGGTACCAGGCCTTCTCGGTGGCGGACTCGGCTTCCGGGCCACGTTTGACCTTCCGCGGCGGCGCCTCGGTACCGCCTGGCGCCGTGGCAACTACGCGGATTCCGCGCCCGGCCACCTCCATGGCGAGGGCCTGGGTCAGTGCGTTGACGCCGCCCTTCGCAGCGGCATACGGGACGCGGTGCATGCCGCGGGTGGCCACCGAGGACACATTGACGATGGTCCCCGACTCCTGTTCCAGCATCGCCGGCAGTACCGCCCGGCAGCTCCAGAGGGTGGGGAAGAGCGAGCGGCGGATCTCCTTTTCGATCTTGTCCTCGTCGTACTCCTCGTAGGGGCGTGCCCAGATGGTGCCGCCTACATTGTTGACCAGGACATCCACGCGTCCGTGTGCGGCAAGCGCAGCTTTGACGGCCTGGGTGGCGCCGGCGAAGGTCTCCAGGTCCGCAGTAACGGATGTGGCCGACCCTCCGGAACCGGAGGACTTGGCGGCCTCTTCGATGCTGCGGGCCACATCGTGAACCAGTTCCGCGCGGTCCACCAGGACCACTGCCCCGCCTTCGGCGCCGATGCGTTCGGCCACTTTCCGGCCGATCCCCTGGGCGGCACCGGTGACGACGGCGACCTTGCCGCCGAACCTGCCTGGGGTCACGAATTGCCCGGCGTACGGTTCAGCCATCAGAGGGCGGCCTTCGCGTCGATGGCGCCGGCCATGGTGTCCTTCGCATCGTGGGCGTGCGCGGTGATGACGGCGCGGAGGCGGTCCTTGTCCCCGCGCTCAAAGGCGTCCACGATGTCCAGGTGGTCCTGGGTGACCCGCTCGAAGATCGGCGTTCCGGTTTCGAACGCCGCGGCCATTTGGGCGTGCACGTCCAGGCGGCGGTAGGACTCCAGCAGCATGGGGTTGTCGCAGATCATGAAGAGGTACTCATGGAATTCCTCGTTGGTACGCGCGAACTCCTCGGGGTCCGTAATGTTCCCGCCTTCCACTGACGCCGTGGTGGCTTGGGCGAGCCGGCGGAACTGCCGCAGCTGTTCCTCGCTGAGCCTGCCCAGCAGCAGTTCGCTGACCGCCAGCTCCAGGCCCATGCGGGCGTCGAGCTGGGCGAAGCTGTCCTCCTTGCGGAAGTCCAGCCGGCCGGTCTCCAGCGAGGACACGGCCTCGCTGCGGCTCATCGTGTCACCTTCGGCCTGGATCTTCCCGGCCGGCGCCGGGGCTCCCGTCTCGGCGTCGCCTCCGGTAGTCTCCTTCGGCGCGAACCGCTCGAAGTAGAAGTTGGCGGGCTGGATGCCTTCAGCGTCCAGCCACTTCGAGACGGCGTTGACCATGGGGGGCGGGCCGCAGAGGTAGATGTCCACGTCGCCTTCGTTAAGGTGCTTCGGTTCGATGATCTGTGTGACGTAGCCGGTGTGCGGGGCGGAGGTGCCGGGCTCGGAGGCGATGTAATCCCAGGTGAAACCGGGCAGCTTCGCTTCGTAGGCCCGCAGCCAGTCCAGGCCCACGATGTCCGCTTCGCGGGTGAGCCCGTAAATGAGGTGGACCGGGGTGGACGGCGGGTTTTCGGACAGCTTTTCCAGGATGGACAGGAGCGGGGCCAGGCCGGTGCCGCCGGCCAGGAGCAGCAAGGGCCGCTTGGGCTCGCGCAGGAAGAACGATCCGTAGGGGCCGGTGAACTCGATGGAGTCGCCTACTGCGGCGCGGTCCCGCAGGTACTCGGACATGGCGCCCTGCGGGGTTACGCGGACCATGAAGGACGCGTCCTGCACCTCGGGTCCGCTGCTGAAGGAGTAGGAGCGCTCGGCGTCGGTGCCGGGGACCCTGAGGTTGACGTACTGGCCGGGAAGGAAGGCCAGTGCGTCCCGGTTATCCACCTCGAGGGTGAAGGACACCGTGGTGTCCGTGTGCCGGTTGAGCTCCTTGATGGTGGAGCTGAAGGTGGCCGCCGCCGTCTTGGCCGACTCCGACGTGGCCGGGATCTGGATGGCAAGGTCGGACTCGGGGACGGCCTGGCAGGTCAGCAGGTAGCCCTTTTCGAGTTCCTCTTCGGTCATGGCGTCGTCAATGTAGTCGCCCGGGTCGAAGGTGCCGGAATCGCAGAACGCCTTGCAGGTGCCGCAGGCGCCGTCGCGGCAGTCGGACGGAATGTTGATGCGCGCCTTGTAGGCCGCGTCCATGACGGTCTCATAGTCGCCGACCTTGATGACTTTGGTGACGCCGTCTTCGAAGCTGAGGGCTACTTTATGGCCCATGGTGTCCTCCTGGCTGGGCGGGCGCGTCGTCGCGTCCCGGGAAAGTTCTGGCGTGCCCGGCGGGCACGGGATGGGAACTGCCGTACGGCACCCGGGACTTCCGGGCGCCGGTTCGGGCAGGTCAGATCATGTAGACGTCCACCACGTGGTGGATGTAGTCGTTCTTCAGGACTACCTTCTTCTTCAGGATCACCGGTTCCGGGCCGGAAAGGTCGATCGTGTAGTAGCTGGTGCCGAAATATGTGTCCGTCGTGTTGTAGCGGAAGTAGAGCGTGAACCAGTTGAAGCGCACCTCGACCCGGCCGCCGTCGTTCGCCAAAACCTCAACGTCCGTGATGTTGTGCCCCGTGCGCGGCTCGGGGAGGGAGGTGGCCGATGACCTGTCGGTCTTGATCCGGAACACCCGGTCCTCGATGCCGCCGCGGTTGTCGTAGTAGATCAGGGAGATCTCGTTCTGCGGGTCCTGCGTCAGCTGGTCATCCACGTCCCAGGCCGGCATCCAGAATTCGGAGTCGGGGTGGTAGCACTCGAGCCACTCATCGAACTGGCGGTCGTCCAGCAGGCGGGCTTCCCGGTAAAGGAAGGCACGGACGGTTTCGAGGATTGCAATGTCCTCCGCGGCCTTGAGGACCGGGGCGGTTTGGGTCAGGCTGGTCATTGTGTCTGCGCTCTCTGTGGTTCCGGTGGGCTCTGTCAGGCGGAGGCGGGGACGGAGGCCAGCGCGGAACGCTCCTCTTCCTCCGCCAGGGCACGGTCCATGACTTCCTTCCAGTACCCGTGCTGGATGGGGTAGAGCCCTTCATCTTCGGTGCGCACTCCGGAGGCGATGACCTTGGTCATGCCCAGGGCCTGGGCCTGCTCGTCCGGGCCGGCGATCTCGTGGGTGGAGCCGCGGGTCATGTCGTTCCAGGGGGCGCTGGTGGCCCAGTAGGTCTTGTTGCAGGAGCGGAATTCCTCCAGGTCGTCCGGGGTGGCCATGCCGGTGGCGTTGAAGAAGTCCTCGTACTGGCGGATGCGCTTGGAACGGTTCTCCTGGGACTCGCCCTTGGGTGCGATGCAGTAGATCGTCACCTCGGTCTGGTCCGCGGAAATCGGCCGGAAGTGGCGGATCTGCGAGGAGAACTGGTCCATGATGTAGACGTTCGGGTACAGGCACAGGTTGCGCGAGATGTTGATCATGAAGTTGGCCATCTCCTCGCCGTACTTCTGGACCAGTTCCTCCCGGCGGTCCCAGAGCGGACGGTCCTCGGGGTTGGTCCACTCCTGCCACAGCAGCAGGTGCCCGTGGTCGTAGGAGTAGAAGCCGCCCTTGACCTTGCCCCACTTGCCGGCATCCATGGCCTTGGTTTTGTTGGCCGAGTCACCGGCGCTGCGGCGGGCCGTGGTGGCGGCGTAGTTCCAGTGCACGGCCGTGACGTGGTAGCCGTCGGCGCCGTTTTCGGCCTGGACCTTCCAGTTGCCGTCGTAGGTGTAGGTGGAGGAGCCGCGCAGCACTTCCAGGCCTTCGGGTGACTGGTCCACGATCGAGTCGATCACCTTGGTGGCATCCCCCAGGTGCTGCTCGAGCGGCAGCACGTCGGCCTTCAGCGAGCCGAACAGGAAGCCGCGGTAGGACTCGAAGCGGGCCACCTTGGTGAGGTCGTGCGATCCTTCCTTGTTGAAGGTCTCGGGGTAGCCGGCGTTCCGGGAATCCTTGACCTTCAGCAGCTCGCCGGAGTTCTTGAACGTCCAGCCGTGGAACGGGCAGGTGAAGGTGGTGCGGTTGTCCGTCTTGCGGCGGCACAGCATGGCGCCGCGATGGGAACAGGCGTTGACGATGCAGTTGAGCTTCTCGTCCTTGTCCCGGGTGATCATCACCGGGGTGCGGCCTATGTACGTGGTGAAGTAATCGCCTACGTTGGGAATCTGGGACTCGTGGGCCAGGTACACCCAGTTGCCTTCAAAAATATGCTTCATCTCAAGTTCGAAGATCTCCTGGTCGGTGAAGATTTCGCGCTTGGCCCGGATGATGCCGTTCTCACGGTCGTCGATCACGGCGTCGGCAAGGACCTCGCGGGCATGGATCAGGTTCTCGGTCATGGCGTGCTCCCTCATTGGAGATTGCTGGACGGATGGGCGGGAGGTCCGGGCTGGCGTCGTTGCCGGCGGTGGACGTTAGAGGCAATTCTTCCCCCTCGTGACTGGTCTCACATCAGGCAAACACCTAGGGTCGACCAAGGGTGTCTTTATGTATCGATCATGACTAAAAAGCAGCATTATCAATATTTGTTTCGTCATTATCTTCGGACCTACGATGAGACAGACATCACGCGACGCCACGATCGGCAGGCACTCTGCACCGGCGTCCTGCGGCGGGTCCAGGAGACCTTTCTGGGCCCCAATTTCAAAGACGAAGGTGGAGACCGCCATGACTGAGACCCAAGTGGATACCAGGAACGAGAACGAGGGCACAGCCGTTGAAGCCGGCTCGAAGGCCACCGAACGCTTCGCCGCTTCCGGCAAGCTTTCGGAACTGCGCGTGCCCAAGGAGCGCGTGAGCCTGCTGGCCGGCGCGCTCATCAAGGCCGCCAACGACATCGTCGTTGAGCACCAGGTCACTTACGAGGAGTACAACGCGCTGAAGGCTTGGCTGATCAAGGTGGGTACCGACGGTGAGTGGCCGCTGTTCCTTGACGTGTGGCTCGAGCACACGGTCGAGGACGTCAACTCCCAGGACCGCCCCGGCACCAGGGGCACCATTGAAGGCCCGTACTACGTGCCCGGATCGCCGGAGCTTGCGACGCCGGCCACCGTCCTCATGCGCGACGGCGAAGAGGGCACCCCCCTGCGTTTCACCGGCCAGTTCACGGACACCAACGGCAATGCCCTGCAGGGCGCACAGGTGGAGATCTGGCACGCGGACGCCGCCGGCTTCTACTCGCAGTACGCCCCGGGCCTGCCGGAGTGGCTCTTCCGGGCCACGGTCAAAGCCGACGACGAAGGCCGTTTTGAAATCAACACCATGCGTCCGGCGCCGTACCAGATCCCCACGGACGGCGCCTGCGGCCAGCTCATTGAGGCGGCCGGCTGGCACGCCTGGCGTCCGGCCCACATCCACATCAAGGTATCGGCACCCGGCTACCAGCCCGTCACCCAGCAGCTCTACTTCCCGGGCGACCCGCACAACGCTGACGACATCGCCTCGGCCGTCAAGCCTGAACTGATGCTGGACCCCAAACCCCGCACGGACGGCGGGGCCGGAGAGGACGCCGTGTACAACTACGTCCTCGCCAAGGAAGGCGAGACCAAGTAGGCCTTTGCCCCTACTGTCTGAGGCCGGGCGCCAGGACCCGGCCACATGGCGCCCCGGAGCTGCATCTTCGGGGCGCCTGCCTGTTCCAACCACGCAGCCAGGAGCCAGGATGCCCACTTTCCGCCAGGACCCGGCGGCCCAGCCGGAAGCCGCAGCAGAACCCGTCACTGGAGGGCCGGCTCCCGGACTGTCGGCCGCGGAGATGCCGCCCGCGCGGCAACCGCTGCTGGAACGGCCCGGACGCCGCCCCGCCGGACCACGCCGTTTCCTTCGGGACGTGGCGCCGACCTACCTGTCCAACGGTGCCATTGGCCTGGTCTTCACCGCCTCCGGGCCCATCGCCGTCACCCTCGCCGTCGGGGCAGCAGGCGGGCTGAGCCAGGAACAGCTCGCCTCGTGGGTTTTCGGCATCCTGTTCTCCGGCGGAGCAGCGACACTGATCATGTCGCTGCTGTACCGGCAGCCGCTGGGGTTCGCCTGGTCGATTCCAGGCACGGTTCTGCTCGGGCCGTCGCTGCACCATCTTTCCTTCGCGGAAGTGGTGGGCACGTTCTTCACAGCCGGCCTGCTCGTCCTGGCCCTGGGCGCCACCGGAGTGGTCCGTCGGATCATGGCGATGATCCCCATGCCGATCGTCATGGCCATGGTCGCCGCCGTGTTCCTCCGCTTCGGCACGGACATCATCTCCGCAAGCCAGGCCAATCCGGCCGTCGCCGCCCCGATGGTGGGCGCCTTCCTGCTCCTGACCGCCGTGCCGGCCCTGGGGAAATTCCTTCCCCCGGTCCTGGGGACGTTGGTGGCCGGTTGCCTGGCGGTGGCGGTCAGCGGGCAGTATGTTCCCGGGGAGCCGGGACCGCTCCTGGCCGTCCCGGCCTTCACCCCTCCGGTGTTCACGTGGGCGTCGCAGCTGGAACTGTTGGTTCCCCTGGCCTTGACGGTGTTGTTCGTCCAGAACGGCCAGGGCATCGCCGTGCTTCGGGCCGCAGGACACCGGCCGCCCGTCAACGCTTTCGCCATCGTGTCCGGCGCGTTCTCCTTGCTGAACGCCGGCTTAGGCGCGGTATCAGCATGCGTGACGGGCCCTACGAACGCCCTGTTGACGTCGTCGGGAGTTAAGGAACGGCAGTACACAGCGGCGGTGACCTACGGTTGCCTCGCACTGGGCTGCGCAGCGCTGGCTCCCACCCTGACCCGGCTGATGCTGGCCACGCCCAAGGAATTCGTCCTGGTCCTGGGCGGAATCGCGATGCTGCGGGCACTCCAGCAGGCGTTCGTGACCGCCTTCTCCACCACCTTCACCCTGGGAGCGCTGGTGACCTTCGTGGTGACCATCTCCGGCCTGGATCTGTTCAACATCCACGCAGCCTTCTGGGGCCTGGTCATCGGATACTCCGCCTCACGGCTGCTGGAGCGTCCGGACCATGCAGGATCATAAAAGCGGACCGGCGAGTACCCGGCGAAGGCGCCCCTAGGGTGTCCCTGCCCAAGAATTTCACCTGAGCTGGGCAAAACCATGGGAAGTCTTGATCCAGCCGCGGCATGGTTAACCCAGCAGCAGCACCAGCCGCACCGAGCCACTGGTCCAGCAGGCACCCAGCTGGATGCGCGGAACAGGAGTAGCCATGAATCAAGCACCCACACCGGACGTCGCCTCCGTCGTCGGCGGTAGCGGCACGGTTCACCGCGGGAGCCTGACGTGAAACGAATCGCACCGCTGAATGCCCTCGGCAGCCCCTCGCGCACTGGCGAAGCCAATGCGTCGACCCGCATCAGTTACCCCGTTACGGGGCGGCGGGCTCCATCCGCTGTTCCGCCGACATGGACCTCCGGCAACGGCCTTCAAGAGGCAGACCAAATCTGGCCCGACTGTTGCGACTGAAAGTGCCATCCGATGGCCACCCGAATACGGGCCGCCTGGCGCACGACGGCGACAGCTGCCCTCTTCGCCGTTTCGCTGGCCGGGTGCTCCCTACCGGGAAACGGCCCGAATCCAACCACGCCGGCGCCTGACCGGACCCTGCCAACACGGGCGGAAGGACCCTTTCCCGTGACCTCTGTCACTGACGGGGACACGGTCCGAGTCACCATCGATGGAAAATCGACCCGCGTCCGCCTCATCGGCATTGACACCCCGGAAGTCAGCGATCCAAGGAAGACGGTCCAGTGCTTCGGACTCGAAGCATCCCGGCGAGCCACCGAACTCATGGACGAAACCCAGGTCTGGCTGGAATACGATCCCAGCCAGAGTCGCCGCGACCGTTACGGCCGGACGCTGGCTTACGTCTGGCAATCTGCAGGCGTACTCGTCAACGAAAAAATGGTGGCCGAAGGGTTCGCCCACGAATACACCTATGAGACCCCCTACAAATACCAGGACAGGTTCCGTGAGGCCGAACAGGCCGCCCGTACTGCAGAACGGGGCCTGTGGAGCCCGGCCACGTGTGCAGGCAACACAAACTGAACGAGGCGGGTTCCCCGAGCGGCGCTGACGCTACTCAAACACGACCTCCTCTAACCGCGGCGAGAGAACTCAACCGACCACAAAGCAAAACCGCCTCGGACGAGGAGACCTCATTTACTGCGTGCCGCCTAGAATCCGATCGAGGGTGTAGCCCTAAAGGCATTAACAGCCCTGTCTGCAATGACTTGGGCGTCGCTTCCGGAATCAAGGATGGTATTCCGAGATGATGCGGGATCGACCATGACGGCCGTAACGGCGAATCCTTCCGACTCTTCGGTGGTCAGCAGGGCGTCCACTTGAGCCTCGAAGCAGGAATCACTTGACGTGGAGTGAACGTCTTTCGCCACCACATGGTTGTTGGAGACGAAGTTGCCCACCCCCGCCGTAAGCCGGATGATGACGGGCGTCGCCCCTGCCGGGCGGATGCTCTCCGAGTCGATGACCTCCGAAAAGTGGTTGTTGACAACAGTGTTGTTGCTGCCGCTGACCCGGAGAAGCCCGTTGAGGTCGTCCAGTCCATTGTCCACTCCCACAAAGGGCGTCCACGGCTCATGGTCACGCAGGAAGTGGTTTGTGGCCACGAGGTTTTCCGAACTCTCCGCGAGAACCACCATCCCGGGGTAGAACGAGTGCAAGCGGTTGTTGGTGACGCTTGACCGCGTCACACCGTTAAGGTGGACGCTGCTCGCGCCACGGGGGAACACGTTGTTCGCGGTGATCAGGAGGCCACCATGGTTCTCAGCGTAGATCGAGTGGCCCTTGGGGCCAGCTCCCACCAAGTTGTCGGTAATTTTTGATGCCTGTCCCCAGCCGCGCAGCTCGATGCAGCTTCCGCATTCGGCGATGAAGTTGTCGTGGATGGAAAGCGCGTCGGCGTTGTAGATGGTGAGGGCGTTCTCCAGGTAGACGAACCCCATGCCGGTGACGCGGAACGAGTCGTTGGCAGTCGCGGCGTAGATGCCGGTCTTGCCGTTGACGTAGGTGTTCTCCGCCTTTAGTCCGGAGCCGTCCGGAACGAAGTGCAGCCCGTCGATGCAGAAGTTGGAGAACTCCACCGAGCTGATCCGCGGGCTCCCGCTCCGCTCAATGTAGAAGGCTGCGCCCTTGGCCTCCTCCCCGTTTTCGGCAGGGGGAAGGTCCACAATGATCCGGCTCCCGCCGGGCCACAACTCGTGCAGGTCCGGCCATTCGTCTTCGGGCACGTTATGGCGGATGCTCGACGACGTGAAACCGTGCCCGGAGCCCTCGATCCGGAGGAAGCTGACGTCGATCACCACCTGGGTGCGAAGGTGGTAGTCCCCCGGCGGAATGTAGATCACTGCGCCCGGCTTTCCGCCGTCGTTCACATCGGTGGCGGCCTGCCGTTCCTTGACGTCGGCGATGATGCTGTTGATGACTTCACCGACGTCCTTGGCCGGATTGCCGACCGGCCACGTGGTGACGTCGTAGCAGTTGTTGCTTGGCATGGGCTCTTCCCTTTGTGTCCTGTTTCTCATGGTGCCACTGTTTGATGCTGCGGGAGCTCGGCCTGCAGCTCCTCTGCCGTCGGCGGGTTGGCGCCGGGGCGGCTGACCGTGATGGCCGCTGCCCGGGAGGCCATCCGGCCCAGCGACTCCAGCACGGACGGCGCCAGCCCGTCCGACCCGCGCATGAGGAGTCCGCAGATCAGGGCTGACATGTAGGAGTCGCCGGCACCAATGGTGTCCGCCACCTCGGCCGTGACCGGTGGGACGGCCACCTGCGCGCCCGCCGTGGTGAGCAGGGATCCCTTCGCTCCCATGGTGACGGCGACGAGTCCGGCCCCAAGGTCCAGGATGTGCTGTGAGATGTCCTCCAGTGACAACCGCGGATAGAGCCAGAGTGCGTCCTCGTCGCTGAGTTTGACCACCTCGGTGAACGGGACAAGTTGCTCGAAGTTGGTCTTCGCCTCAAAGTGGCTGCCGAGCAGGGCGGGACGGATGTTGGGGTCGTAGGTGACAAGGCATCGCTCGTGTGACTGTTCGAGGAGATCCCTGATCGCTGCCGCCCCCGGCGCCAGGAAGGTGGCGAGGGAGCCGGTGTGCAGGACCTTGGGCAGCGTGGCCGGGGCGATCCGCGGAAGGTCCCAGCGGATGTCGAAGTCATAGTGCGCCGACCCGTCGGACGCCAGCGTCGCCGTCGCCGTGGCGGTACGGCCGGGCCCCTTGGAACCGGGCAGGAGTTCGACGCCGGCGCTGCGCAGGTGCTGCTCGATGGCCGCGCCGCGCGGGTCGTCGCCGATCGAGGTGAGCAGGGCGGTGGCCGCGCCCAGCCGCCCGAGCCCGTAGGCCACGTTGGCCGGTGACCCGCCGGGGTGCTCCACAGAGCCCCCGGACGAGACAACAATGTCCACAAGGGCTTCGCCGACTACGACGACGTCAAGGCCCGGCTGGGGGTCATCGTTCGTGTGCATTCTTTTCGGACCTTTCTTGGATTACCCAACCTGCCGTCAGGTAAGGGTTGAGACCGTAAGTTTCTGGACTGTTGCCGGCCCTCCCCCGGCCGCCAGCCAGTTCTCCTGGCTTTCCGCGCCGGGGAAGACGAGGTCTGTCATGACCACCACGCCGCCCTGTGCGAAGACCTCCACCGAGCAATGGTCGACGACGATCTGCAGCTTGAGCACGCCGTCCTCAAGGACCAGCGGGGCTGACTCCGCGGAGGAGAACTTTTCGTGGAAGCCCGTGTCCCCTGACCGGCTGCGGTCAAGGACGAGCCGGCCGGTGGCGGCGTTGTAGCCCAGCACCGTGCCCGTGCTTCCGTCCTCGCTGGCGAAGAAATGGAAGGCCACGTGTCCAGCGCTCCCGGGCAGGATCTCCGCCTCGATGACCTGGGCGCTGCCACGTGCCGCAGCCGGCAGCCGGAGGACCGAATCCTGCAGTTCGGACGGTTCCGCGATAATCTGCACGGCGGCGGCAGGCGGCTCTTCTCCTGCAGGGCGGCCGGGCAGGACGGGCTGCTGGACCAGGCGGGCGGAGCCGTTGGCTGCGGTGAGGCGCACTTCGCGGGCCAGGGTCATGGAGGACCGCCAGGGGGCGGTGGGCAGCAGGTTGGCGTAGTCCCAGTTGTTCATCCAGCCGATGATGATCCGCCGCCCATCCGGGACGTTGCCGAAAGAGACGGAGGCGTAGCAGTCGCGCCCCCAGTCCAGCCACAGGCATTGCTGCAGGGCCGCATCGGCCGCCGCGGAGTCACCCAGGGCGCTCACCCCGGCCGGCGCTGCAACTGAAGAGGCGTCCGGGACAAACCGGGCGCCGTCGAACTGGCCCACGAAGTACTGGCCGCCGGAACCTCCCGCCACCGCGCCCGGGTTGACGTTGACGATCAGGACCCATTTGACGTTGTCCGGGTCCCCGTCCACGGCCAGGGGAAAAAGATCGGGGCACTCCCATTCGCCCTGGTCCGCGTTCATGGGGCCGAAGTCGCTCAGGAAGTCCCAGGTCTTAAGGTCTTCCGAACGGTAGAAGACCACCTTCTGGTGCTGCGCTTCGACGGCGACCATGACCCAGAAGTCACCATGTTCGCCCTGGTAGCGGAAGACCTTGGGGTCGCGGAAGTGCGCGGAGCTCCGGGCAAGGACAGGGTTGGCGCCGTACTTGTGCCAGGTCATGCCGGCGTCGGTGCTGTAGGCCAGGGACTGCGCCTGCGTGCCGTGGTGTTCGGACGCGGCCTTGTAGGCGCTGGTGTAGATGGCCACGAGGGCAGGTGCGTCCGCGGTGCCGAAGCCGGACGTGTTTCCGTGGTCCACCACCACGCTGCCGGAGTAGATGTCCTCGGTTTCGTCGCAGGCAATGGCTACAGGGTGTTCGGTCCAGTGGAGCAGGTCCCGGGAGGTGGCGTGGCCCCAGGACATATTGCCCCACACGTTGCCGTACGGGTTGTTCTGGAAGAAGAGGTGGTAAAGGCCGTCATGGAAGACCAGGCCATTGGGGTCGTTCAGCCAGGTGTCCCTGGCCGTGAAGTGGATGGCAGGCCGGAACCTAGTGGTTGCGGCCGGAGGTGTTTCCGGGCGTGCGGCACTAAGGAAGGTGGACATGTTTTGTGCGATCCTCTTGGGAATTGGAAGGGGTTGGCTGCTTAGTGGCGGGGGGCCGCGATTGAATCGCGGCGCACCAGCGGGCAGCCCAGGATGGTCGGGTGAAGTGCCATGAGGGTCAGGTCTGTCTTCCCTTCGACGGCGTCAATCAGGTGTTCGGTGGCCCACGCACCCATCTCGTAGTGGGGCAGGGCCACGGTGGTGAGGCCCGGGTAAAGGTTGGCGGCGATCAGTTCCTGGTCGTCAAAGCCCACCACTGAAAGGTCTGCCGGAATGGAGAGTCCCAGTTCCGCGGCGGCCCGATAGGCGCCCATCGCCATCCGGTCGTTGTAGCAGAACAATGCCGAAGGCCGGTCCTCGCTGGCCAGCATCCGCAGGGCGGCCTCATAGCCGCCATGCACCTCTGAGACTGCCGACTCCACAGGTGCCGCGCCGCCGTCGAGCCCTGCCTCAGTCAGCATGGCCCGGAAGGCCCGGAGCCGCTGCCGGGTCGCAGGCACATCATCGGTGTTGTTGATGAATCCCACCCGGGTGTGGCCCGCTCCGAGGAGCGCGCCCACGGCGGCACGTGCACCACCGTCTTCGTCCGGGATCACGGCGGTGATGTTTCCGTCGGTAGCCACCGAGTCCACCAGGATGGAGGGCACGCTGCCGAGGTTGGCCGGGAGCTTCACGGTGCGGTGGTACATGGTGGCGTAAAGGATCCCGTCAACCCTGCGCTCCAGGAGGGCCTCGACGTCGGCCTGCCGGGACTCCAGGCTGGCCGAGCCTGAGGTGTTGATGATCATGAGGCCATAGCCCCGGGCTTTGGCGGCCTCGTCGGCACCCAGGATGATCCTGCCCGCGTGGGGGGTGGTGGCGATGTCCTCGCTGACGAGGCCCAGCATTCCGGTCCTTTGCGTGCGGAGGGCCTGGGCGAGGCGGTTGGGGCCGTACCCCAGCTGCTCCGCCACGGACCTGACCTTGTCCCGGGTTTCGGGGCTGATCCGCGCATAGGAGACCTCGTTGAGGACGTGGGACACGGTGGTCACGGACACGCCGGCGGCGACGGCCACGTCCTTGATTCCGATGTTCCTGTTACTCATCTGCGTCCCACGTCCTTTGGTCGGTGATGCCCCTGGGGGTTACCAGTAGGCTACTCGTTGCTTGGTGGCCTAGCCCTTGACGGCGCCGAGCGTCATACCTGCCACGATCCTGCGCTGCAGCAGGAGGGTGAGGAGGATAACCGGGATGGAGTAGACGGCGGCCAGCGCCGTCATGGATCCCCAATCCAAGCCGAATTGGGTCTGGAAGTTGGCGATCACCACTGGCGTTGTCTGGGAACGGATGGCCGTCATCAGCAGGGCGAACAGGAATTCGTTCCAGGAGGCCAGGAAGGCGAAGATTGCGGTGACGGCGATGCCGCCGGAAACCACCGGGATCACCACCCGCCACAGGGCCCCCAGCCTGCTGCAGCCATCCACCGTTGCAGCCTCCTCCAGGTCTTTCGGCACGGCCTCGAAGAAGCTGGACATCAGCCAGATCGAGAGCGGCAGCGAGATGGTGGTGTGGGCAATGGACAGCGCGATGGGGGTATCGGATAGGCCCATCGACGCCATCATGGAAGCCAGCGGAATGCCGATTGCCACCGGCGGGACCATGCGGGTCACCAATGCGGCCATGATGAAGATCCGGCCGCTGAGGGTCTTGTACCGGGTGATGCCGTAGGCCGCCGGCACCGCCAGCACCAGGGACAGCACCGTGCTGATGATTGCCGTCTGGATGCTGTTGATGAACGAGGCCGGTACACCGCTGCGGCCCAGCGCGTTGGCATAGTTTTCCAGCGTCCATTCCCTGGGAAGGATTGTGGGCGGCACGGCGATGGTATCGATCGGGGTTTTGAAGGACGTGAACAGCAGGTAGAGGAACGGGAATCCGTAGAGCACCATGGCTGCTGCGAGGAGGATCCACAGCAGCGTCCTGGTGCTGCGCCGGCCGGCCTCCAGCCCTTCCCGGTTGACGCTGCGGCGCTTGCGGGGACGTGGTGACCTCGCCCGGACGGCAGGTTCCGCGGACGTCAAAGCCGGAGTCCCGGAGCGGTGCTTGGTATTTTCGGCGACGCGCATCAGCTGTCCTTTCCTGGCCGCCAGATGGTAGCCACTGCGAAGAATGCGACCGCGAGCATCGCCAGCAGGTAGATGGTGCCCATGGCGCTGGCGAGGCCCGGATCGCCGAAGCGGATCATGGTGCGGTAGATCAGCAGGCTCATGGTTTCCGAGGCGGACTGAGGGCCGCCGTTGGTTTGGATGAGGATGGTGTCAAATGCCCTGGCTGCGTCGATGCCGCGGACCACCAACGCGACGGCGATGACGGGGCGGAGCAGCGGAAGGATGATCCGGAACAGCAGGGCCGGTGCGCGGGCACCATCCAGCCGTGCGGCTTCGATGAGGTCGCCGGGAATGTTCTGCAGCCCGGCGAACAGTACCAGGCACATGAACGAGGTGGTCAGCCAGATGTCCGGTATGGCCACCGAGTAGAGCACGATGCCGGGGTCGGACAGCCAGCCGATCTGGTTAGGGTTGTCCAGGATGCCTGCCTGGTGCAGGAGCGTTCCGATGAGGCCGAAGTTGTCGATCATCAGGAACTTCCAGAGCAGGCCTGCCACAATTGGGGCGATCATGAGCGGGTACATGAACACCGTCCGCCAGATCTGGGAACTGCGGCCCAGCATGGTGAACAGCAGGGCCATGCCCAGGCCCAGCGCGAACTCAAGGGTGACCACCACCAGGGTGTAGGCCAGGGTCCGCCAGCCCGCTCCCGTGAAGGCCTCGGATGCGAAGGCGCGGAAGTAGTTGTCCATGCCGACGAAGTCGCGGGGGCCGCCAGCGATTGGGGAGATCTTGTAGAAGCTGTCCGCCACCAGGCGGAACAGCGGGAATGCCACGAATATTGCCAGGAACAGCGCCGCTGGTGTCATCAGGAACAATGCGAAGCGGCGATCGGAGATGCGCACGGTTTTCTCTTCCGCTGGTTGGGGCCGCGGCCGGCACCGGAGTTGCTGTGCCTCTTCGGCAGATGCCGGCCGCGGGGGCTCTTACTTGAGGAGGTCCTCGATCTGCTTCTTGGCGTCGGCGAGGAGGGCGGCGGAGTCACCGCCGGCAACGGCCTTCTGCAGCATGGGAACCAGGACGGTGTCCACGATCTGCTGCCACTTCTCGGTGGCCGGACGGGTGGCGGTGGCTTCACCGTTGAGAGTTTCGATCAGCGGCTTGAAGCTCTCGTAGCCTTCCTTGTCCTGGTACTTCTCGAACGCGGAGATGCGGGAGGCCAGGCCCAGGCTGGATTCGATGCCCCTGTCGTTGTAGTCGTAGGAGCACTTCACGAACTTCTTGGCCGCCTCGGTGTTCTTGGTGGCCTTCGGCACCGTGAGGTACCAGGGGCCCGGAACGCCGCCGACGCCGGCGGAACCGGCGATCATGGGGGCTGCGCCCACCTTGCCCGCCACCGGGGAGTCTTTGGGAATCTGCCGGTAGGCGTGGGCCCAGAACCTGGTCATGGCGGTCTGGCCTTGGTTGAACAGGTTCTGGGCTGCAGCCCAGTCCACCTGCGCTGCGCCGGACGGAGCGTACTTGGCGAGGCCCACGTAGAAGTCAAGGGCTTCCTTATGCGCGGCGTTGTCAATGACCACCTTGTCGCCGTCCAGAACCATGGGCGAGCCGGCCTGCAGGACGTGGGCCAGCCATTCGGTTTCCACGCCGCCCTTGACATCCGTACCGTACATGCCGTCCTTGGTGAAGAACTCGGAGATGTCCTGGTACTGCTTCCACGTGGTGGGGGCAGCCAGCTCATAGCCGTACCTTGTCTGGAAGTCGGCCTTATTCTTGGCGTCCTCGAACAGGTCCTTGCGGTACAGGATAATTTCGGCGTTGGTCCAGGCGGGCAGGCCCACGAAGTGCCCGTCGACGTTGGCTTCCTTGACCAGGGCCGGGAAGATGTCCTTTTTCGCCTCGTCAGTGAAGATCTCGTCAATGGGCTGGAGGGCGTCCTTGAAGCTGGGCAGCCACACGGAGTCCAGGGCGGCCACGTCGAAGGAGACGTTGCCGGAGGAGAATTCGCTGGAAAGCCGGTTGAACATGCCGTCGTAGGGCAGTTCAACGAAGTTGACGTCTACGCCGGCGTCCTTCTTGCATTGTGCGGCGACGCCGGTCAGTTCGGCGTGGCCGCCGGCTTCGACCAGGACGTTGACGGTGTTGGTTCCGGCAGTTCCTGTAGACGGGGCCGGGCCACCTGCGCCGCAGGCCGAGGCGGCCAGTGCGACGGCGCTGCAGATGCCGCCGATGGCGAGCCTGCCGATGAATTTACGAGTGGACATCGCTGTCGACTCACTTTCTCTTGAACGGAATGGTGAGAGTGACTTGGACTGAAAAATCGTTTTGCCAAAACGATTTGGCATCCACGATAGGACTGGGCAGGTTCAGGTGTCAAGGGTCGCTGCTTTGCCAAAAACCGTGGGACATTTTGGCGTTGACAGCTGTTGCTCCGCCCTCCTAGCCTCAATGTATCCGGCCAACCAAATCGTTTTGGCACCACTTGGGACTCCCGACTCCATGGCGGTCGGGACATCTTCCACGCGTATGCGGAGCTCTCGTTGAAACCTGCCGCCCTGTGCTGCGAAAACCGATGCTTTGCGGTCCCGGATAGCCCACACATTCCACAGTGCATTGAGGAGACAAGCGTTGACTGACAAAAATTCGCTGATGATGGACCCGAGCCGACGCAGACTATTAGGCGCTGGCGCTGTTGCCACGCTTACCGGAGCGCTGGCTCTTGGCGCTGCAGCACCGGCGCAGGCCGCGGACAGCACGGAAGAAACAAACAGATACGACGTCACGTCCTGGAAGATCAAGGGCCGGCCCGAGGTGACGGCCCAGATAGACATTGGTGCGGTGATCAATGACATCATCGCGGACGTCAAAAAGCGCCAGACCACGGCAGACGCCCGGCCGGGCGCCGTCATCACCATCCCCCCGGGCGACTACGACCTTCGGACTCAAGTTGTCGTGGACGTCAGCTATCTGACCATTGCAGGCTTTGGCCACGGGTTCTTCTCCCGCAGCATAAAGGACAATGTGGACACGTCCGGCTGGCTCGAACTGCAGCCCGGCGGCAGCCACATCCGTGTCCTTACTCCTTCAACAGCTCCGCAGGCCTTCCTGGTACGTCGGGCGGGGAGCCCCCGCCTGTCCGGAGTTGTTTTCCGCGACTTCTGCCTTGATGGCGTGGAGTTCCCGCCAGACGGCAACAGCTACCGAAACGGCAGAACCGGCATTGAAGTCGCCTCAGACAACGACTCCTTCCACATCACCGGCATGGGTTTTGTGTATCTCGAACACGCACTCATAGTCCGTGGCGCCGACGCCCTGCGTGTCCACGACAACATGATCGCCGAATGCGGCAACTGCGTAGAACTCACCGGCGCCGGACAGGCGACGATCGTCAGCAACAACCTCATGGGGGCCGGGCCGGAGGGGGCCACCCTGCTGGCGGAGAATCACGAAGGTCTTCTCATCACCGGTAACAACCTGTTCCCCCGGGGCAGGAGCCTGGTCGAGCTGACCGGCTGCAACAGATGCTCGGTGACCTCGAACAGGTTCCAGGGTTTCTTCCCCGGCATAATGCGCCTCATTAACAACTGCAAGGAAAACCTGATCACTGGCAACCACTTCCGGCGCGGTATGGAAGGCTTCCCGCCGTTCCTCGGAACATCCAACGGCCTGGACGATCTTTACGGCGTGGTTCACATCGCGGGAGACAACAACTTTTTCGCCAACAACCTCATCGCTTACGACGTCTCGCCCGACAGGATCGTACCGCCGAACGCCCAGCCGACAATGATCCTTGTCGCCGGGGGTGACAGCAACGTAGTGGCCACCAACCATGTTGTGAGCAACGTCGAAACACAGCACGTCGTTTTGGATGCTTCCACAGTCCGATCAAAAGTGCTTGACAGCGGCCCCGCTTCAAAGGTCACTTCCTACAGCGCCGATACAGCCATAAGGCCAACCCCCTAGGCCCGGAAAGCAAGATAGCCGTCTTCACTGCCAGTTGCCCGGCAGTGAAGACGGCTCAAGCCATGAAGCTCGACAACGCTCACGGAAACCCGCGACCGTTACCACGCCATTTACACCGGGACGGCGCACCCCTCCTCCTGTGGTTCATCTTCGTCCACTCAGGGAAGATTTTTTATTAGTGTCTTGCGCTGGGGATGCAAGTTCCAGAACATCATGTGTGCCTTATCCCATCGCTTGACGCGGTAGGTACCTGGCACCCAGGCCGCGAACAAGGGCGATTTATTCCCACATTGACATCTAGCCCATAGCTTTCGACTTAAAAGCGCCGCCGTTCGAATCGCCGGGCATTATGTTTGAACTCAAACCAGGCGACGCGAGGTGCAGCCGAAGTACTGCGCCTTACGCTGCCGCCGGGAACACTCCTGCCCCTGCCAGTCCGGAACGCGGATTGGTACCGACGAGGCCGCAAATCCAGCGGCCCAGTTCCGTTGCTTTGTGCACGTCGATGCCTGTCGGGAAGCCTGCACGCCCGAGCATCCACGCGAGATCCTCCGTGGAGATATTTCCGGCCGCGCCGGGAGCGAAGGGGCATCCTCCGAGACCACCGACGCTACTGTCGAACACATCGACACCCGACGCCATCGCCGCATAAGTATTGGCCAGCGCAGTGTGGCGGGTCTCGTGAAGGTGGGCCCTCAACTGCAGGTCGGTTTCCTGGCGCAGCGTGGCGAAAGTCTCGCCCACCTGCCACGGCACGGCGCAACCAATCGTGTCGGCCAACGCCACTTCAGCCAGGTTCGCGCGGCCAATTGCACTGCGGACGACCTCGAGGGTCTGCTCGATCGGGACGTCTCCCTGGTAGGGGCAGCCAAAAGCGACAGCTGCGGTGACGCTGAGTGGAATGGATGCGGCGGCAGCGATGTCCGACACTTCCTCCAGAGCCCTAAGCGCTGCAGCAACTGTGGTGTTCTGGTTGGCTGAGGCGAATGCGTCGGTCACCGGCAGTACATAGTTCATCTCGTCCACCCCGGCATCGACAGCCCGGAGGGCACCCCTGGTGTTCAGCACCAGGCCGATATAGCTCACGGCGTCGGTGCGCGGGACCGACGCCATCACGGCGTCGGCATCAGCCATCTGGGGTACGGCTTTGGGATTCACAAAGCTGACGGCTTCGATCCGCCGCGCACCCATCCGGATCAGCTCTTCGATGAGCCGGACCTTATCTTCCGTGCTCACGGGGGTCTTCTCGTTCTGCAGCCCGTCGCGCGGGCTGACGTCCACGATCGAGACCGGCCTGGTTCCGTGGGCAAACGCCATCAGATTGCTCCTTCGCTACGTGCATTCTGAAACTCTTCTTCGGTGAGGTTCAGGAGGCCCTGGTACACATCGGCATTGTGGGATCCATGCACCAAAGGCCCGTTCCAGCTAATCCGGCCGGCGGAGCGCGTGAGCTTGGGAACGATTCCCGGCTGGACCACGGCGCCCAGCTCGTCGTCAGCCACTTCCACGAGCATGTCCCTGGCTTTGAGCTGCGGATCCTCGAAGATATCTTCAACGGTACTCACGGTGCTGTTCGGAACAGCGTGTTTATCGAGCAGGCTGACCAGCTCGCCGGCGGAGTAGTGCACCGCCCAATCGGCGATGATGCTTTCAAGCTCCTCCTGGTTGCGGCCCCGCTGCGCATGATCACGGTATTTCGGGTCCTCCGCGAGCCCGGGCATGCCCATCGCTGTGGCCAGGCGCACGAAGACCGAATCCTGGTTGGCCGCTATGACAACCCACTTGCCGTCGCTGGAGCGGAAGATGTTCGACGGCGCGATCCCCTTCAGTCCCGAGCCGCTGGGTCCGGGAACAATACCGGTGGCGGCGTAGTCCGGCACCGCGCTCTCCAGTAGTGAAAAGCACGCCTCAACGAGCGACACATCGACCACCTGGCCGGTCCCCCCGCGGGCATCCCGCCAGTACAACGCCAGCAGGATCCCCTGCAGGGCATACAGCGAGCCGAGGCTGTCCCCCAGTGAAATACCTGTGCGGGGTGGCGGCTGGTCGGGATAGCCGTTCAGGTGCCGCAATCCGCTCCGCGCTTCGGCGACGGAGGCATAACCCGGCTTTGATGCTTCCGGACCAGTCTGTCCGTATCCCGAGACCCGGGCGATGATGAGGCCGGGATTGATCTTCCACAGCTCTTCAGGGCCGAGGCCAAGCTTTTCCATAGTGCCCGGGCGGAAGTTCTCGAGGATGACGTCGGCGTCCTTGCAGAGCTCAAGAAAGAGCTCCCGGCCGCGGGGGGCTTTCAGGTCCATAGTGACGCACTTTTTGCCGCGGGACTGCACCGACCACCACAGGGTGTGGTCATTAACGCGCGCGCGGCCCCATTCGCGCATGGGATCCGGCCTGTTTGGGGATTCGACCTTGATGACTTCGGCACCGAAGTCTGCCATCTGCCGTCCCGCGAAAGGGCCGGCGATCAGGGATCCCAGTTCGAGGACGCGCACGCCGGACAGAGGACCCGCACCATCGCCCGCGATTTTGGGCCTGCCTGCGACGGCTGGTGGCGTTTCTTCAGCGATCCCGTGGCCGGCCCCGTCCTCTGCGTCCTTGCCAAGCTTCGCTGTGCCGGTTTCGACAACCTTCATCAAATCTCAACTCCTGATTCCTGATGCGGACCCAGTGGGCGACGTACACACGGACGGAGGTTCATGAGCTCCCCGTCGTACAGGAACCAGTATGCACTCCTGTCCTCATATTGTGAACATGAAATCACGATATGGGCTCCACCTCGGAGGGAAGACTTCCGCCGATCAGCCGGGTACCTTCAGCTGCCGCGGCGATGACCGGCTCTATCCAGGAAGCACACACGTCGTAAGGCATCCTCATGGTGGGCCCCATGACGGTGAGTGCACCGTAGAGCTCAGCCTGCGGGCCGAAGATCGGAACAGACAAGCCGCTGGCCCCGGAAACCCGCTCCCCGGTAGTGATGGCAAAACCGTCCGCACGAGTCTTCGAGACGGCGGCATCAAGGCTTGCTGCGTCCGTGATGGTCTGGTCGGTGATGGACCGGAGCCCTGACCCGTAGACCTTCTCCGCCAGGTCGGGGTTCCAGGCGAGCAATACGCGGCCCGCCGAACCGGCGTGGAGCGGCATGATATCGCCGACCTCGACCGCCCTTCGAAGAACCCGTCGGGTCTCGGCCAACGCGACGCAAACCCTGCTTCCCTGCGATTCCCTGAAGATGCAGACCGTCTCGCCCAGCTCATCCCGCAATCGCCGTATTACCGGTGTCAGCAATTCCAGGAAGTCCAGGCCCTGCCGGGCGGGCGCCGCCCAGTGGGTCATACGCAACCCGACCCGGAATTGGTCATCACGCCGATCGAGCATTCCCTCATGCACCATATTCGCGACCAGGCGCTGCACCGTGGAGTGCGGCAACCCGGTCTCCGCGCGTATTTCGGCGAGGCTCAATTCTGGCCGCACCAGGGAGAAGGCATCAAGGATGGCCGTGATCTTCTTCAGCACCAGCAACGGGGCGGCGGCGTTTTCGGTTGCGCTCATGGCTCGATTCCAGGTTCCTTCTTCTCGGTCAGGGCGGGGTGGCGCCTATTTGAAGCCCCCTTGTAGTGTGACAGACGTTACTGTTAGCGTAGTGCCCACTATATGGCCAACAACTCACAATGTGGTTAGCGGGAGAATAGCAATGACGCAGCCCTCACAGCCTGAATCATCGAATTTTGCGGTTGAGCTCAACGGATGCACCAAGGAGTTTGCAACTCCCGGCGGTGGATCGTACTTCGCTGTCCGGGACATCGACCTCAAGGTGGAGCCCGGACGGTTTGTCTCCATCGTTGGGCCGACGGGATCGGGTAAGTCCACGATCCTCAACATGGCAGCGGGACTCCTGAATCCTTCCTCGGGCACTGTCCACAGCTTCGGTGAGCCCGTATATGGGGTGAACCGCCGCGCCTCCTACATGTTCCAGCAGGACGCCCTGCTGCCTTGGAAGTCGGTCATCGACAACGTCAGCCTCGGGCTCACCATGGCCGGGGTCTCCAAGGCCGAGGCCTACGACGAGTCACGCCGCTGGCTCGAGAAGGTGGGATTGAAGAACTTCGCTGACCGGTACCCCCACCAGCTCTCCGGCGGCATGCGCAAGCGCACCGCAGTCGCCCAGGCCTGGATCGTCAACCCCGACATCCTGCTGATGGACGAGCCTTTCTCCGCACTCGACGTACAGACCCGTCAGATCATGGAGAACGAACTCCTCCAGCTCTGGCAGGAATCGGACAAGGCCGTCGTGTTCATCACCCACGACCTGGATGAGGCAATTGCCCTGTCCGACGAGGTGGTCATCCTCGGGGCCGGGCCGGGAAGCACCGTCGTCGGCAGCTACGAGATCGACATCCCCCGCCCCCGTGACCTCCTGGACATCCGGGACGATCCCAAGTTCGTCGAGCTCCACAGAGAAATCTGGGGGCGCCTCAAGGTTGAGGTATCCAAGACCTACGAATCAGCGCGGGAAGAGGAAGAGAGCGACGCAGCATGACGGTGGCACCAGTTTCCAAGAAGACACAGCGCTTTCCCCTCCGGAAGGAGCGGGGTCCGGCCATGGTTGAGCGCCCCCGGCGCAAACGGGGTGAAGCGTCCAACTTCTCCATCCGGATGGGACAACTGGCCCTCGCCGTCATTGTCCTCGGCGCGTGGGAATTGTTGGGACGCGTTGGCGTTATCGACCCATTCTTCTTCCCCCTCCCCTCCGACATCCTGATGACGGTATGGGTCTGGATCTCCAGCGGCTTCGTCTTCCCGCACCTGTGGATCACCCTGCAGGAATCGATCCTCGCCTTCCTGACGGGCGCGGCGGCCGGCCTGGTCCTGGGCTTCCTCCTGGCGAGGGTCCGTTTCCTGGAGCGGCTCCTGGACCCGTTCCTGCAGATGTTCAATGCCCTTCCCCGCGTGGTGCTGGCCCCGATCTTCCTGCTGTGGTTCGGCCTGGGGATCTGGTCAAAGGTCGCCTTCGGTTTCACCTTGGTGTTCTTCATCGTCTTCTTCAACACCCTCGAGGGCGTCAAGAGCGTGGACCGGGTCCTCGTGGACAACGCACGCATGCTGGGGGCGTCGGAGAAGCAGCTCCTCCGCCACGTCTTCATCCCCAGCGCCCTGACCTGGATCTTCTCCAGCCTGCATATCAGCGTAGGTTTTGCCATCACCGGCGCAGTGGTGGGTGAATACCTCGGAGCTTCCGCCGGTGTGGGCTACGCCATAGCCCAGGCCCAGGGTGTCTTCGATACCAAGGGAGTCTTCGCCGGCATGTTCATCCTGATGTTCGTGGTCCTGATCATCGACCTCCTCGTCAACCGCCTCGAACGGCACCTCCTCAGGTGGCGCCCGGCCCGGTCCTCGTAACTATTACCATCACCGCCTGAAAGGGAACTCTCATGACCCAGAAAGAAACCCGGCGCCGTAGGCTCTTCCGCCCCCTGACCCTGCTTGCCTCCGTTGCCCTGGCTCTCTCCGCCTGCGGCGCCCCTTCGGCTGCACCTCCCGGCCAGGGCGGGACCGGTGCTGCCGGCGGCGGGGAAGGCACCAAGGTGATCATCGGCGTCGGCGGCCAGACTCTCCTGACCTACCTTCCCACCACGCTGGCCCAGGAACTGGGCTACTACAAGGAAGAGGGCCTGAACGTCGAACTCCAGGACCTGCAGGGCGGCTCGAAAGCGCTCACTGCGATGGTGGGCGGCAGCACAAATGTCACCAGCGGATACTACGAGCACACCATCCAGATGCAGGCCAAGAACCAGCCCATCAAGGCGTTCGTCGACATGGGCGAGTCGTCGGGGCTTGCCCTCATCGTGGCGCCCAAGAATGAGGGCCAGATCAAGTCCATTGCGGACCTCAAGGGCAAGAACGTCGGAGTGACCTCACCGGGGTCCTCCACCGACATGTTCGTAAAGTTCCTGCTGGCCAAGAATGGCATGCAGCAGGCGGATGCCGCAGTTTCAGCGATCGGCGCCGGGTCCTCTGCCGTTGCCGCCGTGGAGCAGAACCAGGTGGACGCCGCAGTGATGCTCGAACCTGACATCTCCGTACTCGCAAAGCGGATAGGCCACGATCCGGTGCTGCTGGAAGACGTCCGGACCGTGGAGGGTCTGAAGGAAGTATTCGACACCGACTCCTGGCCGTCCTCCTCCCTCTACGCCAAGACTGAATGGCTGGACAAGAACAAGGAAACCGCAGGCAAGCTCGCCAAGGCGATCAAGCGCACCCTCGAATTCATCGACGGCCACTCCGGCGAGGAGATTGCCGCGAAAATGCCTGAGAAGTTCGCCGGCGGAGACAAGCAGCTCTACGCCAAGGTCATTGAGGACCTGAAGAAGACGCTCAGCAAGGACGGATCCTTTACCGAGGACGGCGTTCAGGCGGTCCTGAAGACACAGCGGGTGGCCAACCCGGAGGTCGGGGATAAGGACATCAAGCTGGCGGACACCTACACGAACGAATTCCTGAAGTAGCACCAACCGGCAGAGGCACGCCATCCGCAAGAGATGGCGTGCCTCTGCCGCCATCACCGCCTTCCTGCTTGAGGAGAGCTCTGAATGCCCGAGACACTGACCCACAAAATCCTGGCCAGCCATCTCGCGTCCGGCGGCCTGACTCACGGCGCCGACATCACCATCGCCGTTGACCAGATCCTCATCGAGGACGCAACCGGAACCATGACCGCCATGCAGTTCGAAATGCTCGGCATGGACTCCGTCGCCGTGCCGCTGGCGGTCATGTACGTCGATCACAACGTCCTGCAGATCGATGAAAAGAACATGCAGGACCACCACTACCTCCGCACCTTCTCCGCCCGCTACGGGCTGCGCTACTCCCCCGCCGGGCACGGCATCTCCCACTACATCCACCTTGAGAAATTCTCCAGGCCGGGCCAGGTCCTGGTGGGCGCGGACTCCCACACCTCAACGGCGGGTGCCCTCGGCATGTTCGCCCTCGGCGCCGGCGGGCTGGAGGTCGCCGTGGCGATGGCGGGCTACGGGTTCGACTTTGTGTGCCCCGCCGTCGTGGGGGTGGAACTGACGGGCACGCTCGGACCCAATGCCGAAGGGAAGGACGTGGTGCTGGAGCTGCTGCGCCGCCATGGCGTGCGGGGCGGCCGCGGGAAGGTGTTCGAGTTCTACGGGGAGGGTGTGGCTTCCCTGTCAGTCTCGGCGCGCGCGACCATCTGCAACATGATCATCGAAACAGGTGCCGCCACAGCCATCTTTCCCTCCGATGACCAGACCCGCGCGTGGCTCCGGGCCCAGCGCCGCGAGGATCAGTTCGTCCCCCTGGCGGCCGACGCCGGCGCAGGCTACGACGACGACGAGCAGATTGATCTATCAAGCCTCGTTCCGCTCGTGGCGCTGCCCCACTCACCAGGCAACGTCCGTCCCGTGTCCGAACTGCCGCGCACTGAGGTGGTCCAGGTCTGCGTGGGTTCCTCTGTGAACAGTTCGTACGAGGACCTGGCCACTGTGGCTGCCATCCTCAAGGGACATACCGTCCATCCGTCCGTCCAGCTCACGGTGACGCCGGGATCACGCCAGATCCTGCAGACGATCATCGCCTCCGGCGTCTATGAGGATCTTATGGGGGCCGGGGCGCGGATGCTCGAGCCGGTATGCGGCCCCTGCGTGGGCATCGGGCAGGCACCCACGGAGGGTGCGCCGTCGTTGCGCACGTTCAACCGCAACTTCCCGGGCCGCAGCGGTACAGCCGAGGACTCCGTGTACCTGTGTTCGCCGTCGACCGCTGCTGCCAGCGCGCTGGAAGGCGCCATCGTCGACGCCTCCACCGTC
Source organism: Pseudarthrobacter oxydans (assembly GCF_034258515.1). Taxonomy (NCBI): domain Bacteria; kingdom Bacillati; phylum Actinomycetota; class Actinomycetes; order Micrococcales; family Micrococcaceae; genus Pseudarthrobacter; species Pseudarthrobacter oxydans. Next base: position 2,060,329 of record NZ_CP139438.1, on the reverse strand, counting down.
AGCCGCGGCGAGCTCCGCCCTGCCACTCCTCCGCATCCGGAAGTCCATGACCTGCATATTGCCGGTGTCCTGCCCCTTGAGGCACGTCGCAACATCGAGATCGAGCGGGGCAGCAACCTCGTCCCGCCGCCACAGCCCACACCGCTGCCGGCTGACCTGGACGCCCGGGTGCTGATCGCCGTCGGTGATGACATCTCCACTGGTGACATGGCTCCCGACGGCGCCATCGCCATGTCTGTATGGTCCAACATCGCCGTCTGCGCGCGCTTCATGTTCCGCCGCCTGGACCCCGGTTTTCACGATCGCGCCCTCGAATGGGGCGGCGGAATCATTGCGGGCGGGGAAAACTACGGGCAGGGTTCGTCGCGGGAGCATGCCGCCCTGATCCCGTTGTACTTGGGGGTCCGGGTGGTCGCTGCCCGCAGCTACGCGCGGATCCATCGCCGCAACCTCATCGCCGCCGGCATCGTGCCGCTGATCTTGCCCTCCGACGCGCAAAGCTCAACCGGGCAGCGGTGGGTCATCGAAGGGCTTGCTGACGCCCTGGCCGATGGTCGCCGCTCCGTCACTGCCCGAGTGGACGGAGGCACCGAGTTGACGCTCGGGCTCGACTTCTCGCCGGCCGAACGTGCCGTCCTCACTGCCGGCGGCCTGCTGGCCCAGGTGCGGACCGGCGGGCGCTCCATGCTGGCCGGCGACGCCGTCGTACAGGACAACGCGGCAGTCGTTTCGCAGAGCCGATCTCCACGGTGAGGCCAGCCGCCGTCGGCCCCGTTCGAACACCGGCGCGTCGACCGGGACAGCGCGCCACGGCCATCGCGGCGCTGACAACGGTGGTGGCGGTGCTGCCGGTCTTCCTCGTCGGCGGGCTGGCTGTCCAGCTTGAGCAGGACCTGGGCATGACGGCGTCAGCACTCGGAGTCGCGGTCTCCACCTTCTGGGCTGTCTCAGCACTGCTGTCCGCCCCGGCCGGGTATGTGGCGAGCGGACTGGGGCTCCGCCGCGGAGTCCCGCTCGCCGTCGGGCTGGGCTTTGTTGCACTGGCCGGCATCGCCTTTGTCACTCCGCACTGGGCGTGGCTGATCGTCTGGCTCAGTTTCGCCGGTACCGCAAACGCCCTGATCCACCCGCTGTCCAACGGCCTGATCGTGGACCAGGTGGCGGTACGCAACCGCGCCTTCTCGTTTGGCCTCAAGCAGGCCGCCATTCCGACGGCGACGCTCACCGCCGGCCTGTCCGTCCCGCTATTCGCTCTTACCGTGGGGTGGAACTGGACCTTTGCGCTGGCAGCACTGCTGGCGGCGGCCCTGATCCCGGCGCTGCTCCGCACCCTCCCACGCACTGCCCCGTTCCAAGGGCGCTCCGGTAAAGCCGCCAGGGAACCGCTCCCCCGGAGGCTGAAACCATTCCTTTTTGCCACCGCCGTGGCCAGTGCCCTGGGAGCCGGGCAGGCCAATGTAGTGGGTGCTTTCACTGTGACCATGGCTGTGCAGGCGGGATTCGATGCCGCCGGTGCGGGCCTATTGCTGGGCGCCGCCAGTGTGGCCGGGATTCTGGCCCGCCCGCTGGTGGGTATTGCCGCGGACCGGGGGATCGGCGGCTCGATGGCCACGGTGGCCCTGATGATGGGGGCCGGGAGCCTGGGGCTGCTCGGCATGGCGTCCGGTTTCCCGATCGCCTATGCAGCCGGAGCCGTCGTCGCGTTCGGTCTGGGCTGGGGCTGGAACGGCCTGGCCCATTACGTGGTCTCACGCACGGCGCATCCGTTCACCATCCGGGCCACCGGGATCACTCAGAGCGGTACCTACATCGGCGGAACGCTGGGGCCGTTGCTGTTCGGGATCGTTTTCTCCCATTTCAGTCCCGCCGTTGGATGGACGCTTGCAGCGCTGGTCGCAGGTGCCGGGGCGGCTGCCTCGCTGGTCGCGTTCCGTTTGGAGAAGCGATTGCGCACCAGCTAGTTGGTTAGGACAGGCGCGACAGCACTTCGGCGGCGAACTCCACGGTGGTGGCGGTGCCCTTCAGGTCCGGCGTCGCAGTGCCGTCCGCGAGCGTTCCCTCAAAGGCAGAGGTCAGGGACCGGGCGGCCTCCGCCTCACCGAGATGGTCGAGCATCATTGCAGCGGCCCACAGAGCGCCCACCGGGTTGGCGATACCCTTGCCTGCGATATCCGGAGCAGAGCCGTGCACGGGCTCGAACATCGACGGGTGCCGCCGCTCCGGGTTGAGGTTGGCGCTGGGTGCAATGCCGATGGACCCGGCAATACCAGCTACCAGGTCCGAAAGAATGTCCCCGAACAGGTTCGACGCAACGATGGTCCGGATACTCGTCGGCTTCATCACCAGCCGTGCCGCCAGCGCATCAATGAGCACCTTTTCGACGACGACGCCGGGGAACGCCGTGATTGTCTCCGCCACCACCTCATCCCAGAACGGCATGGTGTGGATGATGCCGTTGGACTTTGTTGCGGAGACGAGCCGGCCGCCGCGTTCGGTGGCGACGTTAGCGGCATAGCGCGCCGCCCGGGCGATACCGCGCCTGGTGAAGACGCTCTCCTGAACCGCGAACTCGCCTTCGGTTCCGGCGCCGAACCTTCCTCCGATCTGGGAATACTCGCCTTCAACGTTCTCCCGTACCACCACGATGTCCAGGTCCTCGATGCCGGGCATGGCACCGACGATGCCGGGCAGCAACCGCATGGGCCGGAGGTTGATGTACTGGTCGAACTCCCGGCGGATAGGGATGAGGAGCCCCCAAAGAGTGACATCGTCGGGCACGTCCGGTGTCCCGACGGCTCCCAGGTAGATGCCATCACCGCTGCTCAGCTGCTCTATTCCGTCAACAGGCATCATGCGGCCCGCCTTGCGGTAAAAGTGGCTGTTCCAGTCGCGGACCCGCCACTGGACGTCGAAGCCGTACATTCCGGCGACGGCGTCGACGCACTGCATCGCGACGTCGGTGACATCCACGCCAATGCCGTCGCCGGGAATCGCATCGATGACATAACGGCGGCTCATGCGCATCCAATCGTTCGTGGTGTTTAAAGAGCATATGCGGAGGGCCAGGCGCTCCGCCCCAACGAATCACGGCCCGGTTCAAATTAAGGGGCCGGCAATGCCACAAACCTCCGCTTGTGTCCCCCGCCCGGTAGCACGAGGATGGCGCTTGCCAACTGGATGTGGCTATGGTGCCAGAGCGACAGGTTGGGCTCGGTTTCTTCGTTTTCCGGCACCCTCGCTGAAACCTGACAGAGCCAAACCTGACACTGGACGGGGTCGCTACTGCCATGCAATAAAAGCAGACGTAAGTGTGGAAACTGTCCACACCCTTTTTGGCAGGACAAATGCGGCCCTACGAATCCCCCTGCCTATCTTGAGATTCTCCCCGAATGCGCTGCGCCGGAATTCAGGACGGACCCTTCGTCCGAGACGAGACCTTCCCTCCCTGCGACGGGGAACCCGGCACCAGCCTCGCCTTGCCCATTAGTAGTAGCTGCTTATTTGACAGTGGCCTGCGTGGGCAGAAGCCGGTTCACCAGGCACTCCCCTTGAAAATGCATGATTCAACAACTAAAATTTTACAATGCAGTATAATGCATTATAATGGATTATACTGTTCAGTTACGTCCTCGGGATGTAGCCCTGACACTAGGGACCAACGATGATCTCCTCCGCTTTTGACCTTGACCGGCTTCGCCAGCAGACGCAGGAGCTGTGCTCCTCATTTCCTGATGAATACTGGCGGGAGACTGATCGAAACCGCCGCTACCCGCAGGAGTTTGTCGACACGCTTACGCAGGCAGGCCTGCTCTCGGCGCTGATTCCCCAGTACTATGGCGGGCTGGGCCTGGGGCTGTCCGAGGCCAGCATTATCATGGAAGAAATCAACAAATCCGGTGGCCACTCGGCTGCCTGCCACGCCCAGATGTACACAATGGGCGCACTGCTTCGGCACGGAAACGAGGCGCAAAAAGACGCCTACCTCCCCCAGATCGCAGCCGGAAAGCTACGCCTGCAGGCCTTCTCCATTACAGAAGACAAGGCCGGTTCTGATACCACCAGCATTGAGACCCAGGCAGTGCGGCAGGGCGAGGACTTCATCATCAGCGGGCACAAGAGCTGGACGAGCAGGATCGATGAATCCGATCTCGCGTTTGTCCTGGCCCGAACCTCCCAGAAGGGCAAGGACAAGACACACGGGCTCACCTTGTTCCTGGTAGATCTACGGCAAGTGAGGGAAGAACAGCCGGATGCACTCAAGGTCATTAAAGTCCGCACAATGTTCAACTACGCCACCAACCAGATCCATTATCAAGGACTTCGCGTGCCAGCATCGACTGTCATCGGCCAAGTAGGAAAGGGCTTCCGGTACGTGCTGGATGGCTGGAACGCGGAACGGATTCTGTTGGCTTCGGAAGCCATCGGCGACGGCTACTGGTTCACGCAGCGGGCCACTGACTACGCGAACAAGCGCGAAGTCTTCGGCCGGAAAATAGGGACTAACCAGGGCGTCCAGTTCCCCATAGCGGATGCTTACATGAAGCTCCGGGCCGCGGACCTGATGCGCTGGGACGCAGCCCGGCTCTTCGACGCCGGGGAGCCGTGCGGCGCCGAAGCCAACATGGCCAAGCACCTTGCTTCCGAGGCCAGCTGGGCTGCTGCCAATGCCTGCCTCGATACCCATGGCGGCTACGGCTTTGTTGACGAGTACGACGTCGAGCGAAAGTTCCGGGAAACGCGCATGTTCCAGGTCGCACCGGTGAACAACAACATGATCAAGGCTTTTGTCGCCACCAAAGTCCTCGGCATGCCCCGCTCCTACTGACGTTGCAGAATTCCGGCGCCGGCACCCTTCCTTCCGCAACAGGCCACCCGAAAGTCGGGATCGGCGCCGGGACCACAAACAATACAGCCAGCCCTCGTCTTTTGCCCGGCGTGCGGCGCTCAGACTCGATGACGAGAGGTGGGATGACAAGCGCCTTAGTTGTGGGCGGGACCCTCGAAGCCTTTACACGGGCACCGGGGGCGGAAGATGTTCACAATGGCAAGGTGCGATGAAAGACGCGACTGCCCTCCGCGGGGCTGATAGACGGGAACGGCCGGGCTACCACCTGTCGCGGCGAAGCAGGCGGCCACGGCACCAAACTTGTAACGTGAGACGCCCAAGTCAGAGGCCCCGCTTTTTGAATTGAGGATTAGTTCCGTTCCCGGCCCTCACCGGGAGGCGGCGAGCCAGTGGGCCTTGCCACGCTTTCCCCCCAACCTACGATGCATCCCCGATCAGCCGCGTGGCCCCGAGCCCGACGAGCTTCTTGTCGTCCTTGTTGAAGAAGTCGTTGCCCTTGTCGTCGATGACCACAAAGGCCGGGAAATCCTCGACTTCGATTTTGAAGACAGCTTCCATCCCGAGTTCCGGGTAATCGATAACTTTCACCGACCGGATGCAATCCTGGGCCAGCCGTGCAGCCGGCCCCCCTACTGAACCGAGATAGAACCCGCCATAGGCACGGCATGATTCGACTACTGCGCGCGAACGGTTGCCCTTGGCCAGCATCACCAGGGAACCCCCCAAAGCCTGGAAGTCCGCTACGTAGCCATCCATCCGCCCTGCAGTTGTCGGCCCAAAGGAGCCGGACGGGAAGCCTTCCGGCGTTTTTGCGGGCCCGGCATAGTAGACCGGGTGGTCGAGCAGATACTGCGGTAGGCCCTCGCCCCGTTCGACACGGTTGCGGAATTCGGCATGGGCGATGTCACGGGCCACAATCATTGTCCCCGTAAGCGACACCCTTGTGCTGACCTGGCACAGACTCAGCTGCTGCCGGATCTGATCCATGGGCGCATTCAAATCAATTGCAATGGCGGCACCGGAGTCGGTGATGTCTTCAAGGCCTGTACTGGGTATGTAGCGGGCCGGGTCCCTTTCGAGTTCTTCAAGGAAGGCGCCTTCGGGCGTGATTCTGCCAAGGACCTGCCGGTCAGCCGAACAGGATACGGCCAGGGCGATCGGCAGGGATCCTCCATGGCGAGGAAGCCTAATAACCCTCACATCATGGCAGAAGTACTTTCCCCCGAACTGGGCACCAAATCCGATCTTCGTGGTCAGATCAAATACCTTCTGCTCGAAATCCAGATCGCGGTAGCCATGGCCTGCGCCGCTGCCTTCGGACGGCAGGGTGTCAAGATAGTGGGCTGATGCCAGCTTGGCGGTCTTGAGTGCATACTCGGCGGACGTACCGCCAACAACGATGGCCAGATGGTAAGGCGGGCAAGCTGCGGTGCCAAGGCTCTCGATTTTTTCCCGAAGGAATTCCAGCATCCTGTCCTCGTCCAGGATCGATTTTGTCTCCTGGAACAAGAAGGACTTATTCGCACTGCCGCCGCCCTTGGCCATGAACAAAAGCTCGTACTCCAGACCCTTGGCGAGCGAAATCTCAATCTGTGCGGGAAGATTTGTGCCCGTGTTGGCTTCTTTCCACATCGTCACCGGCGACATCTGCGAATAACGAAGGTTCAGTTCCTGAAAGACGTCATAGATTCCACGGGACAGGTGCCTGGCGTCATCGCCGTCTGTCATCACCCGGTGCCCCCGCTTGGCGGAGATGATGGCAGTCCCCGTGTCCTGGCACATGGGCAGGACACCGCCGGAGGCGACGTTGGCGTTTTTTAGAAGGTCCAAGGCTACATACCTGTCATTGGGTGACGCTTCGGGGTCCTCAAGGATTCGCCGCAGCTGGGCCAGGTGAGCGGGGCGCAGGTAATGGGACACGTCCCTAAATGCTTCGTAAGCCATTTGCGTGAGTACGGCAGGGTCGATTTCCAGAACGACTTCCTCGCCGGCGCCCCGGAGGCGGATGCCCTCCCGTGCTATCAACCGCATGGGGGTTTCATCCGCGCCAACAGGAAGCTGGTCGACGTACTGGAAGATTTTCGTGTTCATGAATTTCTCTCTCGTCATCGTCGGGCAGTCTTAGAAGACACCCGCGCTGCGCATGCTGCTGATGGCATCAGCACCGTAGCCGAGGTCTTCGAGGATCCGCACCGTGTGCTCCCCCACGTCGGGAACGGAGCCCATCCGTGGAGTTACGCCGACGGTGGTAATCGCCGGCAACACTGCCCGGACAGGTCCTGCCGAGGTGTCCACCTTCTGCCACCTGTTCCTTGCCACCAGCTGAGGATGTTCCAGGACGTCAGCGACTTCGCGCTGGCGTGCATGCGCGATCTTGGCGTTGGCCAGGCGCTTTTCCATCACTGACCCGGTGTGGGCCGCGAAGACAGCGTTGATAACGTCGTTAAGCTCTCCCCGGTTTTGCACCCGTTTGCTTCCGGTGTCAAACCTCGGATCCTCAGCATACGCCGGGTTTCCAAGGACTTGCGTGCAGAAAGCCACCCACTCACGGGAGTTCTGGATGGAGAGCACGAGGTCCACTCCGTCGCCTGCAGTGAATGTTCCGTATGGTGCGATCGCAGCGTGGCTGGTGCCCGCCCGGACAGGAGCAGTTCCGCCGTACTCCGTGTAGTACATGGGGTACCCCATCCACTCGATAAGGGAGTCAAACAAACTGATTTCCAGCGCTGAGCCAGCTCCTGTGCGTTCACGGCTGTACAGGGCGGACAGGATTCCCGAGAAGGCGTACATACCTGCAGCGATGTCGGCGGCTGGTATGCCGCTCTTGGCAGGCTCGGCTTCCGAGCCGGTAACTGACACCAAGCCGGCCTCAGACTGGATCAACAGGTCGTAGGCCTTGGCATCGCGGTAGGGGCCGCTGCTGCCATAACCGCTGATGGAGCACGTGATGAGCCTGGGGTACCGCTTCCGAAGCTCTTCTGCGCCAAGTCCTAGCCTTTCAGCTGCCCCTGGCGCAAAGTTTTGGACGAAAACGTCAGCATCGGCGAGGAGCTCATGCATGACATCCAGGGCAGCCTGCTGCTTTAGGTCAAGAGTCAGGCTCTCCTTCGAGCGGTTCAGCCAAACGAAGTGGCTGGACAGTCCATTGACTGTTTCGTCGTAGCCTCGTGCGAAATCGCCATCGCCGGGACGCTCTACCTTAATAACCCGTGCGCCCATGTCGGCGAGCTGCCGGGTTGCAAATGGCGCCGCCACGGCTTGCTCGCAGGAAACGATGGTCAGCCCCGCAAGCGGAAGTTCGGTCTGCATTCTTTGTCCTTCGTCATGGCCGCTCACGTCTTGACGACGCGATTCGGGATGGGACTGCCGGCAACCGCCAGCTCGTCACTAGTTCAATGATACTGAATAATGCCTAATCAGCAAGGGTAATGCATGATTTGCGGAACCATATGCAAGCAGCTCGCGTGCCATAAAGATGCATTCACTCTCAAAGTATGCATTATTTCTTTACTTCAGGCATGGTGTCGTTTATTCTGGACGACAGTGATCCTGTGACTCACGGCACAGTTAAGAGCGCAGGCCGACAAAGAACCCAACTTCATCTCCCCACCATCCCGAGGCAGTGCAGCCTAGTGGACCTGTGAAAGGAATCAGCATCATGAGCGTAGAAACTTCCAGCACCACCCGGGCGGTGAAGCGCGATGGCATGGCAAAGATCGCCGCGGCCAGCTTCATCGGCTCTGCTATCGAGTGGTACGACTTCTTCCTCTTCGGGACGGCTGCCGCGCTCGTGTTCGGCAAACTGTTCTTCCCCGGCGCGGATCCACTCTCAGGCACGCTTCTGGCGTTCGCCACCTTCGGCGTCGGATTCTTTGCCCGCCCCCTCGGTGGCATCATTGCCGGTCATCTCGGTGACCGAATCGGGCGAAAGAAGACGCTGGTCGGCACGCTCTTGCTCATGGGCGCAGCCACGGCAGCAGTCGGCATTCTTCCGAGCTACGCCGCTGTGGGCGCCTGGGCGCCGATCCTCCTCGTCGCGCTGAGGCTTTGCCAGGGCCTGGGTGTCGGTGGAGAGTGGGGGGGCGCTGCCCTGCTCGCCGTTGAACACGCACCGGCCTCCAAGCGCGGTTTCTACGGCAGCTGGCCGCAGATGGGCATCCCTGCCGGCCTCCTTCTCTCATCAGGCGCCTTCGCCCTGGTCACGGCCCTGCCCGAGGGCGATTTCCTCAGCTGGGGCTGGCGCGTACCCTTCCTCGCTAGCGCCGTCCTGGTAATCGTCGGACTGATCATCCGTGCCAAAATCAGTGAACCGCCCGCCTTCAAGAAGATTCTTGAGTCCAAGACGCAGGTCAAGCACCCCATCATGGAAGTGCTCCGTAACTATCCCAAAGAAGTCGCCCTTTCCGCAGGTATCCGTTTTGCCGACAACGTCCTCTACTACGTTTTTGCCACCTTCGGGCTGACGTACATGACAGCCGAACTCGGGCTCCCCAAGAGCATGGCCCTGGCCGGGGTCTTGGTTGCGTCCGCCATCGAGCTGATAACGATGCCTCTGTTTGGAGCGCTGTCGGACCGAATCGGTCGCCGCCCCGTAGTCCTGATGGGTGCCGTCATTATGGTGGCCATGGCGTTTCCCTTCTTCTGGCTCGTCGGCACCGGAAGCAGCCTGGCCATCATCATCGCCTGCACGATCACTATCGCCGGCGCCCACTCCATGGTCTTCGCTCCCCTGTCCGCGTGGTTCTCTGAGCTCTTTGGTGCCGGCGTCAGATACAGCGGCGTCTCCGTGGGCTTCCAGATGGGATCGCTCATTGCAGGCGCACCCACGCCGCTTCTGGCCACTTACCTGCTGTCCATCAACGGCGGTGCCTACTGGCCGGTCGCCCTCATGGTCATCGTCGCAGGCCTGGTCACCCTCGTCAGTGCTCTGATTGCCCGAGACCATTCCAAGAACGGCGCCTCCGAGAGCATGTAAGCGCAAAAACGTAAGAGGGCAGTTGCCGACGGCAGCTGCCCTCTTACGTTTTTACATAAAAAATGCACTTTTCATGTAAAATCAAACACAATATGTAGGATTTCCTCGAGGAGGGACAGCCATGCAGGCGAGCACGCCGACTAAGCGGGATCAGATTGTTGAAGAACTTAGGGCACTCATCCTGTCCGGCGATCTGCCCCGCGGCTCTCGCCTTCCACAGGATGAGCTCGCCAAAAGGTTCAGCAGCAGCATCACCCCGGTCCGGGAAGCCCTGCGTGCACTGGAGGCCGAAAGCCTGGTTATCTCCGAGCCGCACCGTGGCGTACGCGTTGCCGGCGTCGATTTCGAGCGCGTGAAGGCCACCTACATAGTGCGCAGGCTCACCGAAAGCTACGCCATGCGTCGGGCTGCCATCAGGCTTTCTCCCCACGAGCTGAGGCGCGCCGAGCGCCTGCTGGAGGACCTCAATGAGGCGGCCAGGCTCAAAGACCCGGATCTGGTCCGTGACCTCAACAAGAAGTTTCACTTCTTCTTCTACGAGCGCTGTGGAATCCCAACGTTGCTTGAAGAAATCGACACCCTGTGGCGGGCCTTTCCCTGGGATCTTCTCCTAGCACACCCTGAGCCCGCTGGCGCGTCCGAGGCGGAGCACCGGGCCATCCTTGAGGCGGTCCGGGCGGGGGACGCAGAGCAGGCTGCCTCAGCCCTCGAGTCGCATCTGGCCCGCAGTTTTTCAGACCTAACCGCGCGTTTCACGGGCGGACGTTCCGCGGATCCGTTCGATATTAACAACGACTAAGGCGGGTGCCAGCGCTTCTGCGTGGCTACCCGCCTTGGCTTGCGGCCGCTGCTAGCTGGTTTGCGGCAGGACCGGGATTTTGATCTGTCCTCCGATCGGAAGGTCCAAATCCAGATGCAGGATGCTGTGGGCCAATTCTTCGGCCGCCACGGCACCGACCAGGCCGGCCGCTTTGTGTGCGACGTCCTCGTATGTGGCCGGTTTATGGAGTGAGCCCTTGAAGGAGTCCGCTGTTTTCCGGATTGTCCGGCCATCGGTCAGCTGCACCGTTACTTCGGCCTTCCACCGTGCAGGGTACGCGGCCTCAAGTTCATCGGAGGTGTAGCACCTGACCTTGTCCATGAGGGGCCGCACGTTTTGCGCCAGTACCGGGGCATCGTCGAACTGGGCAACGGTGGCCTCACCGGTGGTGAGGGCAACTGCCGCCCCGAACGGCATGCTGAACTGTGCATCGACGGTGGTATGGACGAGGAGTTTGCGTTCGGCAGGTTCTGAGACCAGCGCCGCTCCTGCCCCGATGACTGCAAGATCTACGGATGCAATGGCGCCGGACTGCAACGGTCCCAGCTCCTTATGTATTTCCCGTAGCAGGTCGATGTTTCCGTGCATGTAGCGGCAGCAGGGATAGAACTTAATACTCGTCTCTGCCGCTCCCTGACCAAGGGTCAGTTCAAGGCGTCGCCCTGGCACTTCTCCGGCGCCGTATTGCCTCAGGAATCCATCCCGCCCTTCGAAGGCCCGCTCGGGCGCGGTGAAACCTGCCGCAGCAAGCCTGGCCGCACGCAGCCCGTTCGCAGCCGCCTGCCCTGCGTTTAGGCGTTTTGTCCATGATCCATCGGAGAGGAACTCCAGGCTGCCGGAGGCCATGTTTGCTGCGAGGCCGAGGGCGTTAACTGTCTTGTTTTCATCCAGTGCCAACAGCGAGGACACGGCGGCTGCGGCGCCCACGGCGCCGGAAACCCCGGTCGGGTGAAATCCGCGTCCGTAACTTTCGCTTGCGCCCAGCAGGACGCCAACAGAGCACATAACGTCATATCCGATGGCGGCAGCGACCAGGACGGCGCCTGCGCTGCAGCGGTTGGCATCGGCCAGCGCAAGCGCCGCAGGAAACACTGCCACGGCCGGATGCAGTGAACCTTCTTCGTGGGTGTCGTCCAGTTCCAAGCCGTGTGCGGTGATCCCGTTGACAAGGGCTGCGTCTTCAGCCGTTGCCCATGACGCCAAGCCGTGGAGCTCAGAGGTCCTCGGGTCAACCGGCCCGGTGGCCCAGGTGACCGCAGAACGGGCTACTGCTGCCGAGTCACGCTGGGCTCCTCCAGCCGTAACGGCGTAGTAGTCGAGGAGGAGCAGTTGCATACGCTGCCTGATCTCCGGCGACAGCCGCCGGTTAAAGACAATATGCCTCGCCAACAACCTCGAAATGCTCTCATTGCTCATGATGGACTCCAGTGGGAGATGCGGCCCTGACCCACAGGACGGCGGGCGGGGCCGGACAACGGGAATTAGCGGTCGTGACCTGCGCGCCGGAGGATCCGGTGGGCACGCTCAGTGACCGGCCGGTCGACCATCTGCCCATCAACCTGGGCAGCGCCGCCTTCTGCATCGAGCACAGACTTCGCCCATGCCACATCGGCGTCATTTGGGGTGAACTCGGCCCTCACTACCGGCACCTGTGCCGGGTGAATGCATAGCTTGCCCGCGAAGCCGAAATCACGTCCCAAACGCGTGGATCCCGCCACCTTGACGAGGTCCTTGATGTTCATTGAAGGAGAATCCAGGGGCCCGGCGATACCTGCGGCTCGTGACGCATTCACAAGAGCGGCACGGGCGTAATCCAGTACCCGCTCCTGTCCGGATGCGTTGATGTCAAGAGCGTAGTCAATGGCGCCGAAGGCAAGGCGCGTAACGCCCGGTATCCGGGCAATGCTCAGCGCGTTGACGACGCCACGGGCCGACTCAACCAGCGGAACCAGGGCCAGCGAGGGGGCGCTTGCACTCTGCAGACGCTTCGCGAGGTGCTCAATGACTTCCGGCTCCTCAGCCTTTGGAAGCATCACCCCCAACAATCCGTGGCCCGGCTCCCTCGCCAGATCGAGCAACTGGTCGATGTCATCGGAGTAGTAGCACGAGTCTGCGGCGTTGACGCGTACCAACGAGCGAAACGGTGTCCCCTGGTCCGGCGTCAATACTGTCACCGCTGCCGACAGGGCTGCGGGTTTGGCGGCCGGAGCCACGGCATCTTCAAGGTCGATGATGACCATGTCTGGACCGGCGGCCGCCGCCTTTTTGAATCTTTCCGGCCTGTCCCCGGGAACGAACAATGCCGTGATCCCGGAGGCGGTCACGTCTGCCGGTGCCACCGCCGCAGACAAGACGTTCCGCCCGCTCATCGCGGATCCTCGATCGCCGGCAGCGTGGTCTCTGAGGGGCGGGCCTGGGAAACGTCAGGCAGGTGCCCACGCTTGTAGACCATGAACGTACGCCGGTAGGAGATGACGATCGACCCTTCGTGGTTGAAACCTTCCGTCGCGACCGACACCAGACCAAGGCTCGGCCGTGAGCGCGATTCCCTTGTCGCGAGCACCTTGGACCGTGAATAGATGGTGTCGCCCGCAAATACGGGGTTGGGCATGCGAACCTCATCCCAGCCCATGTTGGCGAAGACGTTCATGGAAAGGTCGATGGTGGATTGGCCGGTCACCAATGCCAGGACGAAGGCCGAGTTGACCAAGGGTCTGCCGAATTCCGTCTCCTTGGCGAAGTGGCTGTCCACGTGGGTCTTGGATACGTTCTGGGTGACCAAGGTGAACCATTGGTTGTCTGACTCGGTGATTGTCTTACCAAAGGGGTGGTAATAGATCTCCCCTGGATTGAAGTCCTCATACAGCCGGCCTGTCCAGCCGGGTATAACTGTGGACTGTGTTTCAGGCATGCCCCGTCCTAGAGTTTCATGATGACGGTCTTGGTTTCGGTGTAGGCGTCGAGGGCCTCGTAGCCCTTTTCCCGACCGTACCCGGACTTTTTGAATCCGCCGAATGGCAGTTCAACTCCACCGCCGGCGCCGTAGGCATTGACGTAGACCTGACCAGCGTGGATGTCGGCCGACAGCCGGTGGGCGCGGGCGAGGTCGCGGGTCCAGACGGCGGACATGAGCCCGTACTCGGTTCCGTTGGCCAGGGCGACGGCTTCTTCTTCCGTGTCAAAGGCCATGGCAACCAGCACCGGACCGAAAACCTCTTCCTGGGCGATCTTGGACAATGGATCAACCCCGGAAATGAGAGTGGGCTGGAAGAAGGCCCCCTCCCCAAGATTCTCGGGAATGCCACCGCCGAAGACGATTTCACCGTCAGCCGCGTCGACCATACCGCGAACCCTTCCCTGTTGCTTGAGCGACACCAGCGGGCCGAGGTCTTTGTCTTCCAGTCCGGGTCCAATGGAGGTCTTGCGGAAGTTGTCGGCGATCTTCTCCAGCATCTGGTCATAGATGCTGGAGTGAACCAGGAGGCGCGACCCGGCACTGCAGGTTTGTCCGGCATTCGCCAGAATGCCCTTGGTGGCATAGAAGGCTGAAGCGTTCAGGTCAGCGTCTGGAAAGACCAGATGTGCCGACTTGCCGCCCAGTTCCAGCATGGCGGGGACGACACGTTCTGCGGCGGCTGCGGCGATTACCGAGCCGATCTGTGTGGAGCCGACAAACCCGATGTGATCCACATCAGCATGCGCACTTAGGGCTGCACCGGCCTCGGATCCGATTCCGGTGACGACGTTAAGTACCCCGCGCGGGACCCCTGCCTGAATGGCCAGTTCAGCGATCCGTACGGCGGTGCGGGGCGTCTCGTCAGCTGGCTTGACCACTGAGCAGTTACCCGTCGCGATGGCCGGCGCAACCGCGCGGGAGAAGAGCTGCATCGGGTAGTTCCACGCAAGAACGTGGCCTGTGACGCCAAAGGGCTCGCGGCGCGTGTAGACATGCATGTCGGACTGCAGCGGGATTGTCAGGCCGTAGTAGGAGTCGATGGCACGACCGTAGAACTGGAAGTACCGGGCGGCAATCGCAGCATCGGCCCGGGCCTGGCTCAGCGGCTTGCCCGCGTCCTCGGACTCCATCCTGGCCAGTTCGTCCTGATTTTGCAGAATCAGTTCACTGAGCCGAGTCAGCAGGTTAGCGCGTTCTTCTGGGGAGGTGCGTGACCACGCCTTCTGCGCACCTCGGGCCGCTTGGACAGCCCTATCCACCTCGGCGTCCGTTCCCCGGGCCACGGCGCCCAGCGACTGTCCGGTAGAAGGATCGATGTTCAGGTAGGACTCGGGAGAATCTACAAACTCGCCGTTGATGAAGCTCTTGGTGTGCGACATGAATGGTTCTTTCTGGCTCGAAATCTACTAGTTCTCGTCTATGACCAGGCCGGCGCGCGTCACTTCGCGCGCCTCGGCGGCTTTCAGCGCTTCCCGGACATTGGTGATGGCAAAGTCCGCATCCACCAGGTCTTCCCAGGGGAACTGCGGTGTGGATTCGATGAAGGACACAGCCTTGCCGAGGACATTGGCGGGGTAACGAATGGATGCCCGGATCTGGACGCCGGAACGGGTGAACAGGCCCGGGTCGAATTCGGTGAACTTGTTCGGGCTGATGTTGCCGATGGAAACCATGATGCCGCCAGGCCTTACGGATTTCACTGCTTCGGAGAATGCGCCGGGAACGCCGGTGAGATCAATGACGACATCCGCGCCGCCGTGGGTAGTTTCCCTCATCAGTTCAACACGGCCGTTTCCATCGTCGGGAAATGACAGGTCAATGGTGTGGTGGGCACCGAATTCGCGGGCCTTTTCCAGGCGCTGGGGTGCCATTTCTGCCACGAAAACCTCTGCGCCGATTTGGCTCGCGACAGCTGCTGCGCAGACTCCCAGGCCTCCGGCGCCGAGAACGATGACTTTTTGTCCACGCCTGATTTCTCCGGTTTCGCAGCCCGCGTACACCTGAGACAGTGCGCAGTTCGCAGAGGAGACGGCCTTGCTCGATATGCTGTCGGGAACCTTGTACACGTATTGGTCCGGACCGACACTGTAATGGGTGCCGAACGTGCCATGAAAATGCGGCGCAACGTCGGCCTGGGTGGCCCACCCGTCGTACGCGTTACGGCAGAGGTTTCCTTGTCCCGCGTTGCACTCTCGGCAGCGTCGGCATGCCTGAAAATAGGTGGCAACCACCCTGTCGCCCTCGTGGAGTTCATTGCCTGCGAAATCCCGCGTGACTCCGAGACCGAGGCGTTCAACCCTCCCCACGCCCTCATGGCCCAGGACGCAGCCAGAGCGGACAATCGGATGGTGCCCGTGCAGGATGTGCACCTCCGATCCGCAAACGTTCGCGCGGATCATCTTCATCAACATGCCGCCTGCAACCGGATCCGAAAGCTCGTACTCCCGCTGATCCACTTCGTCCGGAGCCGCCAGGACCGTGGTCATGCCTTTCATCGTTTCTCCTTTGAACCGCTCCGGAGCATCGTTGTGCAAAGCGCTTCGGCCCTGATGCCGCCCCGAAAAGTAATGCATCATCAACCGTAATAATGCATTATCTAGCATGTTCAGTTTTTGCAGCGGTGTCAAGCGTCACCATTAGCCCGCCAAGTCAGGATTGAGCATCACGGGCAATTTAATGCATGGTTTGTCGACCTGCTCTCGGCCGAGACCATCGGCACCCTCGTCGTCGAGGGCTCACCCATCTAAACGTGCTAAGGGTTCCGAGGTACTCAGTTCCGCGTCCGTGATCCTCAAGGAACTCTCGTGGCGGTGAAGAACGGCCGGGTAAGCCAGGCAGACCATCGTGCCCTGCGGCCTGACCACGTCCCGGGATCCGAGGACCAGCAAGCGGGCCGACAAGTACATTGTCGGCAGCATCGAAGAGCACAAGCTGTTCGCCATCATGGCTACTTCCCCGAGGGACTTCCGAACGTCGTCGCCTAAACGGGTGAAGTGATCGCCGACATTAAGCCCGGCTGCGAGAACTCCGACCAGCTCATCGTCAACAGCAGCATCGGCTGACGGTCTGCGACGGCGTCGTCGGCCGCTCCATCTACGACCGCAGTTAGCAGTGCCGATGGCTTTGGACATTCGTGCAGACGACTTCAGACTGTCCGCACCCCCTTTGGCAGGACAAACGGCGCACCCCGAAGCTCCCGTGCCTTAGAGGAAAGAGCTTTCCGAGGAACTTTCGCGCCAACATCGGCGACGTCATATGGAGTCAGCAGCCCCGGACCCTGAACAGGTGTTGGCCACCCCCGCCCAACCCGACAGAACCAAAACGAGGAACCGCGGAACGCCAGCCACAGCAGGCGGAAGGCCCACAAGCCAGGGTCTTGAACCCGCCATCTCACACACCTCAATAGGCCGCTGCGGCGGCCAGGCCCGAGCCCGCGCCCTGGCGTCAGAGGGACGCCACCCCAAGCTCTGCACACCTCAAAGCAAAATCGCCTCTGACGAGGGAAAACATTGTGCGCGAGGTAGGACTCGAAACTGTCGTCCTGGCCGTGCCAACACTGGGAACCCGCGAAACATGCGGAATCCGGAGCACTGTGACTGCTACACAAGGCCGTCCAAGACGAACAGTATGGACATTGGCTACTCCCCTTTTCCGGCATTTTCAGGTTACTCCGAATGGCAGCGGCGCCGCCGAAGCAAGGGCGAGCAGCTCCAGGTTCTCGCGTTCGTCGAACCCACGATGCTATCTATGCCGGGATGCCCGCGCCGCGCTCACGCACGGGACAAGACCGGATTGCTGAACACTCCAATCGAGTCATGGCCAGCTGCCCTTTCCATTTCCGCCGCCTCAAGCACCGTCCTTAAGGCCTGACGGCCTCAAGAGTTAGAGATGCCCGCATTCAACGGTGTCGGGCATCGCCCTCTGGCGCTTGTGGGCCGGTTCTCGCATTGACGGCTCAAGCCAGAATTCCCGTTTGAGGCTCTGGCGGCCAAAGGGCAGGAGGCGTAGCGTCGATCACAAAGGCAGCCGGGCCGGTGGGCAAGGCCTGTTGGCCAGTTCCGGCAGCATGGGATTTTCCCAAGGAGGCAGGCATGGCAGGGTGGAACGCCGACACTGCGGCCGGGCCCTTAGGGGCTGGAACAGTCACATTGGTGGAGGGCTCGTCCTTCTGTATCTCCATGCCGAATGGAGACATCCATCCGGAGCATCCCCACGGCCTTTTCGTCCAGGACACCCGGTATGTTTCCACTTGGGCCCTGACGGTTAATGGGCAGCCGCTGGAGCCGCTCGCGGCCGAGGTAAAGGAGCCCTACCGCGCCCTTTTTGCAGGACGCGTCCCGCGTTCTGATGGTTATGCGGACAGTCCCCTTATTGTCGAACGGCTGCGCGAAGTGCGTGCGGGCATCCGGGAACAACTCACGGTCCGGAATTTTTCCCTGATACCCATGGAGTGCGTCATCCAGCTGGTGGTTGGGTCGGACTTTGCCGATTTGTTTGAGGTCAAGGAAGCCAGGAACCAGAGGCAATGGGAGGAGCACCGGCGCGCTGACGTTGGAGTGCTGAGAATCCACGGCCGGTGGAGGGACGTCGAAAAGGACATCGTCATCAATGCTCCCGATGCTGACGTGACCACCGACGCCATTACCTGCCGGGTCATAATCCAGCCAAGGTCGGAATGGTCCACGACTGTCATCGCCGTGCCGGCCACGGGAAAGGCCGGCCAGCCAGCCTTCAGCCACACGGGCGGGGAGTTGTCTCCCAGCGATCGGCGCCACCGGGAATGGGTAGCCAGAATCCCGATGCTGCGGATGGGAAATCCCGCAATCGAACGGACCCTCCAGCGCAGCTACGACGACCTGGGAGCGCTGCGAATCGAGGACCCAGACCATCCGGACCGCGTGGTGGTGGCCGCCGGAGCGCCCTGGTTCATGACCATTTTCGGCCGAGATTCGCTCTGGGCCTCTGAAATGGCGCTTCCGGTGGACCCCTCCCTGGCGCTGGGCACGCTGCAGACATTGGCCGACCGCCAGGGAACCGTCGTTGATCCCGTCAGCGAAGAGGAACCTGGCAAAATCCTCCACGAAGTAAGGCTCGATGTCTCAAGCGGGCTCTCCCTGGGCGGAAAATCCACCTACTACGGCAGCGTGGACGCCACCCCTTTGTTCGTTGACGTCCTGGGGGCCGTCAGCCGCTGGGGATTTGCCAAGGAAACCATCAACGCATTGCTGCCCCATGCGGACCGGGCACTGGAATGGATCCGCGACTACGGCGACAAAGACGGCGACGGTTTCGTCGAATACCAGCGGCTCAACCCCAATGGCCTGATCAACCAAGGGTGGAAAGACTCGTGGGACGGCATAAATTTCGCCGACGGGCGGCTGGCGGAGCCGCCTATCGCGCTCTGCGAAGTCCAGGCCTATGTCTTCGCTGCATACTTGGCCCGAGCATGGATGGCATACGACGCTGGCGACTATGAGGTCGGAGACACTTACGCTGACCGCGCAGCCGTCCTGAAGAAGCGGTTCAACGAGGAGTTTTGGATACCCGAACGCGGCTACTACGCCGTCGCCCTCGACGGGAAAAAGCAAAAAGTCGACGCATGTGCCTCCAACATGGGCCATTGCCTGTGGTTGGGACTAGTGGACGACGACAAGGCCGCGCAGGTGGCCGGGCACCTGATGTCCCCGGAGATGTTCAGTGGCTGGGGTATCCGCACGCTCGCAAGCGACATGGGCGCCTATAACCCCGCCAGCTACCACAACGGTTCCGTGTGGCCGCACGACAACGCGATCATCCAGGCGGGCCTGGTCCGGTACGGGTTCGTGGAGGAGGCACAGCGGATCTCCACGGCGCTCCTGGAAGCTGCCGACTTTTCCGGCGGCCGATTGCCGGAACTTTTCTGCGGGTTCAGCCGCGACCAGTTCACCGAACCCGTCCCCTATCCCACCGCGTGCTCGCCCCAGGCATGGGCAGCGACCTCACCGATCCTGCTGCTAACCAGCCTGATGCGCTACGACGCCCACGTCTCCCGCGGCGGAGTCTGGCTGGACCCCGTACTGCCGAAATCCTACGGCGACCTTCAGATCACCAACGCGCCGCTGGGCAGCAACCACGTCACCATCAACATCACAAACGCAGTCCCCAGCATGGAGGGCCTACCCGAAGGAATAACCTTCCACCGAGGGCACCGTCCCTGGATCACCGAGCTCGTAGAACAAGCCAGCCGAGACCGCAGAACCTGACGAATAGGGCCAGGAGGATCGACAATCCGGCTACATTTCCAGCCGAAGGTCCGGGTTGTTGTGTCGGTTGTCCCATCTTTTCTCATCGTTCTGGACAGGAACGGCCGGCGTGACCGCCGGCCGTTCCTGTCCACTCTGCTCTCCTTGAATTCTGGCCGGTTATCCCTTCGGGGTCACCTGCAGCCTGTCGAAGGAGGCCTGTTTGCCGTCCTGGTCGAGGACCACGACGTCGTCGCGTCCGTTCTGGACGTCAGCCGGCAGGATGAACTCCACAGTGTTGTGAGTGGTGGGGAAGAACCAACCGATGCGGTGGCTGTGCTTGTTGAGGTAGACGTAGTACCACTGGCCGTATTCGAGGCCGTTGAGGACCACTTTCTGGCCGTTGCGGTATTTCTCCGCGGTGCCCAGATCGAACGGCGGAAGCTGTTCCTCAAGGTCCTGCACGGTCAGCGCCGGAATGGTTTCCGGGCGCGCCGGCTGCAGGTCCAGGACGGTTTCGCCGCCGGCCAGCCCTATCCGGGCCGCCTACCCCCGATTACAGGGCCAAGCCACTACAGACGGCCGTGGAAGTTATTCTGGCCGTGACCGCCGTCGTGGCTGCCTTCACTGTTCCCACCCCGGAAGGCTCATGGTCCTCATCTTGGACGTTCGCCGGCGGGACCGCCACGGCCGGGCTGATGTTCGAGTTCTGGGCCCGGGGCCTCCCCACCGCTCTCAACGCCCGCAGCTCAATGTCCTCGGGGCCAGCATCTAGATCCACGCAACGCCGGGTAGTCATGGATTGCGGGTAGGGCTTGCGCTACGAGTCAAGGCCACCATTTGCGAACCATATCGTAAGCATGCTTATGATAGGTGCAGCCAAATGCGAACGGCACGGAGAATCGAGGAGGGCGCGCTCAGCGAACGGGGCGCGCTTTTTTTCGTGCGCAAGCGTTACGGAGTTGCGCCCGGGTCTCCGGTCATGCCGTCCTAGACTTTCGCCATGCACCCCTTAGCGGCAATTGGCCTGGTGTTCCTTACCGGGCTTGCCTGGATGGTCACCACCCTGGCCTTGTTGATTGCCCTGGCCAAACCCCGGCGCCAGCCTCCGGCTGAAATCAGGCACGAAGTCCACGTGGAGGCCCAAACGACTGATGGCGAGGCAGCGTAGCATCGGCCGGCTAGAGGGTTGCCCGCTCAGGAACACTTGGCAGCTACTTGGGCAGAGTGAAGAAGCTCTGGGAACCGTCTGGATGATGCACTGAGGCCTCGGCGCGGAGGACCTCAAGCTCAGCAATGTCCACAAGCCGCCGGCTCCCGGTGAGCACGTCCATCATCCAAAACAACTCATGATTGGGGGCAATCTCCGTCACCTCACCGCGGTGGACAAGGGTGCCCTTGTAGTAGGCCTCTAGGTAGTCACCGGAGGTGAGCTCACTGTTGGAGCGAATGATTGCGCCGCGGGAATCGGTCAGGTCGGAATTGTCGTCCATGCTCCCAGCCTTGCGCTCGAAGGTTACTAGAAGGTAACCGAGGAGAGACGCCTTCGGCGGCCCCTAAGGGACGGATAGTCCGCTCCGCTCTACGCTCGGTAACTGGAACGCCGCTGACCAACCTGATGACCCCGTCCCGGACGTTTCCCTCAAGGTAGGCAATTGCCCATTCTTCCAGCCGGCGGGCGCTCCAGGACGGCATAGTAAAGAGCACCTCACGGTCCTCACAGATGACCCGGGTGATGCCACGCAGGAAATCCCGTGGAACACGTAGGAATCTACTTGCGACTCAACACTCTAGCTGGCAGTCGATGATGAACTGCTTCAGTAGGATGGCGTCGGCATCGGCGTAGAGGGCGATGAGCCCCCGGTTGATTTCGAGCCGGCGGGGCAAACGGGATAGAGATCAGCCGTGAAGTTCTCTTGATCCCGTCGACGCCTACGTGACAGCTCCGATCACCTGGCGCACCACTCGCGGGGAACGGACTCACGTTGAGCCTCCCGCGGGTGACGTTTTCCTGTCGCCACGAGGAACGCGAGCCTATAATTGTTGTACCGAAAATCACTGCACCGCAGGGCACGCAGGAAGGTCGCTGACAGCCGTGGTCAGAAACCCATTCAGGAACACCCACCATGCACACGGTGACAGGATGAAGCCGGATGGCCATCGATCATCCTGGCTTAAGCGCGAAGACTCAGCAATAGCCCACGGCCACAGCAGCCTTTTCTTCCTGGCCCACGATACTCCGCTTCCTCCGTCGGCTACCTGCATTCAGGGACACGAGCTTCTGCCGGGAGAGACAACCTGCAGCCAGGGTCATCCGATCGGCTGACCCGTCGCCGGGAACCCGCGCGCCAGGCCCTTGGCACTAATCCAGGTTCAGAAGTAACCGCACACGGATCCGAGCCTTCGTCGCCTGCCATCCTTGCGCTGCCCTGAGAGGACGATTGGCTTACCACCACTGGGAGAGCGCCCAGCCATCTCTGGCGCCGCCCCCCATCCTTGTCGACTCCGATCTGATTGGCAGCGCGCCATGATCCAATACTGGCCGTCGCGTCTCCACAATAGAACACGGAATCAGTGCAGCCGGACTCGGCCACTACCGCAATGGACTGACTGCTACCGCGGGAGCCGAAAGAAGCTCTTCGGGTCGTCGGCGCCCAGCAGGGCGTGGTGGAAGGCAATAGCGTCCACGGGCCGGGCGTCAACGAACAGGACCGCGACCTCCTGGAGTGGACCACCGTGTACTACACCAAAAGACAGAAAGATCCTGTCAGTCCTCAGCACTGACACAGGTGTGCGCCTGCTACGCCCACGGGACCGATTCAACCGAGTCCACCGCGAATGGCTTGGCCGCCGAGCGCTGCAGGGGACGACGAAGGCGGACCTGGTACAAACCATCCCTGAACGTGACGCGGGGATCCAACTGGACAACCAAGAGGGGCTCTTCGCGGGCCGCGTCCACCCTCAACACTATTCCCTCACGCCGGCCGTCCACGAGCAGCGGTGTGGCCGGCTCTACCGCGGTCTCCCTCAGGCGGTTCTGAAATTCCGCCGTGGCCGCCAGGAAGAGGATTCCATGGGCGGCCCCAACGACGCGCAGGGGAATCACCATGTCACGCGGCGGGTGTGCGGGAGAGGGCGGAGCTTGCACCTGATAGTGCCGGGCAGACGACGTCCTGGCTGCCTTCAATACCCGGTCGCATTCCGGGCAACGGGTGCGCCTCCCGACGTCGGCCACCATGGTCACCAGCAGTCCCCTGGGTGCGTGAGCCCACTTGTCGGCCACAACGTGGCACCACGCCGGGTGGTACTCGTTCCCGTACTTCATCACGTAGACCTGATCATCGCCGAGGAGGGGCATCCCCTCCCGCCAGGCGGCCGGCTCGATCGGCTTGGGCACGCCGAGGTCACCGGCTCTCGCATCGGCGGGGCGGCCCGCATTAAGGTACTTGCGCAACAACGGACTGCGTTGCCTTTTTGACTGTGGAATCCCAGGTCCTTCCTGTGCAACGGGAGTGCGATCAGGCACACCCTCATTACCCCCTACTCAGCTTGCGTCCATTTCCCGCAAGTTGCCAGCCGGGACTGTATCTTTCTGTCCGTACCAGGGCGCGAAGTTCCGCCAGGATGCTTGACGCGTGATAATTCCCCCCGAAGTCATGCTGCCTGATCTCAGTGCCCCGATGAATGAGCAGAAGTTCCATCGCTGCTTGTCATTCTGATAAGCCCCCATAATCGCCGGGCGCGTCCTCCGCGCAAGCAGGGCGCTACCGCGCCGACCCCGAACCGAAACTTCATCACACAAACAGCGAAGCATTGCCTGCAGATGAAGTTTCCCCCGGCGCCGGTCCCCAAGTTGCACTCCGGCCCCTCAGCCCACGGGTGGTCCCCTACCAGAACGACGCCCACAATCAACAACCGCAGAAAACCACAACAACACAAAGGGTGAAGGGATCCAACGGGGACATGCATCAGTTGGCTTCTGGCCCCAGGAAAGCCTCGTCCGCATCACCATGAAGGACAACAGCATCGGACCGACCCCGCGCATCGACATCCCCCGCCAACCCGGCCAGGAACTCCCCCAACGCACGCGCCGTCGCCCGCATAGGGCAGATTGCCAGGAGCGAGCCGATGAGCAGCACGACGTCGCCGTGAGCAAGGTCCCAGATCGCGGCTTCGGACCAGTATCCGGTCTTTCATGGACCCTGGGCCCGCCCCGAGGTACTCTGGCCTGCAAAGCTCTGGGGTAAAACGGGGCTCACTGCGCCGGCGGGGACGCCGTTGAACCGCATCCGGGGGGATTCGATGACCACACCGGTCCGTGCCGAAGACGAACAGCGTTCTCTGGCAGACGAAAGCTCCGGGGACGGACCCGCAACCTCAGAGCCCGGCTCGACGAACTTCACCCTCACCGTTGAAAGCGAACGGATTCTCCGGATTACGTTGCGTCCCGGAAGTCAGATTACTGCCGCGGACGGAACCTCCGTGCGGGAGCGCTTCCTGACCCTGACCGGAGGCGCGGGCTGCGCGGTCTTACTGCAGGTCACGGGCGTTGAGCATGTCAGCCGCGATGCCGTCCGTGTCTTCAGTGAAGCCGTAACCGTCACAGCCTTTGCAATCCTCGGCAGCACGTCGGTGGACCGGGTCATCGCCCACGGGCGGCGCGGACTGCCCCTGCCAAAGTGCCCGAGCAGGTATTTCACAGACGAGCAGGAGGCTTTGAAATGGCTCCGCTCTGCTAGCATCCCGGCCGGGGCATGCGCCTCATGACCCCCGACCCTAAGCGGCCCGGTTCCACGGCGCGGAACCCGCCCCACATGCCTGATCGAGGGATTTCCAATTCGCTGCGAGTCACACGCCCATGGATCACCGCACCGTTCGTGCCCGTTAGCGGAACCCTCTGCGGCACTTTCCGCTAGGCTCCGGACCATACTTTCGTCCTGGATCATTCTGATTTCACTTCACGCAGTCGCCGGATAGGCAGCGGAGAGAACACAGACGGTGACGTGATCCATTTCCGTGGTGGCTGCGGTGAGCTGTGCGGTGATCCGCGAATTTTCCAGATCAGGGCGGGCAACGACGACGAGGGTGCGATGCGGGGTTCATGAAGGGTTGTGTTCTTTCACAATCAGGTTCAAAGCTACGCAATCCGTGCCGATTTGCTGGAGACGGCCAGCGTCGACCGGGGTGGCCAGCAGAGCAGCAGTCCGGGATTTAGGGGCGGGGACAGGCATCGTGGACGATGCGTCGGGCCAGGCCCAGGGCGCGTGTCCCGTAGGCAGCGCCGTCGAGTACGGAGCCTGTGGCATAGGCGCCGTTGAGGATAAGAAGAAGTTCATCCGCGAGCTGGTCGGAGTCGTTGGCGTCGGCCTCGGCGGCGAGGGAATGGAACCAGTCCCGTACCTTCTGCTTGTGCTCCACGGCCACCAAATGCGCCGGGTGCTCCCCCTCCGGGAACTCGGTGTTCGTGTTCAGCATCGGGCACCCGCGATAGGAGGCTCCGGCTGTGTCACCGGCGAGTACCTCAAAGACGGCTACGAGCTTGTCGCGGGGGTCCGGGAATTCCTCGGCAGCCTGCCGCATCCGTTCGAACCAGGCTTCCGCGCGGCTCTGCACGTAGGCGGTGGCGAGAGCGTCCTTGGTGGGAAACTGGCGGTAAATGGTGGCGTTGCCGACGCCGCATTCCTTGACCACCGTGTCCATCCCGACGGCCCGGATGCCGCGCTGGTAGAACAGGCGGGTCGCCACTTCGAGAACGTTGCGCCGGTTCTCTTCGCCGGTCTTGCGTGCCACGGAAATCCCACTCCTATTTGAACTCTCACCAGAGGACTTGCTGCTTCAAGTTTGACAGACGGATCGATCCGTCACAAACTGTGGGAGAACGATCCGTCACATCGGATCCAGTCATCGACAACGGGAGACAGCCCATGAAGACCGCCATTCTCGGAACCGGCACCGTAGGCCGCATTATCGCCGCACGGCTGGTCGAACTCGGACACGGTGTCACTATCGGCACCCGCGATCGTGAGGCCACACTTGCTCGCACGGAGGCCGACGCCATGGGCAACGCACCTTTCGCCGACTGGGCAGCGGAGAACCCCGGCGTCGCCCTGGCCGGCTTCGCGGACGCCGCAGCAGGGGCTGAACTCATTGTCAACGCCACGAATGGCGCCGCTTCCCTGGACGTCCTGGCCCAGGCCGGGGTGGAACACCTCGACGGCAAGGTCATTCTGGACATCGCCAACCCCCTCGACTTCAGCCAGGGCATGCCGCCGACCCTGTTCGTCAAGGACACTGATTCACTCGGCGAGCAGATCCAGCGCGCTTTCCCCGCCGCCCGAGTCGTGAAGTCGCTCAACACCCTCAACGCCGATCTCATGGCCCGTCCGGGTAACCTTCCCGAAGCCAGCACGGTCTTTGTCTCCGGGAATGATTCTGCCGCCAAGCAAACCGTCACGGAACTGCTAAAGGAGTTCGGCCACCAGGATGTCATCGACCTCGGCGACATCACGACAGCGCGGGGCACCGAAATGCTCCTCCCCGTCTGGCTCCGCCTTTGGGGCGCACTCGGCACACCTGCCTTCAACTTCAAGATCGTCCGCTAGGACACTGGACAAGGCAGCAGATCACCGTCCGCCACAGTGGCCCGGAAGCTGCACCTCATGGCAAGGGTTCCGCGCGATATAGCCGAGCATCTCCGCGGTATTCATGGCTGCCGAAATCAGGCCGTGAACGCTGGGGATAGTCTTGGGCGCCTTTTCCTTGGCCATCATCGATTTGGCCCAGTGATTGAGGAGCCGGTAGTCGATTTTGTCGACCAATGATGTTCCGGATGTGCAGGTCCAGCATTACCTGGTACGTCCTGGTGGTTCCACTGGACGGACGGGTCAAAAGATCGATGTGTTCCTGGACGACCTCGGCAACTGTGGGAACGCGGGTCTCGTTTGGCAGGATCGCATGCTGGGCGACCTCGTAGGACTGACCATTCGCGTCCAGCAGCCGTTTGAGCGTTTCAGCCTCAGTTTCGGAGGCAACTGTTAGGCCCTGCTGCTCGCGACTCTTCGGGTCCCGCCAGGACGCCATATAGGCACGTCCGACGTTTTCTTCATACGAAGGAGGGGATGGGCTCTCCACACTCCTGCTCATCCCCTGGTGCCAGTCTTCGAGGCGTATTCAGTCGCTTGGTGACGTACTTGACGGATGTAGGCGTCGGACTGGTTGTAGGCGTAGATCGCCTCGGTCCACCCGTCCGTAGTGGTGAGGTCACGGCCACCGGAACACAGATACGTCGCCGCACTGAGGGCGGCATCATCGATATTGAATGGATCCGCCGTGCCATCCCCGTTCCCGTCCCGCCCGACGAGCTGCCACGTGGAGGGAATGAACTGCATCGGTCCCACAGCACGGTCCCAACGGGAATCCCCGTCCAGGGCACCCGCATCTGTGTCGGCGATAGCGGCGAAACCGGCACCGTCGAGAACCGGGCCCACAACCGGTCGGCTCACCTCCCCCGCGGCGGTCAGGCTGCCGCCGCCGTACGTCCCGTGTGCTGTTTCGACGAAACCAACGGCCGCCACAGTGTTCCAACCGATCCCGCACGTCGGAGCAGCAACATCCACGGCCGCGGCAACATACGCCCGCAGCGCGCGTTCAGGGATCCCGGTCTGCCCAGCAGCCCGGACAACCCAGTCAGCATCCGGGTTTCTGGTGACATTCACGGCGGTGGTCATGCCGCCAGGCAGCATCTCGAGCTCAGCCTCCGCTCGCGGCGGTGGAGAAAAGGCACGCCGCGCTTCAACGCCAGCTTGCCCAAGCGCCCAGGACAATGAAGCGGTTGTGACACAAACTGCAAACACGATTAGAACCACGAGGCGTCCGAGACGAAGCACCAACCAATCAAACCACCGTAGAAGTCATGCTGCCTGTTCTCCGCACCCAGATGAATGAGCAGAAGTACGAACTGCTTGTCATTCTGATATGCCCCCACGATCGCTGGGCGGGTCCTCCGCGCAACCAGGGCGCTACCGCGCCGACCCCAAGACCGAAAACTTGCCAGACCGGAGGGGAATGGCTTCGAAACGAAGTTTCGCTCCCGACACAGGTTTCCCAAGTTGTACTTCGGCCCCTTAGCCCAGCGGGTGGTCCCCCTACCAGAACGACACCCACAACCAATAACCGGAGAAAAGCCCGGCAACACCAGGTGAGGGGAATCAACGGGATTATGGAAAAGCTTACGATTAGAACACCATCAGAGGTCCTCAGCTTTATGGGGCACACCCTGGGTTTTCGGCCACAGGAGAGATTCTGTTTGCTTCCGCGCCTAGACGTCTCGGGCTACTTAGACCCGCGCAGCGAAAAGCTGCCCAATATTTGGCGTTTCCTCAACACTGCCTCAGCGCGTTCCTGTCATTTCGGGGATTACTTGAGTCGAAACTGATCTCCGTGCAACTCTTCATTGTCACGGGTTCTGTGCCGGAGGAGACTTGAGGCGACGGCATCCCATCCCGGACCGCCCGCGGGGGCCACCCGGCTGCAGGGCCTCACAGTACCCCTGCAGCGGCTTGGTGGATCGATGAGTTCCATGACACCCCTCGAACTGGCCGCTCAGCGGCCGCGCCATCTCTTGCCCTTGGTGGCTATCGCACTGATTGGATGTCTCGGCGGGTGCCAGTATGAGTCCGACGACGTCTCTCTCCCGTCCGCGAGTACTCCGACTACGGAGGTTCGCACGGTCCCACCGCTGCCGAACGGCGGCGACACTCGCACGGTCCCACCTCTGCCGAAGAATGGCGACATCGACGCCGGCACATACCTCGTCCTCGTCCCCGGCTACACGGAGCCTTTCGAGATCACCGTCCCAGACGGCTGGAAGTCCTTCGACGGCGACAGCGTGATCAAGGACGACCCGGATCACCCGGATGAATGGGCCGTTTACCTCACTTTTTGGCCCGCCGACTATGTGGCGACGGACGCATGCACGTGGGTGGGCAAGCTCGCCGAGGTCGACTCGTCGCCTAAGGCCTTCGTCGATGCGATGGCGTCGCAGGCGTCAACGGCAAGCACCCCTGCCGTCGAGGTCATGGTGGGCAATTACTCCGGCTTCGAGTTCGACCACTCCGTCGAGGGCGACGCGGACATCACAGCCTGCGACGGCGGCAAGTTATGCATCCACTCAGGATCCTCATACGAATGCTCACGCTGGTACTCAAGCGTGGCTGAACGCGAAACCTACCGGGTGGTCGACTTGAACGGCCAGCGCGCTGTGATCGCGGTGAGCCAACTCCACGAATCGATCAACCCGGAGCTGACGAGAGAGGCACGCGCCGTCTTCGACTCCATCGTGTTCAGGTCCGGCAAGTGACCAGCTGATGCGATAGGCGATCCCGCCTGTGGCGCCGACTCATTGCATGGGCAAGCAAGACTACGGCATACCGGCACTAAGCCCGTGGGAGCCTGAAATAGGCCTTCGGATCATCGGTACCCAGCAGGTCATGATGGAAGGCAATGGCGTCCACGGGCCGGGTGTCAACGAACAGAATCGCCACATCCCTGTAGTGGACCACGGTGTAGCGAGTCAGGTCTTCGACCCAGGAACGGATCCCGGTGTACTCCTCGACGAACAACCCGTCACCGAGCAGGCCCCGCCCCCTCGAGCAGGTCGTAGACAACATTCCAGGCGAGATCCATCAGTTCGTGGATCGCCGCCTCAACTGTTGGAGCCGTCATAGGACCATGGTGCTCCCGGGCACCGACAGTATGGTGGACGACGGCGGGCGTGTCCTGGGAGCGGGGGCAGTCGCGGGTTAGGCTGACCGGAACAGGCGCGGATTGGGGGATCCAGTGAAACGCAGGATCTGGTTGGTCTTCGCCGTGGTCCTGGCGCTGGGGGTCACGGCGCACTTCATGGTCCGCTCCGCCGAGGACAAGGTCACCGCCGACATGCTTTCCCGCGCCGGGCGATTCGCCATCCCGGCCGACTGGAAACCGGCCGACGAGATTGTCCGCCCCGAGCGGTTCATGTGCATCAGCACCAACCCGTGCCCGAGTCTGTCGCGCCGCTGGGAGACCGGAAAAGAGCTCACCGATAACGACGTCGCGGCAGTAGTCTCGGGGGTTGGTGTCGCGATGACTGCCGACGGACCGTGCAAGCGAGAGTCCAACGTCATCGGGAACAGCACCATCTGCATCTTCACGGGAAAGGACGGCGAATTCACCTACTGGCTCCCTGTCGCCAGCCCCGGCCCGGGGGAACCTCAGAAAGTCGGCCTGAACATCAGGGCCCGCATGGCCCCGGACTAGCTACTCCGGTTCCCCGGTCTAGCCTTCGTCCTGAGGTCGCCCGGTAGCAATACGTTCGGCGACGCACCGGTGAACCTTGGTGCCCACGATCCAAGACATCGGATCGCACACTCGACGATGGTTGCCGACCGACTGGTGCCAGTACCTGGAGTCCCGGTCCGGAGTATGGCATCGGGCTTCCAAGGTGCCAGCCAGAGCTGAAGGAGGTAGTCATCGACCGCGCCATCGGCGAACTCCCCCCGCATGGCCTTCATCCCGGCCTTTGGCACTGACGCGGAGCCGGTGAAGTTCGAAGCGGCGTGGACAGTGTCCGCCAGGACCTGCGGGCACTTCTGGGCGCAGGAGGCATCCTTCCAACGGTTGCCGTCCGGATCGAGTAGGTAGACCAGCAGGCCCCCTGCGTTAGGGCCGGACGTTGGCGTAACTGGGCTGGACACGGCCGCATACCCGAGGGCCTTCATCTCGGCGAAGACTTCCCACCACCGCTACGAAACCTGGCTCGACAGGCAATCCCCTACAACTCAAGCTACGCCCCGCGGGTAGACCCCAAGCTTCGGCCCAGCGGCCACCCACCACGGGGGCGACCGTCTGTTCGGTCGCGCCCAGGCCTATGCATACCCGACCGGGGGGCGGCAGAGGCTTCCGGGTCAAGGGCGGCCGCAGGCCGTCGCGCAGCGATCGCAGACCCTTGAGGCCGGAGTGGCCGGCCCCGGTAACCTTCGCGGCACGGGGGCGCTCAGGACCATTGACACCAATAGGAGCATCATTGTCCACACCCCCGTTTGCCCTAGAAGGGGTCCACCCGCCAGGGACTGCCCCGGTATGCCCAGACGGCTTAATTAGCTGGTGCCACAACGTCCTCCAACACTGACCTGTCGAAGAAACGGATCTCGCCCGTTGCCTCGAAGAACACCGGAACTACTGATGTGCTCAGGTCTTTGGACGTTTCGTAGATTTCAGCCGAACTCCCGTGCTTCCTGGCAATTGTTCCAACCAGCTCGGTACCACGAATCCGAACAGTTCGATATTTGTAGCTCATCGTGACTCCTTCGTCGGCTAGGGCATACCCTACCCCTTGGGAGTCCCGATTCGGGAGGTTGGCCGGCGCCGACACCATTGGCGGCGGCGGCTTCGGACACTTCTCCATAAACGCAGCGGAAGCATGGAACTGCACTCGAGTCCTACCAAACACTGGGAATCCGCGAAGACGTGATCCGAGCAACCGGAACCCGAATGGCTGGTATGAGGCTGAAACACCCAAACCTGACGTCACGAAACCGCCGGGGATAGTCAGACTGAGGTTCGCTTATCCTCCACTACTGAGAAGTCGGAGCAGCTTTAAGTTCGGAAATGCGACTCATGATTTGCTCAAACTCAGCGCCACTTCAACGTTCATCGACCCGGTCGCTCGTCAGTACTTCTCGGTCCTGGCGTCGCTCCCCTGCGCAACCAAATCGTACGCTCGGTCGGAACTTCGAAAACTTGCCGCGGCGTTCCCACGTTACCCCGGACCAGTGTACAACCCGATCCGAGACGAAGACTGTGGACAATGTCCACACCCAATTTCGGCCCCCTGCCATACGTCTACGACGAAGGCACCTAAAGGAGATCATGGCCGCTAAGACGACAGTGACCTGGTCAGGGATGCGACTCTGGGGCACGAGCGGAGCAGTACTTCTAAGTTCCGCAGCACCTACTCCTCCAGTGCGCATCGAATTCCATTACCGGCGGCTCCTCCGAACAAGACGTTCATCCGTTTCGTCTTCGCCAGAAAGCAGACCCAAACACGGCATCTCTCAACCTCACACGAGTTAGGTATGCTGGGCCGAAAGGCAGGGGATGGATCGGCATGGCCAAACGTAAAGCAACAGCACTGGATGTGGCACGACGGGCGGGGGTGTCCCGCAGTGCAGTGTCACTGGTACTAAACGGCAGGGCAGACGGCAACGTCACCGCCGAACGCCAGGAGAGGGTGCTCCGCGCTGCGGCGGAGCTAAATTACACGCCCAACTCCGTTGCCGTCAGCCTGCGTAACCAGCAGACATCGACGATCGGCATCATCACGGATGACATCGTTACCAGCCCTTTCGCCGGTCGTTTGATCAGCGGCGCCTCACGCACGGCCTTGGCCCGCGGATACATGGTCCTGGTGGTCGACACAGAACATGACACGGCCCGTGATGGCGCTGCGGCGCAGCAACTCGTGCACCGACAGGTCGACGGGATCATGTACGCCACCGGCAGCCTGCGCGAAATTACGGCCCCGCCGGCGATGCTCACCGTGCCCGCCGTTCTGGCCAATTGCACTGATACCGGCTCGCAGCTCCATTCGGTGATACCGGCAGAGATCGACGGCGGACGCGCGGCGGCGCAGTTGCTGCTTGACCTGGGCCACCGCCGCATCACCTTGTTGACCGGAACTCTCAGCTCCCCCGCCGCCCCGCAGCGTGAACAGGGTTACCGTGAGGCTATGGCCGAAGCGGGGCTGGGCCTCGAACAACAGCATGTCCACGCGACCGGATGGGACATCGACGAGGGCTACCGGGCCGCTTCCTCCGTCCTGGGCGGCAGAGACCGGCCGACGGCGATCATTTGCTCCAACGACCGGGTTGCCACCGGCGTTTTGCTCTACGCGGCGACCGCAGGACTGCGCGTACCGCAGGATCTGTCCGTAGTGGGCTACGACGACCAGCAGAACCTCGCTGCCAACCTTGTTCCCGCCCTTACCACGGTGGCACTTCCGCACGCCGAAATCGGAGCAGCGGCCATGTCCCTGCTGTTGGATGCGGTCGAAGGAAAAGCCCCGGCAGCTGAGCAAGTTGAAGCAGGCACTCTTTACATGCCCTGCCGGATCATACCGCGGGCGTCCACTGCAGCGGTCCCGGCCGGCTAACCTGGCGGACCGTTTCCGCAGCGCCTGGCTGCGGAAAAGTTATGCCAGGGATGACTCGCCCAGCCTCCGCGGGAGCCCACTGTCCGCGCTTCGTCAAGCAGCTCACGCTCGTAATTCAAGTTCATCTAAGCTCCAGCAAAAGTCTCACTTGACACGTGTTAGGTGCTCTATTTACCCTACTTAACACGTGTTAGGAGGAGCCGACAATGACGTCTGAAAAGACACCGGGGAACACACCCCCCTCGTATGCGCCGCGGTCCGGCAGCGGACTTTCGCAGCTCACGCGTCGTTCCGTGCTGGGCCTTACTGGCCTCGCTGTTGCGGGAGCCACGGTGGGCGCCTGGCCCCGACTGACCGGGAGTGACATTCCGGGCCGCGGGAGCAAGGCACTGAACATCGCCATCCTTGGAACGGCAGCAGATGCCGCGGCCCGGCAGGGCCTGGTTAACGCCTTTACCGCCGCCCACCCAGATATTCCGGTCCGCTTGCAGGCGATCCAAGGCGCGGACTGGAAGGATTTCTTTTCCAAGATCCTCACCATGGCAGCCGCCGGAACACCGCCGGACGTCGTCTACGTAGCCACCGAGGGCGCCCAGCTGTTCGCCGACAAGCTCGCCGAGCCGCTGGATGATTATGTCCGCCGGGACGCTGGGGACATGAGCGACTACTTCGATGATGTTCATCCGAGCCTGCTGGAAGCCTTCATGTACCAGGGAAGCCTGTACCAGCTTCCGCTGGACTGGAACGCGGCGAACATGTATTTGAATACCACCACCTTCGCCCAGGCCGGCCTTGACCGGCCAAAGGACGACTGGACACAGGATGACTTCAGCGCCACGCTCCGCGCCCTGCGGAAAGCGCGCCCGGCCGACTTCACCCCGTACTACTGGACCAACCGGCTTTTTGGCGGAGTCGTGCCATGGCTGTACGCCAACGACACCAGCTTCCTAACCGAGAGCAAGGCCCCCGGCGGGGAGTGGCTCTGGGACCGCTTTTATCCCAAGGACCCTGCCCGGGCGACCCGCGGCGGCGGGTATCAATGGCTGGCTCCCAACGCCGAGGACGGCCGGGTTATCGAGACCTTCGACTACCTGCGCGAACTCGTGTCCGAAGGACTGGGCGTGCGGCCTGAATCGGGGGGCGGCAACGCCCTCGTTGGCTTGTTCGGGAACAACCGCATCGGCACCACGCCAGCGGGTGGCTACTGGGCGCAAGGTCTGCACGATGCAGGCATGACGGCCGATCAGTTCGATGTGCAGTTCTTCCCCCGCTGGCGGACGCAGCGGCACCAGTTCGGCGCTGCCGGCTATGCGATCATGCGTACGGCGAAGGATAAGGACGCAGCCTGGGAATGGGTGAAGTTCTGCTCCAGCCGCGAAGCGATGCAGCTGGCCATTCCCAAGCCGAACACCACTCCAACCCGCCGTTCGATGGTAAATGAGTCCTTTTACGCCGCCACCGGGCCCCGGCATTGGAAGGTCTTTTACGACACCCTCGACAGGTTCCCCACGTCCGGCCCGATACCCGCGCCGCCGCAGCAGGCCGCCGTCGAAACTGCCCTGATGAAAAACGTTTCCACCGCTGTCAGCGGCAGCTCCGCCGGCGTACGGACAGCGATGGGCACCCTGCAGCGCGATCTCGAACTGGCCCTCAGGAGGAACGCATGACCACCACTTCTACTACCCCACGCCACACCGTAAAACCACCGGCCACGCGCCGCTCGTTCGTCGAGCGACGGTTGGCGATGATTTTCCTTGCCCCGACGCTGCTGGGGATGGCCCTGTTCACCTTCCTGCCGATCATCGGCTCGCTGGTCCTGGCCTTCTTCCGCTGGGACATCATTTCGGCACCCCAATTCGTCGGTTTCGCCAACTTCGCTTCCCTGGCACAGGACCCCACCGTCCGCGTGTCCTTCCTTAACACCATCGTGTTCGTGGTCGTCGCAGTAATCCTTCAACTCGGCATTGCACTCAGCCTGGCTTCCATGCTCCAGGGCAGGATGCCGTCCTGGCTCAGGGTATTCCTCCGTTCCACCTTCTTCTTTCCCCTGGTGCTGTCTGCCGCGTCGGTGTCCATCTTCATGCGGTATATGTTCAACGAACAGTTTGGCGTGGTGAACTGGCTCCTGTCACTCATCGGCATTCCCGCAGTACCCTGGCTGACCAGTCCCGTGGCCTCCGCCGCCGTCGTCGTCCTGGTGTACGTCTGGCAGAACTTCGGGTTCTCCTTCCTCCTCTTCCTCGGCGCCCTGAGCAACATCCCGAAAGAACTGCACGAAGCAGCAAACCTGGACGGCGCCACGGGCTGGAAACAGTTCAGCAACGTCACCCTTCCGCTGATCAGCCCCACCGTGCTCGTCGCCTCCGTCATGGCGATCATCAGCGCACTGCAGGTCTTCGACCAGCCCTACGTACTGACCAACGGCGGTCCAGGGGATTCCACCCGCACCGCAGTCATGGTGATCTTTGAATCCGCCTTCCAGCAACTGGAATTCGGCGAAGCCTCGGCCATCGGCCTCGTACTGACCGTGCTGATCCTTGCCGTCACCGCCCTGCAATTCCGCCTCAGCCGCCGCTTCGTCTTCTACCAGTGAGGTCCCTTATGTCCAGCCAGACCCTGAACACCGGGACCAACGAGCATCCGGGTTCCACCGCCGGCACACCGGCCACCCCACAGCCCTACCGCAACCGCCGCCTGCCGGCTCCAGGAACCGTCGGCAGATACGCCGCGCTGGCGGTGGCTGCGGCGCTGACCCTCGGCCCTGTCCTGTGGACCCTGTCCACCTCGTTGCGAACACCCTCGGAATCCTTCAATTTGCCCCCGTCCTTCCTGCCCATCAACCCTGACTTCACCGCCTACCGGGAGGTGTTCAAGCAGATCAATGTCGGCCTCCTGGTCCTGAACAGCGCCCTGGTGACCGGGCTGATCGCGCTTGGCCAGATGGCCTCCGCCACTCTGGCCGGCTACGCCTTCGCCCGCCTGGACTTCCGGGGCAAGAACGCCATCTTCTCGCTGGTGCTGGCCACGATGATGGTTCCAGTGCAGGTCACCATCGTCCCCGTCTTTATGCTCATCCGTGGGATGGGTCTGTCCGATACCTTGCTGGCACTGATCCTGCCGGCCATTCCCACCGCCTTCGGCACGTTCCTGATGCGTCAGTATTTCCTTGGCCTGCCAAATGATTTTGCGGAAGCGGCCGCCCTGGATGGTGCCGGACCGTGGCGGATCTTCCGTTCCGTCTACGTGCCGCTGGCCGTTCCGGGCATGGCCATCGTCGGGATCCTTGCCTTCAACTTCCACTGGAACGAGTTCTTCCGGCCACTGATCCTCACTATCAGCGAACAGAATTTCACCCTCCCCCTCGGCCTGGTCACACTCCAAGGCAACCTCGGCACCGGGAGCATATCGGTGGTCCTCGCTGGAGTGATCCTGTCCATGCTGCCCGCACTGGTCGTCTTTATCTTCGGCCAACGCACCCTGCGCGAAGGCCTCACAGCCGGCGCGAGCAAATAGCACGCACTTCCAAAAGGAACCTCATGGATACACTCACCTCGGCCAGTACGGCAGCCACAACAGACAGCTACCGCCCGGCCCTGCACTACACGGCGAAGGACACCTGGCTCAATGACCCCAACGGCCTGATCTTTCACAACGGCGTTTACCACCTCTACTACCAGAACAACCCGCTGGGAAACGTCTGGGGCAACATGTCCTGGGGACACGCAACCTCTACCGACCTGCTGACCTGGACCGAGCACCCCGTCGCCATCGCCTGCGACGAATACGAAGACATCTTTTCCGGAAGCATCGTCCATGACCGTCACAACACCAGCGGATTCGGCAACGGATCCCCTGCGCCCCTGGTGGCGATCTATACCAGCGCCTTCAAACCGGGCTCCTTGCACGAGGGCGTCCAGGCCCAGTCCCTGGCCTACAGCCTGGACGGGGGCTACAGCTGGACAAAACACGGAGGCAACCCTGTTCTTAACCGCGGCTCCGCCGAGTTCCGTGACCCCAAGGTCATCTGGTACGACGGCGGCGCGGACAGTTACTGGGTGATGGTCGCCGTCGAAGCCACAGACTTCCAGGTGGTCCTCTACAAGTCCCGAGACCTGAAGAACTGGGAACTGCTGAGCACCTTCGGGCCGGCTAATGCCACCGGCGGGGTCTGGGAATGCCCGGACCTGTTTCCCCTGCCCGTGGACGGCGACCCGGACAACCTCAAATGGGTCCTCACCGTCAACCTCAATCCCGGCGGGCCCAACAACGGCTCAGCCGGCCAGTACTTCATCGGTGACTTCGACGGAACCACCTTCACCTCCGCCAGCACCGTGACCGAAGGCCCGCAGGACCCGGCCCGACTGGGCGATTACCGTTGGCTGGACTGGGGCCGGGACTACTACGCCGCCGTTTCCTTCAGCGACGTCCCGGACAACCGCCGCCTGATGATCGCCTGGATGAACAACTGGGAATACGCCAACCACATCCCCACCACGCCCTGGCGCAGCCCCATGAGCCTCGCCCGGGAAATTTCACTCCAGGCCCGCGACGGAGAACTGTGCCTGGCCCAGCAGCCCGCGGGCGACTGGACTGCCCTGGCCGGCACGGAGTCGTTCCACCTTTCCGGAACCACCATCCACGACGGCGCCCAGGTCCTGGCGGACGCGGCCGGCACCGTCCAGCGGATTGACGTCAGCTTCACGCCCGGAGGCGCAGAGGAATTCGGCCTCATCCTGCGTGGGGACGGCACGAAGGGAACCCGTGTGGGCATCCGGCCAGAGCAAGCCACACTCCTCGTGGACCGGCGCGAATCAGGACAGACAGGATTCCACGAATCCTTCCCCTCCATCGACACCGCCCCCATCCAGGAAACGCACGGGTCCTACACCCTCACCATCTACGTGGACCGCTGCTCCGTTGAAGTCTTCGCCCAGGACGGCCAGGTCACCATGACCGAACTGATCTTCCCGGCCGAGACCAGCACCGACCTCGCAATCTACGCCGTCGGCGGCGCGGCAACCATCAACAGCCTTCAGGTCACGCAGCTCGCGTAAGGCAGCACCCAATTCAAGGAACAAGACATGCACAACAACGGCAAGCCCCACCCTCCCGGGCAGGTGCCGGACGTCGTCGTCATCGGCGAAGCCCTGATCGACGTCGTCACCACCCCCGACGGCACCACAGAACACCCCGGCGGATCACCGGCCAATGTCGCCTACGGCCTGGCCCGCCTGGGGGTGAGCACCGGACTGCTCACCTCAATCGGCGCGGACCGCCGCGGTGACGCACTTGAGGAGCGCCTCACGGGCGCCGGGGTGACGCTCTTGCCAGGCTCCCGGTCACTGGAGAGAACGTCGACGGCGACCGCCACACTTGCCCGCGACGGCTCGGCGAGCTACGCCTTCGACATCGACTGGGATGTGGCGCCGCTGGATCCTGCCCTTACTCCGCCCAGAATCGTCCACACCGGTTCGATCGCAAGCTTCCTGCCACCGGGCGCCAACTGCGTCAAAGCCATCCTCCAGGAACTCCGCGGCGAGTGCATCATCACCTACGATCCCAACATCAGGCCGGCCCTGCTCGGAACCCAAGCCGAAGCACGGCACACTTTCGAGGAACTGGTGCAGCTCACCAGCGTCGTCAAACTAAGCGACGAGGACGCCGCATGGCTTTACCCGAGGAAGGCCCTGGAGGAAACCGCCACACACCTCCTGGGTCTCGGAGCAGAGCTGGCTGTCATCACCCGGGGCTCATCAGGCTCGTTGCTTGCCACATCCACCACCGCCCTCAGCATTCCTGCAGTGAAGACCCCCGTGGTCGACACCATCGGCGCCGGCGACTCCTATATGTCGGCCCTGATCCTGGGACTCCTCACCCGCGGAACCGGCGGCCTGGCCCCTTCCGTCCTCGACCAGCTGGGATGCACGGCGGCCGCCGCGGCCGCGATCACCGTATCCCGGGCCGGCGCCCGGCCCCCCACCGAAGACGAACTCCGCACACAGCTCCAGCATCAGCATCAGTCCCAGCTGCATTCGCACGCCTAGCACGAGCCCTCGGTGCGGCTGCTCTGAGCGTCGGCAGCGGTCACCTCGCACGCGAAAATGTAACCCTTGACACAGATCTAGTAACGCGCGTAACCTCTATCTATGCGCAAGTAACGCGCGTTACCCACCTGGCAGCACCACCGATTATCACCGGAGCATTCAATGGCGAAAACCACCACCTCGAACCATGCCGGGGCCGCGCGGCAGCGGGGTGTCACCATGAATGATGTTGCCAAGCACGCGGGGGTTTCCCGGACTGCGGTTTCGTTCGTGCTGAGCAACCGCGAAAATGCCAGCATCTCCGAAGAGACCCGCACCCGGATCAACGAAGCTGTCCAGGCCTTGGGCTACCGCCCGAACGCCGGAGCACGTGCACTGGCATCCCAGCGCAGTGACTGGTACGGGATTGTCACCGAGATCGTCACGGCACCGTTCGCCGTCGACATCATCAAAGGTGCACAAGACCAAGCCTGGCTCGACCGCAAGTTCCTGCTCATCGCGCCCTCCGACCAGGCCGATGCCGTAGGACCCAACCAGGGCCTGGAGGACGCAGCAACCGAAAAGCTGCTGGAGCAGCGCGTGGAAGGACTTCTGTACGCAGCCACATTCCACCGTGGCGTGCACGTGCCCGAAACCGCCAAGGAAGTACCCACCGTACTGATCAACTGCTTCGACGCCGACGGGAAGCTGCCCTCGATCGTCCCGGACGAACGCGCCGGCGGCCGCACCGCCGTCGAACGCTTGCTCCGGGCCGGCCACCGCCGGATCGGAGTCATCAACCTGGACCCGGCCATTCCCGCAGCAATCGGGCGTTTGGAGGGTGCACGCGAAGCACTCGCCGATGCCGGACTCGAGCTGGACCCCGAGCTCGTGGTGCCCGGATATGCAACGGCCGACGGCGGGTATGAGGCCGCGTGCTGCATCCTGGACCGCTACCCGCAGGAGGACAGGCCAACCGCGCTGTTCTGCCTCAACGACCGCATGGCGATGGGCGCTTACGACGCCATCAAGGAACGGGGCCTGACCATCCCCGGAGACATCGCCGTGATCGGCTTCGACAACCAGGAACTGATTGCGGCCTACCTCAGGCCCAAGCTGACCACGGTTGCGTTGCCGTTTGAAAAAATGGGCGCCCTGGGAGTCCAGACGCTCGCAGCTCTGACAGCAGGACAGCCGATTATTGCCGACCAGCAATTGGTCGGCTGTCCGCTGCTAGAACGCTCTTCGGTCTGACCGCGAAATCACTTTCGAAGAGCAACCCCTCCCCCACCCCTTCACCTTGCTGATGAAGATAGGAAAGAGATAACCATCATGACACAACCCCGATTCCTGAGGGCTGCCCGCACCACGGCGGCCGGGCTGGCGGTGGGCGCACTGCTGCTGACCGGCTGTGCGGCCAACGGCAACAAGGCCGCCGGCACCGACGCCGCAGCAAACGCCAGCGCCTTCCTCACCATTCCGCGTGAAGACATGGGCACGTTCGTGCAGAACTTCAACCCGTTCGCCCCCACCGTCAACCCGATGGTCCAGCAGTCCATCTACGAGTCGCTGCTGATCTTCAACCCGGCCAAGGGTGACACCGTGCCGTGGCTGGCCACTGAATGGAAGGCCGCCGACGACGGCAAGTCCATCACCTTCACCCTGCGCGACGGCGTTAAGTGGTCCGACGGCCAGCCCTTCGTGGCCGAGGACGTCGCCTACACCTTCGAGCTCCAGAAGAAGATCAAGGGTGGCTTCGAGTACCTGGACTCCGTGAGCGCCGAAGGCACCAACAAGGTGACCTTCACCTTCAACAAGCCGTGGTCGCCGGCCCTGTACGACGTCGGGCACCTCACCATCCTGCCCAAGCACATCTGGTCCGCCCTCGCCGATCCGGAGAAGGACGCCAACGCCAAACCCGTCGGCACAGGCCCCTACACCGAGGTTGACAGTTTCCAGGCCCAGTCGTTCGTGCTGAAAAAGAACCCCAACTACTGGCAGCCGGACAAGCAGAAGATCGCCGGTATCAAGATGCTCGCTTTTGCGGGAAACGACGGCGCCAACCTCGCCGCCGCGAACGGCGATGTGGACTGGGCCCCGCAATACATTCCGAACATCGAAAAGACGTTCGTTTCCAAGGACAAGGAACACCGCCACTACTGGTTCCCGGCCACCGGCGCCATGATCAACTGGCAGCTCAACACCACCAAGGCACCCTTCAACGATGTCGACGTCCGCAAGGCCCTGAGCATGGCCGTTGACCGGGAGCAGGTCACCACGATCGGCATGAGCGGCTACGCCGAGCCTGCGGACTGCACCGGGCTTTCCGGCAACTACGAGACCTGGAAGA
Source organism: Pseudarthrobacter oxydans (assembly GCF_034258515.1). Lineage (NCBI taxonomy): Bacteria > Bacillati > Actinomycetota > Actinomycetes > Micrococcales > Micrococcaceae > Pseudarthrobacter > Pseudarthrobacter oxydans. Next base: position 2,018,949 of record NZ_CP139438.1, on the reverse strand, counting down.
ACAACGAGGTCAAGGAGAATTGCACCTGGACCAAGCTGGACGTCCAGAAGGCCAATGAGCTGCTGGACAAGGCGGGCTACCCGAAGGGTGCCGACGGCAAGCGCACGCTCAAGGACGGCAAGCCGTTCGAGTTCAAGATCTCCGTGGGCGCATCCTCTTCCGACTGGCTGTCCGTGGCCAACGTGATCGCACAGAACCTGGCAGAAGTCGGCGTCACGGCAAAGGTGGAGTCCCCGGACTGGGCTGCCGTGGTTGCCGGCTACGAGACGGGCGATTTTGACTCCGGCATCGTCTGGAGCGCCAACGACCCCAGCCCGTACAAGTATTTCAACGCCGCAATGGGCACGTCGACCGTCAAGCCTGTGGGCACCAAGACGTTCGACAACTACCACCGCTTCGGCGACGCCGAGGCTGACGCCCTGCTGGCAGAGTTCGCTGCAGAGTCCGACGAGTCCAAGCAGAAGGACATCGCCAACAAGCTGCAGGAAGAATACGACGACGCCGCACCGCTGGTGCCGCTGTTCTCCGGTCCGGAGTGGGGCGCCTTCAATGACACCCGCTTCACCGGCTGGCCCACCGAGGACAACCCTTACGCAACCCTTTCGGTCCGCTCACCTTCTACGGTGCTTGTGCTGACCACGCTGGAACCGCGCAGGTAACTCCCCACCGCCTCCCTAGCCTCGCTCCGCTTCGGCCAGGGAACCCGGGCGGCGTGGGCCCATCACGCACCACTGCTGGCCGCCGGATCATCCGGCGGCCAGCCCCCAAACTTTTCCGTAATTCCCGAATGGAGGGAAACCGTGCGCTTCATCCTGCGCCGCCTGGGTTTCTACCTGATCGCCTTCTGGGCATCCATCACCCTGAATTTCCTGCTCCCCCGATTCATGCCCGGGGACCCCGTCTCCCGCATGTTCGCCCGCTCCCAGGACAGAATGCAGCCCGAACAGATTGAGGCCCTGCGCAAGCTGCTGGGTGTTGACGACCGGCCCCTCTGGGAGCAGTACATCGGCTACATGACCAACATCTTCACCGGGCAGATGGGCGTCTCCATCTCCCGGTTCCCCACCCCGGTCACCGAGGTCATCTCGTCCCAGATCGGCTGGACCCTCCTGCTCGGCGGAACCGCACTGGTGATTGCCGCCGTCGTGGGTAACCTGCTGGGCGTCCTCGCCGCCTGGCGGCGCGGCGGCGCGATCGACTCCGCGCTTCCACCTCTGCTCGTATTCATCGGCTCGTTCCCGTACTTCTGGCTCGCAATGGGCGCCCTGTACCTTTTCGGCGTAGTACTGAACTGGTTCCCCATCCGCCACGCCTTCACCGCCGGCCTGGAGCCCGGGTTCACGTGGGAGTTCATCGGCGACGTGGGCGCCCACCTGGTGCTTCCGGCACTCACCATCGTGCTGGTCTCCATCGGCGGCTGGATGCTGGGCATGCGGAACACCATGATCGCCACCAACTCCGAGGACTACATCACCATGGCCGAAGCCAAGGGGCTCCGCCCAAGCCGCATCATGCTCCGCTACGCAGCCCGCAACGCCATGCTCCCGTCGGTCACAAGCTTCGGCATGGGACTGGGGTTCGTGGTGGGCGGTGCGTTGCTCACCGAAGTGGTCTTCGCCTACCCCGGCGTCGGATACCAGCTCCTCAACGCCGTCCAGGGCCTCGACTACCCGCTCATGCAAGGCCTGTTCCTGACCATCACCGCCGCCGTGCTGCTGGCCAACTTCCTGGTGGACATCCTCTACGTCCGCCTCGACCCGCGCGTGCGCAGCAACTAGAGGGAGCGATCATGACAACCGCAATCCTGAAGCAACCCGGCACAACGGCCGCCAAAACCCCGGCGGCCCGCAAGCCCAACCGCAGCTTCGTCCACGGCATCCTCACCAACAAGAAGGCCCTGGCAGGCATGGCCGTGATGGTCGTGTTCATCGTGCTTGCGTTGCTGGCCCCCGTGCTGTTCCCCGGCGACCCGTCCCGGATCACCGCGATGGCGTCGCTGGAACCGTCTCCCGAGCACTGGCTGGGAACTACAGCCAAGGGACAGGACGTGCTCGCCCTGACCGTCCACGGCTCCCGGAGTTCCCTCTTCGTGGGGCTCACCGTGGGCTTCGCATCCACGTTCATCGGCATTCTGGTGGGCCTTGCCTCGGCGTACTTTGGCAAGTTCATTGACGAAGCCCTGTCTCTGGTGACCAACGTCTTCCTGCTCCTGCCCGGGCTTCCGCTCCTTGTCATTCTTGCCGCGTTCCTGCCGCCGGGTTTGGGAACCGTGATCCTGGTCCTCGTTGTGACGGGCTGGGCTGGGTCGGCACGTGTACTGCGCTCCCAGGCCCTGTCCATCCGCTCGAAGGACTTTGTGGCCGCGGCCGTGGTTTCCGGCGAACGGGCCGGCCGGATCATGTTCCGCGAAATCCTGCCCAACATGGCCTCGATCGTGATGGGCACCCTGCTTGCCTGCGTCATCTACGGCATCGGTGCCCAAGCAGGCCTGGAGTTCCTGGGCCTGGGCGACGCCAGCACGGTCTCGTGGGGCAACAACCTCTTCTGGGCAGGCAACGAAGGCGCCCTGTTGACCGGCAGCTGGTGGGTGTTCGTTCCCTCGGGCGTCTGCATCGCACTGGTCGCCTTCGCCCTGGCCCTCATCAACTACGCCGTGGACGAGGTCACCAACCCGCGCCTGCGGAAGATCAAAACCCCGAAAGATACCGAAAGGAGCGCCTCCAAATGACCATCTCCCAAGTGTCCTTCGGCTCCCACGAACCCGTCCTGGACGTCAAGGATCTCACCGTCAAGTACATCGGCGACACCCGCTCCACCACCGCCGTGGACCGCGTTTCCTTCAGCATCGGCACCGGTGAGGTGTTCGGGCTCGCAGGGGAATCAGGCTGCGGAAAATCGACCATTGCCAACTCGATCATGCGGCTGCTCAAGGATCCCGCGAAGATCGCAGGCGGCAGCATTTCCTTCGGCGGCAAGGACGTCCTGGCCATGAGCCCGGAGGAGCTGCGGCGCTTCCGCTGGCAGGACGTGGCCATGGTGTTCCAGTCAGCCATGAACTCACTCAACCCCGTGCTGACCATCGGCGAACAGATCGTGGACATCTTCACCACCCACGCCGGCTACTCCCGCAAGGAGTCCCTCCGGAGGGCCGGCGAACTGCTGGAACTGGTGAGGATAGACCCCGCACGCCTCAAGTCCTACCCGCACCAGCTCTCCGGCGGCATGCGTCAGCGTGCAGTGATAGCGATGGCCGTGGCGCTCAAGCCATCCCTCCTGATCCTGGACGAACCCACCACCGCGCTGGACGTGGTGGTGCAGCAGGAGATCATGGCCCAGATCAAAGACCTCCAGCGCGAGCTCGGCTTCTCTGTCCTCTTTATCACCCACGACATGTCACTCATGGTGGAACTCTCGCACCGCATGGCCGTGATGTACGGCGGCAGGATCGTGGAGACTGCAAAAGCGCAGGACGTCTACACCAACCCCTGCCACCCCTACACCCAGGCGCTGATGGGCGCATTCCCGCCGCTCACCGGCCCGCGGGTACTGCTGACGGGACTGCCCGACGGCATGAAGTTCCGTAACATCCCCGACCTCACCGAGGCGGCACCCGGCCATTTCGTGGCTCCGCTTGGTGCCGACGCTCCAGTGATTGATTCCGCAGACCTGGCAGGAGCCGCACGATGAGCCACTCCCTGACATCCCCGGTGGCTGCGGCCTCCACACGCACCCCCGCCCTTGAAATCCGTGGCCTCGGCAAATCGTTCCCCATTGGACGGCTGTTCTCCCGCGACTCAGTCCGCGCCCTGCACGGCGTGGATCTGACAATCAACCGCGGCGAAATCGTCGCGCTTGTGGGAGAGTCCGGTTCCGGCAAAAGCACCCTGGCCCGCTGCGTTGCCCGGCTCGAGAAGCCAAGCAGCGGCGCGATCCTGATCGACGGCGTCGACATCCTCAAGCGCGACCGGTTCCAGGCGTCGCGTGCGTTCCGGTCCCAACTGCAGATGGTCTTCCAGGACCCCTTCGGTTCACTGAACCCGGCCCACCGGATCGAGCACTTCCTGCGGAGGTCGCTGGCGATCCACGGCAAAGGCGGCGGTTCCGCGGAGGAGACCGTGCGGCGGCTCGAAGAACTCATGACCACCGTGGGACTGCAGGCCGACATGCTGAACTCCTACCCGCACGAGCTCTCCGGCGGCCAGCGCCAGCGCGTTGCGATTGCCCGGGCCCTCGCTGTGGAACCCAAAGTCATCCTCGCCGACGAGCCCACCTCCATGCTTGACGTTTCCGTCCGGATCGGTGTGCTGAACCTGATGCGGAAGCTCCGCGACGAGCAGGGAATCTCCATGCTCTACATCACCCACGACCTCGCATCCGCCCGATACCTGGCGGACCGGACGGCCGTCATGTTCGCCGGTGAACTCGTTGAGGAAGGCGAGTCCCTGGACCTGCTGTCCAACCCCGCACACCCTTACACCCAACTCCTCGTTTCGGCTGTCCCGGACCCGGCCCGGGCAGGCTCCTACGATCCCGTCCGCCGGGCCGAACTACGGCAGGCGGTGATGGCTTCGACCACGTGCGCTTTTGACGGCGACCCGAACCAGGCCTGTTCAGCCGAAGAACCCGTGCGCCACCAGGTTGGAGACCCCGAAAACCGCCACTGGGTGCGCTGCCACCTCTACCGGCCGTGGGCCGGCGCCGCCGGCCATGCCCTGGCGGGCGAACCAACCCAGCCCAGCCGTCCGGCGTCGAACGCTCACGAAGGGGCTTCCGCATGACTGAACTGACCCACCCGCTCGCAACGGTTCCACAGGATGAACTGGTGGCCCGGGCCGAAGCCGACCCCCTCCGGCCCCGCTTCCATTTCGTCTCACCGGCCGGCTGGCTCAACGATCCCAACGGCGTCAGCCAATGGGACGGCACGTACCACCTCTTCTACCAGTACAACCCGGAGGGCGCGTTCCACCACCGCATCCAGTGGGGCCACGCCACCAGCACGGACCTGGTCACGTGGAAGGACCAGCCCGTTGCCCTGGAACCGTCCCCAGGACCGGACGCCGAGGGCTGCTGGTCCGGGGTCCTGGTGAACGACGGCGGCAAGCCCACCCTGGTGTATTCGGGGCGGTCCGAGGGCAAGGAGCTGCCCTGCGTCGCCGTCGGATCCCCGGACCTCCTGAACTGGACCAAGGACACCGGAAATCCCGTGATCGCAGCGCCGCCGGCTGGAGTAGACATCACGGCGTACCGCGATCACTGCGTCTGGCGGGAAGGAACAAAGTGGCGGCAGCTGGTGGGTTCGGGCATCAGCCAGCGCGGCGGTACAGCGTTCCTGTACGAGTCAGCGGACCTGCGGCGATGGGACTACATCGGGCCGCTGTTCATCGGCGACGCCTCGCAGGGCGATCCTGCGGACGCTGACTGGACGGGGACCATGTGGGAATGCGTGGACCTTTTCCGGGCGGGACAGGGTTCGCTGGGGTCCGCACCCTCCGCCGGCTCGCCGGACGTGCTGGTTTTCTCGGCATGGAACGACGGCGACACCCGCCACCCGCTGTACTGGACCGGCCGGTACGCCGGGGACAGCTTCGAACCCGCGGCGCTGCATCGGCTCGATTACGGCGGCCGTTTCTTCTACGCACCGCAGTCGTTCCAGGATGAGTCCGGCCGGCGTGTCATGTTCGGCTGGCTGCAGGAAGGCCGAAGTGATCTCGCGATGGTGGAGGCCGGCTGGTCCGGGGTGATGAGCCTGCCGCGTACCGTCACGGCGGCCGAGGACGGGACCCTCCGCTTCGCACCCGTACCGGAAATCAAGAAGCTGCGCCGGGACCACGCCGGTCTGCGCGGGCAGGTGCTGACCGGTGACCTGGTGCCCCTGGAAACCGGTGTCTCGGGCAGGCAACTCGACCTCGAACTGGACCTTCAGCTGGCACCTGGCGCAGTGGTGCGGCTCGGTGTACTGGGCTCCACTGTCCCTGGCAGTCCCGGAGGCCCCAGCGAGGAGACGGTCATCGAGCTGCGCAGGGCGGCTGACGACACCGTCAATGGCACGCTCCGCCTGGACCGCACCCACAGCAGCCTTGATCCAGCCGTTGATGCGGAAGACAAGTCAGGACCCGTCCCCATGCCCGAAGGACGGGTGCACCTTCGTGTCCTCCTGGACCGGTCCGCCGTCGAAATTTTTGCCAACGGAATGCCGCTCACCGCCCGCGTCTACCCCACGCTGGGCGGGGACCATGTCAGCCTTGCCGCCGAGGGCACGACACAGGTAGTCTCCCTCGACGCATGGACCATGGCCGACATTTTTGACGGTGCTCGGAGCCTCCTTCCCTGAACCGGGGCCATACACCACCACCAACTTTTACAGCAGCATCGAAGCTGCCCAGCAAGAAGAAGGAACCCATGCAAGATTCACCCGCGGTCTCCCGTCGGTCACTCCTCACCGGAAGCGGGGCGGCTGCACTCAGCGGATCACTCGCACTGTCTGCGGCGTTCGCCGGACCCGCCGCAGCCGCACCGGCCAGGACACAAGATCCAGCATCAAACGGCTCAATTTCGAAAGGATCACGCCGGATGCGTCCCGCCTTTCACTTCAGCGTCCCGGACAACTGGAAGAACGACCCCCAGCGCCCCGTCTACATAGACGGGGAATACCACTACTACTACCTGTACAATGCCGACTATCTGCGCGGCGGCGGAGGCACGTCGTGGCGCCGCGCGACCACTACGGATCACGTCGCGTTCACTGACCACGGCGTCGCGATCCCGAAGTTCAGCGATGGCAACGGCGACTGCTGGTCAGGGTCTCTGGTGGTGGACGAGCGGAATACCGCCGGATACGGCGAGGGTGCGGTGATTGCCCTCGTGACGCAGGCGCCCGAAGGCCGCCAGGCCCAGTACCTCTGGTACTCGACGGACCGGGGGCGCTCGTTCCGGGCCGCCGGTCCGGCCCCGGTGCTGCCCAACCCCGGAGTGCACGACTTCCGCGATCCCAAAGTCATCTGGGACGATGACCGCGGACGCTGGTTCATGGCGAACGCCGAGGGGCAGAAGCTCGGCTTCTACACATCCGCCGACCTGCGCTCCTGGCGGCGCGTTGGCGAGTTTGTACGCACCGATCTTGGGCTTCTGGAATGCCCTGACATCTTCCGCATGACCGCTGACGACGGCACCTCCCGCTGGATCCTCGGTACGAGTGCCAACGGCAAAGCCCGTGGCCTGCCCGCCACCTACGCGTACTGGACTGGCGCCTTCGACGGAACATCGTTCAAGCCTGATCAGCCCGAGCCCGAATGGCTCGACCACGGCTACGACTTTTACGGGGCAGTCACCTATCCACATCACGACGCCTCGGGTGCGGAAGATGAGACGCTCCGCCGGGCAATCGGGTGGGCGAACTTCTGGGACTACCCCCACAACACACCGACCCTTGAGACGGACGCGTACAACGGCGATGACATGATTGTGCGCGACATCCGCCTCAAACAGGCGGACGGTGGGTACTACCTGGTCTCCGCGCCCACGTCAGCACTGGAAAACCACGTGAAGCGCACCCACCTCCTGGGCGACATAGTTGTAAAGGGCACCCGTGACCTCGACGTCCGTGCGACCGCTTACGACCTCACCTGCGAGCTCGTCTGGGACCCCGCTTCCCCACCTGCCAACGTTGGCCTTGAAGTATGCCGGGCAGAGGGCGGCGGCAGGCACGTTGCCGCCGGTGCATTCCTGCGGGGCCCCTTCGCCTACCTCAACAGGCGTCCAACGATCAACCCAACAGGAGGCGAAACCCAGACCCCGATCGACCCCTCGGCAGGACGGCTCACAATCCGCATCCTCGTGGACAGCACAAGCGTGGAGATGTTCCTCGGAGAAGGACGGCTGGTGCACTCGCACCGGGTGTTCCCCCTTAAAGGCGACAACGCAATCCGCCTCTACGCCCACGAAGGAGCCGCCACTTTCCGGGACCTGACCATTCACGAAATCAAGGCAACGCATTAGTCCAGGTCCTGACTGTCCGGCAGGTCTTTCCGTAGACCGCGCTCATGGTCCGCAGAAAGACCTGCCAGGACACGCTCACAATCACCTTCGATTCGAGATAGCCATTACATACCTCAAAGCTGTTCGGGGCGCCTGGCCAAGCTGGTCACAATGCCACGTGGCCAAGCGGAACACCCATACAACGCGTCTCGGCGGAAATTGGGCCTGCTCATAGCCATAGCCCCCCCCGGGATACCCGGGGAACAGGCGAGCAATCTGCCTATCGGGGCACCAGATGCCTGGAAATCTCGGCGGCAGCGTTCGGCAGGTCGATAGCGCCCGCGGCGACTCCGACGACGAGGTCGAAGCCTTCATCCGTGGTGAAGTCATGCCGGTGACCGTTGATCCACAGCAGCAGCACCATGAGCGTCCAAGCCGTCCGTTTGTTGCCGTCAACGAGTGGACGGAACCGGGCGACCGACTCCAACAAGGCTGCCGCCTTCACCACGAGCTCCGGATAGGCTTCCGCGCCCAGGACAGTCGTAGCCGGCCTGACCAATGCTGAGGCCAACAACCCGACATCACGGATATGGAAGCCGTACCGATCAACTACCTGAAGGGCATCCTCAATGTCCAGGTACGCCGTCACGCGTCTTCAAGGCGCTTCAGCAGATCAGCGTCATGACCCATAACAAAATCAAGACCTGCGCTGATTTCACGCCGGCGCGCGTGGCGCTGCAGAACCAACTCTGCCCCCTGCAACAGAAGCGCGGACTTGGACGTATGTTCCTCAGCAGCCAACTTCTCCAGCCGCCGATCGAGGTCTTCAGGGACACGGAGATTCATAGCCATCCCCTATGGTACCAAACCGGTACCCACGTCGCTGCTGGACGCCATGTCGGGTAGACAGACCTTGGACCTCAGTGGCCGATACGGATCGGACCTCGCCTGGAGGCATCGTGCCTCAGAAAACCCTCTCGGGCATCTATTTAAGACAAGACACGGCGAGACAACTTTCCAAGACATCAAGACACCTGTCCAGACGCCACTCCAACTGGGCTATTTAGAGCGGAGGCAGGGTGTTGAATAGCTTTTGTTTTCCGAGACGAAACCAAAAACGGTGACAAGGATGGACAGCCACACCTGGACGTTGGTGAACGCACTGAGCTCCAGCCGGAGATTAGCCGGTTGGTTGGCGGGCTGGGTTCTGATGAACGCGAGCATCCCGATCAGGGCGATGATCCCGATGCCGGTAATGGCCCAGAACGTGGACCGCCAGCCGAAGTTCTGCCCGAGGAAGGTACCGAACGGGACGCCGAGGACGTTCGCGGTAGTGAGCCCGGCAAACATAATGGAGACCGCGGCGGCCTTCCGGTGCGGTTCCACGAGGTTCGCTGCAAGCACGGCCCCGACCCCGAAGAACGCCCCGTGGCACAGCGCGGCCACGATCCGGCCGATGAGCATCACGGTGTAGTCGGGGGAGAGTGCCGAGATGAGGTTCCCCGTGATGAACAAGACCATGAGCAAGGCGAGGGTATTTTTCGGATTCCGTCCGGCCGCGACCGCTGTGACGAAGATTCCGCCGAAGGCGACGCTGAGCGCGTAGACGGACACGAGGTAGCCCGCGACCGGGATGCTGACATTGAAGTCAGAGGCGACTTCGGGAAGGAGCCCGAGGATGACGAATTCGGTGAGCCCGATCCCGAATCCGCCGGCTGCGAGGGCTATCAAGCCTAGGGGCATTGTGTCGCTTCTTTCTGCCGGGTAGTGGTGCCCGGCCGGCCAGGCGAAAGCCTCAACCAGCCGGACGCCGGGATGGGGGTTTAAGCCGTGACGGGTGCGGGCTTCCGGAGGAACAGGGCAACCATCACGGCCGCTGCCAGGCAGAGGGCGGCATTGATGCCAATCGCCGGGAGCAGGGCGCTCAGGACCCGTCCCGGGGCGGCGTCGCTGGTACCGTGCTGGAGCAGGGACGCGGCGATGATGGTGCTCATGACGGGGATGCCCATCGTGATGCCGATCTGCTGGCTCATGGTCGTCAGCCCCGTGGCGAGGCCCTGTTCAGTGTCGGGGAGCCCGGTGGTGGCGGTGACCATGAACCCGACGATCGCTGCAAGGTTCGCGACGCCGCCGACGAACGTGGCGATCAGCACGATCACTAGCGAAGCCTGGTCGGTGTTGATGAAGAGCAGTGAGCCGGTGGCTGCAGCCTGGATGGTCAGGCCGGTGATGATGGTGTTCTTGTTGCCGAGTTTGCCGATCAGTTTCGGGGCGATGACGCCACCCACCACGGTGCCGACCCCGAGGACGGCGAACGCCAGCCCGGCGCCGAGCGGTGTGTAGCCGAGGACCTGTTGAAGGTAGAGGGTCAGGACAAACACCAGGGACGTTTCAGTCGCGAACGCCAGGATTCCGGCGATGTTGCCCCAGGCGATGTTGTTCCTCCGCAGGATGGCCACGGGCACCAGCGCGTGTGCTGTGTTTTTCTCGATGAAGAAGAACACGACGAACAGGAACAGGCCCCCGGCGAGGGGTCCCCAGGCCAGGCTGTTGGCCCAGCCCTTTTCGCCGGCAGTGGTCAGGCCGAAGACGAGCAGCAGCAGCGCCAGTGTCACAGTGACCGCTCCAGGGACGTCGAGCTTCGTTCTGTTGCCGCGGGCCGACTCGGTGAGAAGCTTGGCTGCAAGCACTAGGACGAAGACGGCGATGGGGACGTTGATGAAGAACGCCCACCGCCACGACAGTAGATCAGTCAGGAGCCCGCCGAGGATCGCACCGGCGGTGAACCCGGCAGCCATCAGTGACCCATTCAGGCCCAGGGCCTTGTCCCGCAGCGGGCCTTCCGGGAAGGACGTGGTCAGCAGCGATAGTGCAGCCGGCGTGACAGCTGCGGTCGCGAGGCCCTGGGCGACGCGGGCGGCGAGCAGGAGGCCGAGGTCGGTGGCGAGGCCGCCGACCAGTGATCCGATGCCGAGCAGGGCCATGCCGGCGATGAAGAGCCGTTTGCGGCCGAACAGGTCAGCGACCCGACCGAAGAACAGGGTGAACCCTGCGGCGCACAGCGCGAAGGACGTGGCGATCCATTGCAGGTGCTCCAGGGAGAACCCCACGTCTGCCCCGATCCGCGGCAGGGCGACATTGAGAATAGAGAAGTCCACTGCGAGGGTGAAGCTCGCGGTCAGCAGCAGGACCATGATCAGCCGTTGCCGCCCCGTCATCCGGACAGGGGTGTCTTGGATCGGTGGTTCCGGTGGTGCGGTGAATTGAGGGAGGGGCGTGGTGTCTTTGGTTGTCATCGCGCGAGTATCCAATCCGTGGGGGGCGTGAGCGGGTTTTCCTCTCCACCTTGCCGACGGCCGGCAGTAACAGCTACGCCGTGTTGTGGGTAGCACGGGCAGTGCTACCCAGGTTCTCGATTGATCGTGAATACTCGGGGGATATGAACGAATCAGCGATGGGCGACTTCCTGCGCAAGCGCCGGGCGGCTCTGACGCCGGCGGATGTGGGCCTGATGGATTACGGCACGCGCCGGGTGCCGGGGCTGCGCCGGGAAGAAGTGGCCATGCTGGCGGGCATGAGCGTGACGTACTACGCCCGGCTGGAACAGGGCCAGCACGTCAACGCCTCCGACGCTGTCATCGACTCGCTGGCCCGCGCCCTGGCTATGACGGAGGTCGAACGGAAACACCTTGTGGATCTGTCCGGGGCCAAGCGCCGCACAGCCAAGACCACGCGGAGCAGGCCGGATCGCGTCCGGCCCGGAACTAAGCGCCTGGTTGAGTCCATGGGCAATGTCCCGTCGGTGGTGCTGGGCAAGCGCACTGAAGTCCTGGCCTGGAACCGGGCCGGACACCGGCTGGTCGCCTCCCACCTGGGCTTCGACGCCCCGGACACGCCATCTGAACGCCCGAACATGACCCGGATGCTCTTCCTCGACGAGGCCACACGCAGCCTGTACCCGCACTGGCGCACCGAAGCCGGGCGTGCGGTGGCATCCCTGCGGCTGCTCTCCGGACGGTTCGCCGATGACACCGAGCTGGCTGCCCTCGTTGGAGAACTGACCCTCAAAAGCCCGGATTTCGCGAACATGTGGGCCGAACACCCCGTGGAGAACTGCATGTCGGGACACAAGACACTCAACCACCCCCAGATCGGATCACTGGAGCTGGGGTTCGAGGTCCTGACCATGCCGGACGATTCCGGCCACCGCGTCCTCACCTACACCGCAGAACCGGGAAGCGAAACTGCCACAGCCCTGGCCCGCCTCCAGCGGCCGTCCCTGACCCTTGCGCGGGAAGGAGCGCATTTTGATCAGGCAGTCTGATACAGCGATCAGTCACCACTTCAGCAGCCAGCTATATCAGTCCACTGCGCCGTTCTCGCACTTCGTACGGCATGGAGACACCGGCTACACGGCGGGCATCATCGGCCAAGACCCTTCAAGCGGTGCCTTGGTCTCCAGTGACGTCACCGAACAATGCGCAGCAATGCTGGCCAATCTGGAGTCGCTGCTCAATGAACTGGGACTGGGGATGAGCCACATTATCCGCATGACGATCTACCTCACTGACTACCAGGATTTCGACGCCATCAATACCGTCTATGCCCAACGACTGACCCCACCGTTTCCGGCCAGGACCACCGTCCAAGCGGCTGGTTTGCCGCTGGGTGCGAAGGTGCAGATCGAGGCAACAGTTCATCTTCCCAACATGGGATAACGCCTGAGGTTTGCAGCACACTAAGGATCTGTCTCGAAACCTCTGCGCCTCGAATCCCTAGAGATTCAAGAGAGCCGGCGCGCAATGGTGCGACAAGAGGGATCACAAAACGCCGCCATTTATCGGGAAACTCCACATATCAAAGGAACCGTCCTTCCGGCCAAGGCCGCTTAGGCTGTCTCAGAAACCGTTCCTTTACTACTAAGACGGGACGACCACTCCTCAATGAGTCCTAGCACCCGGCTTCCCCACGTGGGGAGCCGGGTAAAGGATCCTTCACCGGAACGCGATCTGAGCGTGGCCTTTTAGTGCGTACTCTGATGCATTAGACGCAATGAAGAGCCGAGGAGATGCCGGAACGGCCGGTCACCCCCAATGATGACCGACCGTTCCGGGGTGTTCATGCGCCCAGTTCGCTAGGGCGCGGAGTCCACCACGGATGTGCGTACCGAGGTCCAGCCGGTGACGGTGCCAGCAGGAGAGCCTGGGTAGTCCTTCAGGAGAACATTTTGTTCGCCGATGACCAGACCCGAATCCGGGTCGATGATGATGTCGGTCCTTGCCGCACCATCAGGTGATGGAATGCCGATAGCGGTGCCCGTCCTGCCGTCAATGGTTGCTTGCCGGTCACTGAGTGTGACACCTGGAATGAGGGCGGCGACCTTGTAGAGGGCGGCGCGAAGTTCGGCTGGAACGGCACCGGTCCGCAGGCCGTCCGCAATGGTCACGAAGGCTTCACTGTCGGGGGTCTTGCCGGCGCCTTTGGTCCGTTCGTAAATCAGGTCGAGAAGAGCGCGGGGGTCCTTGGGCGACATCGCATCTGCAAAACAGCGCGGCGCTAACAACGGGCGGGAACCGGCACCGAGGTTCGTCCAGAAAGCACGCAACGGAGTATCAAAGGTTGCTTCACTCAGGTCTCCGGGATTAGCAGGGAGACGCTACCAGTTCCTGCGCCAGGCAAAGCCAGCCTGGAGCCCTGCATCGTCCTTCGGTGGATTCCTGGATTAGGTTCCCATTCCCAAGTGTGCTCCGCCTGCCACATCGAGGGATACGCCGGTGATGTAGCGGTTGTCCGGGTCGGCGAGGAAAAGGATGGCGCGGGCGACTTCGTCGGGTTCGGCGAACCGGCGCATGGGAAGCTGGGCGGCGCGCTTGGCCCGGTTGGCGGCTGCATCCGGGCCCGAGTCCTTCGCGAATTGTGCCCACATGGGAGTGTTTACCGGGCCCGGCGCGATGGCGTTGACCGAGATGCCGTTGGGGCCGAGCAGCTCGGCGAAGGACCACATGATGTGGAGCACTGCGAGTTTGCTTGCGTTGTACGGCAGATAGTTGAGTCGGGCCTCTTTGGCTGCAACGGAGGAGAGGATCACGATCGCGCCGGCAGTTCCGGTCCCAATCATTGATTGCGCGGTTTCCCGGACCATGGAGAAGGTGCCCGAACCGTTGATCCGCATGATGGAGTCGAATTCTTCGGTCGTTGTTTTCATGATGTCCGGCGTGGCACCCAGGACTCCAGCTGCATGGACAAGCGCGTCGATGCGCCCGTACCTGGTTGTGACATCACGGACGACGGTGGCGCATTGTTCTTCGGAGGTGATGTCGAGCGTGAAGAAGCCGGCTAGTTCTTGGCCCTCCTTCGCGCCGCGGTCGGCACCTATGACGATGGCCCCTTCGGCTGTGAGGGCGTCGACGACTGCGTCGCCGATTCCGCCGCTTGATCCGGTTACCAGAACGACTTGGTCTTTAAGGCTCATCTGATAACTCCGCTTGTCCGTTGCTGCCCAGCGACTGGCTGGTGGGCTGCTCGTTTCATCTTTCCAGCTCCTTAGTTGAGGTGTTTCAAAGGGTGTCCCCGCTCCGGGCGCGGCTGCTTCAGTGAGCGCCGCTCCGCGCCCTGACCTGCTGCCGCACTGTTGAAGCCCAGGTTCTCTGCCGACCCCGGTCCAGAATGGCGCAGGTGCCCGTGCTGCCTAGCTGTTGCCGCTGGTGGCGTGGCTGGCCCATTCCCGGCCTGCTTGTTCTTCTGTGGGCAGTCCCGAGGCGGCGAGGACTTGGTCAAGCAGCCTCTGGGTATGGACAGCTTCCCGGCCGGAGGTCAGTGGCTGGGCCCTGTCGGCGACGCGGTCCAGGAAGTGATGGACGGCGGCGGAGAATCCGAGCGTGTCGGTGGCCGTTGCCCAGCCGTACGCCTCGGCGCTGAGCTCGCGTGATGTGGTGACTCCCTGGACAGTGGTCGAGACGGTTTCCGGGGCCCTCACTTCTACGGTCTTGCCGTCGCCGTAGGCATCGAGTTTTTCGCTCCAGGCACCGGCTGTCCGGGCTGCCATGAGCACTCCGGTGTTGCCGGTGCTGAAGCGGATCATGGCCGCGACGCCGTCTTCCTCCCACGGGTCGTCGCCCGCTGCGTGCGCCGCCACGTCAACAGGTTCGCCACCGCAGTACCAGCGGAGCAGATCGACCATGTGGATGGCGTTCTCGAAGGTTGCGCGGTATTCCGATCCGGGGCGGTTCTTCTGGGCCACGCAGAAGGTAGCGCCCTTCGTGCCAAACAGCTCCCGGCCGGCGGTGTAAACGGGGGCATAGCGGCGGTTGAAGTCGACCATCAGGATGCGGCCGCGCTCGTCGGCGAGGTCTGCCAGACGTTCTGCCTCCTCGGTTGCCGGGGCCAGAGGCTTTTCGCAGAACACGTCGACGTCGCGGTTCAGGCACAGTTGGACCGCGTGTGCGTGTTCGGACCGGGGTGTGAGGACGAACACTGCGTCCAGATCCTGTGAGTCCAGCATGTCCTCGACCGACTTGTAGGCGGAGTCGAAGCCCCAGCGTCGGACCAGGCTGCTCGGATCCTCACGGCGTGATACCAGGGCGGCAAGCTCAACGTCATGCCGCTGTACGAGTGTGGGCAATTGGGCAATGGTGGCGATGTTTCCGGCGCCGATGACGCCGACGCGGAGGCGGTTGGTGTTCATCGGGCGTTCCTTACATGGGCGGGATCGGAGAGCATGGCGCGCAGGACGTCGGCTGATTCCCTGAATCCGTCCTCGGGCTTGGGAAGGTCTTGCCGGTGCCAGCGGTATTCAAGTTCGATGCTGAGCACGTCGTTGTAGCCGTGCTGCACCAGCCCGGAGAGGATTTGGGGCCAGGGAACGACGCCGCTTCCTACGACGCGGGACCGTACGGCCCGCTCGGAAGCGTTGACACGCGCTGTTTCGGTTGCGCGGAATGCTGCGTTGGGATCGGTGAAGACAAGGTCCTTCACGTGCACGTGGCCGATCAAGTCGCCCTGGACGGCGAGGGCCTGCTCGAACTTTTCGTCGTGGGTGAACGTCAGGTTCGCCTGATCGTACAGAACGCGGATGGCCGGGTGCGCGACTTCGCGGACCAGGGCTGCGGTTTCGGCCGCGGACTGGGTCATTGTGCCGAAGTGGTTCTCAACGCACAGCCGTACGCCTGCCTGTTCAGCTTCAGGCGCAAGGGTCTGCAACGCATGCACGAGCTTTGCCCACCGCCGGGCAAGGTCGGAGTCCCCGGCATGCCAGGACCCGGCGTAGACACGGACCCGATCGGCCCCGACCATATGCGCGGTTTCAATGGCACCCCGAAATTCATCGACCGCGCCGCGCCACTCCACGTCCTCAAGGGAGTTGATGGCTGTCGTGTATGGCGTCAGGCCTACGATCGGCACGCCTTCACTATCGGAAGCCTTCAATGCCTCCATCGCGGCGCGCCGATCTCCCAGAGGCAGCCCTGACAGGTAGTCGTCTTGGTAGATAACCTCCGCGGCGTCGAGGCCGGCAGCTTTGAAGAGCGCCAGTGCCTGGGGAACCGTGTGGTCCGGGGTTCCGAGGGTGTGACCTGCAAGCCGCATCATTGAGTGTCCTTTCTGGAAGTGTTTGGAGCCGCTGCCCAGTCCGCGGGACCGACCAGCCTCGGTGGGGCTGCGACGCGGGACCGGTCGACGATCTCCATCAGCAGGCCCCAGGGGGTAAGGAAGTAAGTCCAGCGGTTGCCGGCTACGCGCGGGCTGTCGCCTGCGACTTCTTTGCGCTCACCGAGCACCCGTACCCCAGGTATTTCCCGGAGCACGGCGAGCGCTTCATCGACGTCGCCCACGACGAAGCACAGGTGGTGTCCGCCGGCATCACAATGCCGCGGCGGGGTTTCGCGCCGCTCAGCACTGCTCCATTCGAAGAGTTCAATATTGAGGTTCGGGGGCAGTCGCAGCATGGCCAGCGTGAGTTTCGCGTCTGCCGGGACGTCAAAGTTTGTGGGCATGAATTCTTCGTCGGGACCCCGCTCTGAGCGGTACAGTTCCTCGGCCCCGAGCACGTCGACGAAGAACCGGATACCTTCCTCAAGGTTGGGGACGGTCAGGCCGACGTGGTCCGTGTGCTGGAGCCCCGGCAGCCGCCGCAGTGTTTCTGCCGGGGCGCCATCCATTTGCGCGGTCATGCGCGCGGTCCCGAGGTGGAGCCACGGACCAGAAGCTCAGGCTCGAGGACGATGTGGCCCACGGAGCCGTCGATATTCTGCTTCTCAGCCAGTTCGATGGCGATGTGGCCCATGTCGGCGATCGGCTGCCGCACCGTTGTCAGAGGAGGGTTGAACCGGGCTCCTAGGGCCAGACCATCGAAACCGATGACCGACACGTCCTCCGGAACACGCACGCCGCTCTTGCCGAGGGCCGAGATGACCGCAAAGGCCACCATGTCATTGGCCGCGATGATCGCCGTCGGCGGGTTGTCCATTTCGAGGAAATGCTCTGCCCCACGCGTGCCAGCATCCAAGTCCGATCCACTGTCCAAAACGACGGGCGTGCTGCCGCTCTCCGCTGACAGCTCCAGGTACGCCTCTATCCGGTCCTGGGCGGTGTGTGTACCGGCGATACCGGAGACGTAGCCGATCGAGGTGTGCCCCAGTGAATGCAGATGGTCCAGGGCGAGCATGATTCCGCGGCGGCTGTCGACGGTGACCGTTGGGACCGCATCGTCGCCTTCCACCCGGTCGATCACGACCACCTTGTGTCCGAAGTCGAAGCGTTTCAAGGCCTCGGTATCGACCTTGGTGGAGGGCGCGACAATCCCGAACGGGGCATACATGGCCTGCATGGCGGTGAAGTAACCCTCAGTTTTGGCAGGGTCACCATTGGTTACGCAGAGCAGCAGCTGGTAGCCGCGCTCGTCCGCCGCCTGCGTCATCGTCTTGGCAAGTTCTGCAAAGAACGGGTTGGTGATGTCAGGGACGATCAGCGGGATGAAGGTGCTGGTTTTTCGTCGAAGCGCCTGGGCGAGTGGACTCATCGTGTAGCCCAGCCCCTCGGCGACCCGGAGGATGTGCTCGCGTGTTTCGCTTTTCACAGCTTCCGGGCGGGAGAATGCCCGGGAGACGGTGGACCGGTGGACACCGGCGGCTTTCGCGACAACGTCAATACTCAGGTCAGGCATGTTCTTTTCCTCCGTGCTGGTCGTCATATGCCTGCCAAATGGGGCGCATGACGTTTTCGAGCTGGGCCAGCGTCGGCAGGCCCCGGAATCCATCTTCCAGTGTCTGAGCCACACGCCGTACGAACGGACCGTACAACGGGTCGCTGTCCACGTCGATTTTGGCGGACTCCGTGGTCCCGTCCACGGCGGTGAAGGTAGCAGAGCCATCGGAGTCAACGGAGGCGAATCCTGCTTCACCGACCGAGGTGTAGCTGCAGTAGCGCTTAAGCGGGGAGCCGGGAAATGCGTAACCGACCTCCACGATGGCTTCCCGCCCCTCCGGCGTGGAGATGATGAGGCTGGCGTGGTCCTCAACGGCTCCGCCGTGCAGAACCGACGAAAGCCGCGAGTCGACATGTGCCGCCGGTTCTGCGCAGCTCTGCAGGAACAGGTCGACAAAGTGGGGGCCCAGGTTCGCCAGGCATCCCCCGCCTGCGCTGACAGGATCGAGCATCCAGGGATTGGCGTTGTCGAGGTAGCGGGACGGCGGTCCGGCAATGAATGACGTTCGCTGGTACGTCGGCCGCCCTGCCTTAGCAAGCCATCGGTCGGTTGGACCGTCCCGCTGGACCAGCGGGACGGTGGCAGGGACGCCGGCTGCATCGGCGGCCTTGCGCACAGCAGAGAGTTCGGCAAGGGAAGTTCCCAGCGGCTTCTCCACCACGAAGGGAATACCGCGTTCGATCAGGGCGTGACACTTCTCCGCCATGTCGGAATGGGGGCCAAAAACGTAGGCGAGCCCAATGTCGGGAAGGTCAACCAGCTTCCGCCAGTCAGCTTCCACCGGTGCTCCCCAGCCATCGGCCAGGCCCTGGACGAGGGACACGTCGTCGTCACTGACGCCGACGACCTGATGCATTTCGGCAATCGCCTGTGCGTACAGCGGAACGTGCCAGTGGGAAGCACCAAGAATGATTGTGCGTTCGTGAGTCAACCGCGATACCCCCTTGTATGAGATCGGTTGCTGAGATCGGTTGCAATAACACTATGGATGGTGGGAGAGTTTGTCAACGACACCACAACAGCGGCCCAGACGATAAGCAAAACCAAACCCGCTTGGGCCCAAGAAAGGCCACCATGTATAAGAAACTTCGCACCCTGCAGACCATCGACGAATCAGGCGCCGTCCTCATCGTCCGCCTGGAGAACGCCGACGTGGCAGAACGCGTTGCGGAAGCTGCCATCGCCGGAGGCTTCCGCGCCCTTGAAATCACACTGTCGATCCCGGGCGCCGTCGAGGTAATCCGCCGGCTCTCCGCCAAACATGGGTCCAATGGAGTCGCGATCGGCGCCGGAACGGTACTGGACGAGCACTCGGCCTACGAGTGCATCCGCGCCGGGGCTGAATTCCTGGTCAGTCCCCAGCTGAACCCGGCGATGATCCGGACAGCGAACCGCTACCAGATACCCACTATTAGCGGGGCCTACACGCCGACCGAGCTTGTTAACTCCGCAGAGGCGGGCGCTGACATCCTCAAGCTCTTCCCCACCGAGGCTGGCGGCATCCCCTACGCCAAGTCCGTGCTCGCTCCGCTGGCACACCTGCCGATCATGCCGGCAGGCGGCGTAACGCTGGAGAACGTCAGCGAATGGTTTGCCGCGGGCGTTGCAGGTGTCGGCGTCGGCAGCTATGTGACCAAAGCCTGGCAGCCCGATGGCGACTTTGGCCGCGTCACCAAAGCCGCCGAAGAGTTCCTTTCCGCAGTGGCAGAGGCCCGCCGATGACAGTCCCCAGCGTCTTTATTGTCATCGGCCCGGCGGGCTCCGGGAAAACCACGATCGCGCAGAGAACAGCACAAGAAAACAACGCGGCATACCTGGACAAAGACCGGATATGCGGACGCTTCGTCGAGTTCGCGCTGAAGGCAACTGGACACGACCCCACCGACCGGGAATCCAACGACTACTATCGCGACAACCTGCTGCCCCTCGAGTACGAGACACTCATGGACGTGGCCGGAGCCAACCTGCGTCTGGGCCGGTCCGTCGTGCTCGATGCCCCTTTCGGAGCCTACTTTGACGATCCGGATTTTCTGACGCGCGCGGCAGAAAAGTTCCATTGGCCACCTTCTGAGACCACGGTGGTGCGGGTAAGGGTCCCCCAGGACCTTCTGCGGGACCGGCTGACCCGCCGCGGCCTGGAACGGGACCAGTGGAAGCTTTCCCATTGGGATGAGTACTGGTCCGTCTATGGGAGTTTGGAATGCACGTGGTCAGGCGTGCAGTACCTGGACTTCAACAACGAGACACCCCTTCCGGCAGAGGGGTGACGGCTCAGCCGCCAGAGCCGCTCATTTCGGCCAGTTCTACGCGGGCCGCTCTTTCAGCCTGCAGCATGAATTGGCCACACCACCCCTAAATCGACCGAGGCAGGCCTCCAGTGCACAAAGTGGTTGCTCTCCTCCGGAGGCGGCAATGCCAGAATCTGCGACGCGACTCACAAAAAGACGTTGACAAGTCTCTTTTGCCACCCTTAGTGTTGTTGCAACCGATCTCTGCAACCGATCTCAGCAATCGATCTTATTGGTTCCGGTGAAAAGCCGGAGGACCGATTGCCTCCGGTGCAATCCCTAACCCCTCCTCAGCAAACGTGAAAGTATGGAGAGTTCAATGAAGACCTCAAAAGATGCGCTCGACAGCTCGGGCCCTTCTGAATTTTTGGAAGTGCCGGAGCCGCCCCGGCGCTCCGTCAACATGGTGGCAGGCACGATCGGCCACTTTGTGGAGTGGTACGACTGGTACATCTACGGGCTGCTGGCAGCGGTGTTCGCGGGACAGATATTCCCAAGCGAGAACCCCTTCGCGTCCCTTGTCGCAGCGCTGCTCACCTACGCCGTCGGTTTTGTTATACGCCCGCTCAGCGGAATCATCATCTCGCCGCTGGCCGACCGTTACGGCCGCCGGCTCATCCTGACGCTGTCCATCTCCGGAATGGCGCTCGGCTCTCTCATCATCGGCCTCACCCCCTCATTCGCGACGATCGGCTACGCAGCACCTGTTCTCTTCCTGGTTGCACGCATCCTCCAGGGAATCTCGGCCGGCACCGAGCAGCAAAGCGCCATCGCGTTCATGGTCGAACACGCTCCCGCGAACCGGAGGGGCCTGTTCGGCTCGTTCTCCAACATGGCAAGCGGCCTCGCAACCCTCGCAGCGACCGGTTCCGCCGCAATCGTGACATCATCCTTTGCTCCCGCCGAACTCGCAGCCTGGGGTTGGCGAATCCCGTTCGTCATCGGCGGCGTTCTCGGCGTCGCCGGTCTCATCCTGCGGGCCCGCTCGGATGAGACCCCTGAGTTTGAGGCAGCTGCCCTCGTCGATCAAAAGTCCGCCTGGGCGCGCCTGAAAGACCTTATCCGCGAACACCCGAAGGCTCTGCTCCAGGCAGCGGCACTCTCTGCCCCGGCAGTGGCCTACTACACCTGGGCCACCTTCCTCCCCACCTATGCCAAGCTGACCACCGGCCGGGACCTGTCCTCCACCCTGGCCGGGAGCGTTATCGGGCTGGTATTGCTCGTGGTCATCGTGCCGGTCTGCGGATACCTTTCCGACCGCCTCGGCCGACGCAAGATCTTCCCCATCATCGGTGCCATCGGCATGATCGTGCTCTTCTACCCACTGCTTCTGCTGCTGAACCAGCCAGGCTTCTGGGTATACGTTCTAGTTTCGGCATCCGGGTGGGTAGTTCTCGGTATTTGGCAGGCCGTTTACCCGACAATCCAGGCCGAGCTCTTTCCGGCCTCAGTCCGGGTAGCAGGCATCGGCTTCGCGCACCAGATCGTCATCGCCGTCTTCGGTGGCACCGCACCACTTATCGCCGCTGCATTCGTCGGCGCCGGACAGCCCATGTTCGTTGCGTACTACATGATCGCCATTGTCACCCTCTCCCTCCTCGTCTACTTCACGCTCCCCGAGACCGGCAGCAAGGGCCCACGTGCCACCGTCGCACCGGCAGACCCCGAAGTGCTCGAAGGAGAGCACCTGCTCTTCGAGACTCCACACGGCGGGACCCAGGCGAACAGTTCCAAGGCGTAGACCTCCATCTCCTCCCCAGCACTGCACATGAAGAAGGCCCTCGACCCGCTCCGGTCGAGGGCTTTCCCCTTCCCGGCCGGGGCCGGCTCCATGATGAGGCACACGTCAGGCTGGCGTGTGCCAGGTGTCAGAGTAGGGCCCCTCCTCCATTTTTGTGGCGATGGCTCAAGAAACTCGTAGACCCAAACCGGACACTTCTGACTCCGCTCAAACCGCCACGCCACTCAAAAGGACACGGCCAGGTCATTCGTCGGTTTCATGCCCGTCCGGACGTACTGCAGCCGGTCAATGGGCACATAGGAAGGCAAACAAATTCACACTGCCAGGGCTGCCGCGCCGCCAGCTAGTGCCCCAAGAACTCAGAGCGGCCAGGCCCCTCCCTGCACTTTTTGTACAACCAGATCCAGCGTCGCTGTCTGTCATTTCCAGCACCTGGATGGGGCCACTCCCCTGCGGAATCGAGGCGGTATGCTCGGCCGGCAATCTGGAATCTGCTGCAACGCCCACAAGTCGGCCCCAGCGGCCCTTAAGGCAGAAGTAAGTGTTGACACTGTCCACACCTCCTTTGGCAGGACAAAACAGCGGTTCCCCAGTTCCCGCGCCCAAAAAGCGGGGCCGTCCAAGGAAGTTTCGCACCGCAATCGGCGAAGTCATGTTGTGCCCGCTCCCCCGGTCCATGAACAGGTGTAGGCCACCCCCGGCCAACCCGAGACAACCAACACGAGGTACCGCATAACCGCAGCCACAGCAGGCGGAAGGCCCACCAGCAAGGGCCTTGAACCCGCCACCCACACACCTAAATAGGCTCAGCGGCAGCCAGGCCACAGCCCGCGAACCAACCCGTCAGAGCGACGAGAATCAAGCTTTGTACACACGTCAAAGCAAGATCGCCTCTGACGAGGCGATATGTCGTGCCCGAGGTGGGACTCGAACTACATTCCCACCCTTGAAAACACTGGGAACCCGCGAAGACATGCGGAATCCGAAGCAGTCCGGCGGCTTTACGGGCTACTCCGAGGCCAGGAGTGTGCACATTGTCCACACTCCTTTTCCCCCGAGCTGGTGCTTAGGAACGCCACCTTTGAATTACTCTCCAAGGCCACCCGACTTCACCAGTTGTTAATAGACGTTGCCGTTGACCCGGCTAGACGAACCCGTCCGGACCTCGGTGTGACCGAATCCAGGCAGATCCGGGAACCGTTCCACTGGGGCGATGCAGCGTTGGTGACGGCCGGGGCAGCTCCGGCTCCTTTCCATATCGACAGGCCCGTCCGAGTGAAGCGGACATTTCAGGGCAACACTCAGCAGTAGACGCTGGCCTGGGTGCTTTGCGGGTCCAGACGTTGGTGGACCCGGCCACCCTGTACTGGGCATCTGTGGCGTACGTCCACGAGCCGCTGCTGCTCAGTCTTGGAAGGCTCTCTTTCTTTAACCAGCAGGTTTCACGGTGATAGGAATGAACTGCCACTTCAACGGGAAACGAGTTGAGGGCCGTACGGGGCTGATAATGCCCGCTCGTACGGCCCTCAACACAGGCTAATTGGTCCAGATGGAGTTCGTGTTGTGACTGTGGTGGAATCGACCAAACCGCTGGAGGAACAGGAACAGACCGACAAAGGTCACGAGGCCGAGGACGGGCCCTGCCCATAGAGCTATCGGGCTGCCATGGATGAGAACTGCTGCGCCTCCGAAGACAGCCCCGAGGATGCCAACCCCTGGGTTGGCGGTAGCAAGTTTCCCTTGTACGTGGTGACCGATTTGTCTGTAGTGGATGCTTTGCAGAACCACGAACAGAACGAAGGCTAGGACCATCGCCACGGACCATGGCGGGTCCGTCATGGCCACAACACTAACCGTCACTCCGAACAGGGCCGACAACGCCAGCCAGTAGTTGCGCTCGGTTGATTTAGAAGTAGTCGTCATTAGCACCCTTTGTTGAAATCGATAGCGGAGCCGGCAAGCATCATGAAGCCGGAGCAGGCGATAGCGGCACCCGGCCCGAAGAAGCCCATGGCGCCACAGAAAGCTGCATTTGTTCCCCACCAAGCCCACATAGCGGCCCAGGCCGAGGGACACTGTGGGAACATGGGCTTCATGGCCATGCTTCCCTTACCGCCGCCTACCAGGGTCGGCTCAGCCTTGCTGAACTTGGCCACCTTGGTGTTGTTAGGACCGTCTTTTACCTCAAGAGTTAAGTACCCTGTTTCTGTCAATGAAACCAGCGACTGAAGAACTTCAGTAGGCATGGAAGCAGCAAGGAACTTCTGTTGGAGTCCGGCGTCGAAACGACTATCCGAGGAGAGGTAAGTCATAAGCTCCTTGGAATTCTTGATCAGGCGGAGCCGCTCGTCGAAGCCCTCGGGGTCTGCTTTTTGCGCCTGATCCAAACGCCGCATGGCCTCTGCCTTTTAAGCTGCCGTGGGCTCGTGCAACACAACTCCAGATCCACCCGCGCTTATCGTTTTACTCCCCGAAGCGTCAGCGGGCGCCACCGAAACAAAAACGAGCCCAATTACCGCAACAATGGTCGTTAATATCCAAGAAACTCTCGACCAAGACGTAGATAAATAAACCACTCTAGAAACCCCCAAATAACTAGATATCACCCGCCCTGCTGAGCAGGCGTCAGGGCCCACAAGTCTGTTAGGAACCCTGTCCGGGACAACCTAGGGGCTTTAAAAATGATGTGCAAGTCAAGTGCGACAAGTCCTGTACCGACCCCGATGACGCAAGCATCCAGTGCAACCGGAGGCCCGGGCCGTCAGCGACACCAAGCACGACAGGCACGTGGATATTTTGGAAAGCGTCGTCACCGCCGGCGGAACCAAAGACATCGAGGTCCCCGGCTACCGGGTCGGCAGGAAGACCGGGACCGCGAAAGCCGTCGCCGACGATGGCATCGTGTTGGACGGGTACACCGCCTCGCTCGTGGGCATAGCCCCAGTGGACGATCCCCAGTATGTCGTCGTGGTCAACGTCCGTCGTTCACCACTCCCCCGGTCGCGCTGCCCCAAGAGTACGGAGAGCCGCGCTAGGCTCGTAGGACGCAACCATTGGGGGACCCTTGAACTACCCTCCGCGATTCGACTTCATGGTGGCCTCTACTTCGTGTTCATGGCGGTGCTGACGGGCCTGGCCATCTACGTCCTGATCCTGGTCATCACGTTCCTGCGGCTGCGCATCGCCGAAATGCGCCGTGCCGCCCCTCCTGCAGGAGACTCCAGGCGCCAGGGAGACCCGCACGGCAGCCAGCACCGCGGGCTGAATGGGTGGAGATGTACCACCGGGGCCTTTTTGCGGCCAGGATTGCCGCGCTGGAAGAAGCTCCATCGCAAAACGGGCAGACGCCGGGCTGCTGGCCCAACACCGATCCGCGAAGGTAGACCCAGTTACGAGGCCCTCAAAGTCGGGTCTGCGGAACCTTGCCGACGTCATCGCTTTCCACGAGGCCAAGGGGCGGCTCCACAGCCCTGGCGGGAAGACGCCACGGGAGAGGGCGCTGGGCGCGTGGCTATATAGGCGCCGCCGCGAGGTTGCGGCCGGGGCCCTCTCCCCGCCTACGGAGACTCCCGTGAGTCCATTCCTGACTGGGATAAGTTCTCGACGCGCAAGGCTGACGACGCGGCACGCTGGCAGCAGCGGCTGGAAGAGCTCCGTGAACTCAGGTCCGCCGGCAGGGCATGGATCGGAGTGCTCCAGGAACTACTCGTTGGCGCGGTCATCGTCGGTCTCCCACCAGGGCTTCGGCAGCCCGCTGCCTTTCCGGGCCTTGCGCCCCCGTCACTCTTCAGTGACGTTGAAGTATCCCTGGACCATTGCGACGCCAAAGAGAAGCCCGAAGAACACCATGACCAGGCCCAAGGAACGGATCAGGTTGTGGTCGCCGCCGCCCTTGCCGGCACGAATGCCCCACTCTAGGCTCGGGTTGGCAGAACCATGGAGTATGCATTCCCCTACGCGGACCGTAGGTCATCGCCGACGCGACGATGGCTCAGGCGGCGCCCACCACGTCGCTTAGGGATTCGAGCACGCGCTCGGTGACGTCGCTGACGCTGCCGGCGCCGCGCACCCTGACCAGGATGCCGCATGTCGTCCCCGCTCCACCGGCCCATGAATAGGTGTTGGCCACCCCCGACAGAACCGGAACGAGGAACCACATAACCCAGCCCCGGCATGCGGAAGGCCCACCAGCCAGGGACCTGAACCCGCCACCCCACACACCTGAATTGGCAAAGCGGCAGCTTGGCCAAAAGCCCGCGAACCAGCCCTCAGGGGGACACCACCACAAGCCACGTCAGCACGTTAAAGCAAAAAGCCCCTCCGACGAGGGGATCTGCTGTGCCCGAGGTGGGACTCGAACTGCATTCCAGCCCGTGCGAACACTGGGAACCCGCGGAAACATGCGGAATCCGGCCCGGTCCGACCCCCATACCACCCAGTCCGAGGAGCAAAGTGTGGACATTGTCCACACCCCCAAATTTTCCGCTTCAAGCCTTCCTGCCACCCACCGCGCGTCATCTGGAGATGCTGTTCTTCGTTGTGCTGACAAGAGTCCGAGGCTCCAGCGGGCCTGCACCATCAGAGAGGCACCGCGGTACAAACCGAAGGAATGTCAGCTAACCGCCGAACCCTGCAGCAGGAAATGCAAGTGTCACCATTCGGTGACATAATCGACGGTAGGAGGGGATACCATGACACTGGAAAGCACCATCGAGACCCCGGCGGCAGCCGGCGCCTTCATCCGCGCCCACCGCACAGCCCGCGGGCTGTCCCAGCGAACCCTTGCCGACATGGCCGGGGTGTCACGGAAGTTCCTCATCGATCTGGAAGCCGGCCACGACCGCGCCGAACTCGGTAAAACCCTGGCCGTCATGGCCGCCCTCGGCCTGTCCTTGGCCGCCACAGATCCCATCCCCCGCGGCAGAGACTTCGACCCGGCACGGCGCGACTACGCGACAACCTTCACGCGCCTTATCGCCGAACGGGACTTTGAGTTCGCGATCAAAATGCTCGCCGATTATGCCAGCGCATCCCTCACTGCCGGCATGCCGCTCCTCCAGCGCAGCCCCCGCCTCAAAGACCCGCACTGGTCAGCGGCCCTCGCCGGAATCACCAACTACACCGCACACCGACTCGGCCAAGCCGCACCACCATGGACGCGACGAATCAAGCCCCTCGACGAGGCATGGATGCCAGCCCAGTCCTACCGCACAATCCGAGAACCCATGAAGAAACTCACCATGTCCGAAACACCCCAAGAACTCGCCGACCTGAACGTCTTCATCCGCGAACGCAGCCTGGCCACCGCATGACCGGCGGAGAACTCACCGCCACACAAATCAGGGCACTCCTCCACGAACTCGGCAGGCGCCTGCAGACCGCCGGCGCCCACGGCGACGTCAAACTCGTCGGCGGGGCCGCCCTCATCCTCCAAGGCATCGGCAACCGCCCCACCGCAGACATCGACGCCAGCTACGCCGACCCAACCACTATCCACGCCGTCGTCGCCGACATGGCAGCAGACTACGACCTCTCCCCCGACTGGCTCAACACCAACGCCGCAGCCTTCGTCCCAGACAACGCCACCTGGGTCGCCCTCGAACAGCTCGACGCCTCACCATCCAGGCCGCAGACACCGAAACGCTCCTTGCCATGAAAATAGCCGCCGAACGCGACAAAGACACCCTCGACATCGCCCGGCTCCTGCGCCGACTCAACGTCACCAGCGCCGCCGACGCCGTAGACCTCGCCTACGACAAATACGGCGAACACTCCATTCCGCTCGCCGCCGGACGCGACAATTACCTCATCGTTGTCGACGCCGCCCTCGACGCGGCCGCCACCCTCAAGCCCGAAGACTGATCCGCCCCTTCACCGAGCAGTAGGCTCACAGACTAGACAGCGCACTCGTGGGCTCTGTTAACAGGCTCCGCGGGCCTACGCTCACCTAGCCGCCACAGAAACGAGGATGCCTGTGATCACTCATGGCATTGAGTGACGGCAAAATCTACCAGCCCTGCGTGGATCAGGCTTAGCGAATCCCGGTGTCGACAACCAGCGTGACGTGAACGGGCGTGTCTGAGATGACCACCAACTCGGTAGCCGTCGATGCGTAACCGCCGATGTTGGTCGCTCTGAGCACGTAGCGACCGTCAGGCAGCGTCAGGTGGAAGGCCCCGGTGCTATCGGTTTGTGTTGAGCCCCGGGCGGCATCCCCGTCCATGGCCACAACCGCGGCCCCTGACACGGGGCGCGGTGGACACTCCTGACCAACACGTTCGACGGGACAGACCGGGCCGGTCAGGACGAAGCCGGTAACAACCCCGGAATGCCCCGTGCGACAGCGCCAGTAGCCGCGCGGAGCTAGTGCTTCTGGGCTTCGGCGAGCAGCGAGTTGATGGCGGCTGCGACCGTTTCCGCGTGGTCTTCGGGTGTGAAGTGTTTCCCTTCGGGGATTGTGATGATGTCACAGCCCAGTTCCGCTGCCAGCCGTTCACCAAACCTGATTTTTTGGAACCGGTCGGCCGCGCCCCAAACTACGCGTGCGGGCAATCCAAGTGTGTGCAGCTGGGCGGAAATTTCCTTCGTATCCGAGGCTGTCAGCGGAAGGACCTGGCTCATCAGGGCACGCGCAGCTCCATGGGTACTGTATGGCGCCCAATGTTCGCGGATGGATTCCAGTGCCCGCTGCCGGTTGTCGTGACCGCGGTGAAGGAGCTGGACCATGGTGGGATAGATCAGGGATGCAGGAAGGCGGGCCATTACAGGGGCAAGGCGCTGCATCATCTTAACGCTGGGGACCGGCCAGGAATCGTAGGCCACGGAGTTTGTCAGCATAAGCCCGGCGAAAGCATCCGGCTGTCGCAGGGCGGCGATTTGGGCCACTCCCCCGCCCAGGTCATGGCCAACAAGCACAGGCTTCTGGCCAAGGTCCAGGGAGTCGAGCCACTCCAGGAGGTAGCCTGCCTGGGCGGAAAGGCTGAGATCCTTGTTGGCATCTTGAGGGATGCTTGTGCCGTAGCCGGGCATTTCCCATGCCAGGCATCGGCCCTGCACCAGAGGCATGACGTGGCGCCAGAGGCGCGGTGAGGTGGGGATGCCGTGAACGAGGATGACCGGGGCGCCGGTCCCTTGTTCGGTCCACCGGCCCTGAGCGTTTTCCAGCATGGGCTGACGTTCGGTCATGGCCATCTCATTGAGCGTAATGAAGCGGATCCTTTGAGGGACCACGTTAGCCTGCCCAACAAGGTGTTGGACTGTTGTCGGCGTGCCACAGGCTCAACAGCAAGGCCCGGTGGGGTGTGTGTTCGAGATCGCAGAGTCCCGGCCGCAGTCCGCCTATGGTGGCGCTACAGAACTGAAGCATCTGCATGCCGGGGCGATAGGGGCCGTTGTTCCTGCGTTTCCGGACGGCCGAGAGAACGGTGAAAGGTAAAGAACATGGTGAGGGCAATCTGGAACGGAAAAGTCATTGCCGAGTCGGAGGACACGGTGATCGTTGAGGGCAACCACTACTTTCCGCGTGAGGCGGTGAATCCGCTGTATCTGAAAGACAGCGACATGTATTCCGTCTGCCCGTGGAAGGGGCAAGCCAGCTATCACACGCTGGAGGTTGACGGGCAGGTTAACGCGGATGCGGCCTGGTTCTACAGCGATCCCAAGAAGCGCGCTGCCCCGATTAAAGACCGTGTTGCTTTCTGCCGGGGCGTGCGGATCGAGGAATGACTTGCCGGGGCGGTCAGAGGTAGCTGCAGATCCTGGACTGGTCACATGCTGCCGGGTCTCCGGCCGCCACGGCCTGATAGGAGGCGGCCACCCCGGCCCGCAGTGCAGTCAACTCCGCAATCTTCTGGTCCAGTTCAGCCAGTTGGCCAGCCAGAATGTCCCTGACGTGGGCACACGGGGCGCTTCCGGGCTCCCGGACAGCGAGGATGTTGCGGATCTGGTTTACGGACAGCCCGGCCGTCCTGCCCCGGGCGATGAAATCAAGCCGGTCCACGCTGTCGTGGTCGTATTGCCGGTACCCGTTGGTACCCCGTCGCGCAGGCGGGAGAAGGCCCTGCTCCTCGTAGAACCGAAGGGTCTTGGGCGTCATGCCCACAACGTCGGCAACTTCACCGATACGCATGTATTGTCCTCTTTTCTACGATCCTGGGCCGGCCCGTTTGGGGCTTCTGGACGACCTCTACATTCCAGCATAGGTGAAGGTTCTCCTGGCCGGCCGAACCGTCTGCCGTCAGGGGATCCCGGTTTTTCTTGACCTTCCCCCACAGGGGAAGGTGCAGGGTGGGACCAGGAAGGACGAGGAGTCGCCGGTAGAGATCTGCGGGCCGGGGGCGTTGTCAAATGCCGTACTTGGAGGTTTCATGTCTGCCGCACCACATTTTGACTTTGATTTGGCAATCATCGGTTCTGGCGGGGGTGCCTTCGCTGCGGCCATCCGCGCCAGCAACCTGGGCAAGAGTGTCCTGATGGTTGAGCGGTCGACAATTGGCGGGACCTGCGTGAACACCGGGTGCGTTCCCTCCAAGGCGCTGCTCGCCGCGGCCGAGGCCCGCCACGTGGCCCTGGACGCCGGAAGTCGGTTTCCGGGGATCGCGGCGGGCGCCGGGCCGGTGGACATGCCAGCGTTGATCGGCGGGAAGCGTGACCTGGTGGAAGGGATGCGCTCGGACAAGTATGTCGACCTGATTGAGGACTACGGTTGGGATCTCCGCCATGGCACTGCCGCTTTTTCGGGCACGCCGGAGGAACCAGTGCTGGACATCACTTCGGCCGACGGTGCCCGGGAGTCAGTGATCGCCGGACATTATCTTGTGGCCACGGGTTCCACGCCATGGGCTCCGCCGGTTTCCGGACTTTCGGATACCGGCTATCTGACCTCCACCACTGCCATGGAGCTGGAGGAGGTCCCGGATTCGCTGCTGGTGGTCGGCGGCGGCTATGTGGCCCTGGAGCAGGCCCAGCTGTTCGCTCGTCTTGGGTCCAAGGTGACCATGCTGGTCCGCTCCCGGCTCGCCTCGGCGGAGGAACCTGAAGTGTCACTGGCCCTGATGAGTGTCTTCACCGATGAAGGCATCCGTGTCATCCGCCGCGCCATCTTGTCCTCGGTAAGCCGTGATGAAAGCACGGGCGATGTGACGGTGGTGGCCGAGGTCGCCGGCAGCCGGGAGGATTTCCGTGCCGCCCGGCTGCTGATGGCCACCGGGCGCCGTCCGGTCACCGAGGGACTGAAGCTGGATACGGTCGGCGTGAAGACCGGGGACCGCGGTGAAGTCCTGGTCCAAAAGACACTGGCCAGCACCAATCCGCGGATCTGGGCCGCGGGCGATGTCACCGGGCACCGTGAGTTCGTCTATGTGGCGTCAGCCCACGGCGCCCTCGCCGTCGACAACGCTTTCAGCGGCGCCCGCCGGGAAGTTGATTACCGGTACCTTCCCCGGGTGGCCTTTACCAGCCCGGCCGTGGCCGCCGTCGGGCTGACCGATAGGGAGGCCAACGGTGCGGGCATCAGCTGTGAATGCCGAGTCCTGCCGCTGGAGTACGTTCCGCGCGCCCTCGTGAACCGGGACACCCGGGGCTTCATCAAGCTTGTGGCCGAGAATGGGACCGGGAAGATCCTGGGACTTACCGCTGTCGGCAAGGAAGCCGGCGACCTGGCTGCCGCCGGGGTCTACATCCTGGAAGCAGGCATGACCGTTGACCAGGTCGCGAACCTCTGGAGCCCTTACCTGACCATGGCTGAGGGCATCAGGATCGCGGCACAGTCCTACACCACCGACGTCTCCCGGCTCTCCTGTTGTGCAACATGACCACGCTCCAGGCAGGCCGACACAACGCGAAAGGCAGGAACTGATGGAGGAACACTTCGATGTAGCTGCCTTGGGCATGGGCCCCGGGGGTGAAGTGGCAGCGGACCGGCTGCTGAAAGCCCGCAAGAAGGTCGTCGTGATCGAACGCGAACTGATCGGCGGCGAATGCGCCTACTGGGCCTGCGTCCCGTCCAAGACACTGCTCCGGGCCCCGGAGGCCAGGACGGCTGCCGGCCGCACCGCAGGCGTCACCGGCGCCGAACTGGACTGGGCAGCGGCCAGCGACTACCGCGACTACATGATCCGGCACCGGGACGACACAGCGCAGGTTGACGGCTACACGGGCCAGGGCGCGACAGTCATCAAAACCGAGGCCAGGATCACCGGGCCGGGCACCCTCCAGGCCGGCGACAGGACCATCACTGCCGAGCACATCATCATCGCCACCGGCTCAGAAGCGGTCGTCCCCGAACTGGAAGGCGCGGAGAACGTCACCACCTGGACAAACCGGGAAACATTCACAACCACCGAATTGCCCGAACGGGCAGTGGTGATTGGCGGCAGCGCAGTGGGCATCGAAACCGCCACGTTCCTGGCCCGCTTCGGCGTCGCCGTCACCCTGGTACACCGCGGCAAGAACCTGATGGAACGCGAAGAACCCCGGATCGGTGAATTGGCGCGCCTCTATCTCAAAGAGACAGCGGTCGACGTGCGGCTGGGCGCCAGCGCCGTCTGGGCCAGACGGGAAGGAAACACCAGCTTTCTGGATCTCGACGACGGCACATCGGTGGGTACCGACGTCGTCATTTTCGCCACCGGCCGCCGGCCACGAAGCAGCGATTTGGGCTTCGAAACGGCAGGAGTGTCCCTCGATGCCCGCGGCGCGGTGCAGATCGACGACCATTGCCGGGCCGGGGACAACGTTTGGGCGATCGGCGATGTCACCGGCGTCATGCCCTTCACCCACGTTGCCAAGTACCAGGGGCGCATCGTCGCAGACGCCATCCTGGACCGGCCACGCCCGGCCACCTACGAGGGCATTCCCAGGGTGGTTTTCGGGGACCCGGAGATCGCGGCTGCAGGACTCACCCAGGCCCAAGCCGATGAGCAGGGACGGTCAACTGCGTTCGCTGAACTGGACCTGGCCAAATCGCTCGCCCGCCCTGGACCTATGAGCAGGAACCCCGCGGGCATCTTGGACTGCTCACGGACACCGATGAGGGGATTCTCATCGGTGCCTGGGCTGTCTCGCCCCTGGCCGGGGAATGGATCCACCAGGCCTCCCTCGCGATCCGCGCCAAAATACCCATTGCCGTCCTTCACGACCAGGTCGCGCAGTTTCCCAGCTACAGCGAGGCTTTCCAAATGGCCCTCGACAACCTCAAATACAGAAAGGAAACGCTATGAGCACCACAAAAGATGTCACCGATGGCACGTTTGAGCAGGAGGTCCTGCAATCGGACAAACCGGTTATCGTGGATTTCTGGGCGGATTGGTGCGGGCCCTGCAGGATGGTCTCCCCCGTCCTGAATCAGATTGCGGTCGAGCACGCCGGAACGGTCGACGTCGTGAAGGTCAACATCGACGAAAATCCACGGGTAGCGGCAGAATACGGCATCACCTCCATCCCGGCCATCTACCTGTTCAAGGACGGCGCCCTGAAGTCCTCAGTGGTCGGCGCCCGGCCCAAGCACTACCTGGAAAAAGAGTTTGCCGAATATTTGCGCTGACCACCGCCAACTGCGCGGTTGCACGGAAGCAGGAAACAGGGTGGACGGGCGGTGCCTGAACGTCCACCCACGGATGAAGGGAAACCTTGCATGAAACCCTCGATCATTGTTTTTGATGTCAACGAAACCCTGTCGGATATGTCGCCCTTGGCCGAACGGTTCGAAGAGGTAGGTGCCCCGGCATCACTGGCGAAGCTGTGGTTCGCCACGCTGCTGCGCGACGGGTTCGCCCTCACAGCTGCCGGAGACAATGGATCGTTCGCCGGGATCGGCGCCGAAGCCCTCCGCGGCCTGTTCGCCGGCATGGATGTGGACAGGACGCCGGACGCCGCCGTGGACCATGTCATGACCGGCCTGACGGGACTGGGACTGCATGCGGACGTCCCGGAAGGAGTGAAGGCACTCAAGGCTGCGGGTTTCCGGCTGGTGACCCTGACCAACGGCTCAACCGGCGTTGCCGAAAAACTGTTCACGGAGGCCGGGATCAGGGACAGCTTTGAACTGCTGCTTTCCGTGGAGGGCGCCCAGTCCTGGAAACCTGGACGGGCCGCGTATGAGTACGCAGCGTCGGCGTGCGGCGCAGCGCCCGGGGAGTTGCTGCTGGTGGCCGTTCATCCGTGGGATATTCACGGGGCGGCGAGGGCCGGTCTGGGCACGGCGTGGATCAACCGGTCCGGCGGGCAGTACCCCGGATATTTTCAGGCTCCGGATTACACCGTTCCCGGGCTGGACCGGCTGGCTGCCGCCCTGGCCTGAGGGCCGAGGGCAGCAGCGAGCCTGTCAGGGCTTAGACGATATGAAGTGACAACCGGGTCGTGGTGCTGCGCGTCCGGGCCGGCCATTGTCGCCGGGCGGTCCCGCCAGCGCCGGGCCTAGGGTGTCGCGTTTGGCTCTTGCTGGAAAGGGTGGCGCTGGCCGGAACCTCGTACCCGGCGGTAATGTCCTCTATCCCGGACGGGCAGGAGAGGGCCGGGGCCTTCTGTTTCACAGGGTCGTGGGTTGCCATTAACGCCTTCCTTGGCCTGACGGCTCGGCGGGGAGTGCAATGGTAGTGCCACATGTGAAGTTTGGGAGGTCCCGGCTATGTTTGAGCATACTTTCATTGGTCTGGATGTTCACGCGGTCAACGTTGTCGGCCACGCGCTGAACCCGGCCACCGGTGAAATCAGCACCCACACTATGGCTGCCGACCCGGCCATCGTGCTGGAGTGGATACGTCGGTTTGAACCGGGCATTAAGGTCGTCTACGAGTCCGGCCCTACCGGTTTCGTCCTGGCCCGTTACCTTCAGGGTGCGGGCGTCAACTGTGTGGTCACAGCGTCCTCGAAACAATTGCGTGCTCCTGGGGACCGCATTAAAACTGACCGGCGGGATGCCCGGATATTGGCTGAGATGCTTGCCGTGGAATCGGTCACCGAGGTGCGCATCCCGGATCCTGAGGAAGAAGCGTTGCGGGACCTGTCCCGGCTGCGCTCCGGCACGACAAATGACCTTGCCCACACCCGGCAGCACGTGAACGCCATCCTGCTGCGGCACGGCATCCGCTATCCCAAGGACACCCGGTGGACAAAGGAACACATCCAGTGGCTACATCGCCAACATCTTGGCGAACCGGCGCTGCAATTCACCTATCAAGCCAACGTTGAGCAGGCCGAACTACTCGCCGCGCATCTGGCCCGCATCGACAAACAAGTCACTGCCACCGCCGCGGGCTGCCGCTACTCACCGGTGATCGAGGCATTGATGTGTCTGCGCGGGATCCAGATGACCACGGCGTTCGGGCTGGCCGTCGAAATAGGGGACTGGACCCGCTTCACCGGCTCTACCATCGGCTCCTACCTCGGACTCGTACCGAGTGAGAACTCCTCCGGCCAGTCCCGGCACCAGGGCCCGATCACCAAGGCCGGGAACACCTACGCCCGTAAGCTGCTGATCGAAGCCGCCTGGCAGCACCGCCGCCCCTACGCCCGGCCCGGCCAACGGCTGCTGCGTCAACTTGATCGCGTCAGCCCGGCAACCCGCATCCGCGCCCTGGAAGGAAACCACAGGCTTCATCACAAGTGGGAACACTTCGATGACCGCCACAAAATGTCAGTCAAAGCCAAAACCGCGATCGCCCGGGAACTAGCCGGCTGGTGCTGGTCGCTGGCCGCCCCACTTCAACAAGGAGAAGGCATGAACGCGGCCTGACCTGAACGTGCCCTCCCCCGAACACGGTGCAACTGCGATGGGCAGCACGCGGAGCCAACTCGGGACGCCCTCTATGAGCACACGGATCACCCCGTTGGACGCTCGATGTTAGACACCGAAACGCCTCCAGCCGAATACATCGTCATACGGTAACCAACCCGCGCATATCAGCCTGACACTGCCAGTCGAAATCGACCCGCCCAGCACAAACACCAGCACCGGACCGGGCACCAAATGAGCGGCCCCCGGAACCACAATCCAGGAGCCGCTCACCTACGCGCTATTGACAACCAAACCTACATATCACAGGGCCAGGGCCGGCGCGGCGGGGACGTCGAGGTCTGTCCGGGCATAGTGGTTGAAGTAGTTCGTGAAGAGGTTCGCTGCGATGTGCGCGAAAGCTTCGGTCAGCTCCTGATCGGTCCAGCCCGCGTCCAAGGCTGCCTGCCAGACGGTGTCGGAGACGTGTCCGGTCCGGGCTGCCGCTTCGCGTGCAACCTCGGTGATTGCGGCGAGCTTCGGATCAAAGTCCACCTCGCCGGCGCGCACGGCGAGGATCTGGTCATCGTCCAGGCCTGCCTTGCGGGCAGACAGGGTGTGGGCGGCCTGGCAGTAATCGCAGCCGTTCTGGTTTCCCACCGCCAGGGCGATGGCTTCCTTGGTCCGCGCATCAAAGGATCCATGGGCGGTAATCGCCTGCGAAATCCCGTCATAGGCGCCCAGGACGGCCGGTGAGTGGGCCATCCCGGCGTGGATGTTCAGGAACTTACCCATCCGGCGCTGAAGATTGCCGGCTATTTCCTTCGAGCCTTCAGGGGCGCTGTCGAGGGTGTGTGCTGGGATGCGGGGCATGGTGGCTCCTTGTTTTCGTGAAATGTTCAGGTCGGTCGGGGCTTCTGCGTGCCGGGGCGGGCCCCGGCAGGCCCGCACGGGCGGCGCCGGTGTCTGTTGGCCGGTCATAGGACGGTACTGCCCGCCGCGGCCCGCAAAGCAGCCGGGTTCTGGATGGTGATACGCCCGCGGCCCTGCCTGATGAATCCTTTGGCAGCGAAGTCGGCCAGGGCTTTGCTGGTGGCTTCCCGGGTGGCGCCCAAAAGCCCGGCAATCTGTTCGTGGGTCAGCCGGATCGATTTGCCTTGTCCGAAACGGCCACTGGGTGCGGCGGCATCAAGGCTGAGCAGGATGGAGGCAGCCCTGGCCGAGAGCGGCCGCAGCGCCAGGTCCGTCAATCGCTCTTCCAGCCGTGCCACCTGTTCCCCCAGCAGGCGCGAGATGCGGATCGCGATCCGGGGGTCCGAAATCAGGTAACGCTCAACGTCCTCGACCCCGAGCTGGCACACGTCGGAGTCTTCGATGGCTTCTGCATAGTTGTCATACATGCGCTGGCCCACCAGCAGCATTTCCCCGAAAACGGCTCCGGGTTCCAGGATGGCCATGGTCAAGGCCTTGCCGTCTTCGGCGACCCGGAAAATCCGGATCCTGCCGGATTTGAGAATGAACAGCGCCGTGACGGGCTGGGCCTGGCTGAAGACCAGCTCGCCGCGGCGGAAGACCCGGCCGGGCGCCATCATGTGCATGGCCGCCACTTCCTCGGCCGTCAGGTCTGCGAACAGCTCAACTTCGTCCAGGCAGTTGAACGGATCATCGGGACCGGCGGTAAGGGGATCCTGTTCACGTTGCCGCGGCGACCAAGGCTGGAGGCCACCAGCGGCGGCCTCCAGCCCCTTCTCCCAGTTATCGCTCATGAGCCGGCTTCAGGACCCGAACGGCGGCAAGGGCCAGGACGGCCCCATAGACCAGGTGGCCCATCAGGGACCACATCGCGGCGGTATCGATCATGAACATCGGAATGCCCAGCATGGTGGGCATGATAACCAGCGGACCCAGGACCCACCAGAGCGCACCGTAGGCCAGCCCGATCAGCACGCCGCGTCCATAGGAGGTCAGGAGCCCGGCGAAAGGAACGGCCAGGCCAAGGCCGATCAGGACCGAAATCACCATGTGGACCCCGAACCCCACCACGGCAGAGTCGGAGTCGACCATCATGGCGATCATGGGCAGCATCCCCATCATGGCCTTCAGGACTCCGAAGACCAGGCCCCCGGCGACGCCACCGGCAGCGCCGGCCGCTACGCGGCGGCCCAGATGAAGGGTAAAGGCGTGTGGCGGCCGTGCCACCGGAGATGTAGCGGACATCGTGTGCTGCCTTTCTTACAAATCGGAACTGCTTACCTTCGAAAGGTAGGCCCTATGTCCCGCTCTGCACTGTAAACCGGGACACATAACGGGCGTCTTCCCTGCCGGAGTGAAGGCCGGGGTGGCGCGCTGACCCCTCTTTTAGGTCACTTTTTCCATGCTGTGTCCGCAGCAGCACTTCGCGTCCTGGTCCCCGCCGTGGCCGGGGGCCGCCCCTTTGGTGACCGTGATTTCACAACCGCATGCCTCGTCCGGGCAGCGGTAGGTCTCGCCTTCCTGCAGTGCCGTGGCTGGTTTCCTTCCTCTCAGTCCTTTGTCGGTTCCGACACTTCTCACGCTAAAACCTTCCAGTTGGGGGAAGACAAGGGCCGGGCTGAGGGTTCTGCTGCGTCGGCGATGACCGCCAAAGCCGGGGTGGGCAGCTGGATCCGGACCATACCGCCGACGGTCAGGCTCTGGCTTCCGGACGCTTCGGCGTGCAGGACTGCACCGTTGGCGTCCATGCTGATCAGGCGACGTGGTCCCCGGACGCGGATCCTGGTGACCACCGCGGGCACGCCCGCGCCGTGTTCCTCAAGGAGGA
The DNA here is from genome assembly GCF_034258515.1 of Pseudarthrobacter oxydans. Taxonomy (NCBI): domain Bacteria; kingdom Bacillati; phylum Actinomycetota; class Actinomycetes; order Micrococcales; family Micrococcaceae; genus Pseudarthrobacter; species Pseudarthrobacter oxydans. Next base: position 1,980,234 of record NZ_CP139438.1, on the reverse strand, counting down.
TGATGCGTTCCTGGCGGATCACCAATGTGGCAGGTCCTTCCGGCCAGGGGTGGTCTTCGGGCAGCCGGTGCCCGCCGAGGACCCCAGTGGACCCCATCGCGCACGGTCCCGGGGACTTCGTTGGTCCCGCCCATCAGGCGGCTGACCTGCAGTGAGGCGGGCCGGGAATACATCGCTTCCACGGTGCTGTGCTGGAGCAGCCTGCCGTCGCTGACCAGGGCGATGTGATCGGCGACGGCCGCGGCTTCGTCACGGTCGTGGGTGACCATCAGGATGGTCGGGTGCAGTTTCTCCCGGACCTGCGCCAGCAGCTCGCGCATGGTGTCCCGCAGTTCGGGGTCCAGGGCGCTGAAGGGTTCATCGAGCAGCAGCACCGCAGGGCCCGCGCCCAGTGCCCGGGCGATAGCTACCCGCTGCTGCTGCCCGCCGGAAAGTTCTGTCACCGTCCTCGTGCCCGTTCCTTGCATCTGGACCAGATCCAGGAAGGCCGGCGCATCGTCTCGGGCCTGCTTGCGTGGCGCGCCGCTCACGGTCGCTGCGAAGGCCACGTTGTCGAGCACGTTCAGGTGCGGGAACAACAGCGGACGCTGAAAGACCATCGCCATGCCGCGCCGTTCAGGGCGGACCGCGGCAAGATCCTGTCCGTCCAGCATCACACGCCCGCTGTCGAGGGTTTCAAGGACGGCGACGGCCGTAAGGAATCTCAATAGGGATTGTCAAGGACAATCATCGTTTCCAGCAGTGCTGCGCGGCACCCAAGGTGCCCCTAAAGCTATCCGTGGCTGGGGTCAATTCGGATTATCCATGGCTGATTCTTTTGGGAGCCGTTTGGAGAGCTCCCTCGGCAGCGGTAGCGGTGGATAACTCATGAGGATTTGTCCCCGGCTGTGAGTAGCGGAGGCATTCCGAAGAGCATTGGCAATACAGGATGAATCCGGCAGCGCTAGGGGTGTAAGTCTGATCTCGATGGGGTGTTTCCATAGATCTCTTCGCCGGGTCGCTGCGGTTGAAAATGCGCTCGCTCTCATCGTTCAGAGCGCATGGTCGCGGTCCCTTCCGTGTTCTGTTGTAGTGGGCTTACCAGGGTGCCACGATATCTTCTATCAGCCGCCACACGAGCAGAGGGTCTTCGGAGATGAACGATTCAATGGGTGCGTTCGCGGGAATTGGGAACACGCCCCTCGTGGAGCTGCGGAGGGTGGCGCCGGCCAACGGTGCCCGGATTTTCGTCAAGTTGGAGTGGGCCAACCCGACAGGGAGTATGAAAGACCGGATGGCACGCACGGCGGTCGAAGGCGCCGTGCGCGACGGTCGCCTTATCCCGGGAGGAACTGTCGTCGAATACACCGCTGGCACGACCGGCATTTCGCTTGCGTTTGCTTGCGCTGTGCTTGGTTTCGGCCTCCACGTCGTCTTCTCCGACGCGTTCAGTGACGAAAAACGCCGGACGATGCTTGCCTTTGGCGCCACCGTCGAGGATGTTCCAAGTGACAATGGCGCAATCACCGAAACGCTGATCAAGCGGATGATCGCCCGGGCCGCTGAAGTATCGAAACAACCGGGCATGTGGTGGTGTGACCAGTTGAATAACCATGACGCGGTCACCGGGTATCTGCCCCTAGGGGAAGAAATCTGGACACAGACAAAAGGCCGGATCGACGCGTTCGTGCACACGGTCGGAACCGCTCACTCCATTCACGGGGTCACGCGCTCGCTCCGCGCGCACAATCCAGACATCAGCGTCTTTGCAGTCGAACCGGCCGAATCCGCTGTCCTGTCCGGTCAACCGACCGGCCCCAACCGGATCGAAGGCATCGGTATCGGTTTTGTTCCCCCGCTGTGGGAACCGGATGCCGTCGACGGCATCCTCACCGTATCCGCCGACGAGGCAATGGATATGGCGCGGCGCCTGGCCCGGCAAGAGGGGCTCTTTGCCGGCACTTCCTCAGGGGCGAATGTTGTCGCCGCTCTTCGGACCGCGGAACGAATGGGCCCCGGATCAACAATCGTCACCATCCTCTGCGACTCCGGACTCCGTTACCTCTCCACCGAGCTCTACCGATCTGGAACAATCTAGCCCCCAAACCAGCCGGGCGCCCGCAATTCCAACGGCCAGGAAGCTTGGCGGAGGGATCGTTGCCTGCTCGGCAGGCGCAAGCCTATACTCCGGTCAGGCCGGCAGCTTACCGGTTCGGACGATGACTAAGGAGATCACGGTGGCGCCTAGATTCGGAGTGCTTGCATGGGATCGAAGCCATAGAACGAACGGAACAACACCCACCGGTCGTTCTCCCAGCCCTGCCGGCCCTGCCCGAACACCACGGCGGTGACCGCGCTGGTGAGATTGTCGTAGCGGATGTGTTTGGTACGTCCCAGTCAGTCTTTTAGTGTTTGCGCAGTTGAACAAACGCAGTCATAACTCGGCCGATACATCTCATCAGAGCGTGATAACTGCCACCGTAGTTTTGTGAGGCCTGCGGGGGAAGGTTCAGCGAAGCCGCAAACTGATCAACTTTGGTGACCAGAGAATCGCGCCAACATCAGTTTGCGGCTCAACGGCCTCCACAGGTGGCGGCCAGTACGGCACCGCGGCCTTACAAGCCCTGCGTGATGTCCCCGGGCTGGATCGTCACCACCTGGAACAGGCCGGTTTCCTAGCTGACGTCCGCCCCGGCCATGCCAACGACGGCGACGGCGACGGGCATGTGCGATACCAGCAACCCGCCCGGCTGCAACAAACACGTCCAATCACCGAAGGGGTAGACCGCCCGCTCAACTGCAGTCAGCCGAGTAGCGCTACGCCGAATTCAGCGACGACGGCCCGCAATTCACTGAGGTAGCGCTGCGCTTGGTCGGTGAGCGGAATCGCGGCGTGGCCGATCCAGCCGATTTCGATGCGTTCGTCAACGTCGAGCGGGATGGCGACGATCTCCGGGTCGAGCTGCCCACTGATGATTCCCGTCGAAATCGTGTAGCCGTGGAGCCCGATCATGAGGTTGAAGATCGTCGCACGGTCAGAGACCCGGATCTCCTGCTTACTGGACAAGGTGGAGAGAATCTCCTCGGCGAAGTAAAAAGAGTTGTTCGCACCTTGATCGAAGGTCAGCCGCGGCAAGCCGGCAAGATCTTCTAGAGTCGCTCGCTCTTTTGAGGCGAGCGGGTTGTTCCGTGAAATGAAGATGTGCGGATCGGCGAGGAAAAGCGGAGTGAACGCGAGCCCGGATTCGCGGAGCAGCTTGTCGATGATCTTCCGGTTGAAATCGTTCCGGTAGAGGATGCCTATCTCGCTGCGGAGCGTCCGGACATCCTCGATGATGTCCCAGGTGCGGCTTTCACGGAGCGAGAACTCGTATTCGGCCACCTCAGTGGCCTTGACCATCCGGACGAAGGCGTCCACCGCGAACGAGTAGTGCTGCGTTGACACCCCCAGCAGACGTCTCATCGGTGGCCTACCAAGGTAGCGCTGCTCGAGGAGAGCGAACTGCTCGACGACCTGCCTCGCATAGCCGAGGAACTCTGCCCCGTCGGCGGTGAGAGTGACCCCGCGGGCGGAGCGAACCAGGAGTGCACGGCCCACCCGTGACTCCAGGTCCTTCATCGCTGCGGACATTGTGGGCTGCGCTACATAAAGAAGGTCGGCAGCCGCGGAGATCGACCCCTCAGCTGCAACTTCAATGAAGTAGCGCAGCTGCTGCAGGGTCAATCCGCTGGAAAGCTGTGGCATAGGAAAATACTATATGAATGCATAGCAACGCCTAGTTACCCGATATCTGCCTTAAGTTAGCACCATGGATACAACCCCTTCTGAAAGGCCGTCTCCGGCCATCATCAACGGATTGGCAGCCCATGGCAGACGACTTCACCTTCAGCATCACCACCACCCGCTTCGACGAGGACTACTCCCCGTCGGAAGACTCCCGAATCACCACGAACTTCGCCAACCTGGCACGGGGCGAGCACCGCCAGGAGAACCTCCGCAACGCCCTGACCATGATTCGGCGCCGTTTCAACGATCTCGCAGACTGGGACAACCCGGACCGGGACCGCTACGCGCTCGAGCTTGAGATCGTTTCCGTGCAGATTCAGTTCACTGCGAATGGTACGGATCAGCAGTTCCCCCTGTTCGAGGTTCTCGATATCCAGATCGTCGACCTGCTGAACGGGATGCGCCACCAAGGAATCGTCGGGAACAACTTCTCCTCCTACGTCCGTGACTTCGACTTCAGCGTCGTACTGCCGGCGGCAGCAGGGGACTCAGGCAAGCCCACCGTTCCCGAAGACTTCGGCGATCTTCACGGCAAGCTGTTCCAGCACTTCCTCGATTCCCCGGTAGGTCAGGAACGCTTCCCGCAACCGCCAGTGGTCTGCATCAGCGTCTCCACGAGCAACACATACCGGCAAACCGGGAACCGCCACCCGGTCCTGGGCGTCGAGTACCAGCAGGACGATTACTCCCTGACGGACGCGTACTTCGGAAAGATGGGACTGCGGGTGCGCTACTTCATGCCACGCGGCAGCGTTGCGCCGCTCGCCTTCTATTTCCGGGGCGACCTGCTCAACGACTACTCCAACCTGCAGCTCATCGGCACCATCAGCACCATGGAGACGTTCCAGAAGATCTACCGCCCGGAGGTCTACAATGCGAACTCCGCCGCCGCCGCCGTCTACCAGCCGAGCCTGGGCGAGCAGGACTACTCGCGGACCCAGATCGCTTACGACCGCGTCGAGCGCGGTCAGCTCGCGATCACGCAGGCGAAGTACACGGAGGAGCACTTCATCACGCCCCACAGGGATCTGTTGGACCAGTGGACCGCCAACTACCCTGCCCTCGTCAACTGACCCACGGAGAATCGTCAATCATGAACACACTGTTGCCCACCACAGTCGTCGGTAGCCTGCCGAAACCATCGTGGCTCGCACAGCCGGAGACTCTTTGGTCCCCGTGGAAGCTGGAGGGAGATGCGCTGCTCGAGGGCAAACAGGATGCGCTGCGCATCGCCATCCACGAGCAGAGCCGGCGCGGCATCGACATCGTCAGCGACGGCGAGCAAACCCGCCAGCACTTCGTCACGACCTTCATCGAGAATCTCAGCGGGGTCGACTTTGAACAACGCAAGACCGTGCGCATCCGCGACCGCTACGACGCGAGCGTACCGACCGTCGTCGGACCAGTGCGCCGTGAGCGGCCGGTATTCGTCGACGACGCAAAATTCCTCCGCGCAACCACTGACCGGCCGATCAAATGGACTCTTCCCGGTCCAATGACGATGGTGGATACGCTCTACGATGACCACTACAAGAGCCGCGAGAAGCTGGCCTGGGAGTTCGCCACGATCCTGAACCAGGAGGCGAAAGAACTCGAGGCGGCCGGCGTTGACATCATCCAGTTCGACGAGCCCGCGTTCAATGTCTTCCTCGATGAGGTCAAGGATTGGGGAGTGGCTGCGCTTGAGAGAGCCGCAGAAGGACTGCGCGCTGAGACCGCCGTGCATATCTGCTACGGCTATGGGATCAAGGCGAACAATGACTGGAAGGCGACGCTCGGCTCACAGTGGCGGCAGTACGAGGAAACGTTCCCGCTGCTGCAAAGCTCCAGCATCGACATCATCTCGCTGGAATCCCAGAACTCCCAAGTGCCCATGGACCTCATCGAGCTCCTCCGCGGCAAGAAAGTCATGCTCGGGGCAATCGACGTCGCAAGCGAGACCATCGAGACCCCGGAGGAGGTCGCCAACACCCTCCGTGCGGCCCTGCAGTTCGTCGATGCGGACAAGCTCCTCCCCAGCTCGAACTGCGGCATGGCACCGTTCCCCCGGGACGTCGCACTGGCCAAGCTGAGTGCTCTCAGCGCAGGGACGAACATCATTCGCGAGGAACTGGCCCGCTCCGCCCCCAGCGTGTCCTAGCGATGTTTCACGCCTACCCCGCAGAGACTTGGCTCGAGGCTCCCAAGCAAAGCTTCCCGTCCTCCCTCTCGGCTGACGAATTCAAGGCACTGTTCCGTGGGCACCCGGGAGGTGTCGCCGTCGTCACGGCGGATGCCGGCGAAGGACCGGTGGCCCTGACGGTATCGTCGGTCGTGTCAGTGAGTGCGGAACCTCCATTGCTGATTTTCTCGGTCTCGGCACTGTCCTCTGCGTCCGAAGTGCTTTCGCGCGCCGATACCGTCGTCGTGCACCTGCTGGACGCACACGACGTCGACCTGGCGAAGTTTGGAGCGACCCCTGGAGCCGACCGGTTTGACCAGACGCACCGCTGGTCGCCCCTTGCAACCGGCGAAGCAGTGTATGACGACGTCCGCGCCTGGGTGCGCTGCGCCGTCATCAATCGCATGGAGGTGGGGACCTCCACAATCATCGCCGTTCACGCCTTGGAGTCCCGCGTGATGCGTGACGTCCAGGCGGGCGAACCCGGCGACGCACTGGTCTACCACAACCGTTCATGGCACCGTCTGGGCGAGCATTCCAAGCTTGAAGGCTGAGCGCCCTAGCCGCCGGCGCAGATCCCCGGAGCGACGGCATCGCCGTAGTTGCCAGCCGGTCCGCCTAAAACCACCCATAAGCATGTCGGGGGGGTCATAGAGACCATCCCTCACGATGAAAGATCCCGTAAACCATGACATCAGCCGTAGCCAGCCCAGGTACCAAAACCGCCTCTACCCCACAAGAAAATGCGTCGTCTCCGGAAAAGTTCCGACTGATGCTCATGATGGCCCTCACGCTCGTTACAGGTGTCGTTGACGCGGTCGGCTACCTTGGACTTGACCGCGTCTTCACCGGAAACATGACCGGCAACGTGGTGATTCTTGCGATGGCGTTGGCCGGGGCGGCGAACCTGCCAACTTTGGGCCCACTGGTAGCACTTGGCGCCTTTCTCCTTGGCGCGGCAGTTGCCGGATCTACGCTCCAGTCAAGCCCGAAAGGCTGGAACCGCCGGGTGACGCTCCTTCTCACAGCGGGTTGTATCGCGTTGACGGGAACCGCCGCCATCTCTCTCATCGTGGAAGACGTCGGCCGGCAGTCCATTGGTGTCATTGTTGCCGCCGTTATCGCCATGCACATGGGCTCCCAGGCCCTGATTGCGCGGCATTTGGGCGTACGAGACATGACCACCGTGGTCATTACTTCCACCATGACTACCCTCGCCGGGGAGTCACTTGTGGGCAAGCAACGGCCCCGGTTATTCAACCGACGGCTGGGCGCTGTCCTCGCTATGTTCGCCGGGGCCGCCATCGGAGCGATCCTGCTCCAGACACATTTCAGCGTCCCGATCGGCCTCGGCATCGCCATCACCGCCGCGGTGACCGTCCTGGGAAGTCGCCGCTGGCATTGATGCGGTACATCCCGCCAGCTACACCGCACCAGATCGCGGACGATCGGGGAATCGATCACAGCTTCCCCGACATGTATCCAGGCGGCCTGGCGCCGAACGCTCGTTGTCAAAAGCGCTGTTCCTCGGTCAGGTCCCCTTCTGATACGACGCATCCAAAGCGGCCTCGTGGACCGGAGCAAAACCGGACTCAACACCGAAGCCGGGCGGTCTTGGGTGCTGGCGAATCTACATCAATTCCGGTGAACTCATGCCTTAGTCCCTGCTGCCGCCGGAACGTGAGCTGTGCCTGGAATTCGGCATTGGCCGCTAACACCCGGGAACCGAAAAGTGGGCTGCTGCGCTTTGAATTCGTTCGACTCTCTCAAGCTACCCACGTCACCAGTAGCACGATTACGGGCTACCTCGCCGTCGATGAATTGACAGGGGAAACCTCGCTTCTTCAACAGGCCGTCGACCGCTTTCCAGTGGTGAACCTGCTGGACCTTGGCATGGCGACAGCCATGGCCTGCTGGATCATTGAAAGCCTCCGAGAGGAACCTAACCGTCTCTTCGAGGTTCAACGTATTGCAGACGAGGCCAATATCCCCTCGACACTTGCCGAGGACTATGAGACTGCCAGGAAAACGAAGCCTAAACCAAAACCATAACTGCCGAATGGTGTTGGCACTTTGCCTTGGGGCGAGGACGGCACGGCAGAACTGTCATGCAAAACGCGACCGGTTGGACACCCGCTTATACGACTCATGCAGAGTCACGTCAAGGTTTGTCAACACTCGAAAGCTAAAAAGCCACTGACCTGCGGAAACACTGTGCCCGAGGTGGGACTCGAACTACATTCCCACCCTTGAAACCACTCTGTACCAGCGAAAACATACGGAATCCGAAGCAGTCCGAGAGCTGTACGATCCGGACCGAGGAGAAATCTGTTGACATTGTCAACACCTAGCCCTGGAAATCTTGAGTAGCTCCGTTCGACTATCCGGGCGTCAATCCCGGGTGCATGCCCCGCGGGTGGGCGAGGTCCGGGGACATGGCAGGAGCGCACGAGGTCAATAGCCGGATGCCGACCGGGCTCTAGACCGCGCCAGCGGAACGCTTGAGTAGAACGGTCCGAAATGGATATTGCAGTGGCTCCTCCACATACCGCTGCGTGTTTACCTGCGGCCTGCCCATGGTGCCTTAATTTCCCGTTCGATCCGCCAGTAACACTGCAAAGCTGGGCCTTGGATCTGTCCCACGCTCTTTGGAGGCGTGGGCACTTAGGTGTAGCGTCGCGTTGTCGCTCTTTTCCCCGCCACCATAGACCTGTTCGCTGAGGATACGTTTGAGCAGGCCAAGCCAGTATCGTTGAGCGACGAAGTTATGGTTTCAGCGCCGTCGCCAATTGAAAGGCGCTTGCCGCGAAGGACGAGAACAAATGCCTACCTTAGTGGCTGTGCCCTGGGCAGCTAGGCTACGAGGAAGTTGTTTGTATCACTAGGGGGACTCTTGCTCGCTCAGATTTTGCCCGGCTTCAGGGACTTCAGGACGCCGCTCGTCACCGGCTATCTGTGGATCGTCGTGCTCTGGATCCTCATCGGTATGCCCCTACCTGACAAGAACACGAAGGACGGGGTCATGGGCGCCATCAACTCCATTGGAGAGTTCTTCACTCCAACGGTCTATATAGCCGCTTTGAGTTTTCTTGCGTATGTAATCGGGATGCTGCTGATGGTCGACATCAAGCAAGGTTCTACTATCCGACTGGGTTCCAGGCTCAAGCTTCCCTACGTTTCCAGGACTGATCGCGCCGTCGTCGAGGGCCACGTCGAAGCGGCGCTTCACAGGGCACGTATACGGGCTGCCGACGGGTACAAAATACAGCGCGAGTTCCGACTAGAACCGATGCTCACGACGGAAGAAGCCTACAACGACTTCCGTATCGACCATCAAGAAGACGAGCCGTCGATGAACGAGGAGTGGCGTAAATATGCCCTCAGGCAGCTAAAGGAACCAATGGTCGAGGAAATCATCAAGTCAATACCCTCCTTGGCCATCAAGCTCCAAGATAAGAATGCCGTGCTATTCGGCAGTTATGACCGGGACAAATCTGAGTCGGAGTTTCGCCTTAGCATCGCTCCTCCACTCGCATTCCTCTCGGTTCAATTCGTGGTGCTGGGATTGGATAGGTCGTTCCTCTTGTGGCCATGGGCAGGGTACGTCGGACTGATCGCCGTCGTCGCACTTATCGTCAAGGGATTTCAGAAGCGCTTCAGCTCCGTCAACGTCGTCGTGACAGCTCTGGAGATAGGGACTATCGAGTCGCAGATGACCACCCGGCTTGATGCCATTCCAGAAGACAACTACCCCAAGAAGACCGCTTCGATGTAATCGGCTTTCTGCTCCCGCCGCGCCGGAGCAGTCTGACAGGCTTCTTCCCAGCACTGCTTCCAGTGTTACGATCAGGCGTTCTTCTCAGCCCACCTAAAGTGATACCTCCGAGCTTGCCCAGATTCTCCCGGGATTCCGCGATTTCCGAACTCCCCTCGTCACCGGGTACCTGTGGCTGCTGGCCCACCTGGATCTTGATCGGCAAGCTGCTGTCAAGCAAAGCGCGCAAGGACGGTCTCTTAGGCATTGTCAACGCGCTGACAGAGTACCTCTCCGGCACCGTCGTAGTGATCGTGCTCAGCTTTCTCGCGTACATGATTGGCCTCCTGCTGGCCGTGGAAGTCAAGGTTCTCACTACATTGGTGGGCAAGTACGGATGGACCATAGATGCCATCGTTAAATCAGGCGGCAAGAAGAAAAAGACGCTTGTCCGCATCGCTGATATAGATGACCACGAGCGATTCCTAGCGCAGCCGGTCATGCATATTGAGCCGGACGTACTTTACGTGAGCGGAAGCGCTTCGGTACACCTCCGGCAGGGCGCCAGGTGATAGTTCGCAATTACTTCCTGGTTGATATGCACGACAACTCGCCACCTCGCTGAGCCCCGCAGCTTTTTAGGTCCGGTGCTAGAATTCGGGCATGAATGACCAATCCTGGCCTCAAGACGAGTGGCAGACTTTCTACTCTGCACTAAAAAAGCGCCTGGAAGAAGAATGCAGCAGCGTTCTGCAAGAAGCGCATCTCTTGGCAGGACTCCAAGTTTTAACGTCGGGCCGACTCATGCGCTCAGACCTCATTCGCGCCGCAGCTGGCCTCTTATCACCAAAGCTCGTCGAAGCATGCCTGGCTATGGAGCTCCTGCATACGTCAACCCTAGTACATGATGATATTGCCGACAATTCATCCACACGGCGTGGCCACAGAACAATATCCGCACTACACGGTGACGCCTCGGCGATGATGATAGGCGACATGATTGCAGCAAGATCTGCTCAGGTTGCAGTGGAATGTATGCCAAAATATCTTCAGAGGATATTCTTCAAAACATACTATCAAGTTAGTCGCGGGCAAGCGTGTGAGATATCGTCTCGCTTCAACACAAAGCGGACAATTGATAACTACCTGTCCGTGGTTGAAGATAAGACGGTGGCAATGATGCAACTGTCGCTTGAAATAGGGATGTACTTCGCAGGGGCAAAGCCTTGGCAGACGAAAGAACTGCGCCACGCCATCACGGCCCTGGGCCTCGGCTTTCAGATCCTCGATGACATCGAGGACGTGACTTCCTGGTTGAGTCATCACAACCTCCATCAGTCTAAAGAGTCTGACCTTGACATTAAGACCGGCAATTATACGCTCCCGGTGATTTTGGCACTTGCAACTTCACCTGATGTGATGAACCCGATGCAGATATCAAACGAAAAGGTGTGGCGCGACTCGTTGGAACAATCGAAACAAGCTGCACATGATTACCTTGATGGGTCGCTGAACATCGTGCGACAAGTCCAGCCAGGCAATGGAATGGAACAGGGTGTTACTTCGCGAATCGTGGCATGGATCACCGGGTTCTCGGACGATCTGCGCAAGAGAAGCCTTGACGAGGCGCTTACTTTAACATCATTTAATTAGCATTTGGGGGTAGCGTCTATGGAAACCCGAGCGATGGTTAGTTCGGCGGCCAGTGTCCACGCCGAGCGCCTGCTTGTTGCACAGCAGCTCTTGAACGTTTTCGATCGCGTCACTCGCGCGCCCGAGGAGTCTGCGGGCGGCTCTCAAGCGACCGCATACTTACAAGATGCACGCGCTTCTAATTTTATTGTTGCACTGCTGACTCAAGATACAAGGCCAGCGGTATTCGAGGAGCTTCAGGCCGGCATGAAGGCCGGGGCTCATATCGCTGGCTTTCGGCTCGACTACCCTCCCTTCAACGGAGACGTTCCCTGGAAGACGACTCGAGAAGAAAACCTTTTGAGGGAAGCAAACGGCTTTGTGAAGGCCGTAAGCAGCATCACCGAACTCCAGCACGAAGTGTGGAAGTCCTTAGCGCACTTCCTGACCCGGACAACTAAGAGGTTCTCTTTCCGCGACGGCCCTGAAGTCTACCAGTTCTTCTTGGAGTGGTTAGACGAGGGCCGAATCGATCGAATTGGTCTTGGGCAGAGGACATCAATGCTATTGCTCGGCCCCCGGCGCAACTCCCGACCGGAACAAAAATGCTTTGAGAGGCTAAAGGAGTTTGTCGGCAACGTTCGAAAATCAAAGTCGAAGCTCGAATTCACCCACATTTATGACGCACATTTGACGCGGCAGGAGGCGCTTAGCCGAGCGCATGACTATGCACGCCACCACACTCTTGATGAGTTTCGTGCGTATGATTCTGGAAGCTATAACGGGCGGCTGCATTATGGGTTCCCTGAGTCTGGATCTGTAGCATGCGCGCTTGTCGTCAACGATAAGGTCGCACTTGGTACGCCGATCGGCGAAGGAGTCGCTCTCTCCGTCATTGACGATGCTGCCGCAGCCCACGACGTGTACACCCGTCTCCAGCAAACCGCCGCAAGGCCCTTCGAGAGTTCCCTTCTCGATGACATCGAAATGCGACTGCCTCTCGAAAGTGGAGCTTTTATGGGACGGATTTCCCGGGCGGTAGGATCGCGGTCTCGCTCGCCCATTAATAAGCGACGCTCATAGACATGCTCAGACGAGTTTTCCTCAGTCCAGAGAGTGTGAATCCACAGACCGACCCTGGGTGCTCCAGTTGCGATCACCACCATAGCTACCCGTCCGCTAGAAACCGTACTTTTCCTTTCGCAAATGGAGCTTAGTATCAGAAACATGACCGTCAACACCCCAGAAATGCAGCTTGCTGGATTCGACATAACGGCCTCCGCCTAAAGGTTCGCCATAGAGACCCTGAACGCCTCCGTGGCTTGTTCTACAGAAGCCCATGTGATTTCTGAAAGTCTGGCCAAAGTTGCCTTCCTCGGTAGTACTCGAATAGCGCCCAGCGGACCTACTCAAAGCTGTCCGGACGCCAACCGTCCGCGTACTTGTGGAGAAGCGTTAGATGCTCCGCATCGCCCACTTCCTCGAGTGCCACGGTAGCGCGTCGAACCAGCTCTGCTTCGTCGCCCACAAGACTTACGAGCGCATCCCAAGCCAACGTGGGCGTTCGATTCACGGTGCGGCTGCCCACACTTTGGCGCCGAATTTCACTTCGTGCCGATCGCACCAGTGCGATTGTAAGGTCTCGATCGTCCGCTACGAGAAGCTGACCTCCCTCGTCAGCCACGCCACGACTGGCGACGATGAGAATCCTCAGCAGCTCTTCTTCCCGTGCTAGATCCTTGGGCTCCGCCGCAATAACTTGTTTCCGCCACGACCACTCGTAAAGCTGGGCTGAAGATTTGGAGACAAGACTATGGCCCTCCTCTTCGCGATGTCCTAAAAGGGAGATCAACGACCACTGTGCGGCCAATGACGTCAACTCGGGGAGCACTTGTTCGGCTGCCCTCTCGACTTCAGATTCATCTTCCAGGGACTTCATCAACCGAAGAACAACCCGTCGGACAACCATCGACTTGCCGACTTCGAACATCCCCAGCGGCTTTTCCTGAATGTCGGGTCCGAGGTTAAGTAGCACAATGCTGCCCGGAACCACCTGCTCCGGTCGGTAGTCGCGCTCAAAAGTCTCGAGGCCCGCAATGACCTCTTGAAGATGCTCCGGCTCAACCCGGCGTAGATAGTCGTCGAAAGCAACGAGGTCGGTCATTAAACCCCAAGCGATTTCTGCCCTGTCGTGAACAGTCAAGGAAGGACCCGCCACCCGCTCCAGATAAAGCAGGAGGATGTCCCGGTGCGCGACGCGCTTGCCACGTAACCACAGCGGCAGCCAATCGGATCCGTAATTCGTGCCTCCCATGTGCCTTGCCGCAGCTGGAAAAAGCCGCAAGATAAGGGCCTTAACAACATCAGGCTTCTCGTGACCTGCAGCGCGAAGCGCACTAATGGAAGGATCTTCGGAGTCCGACCCGTAGCGGGTACTAACGGCAGTCAGGGCGTGAGCGCTTGAATGGAGCTTGCTAAAAACCTCTGGCATAAACAGCCGAATCGCATCCAGCGCGAGAAGGTCCGAGAGTGCTACCCGACCACCGAGTGCCCCGACGACTCCCCGCACCGACACGGTATATCGACGCACGTCCCGCATGTGGCGGATAAGAGGAAGTATGACTTCAGCAAGCACATCTGGCCATGCTGCACTGTCCTCGTCGTTGACCCATTCAACCTCTCCCAGCACAGTGTCGAGAGCCATCGTGGTCTGCCTCAGCAAGACTTCGGCGGGAACGAAGGGAAGATCCATGCTTACCTGCAAAATCTTCTCGAGGTAGTCCCGCCCCGGCACCTTCTCTTCGCCCAATGCTGCCTCAACCCGTTCCCGATCGAAGGCCAGGACGTACACAATGTTTGGAAAACTAGCCGTAAGCCGTACAAGCTTGAAAACGTCGCGGATTTCGGCTGAGGAGAGCCTATCGATATCGTCCAAAATAACGGCAATAGGCTGGCCAGCTTCTCTAAGGGCCTTGCGAAGTCGAGCCGAACGGCCAGATATTCCCTCCTTCCTCCGCTGAAGAAGGCGCCCAACTACCTTGGTCGCATCCCGGCTGCGATTGATCCAGGGGCCGGCGAACGGGATCCAGCTTAGGCCGGAGAATATCTCCCCATAGTCTTCGATAAGTTGGCCGATCTCCGCCATTCCCCTTCGGGTCTTCAGCTGAGAGGCGAGTTCAACGAAGAAGGCGTCCACAAGCTGTTGGGCACCACTAAACATCCACGGGTTGAACCGGAGGATCACGGCGCCGCTTTCTTCCAACTGCGGCCGCACCATGTTGAGAAAAGACGTCTTACCGCTCCCCCAGGGTCCCATAACCCCGACGACCAACCCTTGCGTCTGATCCAAAGCCATGATCTGGGCGACAAAATGACGCGCTACTTCATGACGATTCAGTAGATCCTCATTGGGCCCACTGATCGGGTCATCCCCACGCACCGTCATGTTTTATCTCCCCCGATCAGCACTAAGTCAATCATGCGGCGAAAGTGTCCTGGGATTAGGCGGGCTCGCCGAGGGAGTGATTCATGAAGTCATCAAGATTTGCAGTCTCATTTTTCCTGCCCAATCGACGGTTCTGCCACTCGTGCTGGGGAAAGAGTCCAGCCTGCTCACCGATAAACCCGGGGACTGAAGGCGCGGCATTTCCTCCGTCATAACCTTCTCCGCCTAGCCGATCTGCTCGGAGTTGCTGCCATCCGTTCCGGTTCATGTCGACAACAAGGGTCCACGTGATGTGGCCTTTCGCCGATGGACGTGGCTTTGGAAGGGCTAGGCTTTAGTGACGGGTCCGTCGACGAGGTGGGCGGCCCTTGCTCGCCAGTGGTCCGCGACAGACGTGCCATTGAGGAGGGGCAGCGAGGCTTGTTGCTCGTCGCTGAGGATTTTTTCCACACCCACACCGCTCACGAAGGACTCCAATCCATCGTGTAAGGCTTTGCGGCTGAAATAGCTGGCCATCTGCGCCACGGATTGAACGACCTGAAATTCAACGGGATTTCCATGAACCAGTGCATTAGATCGAAGTCAGCGCGCTTAACGTGTCTTGGTGACCGCATGACGTCCAGGTAGCCATCAAGAGCCATCGCCATCTCTCGGACCTTGTCAAAGAGCGGTCCGGATTGAGTCGCCAGACAAACGGCCATCTAGTGCCGATCCACTCGTAATGAGGAGCCGGCACTAAAGTCACACCATCCTTGGCGGCAGCGATAAGAAACCGTTGCTCGCACTCTGGCAACTTCCTCACGGCATTACCCTAGGAACTGCATCGCCTGTTCAATGACACCGATGACAGCGGTTGATACACCCTTCGCGCCATATTCGGCCACTATCCCCGTCAACCGTTCCAACGCTTTGCGAATCTTTCCGGGGTCAGCGTTGACATCGGCAGTCTCTTCCTCAATCTCGCCCACGAGGGTTTCAGCCGCCTCCAACTGCTCTTCCGGCAAATTGAGAGCGCCGCTCAAGGCCCGGTAGGACTCAATCACATCAGTGATCTTGCCCAGCTGCTCCTGAGTCAGGGTATTGCTCTGAGTTACGTTGGAGCTGTCTTGCGCTACGTTGACATTGTTGGAGCCGGTGATGTTGATGCTGCGGTCTGTCATTGAGATTCCTCCTAGGTGCCAGTCATTCACGGAGCGACCGCTTTCAACGGCGCGAGTACCTTTTGAGGTGATTTCTGCGTAGTAGATGTCGTTATCGGCGGTCTTCTTGCCGACGATAAAGCCCTCTTCATCCAGCCAGTTCTTGGCGTCCTTGAGTTCCTGCTCGCTGTACGGCGAGCCGTAAAACGTGCACTCGCTGTGGAAATCACCAGGAGCGTCGTCGCCCTCGTAGAGCCAGCGGAGGTAAGCGTCACGACAGGCTTTGTTTCGACGAACCTTGTTCTTCATGAAGGTCCGGTATTCCTTGGCCACATCCAGACCATCCTGCTTCAAGATGACCGAGCCGATGCCACCGAAGGAGGCCCAGAAGTCCACCCAACCCCAACCCTTCATAACTTCTAGGTCGCTCTCAAGTGAGGCGGTCGAAAATCCATACTGACCGGGGTCATTCTCGAGCGCCTCAATGTCGACCTGGTGATGGTCGTCCACTGGTGCAAGACCTGACAGGACTTCAACGAGGCGCAACTGACGCAGTCCGGATTGTGACTGAATCAGCGATTCAACTATGGACACGTGATCCCCTAAGACTTGCTAACTATCTGGCCTCCCCACTCTAGCCATAGGGCCTGACATCAGGCCGTAAGGCCTATAGATAGAGCCGTAGACAGGTAGCACTCGAATACATACTCGAAAATCGACGGCCCGCATGATACTCCGCGCTGAACGCTATGGACCGAGCCTCATCGATTAACCGGCGCTTGTGTATCCACGCGCCCTCTTCTGCCTGGTGGCATACATCAGGTGGAATCGGGCATCCGGTTGGCGGCTCGAGTTGAATCACTCTCGAGTGACGAACGCGCCAGAGATACCACATTCGACTAGGAAGGTGGAGGCGGTTATGAAGGAAAAGTCATCGCTGGCGAGGAAGGCCACGCCGGCGGCCAGCCCTTCGGGTTCCGCAATGGGAGCTTAGGATTAGAAAATCCTTCTCATTCAATTGCTGGTTCGCGCCCCGTGTTCAAGAGCCCAGACTCACCTGGAACTGTCGGCCCTGGCGCGAGTGAGTGTTTTTTCCCCCGCGCCGAGGCCCAACGATGTCAGAGTCCGACCAATGTACCGCTGCCGGGGTCGCTCGGACTATTCAGCGGCGTCCAGTTCGCGAAGGTCTATGCCGCGCGTTTCCTTCATCGTCAGTGTTGCCACCAGCGTGCAAACGCACAGCAGGATGATGTAGATGCTGAAGATCCAGCCTAGGCCCCAGCCTACGAAGAGCTGGTTCAGGTACGGTGCCGTGCCGCCGAAGAGCGCAACACCGAGCGAGTAGGCGAAGCCTATCCCTCGTGTGCGCATACTTGTGGGGAAATTTTCGGCCTGCATTGCCGCGAAGATGGACGAGGCCAGCGCCCACAGGGTCAGTGCGATAGCCTGCGGGATGAATAGGGACCACCAAGTGTCGGAGACCATGGCCGAAAGCGGGAAGACCAGCACGGAGGAGGCGACGGCGAAGACCAGCACTTGGCGCTTACGTCCGATTCGGTCCGACAACAGACCGAAGAGCGGAAGGCTGACCAGAGCCACGGCCTGCGCGGACAGGCTCATCCAGTATGCCAAGGACGGGTCCATACCGCGGCTAGTGATGGCATAGGTGGAGATGTAGCTGCTCCACGTGTAGTGCACGGCCGTGATGCCTGCGGTGAAAAGGACCATCCGGGCGGCCGTCTTGACAATGCGAGGCCTCGGCCATGGCCTGATTTCGGATTGAACTTGATCTTGGGAAGCGACTCCTTCTTCGAACACGTCTGACTCGTCCATGTTGCGTCGCAGCAGCAAGGCTACAACGGCTAGGACTGCGCCAAGCAGGAAGGGGATGCGCCAACCCCAGTCCATGACGGCGTCTTTGCCCAGCACATCGGTGATGACCGCGCCTAGAAGGTAGGCCAGGATGGATCCGCCGACGATCGCGATGTGAATGACCGAGGACCACAGTCCGCGGCGGTGATTCGGCGCGATTTCCGCGATATAGGTGGTGGAGGTTGCCGACTCGCCGCCGTGGGCGAAGCCCTGGATGACCCGGGCAAGAAGAAGGATGACCGCGGCCCACACGCCCACACTGTCGTGGGTAGGCATGACCCCAATGATAAGGCTTCCTGCAGCCATCATGAGCATCGTGGTTACGAGGACAAATTTGCGTCCCTTGCGGTCGGCAATCCAGCCGAAAACGACGCCGCCAAGGGGACGGAACAGGAAGCTGACGGCAAAGACGCCGAGCGTGGCCAGGATGCCGGACGCCGTGTTGGACGGCTCGAACATTATCTGGGCGATGAACGGCGCGAATACTGCATACGCGCTCCACTCGTACCATTCAAGGATGTTGCCAACCGTGGTGGCGACGAGGGACCTGACTTTGGATCCGCGGGCGGGCCGCGCGAGAAGAACGCGGGGACGGTCTTGGATCGTCGTTGAAGACGGGAAGTCTGACATCAAGGCTCCTCGGGATGGTCACCGACACTGGTGACGGGCGTTACATTGAACTAGACTTCCACGATTTGGATCCATCAACAATCAGAGGAGCCGAAATTGACCCAATTCGTCTGCAAGTTACACGAAACATGGATCCAATCGAGATACCCTGTGCTGAGGATTCCATGAGGGAGAGAGACATGAGCGACTTAGGATTGCCTGGCCTTCGAGGCACAGACCACATCGGGCTAACCGTTCCGAACATGGCACAGGCACACGAGTTCTTCGTCGGCGTTCTGGGTTGTGACCACGTCTATACACTCGGCCCATTCCTGCCTAATGGAAACTGGATGGCCGAGCATCTCAATGTCGACCCCAACACCACCATGCGGGAGCTCCGATTCTACCGATGCGCCAACGGCTCCAACTTTGAGGTCTTCCAATACGAGACGGCTGTGCAGAACACCGTGCTGCCTCGCAACAGCGACGTCGGCGGACACCACTTGGCGTTCTATGTAGACGACTTGGAGGCAGCAGTAAGCTATCTGAAGTCTAAAGGCATTCGTGTGCTGGGCAATCCGACTGCCAGCACCGGACCCAGCTCGGGCCAGCGTTGGGTGTATTTCCTATCCCCTTGGGGAATGCAATGTGAACTCGTCAGTTTCCCCGAGGGCAAGGCCTATGAAGGAGAAGCCATTGTCCGACTGTGGGACACCCGCGACTGAAGATCCGTTAGTCATTCCGTAAAAACTGTCGGGATGGCCAAGTTCCAGTCGTGTGGCCGCAAGTCGTCGTTCGGCCCCTTCACCGTTTCGGTGCCTGACCTCATCCCCCAACAGCCGGCGCGTCAACCGTAACCCGTCCCAGCTAATTAGTTGCGTATAGGCCCGACAGGCAGACCGGTTCCGCCGGATTCCTCAGCGAAGATCTCCTGCCGGATGCGCTGACCGGGTTGGAGACGGCCGTTGAGGATCTCCGCACGCGGAGTGTCAGGGATTCGGGGACTGATAATTTCTTTCACCGGACTGTTCTTAGGTTCAAAGCTATGTCACTCAGCCTTAGGGTGTTGGCGCCGGAAGAGTCTGCATTCCTCTTAGCCAGCCATGAAGAGGCCACCGTTGACATGGATAGTCTCCCCTGTGATAAAGCTGGCCGCATCGCTGCAAAGAAAGGCGGCTACAGCCGCCACCTCCTCCGGCTTTCCGTGCCGCCCGAGTGGGGTCTCCGCAAGCATTTCAGCGCCCCGCGCTTTAACTAGGTCCGTAACCATAGGGGTCTCTATAGTGCCGGGCGAAATCGCGTTGACCCGGACCTTCGGTCCGACCTCATGGGCCAAACTTCGGGTCAGAGCGATGACTCCGGCTTTGCTGGCCGCATAATGGCCGTGATTCTTGCTTCCGCGGTGTCCCGCCACGGACGCGAAATTCACCACCGCCCCGCCTTGGCGCACAACCGGAATAGCCGCGCGTAACAACTGGAACACGCCGTCGAGATTCACTGACATCACCCGCCGCCATTCGTCATCGGTCGTATCGATGACCGGAGACTCCGGGTAGATCCCTGCGACGGGAATGACAAAGTCCAGTCCGCCGAACTGCGTACGTGCAAGTTCCAGCGCAGCCGCGATTCCGGCAGGGTTGGACGCGTCGCCAGCGGCCACAACCACTCGATGGGCATCGCCGAGGTCCGCAGTGAGCTCCAGCAGCGGGCCTTCGTGCAGGTCCATTAGCACCAGGCTGGCCCCAGCGTTATGAAACACGCGCGCCACCTCCCTGCCGATGCCGCCTGACGCGCCTGTAATCAGTGCGGTCTTGCCCATGAAGTTAAAAACGATCCTTGTCATGAGTACCAGTTCCCGTCCACTGTCATGCCGCCGTCGACCATCAGGAGGTGCCCGTTAACGTACGACGATGCCTGTGTGGAGAGAAAGTGAATAACCTCGGCGACTTCGGCGGGTTCGGCAAAACGGCCCAAGGGGGTACGCGCCTTGATCGGGGCGTCGTCAAGCTTCCCCTCCGTAACCAATGCGTCTGTCAGCGCCGTACGCACGTAGCCGGGCCCTACCGCGTTCACACGAATTCCCAAGGGTGCCCACTCCACAGCAAGGGTCCTTGTCAGCCCGGCTATGCCAGCCTTAGCAGTGGTGTAGCTGGCCCTGCCCGGCATGCCTGTCAGCGCCGCAACGGATGCCAGATTGACGATAGTACCGCGCCCGTTTTCCTTCAGCAGCGGATATGCCGCCCGACACGAACGCATGGCACCAGTTAGGTGGATGTCCAGCATGCGCGTGAAATCCTCGTCGCTGACCTCGCTGCTCGGGCCTGGTCGGGCGATCCCAGCCGAGTTGACGACAGCGTCCAGTCGGCCTTCGGTTTCGCGGATGCCCTGAAAGCCGGCGAGGACGCTGGCGTTGTCAGTGACGTCCACAACGGCTCCCCGGGCGCCACCCCCAAGCTCTGCCAGCGCCTTATTCAGGGCCGACCGCGAAAGGTCCAACAGCACAGCCCTTCCTCCGTCGGCAATCCAGCGCCTGGCGGACTCTAGGCCGATGCCGGAAGCCCCTCCCGTGATAGCAGCAACAGGGAGTTGCGGATTGTTCTTCATTGATCAAACTCCTGTTCGAGTGAGGCTTGCCGTTACGCATCGCCGAATTGGATCCAATAATAGGCCACTCGGCCCAATTTCGGGATATTTTCCTCGGCTAGTTGTTTGCTTTGGATCCGAAGACTCAGTATCTTAGGACCTAGTGGCCTAAGTCACCCTGCCGGATTCATAGTCCGTCGGGGTCCCAAATACCTTCCGTGGAGATTTCCGATGGCTGAAACAACACCGCTCACACCCAACGTCGAATGGGTCGAGTTGCGCACTACTGAAGATGATTGGAGGAAGGCAGACCCTTCGCTGCTGAAGACCATGTTGGTGCAGATGCAGATCATTCGTTCCTTCGAGGAGAGCGTCCTTGAGCTTGCCGGTGAGGGTCTGGTGCATGGGCCGGCGCACTCAAGCATCGGGCAGGAGGGCGGCGCCGTGGGTTCTGCGGTTGATCTGCGTCCCGGCGATGGTGTCAACGGAACTCATCGAGGCCATCATCAGTTCCTGGCCAAGGCGCTTGCCTATCTGGCGCGACAGACGGACGGGCGTATGGATCCGGTTTCTCCTCTCAGAGAAGATGTCCGATCGTTGCTGCAGCGGACGCTGGCGGAGATCCTGGGGCTGGAGCAGGGTTTCAGCCGTGGCCGCGGGGGATCGATGCACCTTCAGTGGATGGAGGCCGGCGCTCTGGGCACGAACGCAATCGTCGGCGGCGGTGTGCCGCTGGCCGCTGGCAATGCCTGGGCGCAGAAGCACGATGGTGCCCGCACCGGCGGAGACACTGACCTCACCGTGACGTATTTCGGAGACGGGGCAACGAACATAGGTTCGGCTCTGGAGACGATGAACCTCGCCGCAGCATGGAAGCTTCCACTGTGTTTCTTCATCGAGAACAACCTTTATGCCGTCTCCACGCACATAGCAGACGTGACCGGGGAGTCCCGCCTGTCCGGTCGGGGCCCCGGTTTTGGGATCCGGTCCTGGCGGGTTGACGGCATGGACCCGCTGGCCGTGCACCTGGCAATGGAACAGGCCGCTGATCACATTCGAACTGGGCAGGGCCCCGCACTGATCGAAGCAGAGGTCTACCGCTATTTCCATCAGAACGGCCCGTTCCCCGGCAGCGCTTTCGGTTACCGAAGCAAGGCAGAGGAGAAGGCTTGGCGGGACCGTGACCCCATCCTTCGTGTCGGTTCGGAGCTGCAGAACCTCGGACTCATGGATGCCACTGCAATCAAGGACATGACTGTCGAGATCAGAAAGGCTTGCCAAGACGCGGTCGAGGCCCTCACCGAGCAGGACCCCGGAGCGAAGCAGGGAACTCGCCGGATCCGACCCGAGCTGTGGCCCGATCCCGGATTCGTGGACGTGGGCATCCGCGGGGACCTTTCCGAACTGGATGGGGCCCGCACCGAGGAGGAAGCCACGTTCACAGGGTCGCTGACCCAGCGTAAGTTTATTGACGCCGTCGCTGATGTGATGCACGCGCGTATGGACGCCGACAAATCGGTCGTGGTGATGGGCGAGGACGTCCACCGGCTCAAGGGTGGCACGAACGGTGCTACCCGCGGGCTCATGGACGCTCACCCTGAACGCATTCTGGGCACACCGATCAGCGAAAATGCGTTCGCCGGGCTCGCTGGCGGTATGGCCATGGACGGCCGCTACAAGCCCGTCGTCGAGTTCATGTACGCGGACTTCATGTGGGTCGCCGCCGACCAATTGTTTAACCAGATCGGCAAGGCACGCCACATGTTCGGCGGCAGGGGCAGGATGCCACTGGTCCTGCGGTCAAAGGTGGCCGTGGGAACCGGCTACGGCTCCCAACACTCCATGGACCCGGCCGGCATCTTCGCGACCCAGCCTGGCTGGCGCATTGTGGCACCGTCGACCCCTTTTGACTACGTCGGCCTGATGAACGCCGCGCTCGACCTTGACGACCCGGTGGTAGTCATCGAGCATGTGGACCTCTATGCCACGAGTGGCCCGGCCCCCGTCAATGATTTTAACTATCAGATTCCGTTCGGCAAGGCCGCCGTGCGACGGGCGGGCAGAGACATCACGGTGCTGACCTACCTGGCCATGGTCCAGCCTGCACTCGACGCAGCCGCGGACGCCGAGCTGGACGCTGAGGTCATCGACCTGCGCTGGCTGGACGCGGCAAGCATCGACTGGGAGACTGTCGGCGAATCCATCAAGAAGACCAACAACGTCCTGATCGCGGAGCAAGGCGCCCGCGGCACCTCTTACGGCAACTGGCTCAGTGACGAAATCCAACGGCGGTTCTTCGACTACCTGGACCAGCCCGTCCAACGCGTCACCGGGGCGGAAGCCTCGCCGAGCATCTCCAGGGTCTTGGAACGGGCAGCCTTCGCCGGCCGTGCCGAAATTGACAGGGGTCTGGCCGCTGCCGCCCATAACCTTGCCCGTTGAGGCCTCCCCTTCACCGCTCCCCTACCTCCCGCCGATCCCCGGCTACCCGTTTCTGGAGAAACTCTTATGGCAACATTGCTGAACATGCCAGCCATCCTCGCTGACGCAACCGAGGCTGTGCTTTACGCCTGGTTCAAAGCCGCCGGTGATTCCGTCACCGCAGGCGAGCCCATAGCGGAAATCGAAACCGAAAAGGCCAATGTGGAAATGGAGGCCGAAGGGGACGGCATCCTCGCCCGGCTCATCGCCCAGCCCGGTGACACCGTTGCCGTGGGCGCGCCGATCGCCGTCATCGCTGCCGTCGGCGACGCCGAGAAGGACATCGACGCTATCCTGGCCACCGCGCTCTCCCAACCCGCCGGAACGTCGAAACAGCACGACGACGCCGCTTCCGTGCCTGCCGCCGACACCCCGCGGGTGTTTAGCTCCCCTCTGGCCCGGCGGCTCGCCCGTGAGCACGGGCTGGACGTGGCCGCGCTGAACGGTTCCGGACCCGACGGACGACTCATTCGCAAAGACGTCGAAGAAGCAATCGCGGCGCAACTCGCAGCGACTGCCGCGGCCCCCGTCCCGGCAGCGCTGACAACTCCCCTGTCCGGCGCCCCGGCCTTTGCACGGGGGTTTGTTCAGCCGGTCGGCGAAACTGTCCCCCTCACCCGTATGCGCCAAGCCATCGCACGCCGGCTGACCGAATCCAAAACAAGAGTCCCGCACTTCTACCTCACTGCGGACGTGCGCATGGATGACCTGCTCGCCCTCCGTAAGCAGGTCAATGCCACAGCACAGCGCAAAATCACGGTCAACGACCTCGTCGTGAAGGCCATCGGTCTGGCTTTGTGTGATGAACCCGACGCCAACGTAACTTTCAACGGGAACAGTATGATCAGGTACAACCACGCCGACGTCTCCGTCGCCATCGCCACCGACGGCGGCCTAATTACCCCCGTAGTCCGCAGTGTCGACACCGCGTCGATCACCGAGATCAGCTCCACCATCGCCGACTACGCCGCACGGGCCCAGGCTGGAAAGATCCGCCCTGGCGAGCTGTCGGGAGGAACGTTCACCGTCAGCAACCTGGGAATGTTCGGGACGAAGGAATTCACGGCGATCCTCAACCCCCCACAGGCCGGTATTCTGGCCATCGGCTCTGCTGAACTACGACCCGTCGTCGTCAACAGAGAACTGGGCGTCGCCACTCTCATGACCTGCACCCTCTCTGCTGACCACCGGGTGGTGGATGGGGCAGTCGCTGCTCGCCTGATGGCTGCATTCAAGCAGCGTATGGAAAACCCCCTGTCCATACTTATCTGATCTGCAGTTTTAGCATTTCTGAACCGATTAGGGCGCCGAACCACACAGAAAAATCAATGGCTTCCACCGCTGTTTCTTGCCGCAAACGAAGCCTTGTCGAATGCACCGCGCTCCCTGGTCTCGGTCCGGGTAGCAATCACATCGGAACAGCACTGTGAAGAGTCACGCGCCCAAGACGCGGACAATGTTCTGATCTAAGTCCCCGAAGTGGCCGGACAGGTACCGGCAGACCACCCCTACGGAAGGACAGGGCGGGCGCAAGACACTAATGGTCATTGTTTCTTTGAGTCACAACCACGAGGCGGAGGACCGTTACCATCCTGCCAGCCAGTCCCAGACCAGCCGCTGATAAGACTCACAGAGCTTCGTGATGTCGACATGCTCCAGGTCCCGGGCCTGTTGTGTTCGTAAGGTCAGATCACCACGATGGAGCCAGGTTAGTTTCGCCAGCGAGTGCGAGCGGCTGAAACGGTCCTCCATTCCGCGGGCCGTGCTCGCGGCAGCGCTCTGTCCAGCGTGCAGCAGTCGGGACCGAGACCAGGAACCGTTCCGCGGCCCGCCGCAGGCTCCAGCACTGATCAACGGCACATTCCGCGAGCCGCAGCCTGCCACGAGCCGTTAGAAAAGCGTTAGGGTGGCACACGAAGACCTCCGTACGTGGAATTGGACTCTAGACAAGCCCCACTCCACCCGGAGGTCTTCTTCGTGTCACCAAACCACCGCCCGAGCGTCCTCAACGACCGTGGTCAGTACAGCCAGCGGGCTCTATCTGATGCTTTCCGGAGGGTTGGAGTCCCAGGCCGCAATCGCCGGGTAGGAGTCTGCGTCCGTGATGACTTCAATGAGGAAGAATTGGTTCCCGCTGAAGGCCGCTTTTAGGGCGGTCTCGAGTTCGGCGGGCGTTGTCACGCGGGTTGCCTCCGCACCAACTGCGCGGGCAATGGCCGCATGGTCCACCGTCGAGAATGGAATGGCCGTTGTGTATTCAGCAAATGAGTTCAACTCGGCGTGTTTTTGGAACCCCAGGATGGAGTTGTTTAACAGTACGGACACGATGGGCTGGTTGTTTCGGACCGCTGCCTCCATCTCTGCCCACACGTGGCCGTAGCCGCCGTCGCCGCTGATACAAACAACACGCTTGTCCGGGAACGCTGCCTGCGCTCCCATAGCCATGGGAAGGCCCCACCCCAGTCCGGCAAGGCCGCGCGGAGAGATAAATCTTTGCCCGGCGGATTTAGCTGTCAAGTAGTTGGACATCCACAGAGTCGAGTAACTGGCATCAGCTACCGCGATATCATCGGCTTCCAGATGCCCGTCCAAGACCGACATCACGTACTGCGGCGTGAGTTTGTTTGGGGGCTGATTAACGCCCAGCTGCTGCACGTCTGCCGCTGCTGCTGTCTTGGCCAATGCAATCCGGGCCGAAGCGCTGGCCCGGCTTTCAACCCGCCTCGAAAGGTCGAGCTTGCCCAACTCGGCGTTGATGTCCTCCAGCCCGAGGCGTGCATCACCGACAAGACGTAGGGCTTGGTAGTTGCGGCCGATCTCTATGCCATCAACATCGAGATGGATGTAGGTCGCATCACGAGGAAACAACTTCCAGGCGTCCGTCCCGTTTTCGTTGGTGCGCGTCCCGACGAACAGCACGACGTCGGCATCTTCCACGAGCGGGCGGGTCAGGTAGTTGGGTGCCTTCGCGCCCAGCGCGTTGCCGATGACGCCTAGGGAGAGCTCGTGTATTTCGCTTACAGCGCCCTTCCCCATATTGGTGGTTGCCACCGGGATGCCGCTGAGCTCCTGAAGCTGTTCAAGGGCTTTGACCGCGCCGGACAGGTGTACGCCTCCGCCGGCGACAATGAGAGGCGAAACGGCGTCTGCCAGCAGCTTGGCTGCCTCAGCGACACGGGCGCCGTCGGGACGGGAGCGGTCCAGAGGAAAACCGCCCAGCTCGGAAGTCCGGGGGGTAACCTCAGTCTGTTCGACTTCCATCAGAAGTACGTCCCGCGGGACCAGTAACGCCACTGGACCGGGGCGTCCGGTCGTCGCTATCGTCACAGCCATGTCAACGTAGTCGTTGATCCGCGTCGGATCATCCAGCTGCTTCACCCATTTGGTGCACGAGGCGAAGAGTGCTACGTGGTCGAATTCCTGGAACGCATTTCGACCGCGCTGGCTGACAGGTACCTCTTGGACAATGGCGATGACCGGTGAGGACGCTTTTATGGCCTCCGCTAATGGAGGTACGAGCAGCGTTGCGGCGGGCCCGTTTTGAGCTCCCACCAGTGCAATCCTGTTTGACACCCGCGCGAAGGCATCTGCCATGGCTCCGCCTGCGTTCTCGGTCCGGTACGGGATCTGGCGGATACCGGCCTTCTCGGCGGCAAGAAAGAATGCCGATGGCAGGGACTGGCCGAAGACGTCGGTCACTCCATGCCTGCGGAAAGCGGCGACCATTATTTCGGCAACTGTGGGCATGACGTGCTCCTTTAGAGTGTAGAAAAACTTATGGTCGTGAAGTAGCAAAATTCAGGGCGCCGCCGTCGACAACGAGGATCTGACCGGTGACGTAGCGAGACGCAGCGCCGGCGAGGAATTCGATGACACTGGCGCATTCCGCCGGGCTCCCAATCCGGCCCAGCGCCACATTTTTGTGTATTCGTTCTTCGCCCATCTCAGCGAAAACGGTATTCAGACGTTCCGTGGCTATGTAGCCGGGCGCCACGACGTTGACCCGGATTCCCCGTGGCCCTAGTTCGTTAGCGAGGTAGCGTGAGTAGTGGGCAACCGCTGCTTTTGCGCTTCCATACGCCGAAAACATAGGTTCCACCGCGGCTTCCCCCGCTTGGGACCCGACATTGATAATGCTGGCTCCTTGTTCCATGATCGGAAGCGCAAGCTGACAGGCCAGGACCGTGGTGACGAAATTCCGCTCCATGTTCTCCCTCAGATCGCTGATCGGGAGGGTGCTGGGCAGGGTGTTCGCACCCGCCGAATAACTGCCACCACCCACGTTGTTGACCAGGACATCAATCCCGCCCCATTCAGAGCGGATGGACTCCATCACGTCGCTCATGCCGTCTTGGTCAGTGGCATCAAGCTCATAGCCCAAGGCAGCCCTGCCCAGGTCCTGGATTTCCCGGACGACGGTGTCGTTCTTCATGTCATCTGCTTCAGGCCTAAAGTCTCGATAGGAGTGCAGATTAATGTCCGTGACGGCAACATCCGCGCCGGCTTTGGCGAGGTGCAATGCATAGTTCCGTCCTAGACCGCGTCCGGCACCGGTCACAAGAATGCGCTTGCCGGCCAGACTGGAATTTTCCTTTGACATATGGTTACCTTCAATTCGCCGGGGTCGGGGCCGATGCGGCACCCAACGCTAGGACCTAATAAAGATGTACTTAGCTAGCACGTAGTCAGCTATGGACATTGCGGCCGTCGCTGCGGGGGAGGGCGCATTCCTCAGCAGCGTGACCGGTCCTACCTGGTCCACCGCAAAGTCATCCAACAGGGAACCGTCCGCACTCCAGGCCTGCGCCCGAACTCCGGCGGCTGTCTTGGACGTAAGGTCGGACAGCTGAAGTTCTGGGATGAACCTTTGCGCCTCCTTGTAGTAGAGAGGCTTGAGTAGGGACGAAGCGATTTCCTTTAGCCCCATCCGCCAGTGCTGCTTTGCGAGCGCCGGTGCGCCTGGCCATGAGAGGGAATCCCAGGTGTCTTTCAGGGAAACTTTTGCCCAACTGTAGCCTTCGCGCGCCATCGCCGGCACAGCGTTCGGGCCAACGTGGACGTCATCATACACCCCGCGGGTGAAGTGCACGCCAAGAAAGGGAAACCGTGGATCCGGCACTGGATAGATCATTCCGCGAACCAGATGTTGCTTTGCGTTTGCCAGACCCCAGTATTCGCCACGGAATGGCAGAATCTTGGGGCTGGCCGGAGCACCGATCAGGCGGGCAACCACGTCAGACTGCAGGCCCGCGCAAACGATAAGCCGATCAAAGGTAAGTTCCGCGGCGGTAGTGATAACCCTGACCTTGCCTGATTGACTGACAATGCCGGTGACCTCGTGTCCCAGAAGGATGGTGCCCCCTCCCTTCCGCACGTCCTCGGCCATCGCCTCAGTGATAGAGGCATAGTCGACGACTGCGGTCCGGGGAGAGTGGATGGCGGCAACCCCTGCCACGTGAGGTTCGACATCCTTCATCTCAGTAGCGCTCAACCGCCGAAGCCCGGGAACTCCGTTTGCAACGGAACGGGCTTCGATGGCGTCGAGATAGGGAGTCTCCTTGTCCGTGACGGCAACGACCAACTTCCCTACCTCGCGGTAGGGGAGCTTCTTGTCCTGGCAATACTCTTTGGTCAGCTCCCGCCCGGTGGAACAAAGAGTCGCTTTCAGGGAACCCGGTGCGTAGTAAAGACCCGCGTGCACCACTCCCGAATTGCGGCCGGTTTGATGCATGGCCACGCGGTGTTCCTTCTCCACCACAGTAACCATCAGGCCACGCTCCGCGAGGGCCCGGGCTATGGCAACCCCGACGATGCCTCCCCCGATGATGCCAATGTGGTCTGTCACAACTACCGTCGTCCTTCTGTAATGCCGCCAGCAATCGGCAGCAGGGTCCCAGTGTTCTTTGCCGCGGCCTTCTCGAAAACGGTGCGTGCGAGAGCTGTGTCCCAGGAGCCCGCCCCCTGGGACACAAAGACGGTAATCTGAGCATCGGAGGTACGCCCGGACTGCTCGCCCGAGACAATGTCGCCTAGGAGCCCCACGTTGTCCCATGTGATTGCGTCTTCTGCGACGGCCCGCCGCAGCGTTCCACCTTCGATCTTTGCCTGCCCCCGGTCATCGGTGACAAGGAGGTCCGCCGCCGCCAATACATCTCCAGACGCTTCGCGGTTATGCGGGTTATTTGACCCTGCGAAAACGTAGTGGGTTCCGGCTTTGATGTGCCGTTGTTCAACCAAAGACTCTTTGGACGACGTCATAGTGGCGATGATGTCCGCCCCATCAAGTGCGTCGTCAATTGTGTGCTTAGCCAGGACCTCGACAGGAAACTTTTCTGCGAAACGCTTCGCGAAATCCTCAGCCTTCGAATAGTTCCGGCTGAATACCTGGATGGTTTTAATCCCTGTGGACCGGACAATCGCTTCGGCTTGGGTCCAAGCTTGATACCCGGAACCGATCAAGCCCAGTACCGTCGCGTCCTTTCGGGCAAGGTAACGCGCAGAGATTCCGGAGGCGGCCCCGGTACGCAGTTGACCGATGCGGTCGGCTTCCATGAGGGCGTCGCAGTCCCCATCAGCGGCAAACAGCAGCAGCCAGAATTTGGCCGCTCCCCCACCGGTGACGTAGATTTTCGCAGCCAGGCTGTTCACCGGGCCGACCGCGCCGCCCAAAAGGTTCAGGTTCATTCCGTTCAGGGTTGCCCGCGAGCGAATGGCGTTATGCACCGTTCCACGGCTCTGGCCTGCCAAGGCGGTTTCGACGGCTCGGAGAGCATCGTCCATGTCCACCAATTCGGAAACATCGTGTTCTGATAAAAAAATCATGCTGTAACCCCTAAAATCGTTTTTCTATGGCCGGCCATTCGGCGACAACCACAGCCTTGATCACCTTTGTTTGCTCCGTAGCTTCTACAGCCGCCAGTACTCTTTCCAGCCGGAATTCTGTAACCATCGAGGCCAGCCGTTCCTGGTTGCCCAGCAGAAGGTCTGTTGCAGCCCTGTAGTCATCGCGTGTGTAGCCGTAGGTCCCCTGAAGCCGCACCTCCCTTCGCACTAATTCGTTCACGTCAAGGTGCGGAAGTACGCCGAAGAGTCCGGGAATGACAATCGTGCCACCCCGGCGGACTCCTGTAACAGCGTCTTCAAGAACAACGGCGCCGCCACTGGCCTCTATCCAGGCATCGATGGGGCGTCCGTTTCTTGTCCTCTCGATACCTTCGTGGCCGCGGACAGTAGCGAAGCCCAGTTGCGACGCAAAGTCCAGTCTCGCCTGGGAGCCTTCCAGCGGCCCTACGAACTCGACGTCGGCGCCTCGCTCTTCGGCGAACAGGCCGCAGAGAAGCCCAACGGGGCCTGGCCCCGAAACAACGATCCGTTGTCCCTGCAGATTTTCGCCCAGCTGCCGGACGGCATGTACGGCGACGCCGGTGGGTTCAATAAGGGCAGCCATGGACGCGGAAAGTTCATTGTCAATGGTCACCGTCCTGCCAGCATCGAGAACAAAAAAGTCCGCGAGAGCACCGTCGAAGGACAGCCCGAGGCAGTCCCGCTGCGGACAGAGCTGTGGCGTTCCGCCAGCACAGACGGAGCAGTTGCGGCAACCGTCTATGGCCAACGGAACGACGCGTTCGCCGATCCGTGTACTGCTGACATCCGGTCCTACCGCATGGATTGTGCCAACAGCTTCGTGTCCCAATACCACCTGTTCCGGTAGCCACTCATATCCCGCATGACTGTTAACCGCATGGATATCGCTTCCGCACAGTCCTACAGCCTCCGTCCGGATAAGAACCTGACCCGGCCCCGGTATGGGAACTGGAACCTGCCTAAGTGCTATGTCTCCCTTCTTCCGACTTTGCTTCAGGAACGCCGTCATTTGTGCGCTCATGCTGCCGCGGACCTTAACTTCCGAGAGGCGTGTCACTGGCCTAGGTACGATTCGCGAACCAGAGTACTGCTGAGCAGTTCGTGGACAGGTCCTGATACACGCGTCACGCCGCCATCGATGATGAACCCGTGGTCTGCGACGGCCAGCGCATTCTGCACATGCTGCTCAACTAGGAGCACGCACATGTTGCCCGTCGCAATCTCCTGGACCAGCGAAAACATCTGTTTCACGATCATCGGCGCCAATCCCAGGGACATTTCGTCGATCATTAGCAACTTGGGCTCCGACATGAGACCGCGCCCGACGGCTACCATTTGTTGCTCTCCACCGGAAAGCAGCCCTGCGTCCTGAAAGCGGCGCTCCCGTAGCCTTGGAAACCGGTCATAGATCCCGTCCAGCCTGGCTGTTGTTTTTCGGTCCTTGCGCCTGCTGTAGCCGCCGAGGATGAGGTTGTCCTCCACGCTGAGAGTCCCGAACAGCTTCCGCCCTTCCGGAACGTGGACGATGCCCAGGCCAACACGGTCTTGGGGCGACGCCGCAGTAATGTCCTCCCCTTCGAAGTGCACAGTTCCGCTCGCGGCCGGCACAATTCCGCTAATTACCCGAAGGGTGGTGGACTTGCCGGCCGCGTTGGGTCCGAGCAGTGCCACGATGCCGGATTTTCCGAGTGTGAGATTTACGTTTTCCAGAGCCTGCGCGTCGCCGTAAAAGGCGGAAATGTTTTTTACCTCAAGCATTAGTCTTCCTTACCCAGATAGGCCGCGATGACCTTCGGATCGTTCACAACTTCACTGGGCAGCCCCTCCGAGATCACCACACCGTGGTCAAGGACGAGAATCCGGTCGGAAACCTCCATGACTGCCGATACGAGGTGCTCAATCATCAAGATGGATACGCCGCGTTCCCTGACTTTCGCAACAAACGGAAGGACGTCGATAACCTCGCGACTGTTCAACCCTGCAAGAACCTCGTCCAGAAGCAGAAGTTTCGGACCCGTTGCCAGTGCACGCGCCACCTCGACACGTTTGCGTTGGGCGAGAGTCAGGCTTTCCGCCGGCTTGTGCGCCAGGCCGGGAATGCTAAGTTCTTCCAGCAGCTCGGCCGCCCGTTTCCTCGCCGTCTTGACGCTCGCATCATTGACCAACAACGGCACCATGACATTTTCCGCGACTGTCATGCCCTTGAACGGCCGAACCACTTGGAAGGTACGGCCAATACCGCAGCGCGCGCGGCTGGCCGTGTCCAGCTTAGTGATGTCATCGCCGTCGAATTCGACTCTCCCGGCGTCGGGGAAATGCATCCCGGAGACTAGATTGAAGAAGGATGTCTTACCCGCTCCGTTCGCTCCGATGAGGCCGATAATTTCACCGTGTTTCAGTTCCAGGGAGACTCCCCCGACTGCCTGAACGCCGCCGAACCGTTTCGATACTTTATCCACCTTCAAGAGGGTGTTGCCCATTAGCTGCGCCTCCCTGCAGTGTTGGCAGTATGGTCATCGTCCACCGTCTCCTCCGCGGACCTCTTTTGGCTGTCCCCGCCGCCAGAGGTTCCTTCCGCCGGGCGGAACCGGCTGTATAGTTTGTTGGCACCCGTAACAATCCCACCGGGCATCACCCGTACGATAACGATGAGCACAATGCCGTAGATCACAAAGTTCAGACCTTGAGTAGCGCCGGAGAATGTGGTCCGCAGCCATTCACCCAGGGGCGTCATGATGAGAGCACCGACTACCGGCCCGAGCAGCGTGCCCATACCGCCGATGATCCCGTTCAACGCCGGCTGAATCGAATACAGCGTTGCTGAGAAGTTGGTCTCTGGCTCGATTACGAAGAAGTACATTGCGGTAAATGCGCCGAATGCGCCCGTTAGCGCCGCGCTGATGACCAGGGCGGTCAATTTCAGACGTGGGGTCCGAACGCCCAGGGCGCGAACGGCATCTTCATCGGAGGCTACAGCCCGCAGGTGGTAGCCCATTTTCGAATGATAGATCCAGACGGAGATGCAGATGGCGATTAGTGTCATGACGAGCACAATGTAGTAGTACGGCTGACGGTCCTGGAAAGAGAGAAGCGCGAAGCCCTCGGCAGGAGGAGTCGTAATGCCCACCGAACCGTTCGTTAGGCCGACCCAGTAGATTGCAATCAGACGCAGCACCTCCACAAAGGCCAACGTGGAAAGCGTGAAGAACGGCCCGCGTAAGCGCAACAAGGGAATCGCCAGGCACAACGCACCGATGCCTGCTGTAACCATTGCGGCAAGAATCCCCAGCCAAGGATTGATATTCAGGTTTACGTAAAGTAGGGCGACGGTGTATGAACCGATCCCGAAGAAAGCGGCATGGCCGAGTGAAAGGATGCCACCGAATGCGAGAATGTTCCATGCGACAGTAATCCCTACGTATATAAGGATCATGACGCAAATGTGAAGGAAGAATTGGTCCGCGGTGACCAAGGGCAACAGTGCAGCGATAGCGACTGCGCCGAGAGACCAGATGTAATGGTTCTTTTTCACTTCAAACCAACTTCCGCATTGCTTGCAGAGCCGCCAAAGATGCCCTGCGGACGCGCGAGCAGCACGATAATGAACACCGCGAAAACAGCCACCAGCTGCAGTGCCGGATCAATGAACGTACCCACCACGGTCTCAACCGCGCCCAAGAGCAGCCCCCCAACCAACGATCCGACCATGTTCCCGAGGCCGCCGAGTACAACGACGACGAAGGCCAACAAAGTGATATGTGCACCCGCCAGCGGGAATACAGAATGAAATGGCGCGATTAGAACACCGGCGATGGCAGTAATAGCTGTTCCCAGTCCCATTGCCACCAGGTAGTACTTCTTCACCGGGATCCCGATAAGTCCGGAGGTCTCGCGGTCTTCGGCCAGGGCTCGCAGAACCTTGCCTATCAGGGTTTTTTTCATGACGTAAAACAGGACAGCAACCAGTACCAGCGCCACCACAAATGCGGCGACACGACCATACGTTGCACTGATGCCGATCACCGTCACATTTTTCTCCGCCCACGGAAACTGGGTGCTACGGAATTGCCCACCGAAGAGGACAAGTGCCAGGTTCTGCAGCAGGATCGACAGGCCCAGCGTGACGAAGATCTTCATTGTCGGAGACGAATTCTGCATGGGCTGCAGAATGAATCTCTGCAACACCATACCGAACACGAACATCAACGGCGTGATGATAAAGATGGAAAGATAGGGGCTTAAGTTCCAAGCCGTCCACATCCAGAATGTGGCGTACATTGCCATCATCACAAATTCACCGTGGGCAAAATTGATGATCTTGACAACGCCAAAGATTAGATTCAGGCCGACCGCTATCAGTGCATACACGCCACCTAGCAGTAGCCCCGCCACTAGCGCTTGCATAATGAGACTCATTTTGTCCTTCGGGAGCGTTCAAACGCCGAACGGCGTGACGATTTCCGGTTCACGAACTGCGGCTTCCGGTGGCCAAACAGTTTCGAGCCTTGGGCCCTTCCACTGCATGATGTATACGTCCGAACGCTCGTTCTGGTTTTTGTCGTTAAGTTCAAAACCCCATCCTGCTGCGGTCTTACCCTGGTCCAGCTTGAAAGATGTTGCAGCTTTGCGGAATTCGGCCGGAGCGTCCTTTCCACCTGATTTCTCCAGGAGGTCAAAGAGCAGGTTGGCGCCAGTAAAGTTCGCAAGGGCGTGCCCTGAGGCCGGGAGTCCGTTGTACCGCTCCTTGTATTGGGATGTGAAGTCCTGAATGCCGGGAGTGAATTTTTCGTTGACATAGATCTGGGTGAAATCGACATCGAAGATACCGTCTGCTGCGTCCCCCAGCGCTTCGCGGAAACTCATCAGGCTGTGGCCGCCGCCGGTTCCAATGAACGCACCAAGTTTGAGTCCGTTGTCTCGGATCTGCCGGCCGAGCAGGACGGCGTCGGCCGCGTAAGAAACGGCCATGACGATGTCGGGGGCCTTATCCTTCATCCTCAAGACAGTCGACGAAAGGTCCGTGGACTTGGCGTTGTAAGGTTCCGTGGAAAAATTCGCAATACCTGCGGCGGCCGCGTCCTTCTTGGCGTTCTCGGCAACCGACTGCCCGTAGGCCGAGTCTTCATGGGCAAGGATCACCCGGAGCTCTGACACCGGCTTACCCAGTTTTTTCGACAAGTACTCGCTGATGAACCTCATCTGCATCTTGGTGAAGTCACCGGCGGACGGGTTGAAGCGATACACGTTCTCATAGCCGCGGGCCGTGATTTCTTCGGACACCGCGCCCAGTTCAACGAAGCTGCGCCCGCCCCGGGCAAATACTTCGGAAGCAGCCAGGGAAAGAGCCGACGAATAGGACCCGATCGCAAGCTTGACGTCCGGGCTCGATGCCAGACGGCGTGACTCTGAAGTAGCAGCGTTGACATCCGGAATGTCTGCGAACATCAGTTCGATATTCTTACCTGCGACGCCGCCGGCCTTGTTGCGCAGGTCGGTTGCGATTTGTACTCCCCGCCAGGATTCTTCCCCGAGGAGAGCCAGAGGCCCTGAAACGGGGAAAAACGCCCCAATTTTCAGTTTTTCGCCTCCTGCAGCCGCTGTTCCACAGGCTGCAAGCGTTGGAACCGCGGCAATGCCGATGACCCCGATTCCAGACAACCTCAGGAACTGCCTGCGGTCCACGTTCATATCTCTTACCATTTTTCCTCCAGTTTTACAGACGATTGCCAATAACCATGCGTGGGATTGCTGTTGCTCTTATTAACTGGCTGTCCATCCGCCATCTACCATGAGCAGTTGACCGGTGATGTAACTGGATGCCGCCGACGCCAAGAAAACTGCGGCACCCACCAAGTCTTCCGGGTCCCCGAACCTGTTCATCGGTATCCGGTCAAGCATTTTCTGCTTCCTCGAGACATCCTGGAACGCGGATTCCGTCAATCGGGTACGGAAATATCCGGGACCAATTCCGTTGACGCGGATCCCCCTCGCCGACCATTCGCTGCTTAGACTCCGCACAACGCCATAAACGCCGGACTTACTGGCTGTGTAGGCCACCACGTCTGGCACCGAGAGGTGGCTCGTTAGAGAACCGATAAATATGTGGTTGCCGTGCTGCCCACGTTGGAGCTGGCGCCGACCAATCTCCTGGCTCAGCATGAACGGAGCTGTGAGATTCACGCTGATTATCCGGTCCCATTCAGCTATCGGAAAAGCTTCTGCGCTCTGCCGGTGCTGTACGCCCGCTGCATGCACAACTATGTCCACTGAACCGCCGAGGCGCATTTCCACGTCGTCGAGCAATTTAGGAAGGGCGTCGGTGTCTGCAACGTCGGCTTCAAAGGGAAAGGCATTAGGACCGATCTCCGCCGCCGCGGCCGTCACTTCCCCGCGAGTCCTGGAGATGAGTGCGGTGTGGGCTCCCGCGGCAGTCAAGCCGCGGGCGATGGCCTGTCCCAAGCCCCTGCCGGCGCCGGTCACGAGGGCACGCTTTCCCCCCAGCGAGAACATGTTTACCTCTGTCACGTTGATCCTTTTGTTAGTTCGCTAGTGCGTTCTGATGGCGACGGTTTTGGTTCGGCTGTAGAAATTCAGTGCCTCGGTGCCCTGCTCCTTGAACGCAGAGCCGGATTCTTTGAAGCCACCAAACGGATGATGAATATCCCATCCCGTCGTTGGCTGATTTACTGATACCTGTCCCGTGTCGACGCCCTCCACGAACTGAAAAGCCTTGGAGAGATTTTTGGTGAAGACCGCGCTGGAAAGGCCGTATGAAGAATCATTGACGGCTTCGATGGCCTCCTCGGGCGTATCCACGACAACCATCGAAAGCACCGGCCCGAAAACTTCCTCGCGCCAGATGGAGCTATCCCTGGCGATCCGTAAAAACGTAGGCTCCACGAACGACCCCTCGGATTCAAGCTCATGCGCCGCGTCGGCCACGGCCAGCACTTGCGCACCCTCCGCTAACGCCTTAGCTACATGTTCCTGAACGTCCCGTTGGGCTTCCCGTGAAACAACCGGTCCCAGATCCGCTCCCGGAATGTTGCCCGCCGCCACACGCAGAGCCCGAACCGCCGCGTTGACTTTCTCTACAACCTCGGCCTCAACGCCTCGTTGAACGATCAGCCGGCTTGTCGCTGTACAGCGTTGACCGGCTTGGGCGAACGCACCGGCAACGATCGCGGGCACTGCGAGGTCAAGGTCAGCGTCTTCCAGCACCACTGCTGCATTTTTTCCGCCCATTTCTGTCTGCAATCGAACCCCTGTCCCAGCGAGTCTGCGCTGCAGTCCAAGGCCGACATCCGTGGACCCGGTGAAGGAAACGGCTTTGATCGCGCCATAGGAAAGTAATGCATCGCCGATGTCTGAACCACGACCTGTTACGGTTCCAAGAACGCCCGCCGGCACCCCCGCGTCGTGCAGGATTTCAGCCAGTTTCAGTGCGATGATGGGTGTTACCGTTGCCGGCTTGACCACGACTGCGTTGCCTGCCAGGAGGGCTGGCGCCATCTTGCGGGCCGGGGTCAGAAGGGGATCATTCCAAGGCGTGATCAGCAGGACGACACCGACGGGCTCCCGGATCTGGCTGGCGAATGTGCCGGGCCTTCCGTCGGGAAGGTATTCTCCGAACGATGCCCGCGCGAGTCCTCCATAATATTCAAAGAATTCAGCGGACTTTCCGACTTCTCCAATTGCTTCCGCCTGGGTCTTACCCATTTCCGCCACGATCACATCCACGAGCTCGCTACAGCGAACGCGGATGAGCCTTGATGCCTCAATGAGGATGCGTCCGCGCTCAAGATGGCCGGTGCCCTTCCAAACCTTCGCTCCCGTCTCTGCAGCCGCGAAGACAGCGTCGAGGTCGTTACGAGTCATTGCAGGCACTTGGGCAATGAGCGCATCATTGGTTGCGGGGTTCGTAACGTCAATAGTCCCGCCGTCTGAAGCGTCAGCAAAACCGCCATTTACCAGGTTCTTGACCAGTCCGTATGTCATTTCTAAATACTCCTTATTCGGTTCCTCTTGGCGCGATTTCCGGCGTGGGACCTACTGGTTGCTGTGGGCAGTTGAAGCTACAAATCCAAACGCAGCGGGCAAATCGCCAGTTCGCATTGCTATCAGAAGTTCTGCCAGTTTCGTTTCGTCGAGCGGAACAGGATTTGTTGGACGGGGGTATTCCGCAACGCAGCGGGCCGCCATGGCTGTTTCCGTGCCCGTGGCAATCATGGCTTCGTCCAACGTTGTGGGCAGGCCTAGCCGCTTCGTCAGGTCCTGTATCCACCGTGCCGCATCAGAGAGCTCACTGCTGTTTCCCCTCGTGATAACGGATGCCAGGGTCGAAGCAAGTCCTGGATCCATAGTCCGGTTGTAGGCAATGCAGTACGGTAGCGCGAGTGCGCACGACATCCCGTGCGGCATGGGCCGCTCATGGGCCAGACAGTAGGCCAACGAATGGCCCACCACGACGCCAGCGTTGAGTGCTTGGCCGGCTAGATGCGATCCCCATAGACAGTTCGCCAATGCCTCCTGATCCCCATTGAAAGCGTTCTCAAGATTCCCCGCGAGCAGCTCGATAGCCCGGAGTGCATGGTGGGCGGACAGGACGGATGCCGTCGTCGCCATGAGTGATTCAACCGCATGGGCAAGGGCATCCATGCCGGTGGCAGCTATGACGCTCGTGGGCAGTGAAGCAACAAGGTTTGGATCAATAAGGGCAACAGAAGGAACATAGAGAGCGCATGAGGAGACCCTCTTGGAGCCTGCAACGGTTACCATCGCAACCCTTGTCGCCTCAGCACCGGTGCCACAGGTCGTCGGAATGAGCACTAGTGGAGCGACGCCGTTGGGCGGTTCAACAACGCCCAGCCAATCGGCAGATTTTCCTTCATTGCAAAGAAGAAGCGAAATGATTTTTGACGAATCGAGTACCGATCCGCCGCCCAAGCCAATGACCACCCGCGCATTGGCATTGCGGGCCATCTCTGCAGCGGCATCGACGATCTCGCTGGAGGGCTCGCTGCCGAAACCGCTTGCAACCGTCACCTCGTAGCCAGTGTCTTCAAGATCCCGAATGAGTTCATCTGCAAGGCCCGTGTTGAGCACAGCATCATCGACCGCCACCAGAACACTTCCGGAGGTGATCTTTAGGTGGGATTGCAGAACAGACGCGATCTTGCTCAAGCTTCCGCGGCCACCAATAACCACGGCTGGGGCAAGGAACGCCGAGGCAGAATCCGTGCCCGGCCACCAATGTTTCGACATCTTCGTCACCTTCAGATTGGATACAATTGGTAGAACATAATCACAGAGTGTGATGCACGTCAATACACGAGATTGATCGGGCAAGCTCGAAACATTGGCCGCACAAAGTGAACAGCAGCGCGAATTTGGGCTAGATATCAAGGAACTTGGTTGACTGCGGGCGAGTAGACCATCGCTTGGCGGCCGTCAAAGTACCACCCGCCACAGAGATATAGTCCGCACGTGAGCGTCATAATGGATCCGATGCAAGCTTGAACCCGGTCTTGCCCGTCTAGCGGCGACAGAATCAACCCGCGCTGAAGGAGGTTGCGTGAGAGCGGCTAACCGCTGGTAGTAACCCTCGTCGAGGCCGAACGTCCTTAAGGATGGGCGGACTGGTGGGCGGACTGCTCGGGGGCAAGTTTGTTTATTCGAGCTCAGCACGAACAACGGGGGTTACACAGTCAGAGGCCGCTTTTTGATGAAGAGTCACTCCAAAAGTAGCAGGCTGCTTCGCCCCTGGGCGTCTGTCTTGCCGAAAACCTGCACTGCGACCTTTGGCTGGCATGCGCTGTCCTCGGTCGGGTTCCCAAGAGTGGCAAGTTCGACGTTAGCCCCCAAGTTGCCTGAGAGGATGATCGCCAAACTGCCGTAGACCGGCACCCCCTCATTAGGCCGCGGCCAGCGCGAGCTACAAGCAGTAATATGACTTGTTGCCCCACTCCAAGCCAAGCTTTTACGCCACGTACTGACGTCTTTCTATGACTTATGAACATCATGACCCCGGCAGCCGTATGGCCCCGCTTCCGCGGACCGTTGGTCCGGGCCTGGCCGCGAAAGTCGGCGGCCGCGTAGTGGTTCCTGTCCCGGGCGTGCTGCTTTGTCGGCCGCCGGCACGCGGGGGAAACCACATATTTTCGGAGCTTCAATGTTCGCCGAGGGAAAGGCGGCCGCAGGTCCAGTAGCTCCTTAAAGGGAGCCGAGACATCTGACTTACCACACCTGCCGAGGACCCCCGAGTCTAACTGGTTGAGTTGATGCCCAGCCCGCCGACATATCCTCACCACTTCTAGGCTCCGACGGCGGCCAGCGCCGTCCACTCAAGTTGACGACGAACGGCAACACAACGTCCGATACTGCAGTGTCCCGACCCGCATCCGAATTTAAGAGTGGCGACCGTGGATACTAGGAAAAAATATCCCCCCTAGCAGCCAGA
The DNA here is from genome assembly GCF_034258515.1 of Pseudarthrobacter oxydans. Taxonomy (NCBI): domain Bacteria; kingdom Bacillati; phylum Actinomycetota; class Actinomycetes; order Micrococcales; family Micrococcaceae; genus Pseudarthrobacter; species Pseudarthrobacter oxydans. The sequence goes on along the minus strand of NZ_CP139438.1, from coordinate 1,939,469 downwards.
TCGAGACGTGTCCTCCGGATATGGCCCCTGACGAGGCTAGCTGCTACGTCGTGATCGCGCCGTTTGATGCTGTCAACAATCAATCGGTGTTCGGCGTCGGTGGCCCACTGCCGCTCGGCGCTGAAGCCCTGAGCAAACACCCGCCGGTAGTGCTGGGTTGAATTCCAGAATCGCTCAATGAGCTCACGGAGGAGCGAGAAGCTGCCTCCCGCATAGGTCAAGAGGTGAAATTCCCGGTCAACCCTCAAAAATGTTTCAATGTCCGGAGCTTGGGCGATCTCCTCCACCAATTCGTCTAGGCGCCGCACCTGCGCCTCGGAGAGGCCATCAATACTCTCCCTAATAGCCAGGGATTCAACCTGTTCACGGAGCTTGTAGATCTGGTCGAACTCGAATGCCTCAAGCTTTGAGACCCAAGCTCCGCTGTTCGGAACAATGCTAACCAACCCCTCAGCCTCGAGGAGTTTCAAGCTTTCCCTCACGGGAATGCGGCTCGCGCCGAATTTTTCAGCGAGCATCTCCTGACCGATCCTGTCTCCCGGAGCCAGCTCGCCGCTGATAATCATGGTCCGGAGCTGGTCTGCAATCCGAGCACCTGCTGCCCTTGCGGTTCCTCTCGATTTCATTTCCACGACTTCAATCCTGACTGGCGACATAACACCGAATGTATCCATACGAGTTCACGAAAGTGAGTAATTTGAAAGCGTAATACTGTTCCGCTTGGACGTCACTCGCTACTCAGCTTTGCGCTGGTGGTGACTCGACCACCGCTGGATCCATTGTGTCAGACAGTCGATGCGAGGCGTGGAAAAGACCGCCGAGGAATTCAGCAGATCTCATGGCCGCCGATGGGCAGTCCTACTGGCCGTCAATGGGCGATCATGGCCGCCCACGGGCGGTTTTTCATGGGCGCTAACAACTGACGCTGGGGGTCCGGCTCCACTGCCTTAAAAAGCAGATATATGTGTGGACACTGTCCACGCCCCCTTTGGCAGGACAAACCGAGCGCCCCGAAACTTCCGTGCCGTAAAGGAAGGAGCTTTCCAAGGAACTTTCGTATCAACATCAGCGACGTCATGTCGCGCCCGCTCCCCCGGACCATGAACTGGTGTTGGCCACCCCCGACCAACCCGACAGAACCGGAACGAGGAACCGCAAAACCCAGCCCACAGCAGACGGAAGGCCCACTAGCCAGGGTCTTGAACCCGCCACCCCACACACCTGAATAGGCCACCGCGGCGGCTAGGCCAAAGCCCGCGAACCAGCCGTCAGAGCGACGCGACCACAAGCTTTGTACACACGTCAAAGCAAGATCGCCTCTGACGAGGGGAAAACACTGTGCCCGAGGTGGGACTCGAACTACATTCCAGCCCTTGAAAACACGGGGAACTCGCGAAAACATCCGGAAACCGAGGCAGTAAGAAGGAAGTAAGACTGGATCCGACGCCAAGAGTGGGGACAATGTCCACACTCCTTTTTCCGCTAAAGCCGTGGCCCGCGCAGGCTGACGGAATCGCAATTATCGGCTGCCAGTCCGGAATCCCCGGGAGAGAGGCCGCGGGAGGCGGCCTGATTCAGGCGGCTACGGGATGTCAAAGCCTTCTGGTCCCGCTGGAAGCGACTGTGCGCAGCCGGGGTAGCGGCTTCTCCTGTTAGTTGCGCAAGAGTGAGGCAATAAAGGTGTGAAGAAACAGCCGAGTGCCCAAATATCGAGTTGTCTGGGGGCTGTGACTACTATGAGGCATGCCGATCGATAAACCGCCCGCGCCTGGAGAACAAAAGCATAAGGCCGGCGAGGACGGAACGCGCCGAGCCAAGCTCTGGTTGGACTCAACCATGCGGGTCAGGCATTCCTACACCAACATGGACGACAACGGGCCAAGTAAGCTCGCCTTCACGTGGCCCTATGGCGGTGAGCCGTATTCATACGACCTCGGGGGCGTATTTCGCGGAGCACCCTTTAACAACCAGACTTTTGTTGCGGAGTCCAAGAATTACACCGACTCCGGCGATCAAGGAACGCACTTTGATAAGTTCTTGGCCCAGACTTACTGCACCCTAGACAACTACTCGCGCATGGCAGACCATTTCATGTGGATTACTTGGTCGCCCTTCCGGATTAAGACTTGGTCCAAGCTTGCATCCGCTGAGAAGATCCGCGAAGCAATACACGTTCATGCCAAGAAGATCTTCGATGTGACAGAACCAGAAAAGGTCGACGCGCTGATTGATCCGGAAATCGTGGATTATATCACCGACAGCATTTGGATGATTGTCCTCTCACCCAAGCAAGAGCAATTGGTCATATCAGGTGAAGATCGTTCCGAATTAGCCAAAATTATGCTTCTGCGTGAGTTCAACGAACAGAACGGCGGCTGACATGTCGATCGAGACCCAGAGTGCATCCGTTGCAGGGATAAAGAATGAAGTCCGAGGAAGGCTTCAAGAAGCAGATCCAGGCATAGAAGTCCGTGATACGGAGTATTTCAACAACACCTACTCCCCCGACTTCATTCTAAAATGGCCCGGCGAAAAGGAAACCCGACGTGTTTTTCTTCGTGCGGACAGCAATCCTCGGTATCTTGCAGAAGACATCGAGATCGTCGGCGATGAGCAGTCCATTTTGATGCCCCTGGCTCAGTCGCGCCCATCGGAAGATCCGAAGCTCGATGAAACTTTGCAAAGGGATTCCGCCAAGCAAAGCGTTCTGATAGCCAATGCAGATAGCGTGTCAGCACTGATACAACAGGCTAAGGCATCCCCCTATGCCACCCTGGTGTCTCGAGCATTACTGCAGGGCGGGAAGGGACTCGTACGCAGAGAACGCGCGGAGCACGTCGTCGGTTCTGTCTCTGACGGTTTTCAGGACGCAAGCCACTCTCGGACACAACACATCCCCGAAGCTGTGGAAGCTGCCCAGGGTGTTCTTGATACACCTCGCTCGAACGCGATCAGCAGCTTCATGCAAGCTCTCTGGATTGCCTCCGGCGAAAGAGCGGACACCTTTCCAGTCCTCGTGGCTTCGCAGCCTTCACTGGACACGGCTGCACTTTCGTTTCTTTTGGACATGCCAGAACTAGACGATGACGAGTTCTGGCTGCGGATTGGTCGCAACATCGAAATCGAAAAGATCTTGTCGCTTAACCTGACTGGCGCTACGCCCAACCTGCAGCGTCTGATGAGAATGAACGCTGGTCGACTTCGCGCTCGAGTTTGCCGGGTAGTTCCATCTGACGCCGGAAAATTCCGCGAAAATGAGTGGTTTTTGGGCGATGGCGGCCTTGGGTTGACCCTCGGCTCATCCTCGGCAATTTTTACGAACAGTAAGATTGCGGATATTACAGAGGAAGGCATTAGTTCGATTCAGCCCGTATCCTCCGTTAGCATGCGAGCCCAGGCCGCTGACATCCGGATTGTTGCTTTAAGTATCGCGGCTCGTGAGAGCAGGATTGATTATGCGGCAGTTGCCGATATCGATATAAGCTCCGATCCTCAACTTGGGAACGTCGCCTCTGCCCTGGGAAGCGCTGCAGAAGTTGTCTCGGTAACCGCAGCAATCGGCGCAGCTGATAGGCGTTTGAGCTGCAATTTGCAAACGTCCACCAGCCATGGCAATTCAAATGCCAAATATTTTCTCTCGGAAATGGCGATCAACTCTATACCACTCTTTGTCGACCTTTCCGAGCGGCAGCTTACTGACCTTTACGACGCAGTGGGCGCTGAGCGGTCTAACGAAGAGCCATCTGCATGAGGTTACTGTAAAGAGCTGCTCATTCCATCAGGAGCGGGGCCGCGGGCGCACCTGTGCATCGCGCCGCTGGAAATCAACGAGCAGCTAGGCCCGACACTTCTGATAGTTCCGTAGCTTGACGACAGATCTGTTATCGGCGGTCGATCTGTGCCGTCGTTATGTGAGGGAATTACACATGAGACGCCGGCGATTAGACGCTCATACCTCAGGGCGAGACTTCGTGTTGAACTGCCTCGGCAAGTTGGCAGCCGTTGGCACCTCTTTGGCTGGTCGTGACCGCCCCTTCTCGGTCAGGCTTTCTAGGTTGATCGAGGCTAAACGAGCGGCTTCGGGGTTACCACTTGCGATTGCGGCCCGCCAAGCGGCAGCCGCTCCCTCAGAGTCTCCTTTTTCCTTGAGCAGGAACCCGAGAGGGACCGATGCTGCCGGCGCGGCCTCGGGATGGTGGCTGTCAACAGCCTCTTGCCAGGCGATGATCGCCCCCTCAGTGTTTCCTAGCTTTTCTAGCAGCATCCCGAGGCCAAGCGATGCAACGGGTGAAGCGTCGGGGTGATGGCTGTCGATAACGGTCTGCATGACGGCGATCGCCTCTTCAAGATTGCCCTTGTCTTTAAGTAGGTTGCCAAGGCGGAGCGCGGCCTGGGGTGCGTAGTCAGGGTGCTGGCTGTCAGCGGCGGCCTGCCAGACTTCGGCCGCCCCAGCAAGGTCACCCCTGTTCTTGAGCAGGAATCCGAGGCGGAGTGCGGCGGCAGGGGCATCGCTTGAAAGATTGCTATCGACCGCTATCCGGTAGGCTTCCTCGGCCTCCTTCCACTCCCCCTTTTCGTCGAGGAGGAGCCCAAGATTGAGTGCGGCTGAGGGAGATGCTGTTGGGTGGTGGCTATCGATGGCGATCTGGTAGGCCTCGGCCGCGCCCTCAAAGAATCCGCGTGACTTTAGCGCGAGTCCGAGGTTGAATGCGGCCCGGGCGGCGGTTTCCGGATAGTGGCTATCGATGGCGCTTCGATACGCCGCAGCCGCTTCATCCCAGTTCCCCTTCTTCTCGAGTAGAACTCCGAGGTTGAGCAGCGCCACAGGGCTTACTTCGGGGTCACGACTGGCGATGACATTCCTGTAGGCGGTCAAAGCTCCCTCCCAGTCCCCCGACTCGTTGTACACGTCCCCGAGACGGAGCTCTGCCTCAGGGGCGTAGGCTGGGTGACGGCTGGCGACAGCGCACAGGTAGGCCTTCTCGGCTTCCTTCCAGTCCCCCTTCTTCTTGTACATGATCCCGAGGTTGAGCAAGGCCAAGGGGTCTCCATTGCCAGTGCCATAGGCGAGACGTTCCCATCCCCTCTTTGCGATGTCGACTTGATCGGCGTTGACTGCGTTGTATGCGAACCAGTTAATCGTTGTCGGGGTCTCGCACGCCGTGGCGTACTGCAATGCTGCTTCCCAAACATGCAGGGGTACACTGGTCTGTTCCGGGAGGGGATGAGCGACGAGGTAGTCTTCCGGTTGTAGGAGCCCTCCGTGGGCTGTAATCAGCGTCGTGGTGGTTTGGGGAATCGCCTGACGTGCCCAATTTACAGCCCGTTGAAAGTCCTCATGCAATTCGGCGACGTCCTTGGTCCTCGCCACCAAGATGTCCTTCTTGGTCAGGTAGCCAGTCCAGAGCTGCTCGGCGGTTTCCACCGGGATTCCGCCTGTCAGCCCGGTGCGTGCCCAGTCGATGACGGCAAAGGCAACGGCCTTGCTGTGGGAGTCGGCGTGCACAAGACGCTTGTGTAGTTCTTCGGCGGAGCCGAGGACCTCGCCCAGCGTGAGGCCGGCGGCGACCTTTTCCCGGATCACGTCCGCAGTACCGGCCAACGCCTGCTGCTCCTGCGGGGACCATTCGTTCGGCAGCACGAACTGCTCTACAAACTCTTTCTTGTCGACCCACTCCCAAACAGACGTGAGATCCCGGTCTGCCAATGCGTCAGTGAGGACGTCGGAGCGAAGGGTGGCGACAACGACGAGTCCGGTTCGATCGGCAAAGTAGCGCAGCAGCCCTTCGCTAATGCCGGCGCGGTACCTGTTTACGTCGTCAAGCCACAGCACAGCGCCTTCCCCGGTGGCCAGGTCAGCGACTTCGCGCAGGTCCGCATGGGTGTCCGGTATCAAGAGGGGCCAGTTTGACAGTACCGGGTCCGCAGCGAGTGCGTTGGCCCCGGTCCGGGATTTGCCGCTCATAGCATCACCCAGGAGTAGCAGCATGCGCCGCTCGGTCCCGGCCGCCCTGCGCCCCAAGGTGATCGCGAGGTCCTGGTCCAAAGGGCGGTATACGTAAGGAAAGTAAGGGTTGCCACCTGTGTCAACATCAGTGCGGGCTATCCGGGCACCGAAGTAGCTCAACTTTGGAACATTTCCCACACTAAAAGGACGGCCGGTCTCGTCCCAATGCGCGAGCAGTCGCCGCACCTGCGGGGCGTTGGTTGCTTCGAGCACAGGTTGAGCCCCTACTTCGGCGAGGGCTTTGGCAAACTCAGTATTAGTTCCAGGGTTGGGCAGCGGGCTGGCGTAGAGCCGTCGCTGCTGGCGTGTCGTGTCCGCTCTGCAGATGACCCCGACGATACGTCCTTCAGGCCCACGTTCTCGCACGGCAGCTCCCGATGCGCCCTCCCAGAGCTTGGAGTCCTCGGGTACGCTGACGTCTTCGATGTCCACCGGCATGTGGCCGTTGACCGCGCCACCAGCTGGCAGCAGCAGCGCCGGGGCTAGTTCGGGGTGGGGAAAATTATCGTTGACAGTGGCGTCCGGGTAACCGACGACCACGACGTTCAGCGTGGCCGTGCCCGGTGCGCTCAGCCGAGGTCCGGGGCCGCTTCCCACGGCAGCGACCCACGATGCTGCCTGTGCCGGATCGATTGCCAGTAGCGCGATATCTGATTCCTCGTCTTGCCACACCACACTGCACTTGAATGCTGCGGCATCGGGGTGTGGGCTTGGCACAGCCGCGCAGTACCCGACTTGCCCGGAACTGCTGAGATACGGGGTCACCACATGCCGCGCCGTGAGGACTCCGCGTGAACCGATGGCCCACCCGGAGCCGCGTTTGCTGTCCCCGGATGCTCCTGCCGACCGGACCTTCACCAAACGGCGCTCAACTAATCTTGGTTCCTCGTACACTGCACTCATGGCGGTCGTCGGTCATTGCGGTTGCCCGGAATCTCCCGTCATTTGATCGGGTCCGCCCATGCCTGTCGCCCATGACGGAGGGGGCTCGCTGTCGTGCGCCGATACATCATACTTGCCGCCTGTGGTCTCCCTGGCGTTCAAGACTAAATGCACTCTCGTAGTAGATCCCTTTAACCGCTCATGTGAGATATCACCTGAGGCGCCCACGCCCAGCACTTTCGCCTCCAATCCACCCTTACCGACGGTGGTCCTTCCGACTTCCACCTCTACGTCGAGTTCTACCGAATCGACGTCGAATCGCAGCGCATGTCCCTCGTCCACCTGCCGGGCCCACTCCAACTCGCGGCGCACCACCCAAATCAGCTGGCCCAAACTGAGATCTTCCTGCTCTCTACCCAAAGCAACCTCCTACGGTTCGGAAAAGAGCTCACCAAACGGATGACACACAGTGTCCACTATCAAACCCTCCTAATCCATACCCAAACGGTGCAGCAGCTGAATGGCTCGGTGCCGCGGGACGATTACGTTCTAAACAAGTTGAAGCACACCCCAACCTGACGTCAAGGCAGGGCTGTCAGCCGTCGGGTTCAGTACCTACCTTTCCGTGCCACCGCCGGAGGAGACCCTCTTACCCCAAGCCGGACATGCCAATGGCCGTTACCAGCGTTCGATAAAGACAGACGTAAGTGTGGACAGTGTCCACACCCTCTTTGGCAGGACAAACTCGCGGAGTGGGCTCCACGCACCGGGTAAAGGCACCTTCCAAGAACAATTCTCGGCACTAAAACCGGTTCATCATGTCGTCCCCGCTCCAACGGCCCATGAATAGGTGTAGGCCACCCCGGGCCCACCCGACAAAACCGGAACGAGGAACCATATAACTCCAGCTCAGCAAAGCGGAGTGCCAACCAGCCAAGGCACTGACACCGCCACCCCACACACCTGCACAGGCCCCGCGGCGGCCAGGCCACAGCCCGCGACCCAACCCGTCAGAGCGACGCGAATCAAGTTTTGTACACACGTCAAAGCAAAAAAACCTCTGACGAGGGAAAACGTCGTGCCCGAGGTGGGACTCGAACTGCATCCCCGCCCTTGATAACACTCGAACCCGCGGAATCATGCGGAATCCGAAGCAGTTCGACGGAAGTACGACACAATCTGAAGCTGAAAGTGTGGACAATGTCCACAGCCGTATGTCGACCCTTGGCGGACACTGTTGGTGCGGCCGAAGTGGAAGAACTTACGTCGTCAACGATGTGAGTAGTCGGGCGTGGTGTTGTCGGAGCATCTCACCGAAGATTCGTTTCAACGATGATATGTGTGGGCTTTGCAGACGAAGGGACCAACGGTACCTGGACGTGCTGATGCTCTTCCGAGACGCTTGCGCACAGGGACAATCTCGATCTCTGAGGCAGGTCAGACCGCAGCGTCCTCCTCGTACCAGCCGATCCAAGCGGACGAGGTCAATGCCTTCGTGGGTTCCGTCATCTCCGTCTCCCACAACGCCAAGTCCTGGATGCGGGACAGCTGGAACATCAGTCCCAGGTAGCGAACCAGGCAATTCATGGTTTTCCTTTCCGTCCGAGTCGCAAGCCGTTCCGTCTCCGCCCCATCCACATTGGGCGGAGTTGGCAGTGGCAGAAGGCTCGATATGGAAGATATGGCCTCGCGTATCTTTTCCCCGGAATCTTGGCGATTGACGTTGGTGCCAGCACTGCGGCTGCGTCGACTTCAAGCTGCCCTGTTGTTAGCCGGACTGATGCTGAACTTCAATCCCTGATGGCAAACGACGCCAGAAAGAGCAGGCCCATGCTCTGCCCCGAATCGAAGCCTAAGCCGCCGTGATCCGCACCGGCAGGGACTCGAACCCTCGGAGAACGTTGTGCAGGATCGGCACGGGCGCGCCGTCCGGTTCGATTGCTGCTACCCGTTGGAGCAGCTGCTGGAGCACTATTTCCATTTCGAGTCGGGCGATCGGCTGCCCCACGCACTGGTGAAGGCCCATGCCGAAGGCGACGTGGCCGGAGGCATTGCGGTCGAGGTCGAACTCGTCGGCATTGTCCCCCCATTTGCGTGGGTCCCGGTTCGCGGCGCCCAGGAAGACCAGCACTTTCGCTCCGGCCGGGAGATGCACGCCTCCCAGGACGGTGTCCACAGCGACGGTTCGGTGGAACTTTTGGAACGGAGATTCCAGACGCAAAGCTTCATCGACGGCGAATTTCGCCATTTTGGGGTTTTCCCGCAGCCGGGCCCACGCCTCAGGGTAACGGGCCAGCACCGACAATGTATTGCCTATGCCGAAGATCGTGGTGTCCACGCCGGCGGACAGCAGTGCCCGGACCAGCAGCGTGGCCTGCTGCTCGGTGATCAGGCCGTCCTCCACGCGCTTCCAGATCTGGGCACCAAAGCCGATGTCGTCGAGGTTCTCGCGCTGGCAGTTCCGCATTACAGCGGCAGCGTGCTCATCGCCCTGGGCGAAAGCCTGCTTGAAGATGTAATTTTCCGGACCGAAAGCGTTGAACACCATGTTGCCGTACGGCAGTAGATGTTCACGTCCGACGTCGGGAATTCCCACAGCGTCCGGGAAGACACGCAGGGGATACTTCTCGGCGAGGTCGGTGATGGCGTCAAAGCGCTCGCTGCGGGCCAACTGCTCCGTCAGCTCAACGGCCGGTGGCGTAAACGGTTCCCTGAGAGCACGGACTGTGGAGGGGTTGATGACACCGGTCAGGGCGCGGCGCATCACCGTGTGGATGGGCGGATCCGATTCGAGGATGCTCGGCGGGCGCCAACCCGTGTCTTTCCGGATGTCCCGCGGACCCAGGCCACCGGAAGATATGTAGGTTTCGAAGTCTGTGAGGACCTCGTATACCTCCTGGTAGCCGGCCACAGCGTAGCTGCCGGTGCTCTCCAGATAGGAGACGGCGCCGGCATCGCGAAGCCGCCCCAGGAACGGGTACGGATCAAGGAGATTTGCGGTCTCGAAGGGGTCCTCGCCCAATACATTGGCTTCATGGGTGGTTACGGTCATTGGAATCACTCCTGGTGACGAAACTTGGCTGGGATGGTCCAGTCAGCGACTGGACCACAGGTGGGCTACCGCGAAAAGGCAGAGCTTTTCTACAAATCCAGAACGAGGCGCGGACAGCCGGCGGCAGCGCGCGAGACGCAGACCAGCATGACCTCACCGGCCTCGCGGTCCTCTTCCGAAAGCACAGCGTCGCGGTGCTCGGGCTCACCGGAAATGATCTGGGTTTCGCAGGTGCCGCACAACCCGCCGCGGCAGGAGGACAGGACGCGCACGCCCACCTCTTCAACGGACTCGAGGATAGTTTTGTCGTTCGGCACTGTCACGGTTGTTCCGGTCCTGGCCAATTCCACCTCGAACGGCGCGTTGGCCGCCGCAGCACCAAGCGTGGAGGCGACGAAGCGTTCGGTGTGCAGTGCGCCCGGAGGCCAGCCCATGCAGCGCTCTTCCACCGCGCCGAGCAGTCCCCCGGGACCGCACGCGTACACCAGCATGTGAGCCCGGGGCATGCCGAGTATCTGGTCGAGGTCCAGGCGGCCAACCTCGTCCTCGGCGACGATACGGATACGGTCAGTGCCGTACCGGTCCTCCAACTGCTGCGCGAACGCCATCGTGTTCCGGCTTCGGCCACCATAGATCAGCGTCCATTCCTTGCCGACGGCCTCGGCTGCCTCCAGCATCGGGATCAGCGGCGTAATACCGATGCCGCCTGCGAGGAAAAGGTAGCGCCGCGATTCGCGCATGGGGAAGTTGTTGCGCGGCTCAGAGATGGTGATCGGGGTACCGGCGAGCAGGGCATGCACCGCTTTTGACCCGCCGCGGGATTCAGGCACATGTAGCACGCCGATCCGCAGATGGTCCAGCTCCTGCGGTGAGGAACACAGGGAGTACTGACGCACCAAACCGTCGCCCACATGGACGTCAATGTGCGCGCCGGGCTGCCAGGGCTGGAACGGCTGGCCGTCCTCGCGCCGCAGCACCAGGGAAACCACCTGGTCCGCCACAATGTCCACCTGGTCGACAACAGCGTCGATGGTGGCTCCTGCAGATGCAGTCATCAGTCTTCACTTCCTTTGGAACGGCTCGCCTGGCAATGCAGGTTTAGGCCGGATCTCCGGCCGGACTATGCGCTTACTTGAGGTTAGGTGTTCCACGACACATGCCGCCGGAAGCTTTCCATCCAACGGAAAGGGTGTCTGCTGGAAGCTGTCGCAAGCCCGAGCTACTTCGGGAGATGCTCCACGCCGAGCCGCCGGGCAATGCCCCGCGCCGCGATGTTGAGCACGGGAACCACGCTCCCCACCGGAGCGGGCCGGCCCCGGGTCACGATGCCCAAGGCGGCCACCACCTGCTTGTTGGGCAGGAACACCGGAACGGCCAGGCCGTAGTTGTCCGGCCCGGCTTCTTCGGCAGTGGTGGCGTAGCCGTTGGCCCGGACACGTTCGATTTCGGTCGCCAGCGCTGCGGGCTTGGTAATGGTGCGGGGCGCGTGCGGCTCCAGGTGCTGGACGGCCGCGGAAAACAGGTCCTCGGGCCCGTAGGCCAGCATGATCTTTCCGGCGGCACTGGCATGCAGTGGCAGGCGCGCGCCCACCCGTCGGAAGGGCTGGCCGGCGCCAGTGCCGGACATCCGCTCCACCAGCAGAACCTCGTGCCCCTCCAGGATGAACAGGTTCACCACGTTGTGGGTGACGAAGAGGACGTCCTGCATGAACGGGGCAGCCACCTCCGCGATGTTCTGCTGTGCGGGGGCCAGCAGGCCAAGCCGCCAGATCCGTTGCCCCACCCGGTACTCGGCGTTCAGCTTCTCCAGGCCGCCCCAGGCAACCAAATCACCGGCAAGGCGGTGCGCGGTGGCCACCGGCAGCCCTGCCCGCCGGGCCATTGCGCTCAGGCTTTGAACCGAGTGTTCGGTGTCGAAGGTGCCCAACAAGGCCAGGGCCCGTGAGGTGACACTGGCTGCCTGATGGGCGGCAGCATCGCCGTCGTCAGCCGGACGTCTGTGGGCCGCCGTCGTACCCGGGCGGCGGGTGGACCGGCCGGCCGGGGCAGGGTTTGCCATGAGTCACCCTTCTGAGTACTGGCGAGCTCGGCGCCGTATTGGGTGCGACGCCGCACCTGCCATTTTAAGGCCCGACGCCGGCGCCCCCTAGCGCGAACGGTGAGACACCGTCGTCGTGATCTAATGCATGCTCCGGTAGAGGGAACTCAGCCGGGCACAGAGGCGAGGCCGGAGCCGCGGTACGCACCCAGGCCGCCGTCCACGCGGATGTCGGAGCCGTTCACCCATCCCGACTCCGGACGGAGCAGGAAGTCGATGACCGGCGCAATGTCCCCCGGGTCACCGAAACGGCCCAGCAGGGCGCCGGCACCTTCCACCTTGTCGCGGCCGTGGTCTTTCTTGAAGTCCTCCAGGATGGGGGTGGCCACGGGTCCCGGACTGACGCTGTTGACGCGGATGCGCTGCGGGAGCAGTTCAGCTGCGAGGTGCTCGGTGAGCACCCGCACGCACTGCTTGGAGAAGAGATAGGACTCGCGCGTGATCTCGTCATCGTCCGCAACCGCTTCCAGGGCGGCCGCCTGATCGTCCGCGAGCGCGAAAGCGGAACATTTCGCCTTCACGTCCCGCCAGTTCACGGCAACGCTGGAGGCAAGGTTCACGACGGCGGCACCCTCGCCAAGCAGCGGGGCAAGCGCACGGACCAGCCCGCGGACGCCGAAGACGTTGACCGAGAGCACAGTGCGCCACGGGGCGGTGCCCGGGACTCCGGCAATGTTTGCCAGGCCCGCGATGCCGTTGGGAGCGGCAGCCGTGACAGCTGCGGCGGCCGCCTCGATGCCGGCCTGGCTCGACAGGTCCGCCTGCACGAATGTGCCGCTGAATTCGGTGGGAGCGTTGCGGTCAATGCCGATCAGCGGGACACCTCGCTTGCTGAGAATCTGTGCTGTCCGGGCGCCGATGCCGGACGAAACCCCCGTAAGGACGATGGGCAGCTGCTCTTGGAACATGGAGACTCCTCGTTAGTGCGTGACGTGATTCACTCCATAGTGACAACGGGAACCAATCCATTCTCGCAGCCTTTCCGTTGGACGGAAAGGTCCGGGCAGAGTGTGATCGGTGCCATGAGACTGGGATGAGAAATCCCATTCCGCCGAAAGGACAGGCCATGACGGCAGCCCATTATCAGGTTTTGGACCCTGCCACGCTTGAGCTCGTGGGGCACGCTCCGGAAAACACCGGCCAGGATGTCGAGCAGGCGGTTGCCGCCGCCCGCCGGGCCGCGCCCCGCTGGGCTGCCGACCGCGAAGCCCGCCGTGCTGCCCTTCGCACAGGCGCTGCCCTGATCCGCCGCGATCTGGATTCCCTGGCCACCCTGCTCTCCCGGGAGCAGGGCAAGCCCAAGGCGGACGCTGAGGGTGAATTCTCCGTGGCTGCTGGCCTTTTCGAATATTATGCGGATCTCAAATGGGACGAAGCCCAGCAGCTTGAACCGCGCGCCGACCGCAGCCTGGAGGTCCAGTACCGGCCGGTGGGGGTCGTTGGCACCATCACACCGTGGAACTTCCCCATCTCCCTGCTCAGTGTGAAACTCGCCCCCGCCCTGGTAGCCGGCTGCACCGTTATCGCCAAGCCCTCCCCCTCCACTCCCCTGTCCACCATTGCGCTGGTGGACCTGCTCAATGAGGTCCTCCCCGCAGGGGTGCTGCAAGTCCGGACGAGTTCGCGGCGGACCGTTAATGTTGCCCTGAGCACTTCTCCGGGCATCCGCAAGATTTCCTTCACCGGCTCCACGGATGTGGGCATCTCCATCGCCCAGCAGGCCGCCTCCACGGTCAAGCGCGTCACCATGGAGCTCGGCGGAAACGATCCTGCCATCGTGCTGGATGATGCTGATATAGCTGTTACTGCCCGCGGAATCGTCGCCAGCGCCTTCCGCAACGCCGGCCAGGTCTGCATGGCGGTCAAGCGTGTCTATGTTCCCCGCAGCCGCAGCGCGGAACTGGCCGAGGCCGTCGCCGCCGAGGCTTCCCGTCACGTACTGGGCCACGGCATCGCGGACGGCACCACCCTGGGACCGATGCACAACGAGTCACAGCTTAAACTCGTCCGCGCCCTGGTGGACTCCGCAGTTGGTGCCGGCGCCCGTGTCATCACCGGCGGCAGCGCCGGCTGCGACCTGCCCGGCTACTTCCTCTCCCCCACGGTGGTCATTGATGCCGAGCCGGGCATGGATCTGGTGGAAAAGGAACAGTTCGGTGCGGCCCTGCCGATCGTGGCCTACGACAACCTCGAAGAGACCATTTCCGGCCTGAACGCCGGGGAATTCGGCCTGGGCGCTTCCGTCTGGAGCCCCGACCAGGAGCGTGCCTATGCAACCGCCTCGCGGATTGAGGCCGGAACCGTGTGGGTCAACCAGCACACCCTGGTGGAACCGGACGCCCCGTTCGGCGGCTGGAAGGCGTCCGGCGTCGGCCGTGAACGTGGCCGCTGGGGCCTGGAGGAATACCTGGAAACCCGCGTCATCAATGCCCGCCCCCACTCCTGACCCCGCAACACTGCAGAAGGACTTCCCGTGAGCGTCGAACTGATCACTCTTGGCACCGCCGCCGGACCGGCCATCCGCGGGCCGGAAAACGGTATCTCCAGCGCACTGGTAGTGGGCGATGCCTTCTACATGGTGGACTTCGGTCTGGGCTGCTCCCGCGCAGCCCACGAGGCGGGACTCCGGGGCAAGGATTTCGTGGCAGGTTTTGTCACCCACCTGCACTCCGACCATGTGGTGGAACTGCCCGGTTTTCTGCTGTGGAACTGGGGCAATCCGGTGGAGGGCTTCACCGGACCCGTCTCCATTGTGGGTCCGGGCAAGGATGCCACCCGCACCGGCGGTGCAGGGCTTTCCGGGACGGGTGAGCTGGTGTCCCACTCTTTGAAGGCCTTCTCCTATGACATCGACATCCGGGTCCACGACGAGGCCCGCCCGGACCTGACGTCTCTGGTGCGCACCGTGGACCTGGCCACCCCCGCGCACAGGTCACCTGAAGCGGACCGCCCCTTTGACGTCTACGAGGATGACAGGCTCAAAGTCACCGGCATCCTGGTGGAGCACCCTCCCGTGCGACCCGCGCTGGCCTTCCGCTTCGAAACCGACGCCGGCTCAGTGGTGTTCTCCGGCGACACAGCAGAATGCGAGGCCATGGTGGTGCTCGCCAAGGACGCGGACGTCCTGGTGCATGAAGCGGTAAATCTTGGCTTCTATGCGGACAAAGGCTTTTCGCCGGAATTCCTCAACCACCAGCAGATCGCACACACCCCGCCGGAAGGGGCAGGCCGGATAGCGTCCGCCGCAGGGGTGGGCCGCCTTGTCCTGTCCCACCTGGCGGGCCGCGCGGAGCCGCAATGGTGGCGCAGCCGCGCCGCCTCAGCATTTGACGGCCCCGTGGACGTCGCAGTCAGCGGCCAGCGATTTCCCATCGGCACCCCGGTGCTGGCGCCGGCCTGAGGAGGGCGAACAAGGACTCCCGCCCTGTCACCTGCCGCAAGGACAACTCTTGAGACTGCCGCCGCCCGCAATGACACCAGATAACAAAAGGACGACGGCGGGCAGCGCCTGGCTTGCCGTCCTCGCGGCGGGCATCACTGCTGCCATGCATATCTGGAAGCTCCCTGCCGCCTTGGTCGGCATCCAAGCCGATCTAGGTACAACGCTGATCCAGGCCGGCCTGCTGCTTGGCATCATCCAGCTTGCCAGCGTCGTCGGAGGGCTGGCAACGGCCGTTTGTGGTGAACTGGTAGGACTGCGCAGGCTTCTGCTTACCGGGTTGGCCCTGCTCAGTGTCGCCTCTGTGCTCGGAGCGCTTGCCCCCACCACCGAGCTGTTGATGGCATCGCGGACCGTGGAAGGCGTGGGATTCCTGCTGGCCGTCGTCGTCGCCCCTGCACTTATCCGCAAGGTGACTCCGCCCAAGCAGTTGAACGTTGCGCTGGCAAGCTGGGGCGCATTTCAAGGTGTGGCAACGCTGATAGGCCTGTCCGCTGGGGCCCTCTTCCTGCAGGCCGCGGGCTGGCGCGAGTGGTGGCTGGTAATGGCCGTCCTCACGCTTTTGCCGGTGCCTCTGCTGCTGCGCCGGGTACCAAGGGATATGCCCCCTGCCGTCCCCGGACTGCAGTCCGCGCTCCGCAAGGTGGGGCGAACAGTGGTCACTCGCCAACCATGGATCACTGGGGTGGTATTCGCCTGCTATACCGCGCAGTGGATTGCTGTGCTCGGTTTCCTGCCGTCAATTTACCGGTCAGCCGGATTGGAAGGCCCGTTGCCTGGCATCCTCAGCGCTATTGTGGGCGGGGTCAACGCGGTCGGCGCACTCAGCGCAGGACCTCTAATCCAGCGCGGCCTCTCCGAGCGGACAATCATGTTCTGGACCTTCCTGGCTATGTCTGCAGCGTCCGTTGCGACGTTCGCCGTGGGCTGGGAGACCGTCGGAAATGGCGTCCTTTTCCAGTTCGCGTTCATCGCTGTGTTCTCCGCCGTCGGCGGCCTCATCCCTGCCGCGGTGACCAGGTACTCTGTCCGCATTGCCCCCGCAGACGGTTCTGTCACCGCCGTACTGGGCCTGACGCAGCAGATCTTCAACGTGGGAAACTTCTTGGGCCCCATGCTGTTTGCTCTGCTCGCCACCAGCACCGGCGGCTGGGGCACCACGTGGTGGCTGACCTGCGCTCTGAGCACTGCGGGAATGGCCTTGTTGGCGTTCATGGGAAAAGGTGATGCCAACATTCACGGAGTCGCGCGGCGTTCCGGAAAGCCGCTTTCCACCCAACGGAAAGCTGAACTGTAAGGCGGATCACACAAGCTTAGAGTCAAGGAAATGCCGCTCCAACGGCAAGATCTCCCCTTCAACGATTGGGCATACCGTGTTTGAAACTCCCCTCACCATAACGCCGGGCTCCGCAACGTCGCGCGATCCCCGCACCTGGTCGCGGGCCAAGCGCAACCGCTACGGCTGGTTCATGACCTTCAGCCTCCTCTTCCTCATGATGCTCAGCTGGGCTGACAAGGCGGTGCTCGGCATTGCCGCCGTGCCGCTGATGAAAGAGCTGGGCATCACGCCCGAACAGTTCGGCCTGGTGGGCAGCGCCATGTTCCTGACCTTCGGCGTGGCCCAGCTCGTGGCGGCTCCCATCGCCAACAGGGTCTCCAGCAAGTGGATCCTGCTGGTCCTGTGCCTGCTGTGGTCTGTGGCACAGGTCCCCATCCTTCTGTTCGCGTCGCTGCCTGCGCTCTGGGCAAGTCGCCTGCTGCTTGGAGCCGGCGAGGGCCCGCTCGCACCGGTTCTGATGCATGGCATCTACAAGTGGTTCCCCGAGAAGAAGGGTGCCACCCCGGCGGCCCTGGCATCATCCGGCGTGACCTTGGGCATTGTGGCATTCGCCCCCGTCCTGGCCTGGGTCATCGGGCAATTCGGATGGCAGACCGCGTTCGCGGTACTGGCAATCGTAGGGCTGATCTGGTCTGTTTTTTGGGTCATTGTCGGCAAGGAAGGCCCGTACACAAGCCGGAAGGCCGAGCAGGAGATCGACGGTATCGCTCCGAAGGAAGCTCCTGTCGTGGCAGAGGCCAAGGTCCGGTACTGGCGTACCATTCTTTCCCCCAGCTGGATCTTCGCGGTCCTTGCCTCGTTCTTCGGCTACTGGACGTTTACCCTGGCCATGTCCTGGGGACCGGCCTACTTCCAGAATGTCCTGGGCTTCAGCGGACAGCAGTCCGGCGCCATGATCGCCCTCCCCGCGGCCTGGGGAACCATTGCCACAGTAGGGTTGAGCGCGCTGACCCAGCGCCTGCACCTGAAGGGAATCCCGACCAGGAAGGCACGCGGCTGGGTACTCGGCGGCGCCGGAACCTTCGCCGGAGCCTGCCTGGTCGCAGCCACCATGACCGCCTCCCCCGTGCTGTCCATCGTCCTCATGGTCTTCGGCTTCGGCACCGCCCCGGCACTCTTCGCCATCACCTACCTCGTGGTCGCAGAGCTAACCACCATCGGCCAGCGCGGCGCCAACCTTTCAATCGCCAATGCAGTCCTCACCACCGGCGGTGTGTTCGCACCGGCAGTGTCGGGTTTTCTGATCGGCGGCGCGGCCACCCCCGCTGAAGGCTACCGTGCAGCTTTCGCCCTGGCTGGCGGCCTCTTGCTGACATCCGGCGTCCTTGCCCTAATCTTCGTCAACCAACAGCGCGACCGCCGCCGGCTCGGCCTTGATACAACTGCCGTCCCCGCGGCCGCTTCACTGCCCACTGGTTCCGCCACCCCTGTCGTCGCGGAGCCTGGCTCCTTGGAAGCGGGCACCCGGGCATAAGTCCGAGGGCAGGTAAGCCGAAGAGAGGCCAACAGCCCCTCTTCCGCTTACCTGCCCTCCTGTCGCCGGCATGGATTTGGAGACCGGGCGGTGACCGCACGCCTCGGAAACATGAACCGGTCACCGGCACTGAGGCCTCCGCATCAACGCCCACTGCATAACACACGACGGACCCGGAAGGACAATCATGGAGGACCTAAAGGCCGACGGCGGACGATCCGGCTTCTCGGAACGAGTCCTGCGCGGCGGCACCGAACCTGACCCCAGGTTCACGCTCGCAAATGAACGCACGTTTCTGGCCTGGATCCGAACGTCGTTGGCATTGCTTGCCGGAGGTGTAGCTATCGAAGCCTTCACGGCCGACCTTTTCAACGACGGACTGCGTCAATCGGTCGCCGTTTTACTCCTCGTGCTCGCACTCCTGATTGGCGGCGGGTCGTTCTTCCGCTGGCTCAACGTTGAACGCTCCATGCGCCGACAGGAGCCGCTCCCGCTGCCCTGGACCGCCCCGATCCTGGCGATCGGCGGTGCCCTCGTCGCCGCGACGATGATGGTCTTCTTCCTCGCGCGCCCCCTCTGACCCGTGACCTCGATGCGTCAAACACCAACCCATGGTGACCCAGGGCTGCAGCCGGAACGCACGGACCTGGCATGGGGGCGCACCACCCTGTCCATGGTGGTTGCGGCCGCCGTTTTCCTTCGCTGGATGCCGCACCACGGCTGGTTTGCCGGCACCCTTGTCGCGGCAACACTCATCACAGCACTCGCCATCCACAGTTCCCGCAAGCGACGCTTCCATCGCGCAATCAGCGGCATCAACCAGGAAGCCATTACTCCCGATCTGGTTTCAGCCGCCGCCGTCGCGGCCAGCGTCGTCGTCCTTGCCGGACTGGGACTCTACACCGTCCTGCTCGTTCCTTCGGAGCAGTGACATCAGTGAAACTTGGCAATGCATGGCTTGGGCACGTGTCGAGCGAGCACCCGTTGAGAATACGAGTCCAGCAGGGCTGGTGGAAAGCAGCCGCAGTAGCTTCAGAGAACCAGGGGCGGCCAAAACAGAACTGCTCCCCGCCAGCACCGGTCGCCTTGCCGCAAACTCCGGGGATCAGAACAGCTCAGCACGGTGGTAGCTGTGCCTTGTTCCGGTTGTATGTTCCCCTCATTTCAGAAACGCTCCGGACGTAGCCCTCCGCATCGTCCGCGTATGTTGCAACTGAATCATCCGATCGGAGGCCACCGGTCCTCGCAGGTATCCTTCCCAGGCCAGGCAGCGGCGCTAATTGCTCATGTGCAGTCACTTCATCCGGGTCAGGTTCAGGATTTCGCGAAGAGCAGGCCGGGCTTCGAGCCGCAGTTTTATGGAGTCCGGAAGGCCATCGACCCTGATGGTGTCCTGGGTGATATCAATGGCCAGCCTGTGGCCTGCCAGCGGCACGTTATCAACCCTGAACTGGCCAAAGCCCTGTGGCAGTTCCGGTGCCAGCCACAGCTCATGCCAGGGAAGGACCGGGTCGAACCGCATCAGCATACGGATCAGGTGGATCGGTGCCGCCGCGGCCCACGCCTGGGGTGAACAGGCTGCGGGATACGGTACCGGGCTTGGGAATCGCGTCCTGTCCAGTCCGCAGAACAGTTCCGGAAGTCTGCCGCCAAAGTGTTCGGCTGCTTCGAAGAGTCCGTAGGCGATTCGCTGGGCCTCTTCGATAAAGCCGTATCGCATCAGCCCATGCGCTGCGAGAGTGCTGTCATGCGGCCAGACAGAGCCGTTGTGATAACTCAGCGGATTGTAGGCGCCCATGTTACTTGCCAGAGTGCGGATGCCCCAGCCGGAAAACATGTCCGGGGACATCAGCCGTTCGGCTACCTGTTTTGCCTTGTCTGTGTCAACGATTCCCATCCACAGGCAATGACCCATGTTGGAGGCAAGTGCATCTACAGGTTCCTTGTCACCGTCCAAGGCGATGGCAAAGTATCCCCGGTCCGGCAGCCAGAACCGCTCATTGAACGCCTCCTTCAGGCGGACGGCCTTGGCGCTGCAGAGATCAGCGGTTTCGGTGTCGCCTTCGTCGAGTGCCATGAGGGCGCGCCCCACATAGGCGCCATAGGTGTAGGCCTGTACCTCGCACAGCGCAATGGGCCCTCGGGCGAGGGAACCATCAGCGAAATTGATGCCGTCCCACGAATCCTTCCAGCCCTGGTTTATCAGCCCGTGTTCAGTCTGACGCTGGTATTCGACAAAGCCGTCTCCGTCACGGTCTCCGTAATTCTCAATCCAGGCCAGAGCACGGTCCGCGGCCGGCAGCAACGCGTGAACAGCTTCCGGTTCCAGACCCCACCGTCCCAGTTCGCTGAGGATCCCTACGAACAGCGGGGTTGCATCAGCGGTTCCGTAGTAGATACTGCTGCCACCGAGGACGGACTCCGTGGTGTTACCCAGACGCACCTCGTGGAGTATTCGGCCGGGCTCCTCTTCCGTGGCGGGGTTCACTTCCTTGCCTTGGTGGTCGGCCAGTGTCTGAAGGGTGCCAAGTGCCAGGGAGGGGTCGAGTAGGAGGGACATGAGGGATGAGAGCAGGCTGTCCCGTCCGAACAGGGCCATGAACCACGGAGCTCCGGCCGCGGCCACGATGCGGTCGGGATGGTTTGGGTCAAAGATCCGGAGTGAACCGAGATCTTCCTGGCTTCGAAGGATTGTAGTTTGGACGGACGTGTCGCCGAGATTGGGTATGGGCATTGACATCCGCCAGGAGGAGAGGCGTTTCCGGGCCATGGCGGAAACCTCAGTCGTGCCGTATGAGGCAGTCGAAATCACTTCCTGCCCGTCAAGATAGGGCGTGGCTGTAAACCTTTGAGTCCATTTTCCGTGTGCAGGAATTGTTGGAGTGAAGACAAGCCGATGCGCCTCGACGGCCGCCCCTGGTGCACGGATGACCAGCCCATAGCGCCGACCGGCCCCGACACATTCGAGAATAAGGCTATCGCCCTCAATGAGAACCTGCTGCTTCCCCGGACTGGCTGGCGTCCCATCCTTGACCTCGAAGAGATCGGCGAAGTCCGCTCTTACGGTCAGGGCAAGCTTGAACGTGTTCGGCACGGCCAGATGATTCTCAATGGTGATGGTTTCGGTCAGGCCGGCCCCAATAATCCTTTCCCGTTCAATCAGCGACGGCACGTCAGCGCTGCCGGCGTGGCCGCCTACCCTGCCGATGAACAGGGCCCGAAAGGGTTCCAATGCGGTCGCCGCGAGAGCTTCGACCGGAGCGTCATCAACGCTGACGTTCCATTCAGCTATGTACCGGGTATCGTGGAAAAACGCGCCGTGGGGACTGCCCGGGTGCATGTCACCATTGGACGATGTCAAACAAAACGAGGAGCCATCAAGGACTGTGACAGCTCCGGCGCCTGCCGGACCTGCACCGTTGTCGGCGTTCCAACCCGACATCATGCGCCTCCTAGAACATCCATCGAAAGCGCCCAAACATTTACTGTGGACGAGTTCAGTCGGACCCCGTAGTCAGCACTATGATCCCTTGTGTCGGGGGAATCAAGAGTCCGCGTTGACTCATGAAAGACGCCCGCGTAGAGGGTATCGAAGAATCATTTGAGAATGCCCGCGGGGCGGCATGTCCGCTTGGGCGGTATCTTCCGCTTCGGCCCTGTGAGCCATGGAGCTTTCAATGAGTGAACGCAGGGCTGTCACAAGGTCATCGCCTGAGCCACTCCCCTGCTTGCGCCGACATCATGCCATATCTCCACGTCGCCATAACTTGATGGAATCTTCATTATCGGCCTTCCAGGCGGAACGCTGTTCGCTGTCCCCCAAAGGCGGCGTGAGTTCGTGCGACGACCCTGCGTTGCCGACCGTGTAGCTGGAGGTGACTAAATCGCCAGGACGTCCTTTCACCTAGCGTACGCATCTTACGGACCTGGAAATAAGATTGTTCCTGCAGGGCTATGAAGCGGACCTGGATAGGGCCATAGCCACGTTGCCATCACATAGAGTCGGGCTGCGTATACGCCTGAAACTGCCAATATGGCAAGTTTTTGTACACCCTCAATAGGGTAAATAGCCTCTGACCTGCGAAAACACTGTGCCCGAGGTGGGACTCGAACTGCATTCCCGACCTTGCAAACAATGGGAAGCCGCGAGAACATACGGAATCCGGGGCAGTTCGAATGCTTTACAAGGCAGTCCGAGACGAAAAGTGTGGACATTATCCACAGCCCTATCTGGCATTTTCCAAGTAAACTCTGAATGGCAGTGGCGCCCCAAGCAAGCACGCGGCAGCTCTGAATTCTCGCGTTCGTTCGAACCAAGAAACCGATCTATGCCGACTGAACATGAGCCGCCGGCGCCGATAACGGCACTTTCCCTTCGGTTTCCATGCTCAGGGATTCACCATCCAACGATGCCAGTGCCTCCAAGGAGCAAGGCTGAAGCCCTGCTCCGCACGGAGTTTGCCTCCAGCGCTGGAGTCAGCTCCGGAGCCTAGAGACGTGCCACTTTCAGCAACTTCTGCAGGGCGTAACCCCAACTAATTCTTTCCTGCTCAAGCCGTATGTTGCCCTGCATCCGTAGCTCATCGAGAACGGCAAGGTCAGCGGGCAGAAGGTGGTTCAAGGAACCGGGATTGGGAGAGGGTTCATTCACCCACAGATCCTCGAAATCAGCCAGTGTCGCGAGATCCATCAGCGCGGTGGAAACGTCGCCGCAAGTTGCCCTGACACGATTGAGAATTCCGAAGCCGTGCGAATCAAGGTCTCCCCAATAAACAACCCTGCCTTCGCGCACCCACGGGATCCGGCCCAGCCTGTCCACAGCGTAGCCGGAGCCGTGGATCACTACAGCACCCGGTACCGGAGGCATGGCGACCACCGACTCCAAATTCTCAAATACAAAGACCGTCTGCGGCGACAGTTCCATTGCGGCAAGTTCCGCCACGGGGACCGAGACATCCACCAGGCCGTCCGGACTCAAAGCCGGGTCAAGAAATCTGACTCGCACCAGCACGGGCGGCTTGGCGAGGCCAAATGATTCACGGCCGGTGATGGCCGAAAAAAGTCGTTCCACCAGCCGACGGTGCTTGGATACCCATTTTGTATCCACTCCACGCACAGGCAGCTGGCGGATATACAGCCCGGAATCCGGATTCCTTTCAAGCCATTGCAGCACCAGCAGCAACCGATCGAAATCCTGTTCGGCCAACTCGGAGACCGCCCCGGCATTCCGACGTACACAGTCCGCCAGTACCTCGCCGACACCGAAAGAAGATACGAGTGCCTGGGCCCGCTGCCGGATCCTGGCCCAGTGCTGGCCCTTGCGGGCAAATGCAGCAACCGCCGGAGCACCCTCAAGCCGCAGTCGTTCGGGAACCTGCTGCGTGCCCAGGCTTGCCCATCGGCGCTCCACCCACACCACAAAATCACTGCGGCCGGCACGGCTAATGCCGGCCTCGCGCCAGGATTTCACCCAGGCAATCGCCTTGGCCTGGTCAGCAAGAGCCGCCGCCTCCGTGGGAGGATGCAAGGGCACGTCAACAATGGCATTGGCGGCGCCGACGGCCCAGTCACCAAAGTTCCGCTCGTACTTGGCTGCCGCAGCCGAACGTGCCGCGTCAACGGAGACCCATTTGTTCGAGGACTCAGTTGAAGCCACATCGCGGGCCATCAGCTCTGATCCTCATCTATAGCCGTCAGCAACTCGCCGTCGTTAATGGAGACGACGCCGACGCGGGATTCCTTGAAGTCCCGGCACACGACGAGGGCAATGCCGCCCACATAGTCTTCCAGGGTCTGGAGGAGTTTCAGCGGTGTGGCCAGGATCATGTGGAAGCCGAACTCGAGAAACACGTTCATGGCCATCTTGGTGAAGGCACTGTCCGCCTTGTCAAAGGCCTCATCCAGTATCACGGTTCCGAAGCGCGGAGTGTCGTCCTCGTCCTCGGCTAGCTGATAACGGAGGGCCGCGGCGAGGCAGAAGATCACCAGTTTCTGCCGCTGGCCGCCGGAAAGGCCCGCACTGGAATCGTGGATGTTCACCGTGGTTCCGGATTCGTCGAGCTCGATTCCGGTGAAGCGCACATGTAGACGGGTGTCGAGGCATAGTCTCTGCCAGCTCAGGTCCCCAGCTTCGCTGGAGGACAGCCGCTTCATCACCCGGTTCATGACATCGAACCTCCGCTCAGCCACCGTTCGGTCCTCGTCAGCCCAGGAACCGGCGGAAATAGTCTGAAGGTCCTGCATAAACTGCGCCTTGGCCGAGGAGGCATTGTCCTTGACCATAATTTTTAGGAAACGGCCCTGGTCAAAGGGGGAGCGCTGCAAGGACCGGTTGACGGGGTCGATTCTCTCCCGGATCTGGGCCGGCGCCCGCCGGATCTCGTTATGCAGCTGGCCTATGTTCCGCTGCGCCTGGTTCTGGAGCAGCTCAAAGAACTTCTCCTCGAAATCGGGCAGCCGGTCCGCGCGAAGCTTAGTCAGAATGGCAAGGTAACCGCTGCGGTCTCCGATGTCTGCAGTCAGGTCCCCGGCCGCGACGGCCCATGACGTAAGAAAGGCGTTCTGGATGGACACGATGTGTCGCTCCGCAGCCTGGGCTTCCCCTCGGGCCGAGTTCTCCTCCGTGCTGAGCTGGCCGCTGACTTTGAGCGCGACGTCGTCAATCACCGAGTGCGTGATGCTGCGACGGATTGAGTGGAAGCGATCTTCCAGCGCAGCGGCGTCAGCGCCGCTGACGGGCCTGCGTTTCTCCGCTTTGAGCTCGTTGATGAGTGCTGAAAGTCCATCGACATGGCTCTGATGACCGGCAACGGCGGTCCGTTTTGCTGTCTCACGCTCCTTTGCCGCCTCTAGGGCTGCAGCCGCATCTTTCTCAGCTTTCTCGGCCAGACGGAGGTCACTGCTCGCAGCGCGCAGGGCGTCAAGACGTTGCTGCTGATGCGTCCGGGCGTCCTCCGCGGCGGCAACATCCAAGTCCACCCAAGTGCGACGGGACAGAACCTCGAGCGCGTCAACCCGCCGCCTTGCCGCTTCACGCATGCGCTCGGCATTAGAGATCCTGGCCGTGACGGCGACCAGGTCCGTGTTGGCTGCGTTCAGCAAGCCCAGGAGATGATCCACCTTGGCCTGGTTGTCGAAGCCTAGGATCCAGAATTCGCGGTCATCTATTCGCCGGCGGTCATCTTTCTCGTACCGCGTCCTCGATCGCTTCACCTGCCCGGCCTTGGTAACTCCCCGCTCTAAGGGTTTCAGCTCGGAAGGTTCGTCGACGCATTCATAGTCATACAGCCGGGACAGCTGACTGTGGACCCACTCAGCCATGGCGCCCTTCTGGACATGCACGCGGTGGATCAGGGATCGCTCCGACCGTGCCGTCCGCGGTGCTTCCATCCGCCCGATAGCTTCAACAACGAGCCGAGTTCCCAAGTCGTGTCTATCCATGGCTTCCGACACGGCGGATTCATGCGCAGCCGGCACCAACATGATGGTGGCCAACGGACGCAGAACACGCTCGAGGGCACCAGTCCAGTCCGCATACTCGACTTTGACCTCTAGCAGCTCCGCTACGAAGGGAAGTGCAGAAACCGGCAATCCTGTTGCGGATGAAATCTTTTGCCGTGCGGTCAGGTAGCGGCTGTCCATGTTGGAGGACTGCTTGCTGAGCGTGCGGATATCAGCGGTCAACGTCTCCCGCCGGCGGTTCAGGTCTGCACGTTTGTCCTGCAGGCCCATCAGCAGGTCGCTGCCCTCCGCTCGAGCCGTTTCCAGTTGCTCACGCTCGCGCCGCGCCGTGGACCGCAACTCCTCGAACTCCTCAAGGGTGGCGGGAAACTCTATACCAACAGCAGCAAGATCCCGGGCTAACTCGGTCTGCCGGTCCCGTACGTCCTGCTCTTTGGCTTCGGCCAGATTTAGCCACTCGCGCTGCTGGGCCAGAGCCTGGCCGCCGCTGCTATCCACCTGCGCCCGGGCAAGCGCGTGCGCCTTATCGGCTTCTTCGATTGCGGCCGTGGCGGCTGCGAGCTCACCCACCGCGATTTTCAGCTTCAGCTCTGCGGCATCCGTTTCCTGCCGGGCGAGCCTGAGCTTCCATTCGTCTTTGAAGGGCTCCAAGGCTTGGCGTAGCCCTGCGGCTCGGGCGATAGTTTTTCTGCCCTCCTCGTATTCCGTGCAGTGAGCAACGAGGGGTTCGAGGCGTTCCACCTGTTGACGCGCTTCAACTACCAAACGATGGGCCTCAGCCAACTCGGAGAACTGGTCGACCGCGGTTTTGGCGAGTTTGAAGGTGGCCGGTTCATCCAGCATGAAATTACGGAACAGTTCGTCCAGGTTGCCCAGGCTCTTCGCTGACTGAGTCTTGTGAAGCAGAAGCAGAGCGTTGTCGCTGGAGATTCCCAGTAGGCCGCGGAACCTGCGGGAGAAGGCTGAATGCTGGTCAGTCACCACGGCGGCTTTTGGCCAACTGGACTTGATTTTCCGGGTCTCCAGGCCGTTGCGGGCGAACTCCTGGAAGTCGGTCAGTAAGGCTTCCTCCTGCAGCACCACGTGCAGTTCGCTGACCTCGGCCGGGGAGTTGCTACCGCGCTTGAGGTGGTAGAGCTTCACCAACACGACAGGCTCCTGGGACAATCCGTTCTTGTAACGGAGGAGGATACCGCTCCAAGTGGCACCAGGACGTAAGTGGTCGCTGGCTACCTCCCCCGTGACCTCATCCGCCTGGCGCCGCCAGGCACCACGGATATAGCTAACTATTGATCGATCTTCCCCGCGGCTCGACGCATCCTGGGCGGCAGCATTGAATCTGAGCCACTTTCTGGGAGTAAGCACAGCGGCGATCCCGTCCAGCATTGATGATTTTCCGGAGCCGGAGTGCCCCGTGATCAGGAAGCCCTGGCGGGAAAGGTCCACCTTGTGGTGGCCCTGGAACGTACCCCAGTTGACAAGTTCCAGGCTGTCCAGCCGCCACTGGCCGGCGTGAGTTGATTCGGCTGGCGGTAAACCGGATGCACGAACAGCCGTTGCATCGTCGTCGAACTCAAGGCCCGGGAGCGCCTCAGCAGTCATGGTGCCCCTCCTTCCATCCACGCGTCGCGCGCGTGCTCAGTATTTGCCAGCATTGTCAGCGACCGGCGAGTCGCCGGTACTCGGCCTGCACCGCGGCGATCTCGTCAGCACCGAAGATCAGTCTTAGAACGGGGGAAATTTCAAAACGGTCTTCGGTGGTGGTGGAGGCAAGAATGCCGTGGCTGATCATTTTGGTCCACGAGCCGTTGATTCGCTTGGCGAAACCAGCTGGATCCGAGTCATCCGCTCCCCTATATACCTGCATTTGGTCGGCAACTTCGTCTTTGCCGACGATCACCCGCTCGCTGCCGTTGCTGTGCAGCAGCTGTTGCCTCAGATGGAGGAGCATGGCCGTGTCCATGAATGTCAGCGGATGGCTTCGCATGACTTTAGGCGCGTCTGAATCCGGTGCGCTGACGTTTTTGGCGAACGCCAGTTGGCTTTCGGCATCGATTACCAGCTCCAGGTACGAGTCGGCCAGTCGCGACCTGATTTCTGTTTCATCGTTCAACAGGGCAGCCCACAGATGACCATGCCGGGCCGCCGACAGGAATGGTCCCCTCAACAGCTGCACCAAAGCGCGCCTCGAGTCAGCCCGCAGCCTGCCGGTATCCGAGTCCCATAGTGGGCTGCTATCCAGCTCGGGTTCATTCGCGGAGGTTGTCATGACACCTCTTTCGTGAACATAAACCTGGGCACCAACCCGTGCCGGGCCACGCCCTGGGAGGAGAACCAGCTGACTGGCTCGTCGCCCGCAAGCGACCTCGCGTGGGTTTCCGCCAACACCAGCAGACCGACCACGCTGGCCACGCCCTGCGTGGCTGGATGCTCGGCCAGGACCTCAGAGATGGTGACGGCGCCGCGACGCCGCAAGGACTCGTTAACGTTGACGATGATTTCCTTCATATCGATCTCCGAGGCCCGTGCGAGCTCACGCAGATCCCTGAGGTCCACGGTCTCCGGCTGCTGGGTCTGCACGAGTGTCACGGTTTCCAAATCGGCCGGGTTGTGCAGGTTGAAGGCAGACACGGATCCCAGCGGCAGCGACGTCAGATCGAGGCTAAGCCGCGTCGACTGCCAGACGCGAACTTGGCTGCTGAGCTCAACGCCCTCTTTCAAAGTGGCACGAAGCAGTTCGTTGATTCGCCGGTCCTCTTGGAATTCCTGGCTCTGTACAAATCGGCGCAGGCTTCGGGACAAGTTGGTCATGACTTCGTGGATTTCACCACTGAGATCTTGCAGCTGTGGCAGCATCCGGCGCAGGAAACGGGTTTGCCGCGCAGTGAGTTTCCCTGCGAAGTCCCGTTCCAAGACGCTGCCAACGGATTCCTCAAACTCGGCGCTCTGTTCGGCATCCAAGATCATGGAATAAAAAGCATTGAAACTGCGGCCGGCCTCGGACTCCGAGAGATGATCCACGCCGCGAAATATGTCCTCCAGAACCGTGCCCCTTGAACCCTCCTGGCTGATGAGCCGCTCGCGCAGATCTCTGTTGATCAACTCCAGCTCAGCGCGTACTCTGGCGAAATCGCTGGGGATCTCGTCCGCAAGTGCGAGCAGTTCTCTGGCCCGTTCGAGCGCCCTATCCGGGCTGAGGACTTCGAAATCCCCGGCTTGGACGCGCTCGATTTCTGCGGTGATACGGTCCTGCTCAACCCGCAGTGCCGCCAGCCGTGACGTGACGTTGGGGTCCGTGTCCTGCGCCAGCTGCCGCAGCGCTGCGAAGATGTTCGATAGCCGGGACTCCGTGACTGTTTGTCGGGGCTCGGCAAGCTGAGACACGAACTGGATTGCTGCCAACGCACCTGGGGACAGCTCGAAGGTTTCCTCGCGGGCTTCCCCTGACGCGCGGCGGATCAGTATGCCCTCGGTACGCCATTCGGTGCAGTACGCCTGCGCAGTCTGCGGCAGGTCAAAGCCGTTGTCCCGCAAGTCCTGGAGGTCGCCGTCAACGAGATCGAATAGGACGGGCGCGGAGAGTCGGCGTTCTTCGCCAGCCAGATGGCTGCCAAGGAGCGCGACGGCCGCCGCCGCATTGCGTCCGCGCAAAAGTGACCACGCCGGGCTGTCCCTAATCAGGCGCTCGGCGGCGTAGGCGGCACTGAGTGTACTCACGCCGTTAGCGTACAGGGGAGTTCTGACAACAGCGGACCAGTGACACCAACCGGGTCGTAGGGTGACACATCGTCCCCGGATAACTGGGCTCGGCCGAGTGATCCGATCCTTCCGGATGACTCGCAGGGTTGATCTATTCCGCGAGATGCTTGCGTTCGCCCATAACGGCTGAGGGCCCCGCAGCACCTGGCCGCGGGACCCTCAGTAATCCATAACAGGGAACCTGCCCCTGTCTTCCTCTACAGTTTAGTCCTATGCCCGCAGCGCACCAAAAACCCATCGAACTGGTCCTCCAACACAGGATCAGCCCCGAGCGCCTTGCACCCTACATCCGCGAAACACCAACCCTGCACGAGGCCATCCGACTCTACAGGTGGAACATCGACCTTTCCGGTGCCGTGTACGAGGCCCTGCACGTCTTCGAAGTCGTCCTGCGGAACGCCATGGACGAGCAGCTCTGCCGCTGGAACGCCTCACAGACAAATCCTGACACCGGCCGCTTGCATTCATCCGACTGGCTCATCGAGCCCAGCGCCCTGCTCCTCCGCGTCGCCGGCCGTGACATCCCCGATGCCCGGCGCCGCGCGCTCAAATCAACCACGCGCAGACCTCATGGCCAACGAGAACCGCTCCACGAAGACATCCTCGCAGCAATGTCACTTGGCACCTGGCGCTTCATCCTTCCCGGCCGCCATGACGCTGGCAAACAACGCCTGTGGGACGAAGCAGTTCATAAAGCATTTCCCCACCTGCGTCGAGCACCACGCGAACTGGAGCGTGCAGTAGAGGGTGTCTACCAGCTAAGGAACCGGGTGGCCCACCTGGAACCCATCATCAACAGCAATGTTCGTGCACAACTCACCAACATGCGAACCGTCATCGGCGCCATCGACCCTCAACTACTCTCCTGGTTCACCAGCACCGAACGCATCAGCTCCACACTCACGCTGCGACCCTCTCCCGCTCCTAAGGCTCCCTAAACCAAACACAGCCGGACGACGCTGCCCGACACATCCCAGGCCCAGAGGTCCTTATCTCAACCGCGCGCGCGAGTTTCGAGCACATCAACAAGGCGAACAACGCCCCCACTCCAAACTAGGCACGAAGCGCATAATTGGGCGACCGCCCTATAGCACGAAAAAGCAGACTTAAGTGTGGACACTGTCCACATCCAATTTGGCAGGACAAATAGGGGTAAACGCGGCCCCTCGCTGACCGCCGGAAGAAGCTTTCCGAGAATTTCCTCGTCAGTTCGGCAAGGTCATGTCGTGCCCGTAACCGTGAACCATGAATAGGTGTCGGCCACCCCCGGCCAACCCGAGACAACCAGGACGAGGTACCGCATAACCGCAGCCACAGCAGGCGGAGGGCCCACCAGCCAGGGTCTTGAACCCGCCACCCACACACCTAAATAGGCTCAGCGGCAGCCAGGCCACAGCCCGCAAACCTGGCGTCAGAGGGACGCCCCCACAAGCCATGTCAACACGTTAAAGCAAAAACCCCTCTGACGAGGGGATATGCCGTGCCCGAGGTGGGACTCGAACCCACACACCTTTCGATACCGCATTTTGAGTGCGGCGCGTCTGCCAATTCCGCCACTCGGGCGCGGAATACATGACGCAAACCGGTACGCCCACAGCTGATTGTGAGCAACGCGATCGCTTCACGTACGCGGAATTACTCTACATCCAGATAGGCTGAATTCCAGAATCGCGCCGCTGACGCCGCAACCGACCATGCAGATCAAGTACCGGACCGGGCGCACCTAAGATAGTGATGTCCCCGCCGTACCTTTCCAAGGAGATCCCGTGACTGAACAGACGGAGTCAAAACCCACGTCCCAGCCGGCGCGCCGCGTCATTGTGGCGGAGGATGAAACCCTCATCCGCCTCGACATCATCGAAATCCTGCGCGGCGAAGGCTATGACGTTGTGGGCGAGGCAGACAACGGCGAGAAGGCTGTCCAGCTCGCCGAGGAACTGAAGCCGGACCTGGTCCTGATGGACGTCAAGATGCCCGTCATGGACGGCATCTCGGCAGCCGAGAAGATCGTCAAGGCCCGCATTGCCCCCGTCGTGCTGCTGACCGCATTCAGCCAGAAGGAACTCGTGGAGCGTGCCCGCGACGCCGGCGCCATGGCATACGTCGTGAAGCCATTCACCCCCGCGGACCTCATCCCCGCGCTGGAGATCGCCCTCTCCCGCCACGAGGAGATCAAGGCCCTCGAAAGCGAGGTCTCGGACCTCCAGGAGCAGTTCGCCACCCGCAAGCTTGTGGAGCGCGCCAAGAGCCTGCTCACCACCAAGATGGGCCTCACGGAGCCGGAAGCCTTCCGGTGGATCCAGAAGACGTCCATGGACCGCCGCCTGAGCATGCGCGAAGTCGCCGAGACCATCATCAACCAGGTCAACTGACTGCCGCCGGCTGGGCCTGCCGCAAGGCCGGCAGGTCCAGCCGCAAAGCACAGAGCAAACCGAAAAGGACCCCTGCCAACCGGCAGGGGTCCTTTTCGGGGTCCGAAAGCCTAGGCCTTCTTCTTCTTTTCCGGCCAGGGGCCGAGCTTTTCCCTGTTGCTGACTGCTTCGCCAACGCGGGTGGAGTCGGCGAGGTCGCCCACCTTGTGCACCTTCAGCGAGTTCGTGGAGCCGGCTTTTCCGGGAGGCGAACCGGCGGCGATGACCACCAGGTCACCGTCCTCAACGAGGTCCATCTCCAGCAGGCTGCGGTCCACCTGCGCGGTCATCTCGTCGGTGTGGTCCACCATCTGGACCAGCACCGGCTGGATGCCCCAGGTCAGCGCAAGCTGGTTCCAGACCTGCTCCACCGGGGTGAAGGCGAAGACCGGCTTGATGGGGCGCAGGCGGGAGAGCCGGCGTGCGGAGTCACCGGACTGGGTGAACGCACAGATGTACTTGGCGTCCAGCTGGTCGGCGATTTCGACGGCGGCACGGGTGATGGCGCCGCCGCGGGTCTTGGGCTTGGTGCCCAGCGGGGGGACGCGCTCCAGGCCGTGGACCTCGGTGGACTCGATGATCCGGGCCATGACCTTGACGGTTTCGATCGGGTACTTGCCCACGCTAGTCTCACCGGAGAGCATGACCGCGTCGGCACCGTCCAGCACTGCGTTGGCGCAGTCGGAGGCCTCGGCGCGGGTGGGGCGCGGGTTGTCGATCATGGATTCGAGGACCTGGGTGGCCACGATGACCGGCTTGGCCCAGCGGCGGGCCAGCTCAATGGCACGCTTCTGCACGATCGGCACTTCCTCCAGCGGAAGCTCCACACCGAGGTCGCCACGGGCCACCATGATGGCGTCGAACGCGTCGATGATCTCGGGCAGCTGCTCCACTGCCTGCGGCTTTTCGATCTTGGCGATGACCGGCACGCGGCGGCCTTCCTCGTCCATGATCTCGTGCACGCGGGTGATGTCGGACGCATCGCGGACGAAGGACAGGGCCACCAGGTCAACGCCGCGGCGCATGGCCCAGCGCAGGTCGTCCTCGTCCTTTTCGCTCAGCGCGGGCACGTTGACGGCCACGCCGGGAAGGTTGATGCCCTTGTTGTTGGACACCATGCCGCCAACGGTCACCTCGGCGACCACCTTGACGTCGTCGACGGCGATGGCACGCAGTGCCACCTTGCCGTCGTCGATCAGCAGGGCATCGCCCACGTTGACGTCCTCGGTGAGGCTCTTCAGCGTGGTGGAGCAGATTTCCTTGGTGCCGGGAACGTCCTCGGTGGTGATCGTGAAGGTGTCTCCAACAGCCAGCAAGTGCGGTCCGTCAACGAAACGGCCCAGGCGGATCTTGGGACCCTGCAGGTCAGCCATGATGGCCACGGCCTTGCCGAGGTCTGCAGCTGCCTTCCGGACGTTCTCATAAGTGTTGTCATGCACGGAGTAGTCGCCGTGGCTCATGTTCATGCGGGCGACGTCAACGCCGGCTTCCAGCACCGCGAGGGTGTTCTCGTAGCTGGCGATTGCCGGGCCGAACGTAGCCACAATTTTTGCGCGTCTCATATACCTACCCTATTGGTCTCTTGCATTGGTTAGTTGTCGTGGAGGTGAACCCCCGATGCATGCCTAGAGCACGGCGATGGCGCGGTCCGTGGGGGCCACGGGGGCGGGAAGGATGGTGCTCCCCATCAGGAACTTGTCCACTGCTGCAGCCGCGGCGCGGCCTTCGGCGATGGCCCACACAATGAGGGACTGTCCGCGGCCCGCGTCGCCGGCCACGAAGACGCCCTCGGTGTTGGTCATGTAGTAGCCGTCGCGGGACACATTGCCGCGGCCGTCGAACTCAGCCTTGACCTGTTCGGTGATCCCGGCGGGCTCGGCGCCGGTGAATCCCAGCGACAGGAACACCAGGTCCGCGGGGATGATCCGCTCGGTGCCGGCCTTGGGCAGGCGCTTGCCGTCCACGAATTCAGTCTCGGCAACCTTGACGCCGGTCAGCTTGCCGTTCTCGCCCACGAACTCGACGGTGGAGGCAAGGTACGTGCGCTCACCGCCTTCCTCGTGGGCGCTGGCTACCTCGAAGAGGTTGGGGAACGTGGGCCACGGCTGGTGGCTGGCACGCTCGGCCGGCGGCTGCTTGCCGATGGCGAGGGTGGTCACCGATGCCGCACCGTGGCGGTGCGCGGTGCCCAGGCAGTCCGCCCCGGTGTCACCGCCGCCGAGGATCACAACATGCTTGCCCTGGGCGTGGATCTGGTTTTCGATGTGCTCCCCCGCGACGGCGCGGTTTGCCGGGACCAGGTAGTCCATGGCGAAGTGCACGCCGTCAAGGTCCCGGCCCGGGATGGGCAGGTCGCGCGGCACGGTGGCGCCCGTGCAGACCACGACGGCGTCATAGCGCCGGCGCAGCTGCTCCCACGTCACGTCGGTGCCCACGGCGACGCCGGTCCGGAAGCGGGTGCCTTCCGCCTTCATCTGCTCGACGCGGCGGTCCACCTGCTCCTTCTCCATCTTGAAGTCGGGGATCCCGTAGCGCAGCAGGCCGCCGATCTTGTCGTCGCGTTCGTACACCGCGACGGTGTGGCCCACGCGAGTCAGCTGCTGGGCCACCGCCAGGCCGGCGGGTCCGGAGCCAACGACGGCCACCGTCTTGCCGGTCAACCGGGCGGGAGGCAGCGGCTCCACCCAGCCGTTGTCCCAGGCCTCGTCGATGATGGAGACTTCCACCTGCTTGATGGTGACGGCAGGCTGGTTGATCCCCAGGACGCAGGACGCCTCGCACGGAGCGGGGCACAGGCGGCCGGTGAATTCCGGGAAGTTGTTCGTGGCGTGCAGGCGCTCGATCGCTTCCTCGCCCTTGTCCCGCCACATGAGGTCGTTCCACTCGGGAATCAGGTTGCCCAGCGGGCAGCCCTGGTGGCAGAACGGGACGCCGCAGTCCATGCAGCGGCCGGCCTGCGCCTTCAGCGTGCCCTTTTCCTGCGCCTCGTACACTTCCTTCCAGTCCATGATGCGGACGGAAACGGGACGGCGCGGCTGGGTTTCCCGCTGGCGTACTTTCAGAAATCCGCGTGGATCAGCCACCGGTCACCTCCAGGATTCGAGACCATACTTCTTCGCCGTCGGGGTCCAGGCCCTCTTCGATGGCGTCGAGACGGGTTTGCAGCACGGCCGCGTAGTCGCGCGGCAGCACCTTGGTAATGCGGGCTGCGGTGTCATCGAAATTCTCGAGGAGGCGCGCAGCCAGCTGGGAATCAGTTTCTTCAACGTGCTTGACCAGCAGGCCGTGCACAATGTCGCGGTCCTCGGCATCCAGCTCGCGGAGCTGGAGTTCGCCGGACTGCAGGGCTTCCTTGTTGACCCGGGCGGTGTCCAGGTCCAGGACGTAGGCGGTTCCGCCGGACATGCCGGCGCCGAAGTTCCGGCCCGTGCGGCCGATGATCAGCGTCTGGCCGCCGGTCATGTACTCGCAGCCGTGGTCACCGATGCCTTCGACGACGGCGGTGGCACCCGAGTTGCGGACCAGGAAGCGTTCGCCCACCTGGCCGCGGAGGAACATCTCGCCGCTGGTGGCGCCGTAGCCAATCACGTTGCCCGCGATGACATTCGTCTCCGCCTTGAACACGTTGGTCCGGTCCGGGCGGACGATGATGCGGCCGCCGGAGAGGCCCTTGCCCACATAGTCGTTCGAGTCGCCGTACAGCCGCAGCGTGATGCCTGCGGGCAGGAAGGCGCCCAGCGACTGGCCGGCGGTGCCGCTAAGGGTGATGTCGATCGTGTCCGTCGCCAGGACATCCGTGCCGAACGTCTTGGTCACGACGTGGCCCAGCATGGTGCCCACCGAGCGGTCGGTGTTGATGACGTCGACGGCGATCTTCACCGGGCTGCGGTCGGTCAGCGCCTCCGTGGCCATGGTGATCAGGCGCTGGTCGAAGTGCTTGTCCAGCTCGTGGTTCTGGCCGGTCAGGTTCCGCAGCGGAGCGTCGTCGTCGAACTCCAGCCCGTGCAGGATGGGGTCCAGGTCCAGGCCGTCGGCCTTCCAGTGGTTGACGGCGTCCCGGGCGTCCAGCACCTCGGCGTGGCCGATTGCCTCCTCCAGGCTGCGGAAGCCCAGCTCCGCCAGGATCTCGCGGACTTCCTCGGCCAGGAACTCGAAGAAGTTGACCACGAACTCCGGCTTGCCGGTGAAGCGGGCGCGCAGCTCAGGATTCTGCGTCGCGACGCCCACCGGGCAGGTGTCCAGGTGGCAGACGCGCATCATGATGCAGCCTTCAACCACCAGCGGGGCGGTGGCGAAGCCGAACTCCTCGCCGCCCAGCAGCGCGGCGATCACAACGTCGCGTCCGGTCTTGAGCTGGCCGTCCACCTGCACCACCACGCGGTCGCGCAGGCCGTTGAGCATCAGGGTCTGCTGGGTCTCGGCCAGGCCGAGCTCCCACGGGACACCGGCATGCTTGAGCGAGTTCAGCGGCGAGGCGCCGGTTCCGCCGTCGTGGCCGGAGACCAGGACGACGTCGGCCTTCGCCTTGGTGACACCGGCGGCAACTGTGCCGATGCCCACCTCGGAGACGAGCTTGACGTGCACCCGGGCCGAGGGGTTGGCGCGCTTAGCGTCATAAATCAGCTGCGCGAGGTCCTCGATCGAGTAGATGTCGTGGTGCGGGGGCGGGGAAATGAGCCCGACGCCGGGGGTCGAGTGGCGGGTGCGGGCCACCCACGGGTAGACCTTCTGCGCCATCAGCTGGCCGCCCTCGCCGGGCTTGGCGCCCTGGGCCATCTTGATCTGGATATCGTCGGCGTTGGTCAGGTACAGGCTGGTCACGCCGAAACGGCCGGACGCGATCTGCTTGACCGCGGAACGGCGCTTCGGGTCAAGCAGGCGGTCCACGTCCTCGCCGCCTTCGCCGGTGTTGGACTTGCCGCCCAGCTGGTTCATGGCGATGGCCAGCGTTTCGTGGGCCTCCTGGGAGATGGAGCCGTAGCTCATGGCACCCGTGGAGAACCGTTTGACGATGCTGGACACCGGCTCAACTTCCTCAAGCGGAACAGCGGGGCGCTCGTTCTTGAACTTGAGGAGGCCGCGGAGGGTCATCAGGTTCTGCGACTGGTCGTCCACGCCGCGAGTGTAGGCCTTGAAGATGTCGTAGCGGCGCTCACGGGTTGCGTGCTGCAGCCGGAAGACGGTCTCCGGGTTGAACAGGTGGGGCTCGCCGTCGCGGCGCCACTGGTATTCGCCGCCGCCCAGCAGCGGGCGGTGGGGCTGCTCGATGCCGCCCTCGGGGTAGGCCATCTGGTGGCGGGCCGAAACTTCCGCGGCGATGACGTCCAGGCCCACGCCGCCCAGCTGCGAGTGGGTGCCGGCGAAGAATTCGTCCACGAGGTCCTGGCCCAGGCCAAGCGCTTCGAATGTCTGGGCGCCGGTGTAGGAGGCCACCGTGGAGATGCCCATCTTGGACATGATCTTCAGGACGCCCTTGCCGAGGCCCTTGATCAGGTTATAGACGCCGTCCTGCGGGGTGACACCGGTGACGTCGCCGGCAGCGATGAGCTGCTCCACGGATTCCATGGCCAGGTACGGGTTGACCGCGGAAGCGCCGTAACCGATCAGGACAGCCACATGGTGCGTCTCGCGGACGTCGCCGGCCTCGACCACCAGTGCGGTCTTGGTGCGGTTGGCGCTGCGGAGCAGGTGGTGGTGCACGGCGCTGACAAGCAGCAGCGACGGGATGGGCGCCCACTGCGCGTTGGAGTCGCGGTCGGACAGCACCACGTACTGGACTCCGCGGTTGATGGCGCCGGAGACCTGCTCGCAGATCTCGGTGAGCCGGGCACGGAGCGCGTTCTCGCCGCCCTCCGGGCGGTAGAGCCCGCGGACCTTCATGGCCACCTTGTCGCCGTCGGCGTTCTCGATGTTGGCGATCTTGGCAAGCTGGTCGTTGTTGATGACCGGGAACGGAAGCTGGACCTGCGGCTGGCGCACCTGCTTGGTATCCAGGAGGTTGCCGTTGGGGCCGATGGCACAGGTCAGCGATGTGACAAGTTCTTCGCGGATGGCATCCAGCGGCGGGTTGGTCACCTGCGCGAAGGACTGCACGAAGTAGTCGAAAAGCAGGCGCGGGCGCTTGGACAGCACGGCCACCGGGGTGTCCGAGCCCATGGCGCCCAGCGGCTCTGCGCCGGTGCGGGCCATCGGGCCGAGCAGAATCTTCAGTTCCTCGGTGGTGTAGCCGAAGGTGCGCTGGCGAATGTTCACCGACGCGGCGGTGTGGACCACGTGCTCGCGCTCGGGAAGATCGTTGAGGTCGATCAGGTTATCCTTGACCCACTCCGCCCACGGGTTGGCGGCGGCGACTTCGGCCTTGACCTCTTCGTCGTCGATGATGCGGCCGGCGTCGGTGTCCACCAGGAACATCTTGCCCGGGGAGACGCGGCCCTTCTTGACCACCTTGGAGGGTTCGACGTCGATGACGCCCACTTCGGACGCGAAGACGATCAGGCCGTCCTCGGTGATCCAGAAGCGGCCAGGGCGCAGGCCGTTGCGGTCCAGGGTGGCGCCCACGAGGTTGCCGTCGGTGAAGGAGACGGCCGCCGGGCCGTCCCACGGTTCCATCAGGAGGGAGTGGTACTCGTAGAACGCGCGGCGGGCCGGATCCATGGTGGCGTGGTTTTCCCAGGCCTCGGGGATCATCATCATGATGGAGTGCGTGATGGGGCGGCCGGAGAGCCACAGCAGCTCGGCCACCTCGTCGAAGGACGCGGAGTCCGAGGCACCCGGGGTGCAGATCGGGTACAGCTCTTCCGGCGTATCGCCCAGCAGCGGGTTGGCGAGCTGGGACTGGCGGGCGCGCATCCAGTTCCGGTTGCCCTTGACGGTGTTGATTTCACCGTTGTGGGCGATGGTGCGGAACGGCTGGGCCAGGGGCCAGGAGGGGAACGTGTTGGTGGAGAAGCGCGAGTGGACGATCGCCAGCTTGGTCTTGAAGCGCTTGTCCGAAAGGTCCGGGTAGAACGGCTCAAGCTGTGCAGTGGTGAGCATGCCCTTGTAGACAATGGTGCGCGAGGACAGCGACGGGAAGTACACGCCGAACTTGTTCTGGGCCCGTTTGCGGATCCGCCACGCGCGGGAGTCCAGTTCGTTGCGGTCAAGCTCCTCGCCGGTGGCGGAGGCCAGGAACGGCTGGGAGAAGTAGGGCATGCAGGCGCGTGCCATGGCACCCACCAGGTCGGCGACGATAGGCACTTCGCGCCAGCCGAGGACCTTCAGGCCCTCGTCAGCCGCGAGGCCCTCGATCCCGGCCTTGGCGGCGTCGGCCTCGCGCTGTTCGGCGGGAAGGAAAGCGGTGCCGGCCACGTACTGGCCGGGGGCGGGAAGTTCGAAGTCCGTAACTGCACGGAAGAATTCGTCCGGGATCTGCATGAGGAGGCCGGCGCCGTCACCGGTGCCCTCGTCCGCACCCACCGCACCGCGGTGCTCAAGGTTGCGCAGGGCGGTGAGGGCGGCGTCCACGATGTCATAGCCGGGCTCTCCGCGGAGGGTGGCGATGATCGCAAGACCGCAGGCGTCCTTCTCCTGCTCCGGGTTGTAGAGCCCGCGTGCCTCCGGAAGGGCCGCGAAGCGCTTGAACGGCGACATGGCAGTCTCAGGCTGATCTGGTTCAGACCAGCTGGGAGTGTGAAGAGTTTGGGTCATGGGAGACGTCCTTCCTCCTGATCGTGCGTATGGAAGGGACACCGTTGGCCCCACTCGTCGGGCGCCGCTCACATGGGCACAACAAAGTGTTATTTACTGGAAATTGTAGGTCAGCATGGCCTGCTGAACTAACAGTTACGCAGGCCCCTGCCCCGGGCAACACCTGACAGCATTTCCATGCTGTCCGGGGCGGCCCCGCTGCCACGACGCTGTGGTGATTGGGCGCTTCGAGCGGTGGCTCTGCTGCCCTGCCTGGCCCGCGCGCTACTTGGTAGTGCCGGCTTCCGGCGCGCTTCCTGTGGCTGTGCTGCCGGACTTTCCGGCAACTGTTGCGTCCGGTCCGGGCGTGGGGCCCGCCGGCGCAGCCGCGGCCTCTTCCGTTGGGACGGAAGCATGCCGGGAACCGCTTTGGTTATCAGGGAGATTATCACGCGATTCACTATCTGAGACAACAGGGTCCGGATCCCGGACCTCGTCGCCGCCCTCCACGGCCGCCGTCCGATCATCGTCCCTGGCGGGCTCCCGGCCCGGAAGATAGGGGCTGTCCGGCTCTGTCCGCTTCTTCATGCCCAGCAGGATGAACGCCACGAGCGCGGCCAGGAACACGAAAATGCTGGTCCACACGTTCAGGCGGGTGGTGATGCCGAACAGGGAGATCTGCTCGGCGTCGTCGATGCGCATCGCCTCGATCCAGACCCGGCCCAGGGTGTAGTACATGGCATAAAGCCAGAACAGCCGGCTGCGGCGGAAGTTGAACTTCCGGTCCAGAGCGAGCAGGATGACGACGCCGGCCACGTTCCACAGTGATTCGTACAGGAACGTGGGGTGGAACAGGGTGTCCGCCGGGGTTCCGGCCGGAAAGTTCGGGTTGTCTGCGTCAATCTGCAGGCCCCACGGCAGGGTGGTGGGCCCGCCGAAGAGTTCCTGGTTGAAGTAGTTGCCCCAGCGGCCCACGGCCTGGGCCAGCAGCAGTCCGGGCGCCGCCGCGTCCAGGAAGGCGCTGAGCTTGACGCCGCTGCGGCGGCAACCGATCCACGCGCCCACGACGCCGAGGACCACGGCACCCCAGATGCCGAGGCCGCCGCGCTGGATCTGCGGGATCAGGGAAAGGTCGCCTGTGCCGTCAAAACCGGGGCCGAAGTAGGCGTCCGGCGACGAGACCACATGGTACAGGCGGCCGCCGATGATGCCGAAGGGAATGGCCCAGACCACGATGTCCCAGACGCTTCCTTCAGGTGCTCCGCGCTTGGCCCAGCGGATGGAGGTGAGCCACAGGCCCGCCACAATGCCTGCCAGGATGCACAGGGCGTAGGCGTGGATGCGCAGCGTTCCCCACGGCAGGGGAATGTCGAAGCCGGACCAGTCCGGGCTCGGAATGCTGGCCGGCACCATTGCTGCTGCCTGGAGGAGGGTCTGCATGGCCTAGGCTTCTTCCCTGGTCAGTCCGGTGCGGCTCAGTCCGGTGCTGAGGTCCTTGGTGAGGGCGGCTACTGCGTCCACCCCGCCGTCGCGGATTGCGGCCACCAGGGCGGTGCCCACAATGACGCCTTCGGCGTAGGCGGCGATCTCGCGGACCTGGTCCGCAGTGGAGACGCCCAGTCCGACGCACACGCGTTCGGCGCCTGCGGCGTGTGCCGCCGCCACCA
This sequence comes from Pseudarthrobacter oxydans, assembly GCF_034258515.1. Lineage (NCBI taxonomy): Bacteria > Bacillati > Actinomycetota > Actinomycetes > Micrococcales > Micrococcaceae > Pseudarthrobacter > Pseudarthrobacter oxydans. Next base: position 1,898,212 of record NZ_CP139438.1, on the reverse strand, counting down.
CGTCCTTGGCTGCGGTGCTGACGGACGTCCGGGCGCCGGTGACCCCCATGATGGACACTGCGTAGACGAAGCCGCGGCTCGCGTCCACGGTGCGCTGCATGCGCTCGGCCGTGGACGACGGCGCCACGAGGAACACCCGGTCCAGCCCGTATTTATCCGATGCTTCCATCCACTCCGCTGCCTCATCGGGGATGAGGTCAGGGGTGATGAGCCCTGCTCCCCCGGCTTCGGACAGGCGGCGGGAGAACTCGTCCACGCCCATCCGGACCACGGGATTCCAGTAGGTCATCACCAGGACGGCGGCGTCCGTCTTGCTGGTGATGCCGGCAACCACATCAAAGACCTGGCGCACGGAGAAGCCCTTGGCAAGTGCCTCGGTGGTGGCGGCCTGGATGACCTGGCCGTCCATGACGGGGTCGGAGTAGGGAATACCGATCTCGATCAGGTCGGCACCATTCTCAGCCAGGGCAATGCCTGCGGCGATGGTCTCCTCCACGCTGGGGTAGCCGGCGGGCAGGTAGCCGATCAGCGCGGCGCGGCCTTCAGCACGGGCCTTGTCAATGGCCGCGGCTGACTTGCTGGTGGTCTGTGCGGTGCTCACAGCTGCTCCCCCTCTTTGCCGATTTCCGACTCGGCGGAATCCTTGTCCAACAGGTCGAACCATTCGGCTGCGGTGGCCACGTCCTTGTCGCCGCGCCCGGAAAGGTTCACGATGATGATTTTGTCCTCCGCGGAACCGCCGGCCTCGGCGGCTTCGGCAGCCAGCCGCTGCCCTACCTTGATGGCACCGGCCAGGGCGTGCGAGGACTCAATGGCGGGAATAATGCCCTCCGTGCGGCACAGCAGCCGGAAGGAATCCATGGCCTCGCTGTCCGTGATGGGCTCGTAGCTCACCCGGCCGATGTCGGCGAGGTAGGAGTGCTCCGGGCCTACGCCGGGGTAGTCGAGGCCGGCGGAGATCGAGTGGGACTCGATGGTCTGGCCGTCGTCGTCCTGCATGAGGTAGGAGCGCGCACCGTGGAGGACGCCGGGCTTGCCCAGCGTGATGGTGGCCGCGTGCCGTCCGGTGTCCACGCCGTCGCCGCCGGCTTCGAAGCCGTAGATCCTGACGGACGGATCGTCCAGGAAGCCGTGGAAAATGCCGATGGCGTTGGAGCCGCCGCCGATGCAGGCGCAGACGGCGTCGGGCAGCCGTCCGGCCTGTTCAAGGATCTGGGCGCGGGCTTCTTCGCCGATGACCTCATGGAAGTAGCGGACCATGGCCGGGAACGGGTGCGCGCCGGCGGCGGTGCCCAGGAGGTAGTGGGTGTTGTCCACGTTGGCCACCCAGTCGCGCAGGGCGTCGTTGATGGCGTCCTTGAGGGTCTGCGATCCGCTGGTCACAGGGATCACGGTCGCGCCCAGGAGCTCCATGCGGGCCACGTTGAGGGCCTGGCGGCGGCAGTCCTCTGCGCCCATGTAGACAACGCACTCAAGGCCCATCAGGGCGGCAGCGGTTGCGCTGGCCACGCCGTGCTGGCCGGCGCCGGTCTCGGCGATGACGCGGGTCTTGCCCATGCGCTTGGCGAGCAGCGCCTGGCCCAGCACGTTGTTGATCTTGTGCGAACCGGTGTGGTTCAGGTCCTCGCGCTTGAGGAAGACCCGGACGCCGCCGGCATGCTGGGAAAAGCGCTTTGCTTCGGTCAGCAGCGACGGCCGGCCGGAATAGTTCTTGTTGAGGTCCGCGATCTGCGCCCGGAATTCGGGGTCGTCCTTGGCCTTGTTGAACGTCTCCTCGAGTTCGTCCAGGGCGGCGATCAGGGATTCAGGCATCCAGCGTCCGCCGTAGCTTCCGAAGTAGGGTCCCGGGGCGTGCTTGAGAGAGCCGCCCTGCAGGAATGCTTCTGCGGCGTTGTTGTCAGCGTTTCCTGAGGGTGCTTCAGCCATCAGTCCCGTCCTGTTCGAGTTAGTGGTGCAAAAGTGTGTCGTCCCGGCAGGGCAGCCTGCCGGGCGTGTTCGGCGGGCGGGATCCATCCCGCCCGCCTGTGCGCAGGTGCGTTGGCCTCAGCCCCGGGCTGCTATCGCGGCGGCGCCGGCTGCCTTGAACTCGGCGATCCGCTCCCGCGGCGTCGAGTGGCTGACCAGCGCCTCGCCCACAAGCACGGCGTTAGCGCCGCTGGCGGCGTAGTGGGTGACGTCGCCGGCGTCGCGGACGCCGGACTCGGCCACCACGACTGCGCCGGCCGGGATCCGTCCGGCCAGGGAAGCGAAAACTGAACGGTCGACGTCGAGCGTCTTCAGGTTCCGCACGTTGACGCCGATGATGCGCGCCTGCGCGGCCACTGCCCGCTCGATTTCCTCTTCCGTGTGCGTCTCCACAAGGACGTTCATCCCAAGTTCGTGGCTGAGGCCGCTGAATTCGGCGAGCTGGGCGTCCGAGAGTGCAGCAACGATGAGCAGGATCAGGTCCGCGCCGTGGGCGCGGGCCTCCCAGATCTGGTACTCGTCCAGCGTGAAGTCTTTCCGCAGCAGCGGCACGTCGACGGCGGCGCGCACCGCATCGAGGTCGGCCAGGGACCCGTTGAAGCGGCGCTGCTCGGTGAGGACGCTGATGACGGAGGCACCGCCGTCGGCGTACTGCCGGGCGAGGGACGCGGGATCGCCGATGGCGGCGAGGTCTCCCTTGGAGGGGCTGCGGCGTTTGATTTCCGCGATGACCTTGAGCTCGTTCCGTGACGGGGAGGTTCCGCCAAGGGCTGCCCACGCGTCGCGGGCAGGTGCCGCCGCCTCCGCCAGGTCCTTCAGTTCGGCCAGCGAAACGAGCTGCTTCCGGGCCTCCATATCCTCCCTGACACCAGCATTGATGTCATCGAGAACAGTGGACATCAGTGGCCGGAGTTCTTCAGCTTGCTGCCTTCGACGCCGTAGCCTGCCTTGCGCATGACGTATCCGAGGATCAGGCCCAGCACCATGACGCCGGCGCCGGCGATGAAGATGGGCGTGCTGGCGATCACGAAGGCAATGGATGCGATGAGGGCGCCCACCAGCATGACGATGACGCAGGTCCAGGCTGCGGGGCTGTTGCCGTGGCCGAGTTCCTGGCTGTGGTCGATGGCGCCGGGGGCCACCGTTCGGGTGCCGGACTTGGAAACGGACGCAGGTGCTTTGCTCATGGAAATCTCCTCAGGGTGAATACTGCTTACATTCTGCCATTTTTTGGCCGGTGACCGGTTATCCGCCGGGACCCTGCCGGGAGCAGCGGTGCGTACCCGCCGGGTCAGGTGGGATCGTCGCCCCGTGACAGCCGGTCCCAGCTGTCGATTTCATCCACGGGACCGGAGGCGGCAACGCTGCCCGTGGCCGGCACGTCATATTTCGTCCGCGCCTTCCAGTGCCGCGCGGCGAAGGGAATAACCAGCGCGGCGAGGGCCAGCAGGCAGCCTGCCACGACGGCGAGGACGGGAAAGGCGGTGACGGCAACAAGCGCCTGGCTTCCGGTGATGCCGGTCGCTTCCGCAATGGAGCCCTGGGCGGCCGCCAGCGGGTTGGCCAGGACTGTTGCTGCTGCGGCAACAATTCCAGCGGAGGCAAGGACAATGATGGCGGTGATGATCCACCGCGCAATCCTGCCCGCTATGGCTGCCGCCAGGCCGCCGGCGAGGGCCACCAGCGCCAGCGCAGTGACGGTGGTGGCAGCCTTGCTTCCCTGGACCTCAAGCGCGTCCTGTGCGGCCCCTGCCTGGCCCACCTGGTTCGGATCGAGCGTGACGGTCATCCAGGTTTGGGTGGTGGTGCCGAAGACCGCCAGCGCCAGGACCGCAATAAGCAGCACCAGCGTGGACTTGCGTGCCCACGCCGGCGTGCGCCTGCCGGCAGTCCCCGTTTGCGCTGCCGCCGGTCCGCTGTCAGTCACCGGGAGTCCGCCCCGGGCAGCGAGTCCGCCGAAATGTTCTGCAGGGAACCGGCCGTGTGGACCGCCCGGAGCGGTGCCGCTGCCTTGTTGACCGTTTCCAGGGCCTCCGTCGGGTTGACCGAATCAGCAACGATCCCGCCTCCGGCCTGGACGTACGCACGCCCGTCCCGGATCAGCGCCGAACGGATGGCAATGGCCATGTCCATGTCGCCGGCGAAGTCCAGGTAGCCAACCACGCCGCCGTAGATACCCCGGCGGTGCGGCTCGAGTTCGTCCAGGAGGCGCAGGGCGCGGGGTTTCGGGGCCCCGGACAGGGTGCCGGCCGGGAACGTGGCCTTGAGCACGTCATAGGCCTTGGCCTTGGGCGAGAGCCGGCCAACGACGGTGGACACCAGGTGCATGATGTGGCTGAAGCGTTCCACCTCCATGAACTGCGTGACGTCCACGGTTCCCGCTACGCAGACCTTGGAGAGATCGTTGCGTGAGAGGTCCACGAGCATCAGGTGTTCGGCGCGTTCCTTCTGGTCCGCCAGCAACTCGTCGGCGAGGGCTTTGTCCGCCTCCACCGTCTTGCCGCGCGGGCGCGAGCCGGCGATGGGGTGGGTTATGACTTCTTCACCGGTCACCGTGACGAGGGCCTCCGGCGAGGAACCCACAATCGAGTACTCCCGGCCGTCGGCGTCCTCGAGGCTGAAAATGTACATGTACGGGCTGGGGTTGGTGTTCCGCAGGACCCGGTAGACGTCCAAGGCGGACGCCTTGCATTCCATCTCGAAGCGGCGCGAGATGACCACTTGGAACACCTCACCATCAACGATGGCTTCCTTGCCACGGTCCAGGGCCGCCAGGTACTCGGCTTCGTCCCAGCGTTCCTGGACGCTGGAGGCGAAGTCCAGTGCCGCCGGAGCGAGGACGGACACGGGCTGCGCAACGGGGCTGCTGACCTTGGCAAGGAGCGCCTTGACCCTGGCCACGGCATCGTGCCAGGCCTCATCCACCCGTTCGGAGCTGTTGTCGAAGTTGATGGCGTTGGCAATGAGCAGCACCGTGCCGTCAACGTTGTCGTGGACGGCCATGTCGGTCACCAGGTTCAGCGCCATCTCCGGCAGGTGCAGGTCGTCCTCCGGCGGGCTCACCAGGCGTTCCCAGTGCCGGACGGTCTCCCAGCCCAGGAATCCCACCAGGCCGGAGGTGAACGGCGGCAGCCCCTCGAACCTGTCGGTGCGGAGGGCTTCGATGGTGTCGCGGATGGCGTCGACGGGGCTGCCGTCCACGGGGACACCCGCGGGCGGTTCACCCAGCCAGTGCGCCTGGCCGTCCTTGGTGGTCAATGTTGCCCGGGATTTGGCGCCGATGAACGAGTAACGGGACCAGGCGCCGCCCACCGCAGCGGATTCCATCAGGAAGGTGCCAGGCTGCCCCTGCGCCAGCTTGCGGTAAAGGCCGATGGGCGTCTCGGCGTCCGCGAGCACCTTGAGCCGGACGGGGATGACGCGGCTGTGGCCGGCCAGTTCCCGGAACTCCTCAAGGCCGGGGCTGATGATTCCAAGGTCCTGCATGGCTATGCTGTTCCGCCTGTTCTGGTAGGGGCCGGTTCTGGAAGGGCCAGGTGCCTGGGGCCGGGAATCCCGGCGGTGGTTGTGCTTGGAGGGGGTGGCCCGGCCCCCTTCCGCAGCGGGCTGCGGTCAGAAAAAGGGTCAGCCTGCCTGGCCTGTGGCAACAGCCAGGTCCCGGCCGTCGAAGCACGTGCGTGTGCCGGTGTGGCACGCGGCCCCCACCTGGTCAACGCGCACAAGCAGCGCGTCGCCGTCGCAGTCCATCGCCACCGATTTGACCCACTGCACATGCCCGGAGGTGTCCCCCTTGCGCCAGTACTCCTGGCGGGAGCGCGAGTAGAAGGTAACGCGGCCGGTGGTCATGGTCCGGTGCAGGGCTTCGTCATCCATCCAGCCCAGCATCAGGACCTCGTTGGTGTCGTACTGCTGGACGACGGCGGCCATCAGGCCGGCGCTGTCACGCTTCAGCGCGGCTGCCAGCTCCGCGGGAAGCGGGCTCGCCAGCGGAGCCGGGGACTGGCCGGGCGAAGTGGCTGCGGGCGCGGCAATACCGGGGTTCAGGACGGGGGCGGGCTGCTCAGACATCAGGTCAAGTCTAGTGCCTCCACCCGGCCCCCGATTGTGTGTGAACGACGGCACGCCAGCAGGGGCGGACGTGCTGCCCAACCCTGCGCGTGTCGTGCTAGTTTCACAAGTGATGCATTTCGTCGAACCGTCCCGAGAAGTCCTTGCCGAGACCCTGCTTGCGGCGGGACCTGACGCGCCCACGCTCTGCAAGGGCTGGCGTACCAGGGACCTTGCCGCCCACCTTTACCTGCGCGAACGCAAGGCGGCCGTGGGGCTGGGCCTGATCATCAAGCGCCTCGCCAAGGCCTCGGACCAGGCGACTGCCAGGCTCGCCGCGAAGCTCACCACGCCCGAGGAGTACGCGAAACTCGTCAACACCTTCCGCGCGGGGCCCCCGGCACTGTCGCCGATGAACATCAAGGCGCTGGACGAAAGCTCCAACCTCATCGAGTACTTCGTCCACACGGAGGATATCCGCCGGGCGGTTGACCGCTGGGCGCCCCGGGCACTGGACGAGGCCTACTCGGAAGCCCTGTGGGACGAACTCGTCAAACGCGCCGCGATCCTGTACCGCGGTGTGGACCTGGGCATCGTCCTGGTGCGCCCGTCCGGGCCGCGCCATGTGGCCAAGCGGGCCCCTGTTTCGGTGGCCATCGTGGGCGAGCCGGGCGAACTGCTGATGCATGCCCACGGCCGGACCCGCCACGCGCTGGTGACCTTCGAAGGCCAGCCGGACGCCGTCGCGCTGCTCCAGTCAGCGGAAGTCGGGCTCTAAAAGCAACGCGGGGTCACATCCGGCTCAATAAACCAAGGTTTTTGGGCTGGAAGTGACCCCGCGTTGCTGTTGGTCAGCGGACTTCGAAACCCGCGTCCCGGATGGCGTCCTTGACCTGCGACATCATGTTGTCCGGGCCCCAGTGGAAGATGGATGCTGCCAGGACGGCGTCAGCTCCGGCCGCGACGGCGGGCGGAAAGTGCGCAGGCTCTCCCGCGCCGCCGGAGGCGATGATGGGCACCTTGACGGCGGCCCGGACCAGCTTGATCAGTTCGAGGTCGAACCCGTCCTTGGTGCCGTCGGCATCAATGGAGTTCAGCAGGATCTCCCCCACGCCGCGGTCCGCGGCTTCCCTGGCCCATTCAATGGCGTCGATCCCGGTGCCCGTGCGTCCGCCGTGGGTAGTCACTTCAAATCCCGACGGCGTTGGCCGGGATCCCGGGCGGGTGCGGCGGGCGTCCACGGACAGGACGAGGACCTGGGAACCGAAGTGCCGGGTAATCTCGTTGATGACATCCGGCCGCGCCACCGCCGCCGTGTTGATGGACGCCTTGTCCGCGCCGTAGCGCAGCAGCTTGTCCACCTCCGCGACTCCCCGCACGCCGCCCCCAACGCACAGCGGGATGAAGACCTCTTCGGCCGTCCTGCGGACTACATCGAACGTGGTTTCGCGGTTGCCGGAGGACGCCGTCACGTCCAGGAAGGTCAGTTCATCCGCCCCGGCGTTGTCGTAGCGGTGGGCGAGCTCCACGGGGTCGCCGGCGTCGCGCAGGCCCTCGAAGTTGACGCCTTTGACGACGCGCCCGGCGTCCACGTCGAGGCAGGGAATGACTCGTACAGCTACAGCCATGGGATTCTCCTGGAAATCAGATGCGGCAGGCGTGGATGCTGCTGACCAGGATGGCGCGGGCGCCGAGATCGTACAGCTCGTCCATGATCCGATTGGTTTCCTTCTTGGGCACCATGGACCGGACGGCAACCCAGTCCGAGTCGCGCAGCGGCGAGACCGTGGGCGATTCCAGGCCGGGAGTGAGGGCAGCGGCCTGTTCCACGAGCTCCTTGCGGATGTCGTAGTCCATCAGCACGTACTGGCGGGCCACCAGCACGCCCTGGAGCCGGCGGATCAGGACCTCGATCTCCTTGGCCGTGCCGTTCGCGGCACCGCCTTCGCCGGTCCGGCGGATCAGGACGGCTTCGGACTTCAGGATGGGTTCGCCGAAGATCTCCATCCCGGCAGCCTTGAGGGTGTTGCCGGTTTCGACGACGTCCGCGATGGCGTCCGCGACGCCCAGCCGGACCGAGGATTCCACGGCGCCGTCCAGGCGGACCACCTTGGCCTTGATGCCGCGCCCGGCCAGGTAGCCGCGGAGGAGGCCGTCGTAGCTCGTGGCAAGCCGCTTCCCTTCCAGTTCCTCAACCTTGGCGAAGTCTCCCACGGGACCCGCAAAACGGAACGTGGAGGCAGCAAAACCAAGCGGAAGGAGCTCTTCAGCCTCCACCTCGGCGTCCAGGAGCAGGTCGCGGCCGGTGATGCCGACGTCGAGCGTTCCCTGGCCGACGTACACGGCGATGTCGCGGGGACGGAGGAAGAAGAACTCAATCTCGTTGTCCGGGTCCACCATAACCAGCTCGCGGGAATCACGGCGCTGGCGGTACCCCGCCTCGGACAGCATGGCGGATGCGGCTTCGGACAGGGAGCCCTTGTTGGGGACGGCTACTCGCAGCATGGAAGGTCTTTCTGGGTGGAGGGAGGTCTAGGTGTTCAGGCAATGCAGGCCACGGCGGGCACCGGCGGCGTGGGGCGCGCCGGGCCGGTGGCTACAGATGCTTGTAGACGTCTTCCAGGGTGAGGCCTTTGGCGAGCATCAGGACCTGCAGGTGGTACAGCAGCTGGGAGATTTCCTCGGCCGCGGCTTCATCGGATTCATATTCGGCAGCCATCCACACTTCGGCTGCTTCCTCAACGACTTTCTTGCCGATGCCGTGAACACCGGACTCCAATTCAGCGACGGTGCGGGAGCCTTCCGGGCGGGTGGCTGCCTTCTCGCTGAGCTCAGCGAACAGCGTCTCGAAATTCTTCACGCCCTACAGCCTACTTGCTGCGGCCCAAAGGGCGCTTCCCGGGCCGTTGCATGACGGGCGCGATGTGAGCGAATACACACGCGCCCGCCATGCGGGGCGTGCTACTTGCCGTACTGCTTGAGCACAACGGCAGTGGCGAGGGCCGCGGTGACGGCCTCGTGGCCTTTGTCTTCCTTGGAGCCCGGCAGGCCCGCACGGTCCAGGCCCTGCTGTTCTGTATCGCACGTCAGGACGCCGAAGCCCACCGGGACCCCGGTGCGCACACTGACATCAGTGAGGCCCGACGTCGCGGCCTGGCACACGTAGTCAAAGTGCGGGGTTCCGCCACGGATGACGACGCCGAGGGCAACCACGGCGTCAAAGTGCGGCGCCAGCCGCGCGGCAGCCACGGGAAGCTCAAAGCTGCCGGGGACGCGCAGGACAGTGGGCTCGGCAATCCCGGCGTCCTTGGCGGCCCGCAGGGCGCCGTCCAGGAGGCCATCCATGATCTGCGTGTGCCAGCTTGCTGCCACGATGGCCAGCCGCAGCTGCGAGGTTTCCGCGGGGTTGAGGGTGGTGAGGTCGATGTCGGGGGCGCCGTGTCCGCTCATAAGTCAGTTCTGTTCCGTTCAGTCTCGTAGTCAGTCTTGTGGTGTGGTGAGTCTTGTTCGTGGTCAGTCTTGTTCGTGGTCAAAGGAATCAGCGGCGGCGGGGACGGCGGCCACGTGGGTATCGAGCGTCAGCCGGTGCTCCATGCGGTCCTTCTTGGTCTGCAGGTACCGGATGTTCTGGTCGCGGGAGGGCACCTCCGTGGGGACCATCTCCACCACCCTGACACCGGCCTTCGCCAGCCTGTTCTGCTTGTCCGGATTGTTGCTCAGGAGCCGCACCTCGTGCAGCCCCATTTCCGCGAGCACCTGGGCGGCAGCCTTGTAGCAGCGGGCATCCACCGGCAGGCCCAGCTGCTCGTTGGCCTCGACGGTGTCGAAGCCGGCCTCCTGCAGCGCGTAGGCCTTGATCTTGTTGGCGAGGCCGATGCCACGGCCCTCCTGGCCGCGCAGGTACAGCAGGGTGCCGCCCTGCTCGCCGATCATCTCCAGGGCGTAGGCAAGCTGTTCCCCGCAGTCGCAGCGGTAGGAGCCGAAGACATCCCCGGTCAGGCACTCGGAGTGCAGCCGGACCAGGGGTGCTTTCCCGTCCTTGGGCGGGTTGGGGGAGCTGACGGCAAGGTGCTCGTGGCCGGTGACCAGGTCCGTCCACGCCTGGGCAATGAAGTCGCCGAAAGCCGTCGGCAGCTGCACGATGGGTCCGCCGCTGACGGGATGGGGCATCTGGCCGTTGCCCGCCTCCAGGTGGTGGCCGTTGCCCGACCCTGACAGGTGGTGGCCGTTGCCCGAAGCTCCGGAAGCCGTCATCGTATCTCCTCTTCTCCGCCCGCGCGTCCTGCCCGGGTATTGCTGCCAACCGATGTGCCCGCTGCCTCGAGGTAGGCCACCAGGTCTTCAATCGAGATCAGTGGGCACCCGTGTTCGGCAGCGAAGGCGCGAAGCCCGTCCAGCCGCATCATCTCACCGTCGTCGTAGACAACTTCGGCGATTACGCCCACAGCTTCCAGTCCGGCGAGCCGGCACAGGTCCACGGCCGCTTCGGTGTGGCCGGGGCGTTCCCGCACTCCCCCTTTAACGGCCCGCAGCGGGAAAATATGCCCCGGACGGGTCACGGCCGCCGGCCCGGCCTGCGGATCCGCGAGGACGCGGGCCGTCAGGGCCCGGTCAGTTGCGGAGATCCCGGTGCTCACACCCAAGGCGGCATCACAGGACACCGTGTAGGCCGTACCTTTGGCGTCCTCGTTGACCGCCACCATCGGCGGCAGTGCCAGGGCGTCCGCCCGGTCCCCGGACAGCGGAACACAGATAACACCGGAGCTGTAGCGGATGGTCCACCCCATCAGGGCCGGGGTGGCATGCTGGGCGGCGAAGATGATGTCGCCCTCGTTCTCCCGGTCCTCGTTGTCCACCACCAGCACAGGCCTGCCGGCGGCGATGGCCCGTACGGCTTCTTCGATGGTGTCGAGTCCAAGGGCAGCCGCTGGCCCGCCGGTTCGGGCAGCAGGGGCGGCGGATCCGGCCGGCCCTGCCTGTTCCAGCTTTACTGCGGCGTTCATCGGGTCCCTCCCTCAACGGCGGCGGGCGACGGGGCATTGAACGCCAGCAGGCGTTCGGTGTACTTGGCCAGGACGTCCACTTCCAGGTTCACCCGGCTGCCGGTGCTCTTGGCGCCGAGGCCGGTTTCAGCCAGGGTTGTGGGAATGAGCCCCACCTCAAACCAGGGAGCCTGCTCACTGGCCTCACTGACTGCGGTCACCGTGAGCGAGACGCCGTCGATGGCGATGGAGCCCTTTTCCGCTATGTAGCGCGCCAGGTTGGCGGGCACGCCGAACCGAAGCCGCTCCCAGTTGCCGAGGGCCTCGCGTTCCAGCAGCACCCCGACGCCGTCCACGTGCCCCTGCACCACATGCCCGTCAAGCCGGCCGCCGGCCGGAACGCAGCGTTCAAGGTTGACCGAATCACCCGGAGCAAGTTCGCCAATGGTGCTGCGGACCAGGGTTTCCCCCATCACGTCAACGCTGAATTCCTTGCCGTTGATCTCCGTGGCCGTGAGGCACACCCCGTTGACGGCGATGGAGCCGCCGAGCGCGAGCCCTTCGGTGGTGCCGGGCGCGTGCAGCCGCACGGTAGCGCTGGCGTTCCCGTCCCGCTCCACGGACAGGACGTGCCCTTGTTCGGCAATAATTCCGGTAAACATCAGTAGCCTCCCTGGGCTGGCTCCGCGCTGTCGCGGGTTGGTTGAGGATCCAGTGCAACGGTCCGTTGCGGTCTAAGGTGAAGTCGCAGGTCCCGGCCCAGCTTTCGCACGGCACCGCCGTCGGACCCGTCCCAGTCCCATTGCTGGGCATCGGCGAGGGTGGTGATCCCCAGGCTCCCGAGGGCCGGCGTACCGGAGCCCAGCAGGGTGGGCGCCAAATACACGATGAGTTCATCGACCAGCCCGGTAGAGAGGAACGCGCTCAGGATGCGCGAGCCTCCCTCCACCATGACGTGGCGTGTCCCGGATCGGTACAGCATGGTCAGTGCCTCGCGCGGGTCCCGGGTGCGGAGATGCGCCACCAGTCCGTCTGTTCCGCGTACGGCGGCGCCGGCGGGGAAGTCCCGCAGCCCCATAACGGCCCGCACCGGCTGGCTCGCTGCCAATGCTCCCGATGCGTTCCGGGCGGTGAGCCGCGGATTGTCCACCAGGACGGTCTGGGTGCCCACCAGGATGGCATCGATCCGGCTGCGGATGGCATGGTTGTCGGCCAGGGATTCCGGGCTGGAAATCCATTGGCTGGTGCCGTCCTCGGCCGCGATGCGGCTGTCCAGCGTCTGGGCGATGTGGAGGGTGACGAAAGGCCGTTTCGCCGTCACAGCCTCAAACCATTGGCGGTTCAGGTCCAGGGACTCCGCGGCCCCGAGCCCGCTGCGGACGCGGACGCCCGCGGCCCTCAGCGTTGCAGCTCCGCCTGCTGCCGGGTCATGCGGATCATCCACCGCGTACACCACGTCCGTTATTCCGGCGGCAATGATGGCCTCGGCGCAAGGGCCTGTGCGTCCCACGTGGTTGCAGGGTTCCAGGGTAACCACCATGGTGCAGCCGGAGAGATCCAGGCCCGCGGCTGTTGCCTGGCTGATCGCATCCGCCTCTGCATGCGCGGTGCCGGCGCCGCGGTGGAAACCGGTGACGAGGTGGCGGCCTGCAGGATCCACGACGACGGCGCCCACCAACGGGTTCGCCCCCCGCGGACCCCGCAGGGCTGCCTCGAGGGCAGCCCCCATGGCTCCGGACTCGGCAGCACTGAAGGCGGTAACCACCCCGTCAGCGTGCCCCGGGGGGTGGCCCGGATGCGGCTCCGTGCTGATTGCGTCAGCCGTGGCCGGGTTGCCCGCCGTCATGCGGCGACCGGCGCGGCGGCTGCGCCCTCCGGTGAAGCGGCAGGGTGTTTGGCATCGAAGAGCCATCGCTTGGGGTTCATTCCGTGTCGTTCCTTCCCTCTCGAACCGCGATGGCTCCGGGGGTTTACGACAGCAGAAGGCTGCGGCGCCGGAATGGCCCCACAGATACAGCTGTACGTGCTTCTCTCATCCAGACTTTAACTGTCGGTACCGGAATTTCACCGGTTCAACCGTCCGCCGGGATTTCCTTGCGGAAACCACCGGCTCGCGGGTCGCGGACTGTCACCGCCGGTTCGGACTTACACCGACCCCGGAGCACGTATGTGTGTTGCTATTGTGCCATAACCGGCACCGGCTCCCGGCTATTCCCCCGTCACCGCGTGTAACGTCCTGCCTGCCTCCCGGCGCAGCCTCTCGATGGCCGCCGCGGGGTCTCCGGCGCCGTAGACGGCGGAGCCGGCAACGAATACGTTGGCGCCTGCTTCCGCGGCCCGGACGATTGTTTCTTCAGTGATGCCGCCGTCAACCTGGATGGCCACCCCGATCCCGGAGCCGTCGATGGCAGCCCTGGCCCGCCGGATCTTGGGCAGGGTGAGGTCCAGGAAGGCCTGGCCGCCGAATCCGGGCTCCACCGTCATGATGAGCAGCATGTCCAGCTCGGACAGCATGTCCAGGTAGGGCTCCACGGGGGTAGCCGGCCGGATTGCCATGCCGGCTTTCGACCCCCTGCTGCGAAGTTCGCGCGCCAGCTTCACGGGCGCGATCGACGCCTCCGCGTGAAACGTGACGGACGCCAGGCCGGCGTCGGCGAAGCCCGGCGCCCAACGATCTGCGTCAGCGATCATCAGGTGCGCGTCCAGGGGTATGGGGCTCACCTCCTGGATGCGCTGCACCACAGGCAGTCCGATGGTCAGGTTGGGGACGAAGTGGTTGTCCATGACGTCCACGTGCACGGCGTCAGCGGTGCTGATGCGCTGCAGCTCGGCCTCCAGGTTGACGAAGTCGGCCGAGAGGATGCTCGGATTGATGCAGCATTGCGTCACGGGGGAACCTTTCACGGGTCAGGGCTTCTTATGGATGAGCGCGAGGAACATGGCGTCTGTGCCGTGGACATGCGGCCAAAGCTGGGCCGTGGAGTCATGCCCGGCGTCCAGCTTTCCGGGGAGGCTGACGGCGTCCAGCGCCGCTCCGGCGTCAAGGAGTTCCAGGTCATCGCGTTTGCGGAGGGCATCAGCCACGACGGCCGTCGTCTCCGCCGGATGCGGTGAACAGGTCACATAGGCCACCACTCCCCCCGGACGAACTGCTGCCAGGGCGGAGGCCAGCAGCTCGCGCTGCAGTGGACCGAGGTCCGCGAGGTCCTTGGGTGAACGGCGCCACCGGGATTCCGGCCGGCGCCGCAATGCGCCGAGGCCGCTGCAGGGGACGTCCACGAGGACACGGTCGAATGATTCGGGCGCTTCGGATCCGACCTCGCGGCCGTCTCCGGTCCGGACCTGCCAGGTTTCCGGCGGCACGGCCGAGAGCGCCTGGCTGACGAGCTTGGCGCGGTGGGGAGCGGGTTCGTTGGCCAGCAGCGTTGCGCCCCGCTGCCTGGCCAGGGCGCCCAGCAGGGCTGCCTTTCCGCCGGGGCCGGCGCAGAGGTCCAGCCACGCCTCCGCCTTCGAATCGCCTGTCCCGCCTGCCGGCATGTCGAGTTGAACGGCAGCCATGGCGCGGGCCACCAGCTGCGAGCCAACGTCCTGGACCCGGGTGGTTCCTTCCCGGACGGAGGAGTACCGCCCCAGGTCACCGCCGCTGGAAAGGGCAGAACCCTGGACGAGCTCGCCCGGAATGGCACCGTTCTCCAGCACCTCGTCCAGGTTGCCCAGGCCTGGCAGGGCCACCAGGTTGACCACGGGGGCGGCGTTGTCCGCTTCCAGGAGGTCGTTCACTTCGCTGGCCTGCCGGCCATGCGCCACCAGGGACTGGCGCATGGCGCGGACGATCCATTCCGGGTGGGCGTAGCGGAGTGCAGCGATTTTTGTTTCGTCGGTCTCTCCGGCCACCAGCACGTCCAGCCACTCCTCAAGGGTGCGCGCGGCAACCTTGCGGAGGACAGCGTTAATGAGCGCTGAGGGCCCTGCTCCGATTACAGCACGCGCCAGGCCGACGGTCTGGTCGAGGGCGGCGTGTGCAGGGACGCGCATGGCCAGCAGCTGGTGGGTTCCGATTCGCAGCGCGTCCAGGACTGCCGGGTCAAGCTGGTCAAGCGGGCGGTCCACGCAGCGCGTCAGGATGGCGTCGTAGGTGCCTTGGCCCCGCAGGGCACCGTACGTAAGTTCGGTGGCGAAGCCGGCGTCGCGCTTGTCCAGCCCGTGGTGGCGGATCCGTGCCGGCAGCACGAGGTTGGCGTAGGCGTCCTCGGCAGCGACGGCGCGCAGGACTTCGAAGGCCACCAGCCGCGCGGGATCGGCCCGGCGGGTCCGTTGGGAGGGCGCGTTTTCCGTGAAGCTGCGCTGCGGACCGCGGTTGCGTTCACGGCCCTGGGCATTCCGCCGGCTGCTGTCCCGGGGTCCCCCCTTGCCGCGGCCGCCGCCCGCGGCGCCGCGCCCGGCGTTGCCGCCTCCGCCTGGATTGCCGCCGGACGCGCTCATTCGAACACCACACTTTCAAGGGAAGCCATGCCGCGTGCCCAGTCGGCAGCGGCCATCATTTTTTTGCCCGCAGGCTGGATGCGGGTCAGTTCCACGGCGTGCGATCCCGTGCCGACCAGCACGCTCTTGCCTTCGAGGAACAGGGTCCCGGGGGCAAGGCCGGTGACATCGGGCCGCAGCCGGACCGGTTCCAGCTTGACGCGCTGTCCGTCCAGGAAGGTCCACGCACCGGGTTCGGGGGTTACGCCCCGGGCCTGCCGCCCGATCGCCAGCGCCGGATGGTTCCACTGAAGGTGGCCATCTTCAAGGGTCAACTTCGGCGCGTGGGAAACCTCGCCCGCCTGGGGTTGCGGGAAGGCCTTCCCTGCCTCGATGGCGGACAATGTCTGGGCCAGGAGCACGGCGCCGCTGTGGGACAGCCGCTCAAGGAGCTCTCCCGCCGTGTCCTCCGGCCCCACTGATTCCGTGAGGGTGCCGAACACGGGTCCCGTATCCAGTCCTTCCTCCAGCTGGAAGGTCACCGCTCCGGTGACGTCGTCCCCTGCCATGATGGCGCGCTGTACCGGGGCCGCGCCGCGCCAGGCCGGCAGCAGGGAAAAGTGCAGGTTGATCCAGCCGTGCCGCGGGATCCCGAGGGCGGCCGGCGGAACCAGTCCGCCGTAGGCCACGATGGCGGCGACGTCAGGGTTTACCCCGGAAATCCTGGCCGTTGCCTCCGCGTCCACGCGGGCGGCGTGGATGATCTCGATTCCCAGGTCAGCCGCGCGCGCAGCGACGGGGGACGGCGTGAGCACGCGCTTGCGGCCCACGGGGGCATCCGGGCGCGTCAGGACAGCAGCAACCTCGAAGCCGGCTTTTACGAGCGCATCCAGCGAAGGGACGGCGACGGCGGGGGTTCCCGCAAACAGGACCCTCACCCTGCGCCGCCGGCTGCCCCGGCGCCGAAGCTCGAGCCCCGCGGGGAGCCTTGGGCGGGGCCGCCGAAACTGGACCCGACAGTCCTGGCGCGTTTCGTCGTCGTACGTTCGGCGATGGAGTCGTAGTTGGCGTTGCGGATGGACCGCAGGGCGGTCTTCCGGTCCGCACCCTCAAGCCGGTCCGTGTAGAGGATGCCGTCCAGATGGTCGTTCTCGTGCTGGAAGCAGCGGGCCAGGAGCCCCTCCCCCTCCACCGTGACAGGGTTGCCGTGCATGTCGACGCCGGTGACGCGGGTGGCGCGGAAACGCCGCACCGGAAAGCTGAGGCCGGGGATGGACAGGCAGCCTTCCACATGGTCGGGCTGGTAGTCCTCGCTGTTTTCCAGCACAGGATTGATGATGTGGCCCTCGACGCCGTCGATGCGGTAGGTAAAAACGCGCTGGCTTACGCCCACCTGCGGCGCGGCCAGGCCTGCACCGTCCACGTCCTCCATGGTTTCGGTCATGTCCGCGACCAGCTTGGCCAGCTCCGGCCCGAATTCCGTCACGGGATCGGCAACTGTGCGCAGCACAGGGTCACCAATGATGCGGATATTCAGGATAGCCATGCGCTGTAGTTCCTCACGATTGACGGCAAAGGGGACCAATCCAGTTTAGGCGCAGAGAAACTGCTAGGCCGTTTGCACCTGCGCCAGCGGCGGCGGGGCGATGGGAAGCAGCGCCGCGCCGGCGCTGATGGTGTCCGCGGACAGCTCCCAGACCCGCCGCAGGGCGCAGAACTTCCACCAGTGATGCTTCAGGACTTCCGGGTTGGCGCGCACGGGACGGACCTCCGTCTCCCCGATGGCCACCGCCAGCAGGACAGGGTTTTCACCGTACTGCCAGGGCTCCCACGTCCCTGCCTCGGGGTCCACCAGGCTTTCTTCGGCCTTCATGCCGGCCACCAGCTGCATCACCACTTTGTCATCGAGCGGCTTGACCAGGCCGTCCCGCGTGGTGCCCTTGGTCTTGTAATCGATCAGGCAGACGCGGCCGTTGATGCGGGCCACCAGGTCCAGGGTGCCGGCGTACCCCACGGCGTTGTTCCAGACGGTGATTTCCGGGGCGATGGGTTCCACCCGGAACAGCTCCCACCATTCATCGAACCGGACAGCGAAGGCCTCTTCCCCGTTGGCGGCCAAGGCCTCGCGGGCCTCCTTCATGGCGTGGGGACGCCCCAACGCACGAAGCGCCACCTGCTCGCAATAGTTATGTACCCGGTCCCCGCGCTTCGCCGCGTCATCGCGGTAGTTTTCGGCAGCCTTGGCCGCACGGTTGACGGCCTGCTTAATTTTGGCCGGGCTCCCCAGGCAGTCCGCCAGCAGCGGATCCTTGGCCAGGCTGCTCGCTCCCATGTACCCGAACCAGCCGTCCAGTCCGTGCGGCTGCTGGCTGATGACCGTGGTGATGGAGGGAACCGAGAACTGCTCCGACGTGGAGCGGGCGTACATCCGGCCGTATTCGGTGGCATGGGCGAGGAGTGGAGCTGTCATAGAAAAACTCTTTCACAGGGGGCCGACAAAATCTGCAGGCAGGATCCGCAAACAAAAAGGCCCGTTTCCGCTGCGAACGAGCGGAAACGGACCTCTGTGCGGTGGGCGATACTGGGTTCGAACCAGTGACCTCTTCGGTGTGAACGAAGCGCGCTACCACTGCGCCAATCGCCCTGATGCATTTGAATGCTAGCCGACGTTTACGTAATTCAAAAATCGCCGGCCTCGACCCGCCCGGGCCGCCCTGCTGCGGCCCCGCAACAGGGCAAGGGAAGAGCCAAAAGGTCCCCGTCCGCCGTCGTGAATTACACCCCTGTAACTCACCTGCTTCCGCGCCAGCACTGGGAAACACGGTCACGCCGCGCGCACCTGGCGGCGGCGATTTGGAGAATCCCTGAACCTCCTATATTGTTTTTACTCGTTGGAACGCGAGGAAATGCCGGGAACGGCAAGGAATCAACCCTCCAAAATGCGGACGTAGCTCAGCTGGTAGAGCACCACCTTGCCAAGGTGGATGTCGCGAGTTCGAATCTCGTCGTCCGCTCGCAGGACACTGTCACAGCAAAAGTTCTCCGGAACCGACGCTTACACGGTGGGTTGGCCGAGAGGCGAGGCAGCGGCCTGCAAAGCCGTATACACGGGTTCGAATCCCGTACCCACCTCGGTGAAAACCATGGTTTCCGGAATTGAACCGGATGCAATGGGCGATTGGCGCAGCGGTAGCGCGCTTCCCTGACACGGAAGAGGTCACTGGTTCGATCCCAGTATCGCCCACCAAGCAAGGAAACTTGCTTCGTGCAGTACGCAACGGCTCCGGCCGGAACGCACTTCATACGCGGACGTAGCTCAGCTGGTAGAGCACCACCTTGCCAAGGTGGATGTCGCGAGTTCGAATCTCGTCGTCCGCTCTCTTACTCTAAAATCCCATAAGACCGGGCTTCCGGTTCCGGGCGATTGGCGCAGCGGTAGCGCGCTTCCCTGACACGGAAGAGGTCACTGGTTCGATCCCAGTATCGCCCACATGCAGCAGCTCCCCGGAGCTGCTTTTTTCTTGCCCGGTAGCCGGCATCCGCTACGGGCGAACGGCCAAAGCCCCCGATTTCCTTGTTGGGTGTTCCCCGCGGGGCTAGGATCGAACGCGGAGGAGCGACCTGGCTCCGCGATTGAAGGGAGGTGCTCGTGGGACTGATTGACGACCTAAAGGGCAAGGCTCAGGGTCTCATCCGCGGCAACGAGCAGGCCATCAAGAACGGCATCAACAAGGCCGGTGATTTCGTCGACACCAAGACCGGAGGAAAGTACTCGGGCCACGTCGACAAAGTCCAGAATGGCGCTTCCAAGCTCATTGACAAGAACGGAACCCCGGGCCAGGCACCTGCCGCTGAGCAGGTTCCGCCGGTCACTCCCGTCAACCCGGTTCCGCCGGCTGACAGGACTCCGTAACAAGGATTTGGCCAGGGTCTTGCCCTAGCACGTCAAGGGGGTGCAGGTGCCGCCGGGAGGCGGCACCTGCACCTTTGGCGTTTAAGGACTGCCGGCATTCAAGGACGACGGCGGGTGGCCGGCAGCCGCCTGAGGCCTAGGACGGCTCGTGGTTCTGGCCCTCGCGGGCCAGCGCGGTGAGGCGGGAGACAGCGCGGAAGTACTTCTTCATGTAGCCGCCGGTCATCATGTCCTCGGTGAAGAGCTGGTCGAACGGCACGCCGCTGGCAAGGATGGGCACGTCCTTGTCGTACAGCCTGTCGGCAAGCACCACGAACCTGAGCGCCACAGCCTGCTCCGTGATGGTGTGCACGTTGCGCCACACCACCCCGTCAATGCCGTCGATCAGCTGGCGGTAGCGGCTGGGGTGCACCCCGGCCAAGTGCGCAATCAGGGTGCTGAACTCGTCCTGCGCAACCGTCTTTCCGTCGAACTCCGCCTTCATGTGGGAGGACAGTTCGCTGTTCTTCAGCGGGGCCGGCGCCGCGGGCAGGCCCCGGTGGCGGAAGTCTTCCCCGTCAATCCGGATGACGTCGAACTGGTCCGCCAGCACCTGGATCTCGCGCTGGAAGTCCACCGCCGCGAACCTGCCGTCGCCCAGCGATCCTGGCAGCGTGTTGGAGGTGGCTGCCAGTTTCACCCCGGCGTCGGCCAGCTCGCGCATCAGCCGGGACATCAGGACAGTGTCGCCCGGATCGTCGAGCTCGAACTCATCGATGCAGACAAGTTTGTAGCTGCTGAGCGCCTCAACGGTCTTGCGAAAGGACAGGGCACCCACCAGGTTGGTGTACTCCACGAACGTGCCGAAGGCCTTCGGGCCGGGCGCCGCGTGCCACAACGAGGCCAGAAGGTGGGTCTTGCCGACGCCGAACCCGCCGTCAAGGTAGATGCCGGCGCGGGAACCGTCCTTCTTCGCGAACAGTTTCTTGAACAGCCCCCCACCGCCGTTGGAACCGACGCCGTCGGCAAAGCCCTCCAACGCCCGCACGGCGGCGGACTGGCTGGGCTGCTTGGGATCGGGGCGGTAGCTGGCAAAGGAAACCTGGCCGAATCGCGGTGACGGGTAAAACCCTTTAAGGAGTTCATCCACCGAAACTGCCGGAGTGCGGGCGGCAAGCTGTTCGATCTGTACCAAGGTGGTCCGTTCTGCTGGTGGGTGGTCCCCAGAAAGGATACCGGCATTGCGCCCGGGCTTTTAATGCCGCAGGTCCCTGTGGCGGCCGGCGTGATGAAGGCAACATTGCGCCCTGTTAACGGAATGCGGACATGGCCCGGGGCGCTGGCTAGGGTGGAACCAGGTCCCCTTCAGGTCCAGCAGGCCGCCCGTGTCCTCAATGAAAGGCCAGGAAAAATGCCCTATCCCGTTGAACAGAATGAGAAGTTTGCCGCCTACGCCCACCCGGAGCGGCTGGTTTCCACGGAGTGGCTTGCTGCCGCCCTGGAAAGTGGCGCTGCCGCCAACGGAGAGCTGGTGGTAGTGGAATCCGACGAGGACGTGCTCCTGTACGAAACCGGCCACATCCCCGGCGCCGTAAAGATCGACTGGCATACGGACCTCAATGACGAAGTGACCCGCGACTACGTGGACGGGGCCGCGTTCGCGGAACTGGCGGCGTCGAAGGGGATTTCCCGTGACAGCACCGTGGTCATCTACGGAGACAAGTCCAACTGGTGGGCCGCCTACGCCCTGTGGGTCTTCACCCTTTTCGGCCACGAGGATGTGCGGCTCCTCGACGGCGGCCGGGACAAGTGGATTGCCGAAGGACGCGAACTCACCACGGAGAAGCCGGCACCTGGCAGGGCCGACTACCCGGTTGTTGAGCGCAACGACGCTCCCATCCGCGCCTTCAAGGAAGACGTCCTTGCGCACTTCGGCAAGCCGCTCATCGATGTCCGCTCCCCCGAGGAATACACCGGCCAGCGCACCCACATGCCGGCGTACCCGGAAGAAGGCGCCCTGCGCGGCGGCCACATTCCCACTGCTGCGTCGATCCCGTGGGCACGCGCTGCCGCCGCGGACGGCACCTACCGCAGCCGGGAGGAACTTGAAGCCCTCTATCTTGGCGAAGCAGGCCTGAAGGCAGGCGACGACGTCGTGGCCTACTGCCGTATCGGCGAACGTTCCAGCCACACCTGGTTCGCCCTCAAATACCTCCTCGGCTTCGACACCGTCCGTAACTACGACGGCTCCTGGACCGAATGGGGCAACGCCGTGCGCGTACCGATCGCCAAGGGTGCGGAACGCGGTTCCGTCCCTGCCGCCGTCGGCGCCTGACGCGGCCTGCGGCGGCGTAATTGCGTAGACTTGGACTGATGACTACTCAAGCCTTGCCTTCCGCCCTGGCGGCAATCGTGGATGACTTCCAGGCCCTCACTGAACCCGAGCGGCTCCAGTTGCTGCTGGAATTCTCCCAGGGCCTCCCGGAACTGCCGGACCGGCTCAAGGACCACCCCGAACTGCTGGAACAGGTCGTGGAGTGCCAGTCTCCGCTCTTCCTGACCATCGAGACGGAGAGTGAGGGCGGGCCCGGCGCCGCCGTGCGGCTGTTCTTCAAGGCCCCTGCGGAGGCTCCCACAACACGCGGCTTCGCCGGCGTGCTCCATGAGGGCCTGGACGGGCTGTCCGCCGAGGAGATCCTCTCGGTTCCGGACGACATGCCCGAGCTCCTGGGGCTCACCAGGGCCATCACGCCCCTGCGCATGCGGGGCATGACCGCGATGCTGGGGAGGATCAAGCGCAGGGTCGCTGCGGCTACTGCCGGACGTTCCTAGCACCCGCGGCGGAAAGCACCCATGGCACGCAAGAGCGCAGCACAGGGAACCCCGGCAACAGCGGCTCTGGCCGCGGCCGGGGTTCCCTTTGTGCTCCACCCGTATACCCACGATCCCGCAGCCGCTAGCTACGGTGCGGAAGCGGCCGAGGTCCTGGGCGTCGATCCATCGAGGGTCTTCAAGACCCTCATGGTGGAAGTGGAGGGGCGGCTGGCCGTGGGAATCGTACCGGTCAGCGGAACCCTTGACCTGAAGGCGTTCGCCGCAGCACTGGGAGCCAAGAAGGCGGCAATGGCAGATCCCGCGGCGGCCCAACGGCGCACCGGCTACGTGCTCGGCGGCATTTCACCGCTGGGCCAGCGGCTGCCGTCCCCCACTGTGCTGGACGCCAGCGCCCTGGCGCTGGACACCCTGCTGGTCTCCGGTGGCAGGCGCGGGCTGGACATCGAGCTGGCACCGGCGGACCTGGTCCGCCTCACGGACGCCGTCACGGCCTCCATCAGCTCACTCGCCCCCGGAAGCCATTGAGCTCAAGGCGCCCGGGTTGAGCCTGGGAGCCAGCTGCTGCCGCAGCCAGGCCTTGACCTGGCCTTCCCAGCGGTCGGGGTCGACATTCCATTCCTTGGTGTGCCGGGCCTGGTGGAAGGGCTCGAAGGTCACCATCTCCGGGTTCCGCTCCGCAAGCAGGGCCGAAGGCTCGTAGGGCACATATTCGTCGTCCACGCTGTGGAGGATCAGGGTGGGCGTCCGCAGCTCAACTGCGCGGGACACCCAGTCCATCACCTTCAGGTCCACGGGCGCGGACAGTCCGGTGAGCCGCCTGCCCAGGGGGTGCCCCAGCATAAGCTGGCCATACCGCCCCACCAGGGAGGGGATCCTGTTCAGCTGTGCGTGGTGGGCCAGCACATTGACCCAGTCGGTGACCGGCGCATCGAGCACCATGGCCCGGATCAGGTGCCGGTAGCGGGACAGGTCGGCGGTCTGCAGGCAGATGGCGCCTCCCATGGACCAGCCGAACAGCACGATTTCTTCCGCCCCGTTGGCCAGCGCGTACTCGATGGCAGCTTCAATGTCACGCCATTCCGTGGAGCCCAGGCCGTAGCGGCCGTCGTCGGCGGATGGCGCCAGGCCGTCATTCCGGTAGGAAACCAGGAGGCTGGTGAGCCCCAGCTCCAGCGCGGGACCGACCGCGCGCAGCGCCTCCTGCCGGGTGGCGCCGCGTCCATGCACCATCACCGCCCAGGTTCGGGCCGTGCCGCCGGCGCGGACCAGCCAGGCGGGAGCCTGCCCGCGCTCTACGTCGATGCTTACATCCTCATAGGGAATTCCGGCGGCAGCAGGGTCCGGATAGACGGCCCCGCTCCACCAGCCGCGGCGCGCCGCGGAAAGATCGCCGGCGTATACCGCCTCAACCTCGCGCAGCACGGTCCTGTCGGCGGGCGAGTAGGAGACGATGCGGCCGATCCGTGCGTGCCCCTTGCCGCCGTCGAAGAAGAATCCGTAGACGCCGTCAACCGTGGTGTCGTCAGTCGCGGCAAAGATGGCCCGCTGCCCCTGGCCGTCCCTGATGACGGCAAGCATCTCCTGGTCCGACGTCCGCTGCCGGGCGGGAGTAATGACCCGGCGTGCGAAGTACACCGCCAGCGCCGACGAACCGGCGCCCAGGAGTCCGGCCAGGCCGCCCCCGCCGATCGCTCCCCCGATTGCCCATTTTGCCCGCAACGACATTCCACCGGTTTCGGGGCCATGAACGGGGGCGGGGCGGGTTCGCTGGAAAGGTGCCATGGAACTATTCTTACCGCCCGGGCACCGAAGCCCGCATTTCGCCGCGGACCGTCAGGCCTGCCCCTGCCCGTCGCCGGTGCGGCGCCCCCTGCGCATGGACCGGCTCCGGGACTAGGCTAGGGCCATGAGTGAACCGATCGTCATCCTGACCGAAGAACCCCTGGGGGCGGACGACCGCCTGAACATCGAGCGCCTGGTGGACGGAGCGGAAACGCGCCTGGTGGTGCTCGTGCCCGCAAACACCGAGCGGCACCTGCTGGTGGACTTCCTTGAAAACCTTTCGATGCTGGACATTGCCAAGGCATTCAGGGAGCTCACTGCCCACACCCCCGATCCCACGCAGGAGCGGGCACAGGCAGCGGAGACCCTGGCCGTATCCCTGGCCGCCCTGGAGGGACTGGGCACAGGCGTCACCGGGGAAATAGTGGATGGCGGGGCCGTCAACGGGCTGGTCGCCAAGGTCCGTGAAACCGGCGCCGGGCAGGCCGTGGTGATCACCCGGCCGCATGCCGTCGCTGACACCTTCCATACGGACTGGGCCAACAAGGCACAGGACCAACTGGGCGTGCCGGTACTCCACCTGTATGCAGGCTCGGGATTTATCGGCGACTCGTAAGCGTTGACAAGTCTATGAGCATCTTCGGAAACAGCATCTTCGGAAACAAAGCCACGGAACCGCCGGCCACGGAGGCGCGTCCGGCCGGGGCCGGCGTCCCGGGCAACGGCGTGGAAAAAACCGACGCGCAATGGCGCGAGGAGCTCACGCCGGAGGAATACCACGTGCTCCGCCAGGCGGGAACCGAGCGTCCGTACACGGGCGAATACTGGGACACCCACACTGCCGGCGTGTACCAGTGCCGCGCCTGCGGAGCGGAACTGTTCACCAGCAACGAAAAGTTTGATTCCCACTGCGGCTGGCCGTCCTTCTGGGCCCCGCTTGCCGAAGGAAACGTCCGCTACATCCACGACCGCACGCTGGGAATGGACCGGGTGGAGGTCCGCTGCGCCACATGCGACTCCCATCTGGGGCACGTGTTTGAAGGCGAGGGCTACGGGACCCCCACCGACCAGCGCTACTGCATCAACTCCATCTCCATCCGGCTGGTTCCCGCCGAGGAACCGCAGGTCAAAGGCCCGGAACAGGAGTCCTGATCCCGCAGGGAAAGACCTGCTCCGGGCACTGGAAAGGGCTCTGAGCCAAAGTAATTCTTATGTTTGGCTACTTTTTCAATTAGCTCTGCTGGTTGCTTGCTACGCTCGCCATAGATAGCAAGCAACCAGAAAGGCAGCCGACGATGACCGAAACCCTGACCACCGCCGTCACCGGGATTTCAGCCGAAAACAATGACTGGCTCCGGCTCAAGGCAGCCGCCACCGCCATCCAGGCCTTCCAGGTCCAGGACGGCTCCATTCCGGATCCCGCACACCACGCAGCGGCTGCTGCCCTGGTAAATGAGATCATCGATGCGCTTCGTGCCCTCAGCCCAGCCTTCCCGCATGATGCGGCGTACCTGGAAGCTGCCTGCACCGACTTCTCGCGGTGGGCCCAGGCCGGGTTTGCCACCCCCGACTTCCTTTCCTCCCTCCTGGCATTCCAGCCCCAAAAACAGCGCCGGGACGGCCTGCAGCACCTGGTTGTCTTCCCCATGTACACCCAAAACGGCAGCAGCAACCGTCTGGTGGAGGCAGTCCTGGTCGAAGTGATCTGGCCGGAGTTCATTGCCGGCCTTGAGGCGGGAGACTACTCGAACAAGCTGTTCGTTCCCATCCGCTTCGTGGACTTCACCGCCGGCTATGACACCAATTCCGCCGTGCTGTTCCCTGAGACCGTCGCTGTCAGCAAGACCCCCACCTTCACCTGGGGGGCCATCTTCGCAGACCGGGAGGCGGCCAGGTTCCGCCGCGTCCTCAAGGCCGCAGCCGAGACCACCTGCCTGGAACTGCCGGAAGGGGCAGCGGAGATGCTCGCCGACCAGGACCTGACCGAGGCCACGTTTGTCATGTGGGACCTGATCCACGACCGGACGCACATGCGCGGCGACCTGCCGTTCGATCCGTTCATGATCAAGCAGCGGATGCCCTTCTTCCTGTACTCCCTTGAAGAACTGCGCTGCGACCTGACCGCGTTCCGCGAATCCGTGCGGATAGAAAAAGACGAGGACGCCGATCCGGAAGCCCGGCGCCACGCCAAACTGGTGCAGTACGCCATCATCTTTGACCGCATCTTCCGGTTCGCGATCACCGGCAGCCGCGTGCGGAACTACGACGGCCTGGGCGGCCAGCTGCTGTTCGCGTGGCTGCACCAGCAGCGCGTCCTGCACTGGACGGACACCCGGCTGACCATCGACTGGGATGAAGTAGCCAATGCTGTCATCGCCCTCGGCGCCCGCATCGACGACCTGTACTGGCGCTCCATCGACCGCCCCAAAACCGCCCACTGGCTGGCTGCATACCAGCTGATCTCCGCCACCGTCACGCCCCACCCGGCATCTGTTTGGGCCAAGGGGCCGGAAGCGCTGCCCTTGGCGGGGCCGCCGCGCGGCCTCACCGACCAGGTGCTCGATGACGAATTCCCGCTGTCCATGTTCTACGAAGCACTGGAAAAGAAGATGCGCCCGGTCATTGAATCCACTGCCGGCATCACTGGAGCATCCGCGCTGTGACAGCTGCTATGGAGCCGGCAAAACCGCCGCTGAACGTCCTGGTTTCGGGCGGCAGCGGCGCGTCCGGCGTCGCCGTGGCCCGGGCACTGCGCGAGGCCGGGCACCGTGTGTTCACCGTGGGCTCAGACCCGGAGCGGATCAGGTCCGCGGCAGGACGGGCGGGCGACGGCGTTGCCCCCTTCGTGTGCGACCTTGCACGCATGGAGGAGGTGCGGCAGCTGCGGGCTGATGTCACCGCCGCTGCCGGGCCGATGGATGCTGTGATCCACCTGGTGGGCGGCTGGCGGGGCGCACAGGGGATCGCGGACCAGACCGACGAGGACTGGGACTTCCTTGAGCGCGGAGCAATTACCACGCTCCGCAACGTCTCACGGGTTTTCTACGACGACGTCGCCGCCTCCGCGTGCGGGCGGTTCGCCATGGTGTCCTCCACCACCGCCGCCGAGCCCACCGCGGCAACGGCCAGTTACGCCGCCGCGAAGGCAGCGGCCGAAGCCTGGACCCTTGCCATCGCTGATGGCTTCAGGCGCGCCGCCGGCAGGAACGGCGGCAGCGCGGCAGCCGCCGTCGTGCTGGTGGTCAAGGCGCTGGTCGATGAGGAACTGCGCCGCCGCCACCCCGAACGGTCCTTCTCGGGCGCCACCGACGTCGAGGACCTGGCGCGCGCCGTCGTCGGACTCTTTGATGCCCCGGCCGCCGAACTGAACGGCCGGCGGCTGCAGCTGGCGGCGTCACTGTCCCCGGCCCGGACTTTACCTACACTGAAAGCGTGAGCAAAGCCATGACAACAACCGCTGAAACCGCCGCCGGTATCCGCCTCCATGATCCGAACGTGCGGGGTTTCGCCTCGGACAACTACTCTGGCGTCCACCCCGAGGTGCTGGCGGCACTGGCGGCCGCCAACGAAGGCCACCAGGTCTCCTACGGCGAGGACGACTACACCGCCCGGCTGCAGCAACTGATGGAGGGCCACTTCGGCCCAGGCATCGAGTGCTTTCCGGTCTTCAACGGCACCGGCGCGAACGTCCTTTCACTGCAGTCGCTGCTCCCCCGCTGGGGCGCCGTGGTCTGCGCCTCCACCGCCCACATCAACATGGACGAGAACGGCGCGCCGGAACGCGTCGGCGGCATCAAGCTGCTGCACGTCCCCACGCCGGACGGCAAGCTCACGCCCGAACTGATTGACCGGGAGGCCTGGGGCTGGGGGGACGAGCACCGCGCCCAGCCGCTGGCCGTGTCCATCACCCAGACAACGGAACTTGGCACCTGCTACACGCCGGAGGAAGTCCGGTCCATTGCCGGGCATGCCCATGCCAAGGGGATGAAGCTGCACATGGACGGTGCCCGGCTGGCCAACGCCGCAGCCCACCTCCAGGTTCCGCTGCGGGACTTCACGCGCGACGCCGGGGTGGACATCCTGTCCTTTGGCGGCACCAAGAACGGCCTGCTGTTCGGCGAAGTGGTGGTGGCACTGAATCCGGAAGCAGCCCACGGGCTCCTCTACCTGCGCAAGATGGACATGCAGCTGGCCTCCAAGATGCGCTTCCTGTCGGCGCAGTTCATCGCGCTCCTGGAAGGTGACCTGTGGTTGCGGTCCGCCGCCCACGCCAACGCCATGGCCGCCCGGCTCCGCGCCGCCGTCGACACCATCGACGGCGTCCGGCCCACCCAGGAGACCGAATCCAACGGCGTCTTCGCCGTCCTCCCCGAAGGCGTGGCCGACAGGCTGCGCGCGTCGTTCCGCTTCTATGACTGGAATGAAGCCACGCGCGAGGTGCGCTGGATGTGTTCCTTCGATACCACCGAAGAGGATGTGGATGCCTTCGTTGCCGCACTCCGCCGGGAACTGCACAATGGCGGGAACTGACGGTCCGCGCCGGAAGCCGGCGGCGAGCCTAACCGCCCTGCCCCGCCCAGTTGCGTAACCTGCGAAGGTGAACGCACTTGACCAGGTTCCCCCGGAGTTTCTCCACGCTCTGGGAACCCTCAGGAAAGCCCAGTGCCGCCGGGAACTGCGCCTGGCGGAGATCCCGGCGCCGGCCCGGCTGGCGCCCTTTGCCGTGGCCCTGGGCGCAGAAGTTTTTGCCCCCGGCTCCGGTACTCCCGGAACCCCGCTTCACGGCCCCGCCGCCATGGCACTCGCTGCGGCGTCCGGAACGGAAGACGAGGACGGGCTGGAACTGGCGACGGGGCGGTTCATCCTCCTCCACGACCCCCAAGGCTCCGAGGTCTGGGACGGGGAATTCCGCATTGTCACCTATATCCGTGCGGAGCTGGAACCCGAGATGGGCAACGACGAAATGCTCGGAACAGTCGCCTGGACCTGGCTGGTGGAGGCACTGGAGAACCACAAGGCGGCGTACCGGGCCGCCGGCGGCACTGCCACCAGGGTCCTCTCGGAGAGTTTCGGCACCCTGTCCGAAAGGCCCGGATCCATCGACATCGAACTGCGCGCGTCCTGGACACCCGCCACGTCCGACGTCCAGGCCCATCTTGAGGCCTGGTCCGACATGGTCTGCACCTTCGCCGGCCTGCCGCCCCTGCCGGACGGCGTGACGCCGCTGACGCTGCGCCGCCGGAACTGAGACCGTTTGTCAGTGGCGGACCGAAGGCGGACCGATGGCGCAGGGCCGCGGACGGGATGGCCGGGCAAGGCACCGGCCCGGCAGGCAGGCGTTTACCGGCCGGCCGGTAAACTGGAGGCATCATGACCCCTAACATTCCGGAAAACACCACGGCCGGCGTCCCGGCCGCTGATGCCGCACCCCACATCACGGTGGAAGGCTTTGACAGCCCCGTCCCCGAAATCGTTGAGCTGGCTGCTCCCCGGGAGGGCGTTCCGCTGGTCATCCAGACGCAGTCCGGCCTGGAGCGCTGCGCTGCGGCCATCGCCGCCGGAACCGGACCGGCAGGGGTGGACGCCGAGAGGGCTTCCGGCTTCCGTTACGGGCAGCGCGCTTTCCTGGTCCAGATCCGGCGCGAGGGCGCCGGGACCTGGCTGATCGACCCCGAACCCTTCGAGAACCTGGACATCATCAACGATGCCCTCCGCGGCGTCGAATGGATCCTGCACGCCGCCAGCCAGGACCTGCCCTGCCTCTCAGAGCTGGGCATGTGGCCGGACAAGCTCTTCGACACTGAACTTGCCGCCCGGCTGGCCGGGCTGCCCCGCGTGGGCCTGGCCGCCGTCATCGAACAGCTGCTCGGCTTCGGACTCGCCAAGGAGCACTCGGCAGCGGACTGGTCCACCCGGCCCCTGCCTGAACCCTGGCTGCGGTATGCCGCACTGGACGTCGAAGTCCTCACGGAACTGCGGGAGGAACTCATCGAGCTCCTCCAGGCCGACGGAAAGCTGGAGTACGCCGAGCAGGAATTTGCGGCGATCCTGGCCGCCGGATTGCCTCCAGCCCGCGTGGACCCGTGGCGGAAGACCTCCGGCCTGCACCAGATCAGGGACCGCCGGCAGCTGGCAGCAGTACGTGAGCTGTGGCTGGAGCGCGACTCCCTGGCACAGAAACGGGACGTGGCACCGGGACGGCTGATTCCCGACTCCGCCCTGGTGGCGGCTGCCAAAGCCATGCCGACCACCGTGCCGCAGCTGCTGGGCACCAAGGGCTTCCACGGCCGGGCGGCGCAACGTGAAGCGCCCCGCTGGCTGCGCTGCATCGCAGCTGCCCGGGATCTCGAAGAACTCCCGCCGCTGCACCTGCCCACCAACGCGCCGCCTCCGCCCCGTGTCTGGGTGGACCGGGACCCGGAGGCGGCCGCCCGCCTGGCCACCGCCCGGCCGCTGCTGCAGGCGAAGGCAGAGTCGCTGAGCCTCCCGCTGGAGAACCTGCTCACCCCGGATTACCTGCGGCGCGTGGCCTGGCGGCCGCCGGCGGAGATCACCGAAGCAGCAGTCGCCACCGAACTCCGCGCCCTGGGCGCACGTGAGTGGCAGGTGGAACTGGCAACGCCCCTCATCGTTGAAGCGTTCCTGCACCCGCAGCCGCTGCCCGCCAAGGAAGCCAAGGAAGCCAAGGCGGACGCCACCGCAGCGGGCAAGTAGGCGCAGCCGTCTGCACCGCCACCGGCTCCCAAACCGATTCCCCAGACGCTCTCTCACTTGATGCGTGAAAACCGCCAACGCTCTCTCACTTTCTTGAAGAGAGTGATAGGACGTTGGCCAAAAATGGGCATTAAGTGAGAGAGGGTCCATTCAATCCGGGGACCTTGCGGGCTAAGTTACTCACGAGTAACATCGAACGTATTGCCGCCGGGCCATTGCCAGCAAAGGCATGCACCGGCGCCTACGTCTCGATGAGGAGTTATACGTGAGCCACCAGGGAAGCGGCGCATCCATGCGCACTGTCCGGGACGTCGTCTTTGTGGACGGCCTCCGCACACCATTCGGCAGGGCCGGGGACAAGGGCATCTACGCCGGCACCCGGGCTGACGACCTGATAGTTAAGTGCATCCGCGAGCTGCTGCGGCGGAATCCGTCCCTGCCGCCCGCGCGGATCGATGAAGTGGCCATTGCGGCCACCACCCAGACCGGAGACCAGGGCCTCACCCTTGGCCGGACGGCTGCCCTGCTTGCCGGACTGCCCAGGACGGTTCCCGGCTTTGCCGTTGACCGCATGTGCGCCGGAGCCATGACCGCGGTGACCGCCGTGGCCGGAGGGATCAGCTTCGGCGCGTACGACGTTGTGGTGGCCGGGGGCGTGGAACACATGGGCAACCACCCCATGGGCTCAGGCACCGACCCGAATCCGCGGTTCATGTCAGAGCGGCTGGTGGACCCGGCCGCGCTCAATATGGGGAACACGGCCGAGAACCTGCACGACCGCTTCCCGGCGATCACCAAGGAACGAACAGATGCCTACGCCGTCGCCTCGCAGGCCAAGTTCGAGAATGCCCGCCTCAACGGCCGCATCCAGCCGGACCTGGTTCCCGTTGCGGCCCTGAAGCCCGGCCAGGGCTGGACGCTGAACACCGCGGATGAACCGCCACGTCCAGGCACCTCGCTGGCCGACCTCGCCAGCCTCCGCACCCCGTTCCGGGCCCACGGCCGCGTCACCGCCGGAAACGCCGCAGGCCTGAACGACGGCGCCACCGCAGCGGTCCTGGCGTCCGCCGAGGCTGCCGCAGAGCTGGGACTGGCGGTCAAAATGCGGCTGGTCAGCTACGCGTACGCCGGTGTTGAACCAGAAGTCATGGGCATCGGGCCCGTGCCGGCCACCGAGAAGGCGCTGAAGAATGCCGGGCTCACCATCGCGGACATCGGCCTCTTTGAAATCAACGAAGCTTTTGCCGTGCAGGTGCTCAGCTTCCTGGACCATTTCGGCATTCCCGACGACGACCCCCGGGTCAACCGCTACGGCGGCGCCATCGCCGTGGGCCACCCCCTGGCCTCGTCCGGTGTTCGGCTGATGACCCAGCTCGCCCGGCAGTTCGAGGAGGACCACTCCGTCCGGTACGGCATCACCACCATGTGCGTCGGCCTCGGCATGGGAGCCACCGTGATCTGGGAAAACCCGCATCACCCGGAATACACAGACAACAGCGGAGCCCGGCCCGGGGGCTCCGCCGCCACCGAAACCGCTTCCGAAGGAGCCGCATGAGCGCCGCAGATTTCACCAAGCTTGCAGAAATGTTCCCGAACGAGACCGTCACGCACTCCTACGTCCAGGACATCGAACTGCCCGCTCCGGCGGGCAAACCCAGCCCCGGCACGTTCGCGCTCATCACCCTGGACAACGGCCTGGACCACGCCAAGCCCACCACGCTGGGACCCAACACCCTGGTTGAGCTCGGCACGGTGCTGGAGGGCCTTCGCGAGCGCGCCGGCCGCGGTGAGATCGTCGGCGTCGGAATAACGGGCAAGCCCTACTACCTCGTGGCCGGCGCCGACCTTTCCGCCGTCAAGAACCTCGAAGAACGCGAGCACGGGCTGTGGATGGCGCAGCTGGGCCACGACGTTTACGCAACCCTGGCCAACCTTGGAGTCCCCAGCTTCGCCTTCATCAACGGCGCAGCCCTGGGCGGCGGCCTCGAAATCGCGCTGCAGTCCACCTACCGCACCGTGTCCACCGGAGCCGGGGCACTGGCATTGCCGGAAGCCTTCCTCGGACTGGTCCCGGGCTGGGGCGGTGTCTACATCCTGCCCCGCCTCATCGGGCCGGAAAACGCCGTGAAGGTGATGATCGAAAACCCGCTCAGCAACAACCGGACGCTGACCGGCCCCCAGGCATTCAGCCTCGGCATGGCCGACGCCATCTTCGAACCGGCCGATTTCCTGGAGCAGTCCCTGGCCTGGGCGGCGGGAGTCATCTCCGGCGACGTCATCCCGGAACGAGCCAACGCCGTCGACCCTTCCGAACCCGAAACTGCCGCCAGGTGGGCCGGTGCGGTCGCGGCCGGGCGGGCCTTCGTGGAGGCCAAGACCTCCAATGCAGCGCCCGCCCCCGAAAAGGTCCTGGACCTCCTCGAGGCGAACCGCACCATGACCCAGGCCGAATCCGCCGCGCTTGAATGCGAAACGCTGGCCGGACTCATGCAGACCGATGAATTCCGCGCCACCGTCTACGCGTTCCTTGACCTGGTCCAGAAGCGCTCCAAGCGGCCGGCCGGGGCCCCGGACCGCAAGCTGGCCCGCCCGGTCACAAAAGTGGGAGTTGTTGGCGCCGGCCTGATGGCCAGCCAGCTGGCCCTGCTGTTCGCCCGCCAGCTCAAGGTCCCCGTGGTGATGACGGACATCGACCAGGCCAGGGTGGACAAGGGCGTGGGTTATGTCCATGCTGAGGTGGACAAGCTGCTGGGCAAGGCACGCATCAGCCAGGACGCCGCCAACCGGACGAAGGCACTGGTCACGGGCTCGGTGTCCAAGGAGGTTTTCGCGGATGCCGACTTTGTGATCGAAGCGGTCTTCGAAGAACTCAACGTCAAGAAACAGGTCTTCGCGGAACTGGAAGAGATCGTTACCCCGGACTGCATCCTGGCAACCAACACCTCTTCCTTGTCCGTCACGGCCATGGCGGAAGACCTGAAGCACCCGGAGCGCGTGGTGGGCTTCCATTTCTTCAACCCCGTGGCCGTCATGCCGCTGCTGGAAATCGTCCGTGCCCCGCGGACCGACGACGCCGTCCTCGCCACCGCGTTTGAGCTGGCCAAGGGCCTCAAAAAGACTGCCGTGCTGGTCAAGGATGCCGCGGCGTTCGTGGTTAACCGGATCCTGCTGCGGCTGATGGGTGAAGTGACGGCCGCCTTTGACGAAGGCACCCCGGCTGAAGTGGCCGACAACGCCCTGCGGCCCATGGGCCTGCCGATGACGCCCTTCACACTGGGCGCCATGGTGGGGCTTCCCGTGGCCCAGCACGTGCAGGAATCGCTCCACGCCGCCTTCGGCGAACGGTTCACGGTATCCGCCAACCTGCAAAAGCTCATCGACAACGGCGTGAAGGGCCTCTGGGCGGCCGGCCCGGACGGCTCGAAGGAAATCCCGCAGTCCACGCTGGCGCTGATGTCCTTCGGCACCTCCCCTTCCACGGCGGAGCAGGTGCTGCGGCGTACCCAGGACGCCCTCGCGGAGGAAATCGGCCTCATGCTCGCAGAAGGCGTGGTTGCAGGGCCGGAGGACATTGACCTCTGCATGATCCTGGGCGCCGGATGGCCCATGTTCCTCGGCGGCATCACCCCGTACCTTGACCGGGTGGGTGCCTCCGAACGCGTCAACGGCAGGCGCTTCCTGCCGCCGGGAGCGGCGTCCCGCCCGGCCTGATCAGCCGGCCGGATCACCCGGCCAGCAGGCCGCCGTCGAGCTCCACACCGCGGTGTGCCATTGACCGGGCATAGGCGAGGTCATGCGTGACCAGCACGACGGCGGCGCCCTCCCCTGCCGCGGCACGCACCGCAGCGTCCAGCAGGGCCAGGCCGTCGCCGTCGAGCGCCACGGTGGGTTCGTCGAGGGCCAGGACCGCGGGTTTGCGGGCAAGGACCGTGGCCAGGGCAAGGAGGCGCTGGCTGGACGCGGGCAGTTCGGCGGGGTGCTCACCGGCAGCCCCTGCCAGGCCGACGGCGGCCAGCGCCTCGAGGGCCCGGCCCGGCGCCTCACCGGGGTGGAAGAGGCTGTCCAGGCCGAAGCGCACCTCCCGGAGTACGGTCCGCTCGAACAGCTGGTCCCGGGGTTGCTGGAACAGCAGGCCCACTGATCGGGCCACCACGCCGGCCGGCGTCCCGGCTATGTCCGAGCCACGGACGAGGACTTGCCCGGAGGCGGGCCGCAGCAGTCCGTTGAGGTGGCGCAGCAGCGTTGATTTCCCTGCACCATTGGGGCCGGTCACTGCCACGATCTCCCCGGGGTTGACCGCCAGGTTGACGTCCCGCAGCACCCGCGGTTGCCTGGCGGGGCCGGGACCGCCTCCCGGCCGCGTGCGGCGAGGGGTCTTCCTCCCGCCATCCGGGTAGTCGAAGGAGACGCCGCGGAGTTCCAGCACCGGGACGGTTGGTGCCGTGCCAGGCGGCACACTGGCTGGCACGGCCGGGCGCGCTGCTCCGCGGGGCCGCGCCGCCTCCTTTCCTTCCGGCAGGCTGCCGGGGCGCCGGATGCCCGACGGCAGCAGGCCGGAGCCCGGATGCAGTTCGGCAGGGGTGCCGCTGGCCGTTACCCTGCCGTCCACCACAACATGCCACGTCCCGGCGTCAAGGAGCGGCGTATCGACCACCTGGCTGAGGATCACGACGGCGGTGCCTCGCCTGACGAGGTCCCGCACCAGCTGTGCCAGTCCGGCGGTGCCGGCGCTGTCCAGCGAAGCGAAGGGCTCGTCCATGATCAGCACCCGAGGTTCCGTGACGATGGCGCAGCCAATGGCAAGCCGGCGCAGCTGGCCGCCGGAAAGCCGGGCGGGGTGATGGTCCAGGAGGTCCGTGAGTCCCAGGAGCGCGGCGGTACGTTCCACCGTGGACTTCATGGCGGCGCGCTCCACCGCCCTGTTCTCGAGGCCGAACGCGAGTTCTTCGGCCACCGTGGCCCGCACCGTGGACAGGACGGCGGCTGGATCCTGGGGAACAAACCCGACCTGGCGTCCCCATTCCGCGGGATTGATGCGTGGATCCCCGCCGCCGCCGAACTGCAGGCGGGTACCCGCGAGCTCCAGGAAGCCATGGAGGGTTCCCCCGCTTCCGGGCGGAAGCCAGCCGGCCAGCACCCGGCCCAGGGTGGATTTCCCGCTTCCCGACGGTCCAAGCACAGCGGTGAACGTTCCGGGGACGAAGGCGAGCTCCACCCCGTGCAGGACCGGGGCGGCGTCGTCATGGAAAGTGAAGGTCCTGATGCCGGCCGAGAGTATCGGTCCGGCGGTTTCAAGGGCGTTCCGGCCGCCAGCCATGTCCTAGGTCCCCTCCGCGGCAAGCCAGAGCCGGGCACCGACCGCCGCTGCGGCGGCCACCAGC
Source organism: Pseudarthrobacter oxydans (assembly GCF_034258515.1). Lineage (NCBI taxonomy): Bacteria > Bacillati > Actinomycetota > Actinomycetes > Micrococcales > Micrococcaceae > Pseudarthrobacter > Pseudarthrobacter oxydans. Next base: position 1,862,153 of record NZ_CP139438.1, on the reverse strand, counting down.
AGGACAACCCGGAGCACGCGCTGGAGTCGGGAATCCGGTACAACGCGGTAGCTGGTCCGGGGTCCCGGGTTGCTGAAGCCGCGGGACTCCAGCGCCGCTGCACGGGTTCCGGCGTCCTCGACCAGGGACAGGACCAGCGGGACCGCCTGGCGGCGGAAGGCCGCCACGCGGTGCAGGAGTCCGCGCCGGATCACCAGGCCGCGGGATTCCTGGGCCTGCCGGATCCCCTCCGCCCTGGAGGTGATGGCCGGCAGCAGGGTGAGGGTGGACGCCAGCACGAAAGCGAACCGGCCCTGGACGCCGCGTGCGGACAACGCCGCCACCAGGTCCGGAACACTGACACTAAAGGAGAACACCAGGAGCGCAAGGATTACCGCTCCCAGCTGTGCCGCCCGTTCCACGGCGAAGGAAAGCCCCTCCGCGGTGACGCGGGCCGGCCCCCACTGCGCCAGGACGGTCCGGCCCTCGGGAAAGAACAGCCCATGCAGGACCAGCAGGGACAGCCCCAGCGGGAGCAGGACAGCCGCGGCGGCCGGGAGCATCCTGCGCGCCGTACCCGCGCGGGCCGACACGACGGCGGCCGCCGCCACGACGGCGAGGGACAGCGGCAAACTGGCTGCCGCCGTCGTAATGGCCGCCGTACTGCCGGCGGCTGCCAGCGAGGTGAGCGGGTGGAGGCGCATCAGACTGGTCAGGAACCCTGTTCCGGCATCTTGCCGGCCAGCACGCGGTGCCGGCGGATGAACGGGAACTGCAGCCGCGCGCGGCGCGGAAGCGCGTACGCCAGGATGGCCACCACGGTGAACACAATCGCTTTGTCCATGGGGTCGGAGATGAGCGCCTGTTTGGTGATGGCGGCCAGGAGGGTGTCGCCCATGGCGCGGAAGGCACTGACGATGGCACCGGTGGCCACGCCGGACGTGCCGCCAAAGACGAAGGCCGCCACCGGCGCGGACACCACGCCGCCGATGATGCCGGTGACGAACCCTGCCACGGGGGCGAGGTAGAAGCGGCGGAACATTCCATGGCGGGCGGCGAGGCCGGCAAGGCAGCCGATCAGTGCGGCCCCGGCGGCGAACGGCAGCACGGTGGGATTGAAGAAGGACCAGACAATGCTGCTCAGTGCACCGGTCGCCGCGCCTGCCGCCGGGCCGGCCAGCACCGCGATGAGGACCGTGCCGATGGTGTCAAGGTAGAACGGGACCAGGGTGCTGCCTACGAACTGGCCCAACACAATGTTCAGCACCAGCGCCACGGGGATCAGCACCACGGTGGAGGCCGGCAGCGTGGGCAGGACGGCGACAATCAGCAGCACGGCGCCGACGAGGAAGCCGGAAAGGGCGATCAGGGCGGACGCGCTGCCTGGTCCCCCGGTGATGTCTGCAGGCTGGTTCAGCACCAGGTAGACGTAGGTGCCGGCGATGGCCAGGGCGCCGAGGATTTCCAGCAGCCGGCGCCTGCGGGCAGCGGCGGGCGCCGGGGACGGCAACGTCAGGGAGTGCGATGACATGGAGGTTCCTTCAGGGTGCGGGGCGCGGGTGACCCGGAGTTCCCGGGCCGGGCGGAGCGCCGCCTATGTCACCTCGGCAGCAGCCGGCGGCGTGTGGCCGGGCCGGACGCGAACCATTCTACCGCGGCAGTTTTGCGCGGCCCAGCGAGGTTTCGGGGGCGCTCAGCCCAGTCGCCGGGCCATGCTCCCGACGGCGGACACCAGTTCCCGGAAGGCGGCTTCGGGCTGATTTGCCGTCACCACCCTGGCATTGGGCGGAATGCCCCACAGTCCCCGGAAGTCCGCCACGGTGGTGCCCATCAGGAGCGGAGACCCGGTCTCGACGTCGACGGTGGCGGGCAGTGCCTGGAACTCCAGGGTGCCCGCGGCCACGCCAGCGGCAAAGAAGTCGTGGACATGGGCCAGATATCCCTGGTCATAGTGGCGGTGGAATTCGAAGTAGAACCGCAGGGCATCGGACAGGTGCCTGATGAGCTTGTTGTCCGAGGTGCTGCGCTGTCCTTCGGGCTGGCCGGGCAGCACCAGCTCGGGAACTGTCGCGCCGGCCGCCTCGGCCAGCTGCTGGACGTGCGCCGGGTGCAGCTCGATCCGCTCAGTGGTGTCCAGCGAGCAGACCACCGGCAGTTTCTCCGGCGGCTGCCCGCGGAAGGCGGCATAGACTTCCTTGGCCGCGTGGGGATCCACGTGCGTGTTCCACTCCGCCGTGGGCGTGGTGTTGCCCTGGTGGTAGAAGCTTCCGCCCATGATCACAACCTTTGCCAACAGCTCGGGCAGCCTGGGTTCCTGTCGCAGGGCCAGCGCGAAGTTGGTCAGGGGCGCGGTGATCAGGGCCGTGAGCTCCCCCGGCCGCTTGCGTGCGTGGTCAACCCACAGATCGACGGCGTGGCGCGCCGACACAGCGCCGGCCGGTTCCGGCAGGACCGCGTACCCGATGCCCTGCGGGCCGTGCGTTTCCGGGGTGGTCAGCAGCGGTATGGCCAGTGGTCCGCGCGCGCCGACGGCCACTTCCACACCGGGGCGTCCGCAGAGTTCCAGCAGTGCCAGGGTGTTGCGGGCCACCTGGTCCGCGTCCACATTTCCAGGGGTGGCCGTGACCGAGACGAACTCGGTGTCCGGGAGGGCGGCAAGGTACGCGAGTGCCAGGGCGTCGTCGATGCCGGTGTCCACATCCAGCAGGAAGGCGGCCATGTCGTTTCCTAGAAGAGCGCCACCTTGGGCGCTGCGGGGAAGATATCGTCCAGCTCGGCAAGGTCCTTGTCAGAAGGAACCCAGTCCGCTGCTTCCGCGTTCTGGCGCACCTGCTCAGGCCGGGTGGCCCCGGCGATGACGCTGGCCACCGAGGGCTGGGCGGCCAGCCAGGAGAACGCAACCTGGACTTCGTTCAGGCCGCGGTCCCCGGCGAAGCGGCTGAACCTGTCCAGCTGGTCCCAGTCGGCGTCGTGGACGAGGTGCGTGCGGGTGTGGCTGAGCCTGGAGCCCTCCGGAGCATGGCCGGGCGAGTACTTGCCGGTCAGCAGGCCGTTGGCGAGGGGGAAGTAGGGCAGGACGCCCAGTCCGAACTCCTCGGCGGCCGGGGTCACCTCGAGTTCGGCCCGGCGGTCCAGGAGATTGTAGTGGTTCTGGGTGGAGATGAACCGCGCGCCGCCGAGTTCGCGGGCGACGTACTCGGCCTGGGCGATCTGCCAGCCGGCGCGGTTGGAGTGCCCGAGGTAGCGGACCTTGCCGCTGGTGACGAGCGTGTCCAGCGCGGACAGGGTTTCGTCAATGGGGGTCAGCGGATCCGGGGTGTGGAACTGGTAGAGGTCGATCCAGTCGGTGCCCAGCCGCCGCAGCGACGCCTCCACTGCCTGGATGATGTAGCGGCGGGAGCCTCGGGCGCCGAAGTCCGGCCCGCTGGCGCCTTTCATGTCCATGCCGAACTTGGTGGCAAGGACGACGTCGGGGCGCCGGCTGCCGAGGGCCCTGCCCAGCATCGTTTCGCTGAGGCCGGGTTCCCGGCCATAGGTGTCTGCGACGTCGAACAGGGTGATTCCGGCGTCGAGTGCGGCGTGGACGACGGCGTCCGTGGCTTCCTGGGATTCGGTGACGGTGTTGGCGCGGCCAAGGTTGTTGCAGCCCAGGCCCACGGTGGAGACGGTCAGGCCGGATTTGCCGACGCGGCGGTACGCGGTCACGGGATGCTCCTAAAGGCTGAAGCCGGTGGCGGGTTTGGCTGAGTGCTTGAGCTTGAAGTGCTCGGGTTCGTTGTACGGGGCGGCCCCGATGCTCAGCTTGGTGAAGTCCAGGTCCTCGCCGCGGGTGCAGACCTTGATGGCGTTGACGGCCTTGTTCACGTCGGGGCAGAGGCAGAAGATGTTCAGCTTGTAATCCGTGAACCCGGAACGCTCCACGGTTCCCAGTCCACGCCAGGCGAGGTGGCTGATGAGGGCGTCCGTTGCCTTCTCTTCGAGGTAGCGGTCCCGGTCTGTGCCTTCCCTGGTTTTGAGTGCGAACTGGGCTACCACCCAGAACTGCTCCTCGTCGGGGATTTCGGCGTAGCCGTCCTCGGCGCACTGGGCCGCGAAGGCGTCCAGGAGCCCCTCGGCTGCCTCCGCATCGGGCACGTCGGTCTCTTCCGTTTTGCTCTGGTGCCCCACCGCGCCGTAGTTCATGACGAACTGGCTGTAGTCCCCGTCATACCAGGCCTCCCGGAAGTGGAGGGTGCCCTCGTCGTCGCGCTTGTAGACCCTGACAATTCCGCTCATTTTCGTCCCTCTGTGAACCATGCGACGTCAGTGCCGTCGAACGGAGCCTGTTGCGCCTTGACGGCATGGTAAAGCTGGTCTGCGGCATTCTGGATGTCCGCCACCAGCCGGTCCGGGTAATGCATGGAGATACTGTGCTCGGCGAACTCGTCCTGGTCGTCGATGAACACGCCGCGGTCTTCGGTGCGGATGACATCCAGGTCCATGTCGATCACATGGAACTCGGTGACGGCGGGCCGGATGACTGTCCACTCGTGGCCCACAGCCAAGTCCACGTACACCCGGACCTGGTTCGGGTGTACGTCATCGTAGAACGTGGCAACCCAGTCGCCGGAGCGCGGAACCAGCAGCACGGCGTCGGATTTGGTGTAGAACGCCGCACCGGGCCTGGAGCAGAACTCATTGGTTCCCTGGAAGATCCACCACCCATGTTCGTCTTCGCCCAGGTAGCGCCCCGGCACCACCCAGTGCGCCTTGCCGTTCCATTTCCTGTTCCTGGCCACTACCAGCTGGCCAGGCTTCAGCCCGGCGGGAACCCGGGTGGTGGTGGTGTGCATGGGCCGCCCGGACTCCCCCACTGCACCCGGGTACTTCAGTGCGTCTTCTTCCCTCACAGAATCGGAAGGCTGCCGGTGGTGGGGTGCTGCTGGCCGGGCAACGGACGGGCAAACGGGACCTTTGTCCCGAGAACCTGCGCGACGACGTCGTGCGTGATCTGCTGGGCCGTCAGGCCCACGCGTTCGAGGATCTGCCCGCGGGTGCCGTGGTCCAGGAATTCGACCGGCAGGCCCACCTCGTTCAGGGCGGTGTCCACGCCTGATGCGCGCATTTCCTGGCGGATCCGTGAGCCGACGCCGCCGGCACGGACGCCGTCCTCGATGCAGATGACCAGGCGGTGGTGGGACGCCAGTGCAACAATGGAGCGCGGCACGGGCAGGACCCAGCGCGGGTCCACCACCGTGGTGCTGATGCCTTGCGCGCCAAGCCGGTTGGCCACATCCAGCGCGAGTTCGGACATGGCGCCCACACTGATGATCAGGACATCGTTCTCGGTTGAGCCGCTGGGCCTGCGGGCCAGCACGTCCACGCCGTCGCTGAGGCGTTCCAGCGCTTCCACTTCGGCGCCAACGGAGCCTTTGGAGAAGCGGACCACCGTGGGGGCGTCGCTGACCGCCACTGCCTCGCGGAGTTCCTCGCGCAGCCTGGTGGAGTCGCGAGGCGCGGCCAGGTGGAGGCCGGGAACGATCTGGACCATGGCCATGTCCCACATGCCGTGGTGGCTGGCGCCGTCCGGCCCGGTGACCCCGGCGCGGTCCAGGACGATCGTGACGCCTGCCTTGTGAAGGGCAACGTCCATCAGGAGCTGGTCGAAGGCGCGGTTGAGGAAGGTGGCGTAGACGGCGACCACCGGATGCAGGCCGCCGAACGCCATGCCGGCGGCGGAGGTGAGGGCATGCTGTTCGGCGATTCCGACGTCGATCACCCGGTCCGGGTGCCGGGCAGCGAACTTGTGCAGCCCCACGGGGATGAGCATCGCGCCGGTAATGCCCACGACGTCCTTCCGCTCATCCGCGATGGCGGCGATCTCGTCGGCAAATACAGACGTCCAGGACTGTGCCCCGGCAGTTCCGGTGGGCTCGCCGGTTTCGGGGTCGATGATGCCGACGGCGTGGAACTGGTCAGCCTCGTGGGCTCGTGCCGGGGCGTAGCCGTGGCCCTTTTCGGTCATGGCATGGACAATCACCGGGCCGGCGTAGTGCCTGGCCGTGGCGAGGGCGTGCTCCATCGCCTGAAGGTTGTGGCCGTCCACCGGGCCGATGTACTTCATGCCCAGGTCCTCGAACATCCCCTGCGGCGCCCACCAGTCCTTGATGCCCTTCTTCATGGCGTGCAGGCTCTTGTAGGTGAACTGGCCCACGGGTCCACCGCTCTGCAGCTTCTTCTTCCACCAGTCCAGCGCCCGTTCGTAGGCGGGGGTGGCGCGGAAGGAGTCAATGGTGGGGCGCAGCGAGGCCAGGTAGTCCGCGAAGCCGCCCACGGTGGGAGCATAGGACCTGCCGTTGTCATTGACCACAATGACAACGCGGCGCTTCTTGTCTGCGGCGATGTTGTTGATGGCTTCCCAGGCCATGCCGCCGGTCAGGGCACCGTCGCCCACGACGGCGACGACGTGCCGGTCGCCTTCGCCGGTCAGCTGCCGGGCGCGCGAGATGCCGTCGGCCCAGGACAGCGAGGAGGAGGCGTGCGAGCTCTCCACGATGTCATGTGCGGACTCCGCGCGGGACGGGTAGCCGGAGAGGCCGCCCTCCTGGCGCAGGGTGCTGAAGTCCTGGCGCCCCGTCAGGAGCTTGTGGACGTACGACTGGTGGCCGGTGTCAAAAACGATGCTGTCACGCGGCGAATCGAAGATGCGGTGCACGGCCAGCGTCAGTTCCACCACGCCGAGGTTTGGTCCGAGGTGGCCGCCTGTCTGGGAGACGTTCGTGATCAGGAACTCCCTGATCTCCGAAGCCAACTCTTTTAGCTGTTCTTCGGACAACTCGTTCAGGTCCTGCGGATTCCGGATGGTGTCCAAGATTCCCAATGACCCCTCCTTCGGATGGTAGACGTGCCGTTTAACTCTAACGCGTCGGCTCAAATGCAAAGCCGAAGCCCCGGCTGGTCGGTGACCGGCCGGGGCTTCGGGAGGTGGTGCCTGCTGGCGGAACCCGCTAGTTGGCGGAGATCTGGCGCAGCACGTACTGCAGGATGCCGCCGTTGCGGTAGTAGTCCGCTTCACCCGGGGTATCGATGCGCAGGACGGCGTCGAACGACGTCGAGGTGCCGTCCTCGGCAGTTGCGGTGACCTTGAGGGTCTTGGGCGTGGTGCCCTCGTTCAGGGCGGTGACGCCCTCAACCGAGAACGTCTCCGTACCGGAAAGGCCCAGGGTTGCAGCGGACTCGCCGGCCGGGAACTGCAGCGGCAGGACGCCCATGCCGATGAGGTTGGAGCGGTGGATGCGCTCGTAGCTCTCGGCGATGACGGCCTTGACGCCCAGCAGGGCGGTACCCTTTGCAGCCCAGTCGCGGGAGGAACCGGAACCGTATTCCTTGCCGGCCAGGACCACCAGCGGGGTGCCGGCCGCCTGGTAGTTCTGCGCGGCGTCATAGACGTAGGCCTGCGGGCCGCCCTCCTGGGTGAAGTCGCGGGTGAAGCCACCCTCGACGCCGTCCAGGATCTGGTTCTTGATGCGGATGTTTGCGAACGTTCCGCGGATCATCACCTCGTGGTTGCCGCGGCGGGAACCGTAGGAGTTGAAGTCCTTGCGCTCCACGCCGTTGGCCAGCAGGTACTGGCCGGCAGGGGTGTCGGACTTGAACGATCCGGCCGGGGAGATGTGGTCGGTGGTGACCGAATCGCCCAGCTTCAGGAGCACGCGGGCGCCCGTGATGTCCTTGACCGGCTCCGGCTTCGCCTGCATGCCCTCGAAGTACGGGGGCTTCCGGACGTAAGTGGAGTTCGGATCCCAGGCGAAGGTATCGCCGGCGGGAGTGTCGAGCGCCTTCCAGCGGTGGTCGCCTTCGAATACGCCTTCGTAGCCCCTGGCGAACATGTCCTTGTCGATCGAGGAATCGATGACCTGCTGGACCTCAACCGGGTTGGGCCAGATGTCCCTGAGGAAGACGTCGTTGCCGGCCTGGTCCTTGCCCAGGGCGTCGGTTTCGAAGTCGAAGTCCATGGAACCGGCCAGGGCGTAGGCGATGACCAGCGGCGGGGAGGCCAGGTAGTTCATCTTGACGTCCGGGTTGATGCGGCCTTCGAAGTTGCGGTTGCCCGAGAGGACAGCAGCAACGGCGAGGTCGTTGGCCTGGATGGCTTCCGACACTTCAGCTTCCAGCGGGCCGGAGTTGCCGATGCAGGTAGCACAGCCGTAGCCCACGATGTAGAAGCCGAGCTTCTCCAGGTAGGGCGTCAGGCCGGACTTCTCGTAGTAGTCGGTGACAACCTTCGAGCCGGGGGCGACGGAGGTCTTGACCCACGGCTTGGAGGTCAGGCCCTTGTCCACGGCGTTGCGCGCCAGTACCGCGGCGGCCAGCATGACCGACGGGTTGGACGTGTTGGTGCAGGACGTGATGGAGGCGATGGTGACTGCACCGTGGTCCAGCTCGAACTCGCGGCCGTCAGCCGTCTTGACCGGTACAGGCTGGGAGATGCGGCCCGCTGCCCCGTGGCCTGCCGAGTACTTCGGGGGCTCCCGGTCGGTGTCGGAGATGTGAGTGGCGCCGGCCGTGAAGGAGGGCGAATCGGAGGCCGGGAAGGACTCCTCCAGCGATTCGTCCAGGGTACCGGCGTTGGCATCGTGGGAAACGTAGTTCTTGAGGTCGTGGCGGAACTCGTCCTTGGCCTCGGTCAGTTCGATGCGGTCCTGCGGGCGCTTGGGGCCTGCGATGGACGGAACAACCGTGGACAGGTCCAGTTCCAGGTACTCGGAGAACTTGATGTCGCGGGAAGGATCGTGCCAGAGGCCCTGTTCCTTCGCGTAAGCCTCCACGAGGGCAACGTTCTGCTCCGAGCGGCCGGTAAGGCGCAGGTAGTCCAGGGTGACGTCGTCGATCGGGAACATGGCCGCGGTGGAACCGAACTCGGGGCTCATGTTGCCGATGGTGGCGCGGTTGGCCAGCGGCACAGCGGCCACGCCTTCGCCGTAGAACTCCACGAACTTGCCCACCACGCCGTGCTTGCGGAGCATCTCGGTGATGGTCAGCACCACGTCGGTAGCCGTGGCGCCCGCCGGGATGGATCCGCTCAGCTTGAAGCCCACAACACGCGGGATCAGCATGGAGACGGGCTGGCCCAGCATGGCGGCCTCGGCTTCGATGCCGCCGACGCCCCAGCCGAGCACGCCCAGGCCGTTGACCATGGTGGTGTGCGAGTCGGTGCCCACGCAGGTATCCGGGTACGCACGGAGCGCGCCGTCCACTTCGCGGGTCATGACGGTGCGTGCCAGGTATTCGATGTTGACCTGGTGGACGATGCCGGTTCCCGGGGGAACCACCTTGAAGTCGTCGAATGCGGTCTGGCCCCAGCGCAGGAACTGGTAACGCTCCCCGTTGCGCTGGTATTCGATCTCCATGTTGCGCTCCAGTGCGCCGGAGTTGCCGAAGGCATCGATCTGGACCGAGTGGTCAATGACCATCTCGGCGGGCGCCAGGGGGTTCACCCGCTTGGGGTCGCCGCCCAGTTCCTTGACCGCTTCACGCATTGTCGCCAGGTCCACCACGCAGGGGACGCCGGTGAAGTCCTGCATGATCACGCGTGCAGGCGTGAACTGGATTTCTGTATCGGGCTGGGCGTTGGGATCCCAGCCTGCCAAGGCGCGGACGTGATCGGCAGTGATGTTCGCGCCGTCCTCGGTCCTCAACAGGTTTTCAAGCAATACCTTGAGGCTGAACGGAAGGTTTTCTGCACCTTCAACGGAGTTCAACCGGAAAATTTCGTATTCGGTTCCGGCTACATTAAGTTTGCCTTTTGAACCGAAGCTGTCCACAGTGCTCATCGCAGGACTCCTCTCGCAACAGTTTCATCTTTGTCGCGCGGTTGACCGCCTGCTAGTTAGGAAGCCCTAATTAGTTTCGGGCCCGAAAATTGCACACGGCCGGCCGTGATTACGGAGCGCGACGTGGGACTACTACGGCCATCGTAGTCGAAAACCGCAGTGGCATCACGGAAGGGGCGCCAGCAGCGCCACTGTCTCCAGGTGGTGGGTATGGGGGTAGAGATCGAAGGCCCGGAGGCCTGACAGCCCCCATCCCGCCTGGCGGAAGTACCCCACGTCCCGGGCGAACGACGCCGGATCACAGGACACGTAGGCAATGGCGCGGGGGCTGGCCTCAACAAGCTGGCTCACCACTGCCTTCCCTGCCCCCGCCCGTGGCGGGTCCAGGACCAGGGCGTCAAAACTCCGCGGTTTCTGGCGGAGCACGCGCTCCACCCTGCCCTGGACGATCTCCACCTGGGGCGCCCCGTGCAGGCTCTTCCGTGCATCCCGGCTGGTTCCGGCGGCACCTTCCACGGACAGGACGGATCCTGTCTCCCCCACCGCGTCAGCCAGGACTGCGGTGAAGAGCCCGGCTCCCGCGTAGAGGTCGGCAACAACGGCCCCGGGGTGGAGGAAGCCCCCGCCGCGGAGGAATTCTGTGACAGCCCCCACAAGGGTCCCGGGCGCGTCGCGGTGGATCTGCCAGAACCCTGCGCCGGTGACCCGGTAGTCGTGCCCGGCCGCTGATTCCTGCACCCACGTGCGGCCGCGAAGCTGCTGCACGGCCTCGGTAGCGGGGTCGAAAGTGGCTACGGACACCTCGCCGGGCAACTGGGCTGCGATGGCGCTAAGCCGCTTGGGCTTGGTTCCCGGACCTGGCGCCAGCAGCACCAGCGGACGGGAACCGTTGGCCGGGGCTGCCACTTCCACGCGCTCGATGCCCTGCAAATCGATGTCCCAGAGGCGCAGGTTGTTGATTGCCTCCGAAGCGAGCGGCATCTCCCGGACCGGAACGATGTGCGTGGAACGGTGTGCGTGCATGCCCAGCTTGCCGCCGGGGGTGACCGAAAAGCCCGCGCGCGTGCGCCACCCAAGGCCGTCCCCGCCGTCGGCCGTTCCGCCCACGGCTTCCACGCTCCCGGCGTCCGCGGGCAGCTGGTCGACGCCGGCGAGCCGCCTGAGCTGTTCGGCAAGCACTTCCGCTTTGAGGCTGCGCTGGCGGGCAAGGGTGATGTGGCCGAACTCGGCTCCGCCCACCGGGGGGTGTCCGTGGCTCCAGGCCCGCGCTGAGTCGGCCAGGTGCCAGAAGTGGTCCGCGCGGTCCGGAGAGGCTTCAAGGACCTCGACGACGTCCGCCCGCCAGAATTTGGCCTTTTCCTCCGCATCCGTCAGCCGCACCCGCACCTTTTCCCCCGGAATGCCGTGCCTGACGAAAATCACCCGGCCCTCGTGCCTGGCAACGCAGTGGCCGCCGTGGGCCACCGGGCCGACGTCGAGCACTACTTCCCTGCCTGCTTCTCCGGTCAGGGGCGGCTGTGTTTCGGTGTTTGCCATTATTGGACGTCCTGCAGGTTTTTCGCTTCTTCGGATGATTTCAACTGCCAGGGGACGCTCGCCACCATGACGCCGGGTTCAAAGTGCAGCCGGGTCTTGATGCGCAGGGCCGTCTGGTTGTGGACCAATTGCTCCCACCACTTGCCTACAACGTATTCGGGGATGTAGACCACGATCAGGTCGCGGGGGGAATCCTTCCGCATGTGTTTGACGTACTCCATGATGGGCGTGACCGTCTCCCGGTACGGACTGGCCAGCACGGTCAGCGGCACCGGAATCTCGAGCTTTTCCCAGTCAGCCACGGTCTGCGCGGTTTCTTCGGCATCGATGTCCACTGTCACCGCATCAAGCCGGGACGGCCGGGAGGCCCTGGCGTACGCCAGCGCCCGCAGCACGGGCTTGCGCACATGGGACACCAGCAGGACGGCGTGCACCCTGGTGGGAAGGGCGCGCGGCGAAGAGTCCTCGTCCACGGCCAGTTCCCTGGCCACGTTGTCGTAGTGCGCCCTGATGCTCCACATGATGAGGAACAGGATGACCATGGCGAGCAGGGCAATCCAGGCGCCCTGCTCGAATTTGGTGACCAGCACGATGACCAGGACCGTGGCCGTCATGCCGAAGCCGATGCTGTTGATGACGCGGGACTTGGCCATCCGGCGCCGGACTGCCTTGTCCTTGGCCAGCTTGAGCTGCCGGCCCCAGTGCCGGATCATCCCCAGCTGGCTGGCGGTGAATGAGATGAAGACACCCACGATGTAGAGCTGGATGAGCTTGGTGACGTCCGCGTTGAAGGCGATGATCAGTACCAGCGCGCCTGCGGCGAGGGCCAGGACGCCATTGCTGAAGGCCAGCCTGTCACCCCTGGTGCGCAGCTGCCGCGGCAGGTAGCCGTCCTGGGCGAGGATGGAGCCCAGCACCGGAAAGCCGTTGAAGGCGGTGTTGGCGGCAAACACCAGGATCACGCCGGTGGCGGCCACCACGATGTAGAACGGTATGGATCCCGGGCCGAAGATGGTCTGGGCGATCTGGCTGATGGCAGGGTTCTGGATGTACCCCTCCGGCAGGGGGTTGCCGTTGAGCAGGAACTCGGTGGCCGGGTCCAGGACGATGTGCACCTTGGTGGCGTTGGCCAGGTAGATGATGCCCGCCAGCATGGTGGCGCCGATGACGCCCAGCAGCAGCAGGGTGGTGGCGGCGTTCTTGCTCTTCGGCGGGCGGAAGTTGGGCACTCCGTTGCTGATGGCTTCGACGCCGGTGAGCGCCGCGGCGCCCGAGGAAAAGGCCCGCAGCAGCAGGAAGGCGCCGGCGAGGCCCACAAGGCCCTCGTCGAAACCGGGGGCCGGGACGATCGTGAAGGCAGCGGAGGGCGCCTGGCCCAGCTGCCCGGTTGCCGCCTGGAACAGTCCCACCGCCGTCATGCCCAGGATGGATGCCATAAAAATGTAGGTGGGGATGGCGAAGAGGGTGCCGGCCTCTTTGATTCCGCGCAGGTTCACCAGGGCAAGGATGACGACGCCGACAGTGGCTATTGCGGCCTGGTTGCCGTGCAGCGACGGGACGGCGGTGGTGAGGTACGTGGCGGCGGAGGAGATGGACACCGCGACGGTCAGGACGTAGTCAACCAGCAGCGCAGAGGCCACGGTGAGGCCTGCGTACCTGCCCAGGTTCTCACCGGCGATCTCGTAGTCGCCGCCGCCGGAAGGATAGGCGTGCACGTTCTGCCGGTAGGAGGCCACCACCGTCAGCAGGACCACCATCACCGCCACGCCCACCCACGGCGAGAACGCCACCGCACTGACGCCCGCCAGCGCCAGCGTCAGCAGGATCTCGTCCGGGGCATAGGCTACGGAGGAAAGTGCGTCGGAGGCGAAGACCGGAAGTGCGATCCGCTTGGGAAGCAGCGTATGGGCCAGCCGGTCATTTCGAAATGGCCGGCCCACCAGCACACGCTTGACGGCGTTCAATATTGTCAACACCCCACAAAGCTAGTCTGATTCCCGGACGATGTCATGACGGACCGGGGACAACGGGAGCCGGCACGCTGGCGGTAGAGTTCTAGCAGCAGGACCTTGACAGGAATACAGAGGAGAGACCGTGGCGCATTTCGTGATCATGGGATGTGGCCGGGTAGGGGCAACGCTGGCGCACACGCTGGAGGACGCCGGGCATTCCGTGGCCATCATCGACCAGGACGACCGCGCCTTCCGCAGGCTCCGGCAAGGATTCACCGGACGCAAAGTCACGGGCGTCGGCTTCGACCGGGACACCCTGAAACAGGCCGGCGTGGCTGAAGCGTACGCGTTCGCCGCCGTTTCCAGCGGCGACAACTCCAACATCCTGGCCACCCGGGTGGCCAGGGAAACGTTCCACGTCCCCCACGTTGTGGCCCGCATCTATGATCCCGGCCGTGCCGAGATCTACCAGCGCCTTGGGATTCCCACCGTTGCGGCCGTGCGCTGGAGCGCGGACCAGGTACTGCGGCGTATCCTGCCCGAACAGCACCTCGCAGGCGATTTCCGCGAGCCGTCCGGACGGCTGGTGCTCGCCGAACTCGATCTCGACTCCAGCTGGATCGGACAACGGGTGAGCACCATTGAGAAAGCCGCCGCCATCCGGGTGGCGTACCTGACCCGTTTTGGTGAGGGACTCCTGCCGGACGCTGCCACCGCCTACCAGGACGGCGATACCGTGCACGCGATGCTGCAGGTTGACCGCAGCGCCCAGGTAGCCCATATCCTCGCCAAAGCACCCGCCAAGGAGTACCAGTGAAAGTCGTGATTGTGGGTGCCGGCAGCGTCGGCTCGTCCATCGCCAGGGAACTGCTGGCGCACAAGCATGAGATCCTCCTGATCGACCTCAAGCCGGAGGTCATTGGACGCAGCGGCCTCCGCGGCGCACACTGGCTGGTGGGCGACGCCTGTGAGCTGAGCACGCTGCAGGGAGCCAAAGTGGAAGACGCAGACGTGGTGGTGTCAGCCACCGGCGATGACAAGGTCAACCTGGTGGTTTCCCTGCTGGCCAAGACCGAATTCGGGGTGGGCCGCACCGTGGGGCGGGTGAACAACCCCAAGAACGACTGGATGTTCAACGATTCCTGGGGCGTTGACGTCGCCGTCAACACTCCGCAGCTCATGACCGCCCTCGTCGAGGAAGCCGTGGAGATCGGCGACCTGGTCCGGCTGCTCACCCTTCAGACCGGCGTTTCTTCCCTCGTGGAGTTCACCGTGCCGCACGACTCGCACGTGATCGGCCAGACGGTCGGCGACATCCGGTGGCCGGAGGATTCAACCCTCGTGGCCATCCTGCGTGATCATGCACCCATCACGCCGAGCCGGGACGACGTGATCGACGGCGGAGACGAGTTGTTCTTCGTCACCACCATTGCAGCTGAGGACCACCTGCGCGCCCTGTTGGCGCCTGACGCCCTTGATACGGCCGGCGAGGCGGACGCTCCGCTGCCGGCCGGCGCCAGGACCGCCCAGCAGGCGCCCGAGGACGACGGCTTCGACGGCTAGGACGATCCGGCCGTCGATGCGTCAGGCTTTCAGGCCCGCGTCCTCCCCGTTGGAGTCCGTGCCGGCGTCGACGGCGGCCGGCCGGGTCACCAGCCAGGCAATCCAGACACCCAGGATGTACAGGGGCGCGCCCATGATCAGCCGGGTGGTGGCCAGCGCCGCAAGCCCGTCCGGACCCATGAGGTAGAGCGGAACCTGCACCACGAGCCGAAGCGCCAGGACCGCAACGATGATCCAGGTGCCAAGCTGGTAGGCCCTGACCCGGACCGCGTCCTTGCGCCAGTCAAGGCCCTCGTTCCGGATGAATCCGAAGAGCAGGCCGGCCACCGGCCATTTGAGGAAGATGGACAGCACCATCGCCAGGATGTAGCCGGCGTTGGTGAAGAAACCGGGGAGGTAGAAGTCCTCCGCCTTGCCGGTGCTGTTTGCGAGCCAGGCCGAGATGCCTACGCCCACCACACCGGCCAGCGCCTGGGTGAGCGGGCGCCGCTGGACCAGCCGGACCACGGTGAACACCGCGGCGGAAGCCAGTGCCGCCACCAGGGACAGCGTCAGCTCCCGGGTGATGGTGAAGGCCACCAGGAACATAAGCCCGGGCACGATGCTTTCGGCAATGCCCTGGACACCGCCGGCGCTGCGCAGGACGTCCACCCGGCCGTCGTGTGTCCGGTGCAGCCCGGCCTTGGCCGCGTACTCCGCCGCAAGGCCGGCCACCGGTGACGGCTCCCGGGCCGGTCCCTGCCTTCCATCACGCTCAGGGGTGCCGTGGTTTGGGGGCCCGGAGGACGGGTCGGGCTGGGGCTCGGTCATTCGTTCTCCTGGCGGGACAGTATTTCGTAGCGTGGGTTGAACATGGTGGGCAGGCCTTGGCTGCGGGAAAGCATTCCTTCAAGCCGGAGCCGGGCGCCGGCTTCGATGCCCGGCACGCGGCGGCGCCCCAGCCATACAACCCGGAGCCTGCCATGTGCCTTGGACTGGCCGGCCTGGCCGGAGACTCTCCTGCCTGGTTCGGCCCGGCCCGGCTCGGCGTCGGAAACAATGGCGGTGAACGCAGGTGCCTGGTCCGCCGGGAGGTACGTCACCGATTCAATGCGTCCCTGGCAGACGACGCGGCCCTTGTCCGGAAGCTCGTCCAGGGAGAGAACGTCAGGGCGGGGCTGGAGCCCGTCCCCCGGGGCCGCGTCAGCCAATCTGTGTGGTTTCCGGACCACGTTCCGGTTCCCCAAGAGAGGGGGCAGGCGGAGGAGGCGTGGTGGCCGTGTCCTTGGGCAGGCGCAGCTGAAGCAGGTCACGGGGCGGCATGGGGCTGCCCCCGCGGATCACCACAACCTGCCGGAACAGCGCCTCCAGCGGCTCGGCTGCCTCACGTTCAAGGGCCGCCGGTCCGCCCAGGACTCCGCGAAGGAACCAGCGCGGACCATCAACGCCCACAAAGCGGGCCACGCGGTAGCCCTGGCTGCCGTCAGGCAGCCCCGCAGGCAACTTGGCCACGAGTTCGGTTCCAAAGCTGCCGTCGATCTCTTCCACCTGGCCACCCTGCGCACCCACGGACTGGCCAATCTGCTCGCGGATCTCGTCCCACAGGCCCTCGGTCTTGGGAGCGGCGAAAGCCTGCAGCTGCAGGCTGGAGCCATTGAGGTCCAGCGTGACCGCCACGACGCGCTGGGTGGCTTCCTCGACCTCGAGGCGCAGCTGGAGACCCTCGCTGGGCGTGATCAGCAGCGCGCCCAGATCCACGTAGCCGTCGCGGCTGGTGATTTCGGATTCATCAAGCGGGCCGTTTGCCCGGATGCCCGTGGCGGTCGCCGCGTCGGCCGAAGCCTCCGCGGCGGTCAGGGAGTCGTCCGGTTCGGCTGTCTGTTCCTTCTTGGCTTTCCTGCCGAGCCCAAAGACCATGGGGGTGTCTCCTTAGTTGTGAAATGTGCCGGTCCGGCCCGTTGGGGTCCCGCCGTCCTGCTGTACGCGCCCGGCAGCAATACTGCGGGAACGGAAATCGTTCTTTAGGCCCCCGGCGGGTTGAAACCGCCGGTGGATCCGAAGCCTCCCGTACCGCGCACGGACCCGCTCAATTCATTGACGGGGATGAACTGCGCGTGCTCCACACGCTGGATAACCATTTGCGCAATTCTATCGCCGCGGTGCAGCTCAATGGACTGGCTCGCGTCGGTGTTCAGCAGGGTGACGGCTATTTCCCCCCGGTATCCGGCATCCACCGTTCCGGGGGCGTTGACAATGGTCAGCCCGTGTTTGGTGGCAAGCCCCGACCGCGGATGGATCAGGGCGACGAAGCCGTCAGGGAGGGCAATTGCCACTCCCGTGGGAACCAGCTTGCGCTCCCCCGGCTGCAGGACAACGTCCTCCCTGGCACGAAGGTCAGCGCCGGCGTCGCCCGGGTGCGCGTAGGAGGGCGCCTCGAGGCCTGGATCCAGCATCTTCAGCTGGACCTGCAGTGTGGGGGCTGTGGCCGACGGCGCCAGGCCGGCAGGTTCTGCGGTGAAGGTGTCTACGGCTGCGGAATGATCAGTCACAGTCACTCACTCTAACCCGCGCCCGCCGCGCGCACCTAGGCGCAGGCACCTGCCGGGGGCAGGCACTGTGCTGCGGGGAAGGTGCCGCCGGCGCCGGGACAGAAGCGGCCGGGATGAAATAGCCAGGGAAAGATGGAAAGCTTGCGTCATGCCCGAATCCAGTTCCGCCGCGCCCGTTCCCGGCACACCATCATCCGAAGCCGCAGTGGTCTACCGGGAAAAGCTGTGGCCCAATGCCTGGATCTGGATCATCGCAGCGGGCATCTCAGGTGCAGGAATCCTGGTGTTTGCACCTATCAGCGCGGCTGCGGGCTACACGGCTGCGGTGGTTCTCTTCACGATTATCGCCATCCTCCTGATCCTTTCCACCCCCACCATCCTGGTCACGGAAAACACCCTGACCGTGGGGCGGGCCACCATTGAACGCCGCTTCGTGGGTGCCGCCCAGCCCTTCCGCGGTGAAGAAGCGACGGCGGAACGCGGCACCCGGCTGAACGGCCTGGCCTACCTTTGCATCCGGGGCTGGATCGATCCCGTCGTCAAGATCGGCATCACCGATCCCTCGGATCCGACGCCGTACTGGCTGGCGTCCACCCGCCGCCCGGACAAACTGGCGGCAGCCCTTCAGCCCTCACAGTCCCTGCAGTAGAACCGGCCGTCCTTCTCCCTGGCGATCTGGGAGCGGTGCCGTACCAGGAAGCACGAGGAGCAGGTGAATTCGTCAGCCTGGGCCGGAACCACCTGGACCACCAGCTCCTCGCCGGAGAGGTCCGCGCCCGGCAGTTCAAAGCCGGCGGCAAGCTCGCTTTCGTCCTCATCCACCACCGCAACCGGTTTGTCAGACCGGCGCGTCTTCAGCTCTTCCAGCGAGTCCGCGGTGGCGTCCTCCTCGGACTTGCGCGGCGCATCGTAATCGGTGGACATCGTGGCCCTGGCCTTCTTCCTGTGCGATTGTCTGGGACAACACCCTTCATAACGCGGGATGCGCCGGGTTGGTGCCCGGTGAAGGCCGGGCCTGGCGGAGGATTTGCGAGCGTTGTCCCGGAAAATCGCGGCGCGCCCTGCCCCTTGACGGAAAACCCGTCCCCCGGGTGGCAAAGTTTCGAGTGATAGTAATGCCAGGGTGGAGGATTTGTATGCAGGATCTACGGCTTGTAGGCGTACACGACGACGGGACTCACCTCCTGTTGAGCGGGGCCGGCGGCGAGATGTTCCAGCTGCCGATCGACGAAGCGCTGAGGACGGCCAGCCGGCCTGCGGTTAAGCCGCGGGCCGAGCGGCCAGCTGTTCCGATGTCCCCGCGGGACATCCAGGCTCGGATACGCGCCGGTGCCACTGCGGCCGACGTCGCCGAGCTTTCCGGGCTTCCGCTGGCCAAGGTTGAACGGTACGAGGGGCCGGTCCTTGCTGAACGGGAGTACGTGGCCCAGCAGGCCCGCAAAGTGGAAGTGGCCTCGCCTTCCCCCGGCCATGACGTCTACCGGTCGGCGTTCGGCGACAACCCTGCCACGCTGAATGACATGGTGGGGCACCGGCTCGCCGCCCATGGCATCGACCCGGCCACGGTGGAGTGGGATTCCTGGCGTCGCCAGGATGGGACCTGGACTGTCTCGGCCACTTTCGAAGCCAAGAACGGCACCACTCCGGGCATAGGCGAGGAGCCCCCGGCACTGTGGACCTTCAGCCCGGCACGGAAGTCGCTGCAGAACGCCAACCGCTGGGCCCAGCAACTGAGCGAACTGGAGCCCCTGGACGGGCCCGTTCCTGCCCGCCGGCTGTCGGCCGTTTCCGACCGGCCCTTTGACTTTGAGACCGATGCCGACGCCGTTCCCGGAAGCCAGGCAGGCAATGCCGGCCACGCGCCGGGCAAGGAAAAGGAATCCGACGGCCTCCTGGACATGCTGCGCTCGCGCCGGGGCCAGCGGCTTGGCGTGGATGAGGATTCCGACGACGCCCTGGCCCTGCTCCTCACGCACGGCGTGCCGGCTGCCCATCCCCGGCCCTCCGAGGTCACGCCGGAAGCAGACGAACAGGAGGCAGAGCCGGAGGAAGATGCCGGCAGTGCCCCGGCTGCCCAGGGTGATTCCTTCATCCGGCGCCGGGATGCCCGCCCGTCGATGCTTTCCCGGCTGAGCCTCATCCCCCCGCACGCGGACCCGGTGGAAGACAACCTCCGGCTGCACAACGGTGTCAGTACAGACACCCGGGAGATAACAATCGTGGCCTCCCCTCAGCGCCCCTCCGGTTCAGCGGATCCTGACGCGGCACGCGGCACCGGCGCGTCAGGCAGCGGAGCAGGACTGGACGAACTGCTGGGCGGCAACCCGCGCCGGCCGGCACCGCGCACTGACGATAACTCCCCTGCCACCGGCCAGCTCCCGGAAACGGGCGCACCGGAAAGGCAGCCCTCGAGGCCCAAGCGCTCCAGCGTTCCGTCCTGGGACGAGATTGTCTTCGGGACCCGCGGAGACTAGGTACACGGCCTGCGCGCCGGCCGGACACCGGACACCGGACACCGGACGCTTAGGCGCCTGCCCCGGTTCCGCCGGTGCCGCGCCACAGGCACGCATCCACCTCGAACGGCAGCAGCTGGTCCTGCTCAGCCATGAGGTTGGCACCATGGGCCGTGACCCGCCGCATGAAGTGGCGCCGGCAGAGGGTTTCGTAGCCCACCACGGGAATGCGGCCTGCGGCCGGAGCCGCTGATCCGTCAACGGCCATGTCGACGTCACCCACCACTACCTGGGCGCCTTCGGTGACCATGACGCCGTCCACCGTCCTTGCATTGTGCGTAGCCCGGCGGCCGCACCAGCACAGGGCCTCCACCTGTAAAACCTGCACCCGGTCCGCCAGTTCGATCAGCCGCTGCGAGCCGGGGAAGAGCCTGGTGCGGAAGTCGGCGGTAATACCGAAGGCAAAAACGTCGACGTCGATCTCGTCCACGACCTTCGCCAGCTGTTCCACCTGCTCCGGCGTATAGAACTGCGCCTCATCGCAAATCAGGTAGTCCACGCGCTGGCCCTGGGTGCGCCGCAGCATGACTTCCTCCCAGAAGTCCGTGCCGTCCGCCACCTCCACTGCGTCGGTTTCGAGGCCGAGCCGGCTGGAGATGCGGGATGCGCCGGCACGGTCGTTGCGGCTGAAGCGCACACCGCCCCGGCCCCGGGCACGGTGGTTGTGATCCATCTGCAGCGCGAGGGTGGATTTGCCGCAGTCCATGGTGCCCGAAAAGAAGACGAGTTCAGCCACGGCGGACGCTCCTGCCGCCTGCCGTGAAGCACAGCAGCGGGACCTCCCGCTCAGCCTTGGTCAGGGATCCGTGCTGGCCCACGACTTCCATCGCCGTGGGGCGGACGCGTCTTGTGTCATACAGTGCCAGCTCATCGCGGGCTGCAATCATTACGTCGCCGATCCTGCCCTCGACGGCGGGCCGAACCGGGCCGAAGAGCCCCGCCGCAATGGCGTCCTCCCTGGTGAAGGCCCAGATGCGGGTACCGAAGCGGGTGCGCCAGGCTGCGAGAAGCCTTTCGCGTGCGCCGGCGTCGGGCCCTGTGCCGTCCGCTCCGGTTTCCAGGTAGAGGTGCACCATGCGCGGTTCGCCGGCGGTGTGCCGGACGCCTTCCACCAGCGCCGGGTCGGCTGAAAAGTCGATGCGCTGTTGTTCCGGCACATCCAGCATGCCGTGGTCCGCGGTCAGCAGGATGGTGGTGCCGGCAGGCAGGGAGGCATTCAACCGCTTCATGGTGGCATCCAGCTCCTCAAGCTGGTGCTCCCAGGATTCGGACTGGCAGCCGTAGCGGTGCCCGGCCTTGTCCAGCTCGTTGAGGTAGAAGTACAACAGGGCCGGGCCGGGGGCGGCGAGGGCTTCGGCGGCGGCCTCAGTCCGGGCGTGGGAAGTGGTGCCGGCCACGAAGGTCCCGCCGCGCAGGGCAGCCCTGGTCATGGGCGAATCGCCGAACTGGGGAAGGCTGACCGTGGTGACGGCGGCCTGGCCTGCAGCCCGTTCCAGCACGGTGGGGAACGGCTGCCAGGCGAGGGGGTCCACCCCGGCGTCCCAGTTGCCGAGCATGTTGACCACTTTGTCCTGCTCCGGGTCAAGCACGTCGTAGCCCACCATGCCGTGCTGGCCGGGGGGCAGCCCGGTACCGAAACATGCCAGAGCGGCGGCCGTCGTTGAGGGGAATGCCGAATCCAGCCACACGGGAACTTCCCCCTGACCGGCCTGGATGACCGACCTGAGGAAGGGTGTGTGCGCGGACTTCTGCTTCAGGAGGTTCCGGCCCAGGCCGTCGGCCACCACGACGCAGACACGCGACGCGGCAGGAAGGCCAAGCGTATTGGTAAAGCCATCGAGGCCCAGGCTGGCCGCGGCACTGGTCAGCACATCCGCGACGGAGCGCCGGCCGTAGGCGGGGGCGGGCGGAAGGTCGGCCGTCCGGCCGGCCTGGACTGGAGCGGCATGCGACGGGGTAACTGCGGCGGGGATGGTCAGGCGGCGTTCTTCCGGCATCTCAGCGCTGCTGGTGCCCGCGGCTCAGCCGGTTGCCGAACACGCCCGGACGCGGACGCGGAGGGAGGGACTGGATGTGCGGCACCGGGGCGGCGGAGCCCGTGTTGACCGCGCGCAGCGCGCGGGCAAACAACTTGGCGTCCTGGACTGCCTGCAGCCCGTCAGCCTCAGCGCTGATCCGGAGGACGATGTCTTCCTGCGCAATGGTGCCGCTATAGCCGTGGTCGGCTTCGCACTGGGGATCCCCGCAGCTGGCAGGGCCCATGTCCAGCCGCTGGCCGCCGGACCAGGCGATGGACAGCGTCACCTCGCGCACGGGATCCGATGGCTTATAGTTCTGCGGCTGGGCGTACATGTAGCTGAGCACCACGGAGCGGATCTGCGCCACGGGGACGGATTCCGTGGAGATCTGGGCCACGATCTGTTCACCGGCCTCGTCCAGCTGCTGGTCGTCCACGTGGGTAATCACCAGCATGTCCGCGGTCAGCACCAGAACGGTGATGTGGCGCCGGACCTCGGCCCGGTCAAAGTGGGTTTCCAGGTGCACCAGGTGGGCAACACAGTCGCGGCCGTCCAGGGCGTCGTCCACCACGTCGGCAACAAGGCGCGGGTAGAAACCGGCCTTCTGCAGTGCGCCGTCCAGGCTTTGGCCCTGGGCACCGTGGTTATGTGAGCTGTGGCGGACTGCCTGGTTTTCATTGCCGGGCGTTTCGGGCGCCGACGCGGGAGGCTGTGAGCTCATTCCCCCATTTTCACAGATGGGCCGGTCACATTGCTAACCGCGTCAGCCGAGCATGGCCCGGCGGGCGCTGTCCGTGCGCTGGGCCGCGTTGCCGATCCGGACGTCCGCCGCCAGGATAACCGCCCCGGAGGCGCCGCAAAGCACCGGATTGAATTCCAGCAGCGCGATCTCGGGGTGGCTGTCCTTCAGCCACGCGAGCCTGCCGGCAAGGTCCTCGAGTGCGGCGACGTCCACTGCGGGCAGGCCCTGGTAGCCGAACAGCTTCCGGGCCGCCCGCGGTCCGCGGATGAAATCGTGCACGTCCGCCGCGGACAGGGGCGGCACCCGGTGGGCCCAGTCGTCCAGCAGGTTGACGGCGTCGCCCGCCAGGCCGAAGGAGATGACCGGCCCCAGGAGCGGGTCTTCGATGGCCCGGAACGTGCAGGCCTGGCCAACGGGCGCCATGGTCTGCACCTCCAGGGCGGGGTCGCCGTAACGGGACAGGATGCGGCGCATCTGCAGCACGTTCAGGCGCAGGGACTCGGCGTCCTGGATGTCCAGCCGCACTCCCCCGAGGTCCAGCCGGTGGCGCAGCGAGGGGTCGGTGGTTTTCAGCGCTACCGGCCAGCCGAGGGCCTCCGCGGCCTCCACCGCCTCGTCGGGGCTGTCAAAACCGGCAGAGGGCAGTACGGTGATGCCGTAGTGGCCCAGGAGGGAACGCGTGGCCGCCGGGTCCAGCTGTTTGAGCTGCTCGCCTTTTACGTCCCGGAGGTGGGCCTCGAGTTCTGCCCGGGCGGCCTGGGGATCGCAGCCTTCGGGTTCAACGAAGTGTCCATGGTCGCGGGAGACCCACTCGGCATACCGCACCACGGCCGCGAGCGCTGCCACGGCGGCGCCGGGGTTGGAAAAGCAGGGCACGGCGCGCTCCCCGGCCCCCACCATCCCCTCAACGTAGACAGAGGGATCCAGGATCCCCGTGAACGCGGCCACCACGGGCTTTCCGGACTTCACGGAGCATTCGGCCAGCACCTCGGCGATGCTGTCCACGGTGAGCCCGCGGGCCGGAAGCAGGGCAGCGACGGCTGCGTGGACGGCGTCCGACTCCAGCGCCGCGAGCAGGGCCGAACGCAGGGCGGGAAGGGCCACCGACTGGCCGGCGTCGAGGTCCACCCCGGCCACTACCTGGCCAATGCCCAGGCCGTGCGAGGCGGCACTGTCTGCCACCACCTTGCCCAGCGCCTGGGAGTTGCTGAAGATGGCCAGGCCGGGCCCGGCCGGGAGCGGCTGGCCGGAGACGACCTGGGCAACATCCACCAGCTGCTCTATGGTTTCCACCCGGATGACGCCGGACTGGCGCAGCATGGCGTCCAGGGCGCCCGCCGGCGCCTGGGTGGTGCGGACGGCGTGCCCGGGCGGCAGGCGCAGCCCCATGGCGTCGGACTTGGCCACGATCACCGGCTTGATGCGCGCCAGCCGGCGGGCCAGCCGGGAGAACTTGCGCGGGTTGCCGATGGATTCCAGGTACAGGCCGACTGCCGAGGTGTCGGCGTCGTCCTCCCAGTACTGCATCATGTCGTTGCCGGAAACATCGGCGCGGTTGCCGGCGGAGAGGAAGGTGGACAGGCCCAGCCGGCGCCTGCTGGAGGCGGCATAGAGCGAGACGCCGATGGCGGCCGACTGGGAGAACAGCCCCAGGCTGCCCCGCAGCGGCATCGCGGGCGCCATGGAAGCGTTCAGCGACACGTCGGGGTGGGTGTTCACAATTCCCAGGGACGCCGGTCCTATCACCCGCATGCCGTTGGCCCGGGCCTGCCGCACGAGGTCCCGCTGCCTCGCGAGGCCGCGTTCGCCGTCGTCCGCGAAGCCTGCCGAAGCAACCACCAGTCCCTTCACCCCGGCCGCGGCGCAGTCGGCCACGACGGCGGCGACTTCCTCGTAGGGGACGGCCACCACCGCAAGCTGGACGGGCTCGGGGACTTCGGAGAGCCTGCCGAAGGACATCATGCCCGCCAGTTCCAGCGCCTCGGGGTTGATGGCGTACACGCTGCCGCGGAAGCCGCCCTCGATGATGTGCTCCAGCAGCTGGTACCCCACGGTCCCCCATTTTCGGCTGGCACCGATGACGGCAACGGACGACGGCGTCAGCAGGTCGCGGACGCTCCTCGCCTCTGCGCGGTGCTCACGGGATTCCATCACCGCCCGGGACCTCTCGGTGGGGTCGATGTTGAACTCCAGGCTCACGACGCCGTCGTCAAAATGCCGTTTGACGTCATACCCGGCATCGGAAAAGACCATCAGCATCTTGCGGTTCTCCGGCAGCACTTCGGCGCTGAAGCGGCGGATGCCGTTTTCGTGGGCGGCGGCGGCAAGGTGTTCCAGCAGGATGGAACCAATGCCCCTCCCCTGGTGGGCGTCCGCGATGTTGAACGCCACTTCCGCCTCGGCGGGGTCGTCGAGCCGGTCATACCGGCCGATGCCGACGATTTCACCGCCGATGGTGATGACGAACGCCACCCGGTCCCGGTAATCCACCTCGGTGAACCGCTTGAGCTCCTTGCTGGAGAGCCTGGCCTTGAACGCGAAGAAGCGCATGTAGATTGAATTCTGCGACTGTCCCATGTGGAATGCCTGGACGGCGTCCGAGTCCGAGGGATGGATTGGCCGCAGATGCGCGGTTCCGCCGTCGCGCAGGACGACATCGGCTTCCCAATGTTCCGGATATTCGCCGTCCACGGGCTGATCCACCATAGGCTTAGCCTAGCCAAAAACTCCCGCAGCACCGCCGCTCGCGCACAATAAACCGTTTGCACAGCACTCCAGAAGGATTTACCCACCCATGGCCCGCCGCCAAAGCCCAGCCCCCACCGTGGAAGACAGCACCCCCTACACGGAAAACATCGTGGACATCGATGTCACCTCCGAAATGGAGGGGTCCTTCCTGGAGTACGCGTATTCGGTGATTTACTCGCGGGCCCTTCCCGACGCCCGCGACGGGCTCAAGCCGGTGCAGCGCCGCATCCTCTACATGATGAGCGATATGGGCCTGCGCCCCGACCGCGGCCACGTGAAGAGCGCCCGCGTGGTGGGCGAGGTCATGGGAAAGCTGCACCCGCACGGCGATACCGCCATCTACGACGCCATGGTGCGCATGGCGCAGGACTTCTCGCTGCGGCTGCCCCTCATTGACGGGCACGGCAACTTCGGCTCGCTCGACGACGGCCCTGCGGCTCCGCGGTATACGGAAGCACGGCTGGCCGCCGCCGCCCTCACCCTCACCGACCACCTCGATGAAGACGTGGTGGACTTTGTCCCCAACTACGACAACCAGCTGACCCAGCCGGACGTCCTGCCGGCAGCGTTCCCCAACCTGCTGGTCAACGGTGCCACCGGCATCGCCGTCGGCATGGCCACCAACATGGCCCCGCACAACCTCGTGGAAGTCATCGCGGCCGCGCGGCACCTGATTGCCAACCCGGACGCGACGCTGGATGACATCATGCGCTTCGTGCCCGGCCCGGACCTGCCCAGCGGCGGGCGCATCGTGGGCCTGGACGGCATCCGCGACGCCTACGCCACCGGGCGGGGGTCCTTCAAGACCCGGGCCAAGGTGGAAATCGAGCAGCTTTCCGCGCGCCGGACTGGCCTGGTGGTCACCGAGCTCCCCTACATGGTGGGCCCGGAGAAGGTCATCGAGAAGATCAAGGACGCCGTCAATGCCAAGAAGCTGACCGGCATCAGCGACATCGTCGACCTGACGGACCGGAAGCACGGCCTGCGGCTGGTCATCGAACTGAAGAACGGCTTCAACCCCAACGCCGTCCTCCAGCAGCTCTACCGCTACTCGCCGATGGAGGACTCCTTCGGCATCAACAATGTCACCCTGGTGGACGGGCAGCCGCAGACCCTGGGCCTGGTGCAGCTGCTCACCGTCTACGTGAACCACCGGATCGACGTGGTGCGCCGCCGGACCGTCTTCCGGCTGGGAAAGAAGAAGGACCGCCTCCACCTGGTGGAGGGCCTCCTCATCGCCATTGTGGACATCGACGAAGTCATCCAGATCATCCGGTCCTCGGATGAGGCCGCCGCCGCCCGGGCCCGGCTGATGTCCATCTACGACCTCACGGAAATCCAGGCGAACTACATCCTGGAACTGCGCCTCCGCCAGCTGACCAAGTACTCCCGGATCGAGCTCGAGAAGGAACAGGACGAGCTCCGCCGCGAGATCGCGGAGCTGGAGGCCATCCTGGGCTCAGAGGAACGGCTGCGCACGCTGGTGTCCGACGAACTGGGCGCCATCGCCGAAGAGCACGGCACGCCGCGGCGGACGGTCCTGCTGGAATCAGAGGCTGTGGCCCCCACCGTTGCCGCCGACCTCGCCCTGGCCGCGGGAAAGAAGGGCAAGGCCGCGCCGCTGGCCCTGGAAATCGCCGACGACCCCTGCTGGGCAATCCTGACCGCGTCCGGGCAGGTGGCCCGCACCAGCAACCAGGAGCCGCTGGCGGAGGCCGGCCCCCGGGCCAAGCACGATGTATACACGTCCGTGGTCAAGACCTCGGCGCGGGGCGAAATCGCTGCGGTTACCTCGCAGGGGCGCATGCTGCGCCTCCAGGTGATGGACATGCCGGTCCTGCCCCCGGTCTCGGGCCTGCCGAACCTCGCCGGCGGGGTTCCCGCCAAGGATTTCCTGACCCTCCTGAAGGGGGAGACCCTGGTGGCGTTCGTCCCGCTGGACGAAGTGCTGGCCATTGGCACTGCCCAGGGAGTGGTGAAGCGGGTGCAGCCGGACTATCCGCTGAACCGGGAAGACTGGGACGTCATTTCCCTGAAGGACAAGGACTTTGTGGTCAACGTGGTGCCTGCGGGAGCCGATGATGCCGAGCTGGTGTTCCTGACCAGCCAGGCGCAGCTGCTGAAGTTTGGTGCCGCAAGCGTGCGGCCGCAGGGCCGTACGGCCGGCGGCATGGCAGGCATCAAGCTGGCGTCCGGGGACCGTGTACTGTACTTCGGCGCCATCCAGCCCAAGGACGAGGCCGCCGTTGTGGTGACCATCGCGGGAACCACCGGCGCGCTTCCCGGCACCGCCCCCGGCACAGCCAAGGTGACCGCGTTCTCCGAGTATCCGGTGAAGGGGCGTGCGACAGCCGGAGTGCGGGCCCACCGCTTCCTGAAGGGCGAGGACACGCTGCTGCTCGCCTGGGCAGGCCACGGCCCGGCCAAGGCGTCCTCGGCAGCCGGGGTCGCCAGGTCCCTGCCTCAGGAGCATGGCCGGCGTGACGGATCCGGCGTCCCGCTCTCCCAGCCGGTGGATGTGGTGGGTCCCGCCATGGCCTGGCCTGATCCCGCCCAGACTGCCTGATCCAGCCTAGACTGCTTCCATGCCTATCGTTCCTGATGAGAAGGACTGGACCTGGGTCCTGACCCGTCCCTGCCCGGAATGCTCTTTTGACGCTTCCACGGTGACGCCGTCAACGGTCCCCGGGACCATCGAAAACATGCTCCCCCGCTGGCGGGCCGTCCTGCGCAGGCCGGACGCCGCCGAGCGCCCGAACGAGCACACCTGGTCGGCGCTGGAGTACGCCTGCCACGTCCGGGACGTCTTCAGCCTCTTTGACCAGAGGCTGAACCTCATGCTGGATTCGGACGACGCCAGGTTCGAGAACTGGGACCAGGACCGGACAGCGCTGGACAAGGACTACGCCAACGCCGATCCCGCCGTGGTGAGCGCTGAACTGGCCGCAGAGGGTAAGCAGGTGGCGGAGTCCTTTGCCGGCGTCCGCGAAGCGGAGTGGGCACGGAAAGGGCTGCGCAGCAACGGTTCTGAATTCACCGTCCTGACCCTCGCCCAGTACTTCCTGCACGACGTCGTCCATCACCTTCACGATGTGGACGGCTGATCCCCCTCTGCCGCGGTAAGCGCATACGCCGTCGAGGCACGGGTCCGGGCATACGCAGGCGCGGGTGCGCGTCCTGTGTTCCCTGACCCGGCGGCCAGCACCAGGCGGGCGTCGCCGGGGGCGATGTCAGCGGGGTTGTGGGTCACCAGCACCACAGTGCGGTTCCGCAGCCCCGCGCGCAGGTCCGCCAGCATGGCCTGTGCCGATTCCGCATCCAGGTGGGCCGTCGGCTCGTCCAACAGGATCACCTCCGCGCCCGTCATCAGCGTGCGGGCCACCGCCAGGCGCTGGCGCTCCCCTCCGCTCAGGAACGCACCGCCGGGACCGATCCGGGTGTCCAGGCCCGCCGGCAGCCCCTCCACCAGGCCGGACAGCCCAACGGACGCAAGCACATCCCGAAGTTCGGCGTCGCCGCCGGCAGCCCGGTCCCCGGAGGAACGCTTGCCAAGCAGCAGGTTGCCGCGGATGGTCGAGTCAAAGAGGTGGGCCTCCTGCGGGCACCACGCGGCCCGGCCGGTCACCCGGGCAGTCCCCGCGACGGCTGGAAGGAAACCCAGCAGGACCGAGAGCAGGGTGGACTTTCCGGAGCCCGAGGGCCCGGTGACTGCCAGCCAACGCCCCGGTTCCGCAACCGCGTCCAGCCCGGCAAACACCGGCGCACCGCCCGGCCAGGCCGCGGCAAGGTTTTCGAGTTCGACGCCCGGAGCACCGTTGTGCCGGGGAGGCACCTCCTGCAGGCCGTCGGCAGCGCTGCCCACGGAATCGGGGGCGGCGCGGTCCAGCGCGCCCGAGGCGGCGACGCGCCGCATGACCGTCCGGAGCGCCGGGAACTGGCGTACCGCCGTCGTCATCGCCGCGTAAGGTTCCACCAGCGCGAGGAGCAGCAGCACCACCACCGCCGCAGTGGCGGGCTCGAGGCGGCCCTCGAACACCGCGGGAGCCGCCAGCAGGGCGGCAGCGAAAGCCGCGGCGCAGCACGAAGCGGTGGTGATGGCGTGGCCCAGTCCGTCCGCCCAGGCCGAGCGCCGGGACGCCCGGGTGGCACTGCGGTCCTGCGCCCGCAGTCCTGCAAGGACAGCGGAGGCAACGCCGTTGGCGTGCAGCTCGGCCCTGGCATCAAGGGCTGCGGAAATGCGCCGCAGCACTCCGGACCTCAGCACCTGTTCGGCGCTGGCAGATTTCCGGTCAGCCCACAGTGCCAGGGCCGGCGCCATGAACAGGCTGGCCGCGGCGGCGGCCAGGACGGCCGGCAGCGCGGCCGGCACCAGCAGGCCGGTAGTGGCCAGCGCCAGCGCGGAGACGGCTAGGGCGGTAACTGGCGGCAGCACAACGCGGGGCAGGAGGTCGCGGACGGTATCGACGTCGTCAATCACCGATCCCAGGACGTTGCCGCCCTGGAGCAGGCGGCGGAGTGCGAGCGCCCTGCGGCTCAGCGACTCCCACAGCTGTCCGCGGAGCCGGGTGAGGGCGGCAAACACCGCATCATGCAGGAGGAGCCGTTCCCAGTAACGGAGCACCGCCCGCCCGATTCCGAAGAACCGCACCCCCACGATGGCGGTCAGCAGGTACAGGATGGGCGGCTGCCCGCTGGCCCGGATGATCAGCCAGCCGGACAGGCCGGAAAGCGCCACGGCGAAGACTGCGGCCAGCGTGCCCACCACCGCGGCGGCCGCGAACTTGCCGCGGACCGGCGCAAGGAGCACTGCGAGCAGCCGGGCGGTGGCGCGGCTGCCGGCTCGTTCGGCCGCGGCGGGGTTTGTGGCGCCGGCAGCCGTGCCGGCTGTGCTGGCTGAGTCGTCGGCCGTTTCGCCGGCGGCGGAGCCGGCCGCGGCAGCAGGTTGTGCCCGGAATGCATCCGCCGGGTGCGCGGCGGCGGGTACTGTCCGGCCCGGCCGTCCCACGGCCACCACGTGGTCCGCGAGGCTGCGGGTGCGTTCATTGTGCGCCACCAGGATCACCGTCACCCGGCCGCGGAGCTTCCTGATGGCCTCCTCGACGGCCATCGCCGAGGCGTCGTCGAGGTGGGCGGTGGGCTCGTCGAGCAGCAGGACGGTGGCTCCGGCCTCGATCTTCGCCAGCCCCCGGGCCAGGGCGACCCTCCGCAGCTCGCCCGGGCTCAGTTCGGCCGGGTGCTGCTGGGCCAGGTGGCCGGCGGCAGCGCGGTCCAGGCAGGCGCGTGCGGCGGCTTCCGCGCCTGCCTGGCCGCGGGCGCCAGGGATGTCCCCGGAAACGTAGAGCACCACCTCATCCAGGACGGTTTCCGCGAGCATCGCGGGGTGCTGCGGCACCCAGGCCAGGGCGGTCCGGTCCAGGCCCTGGACCGTGCCGGTTACCGTGGTGCCGCCGCCGTCGCCGATGGTCCCGGCCAGGACGCCGAGGACCGTGCTCTTTCCTGCGCCGCTGGCGCCGTCCAGGGCGGTGATCCTGCCTTGGGGTGCCGAGAAGGTGAGCGGGCCGACGGCGGGCCCTGACCTTCCGCCGTAGCTCACGGCAAGGTCCGTGACGGTGACCGGCGCCCCGGGCCTTCCTGCCTTGGCTGCAGGAAGCGGGCGGGGCTCGGGAGCATCCGTGACAGCGGCGGCTGCGGCGAGGGCAACCCGGCCGTCGTCGCTGGCGTGGTGGGCGGTGCCCAGTTCCCGCAGCGGAAGGTAGCAGTCCGGCGCCAGGATCAGGGCAAGCAGGCCTGCTTCGAGCGGCATGTCGCCGTGCACCAGGCGGACACCGATGAACACCGCCACCACAGCGACGGAGATGGTTGCGATCAGTTCCAGCGCCAGGGCCGACAGGAACGCCGTGCGCAGGGTTCCCATGGTGCGGGCGCGGTATTCCTCCGAGATCTCCTCCAGCGCCTTGCGCTGCGCCGTGGCCCGGCCGAGTCCCACCAGGACGGGCAGGCCTTTGGCGAGCTCCAGCATGTGGGCGGAGAGCCTTGCGAGGGAGGCCTGCGCCTCGCGGACGCTGTCCTCGGTATACCGGCCGATCAGCACCATGAACAACGGCACGAGCGGCACCGTCAGGACAATCACCACTGCGCTGAGCCAGTCGGCGAAAAGGATCCGCGCTCCCAGCAGCAGCGGAATCGTGGCGCAGTTCACCAGCGCGGGCAGGAACTGGGTGTAGTAGTTGTCCAGGGCGTCCAGGCCGCGGGTTGCCAAAACGGCGAGTCCGCCGTCGGCCGGTCCGGCCTCCCTTACGCCATTGCGCAGAGCCCGTTCAAGGAGCCCGGCGCGGAGCTCCTCCTTGATGCTAAGGGCGGCCCGGCGGGATGCAACGGCTTGTCCCCAGACCGTCAGGGACCGCAGGACCGCGCCGGCCAGTCCCAGGGGAACCTGGCCGTCCCAGCCCGGGTCCCCCGCCACCATTCCGGCGAGGGCTGATGCCACCGCCTGGCCCATGAGCACCAGGGACAACGCCTTGAGCGCAGCCAGCAGTCCCAGGAGGTAGAGGGCGGAGCGGGTGGCGGGACCGGGCGGGAAACTTGGCCGCATGTCAGCCCTTCGTGGTGAAGGCCCTGGCGGCGATGGCCGGCAGGAAGCTGTGCGCCTCCGGGATGTGCGCCGCGCTGACACGCCGCCGGAAGACCCAGTAGGTCCAGGCCTGGTAGGCGATGACCAGGGGGAGGCCGAAGGCGGCCACGACACTCATAAGGCCAAGAGTGTAATCCGAGGAGGAAGCGTTTGAAATGGTCAGGTCAAAGGCGCTGTCCAGGGTGGAGGGCAGCACCACAGGGAATACTGCGGCGAAGATGGACGCGGTTCCGAGTACCAGGAAGGCGCCCAGGGCCAGGAAGGCCTTGCCTTCGGATGCCTTGCGGGCCAGGAACCAGGCTGCGGCTGCCGCGGCAACGGCGAGGATGACCAGGGCCCAGGTCCACGGCTTGCCGTCGAGGAACTGGATGCTGAGGGCCCACGCGGCGATGGGCAGCAACAGCACCGGCAGCAGCCGCACGAACCACTGGCGGGCCCGGTGCCGGACGTCGCCGTCGGTCTTCAGGGCCAGGAAAGCCAGCGCATGCAGCAGTGAGAAACCCGCTACGGCGAGCCCGCCCAGCACGGCGTAGCCGCTGAACCAGGCCAGCGGACCGCCCTCACGGTCGCCGTTCGCATTCAGGGGAAGCCCGGTGGTGGTGAGGGCCAGCGCGGCGCCCACTCCGAAAGCGGCGAAGAAGGAACCGAGGGCGATGGCCCAGTCCCAGCGGGCACGCCACTCATCGGTGTCCACCTTGCCGCGGTATTCGAAGGCCACTGCGCGGAAGATCAGGGCAACGAGCACCACCAGGAGCGGCAGGTAAAGGGCCGAAAACAGGGAGGCATACCACAGCGGGAAGGCAGCGAAGGTGGCGCCGCCGGCGGTCAGGAGCCAGACCTCGTTGCCGTCCCAGACCGGGCCGATGGTGTTGAGCAGTACCCGGCGTTCGGTGTTGTTGCGGGCGAAAAGCTTCATGAGCATTCCGACGCCGAGATCGAAGCCCTCAAGGAAGAGGTACCCGGTCCACAGCACGGCGATGGCGATGAACCAGATGGTCGGGAGCAGTTCCATTCTGTGTTTCCTCTGCTTGGTACGGGCTAGTAGGCGAAGGCCAGGACGTCGTCGGCGGGTTTCCCGCCGCCTGGGCCGCCCGGTCCCGGGGTGGCGTCCTCGTTCTCGTCCACGGGTGCGTGCGCCAGTTCCGGCATGGCGGAAACTACTCCGCCCCGGATGTACTTGACCAGCAGCTTGACCTCAACCACCAGCAGGACCGCGTACACCGCCGTCAGCGTTACCAGTGATGCCAGCAACTCTCCCGCCGACACCCCCGGCGAAACCGCGGCGGCGGTGAACATGAACACCTGGTCGATGCCGCTGGGGTCGGGATTGGGGGCCACCACAAAAGGCTGGCGTCCCATTTCCGTGAAGATCCAGCCGGCAGCATTGGCACCGAACGGGGCCAGGATGCCGAAGACCGCCAGCCGCATGAGCCACGGGGACTCTGGAACGGTTCCCTTCCGGGTGATCCACAGCGCCACCAGCGCTGCCAGTGCGGCAAGCCCGCCGAAGCCGATCATCATGCGGAAGCCCCAGTAGGTCACCTCCATGACCGGCAGGTAGTCGATCTCCTGCCCGGCGCGTTCACCGTAGATCGGGTTGTCCGGCAGGTTCGTGCCGTACTTCTCCTGGTATTCGGGCAGCAGGGTGTTGACCCCCTGGACTTCGGTGGTGAAGTCCCCCTTGGCCAGGTAGGAGAGGATGCCCGGAACCTCGATCAGCGCCACGATGTCGTCACAGTTCTGCGAGCCGATGTTGCCGATGCTGAGGACCGAGAAGCCGGTGCCGTCGTGGCAGGCAGCTTCCGCCGCGGCCATCTTCATGGGCTGCTGCTCGAACATCAGCTTGCCCTGGAGGTCGCCGGTGAGGGCTGTGCCGGCGAAGGAAATCATGGCAACCACGGCGCCGATGCGCAGGGACCGGAGCCAGACCTTGTGGTCGTTCAGGTCACGGCCGGGGATGTCCGCTGCTTCGCCGGGGACCACCTTGCCGTCGGCGCCCACGGTGTCGACGCCGTCGCGCCGCCTCCGCCACAGGTGGTACCAGGCGATGCCGAGGAGGAAGCCGCCCGCCACCGCCAGTGCGCCGAACAGCGTGTGGGGCACTGCAACGAGGGCGGTGTTGTTGGTGAAGACGGCCCAGGCGTCAGTCATGACGGGCCGGCCGTCGATCATCTCCACACCCACCGGGTGCTGCATCCAGCTGTTGGCCACGATGATGAAGTAAGCGGAGAAGACGGAACCGATGACGGCAATCCACAGGCAGGCCAGGTGGATGCCCGGCTTGAGCTGTTTCCAGCCGAAGATCCACAAGCCCAGGAACGTGGATTCAACGAAGAAGGCGAGGAGCGCCTCCAGTGCCAGCGGCGCGCCGAAAACATCGCCCACGAACCGGCTGTACTCGCTCCAGGCCATGCCGAACTGGAACTCCTGGACGATGCCGGTAGCCACGCCCATGATGAAGTTGATGAGGAACAGCTTGCCCCAGAACTTGGTCATCCGTAGGTACTCGGGGTTGCCCGTGCGGTGCCAGGCGGTCTGGATGACGGCCACGACCAGGCCAAGGCCGATGGTCAGCGGAACCATCATGAAGTGGTAAACGGTGGTGATGCCGAATTGCCAGCGTGCGATTTCCAGCGCGTCCATAGCGTCCAAGGCGGTCCCTCGTGTCAGCGAAATGCAGATCTTCTACGTTTTGTAGAACTGAACTTCTACCGAGTGTAGAACAACGTCGGCAGCGGTGTAAAAACCAGCTTCCACTCCCCTGGAGCCGCAGGCAAGGGAGGCGGCAGGCGAACTGTTCTACCCAACGTAGAAAGTCTCGTGAAAACCGGGTAAATTAGAACTTGTAGTTGAAGCAAAGCATGCAGCCACCGCCGCTTCGACGCGGTGGCGCGGGGAACAAAGGAAAAGTGCAATGGCTAGTCTTGGTGAACTGGAACGGGCAGTGATGGATCTGCTCTGGGCGGGCCAGGGAGCAGCCACCGCTAATACCCTGCGGGACCGGCTGGCGCAGACGTCGGCCGGACAGGACGGCACGGCAGCCCATGAAGGCAAGGAACTTGCCGTGACCACCGTTCTTACCGTGCTGTCCCGGCTGGAAAAGAAGGGCCTGGTGGAGCGCGAACGCGGCACCCGCCCGCACCGGTACCAGGCGGTGTCCAGCCGTGCGGACCACACCGCTGAGCTGATGCATGAAGTGCTGGGGTCGGCGCCGGACCGCGAGGCCGTGCTGGCACGCTTCATTGGGTCCGTTTCCGAGGGCGAGGCCGAGACGCTGCGCAAACTGCTTGGCCACCTGTAACGCACCATGTTCTGGGCCTCATACCTGCTGGCGGTCCTTGCGATAGTCCTGGCGTGGCCGGTGCCTATCCTCCTCTCGCGGGCGAAGTGGCCTGCCCGCTCGCCGTTCACTGCCATGATCCTGTGGCAGGCGATCGCCCTGGCCGGCGGGCTGTCGATGATCGGCGCCATGCTGGTCTACGGCCTGGAGCCGATCGGCGACAACCTGATTGCGGGGCTTCGGGCGCTGGCCGGAATGGTGCTCTTCAATGCCCCCACCACGGCTTTGGGGTTCTGGCACATCTTTGCCCTGTCCGCCGCAGCCCTGCTCACCGCCCACCTCGTGTTCACACTGTTGCTGACCTACTACAAGATCGAGCGCCAGCGCCGGCGGCACCGCGAACTGCTGGCCCTCCTGGCCTCACCGTCCGGTGAAGGAACGGGAACGCTCGTTATCAGCCATGACTCCCCCGTGGCCTACTGCCTTCCCGGCGGCGCCCGCTCGGTGACGGTCCTCTCGGATGGCCTGATGGCGGCCCTTGAACCGGCTGAACTCCGGGCGGTACTGATCCATGAGAACGCCCACCTGAACCAACGGCACCACCTGCTGCTGTGGGCTTTTGCCGCCTGGCGGCAAGCACTGCCGTGGCTGCCCACCACCCGCCTGGCCCAGGAGTCGGTGAATTCGCTGATCGAAATGCTGGCCGACGACGTCGCCCTCAAAACCGAGAGCAAGGCCACGCTGATCAAGGCAATCGCCATCGTGGCCAGCGGATCGGCCGGGAACACCGGCGGAGCGGAACTCCGCCCCTCAGCTTCCAGCCTGGCGCTGTCCGGGCTCGAGGCGGCCGCCGGCACGCCCGGCCCGGACCCGGCCCGCACCACGGCCACCAGGGTCAGCAGGCTGCTCTCACCCCAGCCTGAGCTGCCGGCTCCGGTCCGCAACATGGTGATGGCCGGATCCGTACTGCTGCTGGCGCTGCCCACCGCCCTGCTGGTGGTGCCGGGGCTGCCGGGCTGAGCCCCGGCGTCGTACCTCCGGGCGGCTCCACCGCCCCGTCAGGCGTCGATGCGCTCCCGGTCCAGGCTGGCGGCGCCGGCGATAATAAAGTCCTTGCGCGGCGACACGTCCGAGCCCATCAGCAGGTCAAAGATCTCCTCTGCCTGCTTGGCGTTCTCGATGCCCACCTTGCGCAGCGTGCGGTGCCGCGGGTCCATGGTGGTCTCGGCCAGCTGCTCGGCATCCATCTCGCCCAGGCCCTTGTAGCGCTGGATGGGCTCCTTGTACCGCTTGCCTTCCTTGGCCAGGCGGGCCAGGAGGACATGGAGTTCCGCCTCCGAGTACGTGTAGATCATTTCGTTCGCCTTCTGGCCGGCGTTTATGACCTCCACCCGGTGCAGCGGCGGGACAGCGGCGAAAACGCGGCCATCTTCGATCATGGGGCGCATGTAGCGGAAGAAGAGCGTCAGGAGCAGCGTGCGGATGTGGGCACCGTCAACATCGGCGTCCGTCATCAGGATTACTTTGCCGTAGCGGGCGGCACTGATATCGAAGCTGCGCCCGGAACCCGCACCCACCACCTGGATGAGGGCTGCGCATTCGGCGTTGGAAAGCATGTCCCCTACCGATGCCTTCTGGACGTTGAGGATCTTGCCGCGGATGGGCAGCAGGGCCTGGAAGTCCGAGGACCGTGCCAGTTTGGCGGTTCCCAGCGCTGAATCGCCTTCCACGATGAAAAGTTCGGAGCGGTCGACGTCGTCCGTACGGCAGTCGGCAAGCTTGGTGGGCATCGAGGAAGTTTCCAGGGCGTTCTTGCGCCGCTGGGTTTCCTTGTGGACGCGTGCCGAGATCCGCGACTTCATTTCGTTGACGATTTTTTCCAGCAGCAGGGCCGACTGGGCCTTGTCGTTTCGGTTCGCGGAGCCGAGTTTGGCACTGATCTCGCGCTCCACCACCTTTGACACGATGGCGCGCACCGCCGAGGTGCCCAGGATCTCCTTGGTCTGGCCTTCGAACTGCGGCTCCGCCAGCCGCACGGTCAGGACGGCGGTCAGGCCCGCGAAGATGTCATCCTTTTCGATCTTGTCGTTGCCCGCCTTGAGCTTACGGGCGTTGGTTTCCACCGCTTTGCGGAAGGTCTTGACCAGGGCCTGCTCAAAGCCTGACTGGTGGGTTCCGCCCTTGGGGGTGGAGATGATGTTGACGAAGCTCCGGACGGTGCTGTCGTAGCCAATGCCCCAGCGCAGCGCGACATCCACCTCACAGTCCCGCTCCACCTCGGCCAGCTGGCTGTGCCCGCGCTCGTCCAGGACGGGAACCGTCTCCTTGAACTTTCCGGAGCCGTGCAGCCGCCAGACGTCAGTGACGGCGGGATCGGCGGCGAGGAACTCCGCGAATTCGGAGATCCCGCCGTCGTGGTGGAAGACCTCTTCGTGCACTCCTGCCTCGCCGGGCGTTCCCGGGAACCTCCGCTCATCGCGCACGGTCAGTTTGAGGCCGGGCACCAGGAAGGAGGTCTGGCGCGCGCGGGCGGCCAGTTCGTCATAGGAGAACTTTGCGTCCGGGGTGAAGATCTGCCGGTCGGCCCAGTACCGGATCCGGGTGCCCGTGACCCCGCGCTTCGCTTTGCCCACCACGTCCAGGACGGAATCGTCCACGAACGGGGTGAAGGGTGCGGCCGGGTCGACCTTGGAGCCGACGTCCTTGAAGCGCCCGGGCTCGCCGCGCCGGAAGGACATCTTGTAGGTCTTGCCGCCGCGGTCCACCTCAACGTCGAGGCGGGAGGACAGTGCGTTGACCACGGACGCGCCGACGCCGTGCAGGCCGCCGGAGGCGGTGTAGGAGCCGCCGCCGAACTTGCCGCCGGCGTGCAGTTTCGTGAAAACCACTTCGACGCCCGTCAGGCCGGTCTTGGGTTCCTTGTCGATGGGGATGCCGCGGCCGTCATCGTGGATCTCCACGGAGTTGTCGGCGTGGAGGATGATCTTGATGTCGTGGCCGAAGCCGGCCAGGGCCTCATCCACGGAGTTGTCGATGATCTCCCAGAGGCAGTGCATGAGTCCGCGGGAGTCGGTGGAACCGATGTACATGCCCGGGCGCTTGCGGACAGCCTCGAGGCCCTCCAGTACAGACAGGTGCCGGGCAGTGTAATCAGAACTTGGTGCCACTGGTGATGAACTCCTTCAGGGACGGGAACAGCAGGCGTGGATCGCTTCCTCTAGGGTAGTCGGCCGGGTACCGGCAGACCGGCTGCCAC
Organism: Pseudarthrobacter oxydans; assembly: GCF_034258515.1. Taxonomy (NCBI): domain Bacteria; kingdom Bacillati; phylum Actinomycetota; class Actinomycetes; order Micrococcales; family Micrococcaceae; genus Pseudarthrobacter; species Pseudarthrobacter oxydans. The sequence continues at coordinate 1,823,595 of NZ_CP139438.1, read as the reverse complement.
ACCTGGCCGGGGGTGTGGACCGCGCCACGCGGGACTGTGCCGGCCAGCCCCTGCGGCGAACTTGAGCCAACTTTGCGGATACGCGCACAGCGAACTTGCCCCATCCTTGCGATGGTTTTGTTACGAATGCTGGTTATATAGACGTACTGATCTACTAAGGAGGCCGACATGACAACAGCAGTGGCAGACCGCACACTCAACGCACTGGACCGGTGCGATCGTTGCGGAGCTCAGGCTTACGTCCGGGTTGTATTGGAGTCCTCCGGCGGTGAACTGCTGTTCTGCGGCCACCACGCCCGTGCAGTGGAGGCGACCCTCAAGCCGTTGAGCTCCGACTGGCACGACGAGACGGGCAAGCTTCACGAAAAGGCAGTCGTAGAAATCGACTAGGTTCCAGAAGCTGTTGGGACCCCACCGCAAGGTGGGGTCCCAATCCTTTTAAGCAGTAAAGAGTCAAAGCACTCCCCCGGCCGCAGCGGTCGTGCACGACCTGGCGGAAACAACGCGGCCCGCCGGCTGCCGCACCTGGGGCGCGGCGGCCGGCGGGCCGCGTTGTTGACCGGTCCTGACCTAGTCCAGGTAGTCCCGGAGCACCTGCGACCGCGACGGGTGGCGGAGCTTGGACATGGTCTTCGATTCGATCTGGCGGATGCGCTCACGCGTGACTCCGTAGACCTTTCCGATTTCGTCTAAAGTCTTCGGCTGTCCATCAGTCAGGCCGAAGCGCATGGCCACAACGCCGGCCTCGCGTTCGGACAGCGTGTCCAGGACGGAGTGCAGCTGCTCCTGCAGGAGCGTGAAGCTCACGGCGTCCGCAGGAACCACGGCTTCGGAGTCCTCGATCAGGTCGCCGAACTCGGAGTCGCCGTCCTCGCCCAGGGGCGTGTGCAGCGAAATGGGCTCGCGGCCGTACTTCTGGACTTCAACGACCTTCTCGGGCGTCATGTCCAGTTCGAGGGCCAGCTCTTCGGGCGTGGGTTCACGGCCCAGGTCCTGCAGCATCTGGCGCTGCACGCGGGCCAGCTTGTTGATGACCTCGACCATGTGCACCGGAATACGGATGGTGCGTGCCTGGTCGGCCATGGCGCGGGTGATTGCCTGGCGGATCCACCAGGTGGCGTAGGTGGAGAACTTGAAGCCCTTGGTGTAGTCGAACTTCTCCACCGCACGGATGAGGCCCAGGTTGCCTTCCTGGATGAGGTCCAGGAACAGCATGCCGCGGCCGGTGTAGCGCTTGGCCAGCGAGACCACCAGGCGGAGGTTCGCTTCCAGGAGGTGGTTCTTGGCGCGCTTGCCGTCATGGATGATGAATTCAAGCTCCCGCTTGTACTTCGGATCCATGGAGCCGTCGTCAGCGTTGATCTTTTCCTCGGCAAACAGTCCGGCTTCGATCCGGAGCGCCAGGTCAACTTCCTGCTCGGCGTTGAGCAGCGCGACCTTACCGATCTGCTTCAGGTAGTCCTTGACGGGGTCGGCGGTAGCTCCGGCGGACATGACCTGCTGCACGGGTGCGTCGTCGTCATCGGCGTCCGAGTAGACGAAGCCCTTGCCGGAGCCGGCGGCACCCTTGGCGGGATCTGCCTCGGCGTCGTCCTCGATGACCTCGGGTCCTTCGAGGATGATGTCGTCGAGATCTTCGTCGACTTCTTCTACATCGTCCGCGCCACCGGCCGCAGACTTACCGGCGGCCTCGGCAGCTGCCTTTGCGCCTGGCTTGGGCCCGCGCTTCTTGGGCTCGCGCTTGCCGTCCGCGGCCTCACCGGCAGATGCTTTGTTGGCTGCCCGCGTAGCTGCCCGCTTGGCGTTGGTCGCAGCCTGCTTCTCCTCGGCGGACAGTTCGTCCTGGGCGGCGGGGTCCTTCTTCGTGGAAGACGGGGTCACAGAAAACCTTTCTAGCGGTGGTCTGTGGAATCACCATACGGGCAACACCACTATGACCCTGTCAAGTCCGTGGTGAAAACCAAGCGCTACCACGGCCGGCAGAGTCTATTAAGACAACTGCCGGAGCCGCTGTAATGTTCCCCGAAGGGCACAATCCTGGGCGCTCGATACACGGACCCAACCGGGTCTCGGCAACCATTGTCTCATGTTTTCCCGGTTAACGGCCTCTCCGCTGTTCTCATCGTCCGGCAAGCCCGCCGGCCCGTGCCCGCTGCACGCTCACGCCACCCCTTCGCCCGCCACTCACGCCGCGTCGGGGCCGAATTTCTGCCAGGCTGCCTCCTTCCGTGCCGCCCAGCCGCAGACGGTTCCCCTGTGGACCAGTTCCAGCAGCAGTTCCGCGAGCCGGTACCCGGGTTCCAGATCCAGGGCCTGGGCGAGGTAGGCCGCGGAGAAGGAGCCGCGGCCCCGGCACCACGCGATCCAGCCCCTTCCCGTGAGCGATGCTGCCGCAGCCTTTCCTCCGGACGGTGCGAGTTGCTGGAAAACGAGATCCAAGGCGTCGAGCCTCTCCCAGTCCGGGGCGGCAGGCTGGATCCCCATCAGGACATCGCCATAGCGGGGAACACCCGTTTCCGTCGCCCGGCTGTTCGGAGTTCCACCGGGCGGGGCCGCTTCACGGCCAGGGCCGGCGCCAAAGGCTTCTGCCGGCGGAGCCACAGGTTCAAGGCGGCATTCGCGAAATATGGCGAACTGCCCGGCCCCGGCTTCCGCTGCCGCCCGTCCGGCGGCAGCCATCATCAGGACGGCATCCCGCCATCGCGGTACCAGCAGGGTTGCCCGCAGGAAGCCGTCGCGTTCAGCCTCGGGCAGCCACGGTTCACCCCGCGGACGGTTAAGCAGGGCCGCCCAGACCTCCAGGACAGCGTCAAACTGCTGCCTGCTTCCGCGGCGCAGGTCCAGTTGTGCCAACCACGCCTCTTCGGCCTCCCTGACAGCAGCAAAATGGAGACTGGAACCAGGCAGGACCGCGGCCGCCTGTTCCTGCGGCGCCGGGCCCACGCTGCTTCCGCGGTACACCATTTCTGCGTTCAGGGTGCTGTCCCGGATCTCCTGCACCGGACGTCCGGGAAAAGGGCAGCACGCAGGATCAGCACACAACGCGTCCCGCCAATACTCGCTGCCGACATACCAGGCATCCCGGACCGGCATTCCTGCTCCGCCCAGCGCCCATTGCAGCCCCGCGAGCAGGCTGCCATAGCGGTCCGGCCCTGCCAGCCAGCCATTGTTGGTGAAGAGTGCCAGCAGCGACCCGTCGGCATTACGGTCCGCTTCAAGGTAGGTGCAGACCGTCCGGGCAAAGGCGGCGGGTTGCGCCAGGACGTCCGGGCCGGGCAGATCCAGACGAAGTGTGGCGCCCAGCCGTTTGCCCTGCAACGTCATGGCAACCAGGCTTGCGGACGGCCAGTAGCCCAGCGAGTGGGGAATGAAGCCCAGGACGTCTTCCGGGCTGCGGATTGTCAGGTGTTCTGGAGGTGTCATGCCTCCAGCCTTCATGGACCGCCTGCACCGGGTAAGGACCTGGTCCGGCTATGTGGGGAACCCTGCGCTGTGCAGGACTAGTCGGCGCCGTCCGTAGGCGTCGGCTGCCGGCGCCGGGCGAGGCTTTCCCGCCGCTGGCGGGCAAGGGCGCTGCGCAGGGGTGGAACAATGACGCCCTGCGCGGCCATTTGGCGCCGCACCTTGCGCCGGCATACCAGCATCGCAGCCGCACCGGATCCGATCAGCAGGAGCTGGACGCTCAGGGCAATACGGAACGGATCCAGCCCGTACAGGACGCCGTTGGAGAAACCGCTGGCATACAGGACGTCCAGCATCAGCCCGATCAGGAAGATCGCGACAAGGGCTGCGATGAACCCGCCGACGTTGACGATGCCCGTCGCCGTTCCGATCCGGTGCGCCGGATTGAACGTCCGTGCGAAGTCGAAGCCGATCATCGAGCCGGGGCCGCCGACGGCGAGCACCACGACAAGGCCGGCCAGCAGCCAGAGGGGGGCCCGTCCGGGAGTCAGCAGGACGGCAGCCCATGCCCCCGCTGTAGCGCCGGCAATCAGCAGGACCATGGTGGAACGCCGCAGCGGATGCCTTGACACGAAGCGTCCGATGAACGGCCCTACCGCCATTGCGGCGGCGACGTACAGCGCCATGAGGGCGGCAACTGTTCCGGCATCCAGTCCCTGGCCGGAAATGAGGAAGGGGTAGCCCCAGGTCATGGCAAACACCGTGCCGCTGAACTGGATGGTGAAGTGGCTCCACAACCCTAGCCGTGTCCCCGGCTGGCGCCAGGCCCGGGCCAGGGAGGCGCCGGTTGCCCGCAGGCCCTGTTTCGCGTGCGGCCGTTCCGTGCCCGGCGGGGCGTCCTGCAGGAGCAGCAGGACCAGGACGACGGCGAGCGCGGACAGGCCTGCCAGCATCAGGAACGCGGTGGTCCAGCCTGAGAGATGGAGGACGAAGGCGAACGGGATGACGCTGAACAGCTGGCCCAGCTGGCCGGACATGCCCGTCAGCTGGGTCACCAGGGGAACCCGGGCTGGAGCGAACCACAGGGGAATCAGCCGGATCACGGAGATGAAGGTCATGGCGTCCCCGGCGCCCACCAGCACGCGGCCGGCCACTCCCCCGGGAATTGTGTCGGCAAAAGCGAGTTGGAGCTGGCCCAGGCCCATCAGGGCGGCGCCGCCGGCGATCATGGCGCGCGAGCCGAACCTGTCCACCAGCAGGCCGACCGGGATCTGGAGTCCGGCGTAGACAAGGAGCTGGAGGACAGTGAAGAACGAGATCGCCGACGCGCTGGCATGGAACCGCTCAGTGGCTTCCAGCCCCACCACGCCAAAGGACGTGCGCTGCGCCACGGCTACCAGGTACCCAAAGATTCCGATGGTCCAGATAAGCCAGGCGCGGGGTGCAGTCACCACTTCATTATGCCCGGGGACAACACTGCAGGCCTTTATTGCCCCGGGTTCTCCCGCGCCAGGTACGCTTCCACCGCGGCGCCCAGGACGTCGGCGTTGGGCAGCTCGTCATTCTCGTCGGCGAGGAGCGATCGGCGGACCGTGCCCTCGGCCTTCTCGTCGTAGCGGGTCTCCAGCCGCGACACCACCTGCTGGACTTCCTCGGAGGCGTCAATCTGTTCGGCAATCTGGCGGCTGACCTCGCGGCCGGCTTCGCGGAGCCTGTCCGAGGGCAGCATCAGCGAGGTGGCCGCCCCCAGGTATTCAAGGCCGGCGACGGCTGCCGTGGGGTATTCGGCCTCGGCCAGGTAGTGGGGCACGTGGATGACATAACCGGCAACATTGCGTCCTGCCTCCACCAGGCGGAGTTCCAGGATGTGGCCCACAGCTGCGGGAACCTCCACTGTGGGCTTCCACACCGAGATGCCCTCGATCAGCTCCGGCCGGTTGCCGTGCACCGTGACGCCCACCGGGCGGGTGTGCGGAACCGGCATTGGAATGGAGTGGATCCAGGTAACCAGGTTGACGTCCAGTTGCTCCACGATGCCCACCACGGCGCGGGCAAAGCGTTCCCACTGCAGGTCCGGTTCGAAGCCTGCCAGCAGGAGGAAAGGCTTTCCGAGCCCGTCCACCAGGCGGTACAGGGCCAGCTTCGGCTCCTGGTAGTCCTGGAGGTGGTCCTCCACGAAGGTCAGGTGCGGCCTGCGTGAGCGGTAGTCGATCAGCTGGTCGGCGTCGAACACCGCCACCGGCTCGGCGTCAAGGGAATCCAGCAGCTCCGCATTGATCTGCTTCACCACGTGGCCGGCATCGGCGAATCCGGTGAAGCCCATCACCAGGTTCAGCCCGCGAAGCCCGGGGCTGTGGAACAGCTCAATGTTGCTCGCATAGAGCGCACCGGGGTCCAGCAGGGAGCCGGAGATCCGTTCAAGCACGGCATGTTCCTTTCATAGGTGCGGGTGGACATTCTTTTTTTACAACGCCCCGGGACGGCCTCGCATTCCGGCGCCCGGTGTGGCGCACCTCTCACGAAATACCCCGCGCGCTGCGGCCACGGGCTACGATCGGAACTGGCCTGCCAGACGGGCCTGCAACTCCCGGGCTGCGTTCCGAACGGCCGTACCCGGGGAACCATGGCAGAGCGCCGAACATGCTCCCCTGCCCGAACATCTTTCGAGAATCGAGGACTGACCCCGTGGTCAAGAATACTGAAATCAACCTTAGTACCCTCTCGCGGGACCTGAAGAAGAGCCCCAGCGACGCCGTGGTCATAGGCGTGGGGCAGGGTGCAGACGGTCCCGTCCTCCTGGAGAACCCGCTGACGGCAAGGTCCGCCGAGGCGCTGGCCGATTCCCTTAAGGCGCTCGGCGTCACGGGCGCGGCGGATCAGCTGGTGCGCCTGCCGGGCCTCCCCGAGACCGGCGCGGGTGTCCTGGTTTTGGCCGGCGTGGGCAAGGTATCGGCTGCGCAGCCCCTGGCCGGGGAAACACTGCGCAGGGCGGCCGGTTCCGCCATCCGCCAACTCGCCGGTTTCGCCACGGTTGCCTTGGCGTTCCCGACGGCGACCGCCGCCGACGTCGCAGCCGTGGCCGAAGGTGCCGCCCTGGGGGCCTATTCCTTCACCGAGTTCCGCACTTCCAGGGAAGGCCTGAAGGATCCTGTCCGCAATGCGGTCATTTTCACTGACCTGACCGACCAGAAGGAACTTGCCCCGGTCCTTAAAAGGGCTGCACTGATCGGCAGGGCGGTCAACGCCACCCGTTCGCTGGTGAACCAGCCGCCCAGCCACCTCTACCCCGAGTCCTTCGCCGAGGCCGCGAAGGAGCTGGCCAAGGGCCTGCCCGTGAAGGTCACCGTGTGGGACGAGAAGCGCCTCGAGAAGGAAGGCTTCGGCGGCATCATGGGCGTGGGCAAGGGCTCCGCCCGCCAGCCGCGCCTGGTCAAGGTGGAATACTCTCCCGCCAAGGCAACGTCAAAGATCGCGCTCGTCGGCAAGGGCATCACCTTTGACACTGGCGGAATCTCCATCAAGCCGGCCCTCGGCATGGGTGACATGAAGAGCGACATGGCGGGCGCCGCCGTCGTCCTTAACACTGTCCTGGCCCTGGCGGGACTTGGCCTGCCGGTGAAGGCAACCGCCTGGCTCTGCATCGCCGAGAACATGCCCTCCGGCGCCGCTTCACGTCCGGCCGATGTCCTGACGATGTTCGGCGGAAAGACCGTTGAGGTCCTGAACACCGATGCCGAGGGCAGGCTGGTGATGGCCGACGGCATCGTCGCTGCCAGCGCCGAGTACCCGGACGCCATCATCGACGTCGCAACCCTCACCGGGGCACAGCTGATCGCCCTGGGAAACCGGACAGCGGGTGTCATGGGATCGGACAGCGTGACCGGCCCGCTCAAGGCCGCAGCGGACCGGGCCGGAGAGCTCGTGTGGCCGATGCCGCTTCCCGAGGAACTGCGTCCCAGCCTTGACTCACAGGTCGCCGACCTCGCGAACATCGGCGAACGCCATGGCGGCATGATGACCGCAGCTGTTTTCCTCCGTGAATTCGTGGGTAAGGGCAAGGACGGGGAACAGATCCCCTGGGCCCATATCGACATCGCCGGGCCGTCCTTCAACAACGGGAGCCCCTATGGCTACACCCACAAGCAGGGAACGGGCTGCACCGTCCGGACCCTGGTGGCCTATGTGGAGGACATCCTGGCTGCTGCCGCCTGACATCCGGCGGCCCGCAGCGGACTGGCACGCGGCTTTGCGGGACCGGTGATCCCTATGCCACAAAGCCGCGTGACACTCGACACAAGCGCTCCACAATCGCGGTGCCAGGGTGGAGCATGGATAAGTGGTTCGCTAAGGTGAACCACGGTAGTCACAAATGCAAGAGAATTGGCCTGCTGGAATAATCACAGCAGTGCAGGTTCCAAGACCAGATGATGCGCAGGACCGCGTCATCGTTCACGCGAGGGAGCGTCTAAGTGGCCGATCAGGCAACTGCGCAAGAATTCGACATCCTGGTACTCGGTGGCGGCAGCGGCGGATACGCCGCCGCGCTCCGGGCAGTACAGCTTGGCCTCACCGTCGGCCTCGTGGAGAAAGCCAAGCTGGGCGGCACCTGCCTCCACAACGGCTGCATCCCCACCAAGGCCCTCCTGCACTCCGCGGAGCTGGCCGACCACGCCCGGGACTCCGCAAAGTACGGCGTGAACGTCACCCTCGACGGCATCGACATCAACGCCGTCAACGCGTACAAGGACGGCATCATCGCCGGCAAGTACAAGGGCCTCCAGGGCCTCATCAAGTCCAAGGGCATCACCGTCATCGAGGGTGAAGGCAAGCTCCAGGGCACCGACACGGTGGTGGTTAACGGCACGGCCTACAAGGGCAAGAACATCGTCCTGGCCACCGGCTCCTACTCCCGCACCCTCCCGGGCCTGGAAATCGGCGGCAAGGTCATCACCTCGGACCAGGCCCTCACCATGGATTCCATTCCCAAGAGCGCCATCATCCTGGGCGGCGGCGTGATCGGCGTCGAATTCGCCTCCGTCTGGAAGTCCTTCGGCGTGGACGTCACGATCGTCGAGGGCCTGCCCTCGCTGGTTCCCAACGAGGACGCCACCATCGTGAAGAACTTCGAACGGGCCTTCAAGAAGCGCGGCATCAAGTTCTCCACCGGCGTGTTCTTCCAGGGCGTCGAGCAGAATGACGACGGCGTCAAGGTCACCCTGGTGGACGGCAAGACCTTCGAAGCCGACCTCCTCCTCGTTGCCGTAGGCCGCGGCCCCGTCACCGCCAACCTTGGCTACGAGGAAGCGGGCGTCACAATCGACCGCGGCTTCGTCATCACCAACGAACGCCTGCACACCGGCGTCGGCAACATCTACGCCGTCGGCGACATCGTGCCGGGCGTGCAGCTGGCCCACCGCGGCTACCAGCAGGGCATTTTCGTGGCCGAGGAAATCGCCGGCCTGAAGCCGGTGGTCGTCGAGGACATCAACATCCCGAAGGTCACCTACTCCGACCCCGAAATCGCCACCGTCGGCTACACCGAAAAGGCTGCCAAGGAAAAGTTTGGTGAGGACCAGGTGCAGACCCAGGAATACAACCTCGCCGGCAACGGCAAGAGCTCCATCCTGGGCACGTCCGGCCTGGTCAAACTGGTCCGCCAGAAGGACGGCCCCGTGGTGGGCGTCCACATGATCGGCGCCCGCATGGGCGAGCAGGTCGGCGAAGCCCAGCTGATCGTCAACTGGGAAGCCTACCCGGAGGATGTGGCCCAGCTGGTGCACGCCCACCCCACGCAGAACGAGTCCCTGGGCGAAGCCCACCTGGCACTCGCGGGCAAGCCGCTTCACGGCTAGTTTCCCTCAGCACCAAAGGGCCTGGTGCACCCGGCACGGAATGCCGGGTGCACTAGGCTGGCCAACAGGCAGCAACCATCCGCACTAAAGATCAATAAGGAGAACGGGGACGACATGTCTGAATCCGTTAACTTGCCCGCCCTCGGTGAGAGCGTCACCGAAGGAACCGTCACCCGCTGGCTCAAGCAGGTAGGTGACCGGGTAGAGGTGGACGAGCCGCTGCTCGAAGTCTCCACCGACAAAGTAGACACTGAAATCCCCTCTCCTGTAGCTGGCGTGATTGAGGAAATCCTGGTTGCCGAGGACGAGACCGCCGAGGTCGGCGCTCCCTTGGTCCGCATCGGCGACGGCTCCGGCGCCGGCGCCCCCGCCGAAGAGGCCCCTGCCGCTGAGCAGGCCGCACCGGCCGAGGCCCCGTCCACTGAAGCCCCCGCACCGGACGAAGCCCCTGCACAGGAGGCCCCCGCCCAGGAAGCTTCCGCGCCTGAGGCTCCGGCCGCCGGCGGCGGCGAGAGCCACGAGGTCACCCTCCCGGCCCTCGGCGAGAGCGTCACCGAGGGCACGGTCACCCGCTGGCTGAAAGCCGTCGGCGACGCCGTCGAGGTGGACGAGCCCCTGCTGGAGGTGTCCACGGACAAGGTAGACACCGAAATCCCCTCCCCCGTGGCCGGCACCCTCCAGGAGATCCGCGTCAACGAGGACGAGACCGCAGAGGTGGGCTCCGTCCTGGCCGTCATCGGCTCAGGCGCGGCAGCAGCGCCCGCACCCGCAGCACCGCAGGCCGCCCCCGCCCAGGAAGCCCCCAAGCAGGAAGAGCCGAAGCAGGAAGCCCCCGCAGCAGCACCTGCACCGGCAGCAGCTCCGGCCCCCGCGGCAGCTCCGGCACCGGCACCGCAGGCCGCTCCGGCCGCAGCCGAGGCACCCGCCGCCGGCGGCGAGTCCGGCTACGTCACTCCCCTGGTCCGAAAGCTGGCAAACCAGCACGGCGTGGACATCACCTCCCTCTCCGGCACCGGCGTCGGCGGCCGCATCCGCAAGCAGGATGTCATTGCCGCAGCCGAGGCAAAGGCTGCACCGGCAGCACCTCCGGCCGCGTCCGCGCCGGCAGCATCCGCCGCTGCAGCATCCAACGGCGCAGTCTCCTCACTGCGCGGAACCACGCAGAAAGCGCCGCGCATCCGCCAGGTCATTGCCCGCCGCATGCGCGAATCCCTTGAGGTCTCCACGCAGCTCACGCAGGTCCACGAAGTGGACATGACCAAGGTTGCCAAGCTCCGTGCCCGCGCCAAGAACTCCTTCCAGGCGCAGAACGGCGTCAAGCTGACCTTCCTGCCGTTCATCGCCAAGGCGGTGGCCGAGGCCCTCAAGCAGCACCCCAAGCTCAACGCTGCGTACGACGAGGACAAGCAGGAAATCACCTACCACAACGCCGAGCACCTGGCGATCGCCGTCGACACCGACAAGGGCCTGCTGGTCCCTGTTATCTCCGACGCCGGCAGCCTGAACCTCGCCGGACTGGCGGGCAAGATCGCCGACGTTGCCGGCCGCACCCGCGACGGCAAGATCGGTCCGGACGAACTGTCCGGCGGCACCTTCAGCATCACCAACATCGGCTCGGTCGGTGCGCTGTTTGATACCCCGATCATCAACCAGCCGCAGGTGGGCATCCTCGGCACCGGCGCCATCGTCAAGCGCGCCGTCGTTGTTGCCGACGAGAACGGCGACGACTCGATCGCCATCCGCTCCATGATGTACCTGTCCCTGACGTACGACCACCGCCTGGTGGACGGCGCGGACGCCGGCCGGTTCCTCCAGACCCTGAAGGCACGCCTTGAAGAAGGCGCCTTCGAGGCTGACCTGGGGCTGTAACAGGCCGGAACGCACGACGGCGGTGCAGGCACCGGTGGGGATCCACTGGGCGGCCTGCACCGCCGTCGTCATTTAACTGCTACGGAACCTGACTACTACAAGCCGTAGAACCCTTGGCTACACTGGTCCCATGAACATCGTCTATAACATCGTGGTTTTCCTGCACATCGTCGGCGCCGCCATGATCGTCGGCATCTGGATCGGCCAAATGAAGAAGCCCACGGTCCACCCCCGCCAGTTCGACGGCGCCATGCTCCAGCTGCTGACCGGGGTCGCGCTGATGGGGCTGATCCCGGCCCTGGACATGGACGCCAACTACGCCAAGCTGGGCATCAAGTTCGTCATCGCCCTCGCCGTCGGCGTACTGGCGTTCATCGGCCGCCGCAAGTACAAGAACAACGAGCCAATCAGCACCGGCCTGGCGCACGCCGTGGGCGGACTCGCGCTGCTGAACATCGCCATCGCCACCATCTGGAAGTGATGGTCCCGCCGGCGGCAGCCCGCCGCCGGGTCATAATCCACTGACAGCGGACACCCGGTGCAAGCAGCCGCTGAAGTCCCTAGGATGGGACACGGCGGGGTCTAGGCAGCGGCCTGCCCCGGATTCGATCAATCTGAGGAGTGAACATGGCAGCAACGCGTTCAGCAAACGCAGTATGGAACGGCAACCTGACGGAAGGCGCCGGTACCACCAGCCTGGCCACCTCAGGCCTGGGCACGTTCGATGTCACCTGGAAGGCCCGTACCGAAGCGGCCAACGGCAAGACCAGCCCGGAGGAACTCATCGCCGCAGCCCATGCCGCGTGCTTCTCGATGGCGTTCAGCAACGAACTCGATAAGGCGGGCCACGCGCCTGAGGAAGTCCGCACCAAGGCTGACGTGACGTTTGTCCCCGGTACCGGAATCACCGGCAGCCACCTGACCATGTCGGCACGGGTCCCCGGCATCTCCGAGGAGGAGTTCCAGAAGATCGCGGGCGAGGCCAAGGTGGGCTGCCCCGTTTCGGGCGCCCTGGCCAGCATCGACATCACCCTGGATGCAACGCTGGAGTCCTGATCCGGCGCTGATGGCAAAAGGCCCCGCCTGTCCGGAATGTTCCGGACAGGCGGGGCCTTTTTCTGCTTTCCGCGCGGCCCCGGTCAGTTGCCTTGTCGGCGCGCCGGGAGCGGAGCCGGACGCAGCCGGCGGTACCCTTCCCGGGCCGGCGGACGGTCCGTGGGCAGCTCCTGGACCATTTCCTTCAGCGCCCCAATGCCGTACTCCAGCTGTGGGTCCCGGCCCGCCGCATAGGCATGCGGCGGGTAGGTGACCTCGATGTCCGGGTCGACGCCGTAGTTCTCCACGCCCCAGCCCACGCCGCCGCCGAACCAGGTGGCGTACCGCGGCTGCGTCACGCCGGTGCCGTCGGCAAGGGAGAAGCGGTTGTCGATGCCCACCACGCCGCCCCAGGTGCGGGTGCCGATGACCGGTCCGATCCCCCTGAGCTTGGACACCTGGGTGATGATGTCGCCGTCCGAGCCAGCGAATTCGTCGGCCAGAATGATCACGGGTCCGCGCGGTGCGTGGTGCGGGTAGGTTCGCGGCTTTTCCCCGCGTGGCATGCTCCAACCGGTCACCTTGCGGCCGATCAGTTCTGCGACCAGTTGCGAGGTGTGCCCGCCACGGTTGCGGCGGACATCGACAATGAGGCCGTCAAGCGCAGTTTCCGTGTCAAGGTCCCGGTGCAGCTGTGCCCAGCCGTTGGCCATCATGTCCGGAATGTGCAGGTAGCCGAACTTGCCCCCGGAGGCTTCGCGGACGGTGCGCCGGTTTGAGGCCACCCATTCCTGGTACCGCAGGCGCTCCTCGTCCTTGACGGGAACGACGGCGACGCGGCGCTGGGTGCCTGCTGCGGCCCCGTGTTCCGGACCATTCAGGAGGGTGAGCTCCACAGCCCGCCCGGCTGCTCCCACCAGCTGCATGGCCGGGGTGATGCCTTCGGACAACGGCACGCCGTCGACAGCCAGCAGGAAGTCGCCGGCCTTTGCGCCGACTCCCGGTCTGGTCAGGGGTGAAGTGGCCAGCGGATCGGAGGACTCGCCGGCAAGGATCCGGGTGATCTCCCACCCGCCGGAGACGTACGCCAGGTCCGCGCCGAGCCTGCCCTGGCCGTGGCTGCCGTTTTCGGTGACGGGCGCCGGCCGGACGTAGGCATGCGACGTCCCCAGCTCGCCGTGCAGCTCCCACAGGAGGTCCACCAAATCATCGTGCGAGCCGAGGCGCTCCACCAGGGGACGGTAACGCCGGTGGATGGAATCCCAGTCCTGCCCCGCCATGTCCTCGGTCCAGAAGAAATCGCGCTGCAGCCGCCAGGCCTCGTCAAAAGCCTGCCCCCAGACACTGAGCGGGTCCATCATGACCCTGATCCGGCCGAGGTCAACCTTGACCAGCTTCCCGGACTCCTCGTCCACCTTGGCGTCGGCCGGGACCACTGTCACCTGCTTGTCCGAGATCAGCACCACCTTGCTGCGGTCCCCTGACAGCCGGTAGCTGTCCAGCGCGTCCACGAGGGTGGCCTGCTTGCGCCGGCCAAGGTCGTACCGGACCAGGCTGGGCCGGGAATCCTTGTCCTCCTGGCTGGCTTTTCCATCACCGGTCACGCCGGCCAGGGCCCAGTCGAGCCACAGCAGCGCCCCCTCGGCGGCCTTCAGGGACGTGTAGTTGCCCTGCGGCACGGGCACGGTGATGACCCGGTGCGCCAGGCCCTCGGGATCCACCCGGACCTCCGGCTGCTCCGGGCCCGTGCCGTCCTGCTGCCCGGCTGCCTCGGCGGACGGCGTGCCTGCACCGTCGGAGTCCACGGCGGGGCCGAAGGGCGACGGCGTATCCGAGGCGAGTGCTACAAGGTACGGCTTGATGGGGCTGGGGAAGGAGAGGTCGAAGGAGTGTCCGTCGTACACCGGATCGAAGCTGCGGTTGGAGAGGAAGGCCAGGAACCTGCCGTCGGGGGTGAAGGCCGGCGACTGGTCACAGAAGCGCCCGTCGGTGACTTCCACCGGGGCGGCGCCGGGCTTTGCCACGTTGGCCAGCCGCAGCCGGCTGCGCGAACCAAAGGACGTGACCGGCTCCGACCATACGAGCCACTGCGAGTCCCCTGACCATGCGAGGTCCGCAACCGTGCCCTCGCCGATGCTGGACACCAGTGTCAGCTCGCCCGTGCGCGTGTCTGCCACGTAGACCTCACCGAAGGACGTGCCCAGGGCTATCCGGCGACCGTCCGGGCTCGCCTCGAGGGCACTGGCACGCGACGGCTTGGGGAAGGCGATGCGGGTTGCGGCCGGCCCTGCCGGTGCCTCCGCAGCCGGGGCGCCGGATTCAGGCGCGACGTCGGCCTGCTCGTCCGAGGCATGGGCGGCCGGCGTGTTCCCGGCGAGCACGACAGCGCCGGCAGCAGGGACGGGCTGCGGCAGCACCACGGCGTCCTCCGGCGGCGCGCCGTTGTCCAATGCCGCGCTGGTCCCCTTTGTGCCCGCTGCAGCTGTGCCGGCTGCAGCGGCAGGGTGCGGCACAGGGGCCGCGATGTCCTTGATGTACAGCGCCTCCACGCCATCGTGGTCCGCCAGGTAGGCAAGCCGGCCGTCGCCAAGGGGCCGGGGCAGGCGGGCGCGGACACCCGGCGTTGCCTCAATGATGCGGGACGGACCATCCTTGTGGCGGAGCCAGTGGATGGTGCCGTGGGCCTCGACCGCACTTGCAGTGCCGCTGGTTTCCGGTACCACCGCGCCGAGGTGTTTGGCCGCCTTCAGCAGTACAGGGCGCCTGGACTGCGATGCGGAGCCCAGGCTGATGTCCAGCCGGACGGCGTCGGAACCGAGGTCGTGCAGCACCCAGAGCTCACCGGCGGACTCGAAGATCACGCGTTTGCCGTCTGTGGAGGCGTGCCGGACATAGAAGTCCTCGTGGTCCGTATGCCGGCGCAGGTCCTTTCCGCCCGGCAGGACCGAATACAGGTTGCCGTAACCCTCGTGGTCGGAAAGGAACGCGATGCGGCCATCCACCCACATTGGATCAGCGAGGTTGCCCTCAAGCTCCGGAAGGAGGCGCTCGAACTCCCCGTTGCCGTCGGTGTCGATCCACAGCTTCCCTGCCGTGCCGCCGCGGTAGCGCTTCCACCAGGCGGGTTCGCGGGACAGCACGCTGCCCACCACCACTGGCCGCTCGTCACCCACCTCCGGGCCAAAGGCCACGGACTCAACCGGCCCGTACGGGAGTTCCTCGGCCCAGCCGCCCTCCAGCGGGACACTGTACGCGTGCGTGTGCCTGCTTTCGGCCTGGCGGAAGGCACTTGTGACCACTACCGCACCGCCGGCGGTGAAGCCCTTTACCCTCGTGGTGCTGTGGCCGAAGTACGTCAGCTGGCGGTATCCCCCGCCGTCGACCTCTGCCGATACCACCTCAGGCGCCGTTCCCTGGACCACTGTCCACACCAGCCGCTTCCCGTCGGGAGTGAAGCGGGGATTGCGGGCGGGCAGCTGGAGTGCCGAGACGCGCCAGGCGCGGCCGCCGCCCAGGGGCGCAATCCACACGTCATCCTCGGCCACGAAAGTGACCAGATCACCATGCAGATGCGGGAAACGGAAGTAGCTCGAAAAGGTCATCGTTCGATCATAGTCAACCCCCCTGCGGCCTGTCGGGAGGTGCCGCCGCGCACGTGGCGTGGTGAGATGGACCATGCGTATCGTCATGGCCGGGGCCTCCGGGCTGATCGGCAAATCCATGTCAGCAACCTTCCGGAACGCCGGACACGACGTCGTGTCCTTGGTCAGGCGGAAGCCCGGCACGGCGGCGGAAGTCCGGTGGAACCCTGCCGCGGGGGAACTGGACCCGCAGGCCCTGGCCGGGGCTGACGCCGTCGTCAATCTCTCCGGCGCGGGCATCGGTGACCGGCCATGGACCCGCAGGCGCGTTGAGGAGCTCTTCCGCTCGCGGGTGGATTCAACGCGCACCCTCACCCGGGCGATGCAGCAGATGGATTCCCCGCCGCATGTCCTGCTGAGCCAGTCCGGCTCCAACTACTACGGCAACGCGGGAAATACTGTGCTCCGTGAAGATGCGCCGCGGGGTTCCGGAACGTTGGCCGCGATCTGCGGGGAGTGGGAGGACGCCGCTGCCACCGCTCCCCCGGGTGTGCGGGTGGTGGTGACCCGGACGGGCGTGGTACTCAGCCGGAAGGGAGGCGCCCTGGGCAGGCTGATGCCGCTGATCCGGCTGGGCGTGGGCGGCCCGCTGGGAAACGGCCGCCAGTACTGGCCCTGGATTACCCTTCCGGATGTTTCCGCGGCGTTCCTCTTTTTGCTGGAGTCCGGCATTAGCGGGCCGGTCAACCTGTGTGCTCCCGAGGACGCCGACGTCAATGCCCTGGTGTCGGCGCTTGCCCGCGCCGTGCACCGCCCAGCGGCCCTGCGGGTACCTGCCCCGGTCCTCCGGCTGGTGATGCGTGCGCTGGCGGACGAACTCCTGCTGTCCAGCCAGCGCATGGAGCCTGCCGTGCTTCGGGCGGCCGGATTCCAGTGGCAGCACCCCACGCTGGCACAGGCCGCGCAGTGGGTTGCGGGCCAGGACAAGGTTGCAGGCAAAGAAGGGGCCGGCCTGGGCTAAGGCAGCCGGCCGCTGCGGCAGGATCAGGAGCCCGGCAAGATCAGGAGCCCGGCAGGATCTCGCTGATCCGCCACCTGCCGTCCCCGGCTACGAGGACCAGCCTGAGCTGGCGCGCTCCGGCGGCCGGCCCGGCCCCAACGACCACGCCCTGGGCGTCCTTCTCCTCATAGGCGGAGGAACTGGACAGGACACGCACCACGGCGCGCTCGGCTGTTGCGCCGTCCTCGGTGCGAAGCTCCGCAAGGTTGCTGGCGAACCCGTCGAGGATGTGGCCGGAGCTGCGCAGGCGCTCCACCGCCTGCTGGTCCGAGGCCGCTGCCGGCGAATCCTTGGCATTGACTTCTGCCAGCAGTTCCCAATAGCCCCTGCTGAAAGCCAGGTCCCGCAGGAGGGCAAGTCCCTCCACCGCCTGGACGGGATCGGAGTCCCCGGCCTGCTGCCTGGCGGCATCGGCAGGGCCTGCCCCGCCCTCAGTGCCGCTCCCTGTTCCAGCGGCTGCCGTACCGGCAGCCACGGGCGGCGGCGCAGCGGCGGCAGCTGATCCCCGGGCGGCGGGGGCAGTTTCGGCGGCCGTACCACCGGTTCCAGCGAGCCACCACACGCCTGCGGCAGCCACCGCCGCGGCCGCCGGCAGCACTCGCCGCAACACCGGAGAACGGCGCCGCCCCCTGCCCGGCGCTGCGAGAGCGTGCCTTCCTCGGGAAGGACGAACCTCGCCCGTGGCATTCGGGAAGGGCATGCGTCGCCTGGAAAGCGGCAGCGCCCCCCACTTCGCAGCGGCGAACCGCCTGCCGGCGGCCGCGGCCCTGTCCTTGACTGCTCCGCGCCGGGACGGCGCCGGGATGTGCCGGCGGGTCATCAATTCCGGGATCACCGTGGGATGGACCGAGGCCGCGAGGTCCAGCGGCCGGGGCGAGGCACTGCGGTAGACGGCCGTGGCCAGGGCAGCCGCCGTGGGCCGGCGCCTCCGGTCTTCATTGAGCCCGGCCTCCAGGGCGGCCGCCAGCTCCCGTGGAACATCCGGAACCAGGAGGGAAAGCGGCGGCCGGTCAACCGTACGGGGCGGAGCCTGGCCGGTCAGGCAAAACCAGCCGAGTGCCGCCGTCGCATAGACGTCCCGTTCCGGTTGGAGGCCCCGCACTGCGTCCACCGGGGCCGGGTCCACGAAGCCGGGCGTCCCGGAAAGCGCGGTACTGCCCGGGTCACCCAGCATCCGCGCTATGCCGAGATCGGACAGGAGCGGTTTGCCCTGTCCGGTGAACAGGACGTTTCCCGGGGAGACGTCCGAGTGGGTGAATCCCTTGCTGTGCAGGTAGCCCAGGACCTGGGCCAGGGGCGTCAGTACCGTCACTGTTTCGCCAACAGTGAGCCGGCCGCGGCTGGACACCAGGGCGGCCAGGGACCCGCCGGAAGCGTAGTCCATGACCAGCGCCGTCCCGCCGTCCGGCTGTCCTCCCAGCCGGACGGCGTCACGCGCTTTGACCAGGTGCTGGTGGTCCAGGACGGACAGGATCCGGATCTCACGCCGCACGGCGTCTTCCGTCACCGTCTCCGGGCGGATTGACCGGGCCGGGCCTGAGCGGAAGCATTTCACCGCGAAGTTCCGCCCCGTCTTCTGCTCCCTGGCCAGCCACACAACCGCGCTCCCGCCCTGCCCTAGCAGGCGTTCGACGGCGAAGCCCGGCACCTCGGGTGCCTGCAAATCTTCCATAGCTCATGTCTAGCCGAATCCGGCCGGGCCTGCAGAAGTTATCCACAGGCATGCCAACCCGGCTCCGCGCTGGTGCCGGAGCCCCTGTGACGTGCCCCCTGCAGGTGGGTGAGCTTAAGCACTAAACCGGGCGCGGGACGCCGCGGGGTCTAAGCTGGATGCCATGACTCTTGAGTTTTCACAGCTGGGTCTTGCTCCGGATTTTGTCGATTACACACGTGGTTGGGAAATCCAGAGCGAACTCCATGACAAAGTGGTCGCGGGGATGGCACCCAGCACTGTCCTCCTCCTGGAACACGCACCGGTGTATACCGCCGGAAAACGGACCGAGGACCACGAACGGCCGTTCGACGGCACCCCGGTGGTCCCGGTGGACCGCGGCGGGAAACTGACCTGGCACGGTCCGGGCCAGCTGGTGGGATACCCCATTATCAAACTGAAGAACCGGGCAGGCATCCGCGATTACGTCGAACGCCTGGAATCCGTGATCATCGCGGTCCTCGCTGACTACGGGATCAACGCCGTGCGCATCAAGGGCAGGGCCGGGGTGTGGATCACCGCGGACAGCAAGGGCCCGGACCGGAAGATCGCCGCCATCGGCATCCGGGTGCACGAGGGCGTGACCATGCACGGCTTCGCCATCAACTGCAACAACGATCTTGCACCGTACTCGCAGATCATCGCCTGCGGAATCACGGATGCCGGCGTGACAACCATTGCCCGGGAAACCGGCCATGACGTTGCCCCCGCTGACCTTGTTTCCCGGATCACCGAAGAACTGCGCAAGAATGAAGACGCCCTGGTCGCTACCCCCGAAGGAGCTCTACTGTGACATTGGCACCTGAAGGCCGGAAGCTTTTGCGCGTTGAACAGCGCAACTCGGCTGTCCCGGTGGAGCGGAAGCCGGACTGGATCAAGGCCAAGGTCCAGATGGGCCCGGAGTTCGTCCAGCTCAAGAACCTGGTCAAGAAGGAAGGCCTGCACACGGTGTGTGAGGAGGCCGGCTGCCCCAACATCTTCGAGTGCTGGGAGGACAAGGAAGCCACTTTCCTGATCGGCGGGTCCGAGTGCACCCGGCGGTGTGACTTCTGCCAGATCGATACCGGCAAGCCCTCCCCGGTGGACAGGTTCGAACCCACCAAGGTGGCCCGCTCCGTCCAGGCCATGCAGCTGCGCTACGCCACCGTCACCGGGGTGGCCCGCGACGACCTCGAGGACGAGGGCGTGTGGCTGTACGCCGAAACGGTCCGCAAGATCCACGAACTGAACCCCGGCACCGGGGTGGAGCTGCTGATCCCGGACTTCTCCGGCAAACCCGAACACATCGAAGCGATCTGCGACTCCAGGCCCGAGGTCTTCGCGCACAACGTGGAGACGGTGCCGAGGATTTTCAAGCGGATCCGGCCCGCGTTCCGCTATGAGCGGTCCCTGGACGTGATCACGCAGGGCCGGAACCTGGGCATGGTGACCAAGTCCAACCTGATCCTGGGCATGGGCGAAACCCGGGAAGAGATCTCCGAGGCGCTGCGGGACCTGCACGAGGCCGGCTGCGACCTGATCACCATCACCCAGTACCTGCGCCCGTCCGAGCGGCACCTGCCGGTGGACCGCTGGGTCAAGCCGCAGGAATTCGTGGACCTCCAGGACGAGGCCAACGAGATCGGCTTCCTGGGCGTCATGTCCGGGCCGCTGGTCCGCTCCTCCTACCGCGCCGGCCGGCTCTGGGCCACCGCGATGCGGAAGAAGGGCCGCGACATCCCCGCCGAACTCGCCCACATCGCCGACGGCATCCAGGACTCCGGCACCACCCGCCAGGAAGCCAGCTCACTGCTCGCCGCCCGTTCCTGAGCTGCGCACCGCCACAAAATCACAGCGCCACCCAAGGGCCGGCACCGGAAGACTCCGGTGCCGGCCCTTGGGCTTTGGTCACGTAGAATTGAGGAACTATGGCGAAATCCCCTGATTCCAGCAACTCCACTCCGTCTGGCTCCAGCGCAGTCAAGCGTGGCCTCTTCTCGCGGAAGCCCAAAGAGGCCAAGGTCAAGAAGCCCAGCCGGCTCAAGCAGATCGGCGAAGTCTTCACCATGACGCGCCGTCATGACCCCATGGTTCCGTGGCTTATGCTGCTGGTCTTCCTTGGCGTTGTGGCTGTCAGCTTCCTGGTCGGCTTCTGGCTGGACAACTGGATCACCGGCCTGATCATCGGCATCCCGCTGGGCCTGCTCGGTGCCACGTTCATCTTGTCGCGCCGGGCCGAGCGTGCCGCCTTCGCGCAGATCGAGGATCAGCCCGGCGCCTCCGGCGCTGCCCTGGGCACCCTGCGGCGCGGCTGGATCACCGAGGAACAGCCCGTTGCCGTCAACCCCCGCACGCAGGACGCCGTCTTCCGCGCAATTGGCCGTCCCGGCGTCGTGCTCGTCAGCGAAGGCCCCACGCACCGCGTAAAGCCGCTGCTGGAGGCCGAACGCAAGCGCCTCGCGCGCATCCTGCCCAACGTCACCGTGCACGTCATTGAAAGCGGCCGCGGCGAGGGCCAGGTGCCCCTCAGCGAAGTAGCCAAGAAGATGGGCAAGCTCAAGAAGGAACTGACCAAGCTTGAGGTGAATGCCGTGTCGAAGCGGATTGCATCCCTGGGCAACCGCCTCCCGATTCCCAAGGGCATTGACCCCTACAAGGCGCGTCCCAACCGCGGACGCTAGGTTTTGAACCCGCCCCGGTTCCGGCTTAGGCCGGCAGCCGGGGCGTTTTCTTTGCAGCCCCCAAGGCAGGACAGGACAACACCATGACCCTCACCAAAGCAGTGATCCGCGCGTTCCGGATCCTGGCCGTCGCGGAAGCCTTCAGCTGGGCGGCCCTCCTCATCGGCATGTACTTCAAGTGGATCGCCGGCACCACGGAAATTGGCGTCCAGGTGGCGGGCCCCATTCACGGAGCCCTGTTCGTGGGGTATGGCGTCTGCGCCCTGGGACTCTGGCGGCTGCAGCGTTGGCCCTTTGTGGTGGCCCTGTTCGCAGGCCTGTCCGCCGTGTTCCCGTTCGCCACCATCCTGTTCGAACGGTGGGCAGGACAGCGCCGGTACCTCAGCGTTGCCGGGGCACCTTCCGGCGCAGCCACTGTCCGGGAACCAAGTTCGGTCTAGCCTGCCGGGTGCGCGCCGCGCCGCCGGGGCTTCGAGCCCCTAGCGGCGGAGCAGCAGCGTATTCATTGCCTTGTCGTGGAGGCCGCGGTGGTCAGGATCGAAAATCACCGCGGGAATCACCAGGCAAAGCAGCAGGGACCTCACCAGTGCGGCCAGCGGACCCGGCGCACCACCCCCGGCCCTCACCACGTGGATGCCCACCGCACGGTGTCCAATGCTGTAGCCGAGGGTCCCTACCAGCAGGGCCTGTTCTACGGCGAAGATTGCGAGGGTGGCCCAGGCGTCGCCCGCGAAGGCGAAGTTGCTGATCAGCAGCGCAACGGTCCAGTCGATCGTGATCGCGGCGATCCTGCGGCCCGCCCGCGCAATGGAGCCCGGCCCTGACTCCGGCAGTCCCAGCCGCTCCCCCGGATACTTGGATATGCCCGAGGTGTCGGGGCCGGAGAGCCAGGAGCCGATGTCTTTGCGATCTACCACCGTCCAAGTTTAGCGACTTCCTGCCGACCACACTGTGGATGGGGTTAGACCACAGTGTGGACAGAGGATAGCGTTGCCATATCAGGGCATTCTGTAACCTGCCCGAAACAATGCGGACATGGACGGGAAATGCCGCGTCCATAGGCTGTTACCAGTTTCAAGCAATCCGCCGGAAGGCAAGACACAGCAGGTAGTACACGGCAGGCTATTGCGGCAGGGTACTGAAGGCAGGGGAACACCGCGTTGTTTCCCTGCCTTCGGATTGCGCTGGATCAGCTGGCTTGCACGCCAGATATTTACATATGCGTAAGGAGCATAGATGTTCAAGACTGCGGACGAAGTCCTCAAGTTCATCAAGGACGAAGATATTAAGTTCGTCGACATCCGTTTCACCGATCTTCCGGGCGTCCAGCAGCACTTCAACGTCCCCGCGAAGAGTGTTGACGCCGACTTCTTCATCAACGGCCAGCTCTTCGACGGATCCTCCATCCGCGGCTTCCAGGGCATCGCTGAGTCTGACATGCAGCTCATCCCCGACGTCACCACGGCGTTCCTGGACACCTTCCGCATGGAGAAGACCCTCGCGCTGAACTTCTCCATCGTCAACCCGCGCACCGGCGATCCGTACCACCGCGACCCCCGCGGCGTTGCCGAGAAGGCTGAGGCGTACCTGGCATCCACCGGCATCGCGGACACCGCGTTCTTCGCTCCCGAAGCCGAGTTCTTCGTGTTCGACAACGTCCAGTACCAGTCCTCCCCGCAGGGCAGCTTCTACAAGATCGATTCCGAGGAAGCCCACTGGAACACCGGCCGCGAGGAAGAGGGCGGAAACCTCGGCTACAAGACCCCCGTCAAGGGCGGTTACTTCCCGGTCTCCCCCACCGACAAGCAGGCTGACCTCCGCGACGCCATGTGTGTTGCACTGGACGAAGCCGGCCTCGAGGTCGAGCGCAGCCACCACGAAGTTGGCTCCGCCGGCCAGGCTGAGATCAACTACAAGTTCACCACGCTGACCCACGCTGCCGATGACCTGCAGAAGTTCAAGTACGTCATCAAGAACACCGCAGACGCCTGGGGCAAGTCCGTAACCTTCATGCCCAAGCCGGTCTTCGGCGACAACGGATCCGGCATGCACTGCCACCAGTCGCTCTGGAACGGTGGCGAGCCGCTGTTCTACGACGAGAAGGGCTACGCCGGCCTGTCCGACACCGCCCGCTGGTACATCGGCGGCCTGCTCAAGCACGCCTCCGCCGTCCTGGCCTTCACCAACCCGACGGTGAACTCCTACCGCCGCCTGGTCAAGGGCTTCGAAGCTCCGGTCAACATGGTCTACTCGCAGGGCAACCGCTCCGCCGGTATCCGTATCCCCATCACGGGCACCAACCCGAAGGCCAAGCGCATCGAGTTCCGCGCGCCGGACCCCTCCTCCAACCCGTACCTGGCGTTCGCTGCCCAGCTGATGGCCGGCATTGACGGTATCCGCAACCGCATCGAGCCCCCGGCCCCGATCGACAAGGACCTCTACGAGCTCCCCGCCGAAGAGGCCAAGGACATCCCCAAGGCTCCGGGCACGCTTGAAGAAGCACTGGAGGCCCTGCGCGAGGACAACGAGTTCCTGCAGGCCGGCGGTGTCTTCACCCAGGACCTGATCGATACCTGGATCGAGTACAAGTACGAGAACGAGATCCGCCCGCTGTCCCTGCGCCCGAACCCCTACGAGTTCGAGCTCTACTACGGCGTCTAGTCCCGGACCTGGTCTCCAGGACTCCTAAGGCAGCGAAGGCGGCCACCGGTTATCCGATGGCCGCCTTTTGCGTGCCCGGGAAAGTCGCACCCGGGACGGAAATGGAGGTGGGGGCCCGGTTCCAGACGTGCTGAGACCGGGAACCGGACCCCCTGACGAATGCCCCCCGGGATGAAGACCGTTCCAGCCTTCCCCCCAACAAGGTTGGAGAACACCGCCAATCCACATGATCGGGCAATCGCTTTCTCAGTGCAAACGGCGCCCCGGCGCCGAGACGCTATTGTGGCCGAAAACTTCGGAACATGATGCGTTGGGGTCCTGCCGCCCCTCCGGTGTACTGGCCCCGGTCCTCGAACCCGGCCCGGCGGTAGGCGGACACGCCCGCAGGATTGGCTTCGTTGACTGAAAGGACGACGCCGGCCTCCCGGGTTTGGTGCCGGGCGGTGAGTTTTTCAGCGGCCGCCACAGCGGCGGCTGCGGCGAGGCCGCCGAGCCCGCGGCCTTGTTCCCGCCGGTCGATCAGGAAACCCCTCAGCAGCCACGCAGACGCCTCGTCCGGCCATCCTGCCAGGCGTGCTGCCCCGGCCTGCAGGGTCAGCACGCCGACGGCCCTGCCGGCGCACTCAATGACGTAGGGCCGCCGCGATTCCTCAGCCAGTCCTGCCAGGGCCATCCGGAGCGGGTCACCGACGAACCGCTCCTGCCCGGGGCCCGGCTCCAGGGTTGCCACGGCTCCCAGCTGGACAGCCCGGGCGTCGGCGTCGAGGTCCTGGAGCGGGATGAGCCATACGCTCCGGCCCATGCCGCTCAGGCCTGCGGCCCGGCGGAATTGCCGCCGGCTGCGGACTCGGCCGGCGGACCGGCCGGATCCATCCACATCACTTCCCAGAGGTGGCCGTCCGGATCCTGGAAGCTGTGGTTATACATGAATCCGTAGTCCTGGGGTTTCTCGGACGGTGACCCGCCGGAGGACAGGGCGGTCCTGACGGCCTGGTCCACGGCCTCCCGGCTGTCCACGGAGTAGGCGATGATCGCCTCCGCGGAGCCCTTGCTGTCCGCAACGTCCTTGGAGGTGAAGGTCTTGAAGAAGGACTCCACCAGCAGCATGACGTAGGCGTTCTCGTTGACGATCATGCAGGTGGCATTCTCGTCGGTATAGTCCGGGTTGAAGGAGAAGCCAAGGGCCGCAAAAAAGTCCACCGAGCGTTTCAGGTCTTTGACGGGCAGGTTGAAATAGATTTGGGTTGCCATGGGCTCAAAGTAGCACCGGCCAGGGCGGGTGTCAGCCACTCGCAGCCATCGCCAGGGAGGCGTCCGGCTGCCTGGGGCGGCTACTGTCCGTAAAAAACCCGCTCGAAGACTGCCCGGGCCCGCCTGCTGACCCGCAGGTAGTCCTCTTCAAGGACGGCTGCCTGGCCGGGCTCGTACCCGCACCACCGCGCCACGGCTTCCAGGTCGCGGCGGGAAGAGGGCAGCAGGTCCGAGGCCTTGCCGCTCCAGATCACGTTGGCGGACCGGATGCGGCTGGCCAGGCGCCACGCACGGGCCAGGAGGTCGGCATCCGCCCGGGCCAGCAAGCCCAGCTGGGCGGCGGCTTCCAGCGCCGCAAGCGTCGAGGTTGTCCGCAGTTCGGGGTGCCGGCCGGCGTGCCGAAGCTGGAGTAGCTGCACCAGCCATTCGACGTCGCTCAGCCCGCCGCGGCCCAGTTTCAGGTGCCGTGCGGGATCTGCCCCGCGGGGAAGCCGTTCTGCCTCCACGCGCGCCTTGATCCGCCTGATCTCCCGCACGTCGGTATCCGCAATGCTTTCCGGGTACCTGATGGGGTCAATGAGCTCGATGAAATCCTTGGCAAGATCGTCGTTACCGGCCATGGGGCGTGCCCTCAGGAGCGCTTGGGCTTCCCAGATCAGGGACCATCTCCGGTAGTACTCGGCAAAGGAGTCCAAGGAGCGGACCATGGCCCCGTTCTTTCCCTCCGGCCGCAGGTCCGCGTCCATTTGCAGGACGCGCTCGGCCATAATGGCCGGCTTAAGGGGCTGCGTCAGCAGGGTGGAGACCTTCGCGACGATCCGTGCGGCCTGCTCCTGCGCTTCCTCCTGGCTGAAACCGGGCAGGGCCCTGTGCACATACATAACGTCCGCATCCGAACCGTAGCCGATCTCGCGGCCGCCCTGCCTGCCCATGGCCACCACCAGGACGGCCGTCTTAAGCGGCCCGCCGGCGGAGACGATGCCTTCGGCCACCCGCAGGGCACCCAGGACGGCAGCACGGTCGGTGTCCGCCAGCGCCGTCCCCACCCGGTCCTGGGCCAGTAGCCCGGCTGAATCTGCCACGGCGATCCGGAGGATTTCCCGCCGCCGAATCAGCCGGATCAGCCGCATGGCACTCTCCGGATCCGCATGCCGGGACATCTTGGAGGTGATCTCCTGCCACTGCGCTTCGAAGCTCAAGGGGACCAGGTCCTTGTCGTGGCCCAGCCAGGCCACGGACTCTGGCGAGACCTCCAGGAGATCGGCTATCAGCCTGGAATTCGAGAGCACGTGGCACAGGCGTTCTGCTGCGGCGCTGGAGTCCCGGAGCATTCCCAGGTACCAGTGCGTGGTTCCCAGGGCTTCACTGACGCGCCGGAACGCAAGCAGCCCGGCATCCGGGTCCACGCCCTCGGCCAGCCAGTCCAGCAGGATTGGCAGCAGCTGCCGCTGCAGGGCGGCGCGCCTGCTGACCCCCGCCGTGAGTGCCTCGATGTGGCGCATGGCGCCCTGCGGATCCCGATATCCGAGGGCTGCCAGCCTGCCCTGGGCGGCTTCCGGGGTCAGCTTCGCGTCCTCGCTGCTGAGCTTGGCCGCCGTGTTGAGCAGGGGCCGGTAGAAGATACGCTCGTGCAGTTCCCGTACCGAACGCTTGGTTTTCTGCCACGTGGCCAGCAGTGCGTCAGGATGGGGCCGCTCGTTTGAGAAGGGCCCCAGCACGGCCTTGGCCAGCGACCGGAGGGCCGGTTCAGCCACCGGCATGAGATGGGTCCTGCGCAGCTGGAAAAGCTGGATGCGGTGCTCCAGCAGCCGCAGGTACCTGTAGGCGTTGTCGAACGCAGCAGCGTCGGCGCGCCCGATGTACCCTCCGGCGGACAGCGCGGCGATGGCAGAGGTGGTGTCACGCCGTCGCAGCGTTTCATCTGCCTTTCCATGCACAAGCTGAAGGAGTTGGACGGTGAACTCAACGTCGCGGAGCCCGCCGCGGCCCAGTTTGATCTGCCGCTGCTCCTCCGCGGCCGGAATGTGCTCGGTGACCCGGCGCCGCATCGCCTGGACGGATTCCACGAAACCGTCACGGCTTGCCGAACTCCAGATCAGCGGCGCGACGGCTTCCTCGTAGCGGCGGCCCAGGGCGGCGTCACCGGCAATGGTCCTCGCTTTCAGCAGTGCCTGGAACTCCCAGCTTTCGGCCCAGCGGGCATAGTACGTCTCGTGCGAGGCCAAGGTGCGCACCAGGGGCCCCGACTTACCTTCCGGCCGCAGGTTGGCGTCCACCTCCCACAGACCCGGTTCGCGCGCCACGGAGGAAATGGCACGGGATATGCCGCTGGCAAGGGCAGAGCCGATGGTGCTCGCCTGCGCGTCCTCAAGGGCGCCGGGGTCCACGACGTAAATGACGTCGACATCGGAAATGTAGTTCAGCTCCCGGGCGCCGCATTTGCCCATGCCGATGACGGCCAGTCCGACGCCGGCGACGGCGTCCGCGCCGTACTGGCCGGCGGCTTCGGCACGCGAGACCGCGAGGGCCGCCTCGATGGCTGCCCCGGCGAGGTCTGCGAGTTCGCCGCCCACGGCCGGCAGGAAGTCCAACGGATCGGCGGCGCACAGGTCCTTGACGGCGAGGTCCACCACCCCCCTGCGGTAGGCCGTGCGCAGGGCGGCATAGGCGTCGGCTCCGGTGCTGGTTGCCACCGGGCGCTCGGCACGCGGGTCGGCGCCCACGGACTGCAGGAGGACTTCGCGCAGGGTGACAGGATCGGACTGCAGCGGCTCGGGGCTCGCCCGGACCCGGAAGGCCTCCAGGTGTTCCGGGTGGCGGATCAGGAACTCCCCCAGCGCCTCGGACGCACCGAGCACCCTGTACATCGGTTCGCTGGTGTCGGGGTCGGCGGCGGCCAGGTCCCGGAGGTCCGGGTGCTTTTCGATCAGGCGGACCAGGGACTGGAGGGCAGTGTCCGGGCTGGCTGCCATGTGCAGGCCCGCGAACAGCCTGTCCTGGTCCAGTCCTTCCAGCTCCGGGGCAGCCAGGAACCGCTCACCCTTTTCAAGGTCGCTGAAACCGGCCGCAATGAGGCGGCGTGCCAGGCTCACGCCCGCCGCCTAGAGGATGCCGAGGTTGCGCTGCAGCTCGTAGGGCGTCACCTGCAGGCGGTAGTCCTGCCACTCGGCGCGCTTGTTGCGCAGGAAGTGCTCAAAAACCTGCTCTCCCAGGATCTGCGGCATCAGTTCGGACTCTTCCATGGTCCGGATGGCGTCATGGAGGCTTGCGGGAAGCGGATCGTGGCCCATGGCGCGGCGTTCCGCCGAGCTGAGCGACCAGACGTCGTCCTCGGCGGCGGCGGGAAGGTCGTAGCCTTCCTCGATGCCCTTCAGGCCGGCGCCCAGCAGGACGGCGTAGGCCAGGTAGGGATTGGCCGCGGAATCGATGCCGCGGTACTCGATCCGGGCGGACTGGCCCTTGCCCGGCTTGTACAGCGGAACCCGGACCAGCGCCGAGCGGTTGTTGTGCCCCCAGCTCAGGTAGCTGGGAGCTTCCCCGCCGCCCCAGAGCCGCTTGTAGGAGTTGACGAACTGGTTGGTCACCGCAGTGAATTCGGGGGCGTGCTTGAGGATGCCTGCGATGAACTGGCGGGCGGTCTTGGACAGCTGGAACTCCGCGCCGGCCTCATAGAAGGCGTTGGTGTCCCCCTCGAACAGGGAGAAGTGTGTGTGCATGCCGGATCCGGGATGGGCGGTGAACGGCTTGGGCATGAAGGTGGCGTAGGTGCCCTGCTGGAGTGCCACTTCCTTGATCACGGTGCGGAACGTCATGATGTTGTCCGCCGTCTGAAGTGCATCCGCATAGCGGAGGTCGATTTCGTTCTGGCCGGGGCCTGCCTCATGGTGGCTGAACTCCACCGAGATGCCCACGGATTCGAGCATTGTCACTGCCGTGCGGCGGAAGTCCTGTGCCACGCCGCCGGGAACGTGGTCGAAATAGCCGCCCTCGTCCACCGGCACGGGTGCACCGTCCGGCCCGGGTTCCTGCGACTTGAGGAGGTAGAACTCGATTTCCGGGTGGGTGTAGCAGGTGAAGCCCATGTCCGCCGCCTTCGCGAGGGTCCGCTTCAGCACGTTGCGCGGATCCGCCGCGGACGGCTCGCCGTCGGGCGTGAGGATGTCGCAGAACATCCTGGAGGTCTGCTCCGTTTCGCCGCGCCACGGCAGGATCTGGAACGTGGAGGGATCAGGCTGGGCCAGCATGTCGGATTCGAACACCCGGGCCAGGCCTTCGATCGCGGAACCGTCGAACCCCAGGCCTTCCTCGAAGGCGCCCTCAACTTCAGCGGGGGCAAGTGCCACGGACTTGAGCGAGCCCACGACGTCGGTGAACCACAGGCGTACGAACCGTACGTCGCGCTCTTCGATTGTGCGCAGGACAAACTCTTGCTGGCGGTCCATGATGGCCTCTTCTCCGGTCAACGTCCATGCTCCGGGTCCGCAGAGGGGAAAAGCCGGCAGCAGTTCACCAACACTGTACTAAGCATTCGGCCCGGATGCTGGAGCCTGCCCCGCGCGTAACACAGCGTTAACACCTCCCCGCCCGATTTTGCCTCCGGAGTGCACCCCTCGCCCGGTTCCGGGGACCTGCTCCGGCGCCTTTCTATGACGCTTATCACCACCGGGGGCGATGACCGCCGGTAGCTAGGACGGCCGGTACCGCACTACGCTCGTGCCATGGCCTCAAGCAACAGCTCCGACTCCAGCATGTCCGCCGACGTCCCCGCCCCCTACGGCAGCGGGCCCGGGCAGGCGGCTGCGTCCGCTTCGGAACGGAAGCCCGCCAAGGTCCGCATCCACCACCTCCAGCAGGCCAAGAGGGACGGGACCAGGTTCGCGATGCTGACCGCCTATGAGCAGTACACGGCGGAGATCTTCGACGCTGCCGGCATCGAGGTGCTCCTCGTGGGCGACTCGGCGTCGAACAACGTCTTCGGCAACGAAACAAGCCTTCCGGTGACCGTGGACGAACTGCTCCCGCTGTGCCGGGCGGTGGCGCGGTCCGCCAAGCGCGCGCTGATCGTGGCCGACCTGCCGTTTGGAAGCTACGAGGTTTCCCCTGAGCAGGCCGTGGCCGCGGGTGTCCGGTTCCTCAAGGAAGGCCTGGCGCACGCCGTGAAGATCGAGGGCGGCAAATACTATGCCCCCACCGTAAAAGCCATGGTGCAGGCCGGCATTCCGGTGATGGCGCACATCGGCTTCACCCCCCAGAGCGAGCACGCACTGGGCGGGTATCGCGTCCAGGGCCGCGGCGGCGACGCACAGCGGTTGATTGACGACGCCGTCGCGCTGGCTGATGCGGGGGCCTTCAGCGTGCTGATGGAAATGGTTCCGGCCGAAACTGCGGCCGCAGTGGATGCGGCGGTCTCCGTTCCCACCGTAGGGATAGGCGCCGGCAAGGAAACAACCGGGCAGGTGCTCGTCTGGCAGGACATGGCGGGGCTTCGGGGCGGCCGGATGGCCAAGTTCGTCAAGCAGTACGCGGACCTGCGGAGCACGCTGATGGATGCGGCCACTGCCTACGCCGAGGACGTCAGGTCCGGCCGGTTCCCCGGTCCTGAGCACTCCTTCTAGCGCCGGACAGGTTCCACCGCCGGGCGGCTGGCCGCCGGCAACGCACGCCCGCACCAGGCGGGCCTGCCATCCCCGCGGTCAGTCGTCGTCGTCCTTTTCCCACGCCTCGTTGCGGGCATGGACCTTTTCAAGGGCGTGTTCGGCTTCTTCCCGCGTCTTGTAGGGCCCGATCAGCTGGCTCCAGTCGGACAGCCGGTCCTCTTCGATCTCATGCGTCCTGACGTTGTACCAGTACTCAGTCATCGTTGCTCCTCGTTCCGGCGGCGGGGAAGCAGCGGCGTGATCCGCGTAACGTAGATTCTTTCGCAGGTCCCGCGCGGCTTCCGGTTGTTTGGCGTTCTGCAGTGCCTTATATGATCAATCTATGCCTTCCCTTGCCTCGACTGCACCCATCGGCACCCTCACCCCGGGGACCATAGGTCCGCAGCGTCCCGTCCCGGCGTCCATCCCCCGGCCGGAGTACGTGGGCAAGCCTGCCCCGGCAAAGTTCACCGGCTCCGAGGTCAAATCCCCCGAAACGATCGAAAAGATCCGGGTAGCTTCGAAGATCGCCGCCCAGGCCATCGTGGAAGTGGGCAAACACATCCAGCCGGGCGTCACCACGGACCAGCTGGACAAGGTGGGCCACGAGTTCCTCCTTGACCACCACGCCTACCCTTCCACCCTGGGCTACCGGGGCTTCCCCAAGTCGCTGTGCGCGTCCCTGAACGAGGTCATTTGCCACGGCATCCCGGACAGCACCGTGGTCCACGACGGCGACATCCTCAACATCGACATCACCGCCTTCATCAACGGTGTCCACGGAGACACCAACTACACCTTCCTGGTGGGCGATGTGGACGAGGAATCCCGGCTGCTGGTGGAACGGACACAGGAGTCGCTGAACCGGGCCATCAAGGCAGTGGCACCGGGCCGGGAAATCAACGTGATCGGCCGCGCCATCCAGTCCTACGCCAAGCGCTTCGGCTACGGTGTTGTGCGGGATTTCACCGGCCACGGCGTGGGTGAAGCCTTCCACACAGGGCTCATCATTCCGCACTACGACGCCGCCCCGGCCTACAACACGGTGATCGAGGCCGGCATGGTCTTCACCATCGAGCCGATGCTGACGCTCGGCACCGTGGAGTGGGACATGTGGGCGGATGACTGGACAGTGGTCACGAAGGACCGGAAGCGCACTGCCCAATTCGAGCACACCCTGCTGGTGACGGACTCCGGCGCGGAGATCCTGACCCTGCCGTAGCCTGTTCACCTGGCCTCCAGCCTGATGTACTGATCGCTGCACGCCCTCCCCGGTTCCTGACCGGACACCAATCCCAGGCGGCTTTCCGGCCGCTCCTACCCTGCCCGCCTCTGCCACGAACGGATACCCATTGGCCAAGAATGACGAAAAGTCGAACAAGAACGCCCCCCTGATCGGCATCGACATCGGTGGCACCGGAATCAAGGGCGGCATCGTCGACTTGAAGAAGGGCAAACTGCTGGGTGAACGGTTCCGGGTCCCCACCCCCCAGCCGGCTACCCCGGAATCCGTTGCCGAGGCCGTGGCGCTGGTGGTTTCCGAGCTTTCTGCCCGGCCCGAGGCCCCGGCCGCCGGCTCGCCCGTGGGCGTGACCTTCCCCGGCATCATCCAGCACGGCGTGGTGCACTCCGCGGCCAACGTGGACAAGAGCTGGCTCAACACGGACATCGACGCCCTCCTGACCGCCCGGCTGGGCCGGCCGGTGGAGGTCATCAACGACGCCGACGCTGCCGGGCTGGCGGAAGCCCGCTACGGCGCCGGGGCCGGCGTCAAGGGCACCGTCCTGGTGATCACCCTGGGCACGGGAATCGGTTCGGCCTTTATCTTCGATGGCAAGCTGGTCCCCAATGCTGAACTGGGACACCTGGAAATCGACGGCCACGACGCCGAATCCAAAGCCTCGGCGGTGGCACGGGAACGCGACGGGCTGTCCTGGGACGAATACAGCGTCCTGCTGCAGCGCTACTTCTCCCACGTCGAATTCCTGTTCTCGCCCGAACTGTTCATTGTGGGCGGCGGCATCTCCAAGCGTGCCGACGAGTACCTGCCCAACCTTCGACTCCGGACCCCCATCGTGCCGGCGGTCCTTCGCAACGAGGCCGGCATCGTAGGTGCCGCCATCGAAATCGCCCTGAAGCACAAGCTCGCAAAGTAGCAAAAGCCGTGCCGCCGCCAACTGCCCGGCAGTCGACGGCGGCACGGCTCAGTCTTTCGGTGGCGGCTGCGGCTTCCCCTCCGCTGCCGCCACCGGAGACTACAGGGGGCTCTTCTCGGAGCTCTTCGCGCCCTTCGCGGCAATTCCCGGGGCGCCATCCTCTTCCTGCCGGAGCAGGGCGATAGCAGTTTCGAAGTCCTCAAGGGATTCGAAAGCCTGGTAGACGCTAGCAAACCGCAGGTAGGCGACCTTGTCAAGCTTCTGCAGCGGACCGAGGATGACCAGGCCCACCTCGTGGGCGTCGATCTCGGCAGCGCCAGAGGAACGGATCTGCTCTTCGACCTCCTGCGCCAGCAGCGCGAGGTCGTCTTCGCTGACGGGCCGCCCTTGGCAGGCCTTCCGTACTCCGTTGATCACCTTGCTGCGGCTGAAGGGCTCCCCCACGCCGGACCGCTTGATCACGGAAAGGCTGGTGGTTTCCACCGTGGTGAATCTCCGGCCGCATTCCGGGCACTGGCGGCGCCGGCGGATGGCTGAGCCGTCATCCGCCATGCGGCTGTCCACTACCCGGGAGTCCGGGTTGCGGCAGAACGGACAGTACATAGTGCCACCCTCCTTCCCAGGCGCCAGTGCAGGCGCAACTTCAGCGCCTCCATTTTATGTCCTGGGCACCGCTAATAACAAGCGTGTAATACTACATGTTGTGGTTGGGGCTACTAGATATCGGTTCCTGGGGGTTTTCAGGCGAACCTGGCCGTCACTGCTTCCCCGTGCGCGGGAAGGTCCTCCGCGCCGGACAGGCTGACGATGTGCCCGCTGACCTCGGCAAGCGCTTCCCGGCTGTAGTTGACCACCTGGATGGCCCGCAGGAACGTGGTGACGTTCAGGCCGGATGAGAAAGCGGCGGTGCCGCTGGTGGGCAGGACGTGGTTGGACCCCGCGCAGTAGTCCCCCAGGCTGACGGGGCTGTAGTCGCCCACAAAGATGGCGCCGGCGTTCCGGATCCTGGCGGCGACGCCGGCGGCGTCCCGGGTCATGATCTCCAGGTGCTCGGCCGCATAGGCGTCGCAGGCGGCGATGCCCTGCTCCAGGTTGTCCACCAGCACCACCCCGGACTGCGGGCCGGACAGCGCTTCGAGGACGCGCGCCGAGTGCTTGGTTGCCGCCGCCTGGCGGCCGAGTTCGGCGCGGACCGCCGTGGCGAGGTCCTCGGAATCGGTGATCAGCACCGAGGCCGCCTTGGGGTCGTGCTCAGCCTGGCTGATGAGGTCGGCGGCCACGAGGGCCGGCCGGGCCGTGGAGTCTGCCAGGATGGCGATCTCCGTAGTGCCGGCCTCCGAATCGATCCCCACGACGCCCTTGACCAGGCGCTTGGCGGTGGCAACGAAAATATTGCCCGGCCCGGTCACCACATCCACCGGCTCCAGCGCCGGGCCGGCATCCGTTGCCTCAACACCGTAGGCGAACGCGGCGATGGCCTGGGCGCCGCCGATGGCATACACCTCGGTGATCCCCAGCAGTGCGGCGGCGGCAAGGATGGTGGGGTGCGGCAGTCCTGCGAACTCCTTCTGCGGAGGCGAGGCCAGGGCAATCGAGCGCACCCCTGCAGCGAGGGCCGGAACAACGTTCATGATCACAGAGGACGGGTAGACGGCGAGGCCGCCGGGGACGTAGAGTCCCACCCTCGCAACCGGCACCCAGTTCTGCGCCACCACGGCCCCGTCGCCGAGCCGGACCTCGATGTTCCGGGGACGCTGGCCGTCGGCGAAGCGCCGTGCGCGGCTGATGGACTCCTCCAGTGCGCTGCGGACGGACGGCTCGAGTTCCTCGAGCGCGGCGGCCAGGGCCTCCTGCGGAACCAGCGGGTGGCGCTGCTGCACGCCGTCGAAGCGAAGGGCCAGTTCTCCCAGTGCCTCGAAGCCGCCCCGCCGGACGGCCGCAATGATGTCCAGGACCTTTTCTTCAGCGTCCGCCACGGTCTGGCCCTGGGCGCGCGGGACAGCGGCGCGCAAGCCGGCGAGGGTCAGGCTTTGGCCGCGCAGGTCAACGGTGCGGAAGTTTACGACGGCGGCGGCTGGGCTGGCGGGATTCTCCGAAGAAATGGTCACTGGTCTATTTTACGGGCCCCGCCGCAGCGTGCCGCGACTGGTGGGTGCCGTCGTCGGACTTCCCGCCCAAGAGGTTAAGAAGCTCCAGCGCGAAAACGGACACGGCCGTGGCGGCGGGCCACAGGAGCAGCACCGGCCAGGCGCGCAGCGAAAAAGCGATGCTGGCATTCGCCGAGGCATCGACGGCGGGCGCCCATAACTGCGCGCTGAGGAGCCCCGCCTGCCAGGCGACCACTGCGCCGCACAGGGCACCAGCCAGGCCCATCAGGAGGTCCGCCTGCGGATCCGCGCGCTTCCGGTCCGCCAGGAAAACGGCCAGGAGGCACCCGGCAAGGACCAGCAGGCCGGCCAGCGTCAGGTCCCGCGGGAGCCAGACAACCGGATTGGTGCCGCTGGAGAGGGCCGGATCCCGGGTGACCAGGTTGAGGCCGCCAGGAGCCAGGAGCCACCACAGGATGCCCACCGGGACACCCGCCGCTGCAGGGACCGCGAACAACGCCCAGGACAGCCGCGGGCGCGTGCGGCGGGTGGCTTTCGTCATGCAACAAACCTTAACAAATGTTTCGGCAGGATAGCCGCCGTGCGCGGGCTCCAGGGGATTCTCCACCGGCGCGCCGGACCCATACCCTTGAAGGAGAACATAAATACCAAACCATCCAGCCCACCAGGAGTTTCCGTGACAACAGCTGACGTTCCGTTCGAACGGACGTTCAAGGAGATGTTCCGGCGCCATGCCGCGGGCGTCGCCATCATCACGGTGAACTACCAGGACCAGCCCTACGGTTTCACCGCCACCTCCGTTGCCTCGCTTTCCGCGCAGCCGCCGCGCTTCACCTTCAACATGGCCCGCAGCTCACGGTCGTGGCCGGCCGTGGCAAACACCACCTACCTGGGGGTCCATATGCTGGGCCTGGAGAACCAGCAGCTCGCTGACAGGTTTGCCGGTGCCGGCAACCGCTTTGAGGGGGACCACTGGGAGGTGGGTCCGCACGGCGTGCCGGTGCTTAAGGGCGTAGCCGGTTGGCTGATCGGCGAAGTGCAGATGCGCCTGTCCTTCGAAAACAACGCCGTTGTTGTGGTCCAGGTGGTGGACGGGCAGGTGGGCGGGGACGGCTCTCCCCTGTTGTACCACGGCGGGGCGTACGGCCAGCCGGTCCCGCTGGATTACGAGATCTGAGGCACTAGCTCCGAACGACGACGGCGGTACTTGCCGCCCGCCGTCGTCCGTGCCTCCGTCAGGCGTCCAGGCAGGCGGGCCCGAGGAGCACTTTCAGGTCGCCGAACAGGGACGGGCTGGGGTTCACGCGCAGGTGGACCGGCAGGCCCATGATCTCCGTCCGGGTGTCACCCTGCAGGTGCAGCCGCACTTCGGAGTTCCCGCGGTGGGTACGGAGGACGTCGCCCAGTTCGGTGACCACCGCTTCCGTGGCCTTGTAGGTGGGCATGGTGATCACCAGCGGGCCGTTGAGCCCCTCGCTGAGGTCCGGAACGGACAGTTCCATGCAGTTCAGGGTGATGGCGCCGTCGTCGCGCTTTTGCAGGCGCCCCTTCACCACCACGATCAGGTCCTCGGCGAGGACAGATGCGATGGGGCCGTAGACCTGGCCGAAGAACATGACTTCCATCGAGCCGCCCAGGTCCTCCACTTCGGCCCTGGCGTAGGCGTTGCCGCTGGCCTTGGCAATGCGCCTGCTCAGCGACGTGATCATGCCGGCGATGGTGATGATCGCGCCATCCTGCGGTCCGTCTTCGCCCAGGACGGAGGTGATGCTCATCTCCGCATGCTGGCTCAGCAGCCCTTCGAGGCCCTGCAGGGGGTGGTCCGAAACGTAGAGTCCCAGCATGTCCCGTTCGAAGGAGAGTTTGTCCTTCTTCTCCCACTCCGGCAGGTCCGGGATCTCGATGCTCAGGGATGACTCGGATTCGGCTTCGTCGAACCCTGCGAAGAGGTCGAACTGTCCGATCGCTTCGTTCCGCTTGAGCGTGATGACGGAGTCGATGGCCTCTTCGTGGATCATGGCCAGGGCCCGGCGGTGGTGGCCCAGCGAGTCGAAGGCGCCGGACTTGATCAGCGATTCAATGGTCCGCTTGTTGCAGACCACGGCGGGGACCTTCATCAGATAGTCCTTGAACGACGTAAACGCGCCCTCGCTTTCGCGGGCAGCCACCATGGCCTCCACCACGTTGACGCCGACGTTGCGGATGGCGCCCATGCCGAAGCGGATGTCGTTGCCCACCGGGGTGAAGTTCAGCGCGGACTCGTTCACGTCCGGCGGCAGCACGGTGATGCCCATGCGCCGGCATTCGTTGAGGTAGATCGCCGACTTGTCCTTGTCATCACCCACGGAGGTCAGGAGCGCGGCCATGTACTCCGGCGCGTAGTGCGCCTTGAGGTAAGCGGTCCAGTAGGAAATGACGCCGTAGGCGGCCGAGTGTGCCTTGTTGAAGGCGTAGTCGGAGAAGGGAAGCAGGATGTCCCAGAGGGTTTTCACGGCTTCCATGGAGTACCCGTTGTCCTGCATGCCCTGGGAGAAACCGGCGAACTGCTTGTCCAGTTCCGATTTCTTCTTCTTGCCCATGGCGCGGCGGAGGATGTCTGCCTGGCCCAGCGAGTAGCCGGCCAGCTTCTGGGCGACCGCCATAACCTGTTCCTGGTACACGATCAAGCCGTACGTTCCGCCCAGGATCTCCGCAAGGGGTTCCTTCAGTTCCGGGTGGATGGGAATGACTTCCTGGATCCCGTTCTTCCGCAGCGCATAGTCCGTGTGGGCGTTCGCGCCCATGGGGCCCGGCCGGTACAGGGCGAGCACGGCGGAAATGTCTTCGAAGTTGTCAGGCTTCATCAGCTTGAGCAGGGACCGCATGGGTCCGCCGTCGAGCTGGAAGACGCCCAGGGTGTCGCCGCGGGCCAGCAGCTCATAGGAAGGGGCGTCGTCGAGTTCCAGGTTTTCCAGGTCCAGGTCGATGCCGCGGTTCATCTTGATGTTTTCCAGGGCGTCGGAAATGATCGTCAGGTTCCGCAGGCCCAGGAAGTCCATCTTGATCAGGCCGAGGCCCTCACATGTGGGGTAGTCGAACTGGGTAATGACCTGGCCGTCCTGGATCCGGCGCATGATGGGAATGACGTCGATGATCGGATCCGAGGACATGATGACGCCGGCTGCGTGCACGCCCCACTGCCGTTTCAGGCCCTCGATGCCCAGCGCGGTCTCAAAGACTTTCGCAGCTTCGGGGTCCGTGCTGATGAGCTGGCGGAAGTCGCCCGCTTCGCCGTAGCGCTTGGCCTCCGGGTTCTGGATATCCGCCAGCGGGATGTCCTTGGCCATCACCGCCGGCGGCAGGGCCTTGGTGAGCGTTTCACCCATGCTGAACGGGTAGCCCAGCACGCGCGAGGAGTCCTTCAGCGCCTGCTTGGTCTTGATGGTGCCGTACGTGACGATCATGGCCACGCGTTCGTCGCCGTACTTCCGGGTCACGTAGTCGATGACTTCGGAGCGGCGCCGGTCATCGAAGTCGACGTCGAAGTCGGGCATGGAGACGCGGTCCGGGTTCAGGAACCGTTCGAAGATCAGGCCGTGGCGCAGGGGGTCCAGGTCGGTGATGCGCATGGCGTAGGCCACCATCGAGCCGGCGCCGGAACCACGGCCGGGGCCAACCCTGATGCCGTTGTTCTTGGCCCAGTTGATGAAGTCCGCCACCACCAGGAAGTAGCCGGGGAAACCCATGGAGGTGATGACGCCCAGTTCGTAGTCGGCCTGGGCGCGGACGTTGTCGGGGACGCCGCACGGATACCGGTACTCAAGTCCCTTGGCCACTTCCTTGACCAGCCAGGACGTTTCATCCTCGCCCGGCGGGCAGGGGAACCGCGGCATGTAGTTGGCCCCGGTGTTGAAGGACACTTCGCAGCGTTCGGCGATCAGGAGGGTGTTGTCGCATGCGTCGGGGTGGTCGCGGAACAGTTCCCGCATTTCCCGGGGCGACTTCAGGTAGTAGCCGCTGCCGGAGAAGGCGAAGCGGGACCCGCCGTTGTCGTACGTGGGTTCCAGGAGGGTTGAACCGGACTGGATGGCCAGCAGGGCCTCGTGGGCCTTGGCATCGTGCTCGTGGGTGTAGTGGAGGTCGTTCGTGGCCACCAGGGGGAGGTTCAGCTCCTTGGCGAGCCGCAGCAGGTCCCCGGTGACGCGCCGCTCGATGTCCAGCCCGTGGTCCATGAGTTCGCAGAAGTAGTTCTCCGCCCCGAAAATGTCCCGGAACTCGGCTGCGGCCTCGAGCGCCTCGCGGTACTGGCCCAGCCGCAGCCGCGTCTGGATCTCACCGGACGGGCAGCCCGTGGTGGCGATCAGGCCCTCCGAGTAGGTGTTCAGCAGCTCCCGGTCCAGGCGCGGCCATTTGCCGAAGACTGCATCCAGCGAGGCGATGGAGGACGCCCGGAACAGGTTCCGCATGCCTGCGTTGTTGTAGCTGAGCAGGGTCATGTGGGTGTAGGAGCCGCCGCCGGAAATATCGTCCTTGCGCTGGTGTTCCTCACCCCAGCGCACGCGGCTCTTGTCGCCGCGGGCAGTTCCCGGAGTCACGTAGGCTTCGACGCCGATGATCGGCTTGATCCCTTTGTCGGTGGCCTTCTTCCAGAAGTCGAAGGCCCCGAAGAGATAGCCGTGGTCCGTGGTGGCGAGGGCCGGCATGCCCAGCCGCTCCGTCTCATCGAACAGCTCGCCGAGCCTGGCGGCGCCGTCCAGCATCGAATACTCGGTGTGGTTGTGGAGATGGACAAACGAGTCGTTGCTGGAAGTCACCGCACTATTCTATGCGCCGGGTGTGGCTGGCCTGCGTCAGGCCTGCCCGGACGCGAGCACTTCCAGGGCAAACGCGAGGTCCTGCGGATAATCACTGGTGACCCGGACGGGCTCCCCCGTCACCGGGTGCTCGAATCCCAGTTCGCGGGCATGCAGCCACTGCCGCGTCAGGCCAAGGGTGGCAGCAAGCCGCGGATCGGCACCGTAGGTCAGGTCTCCGGCACAGGGATGCCGCAGCGCGGAAAAGTGCACGCGGATCTGGTGGGTGCGGCCGGTTTCCAGGTGGACTTCCACCAGGCTGGCTTTGCCGAAGGCTTCAATCACTTCATAGTGCGTGACGGAGTGGCGTCCGTCCTCGATGACCGCGAAGCGCCAGTCATGCCCCGGATGCCGGCCGATGGGTGCATCAATGGTTCCCGCCAGCGGGTCCGGAAGGCCCTGGACAACGGCGTGGTAGACCTTGTCCACCGTTCGTTCCTTGAAGGCCCGCTTCAGGGCCGTGTAGGCGCGCTCGGAC
Source organism: Pseudarthrobacter oxydans (assembly GCF_034258515.1). Lineage (NCBI taxonomy): Bacteria > Bacillati > Actinomycetota > Actinomycetes > Micrococcales > Micrococcaceae > Pseudarthrobacter > Pseudarthrobacter oxydans. The sequence continues at coordinate 1,783,303 of NZ_CP139438.1, read as the reverse complement.
TTTGCCACCACCATGACACCTGACGTTCCGACGTCCAGCCGGTGCACGATGCCCGCCCGCTCCGGCGATCCGGAGGTGGAGATGCGGTAGCCGGCCCCGGCCAGGCCACCCACCACCGTGGGCCCGACCCACCCGGGCGACGGATGGGCGGCAACGCCCACCGGCTTGTCGACGACGACGAAATCCTCGTCATCCAGCAGGATCTTCAGGCCTTCCACAACTTCCTCCACGACTTCCAGGGGGTCACGCCGTTCCGGCCTGCTGACGTGCAGCACGTCGCCCGCAACCAGCTTTTCCGACTTGCCCAGCGTTTTGCCCTTGCTCTGCACATGGCCCTCGGCAAGGAGGGACGCGGCAAGGGAACGCGAGATGCCCAGGAGTCCGGCAAGGCCGGCATCGGCCCGCGTTCCTCCGTATTCGTCGGCAACGACAATCCGCTCAGGCATCGTTTCAGGCATCGCCGGACTTGTCCTTGCGTTCAGCGGTGAGCCGGCTGCCGTCCAGGGCTATGCCGCGCAGTGTCAGGATGCAGATGATGGCCACGGCGGAAACCACCGCCGAGTCGGCGATGTTGAAGATCGCGAAGTTGGGAAGCTGGATGAAGTCCACCACGTGTCCCATGCCGAAGGACGGTTCCCGGAAGAGCCGGTCGGTAAGGTTGCCCAGTGCACCGCCCAGGAGCAGGCCCAGCGCGAGGGACCACCAGAGCGACCCCAGTTTCCGGATCTGGAAGAGAATCGCCACGGCCACACCGGCCATGATGATGGAAAACACCCAGGTGACGTTCTCTCCGATGGAAAACGCCGCGCCGGAATTCCGAATGAAGTACCAGTGCAGCAGCGGCGGGAGCACCGGGATCCGTTCGCCTTCCACCATGCTGGACGTCACCCACAGCTTGGTGAGCTGGTCCAGGATGTAGGCGAAAAGTGCAAACCCCGCGAAGACGGAGAGCAGCACCCCGCGGCCTGGACGCGGGGCAGGTGGGACAGGGCGTGCGGGGTCCGCAGCAAGTTCGTCAGTCATGGTGCTTTCATTCATAAAACCGGTGTCAATGCCAAAAGCCGGTGGCCGAGGAATCCTCAGCCACCGGCTTTCAGAATACGTGCTTGACGGATTAGTTGGCTTCGCTGACTTCCGGCGTAGCAACGGAACCGCGGGCATCCAGGTCGCGCAGCTGGCCTTCGATGTAGGCCTTGAGGCGTGAACGGTAGTCGCGTTCGAAGCCGCGGAGCTGTTCAACCTTGCGCTCCAGGACGGAGCGCTGCTGCTCGAGGGCGCCAAGGATCTTGCGGGACTTCTCCTGTGCGTCGTTGACCAGGCTGCTGGCTTCGATCTGCGCTTCGGCGATGATCTTGTCCTTCTGGGCCTGGCCGTCGGCGACGTGCCGATCGTGCATCTGCTGGGCCATGGCCAGCAGGCCGGCTGCGGACTCAGCGGAGGGGGTTCCGACCGCGGTGGAGACTGCGGGGGCTGCCGCGGCAGGAGCGGACGGCTGAACGTCCTTCTTCTTCGCTGCTTCGGCAGCCTTGGCTTCGGCTTCCGCCTTTTCGCGTGCCTCATCCTTGTCGGCCTTGACGGGCGCGGGGACCTTCTCCACAACGGGGGAAGCGGCCGAGCTGGCCGGAACGCTGGACCCGGCTTCGGCGAGCTTCTTGCGAAGTTCGTCGTTCTCCTGGTTCAGGCGGCGGAGCTCAACAACGATCTCGTCCAGGAAGTCATCAACTTCGTCCTGGTCGTAGCCCTCGCGGAACTTGGTCGGCTGAAAGCGCTTGTTGACAACGTCTTCTGGCGTCAAAGCCATCTGGTCACCTCACTGGTCTAGTTAGTCAGTAGGCCTTCCGGCCGTCAAAACTACGGTACCTAAATTTGGTCTGGTTACTCTAATTCAACACTGCGGTGTCAAACACGAGTTTTCTTCGCTTCACAGTAGCTGTTCCCGGACGGGTCCACCTGCGCTGCTAGGTCTATTTCGGGTAAATCAGGCAAGTCCCCTGGTGATCCCCATCGCAATGCTGACGGCAATGAAGAGGATCAGGAAACCAAGGTCCAGGGAGATGCCGCCCAAACGCAGGGGCGGGATCAGCCGGCGAAGCACTTTCAGGGGCGGATCGGTGATTGAATACACGGCGTGGGCCACCACCAGGGCTACGCCCCGCGGGCGCCACTCCCGCGCAAACATCTGCACCCAGTCAAAGACCAGCCGGATGATCAGTGCAACAAAGAACAGAAGCAGCGCGAGATAGACAAGTCCGAAAGCGATTCCCATGACTTAACTCATATCTCCATGTCCATATGTGCACCGCGGCGTGCTGCCGATGTGTCCGTTCTATTTCAGCACAGATGCCAGACAGGTGTCCCTGTCTGGCATCCACGCACCGCCTGGTGCTCAGCTTTGGTTGAAGAAGCTTGCCTGTGTTTCGCTGGCTTTCTTGTCATCGCCGATGACCTCAACGTATGACGGCGACAGCAGGAAGACCTTGTTGGTGACCCGCTCGATGCTCCCGCGGAGTCCAAAGACCAGGCCGGCGGAGAAGTCCACCAGGCGCTTCGCATCGGCCTCGCCCATGTCGGTAACGTTCATGATCACCGGAATGCCGTCCCGGAAGCTCTCGCCGATGAGCTTGGCATCGTTGTATGAACGGGGGTGGATTGTGGTGATCTGGCGAAGTCCGCTGGTTTCTTCGCGGCTCGAGGCCGCTCGCTTAATGGGAGTCACTGGGGCGCGGTATTCCTCTTCGGGGGTGTAGGACGCTTCGCGGCTGACCTCGCGGACGGGTGCAGGTGCACGGCGCTCCTCGCGGTCAGCTTCCATAGTTTCGTCCTCATCCTTACGTGTTGACTGGTGCTCGGACTCGTAATGCTCATCGCCGTCGGCGAGCCCAAGATAGATCATTGTCTTGCGCAGAGCGCCGGCCATGGTCGACTCCTAATCGTGTCCCGTATGCGGGCCGCCCAATGACTTGACAGCACTGGAGTCCCCCGCCCATCACTTCCAATAGGACCGACGCTACCCCACCGGGGGACGCGATCCGAGAATATCGGAACCGATTCGCAGGTGTGTCGCCCCGAAGGCTATGGCGGCTTCAAGATCCTGGCTCATGCCGGCGGAGATGGCGGTGGCACCGGGATGCTGTGCAACCAGCAGGGCCGAAAGCCCGGCAAGCTTCTCGAAGGCGGGCCCGGGCGGAGCGCCAAGCGGGGCAACGGCCATCAGGCCTGCCAGGCGAAGGCCCTCCCCTGCTGCTATCCGGTCGGCCAGCAGCGGCACCTCGGACGGGGCGGCGCCGCCCCGGTGGGCACCGGCGTCCTCTTCCAGGCTGACCTGGATGAAGCAGTCCAGGGGCGCCCGTCCCGTGCTGTCCTGCTGGATCCGCATGGCCTTGGCCAGGGCATCCACAAGCTGGGGCCGGTCCACCGAATGGACGGCGGCGGCATAGCGGACCACCGACTTGGCTTTCTTGGTCTGCAGCTGTCCCACAAAGTGCCAGGTGAGCCCGCAGTCGGCCAGGAGTTCCGCTTTGCCGGCTGCCTCCTGGTCGCGGTTTTCCCCGACGTCGGTGACGCCGAGGGACGCGAGCCGCCGGATATCCTCCACCGGATGGAACTTGGTGACAACGATCAGTGTGGGCAGCCGGTCCCCGCGTCCGGCCGCCGCGGCGGCAGCACCGATCCGGCCGCGGACCGCTTCCAGCCGGCCGGCCAGCTCGGCGGTGCGTGGATCCCTGCCGGGCGCATCCCGGCCGCCAGCCTCGCCGCCGTTCGCGGAGGGCTCACCCATGGCACCAGACCAAGCCGGCGAAACGCCCCGTGTTCCTGTCGCGGCGGTATGAATAGAGTGAGTTCGTCTCTAAGGTGCACGGACCGGCGTACTCCACGTCTACCCCGGCGCGCCCCAGCTGGCTCCGGGCGCCGGCCGGCAGGTCCAGTGCCGGCGTACCCCAGGACGTGGTGGACCGCGTCGCGGGCACAAGGGCGGCCACCTCATCCCGCAGTGCCGTAGGAACCTCGTAGCAGCTGCCGCAGATGGATGGCCCAAGCCAGGCTTTTATGCCCGAAGCTCCCAAGGACCTCATGCTGTCCACGGCCGCGGGGATAACGCCGTTGGCCACGCCTGGCCGCCCCGCGTGCACGGCGGCCAGGACGGGACCGTCGGCGGACTCGCCGGCGAGGAGGACCGGAATGCAGTCGGCCACCATCACCGCGAGCGGCAGCCCGCGCGAAACCATGGCGTCGGCCTGCGGAGCCACGCTGGCGCGCTCCATCACGGCAACGGCAGTTCCGTGAACCTGGTTCATGAACCGCAGGCCGTCAGGCCCGATACCCGTGGCAGCCTCCAGCTGTTCACGGCGCCGCCGCACTGCCAGGGGGTCGTCGCCCACGTGGAGTGCGAGGTTTCCGGCACCGGTGTCAGTGAACGCCGCAGACACCCCGGGCAGGATCTCGGCGCGCCAATGGAACAAGCCGCGGCCTACTTCAGGAAGTCGGGGACATCCAGGTCATCCGAGTGGCTGCCGGTCAGGTCAGGTTCCACCACGGAGGGAAGGTCCACATCGAAGCCGGAGTCAGCCGGAACGGCGGACGGGCGCTGCTGCCCCCAGTTGCTGAGGCCTGCACCTACCCCTGCATGGACAGGCTGGACGTGCGCCTGGTGGCTGCCGGCGGACGGCGCCTGGGACGGGGCGGGAGCAGCGGCCGGAGCGGCGGGCCGCTGGGGCGCCACCTGCGGCTGGGACTGGTCCATGGAGGGCGAAGTGGCCTTGACGTCGTCGAAGCCGGCAGCGATGACCGTCACCCGGGCCTCGTCACCCAGGGCGTCGTCGATCACTGCGCCGAAAATGATGTTTGCCTCCGGGTGGGCAACTTCCTGCACCAGCCGCGCGGCCTCGTTGATCTCGAACAGGCCGAGGTCGGAACCGCCCTGGATGGACAGCAGGACGCCGTGGGCACCGTCGATCGAGGCCTCCAGCAGCGGGGACGCGATGGCGAGTTCGGCAGCCTTGACCGCCCGGTCCTCACCGCGCGCGGAGCCGATGCCCATGAGCGCGGAGCCCGCACCCTGCATAACGGACTTGACGTCCGCGAAGTCGAGGTTGATCAGGCCCGGGGTGGTGATGAGGTCCGTAATGCCCTGGACGCCCGACAGCAGCACCTGGTCGGCAGACCGGAAGGCGTCCAGCACGGAAACGTTGCGGTCGCTGATGGACAGGAGTCGATCGTTGGGAATCACGATCAGCGTGTCGACTTCGTCACGCAGGGCGTCGATGCCTGCTTCTGCGGAACCCGCACGGCGGCGGCCTTCGAACGTGAAGGGGCGGGTGACCACGCCAATGGTCAGCGCACCCAGGGAACGGGCGATGCGGGCGACGACGGGAGCGCCGCCGGTGCCGGTGCCGCCTCCTTCGCCGGCCGTCACGAAGACCATGTCGGCGCCGCGCAGGACTTCCTCGATCTCGTCCGCATGGTCCTCGGCGGCCTGCTTCCCCACCTCGGGGTTGGCGCCTGCTCCCAGCCCGCGGGTCAGCTCGCGTCCGACGTCGAGCTTCACGTCCGCGTCGCTCATGAGCAGGGCCTGGGCGTCGGTATTGATGGCGATGAATTCAACACCTCGAAGGCCGACCTCGATCATGCGGTTGACTGCGTTCACGCCACCGCCGCCGATGCCGACGACTTTGATGACGGCCAAGTAATTCTGCGGAGCTGCCACGTTACGTGTCCCTTGTTCGTGTCTTATTGCGAAAACTGATGGAGAGCTTGAAGCCTGCAACCTTAACCTTCGAGTTGAAGGTTATAGTTATGTCAAGTAACTCATGTCTGTGACGGTATTTCCTCTGGTTGCCACATTCAATAACCGGCTCCGCGTGTCGGATTAATACCGGAAAATAAAGCGTTAGCGGGTCACCGGGTGCCGGGGCACGCTCACGTCGTAGACCCTCACGGGATTCTTGGGGTCGGCCGGAACCTTCAGGAGCGCGGCCAGCACTTTGGCCTTGAGTTCCCTTTCGCCGGCGTTGCCCCAGATGATGGTCTGGCCGTCCACGAGCTTGAGCTCCACCGCGTCCACCGATTGGGCGGAGGCGTTGGACAGCTTCGCCAGCACGTCTGCCGGCAAGGCGCCAAGGACTGCGGCCGTGGCACGGAAGAGATCCTGGCCGATGGTGCCCGCGCCGCCGTCGATCACCGGCAGCGACACCGAGGCAGGATCGGCCGTGGCAGCCAACTGCACGCCGTCGACGTCCACCAGCTGGTACTGCTCCCCCTGCTTGACCAGCGCCACCGGCACCCTTTCCCGCACAGCCACGGCAAGGCCGGACGGCGGCCTCGCCTGCGCGGACACGGACTTGACCTGGACCAGCGGTTCCAGCAGCCGGGCCACCTCTTCGTCGGTGACCTGCGGTAATGGCTTCCCCTGCAATGGCTCCAGCGCGGCCTGCACCTGGGCAGGCGTCAGCAGGCGCGTCCCGGACACGGAGATGGTGTGGACAGCCAGGACCGGGGAAAAAATGGCCGTTGCCAGCAGCCCCGCCACAACCGCAACGAGGATGCCCGCCGCCGTCAGGAGATTCCGTTTCCGCCGCTTCCCTTTCGGCTCGGGGAAAGCCACCACGTTCGCCCCGGCTGTCCCGGACGGCGCCGGGGCCTCCGCCTTGTTCCCCTTACCGTTGCCACGGCCGAAACCGCGGATGACCGCTTTTGCGGGTTGCCGGGGCTTCTTCGGCTTCTGCGGTTTTTCGGGAGCAGGCTCGGGGACACTCCGGGACGCCGAAATGACATCGTCCCCGCCACCTCCACCGCCTCCGCCGGACCGGCCGGTGGAGGTGTAGGTGGGCCGGCGGGTGCTAGCCACGCAGGGCCTCTACGATCTGCGGTCCATACGCGGTGACATCACCGGCGCCCGCGGTCAACACGATGTCCCCGTCCGCGGCGGAAGCCGCCAGGAGTGCGACGGCGTCCCCGGCCGCCACCAGCCGGCCACCCTCATCCAGGTGGTCGGCTATGAGCTGGCTGGTTACACCCGGGATGGGATCCTCACGGGCGGGATAGATGTCCAGGACCAAGGCGGTGTCGGCCAGGTTGAGGGCATCGGCGAACTCCTGCGCGAACTCCCGGGTGCGGGAAAACAGGTGCGGCTGGAAGAGGACGTGTACCTTGTGGTCCCCCGCAACGGAGCGGGCTGCGGCGAGGGCAGCGCGGACTTCCGTCGGGTGGTGGGCGTAGTCGTCGAACACCCGCACTCCCCTCGCCTCGCCCTTGAGCTCAAAGCGACGGGAGGCACCGGAAAAGTGCGCCAGGGCGGCGGCCGCAATGCCAGGGTCAACTCCCAGTTCAAGGGCGACAGCGAAGGCGGCCGCCGCGTTCAGCGCGTTGTGCCGCCCTGGCACCTGCAGGTCAAGCGGATAGCGGCCCGACGGTGTGGAGACGGCTGTGTCGCCGGGACCGCCGTCGTGCAGCAGGAGGTCCGCACTCTCTCCGGTTCCGTAAAGCACCACGCGCGTGGTGCCCCGCTGCCGGGTCCTTTCGGCGAGGGCCAGCGCGCCGGCGTCGTCCGCGCAGGCAACCAGCACCCCGTCGGCGGGCAGCAGCGCGGTGAACCGGTCAAAGGATTCGTAGACCGCTTCAGCCGTTCCGTAGTGGTCCAGGTGGTCCGGCTCCACGTTGGTGACCACGGCGATCCTGGGCCGGTAGTTGAGGAAGGATCCGTCGGACTCGTCGGCCTCCGCCACGAAGATCCCGGAGCTTCCGTGGGCGGCGTTGACGCCGAGCGCGGGGACATTGGCGCCGATGGCGAACGAGGGGTCCAGGCCCGCGCTCTGGAGCAGGACGGTGACCATGGAGGTGGTGGTGGACTTGCCGTGGGTTCCCGCCACGGTAACCACCGTGTCGCCGCCCATGGTGGCCGCCAACGCCTCGGACCGGTGCAGCACCGGCAGGCCGGCTTCCCTCGCCGCAACAAGCTCCGGGTTGTCCGGGCGGATGGCCGAGCCGGCCACAACCGTCTGGGCGTCACCAAGGTTCGCGGCGGCATATCCGACGGCGATGCGGGCACCGGCCGCTGCGAGGTCGGCCATGACCGGCAGGTCCTTGGCGTCGGAGCCGCTGACCGGAACGCCGCGGGCCACCATGATCCTGGCCACGGCTGACATGCCGACGCCCCCGATGCCCACGAAGTGGACCCTGCCCAGCGATTCAAGGGCCGGAATTTTGGCGTGGTTCATGCTTTCACCGCTTCCAGGATGAGATCAGCCATCCGCTGATCGGCGTTCCGGATGCCAAGCCGGTAGGAACTGGCTGACATTGCGGCAAGCCGTGGCCGGTCCGTGACCAGCGGAACCAGTTCCTTGTCCACCCATTCGGCCGTGAAGTCCCGGTCGCTGACCAGGAGCGCGCCCCCGGCAGCCACCAGTCCTGCAGCGTTCAGGGCCTGCTCGCCGTTGCCAATGGGCAGCGGCACCAGGACTGCCGGTACCCCCACCGCAGCAACCTCGCATACCGTGGCCGCACCTGAACGGGCCAGCAGTACGTCCGCCGCGGCATAGGCAAGCTCCATGCCGTCGATGTATTCCACCTGCCGGTAGCCGTCAGCCGCGAGGGGGTTGCCGGCGGCGTCCAGGACGGTCTTGCCGCGCCCGGTGATGTGCAGGGTCTGGATGCCCGCGCCGGCAAGGCGGTCCACTGCGGCGGCGATGGTCCTGTTGATGCTCTGCGCCCCGGAGGATCCCCCGGTGACGATCAGCGCCGGCTGTGCCGGGTCCAGGCCCAGGGCCTCCCGGGCGGCGGTGCGCGCCGCGGCCCTGTCCAGCCCGGAAATCTCGGAACGCATCGGCATTCCCACGTGGGTGGCATGGCGCAGAGGGGTGTTGGCGAAGGCGACGGCCACCCTGTGGGTCATCAGGGCACCCACCCGGTTTGCGAGGCCCGGCCGGGCATTTGCCTCGTGGATGACGATGGGGATGCGCCGTTTGCGGGCAGCCAGGTACATGGGCGTGCACACGTAGCCGCCGACGCCCACCAGGACGTCCGCAGCCGCTTTGTCCAGGATGGCTCCGGCCTGGCGCACGGCGCCGGCGAGCCGGGCGGGAAGCCGCACCAGGTCAGCCGAAGGTTTCCGTGGGAACGGAACCCTGTCGATGGTCGCCAGCTCCACTCCTGCAGCCGGAACAAGCCTGGTTTCCATCCCGGACGGCGTGCCGACGGCAAGGATGGCGGCAGCGGGAGACGCGCTCCGGAGGGCGGCGGCGATGGCCAGCAGCGGGCTGATGTGCCCGGCGGTGCCGCCGCCTGCCAGGACGATGGAAGGGGTTTTGGAGGTCATGGAGGGCTAGGCACGCTTTCTTGCAGTCTTCTTCCGGGCCGCGTCTTTCCGCGCCGGCTTGGCCTTGAACTTGAGCATCCGCTTGGGCCGGATGGACGGGGCCATCTGCTCCCTGGCCAGGGAGAGCACCACGCCGATGGCGCAGAGCGACATCAGCAGCGCCGAGCCGCCATAGGAGATGAACGGCAGGGGCACACCGATGACGGGCATCAGACCGGTCACCACGGACATGTTGACAGTGGCCTGGCCCAGCAGCCACACCATGATGGTGCCGGCCAGCACGCGGTGGAACATGTCCGCCTGCGCCACTACCACACGGTAGATCGCGGCGCCCAGGATGGCGAAGAGGATGAGGACGACGACGGTCCCCACCAGGCCGAGTTCCTCGCCGATGATGGCAAAGATGAAGTCGTTGTGGGCTTCGGGGATCCAGCTGTACTTTTGCCGGCTCTGCCCCAGCCCAACGCCGAACCAGCCACCCGACGCCAGCCCGTAGAGCCCGTTGGTGGCCTGGTAGTTGGCGTCGATGCCGTCGGCGCAGGACTCGCCGGTCCACCACGAAGTGATCCGGCACATGCGGTTCGAACTGGTCACAGCCATGACGGCCGTTCCGGCGGCGGCCACCAGGCCTGCGATACCGAAGAGATACAGGGGTGCCCCGGCAAAGAAGAGTGCGGCAGCCGTGATCATCATGATGATCATGGCCGTTCCGAGGTCATTGCCCACCAGGACCAGCACCACGATGATGATGGCCATCGGGACGGCAGGGACCGCGACGTGCTGCCAGAGGCTGAGGAGCTTTCCCTTCCTGGCCAAAACGGTAGCCATCCACAGGGCGAGGGCCAGCTTGGACGCTTCGGACGGCTGGAAGGTGATGCCGCCGAGGTCGATCCAGTTCTTGTTGCCGTTGACCTCCGCACCCACAAGCTGCACCAGTCCCAGGAGGACCACGGCGCCGATGATGGCGGGCCATGCGAGCCGCTTGAGCCACACCACATTGATGCGGGACAGCACGAACATGGTGAAGATGCCGATTGCGGCGAACATCCCCTGCTTTAGGGCATCGCCGTAGGGTGACTTGCCGGCGGCGATCGACTCGACGCTGGACGCAGAGAGCACCATCATGATGCCGATCGCCGTCAGCGCCAGGGTGGATCCCAGGATGAGGTAGTAGGTGGAGCCGTTCCGGGAAGTTCCGGTTCCTTCCAGCGCCGACCAGAACTTCCGGTAGCCGGCCCGCAGCCGGGTTACGGCAGTGGCGGGACGGCTGGCCGGCGATGCCGAGGAGCCGGGACGCGGCTTGCCGGCCTGCTGCCGGGCAGGCGGGCGTGTTGGCGTGCTGACCATTGTTACTCCTCGCCGGTCTGGGCCTGCCCTTCCACCAGCTCGCGGACAGCTTCGATGAAAGTGTCACCGCGGTGAGCGTAGGAAGAGAACTGATCCATGGAAGCAGCTGCCGGGGCCATCAGCACAGTATCGCCGGAACCGGCCAGCTGGGCTGCTGACGCAACCGCCCGGGCCATCACCGGTTTCCCGGCCAGGGGGGAACCGGCCTGGATGCCGTCTGTTGCAGCAGTCTGCACCTGTTCAGTGTCACCCGCCGCCGGCTGGATCACCGGGACATCGGGCGCGTGTCGCGAGAGGGCGCCGGCCAGCGCGGAAGTGTCGGTTCCGATCAGGACCACCGCCTTGAGCCGGTGCGCGTGCTCCCGCACAAGGTCGTCGTAGGTGACACCCTTGGAGAGTCCTCCCGCGATCCAGATGACGTTGCTGAATGCAGCGAGCGAAGCGGCGGCCGCATGCGGGTTGGTGGCCTTGGAATCATTGATCCACAGGACTCCGTTGTGGCGGGCCACCGGCTGGATGCGGTGGTTCCCGGGCACGTAGTCCTGGATCCCCTGCCGCACGGCCCTGGGCTCCACGCCGTAGGCGCGTACCAGGCCTGCGGCCGCCAGTGCGTTGGCCACCATGTGCCGGGGTGCAATGGCGCCAAGGTCGGCCATCGAGGCAAGTTCCGCGGCGCTGTCCCTTCGCTCTTCGATGAATGCCCTGTCCACCAGCAGGCCTTCCACCACGCCCAGCATGCTGATGGCGGGGGTGAGGGTAGTGAAACCGACGGCCCGGCAGCCCTCCACCACGTCGGCGTTTTCCACCATCCGCTCGGTTTCAATCTGCTCGGCGTTGTAGAGGCAGGCTTTTTGGGTGCGTTCGTAGACCTTGGCCTTGTCCGCAAGGTAGGAGTCGTAGGAGCCGTGCCAGTCAACGTGGTCCTCGGCGACGTTGAGGCACACGCTGGCCACCGGCGAGAGGGATTCCGACCAGTGCAGCTGGAAGCTGGAGAGTTCGACGGCGAAAACGTCGTACTCGACCGGGTCCCGAATGGCATCCAGAATCGGCGTACCCACGTTGCCCACGGCGATGGCCTTCAGTCCGGCGGCGCGCAGCATGGATTCGGTAAGTCCCACCGTGGTGGTCTTTCCGTTGGTTCCGGTGATGGCCAGCCAGTCCGCTGTCTTGCGGCCCTCCCGCACGCGCACCCGCCAGGCGAGTTCAACGTCGCCCCATACCGGGATGTGCGCCCGCGCAGCAGCGGCCAGCAGGGCCTGGTCCGGACGCCAGCCCGGCGATGTCACGATCAGCTCCGGAAGTTTGCCGTCGATCTTTGGCAGGCGCGTCACTGCATCATCGCCGAGCAGGACGTCGGCGGCGCCGACGATCTTCAGGGTTTCAGCGTGGGCTTTCGCTGTATCGCTGGTGGCGGCGTCAACCACCACCACGCGGGCACCGAGTTCAATCAGCGTGTCAGCGGCGGCGAACCCTGACACGCCGATGCCGGTGACTGCCACCCGCAGCCCGGCCCAGTCTGAATCCCAGCTCACGAGCTCCTGGAGGCGTGGGGAAACGGTCACAGCAGCACAACCCATTCAGCGTAGAAAATTCCCAGGCCTACGGCGACGAAGAGCCCGCCGAGGATCCAGAACCGGACCACCACGGTCACTTCAGCCCACCCCTTCAGTTCGAAGTGGTGCTGCAGCGGCGCCATCTTGAAGACGCGTTTACCGCCTGTGGCTTTGAAATAACCCACCTGGATGATCACCGAAAGCGTGATCAGGACGAACAGTCCGCCAATGATCCCCAGCAACAGCTCCGTCCTGGAAAGGATGGCAAAACCTGCGATCGCACCGCCAATGGCGAGGGAGCCGGTATCCCCCATGAAGATCTTGGCCGGCGAGGTGTTCCACCAAAGGAATCCCACCAGGGCAGCGCTCATGATGGCGGCCAGCAGGGCCAAGTCCAGGGGGTCCCGGACCTGGTAGCACCCGCTGCCGGCTTCCCGGGGCGAGCCGCAGGCCTGGTTGCTCTGCCAAATGCCCATCAGCGTATAGGCGCCGAAGACCATGACCGAGGCCCCGGCTGCCAGTCCGTCAAGGCCGTCCGTGAGGTTTACGCCGTTGGTGGCGGCAGTGACGATCAGATTGGACCAGATGACGAAAAGGATGGCGCCCAGCACGGTTCCGCCGAAGGCGAGGTCCAGCCAGGGCAGGTCCCGGACCAGGGAGATCTTGGTGGAGGCCGGCGCGAGGCCGTCTTCATCCGGAAAGTTGAGGGCCAGCACAGCGAAGATGACGCCCACTGCTGCCTGCAGGATCAGCTTCGCCTTGGCGTTGAGCCCCAGGCTGCGCTGCCGCGAAATCTTGATGAAGTCATCCAGGAATCCGACAAGCCCCATCCCCACCATGAGGAACAGCAGGATCAGGGCGGAGGCGGACGGGCCAGGCGAATCCGGATTCACCATGAGCATGATGAGGTGCGTCAGGCCGTAACTCAAAAGGACCGCTGCCACCACGACGGTCCCGCCCATGGTGGGTGTTCCGCGTTTGGTGTGGTGGGAGGTCGGGCCGTCGTCTCGGATGAACTGGCCGTAGCCGCGGCGGACCAGGAGCCGGATGAACAGCGGCGTGCCCACCAGGGCGAAGAGGAGCGCCAGTCCGGCGCCGATCAAAAGTGCAATCACAGCTGTGTGCTCCTTTCATCGGCGGGCTGCGGGGTTTGTGGGGGTAATGCTATCCGATCGCCCAAATGGCGAAGTCCCACGCTGTTGGATGATTTGAACAGCACCAGGTCGCCGGGTTTGAGTTCCGCTGACAGCAGCTCGTACGCGTCGTCGGCGGTCTCGGCGAAGACGCATTCGTCACCCCAGGAGCCCTCCTGGACGGCGGATACGTAGAGGGCACGGGCTTCCCGGCCCACTACCACCAGCCGGGAAATGTTAAGGCGCACCACCTGGGTGCCCACGGCCGTATGCTCGCGGATGGAATCCTCGCCGAGTTCGAGCATGGCGCCCAGGACTGCCCAGGTGCGCCTTCCTTGGCCCAGGTCCGCGAGTGTGCGCAGGGCCGCGCGCATTGACTCCGGGTTGGCGTTGTAGGCGTCATTGATGATGGTGACGCCGTCCTCCCGCTCGGTGCGCTCCATGCGCCACCGGCTGGCTGCCGTTTGGCCGCTGAGGGCCGCGGCGATGTCCGGGCCGGGAATTCCTGCCGCCCACGCGGCTGCGGCCGCTGCCAGCAAATTGCTGACATGGTGGGCACCAATCAGGCGGCTGCTGACGTGGTGGGTCGTGTCCGCACCGGGAAGGAGGAGTTCGAATTCGGGGTGGCCCTCCGCGTTGGTGTCCGCATTGAGCGCCTGCACGCCGGCGCCGGGCCGGCCTTCGGCGGAGAAGCCGACGACGGACGCGGAGGTGCGTGCGCGCATGTCCGCCACCCTCTCGTCGTCGAGGTTGATGATGGCTGTGCCGGAGGCTGCCAGGCCTTCCACGAGTTCGCCCTTGGCTCGGGCGATGTTCTCCACTCCCCCGAATTCGCCGGCGTGCGCGGTCCCGACGCCGAGCACCACTCCGATGTCAGGCCTGACCATCTCGGCCAGGTACCTGATGTGGCCGATGCCGGTGGCGCCCATCTCGATCACGAGGTAGCGGGTGTCGGTTCCGGCGGTGAAGACGGTGAGCGGCACTCCGATTTCACCGTTGTAGGACCCCCGCGGCGCCACAGTGGCGCCGTGCCGGGAAAGTATGCCGGCAAGCAGGTCCTTGGTGGTGGTCTTTCCGGCAGAGCCGGTGATGCCGATGACAGTCAGTTCTTCGTTGGCCTCCGCGCGGGCGGCACGGATCCTCCGGACGGCTTCCGCGGCCAGCGCGCCCATCGCGAGCACGGCGTCGGGAACCACCACGGACGGATACGGCGAACCGTCCGGTGCTGCCACTGGGCGCTCCACTAGTGCCAGGCTGGCACCGGCGGTGAAGGCGGCTTCGACGAAGTCGTGTCCGTCCGCGTACTCGCCGGGTTTTGCGACGTAGAGCGATCCCGGCGTGGCTTCGCGGGAATCGGTGACCACCGACAGAGGCGTGATCCCGGGATCGGCGTCCAGGCGCCCTTTAGTGATGTCGGCGATTTCCGCCGCGGTAAATGCAATCATCTCGGTCTAGGACTCTATCCGGTCGTCTTGGAGAACGTTGAATCCCCTGGCTGTCAAGGCGCTGCGCAGCTCCACCCTGTCATCCAGTGCGAGGTTGACGCCTTTCACCTCCTGCCATACTTCATGGCCGCGGCCGGCAACCAGGATGCTGTCCTGTGGCCGGGCGAGTTCCACGGCTCGTTGAATGGCCTTGTCGCGGGGGAAAACCTCCAGCACCTCGCAGGGCAGGGACTCACCGGCCCGGGCTTCCAGCGCCCCTGCGAGGACGTCGGCGCGGATGGCTGCGGCGTCCTCGTCGTGGGGGTCGTCGTCCGTGACGATCACGGTGTCCGCAAGGCGGGCCGCGATCGCGCCCATGGCCGGCCGTTTGCCCTGGTCGCGCTGGCCTGTGGCGCCAAACACCACGATCAGCCGGGATTCCGGTTCGGCCGACCGGACGGCTTCCAGCGCCCTGGCCAGCGCGTCCGTGTTGTGTGCGAAGTCCACCACGGCGGCCGGCCGCTCGGAGACCAGCTGCATGCGCCCCGGGACGGCCACCGTGAAGGGGTCGCCCGCATCCAGGGCCGCCTGCAGCGTAGCGGCGTCAACGCCGCCTGTGAGGACCATGACCGCGGCCAGGGCTGCGTTGGCAACGTTGAAGCTCCCGGGAAGCCCCGTGTGGACCGTCAGGACAGTGCCGCCGGGCCCGCTGAGCGTGAACTCCGTGCCAAGCCCGCGGGGCTTTGCCTCCGTGACGGTCCAGTCGGCACTGTTCCCGGGCACGGTGGCGAGCGTGGTGACGGGCACCTGGGTGCTGGCTGCGAGGCGGCGCCCCCATTCGTCGTCGACCGTCACCACGGCCTTCCGCGCGCGGGCGGGCGTGAACAGTTCGGCCTTCGTGGCGAAGTAGTCCTCCATGGTGTGGTGCAGGTCAAGGTGGTCCTGGGTGAGGTTGGTGAACCCTGCAACGTCGAACTGCACTCCGTCCACGCGCTGGTAGGAGATGGCGTGCGAGGAAACTTCCATCGCGGCCGCAGCAAGTCCTTTCTCCCGCATCAGTGCCAGCAGCCCGTGGACTTCCGGGGACTCCGGCGTGGTCAGGAGGCTCGGAATCGGTTCGCCGCCGGCCAGGATCTCGATGGTCCCGATCAGGCCCGGCTTTTTGCCCAGGGACCGCAGCAGCGAGGTGATGAAGTAGGTGGTGGTGGTCTTGCCGTTCGTGCCCGTCACGCCGAAAAGCTGCAGCGCCGCCCCCTCCTGGCTGCGCCGGTAGATCATGGCGGACAGCGGGCCCACCACGTTCCGCGGGGCATCGACCACCAGCACCGGAACCGACGTGTCGGAGGACAAGGCCAGGAGGCGGGCACCGGCGTCGTCCGTCACAATGGCCGCCGCTCCCGCCGCAATGGCCTGGGCAGCGAAGTCGGCGCCGTGCCGGGTTGCGCCCGGAAGGGCGACGTACAGGTCACCCGGTTCAACCGTCCGGGAGTTCAGGGAGATGCCGGTCACCGCCACGTCAGCGGAGGCTCCCGGAACTACGACGCCGACCGCCTCGCCGATGCTGTCCAGCCGGACGGCATCAACGGCGGACGGCCGGAAGCGGGGCTGGTCCGGTCCCAGCCGTGCGGGTCCTTGCAGGGCTTGTTCGTCCTGTGCTTGTTCGTCCTGTGCTTGTCCCTGCGGGGCTTGTCCCTGCGGGGCTGCATGATGGTGGGACGGGTTGAACTCTGACAAGGGATCTCCGATGGTGCTAGTGGACCGTGTCCGGCATGGATGAACCGTAGCAGCGGCGGCTGCTCCGGATGCTGCCGGGGTGTTACTTGGCGAACTGGGGCAGTCTGGCCGGCTCGCCCGTGGACGGCTGGACGTTGTAGGTCCGCAGTGCCTGGCTCATGACCGACCGGAAGACCGGCCCGTTGGTAATCCCGTAGATGCTGCCCTTGGGCCGCTGGAGTACCACCTCCACAATAAACCGCGGATCATCCATGGGTGCCATGCCCACCATTGAGGCCGTGTAGCCGCAGAACCCGGACTTGCCGTCGTCGCAGGGAGACTCGGAGGTGCCCGTCTTGGCTCCCACCCGGTACCCGTCGATGGCCGCGTCCTTGATCTGGCCCTCGGTGACTGCGCTTTCGAGGATGTCCTGGACCTGCTGGGCGGTGTCCTCGGAAACGATCTGCCGCGGCTCCGCGGCCGGAATCTTTTCCTCTGTTCCGTCAGCGGAGACATAGGAGTCGATCAGGCGGGGCTGGAGCATCACGCCATTGTTCGCGATGGACTGGAACGCGCGCACTGTCTGCAGGGTGGACTGCGAAACGCCCTGCCCGAACAGGACTGTATATTCCTGCCGGCCGTCCCACTGTTCCCAGGGCGTCAGGATGCCGGAGGCAGTGGCCGGCAGTCCGATGTCCGGGGCTTCGCCCACCCCGAACTTCTTCAGCCAGTCGTAGCGCTGTTCCTTGCTCAGGCGCTGCCCGGCCATGACGGTGCCGGTGTTCATCGAATAGCCCAGGATGCCGGCCAGGGTCCGCTCCTCGGTTCCATGGGCAAAGGAGTCGCTGAAGGTCTGCCCGTCCACCGTGTAGGTGGGTCCGAGGGTGAACGTGTCCAGCGGCTTGGCTTTGCCCTCTTCGATGAGCGCCGCCGCCGTCATCATCTTCTCAACCGAACCGGGCTCGTAGGCGGCCGTAACGGCACGGACGCCGCGGTCCTTGGCCGCTACCCGGCCAGGGTCATTCGGATCCGGCGAATTGGTGTCGGCCATGGCAACCAGGTTGCCCGTCTTGACGTCCATCACGATGATGACGCCCCACTCGGCGCCCAGTTTGTCCGACTGGCTCTGGATCGCCTGCTGGGCGAAGTACTGGAGGTCCGAGTTGAGGGTGAGCTTGACGTCCTTCCCGTCCTGCGGGGGCGTCAGTTCGTCAACCCCCACGGGGATCCGGAGCCCGTCCGCACCGATCTCAAAGAGCCGTTTGCCGTCCGAGCCCTTCAGGAGTTCGTCCTGGGTCTGTTCAATGCCGGCCTGGCCGGTGGTGCCGTCCTGGAGGAAGCCGATGATCCCGCCGGCAACCGACCCGTTGGGATAGACGCGCTTGCTGACGCCTTCGGTCACGATGCCGGGAATCTGGAGCTGCGAGATGCGGTCCTCGACATCGGGCTTTACGTCCTTGGCCACGATGTAATACGGCTGCTGCCCGGTGACGGCCTCGCGGATGGCGTCCTTCTCCATGCCCAGGGCAGCCGCCAGCTCCGTCAGCCCCTGTTCCCGGCTGACATCAACCAGCTTCTCCTTGGCGTCGTCCAGGCGCTTGAAAGTCTCCGTTTTTGTGTTGACCCGCTGGTCCACCACCACGTTGTAGCGGATCACGCTGTTGGCCAGCACTGTGCCCCGGGAGTCCAGGATGCTGCCCCGTTCCGCCGGCAGGACGGTCTGTTTCATCCGGCTGTTGAGGGCGGCTTCCGCCATGCCCCCTACATCGAGCCCTTGGACGAGGAAGAGTTTGCCGCCCACCACCAACAGGAGCGTCAGCATGATGCCAAGCCCCAGGCGCAAGCGCTTGGTGGCATTGGGCACCTTGCTGTTGACTGCCTTGCCGGACCTCTGCGCCACCGTGAAATTCCTTGCTGCTCGACCCTGCTGCCTGTCAGACCTGCCGTTTTACTGCCCGGGCACCTTCTGCTCGGGTGCGGGGACGGATCCGCCGTGGAGCTCCACTGCTGCAGCAGCCGCTGCGGCAGCCGCCGCTGCGGGAAGGCCGGCAGGTGGACCGGCAGGCGTGGCCGCATCCGGGGTCGCTGCTTTGGAGCCCGCAGCATCAGCCGCTGCAGCACCCTGGGCTCCCGCCTCTGCCGGTTTGCGGCTTGCCAGCGGTTCACCCCTGGTTGCCGGCGGAACCACAATCAGCTGCCCTGCCACGGCAGGTGCGGGAATAACGGCCCCGGCGGGACCGCCCTTAACTGCCGGTGTCGCCTTGCCCGTGACCGTCAGGGTGGACAGGTCGATCTGGCCCTTGACCGTGGAGGCCACCATACCGAGCTCCGAAGCTTTGGCCGCCAGGTTCTGGGGCGCTTCGAAGTTCTGCACCTGCTGGGTGAGGTCCTGGTTCTGCTTGGTCAGCGTGCTCTGCCGTGCCCGCAGCTCCACCAGCTGGTACTGCGCGGTGGACACGGAGATGTTCAACACCAGCACGGCCACCAGGGCCACGGCAAGCAGGGCGAAGCAGAGCACTACGAATGGTGCGCGGCGCTTGCGGGGTACGGTGCGCACCACTGACAGCGGAGTCCGGCCCTTCCGGCCGTCCGCGGGGGTGTGTGCCGGAAGGGCCCTGCCGGCCGCCGAACTGCCGGACGCGGCGGGAAAGTTCTTGACGGCAGCGGTGCTCATGCAGCTCTCCTGGCTCTGATTCGTTCCGCCGCGCGCAGCCTTGCTGATGCAGCGCGCGGGTTTTCGGCGATCTCGACGGCGGTGGGCACCTCGGTGCCTTTGGTCAGGGTCTTAAGTTCGGCCTTGTGTTCTTCCAGCTCCACCGGGAACCCGAGCGGAGCTGAGGATTTGGAACGTGCCTGCAGGACGCTCTTGACGATCTTGTCCTCGAGGGAGTGGTAGGACATGACCACGATGCGCCCGCCCAGGGCCAAGTAGTCGACGGCGGCAGGCACGGCGCGTTCAAGGACGTCGAGTTCTTCGTTCACTTCGATCCGCAGCGCCTGGAAAGTGCGCTTGGCGGGGTGCCCGCCGGACTTGGCCGCGGCTGCCGGAACTACCGCCCGGATCTGTTCCACGAGTTCTCCGGTGGTGGTGAAGGGCTTGGTGGCACGGGCGGTGACAATCCTGTTGGCGATCCGGCCGGCGAACTTCTCCTCGCCCCACTTCCGGATGATCCGGACGAGTTCCTCTTCGCTGTAGTTGTTTACTACGTCTGCCGCGGTCTGCCCACGGCTGGTGTCCATCCGCATGTCCAGCGGGGCGTCGAAGGAGTAGGCGAAGCCGCGTTCGCGTTCGTCCAACTGGAGGGATGACACTCCGAGGTCCATCAGGATTCCGTGGACTTCAGCAACGCCCAGGTCCGCCAGGACGTCCGCTATCTCGTCGTAAACGGCGTGCACCAGGTCCGTGCGGGCGGCGAAAGGGGCCAGCCTCTCCCCGGCGAGGGCGAGTGCTTCCTCGTCCCTGTCTATGCCGATGAGGTGCAGGTCCGGAAAGCGCTGCAGCATTGCCTCGGAGTGGCCGCCCATGCCCAGGGTCGCGTCGACGGCCACCGGCGTTTCGCCGCGGAGCCTGGCCGCCTCGAATCCAGGTGCCAACAAATTGATGCACCGGTCCCGCAGGACCGGCACATGGCGTTCGGACGTTGGCTTGGGGTGTTCGTTCATGCCTCGTCCTTTCTCGCCGTTGGTGTCACCTTGTGGTGGCTTCTGGGACCAGATCCCCATCCGCGCCTATCGTCCGCCAGCCTGGCTCCGGGGAAGTGAGCCAGGATGGCCAGCCGATGGGCGGCTGGAGATCTCATCCAAGAAGCTGCCTGCTGTCCTGTTCCGGTCAGAGAATGCCCGGAATGGGGTCATCAGTTTCAGAGAAGGCTGTTTCCTTCTCCGCGAGGTATTCATTCCAAGCCTGGGCGTCCCAGATCTCGGCCCGGGATCCGGCGCCTATCACGGCGAGTTCCCTGCCGAGGCCTGCGTATTCCCGGAGCGCGGGTGGAATGGTAACGCGCCCCTGCTTGTCAGGTACCTCGTCAGAGGCTCCAGAGAGAAAGACGCGGATATAGTCGCGTGCCTGCTTAGAGGAGATTGGCGCCTCCCGCATTTGCTCGTGGACCCGCGCAAATTCCTTCTCGCTGAAGACGTAGATGCAACGTTCCTGGCCCCTTGTGAGCACCAGCCCGCTGGCAAGTTCCTCCCGGAACTTGGCGGGGAGAATGATCCGTCCCTTTTCATCCAGACGTGGCGAGTGAGTGCCCAGAAACACTGGCCCACCGCCTGTCCGCTGTCAGGAACTGCACATCCCCTATGTTGCAACCACCCTCTTATGTCCTCCACATTACTCCACTTTCCCCCACAGTCAACGCGAACGCGGCCCGATGGCAGGTTATTTATGGGAAAAGAACGCCGGAATTGCAGGGATTCCTGCCGGTGGTGGAAAGTGGAGGACTTTTGCCCCACGGGCTGACGGCAAGTTCCTGGCGCCGGCATCACCTGCCGGCAAAACTGCTGGTGATCGCCCGGCATGCGCCGCATCCACGACGTTCTTCAATTCCGGCCGTATTTATCGGGCGCGTTTTAAATGCGAAAAGACCCGCAAAGTGCGGGTCTTTTCGCCTGCCCCCTCCAACAGGGAGCGAAGTGGAGGTGCCGGGAGTAATTCGGCGGGAGGCGTTTAGGGTTCTCCCCTGCGCCTTTCATCCCACCGTTCCTCAAGGCTGCTCATAAAGGAACTCCTGGACTTCCCCGGCTTTCGGCCGCCGGCCTTGGATCCCGGCTTCGCCCCGGCCGAACTGCTCCGCATGGTGGCGAAATAGACGCCGCCGCCCATCACCACAAAGCCCAGGACTCCGACGAAGATGTTTTGGAGAGTGACACCCACGAGTAGCAGGAAGACGCCAGCCAGGGCGCAGAGGACGCCAATCACCACGTGCCTCGTGGACCATGAACGCCCCGGGTCTGAACCCATGGAATTCGCGAACTTCGGGTCGTCCTCGTGAAGCTGCTTCTCCAGCTGCTCAAGCAGCTTCTGTTCGTGCTCCGACAGCGGCATCACGACCTCCTTTTGTAGGCCAACGTCCGGGCTGATCCCAGCCACTACTTCTGCACCCTTAACGGCTGTTATGCCTAAGAGGTTCCCGCTCCGCCGGCAAAAGCGGAAATCGGTAACCCGGCATGCCGTCGCAGGAGCGGGAGCATGTCCAAGAGGGTCCGGCAGTAAGTCCAGTCACTCGAAAACTATGTATATCTAAGGATAGTTTGTCGAGGGCTGTTCTGAAAGACGGAAAAGACTTTGGCGGCGGCCCCGCCAAGGCGTCCGCCGGCCGTTATTCGGGGGTGTTTCCGGGCTCCATGAGGCGGGCGGGAAGGACGGACTTGCTGCCGAATTTGCGTGCCACTTCGTCGAGTGCCTGCTCAGCCGCCCGCCAGTTGTCGTCCCGCCGGTCGATGCTGAGCTGAAGCGAGGTCCGGGCAGCGTCTTCGAGCTGCTCGGCGCGCACCCCCACAAGCCGAACGGTCATTGCCCTGTCCCCCACGGACTCGAGCAGCTGCAGGGCGACTGCGTAGATCAGCTGGGCGCTGTCCACGGGAGTCTGGACCGTCCTGCTGCGCGTGATGGTGGAGAAGTCCGCGAACCGGAGCTTCAGGGCGACGGTCCGGGCCACCATGCCTGAACTCCTCAGGCGCGCGGCCGTGCGGTGGGAGAGGCGCAGCAGTTCCCGGTGGAGCAGGGCGTCGTCGGCGGTGTCAACGGCAAACGTTTCTTCCGCCCCGATACTCTTCTCCAGCCGGACCGGGGTGACGGGCCGGGGGTCTATGCCCCAGGAAAGCTGGTGGACATGCTCCCCCGTGGCGCCCAGCATCTTCTTCAGCGAAGAGACCGGCGTTGCCGCCACGTCCGCAACGGTCCTGATGCCCATCCTTGCGAGTACCTCCGCCGTCTTGGCACCTACTCCCCACAGGGCGCCGACCGGCAGGCTATGAAGATACGGCACGGTCTCATCGGGCGCGATCATGAGCAGTCCGTCCGGCTTGCAGCGGGTGGAGGCAATTTTCGCCACGAATTTTGATTCCGCTATCCCCACCGACGCCGTGATGCCCAGCTCAGAGCTAACCTGCCGCCGGATCATTTCCCCAATTCCCTTCGGCGCACCCAGGCGCCTGATGGCGCCGGTGACGTCGAGGAAGGCCTCATCGACGCTGAGGGGTTCGACGAGCTCCGTAATGGATTCGAAAATGCCCATCAGCTGGGCGGACACTTCGTAGTACAGCTTGTGGCGCGGTTCGATGATGACCGCGTGGGGGCACATGCGGGCGGCCACGGCCATCGGCATGGCCGACTTCACGCCGAATGCCCTGGCTTCGTAGGAGGCTGAAAGGACCACGGAACGGTCCGCGGGGAACCCGACGATGACGGGCCTGCCCATGAGTTCAGGACGGGTCCGCAGCTCCACCGAGACATAGAAGGCATCCATGTCCACGTGCATGATGCACTTGCGCCTGCGTCCCGGAAGGCGCGCTCCGGGCGGCTGGTTCTTACCTTCGGGCCCCACGGCTGCAATCCTATCCGTTTTGTACTGACTAAACTGGAGGCTGAATCCGGCATCAACACCAGGAGGAATGTCCCTGTGACGGTCTTTGGAAACCTTAAGCCAGCAGGGTTGGCAGTATTCGCTGCCGGCGCAGCTTTGCTGCTTGCAGCCTGCAGCCCGACTCCGTCAGCAGCCCCGGATCCTTCTGCCTCCGCTTCGGCTCCGGGAACTGCCGGATCAACCATCACAGCTTCCCCCAGCCCCTCCGCGTCGCCCAATACCTCGGCGACCGTCGGGGCGGTGGTGGAGGGCTTCCCGCAGCAGCTCCTTCCCCTTATGCCGGGAGCCAAGGTGGTATCGAGCAGCTTTGACAAGGCGTCAGCCCCCGCCACTGCCGCCCTGGTGGGAAGCATCGCAGCCCCCACCGCTGCGGTTGTGGACTATTACACCAAGGCCCTTGAAGGGCAGGGCTTCAAGGCAGTTCCTGGCGAAGCCGTGGGAGCAGTGGCGTCCAAGGACTTTGTCCGCGGGGACAACGAAACGGTCAACCTCTCGGTGGTTGAAGCTTCGGGCGTTGCCACATTCACCATCGGCGCCAACGTGGCAGCTGAGTCCGCCAAGTGACGGCAGCGGAACAGCTGAGGAATGAACAGGCGGACTTCGTTGCGGCGGTTGCCGGTGAGCTGACGGGGTTCCTCACCTCCCGGCAGGCCATCATGTCCGGCATCTCTCCGGATATCGAACCCCTCATGGGTTCCATCTCCAACCTGGTCACGGGCGGTAAGCGCCTGCGCGCGCTGATGTGCTACTGGGGCTGGCGGGGCGCGGGCGGACAGCCCGCCGCGCAACAGGTGGTGACCGCAGGCGCCGCACTGGAATTGTTCCAGGCGGCGGCCCTGATCCACGACGACATCATCGACCGGTCGGATACCAGGCGGGGCGGCCCAAGCGTCCACCGCCGTTTCAGCGAACTGCACGGGTCGCGGGGCTGGGCGCTGGACAGCGAACGGTTCGGGCACGCGGCGGCAATCCTGACAGGTGACCTGTGCCTCTCCTTCAGCGAAGAGGCGTTCACGGACATTGGCGAGCGGGCAGCCGCCGGCACCAGGGCCAGGCTGATTTTCAACCTCATGCGGGCGGAGGTGATGGCCGGCCAGTACTTGGACATCCTGGAAGAAGTTGCCGGTCCGGTAAGGGACCGGGCCGGGGCCGTTACCCGCGCACAGTCCATCATCCGGTTCAAGTCCGCAAAATACTCCACGGAGCATCCACTGGCCCTGGGTGGAGCATTGGCAGGAGCCTCGGATGAGCTGCTCCGCGGCTACTCCGCTTTTGCGTTGCCCTTGGGCGAAGCCTTCCAACTCCGGGACGACGTGCTGGGTGTCTTCGGTGATCCGCTGACAACCGGCAAGCCTGCCGGGGACGATTTGCGGGAAGGAAAGCGCACTGTGCTGGTTGCCCTGGCGCTGGACCAGGCATCGGCAGCCGAGTCTGCCTTCATCGACGCCAGGCTTGGCAGCCCGGACCTCTCCGAAGAGGACATCCTTGAACTCCGGCGCATTATCGAGGAATCCGGTGCGTTGGCGGCCACCGAAGTCCTCATCAATGAATTCGGAGCGGCCGCATTCGAGGCGCTTGAATCGCTCCCCCTGGACGAACTGCCGAAAACCGCCCTGCGGAGGCTGGCTGAAGCTACAGTCAGCCGCGCCTCCTGAGCAACCAGGCTTTGTTGGCCGGGGATGGCGGGCTTTTGGTGTTGCCGAACATCCCCGGCCAGTGGTTTACCAGGCGAGGGTTTGGGCCCGTCGCCTGATTTCCGTTTTGCGGCCCTCGCGCAGGGCGTCAATGGGCCGTCCCCGCAGCGATTCATCCGGGGTAAAAAGCCAAACGATCAGGTCCTCATCGGAATACCCGGCGTCAGCCAGGACAACAATCGTGCCCTTGAGGCTGTCTACAACCTGGCCGTCCTGGATAAACTCGGCCGGCACGGAACGGATTCTTCGTTCCCCGACACGCAATGCCGCAAGGGCACGCTCATCAAGCAGGCTGTGAACCCTGGTGATGGAAACATCCAATAAACGGGCGACGTCGGGTAGGGGCAACCATTCGCCCACAAGCTCTTCTACATTACTCACGGATCAAGGTTGCCACGCTGTGCGCCCTGCCGCCTAGTCGATACCCCTATAGGGCGCTCCTGACCTGCAGACACACCCGGAATTCTTCCTTGCGGCCATTCCCGGAATTCTTGTGCTATTTCGAAATCCGTGAGAGATTCTCATTGATCACATACGTAACAAAATTAACAGCAGTAACAGTAGTATCGAGAAATGACAGCGGCACCCCGCCCGCGCCCGCAGTTGAGAAGAGGATTCTTTCCATGACGATGTCCCGCTCGCACAAGCAGCCCCCGAAGCCGAGCCTGCCAATGCTTGCTGCCACCACTGCGGCGTTGCCAGCGGTTGTATTGTCATCCTTGGCCTTGGCCCAGCCCGCTGCAGCCGTGCAACCAGTCCGTGCCATCCCGGGAACGCTTGCCGCAGCCATGAAAGCCCAGGCTGCAAAAGCCACTGCGGCGGTCATCCCCGCCTCCGCCGTGTCCACTGCCATCCCGGCCGCCTTTAGGCCTACCCAGCCGCAGGCGCCCGCCGAGTACACCATTGCGCGCGGCGATACCATCAGTGCGATCGCTGGAAAGTTCGGCCTCAACACCGCTGACATCCTGAAACTGAACAACCTCCAGCCGAACACCATCATTTACCCGGGCCAGAAGATCAAGCTCTCAGGCTCAGCCGCTGCGCCGGCCGCCCCCGCTGCCGCTCCTGCACCTGCCGCTCCCGCCGCGGCATCCGGTGCCACCTATACCGTCAAGGCAGGCGACACGCTGGGCGCCATTGCGGCCCGGCATAACGTGGGCCTGGCTGACGTATTTGCCTGGAACAACCTCAGCATGCGCTCCATCATCTACCCGGGCCAGAAGATCAAGGTGGGCGCCGGCGAAACTGCCCCGGCCCCCGCTGCCGCTCCTGCTTCGGCAGGCCTGGCCTCAACGTCCGCGCCGGCTGCGCCGGTACCGGCCGCTCCGGCTCCGGCGCCGGCTTCCGGCTCCTACACGGTGAAAGCCGGAGATACCCTTTCGGCCATCGCCACGCGCCACGGCGTAAAACTCTCCGAACTGCTCTCTGCCAACCGCCTGAGCATGACCAGTGTCATCTACCCGGGCAACAAACTGGCCATCCCTGGAGGCTCGGCCCAGCCGGCGGCCCCGCAGCCGGCTGCCTCAGTGACGCCCCTCGTCCCAAGTTCATTCCTCGGATTCAGTTACCCTTCTGCGGTGGTCAGCTCGGCCAACGAGAACAAAGCCCTGCTGAACGCCTCTCCGGTGCCCTCCCGCAGCGAGATGCGGAACATCGTGGCTGACACCGCGCGCAGGATGGGCGTGGAACCCTCGCTCGCCCTTGCATTTGCGCACCAGGAATCCGGGTTTGACCAGCGCGCAGTGTCTCCGGCGAACGCCATCGGAACCATGCAGGTCATCCCGAGCTCCGGGCAGTGGGCATCGGATCTGGTGGGGCGCAAGCTGAACCTCCTGGACCCCTACGACAATGCAACGGCCGGCGTCGCCATCATCCGCCGTCTCCTCGCCACCAGCAAGGACACGGACACTGCCATTGCGGGCTACTACCAGGGCCAATACTCAGTGAGCAAATACGGGATGTACGACGACACCAAGGCCTACGTCGCCGCCATCAAGGCCCACCAGAAGAACTTCGGCTGACCTGCACCGCCCGGCACCACCCGCAGCCGGCTCGCAGGAAGATTTGACACGGGTCCGGACCGGCAACGGTTCGGGCCCGTTTCATTGCGGGGACTAGGATCGAAGGGTGCAGGAACACGTGTCAGACCCCCTTGTTGGGACACTGGTGGACAACCGGTATGCCGTCAGGTCCAAGCTTGCGCGGGGCGGAATGTCCACTGTCTACCTGGCCACGGACCAGCGGTTGGAACGGGACGTGGCGCTCAAGGTGCTGCATCCGCACCTTTCGGCAGACGAGAATTTCCTGGGCAGGCTGGGGCGGGAGGCGAAGGCGGCAGCCAGGTTGTCCCACCCCCATGTAGTGGGGGTGCTCGACCAGGGGAACGACGGCCGCACCGCGTATCTGGTCATGGAATACATCAGGGGCCACACACTTCGTGACGTCATCGCCGAGAAGGGTGCGCTGCCGCCCCGACTTGCCCTCGCGCTGATCGACCCGGTGGTTGAAGGACTAGGCGCTGCGCATGCCGCCGGCTTCATCCATCGTGACGTCAAACCGGAAAACGTCCTGATTTCCGACGATGGACGGATCAAAATTGGAGATTTCGGGCTGGCACGCGCCGTCACCACTTCCACGAGCACCGGCGCCCTGCTCGGAACAGTTGCGTACCTCCCCCCAGAGCTCGTCCTTGGAAAGCCGGCGGACGCGCGCAGCGACATCTACTCCGTGGGCATCATGCTGTTCGAAATGCTCACGGGGCAGCAGCCGTTTAACGGCGAGGTCCCCATCCAGGTGGCGTACCAGCATGTGAACGGGACAGTGGGACCGCCTTCGGCCCTGGTTCCCGGACTGGCTGCTGAAGTGGACGAGCTGGTGCAGTGGTGCACCTCCAATGATCCGGAAAACCGGCCCGTGGACGGGAACGCGCTGCTCCAGGAGCTTCGGCATATCCGGACCAACCTCACCGATGCGGAGCTGGACCTGCATCCGCCGGCGGCTGCGGCCGGAGGCGCCATGGCCCATTCCCGGGTTCCCGCACCGCCCACCGATCCCGGGCGGTTCCAGGATCCTGGCCACCAGAACCCCACAGAGGTAATCGGCCGGGCCAACAATCCAACAACTGTGATGCCGTTTGGCAAGCCGGCTGCGCCCGCCTACCCGCCGTCACAGGGCCAGCCTCGTTACGCCGGTCATGCCCAACCCGAAGCTGCCCGGCACACCCTCACACCGCCCGGCGACGATGTCGAGCCGTGGTCTCCACCGCCTCCGACGCTGGGCAAGCGCGCCCAGCGCAAGGCGGACAAGGAGGACGAGAGGGCACGGGCCCGTGCGGCCGCCACCCCGGCCCGCACGCTGCGTGAGGGCAGCCCGCGCCGCCGGGGAATCCTGTGGATAGTTGTCCTGCTGATTGCTGCCCTCCTGGCAACCGGGGCGGGCTGGTTCTTCGGCATGGGCCCGGGCGCTGCCGCCACCATCCCTTCCGTGGCCAACAAGACAGTGGCGCAGGCACAGCAGCTCCTGGACGAGGCCGGGTTCCGGTCCACCACCAAGGACATTTTCGACGACGACGTGCCCTCAGGCCTCGTGGTGGGCAGCGAACCCGCGGCGGGCGCCGAAATCCGCAAGTTCCAGCCGGTCTCGCTACTTGTTTCCAAGGGTCCCCAGCTGTTCCCGCTGCCGAAGCTGGCCGGCGGCACCTTGGAGCAGGCCAAGACTGGCCTCAACGCGGCGGAAATGGCGCTCGGCCCGGTGACGGAACAGTTTCATGAGAAGGTCCCTGCCGGCACAGTCCTGTCCCAGGACCCCGCTCCCGGTACGGCCGTCCGGCATGGCACGCCCGTCAGCCTGGTGGTTTCAAAGGGTCCCGAGCCCATTCCTGTCCCTTCGGTGGTGGGCCAGGACGAGAAGGATGCCGTTGATGCCATCGAGGAGGCCGGCCTCACGGCTGAGGTTGCGCGCGAGGAAGTGTTCAGCAGGGACGTCCCGAAGGGCGCGGTTGTCAGCCAGGCTCCGGCTACCGGAACGCTTACCCGCGGCGGCACCGTCACGCTGACCATTTCCAAGGGACCCCGGATGGTGCAGGTGCCCAGCTTCATCGGCAAGCAGGCCGCTGATGCCCGGAAGGCCTTGGAGGGCCTGGGCTTCCAGGTACGCGTGAACAATATCCTGGGCGGCTTCTTCGGCACGGTCCGGGACCAGGATCCGGTTAACAAGGAGGTTCCGGAGGGATCAGTCGTTACCCTGACGGTGGTGTAGCCGGACCTGCCGGCCACACCACCGTTCACGTGGGAAGTGCGCGCCGCCTAGTGCTTGGCGAGGGCGCCGGCCACCAGGAACGCCATTTCCAGCGACTGCATGTGGTTCAGCCGCGGATCGCAGACTGACTCGTAGCGGTCCAGGAAGGCGTCCTGGTCCACCGGGTCGGCGCCGCCAAGGCACTCCGCGACGTCGTCGCCGGTCATTTCAACGTGCAGGCCGCCGGGAACGGTGCCAAGGGCGTGGTGCACTTCGAAGAAGCCGCGCACTTCGTCAATGACGTCGTCGAAGTTGCGTGTCTTGTACCCGTTGGGGGACGTGACGGTGTTGCCGTGCATGGGGTCGGTAACCCAGAGCACCTGCGCGCCTGACGCGGTGACCTTCTCGACGACGGCGGGCAGCTTCTCGCGGATGTTGCCCGCACCCATGCGGGTGATGAAGGTCAGCCGGCCGGGTTCGCGCTCCGGGTCAAGCTTGTCAATCAGGCGGAGCGCATCGTCGCCGGTGGTGGACGGGCCCAGCTTCACGCCGATGGGGTTCCGCACCCGCGACAGGAAGTCGACGTGCGCGTGGTCCAGTTCGCGGGTCCGCTCCCCGATCCAGAGGAAGTGCGCGGAGGTGTCGTAGGGGAATCCGGTGCGGGAATCGATCCGGGTCAGCGCGCGCTCGTAGTCCAGCAGCAGGGCTTCGTGGCTGGCGAAGAACTCGACGCGCTTGAGCGCCTCAAAGTCGGCGCCGCAGGAGGCCATGAACTTGATGGCGCGGTCAATGTCGCGGGCCAGGGACTCATAGCGTGCGTGTGCCGGGTTCTCGGTGAAGCCCTTGTTCCACTGGTGCACCGAGCGCAGGTCGGCGAACCCGCCCTGGGTGAAGGCGCGGATGAGGTTCAGCGTGGAAGCGGACGTGTGGTAGGCGCGGAGCATGCGCGAGGCGTCGTGGCCCCGGGACTCCGGCGTGAAGTCGTACCCGTTGACGATGTCGCCGCGGTAGGCGGGCAAGGTCACGCCGTCGCGGGTTTCGTCGTTGGAGGAACGGGGCTTGGCGAACTGGCCCGCCATGCGGCCCATCTTGATGACCGGCATGGCCGCACCGTACGTGAGCACCACAGCCATCTGGAGGATGGTCTTGACGCGCGCGCTGATCTTGTCCGCCGTCGCGGCCTCGAAGGTCTCCGCGCAGTCACCGCCCTGCAGGAGGAAAGCCTTGCCCTGGGCAGCGGCAGCCAGGCGTTCGCGGAGGACGTCCACCTCGCCGGCGAACACCAGGGGAGGAAGTACGGAGAGCTCCTTCACGGAGGCTTCAAACACGTCCCGGTCCTGCCAGCTGGGCTGCTGGGAAATGGGGAGGTCCCGCCAGTCGTCGAGTCCGGGATAGTTGGCTGCTCCGCTCTGGGCGGTGCTGGACAGCGAAAAGGCGGGTTTTGCAGATAGCTCAGTCACCATCTAAGACTAACGGTCGCGCAGGGCCCCGGGACACCGTACCGTCACGCACCCGTCCGGGCGCGTCACAACCGCTTCATTCCCTGGCGGCAGCCCCGCCGTCGTCCTCCGCTTTCCGGAGGCCTCCGGCGCCTTCCGCCGGGCCCGCATCGCCGGACGGACTCCCGGCACCGGCCGCGGCAGGCGCCGGCGACACCAGGGGTTCCGCGGCGGCCACGGGTTCGGGGGGCCTTCCCGCCAGCCGGAGCTTCACGACGGCGGCGTACTCATCCACGTATTCCTGCCCGGAGAGCCGCATCAGTTCGAACATGATCTGGTCCGTGACTTTCCGCTGGATATCCCGGTCCTCTGCCTGGTCCCGATACCGGCTGAAGTCAAGCGGCTCACCAAAGATCATGCCGATCCTGCGGATGTTTGGCAGCCGCTTGCCGATGGGCTGCACCTTGTCCGTGCCGATCATGGCCACCGGAATCACCGGAACTCCGGCCTGCAGCGCGAGCCTGGCCA
Source organism: Pseudarthrobacter oxydans (assembly GCF_034258515.1). Taxonomy (NCBI): domain Bacteria; kingdom Bacillati; phylum Actinomycetota; class Actinomycetes; order Micrococcales; family Micrococcaceae; genus Pseudarthrobacter; species Pseudarthrobacter oxydans. Next base: position 1,752,342 of record NZ_CP139438.1, on the reverse strand, counting down.
CGCCCACCTTGCCCCTGTACAGCTTCGAGTCCGGACTCCGGGTGCCCTCGGGGTAGATGCCCAGCAGGCCGCCGTGGTTGAGGACCTCCATTCCGGCACTCAGCGAGGCGGCCGATGCAGCCCCGCCGGACCGGTCCATGGGCAACTGGTTGGTCAGGCGGAAGAACAGCGCGGTCAGCCTGCCCTTGATCCCGGTTCCGGTGAAGTACTCCGATTTGGCCAGGAAGACCACGGGGCGCCGCACCATCAGCGGCATGAAAATCGAATCGGAAAACGACAGGTGGTTGGAGGCGATAATGGCCGCGCCCTCGGCAGGAATATTGTCCAGCCCCTTAACCCAGGGGCGGAAAAGAAGCTTCAGCACAGGACCAAGGAAAATCCGCTTCATGACCCAATAGAACACGTGAGAAACCTCTCCGGAAGGCGGCCCCCGGACCCCGCGTCGGGCCTGGCCAGCAGTTCAATGCAACCCTACTCTAGTGAGATTTGTCCGGAACAGTGACACGATGGAGGCATGAGCGAAAGCAGCACCCCGTCCCCTCCTGCCGCTTTCAGCTATCCCGGCCACGGACCCAATGCACGCACCGGTGTGGCCATCTGCCACGGCTTTACCGGCAGCCCGCTCAGCCTGCTGCCGTGGGCTGAGCACCTCGCTTCGCAGGGTTATGCGGTCACCGTTCCCCTGCTGCCGGGCCACGGAACCGACTGGCGCCAACTGGCAGGGACACGCTGGGGCGACTGGTACCGCAGCTTTGAGGCTGCCTACCTGGAGTTGGAAGGACGGACCGACACAACCTTTGTGGCCGGACTCTCGATGGGCGGCGCCATAGCGCTGCTGACCGCTTCCCGGCACAACGTGGCCGGAGTGTCCGTGGTCAACCCGGGCCTGAGTTTCTACGACCGGCGGGTCCGGGTGATCGGCGTACTGAAGTATTTCCAGCGGACAACCCTTCCTATCCAGGAGGAACAGCCGACGGCGGCAGCCACCAATGACGGCGACTATTCACGCACTCCCCTGGCGGCAGTGCACGAACTGAAGAGACTTTTTGGTGCGGCGGCGCGGTGCCTGCCCACGGTGGCTGCCCCGGTCCAGGTGTTCAAGTCGCGCACGGACGCGGTGGTTCCGCCAACTTCGCTGGCACTGCTCCGAAAAGGCCTGGGCGGAAACCTTGCTGAAGTGGTGGACCTCCACAGCAGCGGACATGTGGCTACGCTGGACGTGGACGCGCCGGAGATCCATGCAAAATCCAGCGCTTTCTTCCACGCCCTCGCCCGCCAGAAGACCTCATTGGAGACCCCATGACCTCCGGCCCGGACCACAGCCCGTTCAGCAGCAGTTCCATCGGCGACGGGCCCCGCGTCGGCGTGGTCCTCTCACATGGCTTTACCGCCAGTCCGCACGGACTGCGCGCCTGGGCCCGGAGCCTGGCCGATGCCGGCTTCGCCGTCCGTATGCCCCTGCTGCCCGGCCACGGCACCAGCTGGCAGGAACTCGCACGGACGCGGTGGCAGGAATGGCACAGGGCGTTGGACGAGGCCTACCTTGAACTGGATGCGGACTGCGACTATGTCTTTGCGGCCGGGCTGAGCATGGGCGGGGCGCTGGCGCTGCGGATTGCGGCCACCCGGCCCGTGGCCGGCGTGATCGTGGTCAACCCGGGGCTGGTCATCGATGACCCGCGCGCACCGATCGCCGGGATCCTGAAGCTGGTGATGAAAAGTACGCCGGCCATCGCCAACGACATTCTCAAGGAAGGCATGGACGAGGGCGCCTACCCCCGGACCCCGGTTGCTGCGGCGCACGAAGTCAACAAGATGTTCAAGGACACCATCAGGCTCCTTCCCCGGATCACGGCCCCGGTCAAGGCCTTCCGCTCCACGGTTGACCACGTGGTGTCCGACTCAAGCCTCGTGGCGCTCCGCCGCGGGCTCACCCATGCTCCCCTGGACCTGGTCTACCTTGAGAACAGCTACCATGTGGCAACCCTGGACAATGATGCCGACCGGATTTTTCAGGGATCCGTTGAGTTCATCCGCTCGGTTGCTTCCGGCGGGGCTCCCGGGCGTTCAACGGCAAGTGCGCCCTCAACGCTGGAGGTCGCGTCCCATGAACAGGCCTGACCCGGGCTCCCCTGACCAGGGCGCCAACCAGGATGACGCCGTCTGGCTGGACCTGGTGGCCCGGCTGGAAGCCGATTCCCCCGCCGGAGGCACCGGCAGCGCCAACGGCGCCGGCACCGATCCGGGCGCTGCCGCCGCTCCACGGGACGATTCGACGGCGGGTGGACGGCCAGCCTCGTTCCGGGACTTCGATCCCTTGGGCCTGGCTGGCGCGGCACCTGCCGAGATGTCTGCGGCCGAACGGCAGGCTGCCGGGGACGACGCAGGCACAGGCGCAGACGCAGACGCTCCAGCCGGGCCACGCGACTATGACGTGGACGGGGAAGACGGTGCGTTCGTCCCGGAGGAACCACCCAGCCTCGCCGGTACGGATCCGCTGACCATGCTTGCCTGGCTCGCCGCCGTGGGCGGACCGGTGGCGCTGCTGTTCTCAGCGATGTTCTGGCGCTCCGCGCCGCTCCTGGCAATCGTGGGAATCGTCGCCGTGTTCGTGCTGGGAACCGTGTACCTGATCATGCAGCTTCCGCAGGAGAAGGACGAGGACGACGACGGCGCCCGCGTCTAGCGGCGCGTCCTGCTGCTGACGCGGGACAGATCGGCAGCACCGATGAGTCCGGCATTCGGCCCCAGGGCCGCCAGCTGGATCCCCGCGGCAGGCCTGAAACCGCGGCCCGTCAGGTTGCGGGCGAAAGCTTTGCGGGCAGGTTCCACCAGCAGGTCCCCTGCCGAGCACAGGCCGCCGCCGATGACGAAAAGTCCCGGGTCCAGGGCGGCAGCAAGGTTGGCGAGTCCCAGCCCGAGCCACTCCCCTACTTCCTCAAGCAATTCACGTGATACCGGGTCGCCTGCCAGCGCCAGTTCCGTCACGATCGCACCGGTGATGGCCTCGGTCCGCCCGCCCACGGCCGCTATCAGGTCCTGCGCCACCGGGGAGTTGGCCCGCGCCAGGATCCTTGCTTCCCGGCCCAGCGCATTCCCGGAGGCGTACTGTTCCCAGCAGCCGCGGTTTCCGCATTCGCAGCGGTGCCCGCCCGGCATGATGATCTGGTGCCCGAATTCCCCTGCCACACCGAAACGGCCGCGCTCCACCCTGCCGTCCATCACCATGGCACCGCCGATGCCGGTACCCAGCGTGATGCAGACCAGCCGGTCTTCCCCCTGGCCCGCACCGAAGCGCCATTCCGCCCACGCGGCGGCGTCGGCGTCGTTGGAAAGGAGCACCGGCCGGCGCAGGAGCCGCTGCAGGTTGGCGCGTAGTGGTTCATTGCGCCAGGCGAGGTGGGGGCTGAAAAGCACCGTCCCGCCGTCGAGGTCCATCCACCCTGCGGCGCCGATGCCCACGGACCAGATCCGGTGCCCCTTGCCCAGTTCCTCGACCAACTCCACGATGACCTTTTCCACTGCCCGGGGATCGCTGCCGGGGGTGGCACGCCGTGCCTCGCTGAGGATGCGGCCGTCTGCATCAACGACGCCGGCGGCCACCTTCGTCCCGCCGATGTCGATCCCAATGGCGAGGCCCTTGCGGCCGAGGCGCAGGTGCTCACGGAAGCCTTCGCCGTCGTGCCGCGTCCTTGCCCTGGAAGTGGTGGGCCGGCGCCTCCAGGGGGCAGGTCTTCTGAGGGGCCCGGCCTGTTCGCCGGGGGGCGGTACATACATAATCCCCCATTCTAGGTGCGCATATTCCGCCGAAGCCCGCGGCAGCCACGGATGCCGCCCACGTGTCTTCCGGCGTCGTTGACGGGAAAGTTACTGGCCAGTAACTTTATATACTGCACGGCCCCGCACCGGCGTACTAGGCTTTAGGCATGCCCCCGTGCGGGACCTCGGATATCAAAGGAGCTATAGTGCGCGAATTCAGTGTTCCGCCTCTTGTTGTAGTCCCACCGGAAACCAACATCACCGATCTGGTGCTGCGGCAGGCAGCCAAGGCCGGCAACCCCGCACTCTTTTCGCGGCGCGACGCCTCCGGGTCCTGGCAGGACATTTCCGCCACTGATTTCGTGGCCGACGTCCGGGCACTGGCAAAGGGGCTGATGGCCAGCGGAGTGGGTGCCGGCGACCGCGTGGGCATCATGTCCCGCACCCGGTACGAATGGTCCCTGGTGGATTTCGCAATCTGGTTCGCCGGCGCCGTCTCCGTCCCCATCTACGAAACTTCCTCGCCCTCCCAGGTGGCCTGGAACCTGGGCGACTCCGGCGCGGTGGCCGCTTTCGGCGAGGCAGCCCACCATGAGGACATCATCCGCCAGGCGGTAACGGCGGAAGGCCTGGCATCCCTCCAGCACGTGTGGCAGCTGGAAGGCGAGGGACTTGACGCCCTCCGCGAAGCCGGCCGGGAGGTCAGCGACGAGGATCTTGAAGCCCGGAGGAAAACAGCCACCCTGGGTGATACCGCCACCATCATCTACACGTCCGGCACCACAGGCAGGCCCAAGGGCTGCGAACTGACGCACGGCAACTTCGTCGAGCTTTCCGACAACGCACTGGCCATCATTGGCGAGATCGTCCACGAGAACGCGAAGACCATCATGTTCCTCCCGCTGGCGCACGTCTTTGCCCGCTTCATCTCCGTCCTGGCCATGGCTGCCGGCACCACCGTGGCGCACACACCGGATATCAAGAACCTCCTGGCGGACCTCCAGAGCTACGAGCCCACCTTCATCCTGGCGGTGCCGCGGGTCTTCGAAAAGGTCTACAACTCTGCCATGACCAAGGCGGAGGACGCCGGCAAGGGAGCCATCTTCCATAAGGCAGCCGATACCGCCATCGCCTTCTCCAAGGCACGGCAGGAGGGCCGCGTCGGCATGGGCCTCAAGCTGCGCCACGCACTGTTCGACAAACTGGTCTACGGCAAACTGCGGGCCGCGATGGGCGGCCATGTTGCCCATGCGGTGTCCGGCGGCGGCCCGCTGGGCGAGCGGCTGGGCCACTTTTTCCAGGGCATCGGGCTGCAGGTGCTTGAAGGCTACGGCCTGACGGAAACCACCGCACCCATTACCGTGAACACCCCGTCGCTGATCAAGATCGGGTCCGTGGGAAAGCCCCTGCCCGGAAATGCCGTGAAGATCGCCGAGGACGGCGAGATCCTCGCCAAGGGCGTGTGCGTAATGCGCGGCTACTACAAGCGGCCCGACCTCACCGGCGAAACGTTCGACGACGGATGGTTCCGTACCGGGGACATCGGCCGGCTCGATGACGACGGCTTTGTGTGGATTACCGGGCGCAAGAAGGAGATCATTGTCACCGCGGGCGGCAAGAACGTCATCCCCGCCCTGCTCGAGGACCAGATCCGGGCCGATGCGCTGGTCTCGCAGGTGCTGGTGGTCGGCGACAACCGGCCGTTCATCGGCGCCCTGGTCACGCTGGACCAGGAAGCCCTGCCCGGCTGGCTGCAGCGGCACAACCTCCCGGCAGACACTTCCCTGGCGGACGCCGCCAAGAACCCGGTGGTCAAGGCGGCAGTCCAGGACCTGATCACGGCCGCGAACGCGTCGGTTTCCCAGGCCGAGGCCATCAAGTCCTTCCGCATCGTGCCGGCCGACTTCACCGAAGCGTCCGGGCACCTGACGCCGTCCATGAAGGTCAAGCGGGCCCAGGTCATGAAGGACTTCGAAACGGTCATCGAGGAGATGTACAGCTCGCCTCGTCCGTAGGAAGCGCCACTAAGAGGCAGGGCCCGGTCCGGCAGCGTGCGTAAAGGGGGCCCCGCGCCCCGCTCGCCGCGAAGCGGCCTTAGCGGGGCGGGGGGGGGAATAGCACGCAGAGGATCGGGCCCTGCCTCAACCGCAGCCCACCACAAGGAAGGGTCCTCCCGACGGGGAGGACCCTTCCTTTGTTAATCGAGCGTCCGGGCTCTACTGCTCGACCACCAGCAGCAGGTCCCCGCCCTCCACCTGCTCGATGGATGAGATGGCGAGCCGTGAGACTTTGCCGGCCACCGGCGTCGTAATGGATGCTTCCATCTTCATCGCCTCGATGGTGGCTACCGTGTCTCCTGCCTTGACCTCGTCGCCGGCCTTGACCGTCACCGTAACGGCGCCCGCGAACGGTGCGGCCACGTGGCCGGGCTGGGCCGGGTCTGCCTTTTCGGCAGCCTTCACGTTGCTGACCACGGAGCGGTCCCTCACCACGACGGGCCGGGACTGGCCGTTGAGGGTACACATGACGGTGCGCATGCCCTTTTCGTCCGCCTCGGATACCGCTTCCAGCGACGCGATCAGCCGCACGCCCTTCTCCAGCTGGATCTCGTGCTCAGTGCCACGCTGCAGGCCGTAGAGGTAGTCGCGGGTATCCAGGACGGAGATGTTGCCGTAGGTTTCGACGCTCTTCAGGTAGTCCTTGGTGGGTCCATCGAAGAGCAGCCGGTTCAGCGTGTGCTGGCGGGTCTTGGAATCGGACTTCAGTGCAGCACTGTCCTCGGGGCTGAGCTCCACATCCCTGACCTTCACGCTGCGGCCCTGCAGGGCCTTGGTGCGGAAGGGCTCCGGCCAGCCTCCTGGCGGATCGCCGAGCTCGCCGGACAGGAAGCCGATCACGGAATCCGGGATGTCGTAGTTCTGCGGGTTCTCGTTGAAGTCCGCCGGGTCCGCGTTCAAGCCCACCAGGTGCAGGGCGAGGTCGCCCACCACCTTGGAGGACGGCGTCACCTTGACCAGGTGCCCAAGGATGCGGTCGGCCGCGGTGTACATGTCCTCGATGGCTTCGAAGCGCTCCCCCAGTCCCAGCGCAATGGCCTGCTGGCGCAGGTTGGAGAGCTGGCCGCCGGGGATCTCATGCTGGTAGACGCGACCGGTGGGGCCGGGAAGGCCGGACTCGAACGGTGCGTACACGCGGCGGACCGCTTCCCAGTACGGTTCCAGCGAACTGACCGCAGCCAGGCTGAGCCCCGTGTCCCGCGGAGTGTGCGCCAGGGCTGCCACCAGGGCAGAGGCCGAGGGCTGGCTGGTGGTTCCTGCCAGCGACGCCGACGCGACGTCCACAGCGTCAACACCGGCATCCACGGCGGCCAGCAGCGTGGCCAGCTGGCCTCCTGCCGTGTCGTGGGTGTGCAGGTGCACCGGCAGGTCGAAGCGTTCCCGGAGGGCTGAAACGAGTTTCGCTCCCGCGGCGGGACGGAGCAGGCCGGCCATGTCCTTGATTGCCAGGATGTGGGCGCCGGCGTCAACGATCTTCTGGGCAAGACCCAGGTAGTAGTCAAGCGTGTAGAGCGTCTCTTCCGGATCCAGCATGTCCCCGGTGTAGCAGAGTGCCACCTCGGCCACCGCGGTGCCGGTGGCCCGGACCGCACGGATGGCCGGGGCCATCTGGCTGACGTCGTTCAAGGCGTCGAAGATCCGGAAGATGTCGATGCCGGTGGCGGCAGCCTCGTTCACGAAGGCTTCGGTCACCTCTTCAGGGTACGGCGTGTAGCCCACGGTGTTGCGGCCACGGAGCAGCATCTGCAGACACACGTTGGGGAGCGCCTTGCGCAGCGCAGCGAGGCGGTCCCAGGGGTCTTCGCCGAGGAACCGGAGTGCCACGTCGTAAGTGGCCCCGCCCCAGGCTTCAACGGACAGCAGTTCCGGCAGCAGCGCGGTGACGGCGGGTCCGGCCGCCACCAGGTCGCGGGTGCGGACGCGGGTTGCCAGCAGCGACTGGTGGGCGTCCCTGAACGTGGTGTCCGTGACGGCCACCGCGTTCTGTTCGCGAAGCGCCTTGGCAAAGCCTTCGGGGCCCAGCTCGAGGAGCCTCTGCCGGGAGCCCGGAACGGCCTGTTTGTCCTTGACCGACGGCAGCTTGCTGGCCGGGTTGGAGTGGACCTTGAGTTCGCCGTTGGGCTTGTTGACCGTGACCTCGGCCAGCCAGGTGAGGAGCTTGGTGCCGCGGTCCGCAGAGACGCGGGCCTTGAGCAGCTGCGGGCGCTCGTCAATGAAGGAGGTGGCGACGTCCCCCGCGATGAAGTCGGGATCGTCAAGCACTGCCTGCAGGAAGGAAATGTTGGTGGAGACGCCGCGGATGCGGAATTCCGCCAGGGCCCGGCGTGCACGGGCGACGGCGGACGGGTAGTCCCTGCCGCGGCAGGTGAGCTTGACGAGCATGGAGTCGAAATGGGGGCTGATTTCGGCACCGGAGTAAACGGTGCCGCCGTCGAGCCTCACACCCGCGCCGCCGGCGGAACGGTAGCCGGTGATCTTTCCGACGTCCGGACGGAAGCCGTTGGCGGGGTCTTCCGTGGTGATGCGGCTCTGCAGCGCCGCGCCACGCAGCTTGACGGTGTCCTGGGAGAGGCCGAGGTCGGCGAGTGTTTCTCCGGCGGCGATCCGCATCTGTGCCTGCACCAGGTCGACGTCGGTGACTTCCTCGGTGACCGTGTGTTCCACCTGGATGCGCGGGTTCATCTCGATGAAGACGTGCTGGCCGGCGCGCTCCCCGACCGTGTCCACCAGGAACTCCACCGTGCCGGCGTTGACGTAGTTCAGGGCCTTGGCGAATTTGACGGCATCCCGGTACAGCGCCTGCCGTATGCCCTCATCGAGGTTGGGGGCCGGGGCGATCTCGATGACCTTCTGGTGGCGCCGCTGGATGGAGCAGTCGCGTTCGAAGAGGTGCATGACGTTGCCCTCGGCATCGGCCAGGATCTGGACCTCAATGTGCCGCGGGCGCAGGACGGCCTGCTCCAGGAACATGGTGGGATCGCCGAAGGCGGCATCGGCCTCACGCATGGCTGACTGCAGGGCTTCGGGCAGGGCCTCACGGGTGTCCACCCGGCGCATGCCGCGGCCGCCGCCGCCGGCCACTGCCTTGGCGAAGATGGGGAACCCGATCTCGTCGGCCGCAGCGATCAGTTCGTCCAGGTCCTTGGAGGGCGCGCTGGACTTCAGGACGGGAACGCCGGCGTCGCGGGCTGCCTTCAGCGCCGCTACCTTGTTGCCCGCGAGTTCCAGGACCTCCGCAGGCGGACCAACAAAGGTGATGCCCGCGGCCTTCGCGGCCCGGGCGAGGTCCGGGTTCTCGGAAAGGAACCCGTAGCCCGGGTAGATGGCGTCCGCACCGGACTCCTTTGCCACCCGCACTACTTCTTCTACGTCCAGGTAAGCCCGGACGGGGTGGCCCTCTTCGCCAATCAGGTAGGCCTCGTCCGCTTTCTGGCGGTGGATCGAGTTTCTGTCTTCATGGGGGAAAACGGCAACCGTCTTGGCGCCCAGCTCGTAGCCGGCGCGGAAGGCCCTGATCGCGATTTCGCCGCGGTTGGCCACCAGAACTTTGGAAAACATACTTCTCCTGCATCATTGCGGGTGGATCGGTGAGTGGTCACAGTGTCTAGGACCTACAAGGACAAACACAAATCTTTGTGGCCACCATCACTAATTTCCCCGTCATGTCCCGAAGCCTTCTGCCGGCTCGGGCGGAAACCGCCCCGGCAGCACAGTCGGTGCCATGCCGACGCCCAATAAAGCAGGATTCGCCGACGCATCAACATATGATGAGTAGGGCGGCAGGACCGTCCGGCTTCGGCACTGCCGGAGCAAACATTACCCCCAACACGGCATCCGGCGTTAGGTTTTGGTCTCTCAAGTGCAAGTAGTCAGCATCAGCAGCCTTAAGGGTGGAGTCGGCAAGACTTCCGTCACCACAGGATTGGCGTCTGCGGCGCTGGCCGCGGGCATCAGCACGCTGGTGGTGGACCTTGATCCGCACGCGGATGCCACCACTGCGTTGGGAGTCCAGCCCGGCGACCAGCTGGATATCGGCCGGATGCTCAAGAGTCCCCGCCGGGCAAAGCTGTCCGAGAACGTGGTGCGCAGCAGCTGGACCGCCAGGGCCCAGTCCAACGGCTCCGGCTCCGCCGTACTGGACGTCGCCGTCGGCTCCGCCTACACCGGCATCTATGACCGGCCGGACCTGGGCCGCCGCGACCTGCGCAGGCTCTCCTCTGTCCTGGCTACCGGGGACGACTACCAGCTTGTCCTGGTGGACTGCCCGCCGTCCCTGAACGGCCTGACCCGGATGGCCTGGTCCGCCAGCGACAAGGTGGCGCTGGTTGCCGAGCCCGGCCTGTTCTCGGTGGCCGGCACCGAGCGGACCATGCGGGCCATCCAGCTTTTCCGCCAGGAGTTCGCCCCCAACCTCTCCCCGGCAGGCATCGTGGCCAACCGGGTGCGGTCGGGTTCCTCGGAACACGCGTACCGGCTTGCGGAGATGGAGTCCATGTTCGGAGAACTCCTCCTGAGCCCGCGGATTCCGGAACAGGCCAACTGGCAGCAGATCCAGGGCGCCGCCCACCCCGTGCACCACTGGCCCGGTGATTCCGCGAAGTCCGCTGCGGCCCTGTTCGATGAACTGCTGGCCAACCTGATGGCTGTCGGCAGCGGCCTGCGCAGCCGCGCCAGGTAGGGCAACTCGCCTGGTTAACAGCCAAGGGGCCGCCCTCCGGATGGAGAGCGGCCCCTTGCTCAATATTTCAGCTGATCTTGCGCGCTGCCCTGCGCTTGCTCAGTTCGTCGTCCGGAAAAGACGGCTCAGCGGCATGCTCGCTGGGAAGCGAGGCCAGGCTGCCCTCCACCTCACGCCAGACCCGTCCGACGGCAATGCCGAACACACCTTGGCCGCCCTGGACGAGGTCGATGACCTCGTCAGCGGAGGTGCACTCGTAGACGCTCGCGCCGTCACTCATCAGGGTGATCTGGGCGAGGTCTTCGACGCCGCGTTCCCGCAGGTGTTCCACGGCGGTGCGGATTTGCTGCAGCGATACCCCGGTGTCCAGGAGCCTCTTGACGACTTTCAGGACCAGGATGTCGCGGAAGCCGTACAGTCGCTGGGAGCCGGAACCGGCGGCGCCGCGGACCGCGGGCTCCACCAGGCCGGTGCGTGCCCAGTAGTCGAGCTGGCGGTACGTGATGCCGGCCGCCTTGCATGCGGTGGGCCCGCGGTAGCCCGCGTCCTCATCCAGCACAGGAAGGTCTTCGGTAAACAGGAGGCCCTGGGCACCGCTCGCCGGCACAGCAACACCAGCCGTGGGCTGCTTCAGCCCGCCTGCTTCACCTTTGGGACTCACCTGGATCCTCCTTGTCATACGCTCCCGGGGAAACTGCTGCAGCAGCAGTGCATGAAGACCATGCATGTAATTTTCGCGGGGCGCACTTTCCAGTGTGACTTGCGCGGCTGCCGTAAGCAATGGGAACTCGATACTTCGACGTTAGGCCCGGGGGGTCGCAAGGTCAAAGACCCTGCAGGGTTATTAGGGGCGTGTCGAAAGATTCACCCTCAACATTAACCTTAACGTGACCTCAGCCGTCGAAATCCTCGGGCTCAACATCGTCCAGGAACTCCCGGAACCGGCGCAGTTCGCGCTCTTCATCAACGGTGGGACCGGGTTCCGTGTCCTCGCCCTCGTCATGCTCGGTGATGCGGACTCCGGCCTCATCCATGACTGAATCCGCGCACCAAATCCGGCACTTTGCGCGCAGGGCTATGGCCAGCGCGTCCGAGGCCCGCGAACTGACTGTTGTCCCGTTCTCGAACTGCAGCTGGCCGTAGAAGATGTTGTCCTCCACCGCAACGATGTTCACGCTGACCACCGAGTGCCCCAGCGACTCCACGACGTCCACCAGGAGGTCGTGGGTCATGGGGCGGGGCGGGACCACGCCCTGCTGGGCAAGGGCAATGGCACTGGCTTCAGGCGTCCCGATCCATATGGGGACGTGCCGTTCCCCGTGCATTTCCCGAAGCAGGACCAGTGGCTGGTTGGAAGGCAGTTCGATGCGAACGCCCACAATCTCGACTTCAATCATCAGATGTCCATGCGTGAGATATGGTCCTGCACCAAGGCACGGTGCAGGGTGAGGCAGAGGTCGCTAATCTCACGGGCGGCCTCAGCTGCCCGTGCCTGGGACGCGGAGTCCTTGCGGGACGCCAATGGCGCCACGACGCGCTCCACCAAGCCAAACTCCCGTTCCGCAGCCGCCTGGAAGGGGCGGAGGTGGCGGGGTTCAAGCCCGTGGCTCTCCAGCTGGACGCAGGCGCGCGCCACCTGGAGGGCGTGCTCATCGAACTGGCCATTGCTGTGGCTAATCAGGCCGAAACTCAGGAGGGACTGCAGCAGCGGCACACTGGCACCGGATTCCGTGCGGAGCTGCTCTTCCGTAAGCTTGCGCCCCCGGTTCTGCAGTTCCGCCGCCAGCTCATCCGAGACGATGCGCGGGGACACCACGACGCCGGGCGGGAGGTTCTCGGGGCGTTCGCCCCTGTCGATGGCATCGAGGTAGTCCTTGATGACTTTCAGGGGGAGGTACTGGTCACGCTGCAGGGCCAGGACGAACCGCAGCCGCTCGACGTCGCCGTCCGAGTACTGGCGGTAGCCCGCCGGTGTCCTGCGCGGGTTGATGAGCCCTTTTTCCTCAAGGAACCTGATCTTGGACGCAGTCATGCCGGGAAAGTCCCCGCTGAGCTGTGCGAGGACTTCCCCGATGTTGAGGACCTGGGGTCCCCGGCGTTCCGGTTGTGCCATTGCCACAGGCAGCGGTCCCCGGTTCAGCCGCGGCCTGCAGCGTTGGCAGGGCTCATGTAGAAGGTGAGGCGGAACTTGCCGATCTGGACTTCGCTGCCGGACTTGAGCTCCACGCTGTCCACGCGGTCGTGGTTGACGTAGGTGCCGTTCAGGCTGTTTTTGTCCACCACTTCGAAACTCCGGGCGGTGCGCCGGAACTCGACATGGCGGCGGGAAACGGTGACGTCGTCCAGGAAGATATCCGCATCCGGGTGCCGTCCGGCCGTGGTGACATCGGAATCAAGCAGGAAGCGGGCGCCGGCGTTGGGGCCGCTGTGCGCAACCAGCAGTGCTGACCCGGCCGGGAGCGCCTCAACCGAGCTGCGCTCATCGGACGAGAGTTTGGGGGCAATCGTGGGCTCATCCCTCACCGGGGTGAGATGGATCGAAGTAGTCTCCGACGCCCTGGCCGCACCCGAGCCGTGTTCCCCGTCGGCAGGGTTCTGTGTGTGGCCAGCCATGGACTCCTCCTCTTTCCGTTGCTGCCCTCAGGCCTGCAACCAACATCTGCCCTCCGGACCTGCAACGCAGGCCCGGTCCCGGCCCGCCGATCCGGCCGCTGACGTGCGAAGACGTTCTGCCTTCACGGCGGGGCCGGACCGGAAATACCGGTTAGCTTTAGCCTACCTGCTGTTCGTACTCCGATGCACTGAGCAATGATTCAACGGCGTCAGCTTCGGCGAGCTTGATCTCAATGAGCCACCCTTCACCGTAGGGATCTGTGTTGATCAGCGCGGAATCGGTGTCCAGTGACTCGTTGCGGGCCACAACTTCGCCGGTTACAGGGGCATAGATGTCGCTGACGCTCTTGGTGGACTCCACCTCGCCCACAACTTCGTTCGCCGTAATCTTGGTGCCAACTTCAGGCATCTGGGCGTAGACAACGTCCCCGAGTGCGTCCTGGGCAAAGTCGGTGATGCCTACCCGGACCACGCCGTCGGCATTGGGGGCGGTGACCCACTCGTGTTCGGCTGTGTAGGACAGATCTTCGGGAATGTTGCTCATCAGGGGCCTTTCATCGGGTCGAACACCAATGTCAACGGGGCCCCGGAACGGGCCGCCGCTGAAAGTATAGGCACATCTGCCCGGGCGTTCGGCGGGGTTTCTGCCAAGATGGGACGCATGAGCGCATGCACAGCCGGCGTCCACGTCGGGGAAGGCAGCTAGCGGATGCCTGAGCTGCCCGAGGTCGCCGGCCTTGCCGGGTTCCTGAGTGACCACCTGCAGGGAGCGGTCGTGTCAAAAGTGCAGATCGTTTCCTTCGCCGTCCTCAAGACGGCCGATCCCCCGTTCAGCGCCCTCGAGGGCAGGACCGTCACAGGCGTACGGCGCTTCGGCAAGTTCATCAGCATTGACACCGGCGGCATCTCCTTCGTCTTTCACCTGGCCAGGGCCGGCTGGGTCCGCTTCACGGACTCCCCCACCGACGCCCAGCTGAAAATGGGAAAAGGGCACATCGCCGCCCGCCTTGCCTTCACCGGCCCCGGGGGCCCGCGCGGCTTCGACCTCACCGAGGCCGGAACGAAGAAGAGCCTTGCGGTCTACGTGGTCCGGGATCCGCAGGAAGTGCCGGGTATAGCGTCGCTGGGGCCGGACCCCTTCGCTGAGGCGTTCGACGCCGACATGCTGGCTGAGATCCTTGCCGGCAGCTCCCAGCAGATCAAGGGGCTCCTGCGGAACCAGGGCGTCATCGCCGGGATTGGGAACGCCTACAGCGACGAGATTCTGCATGCGGCAAGGATCTCCCCCTTTGCCACGGCCAAGTCCCTGGACCGCGGAACCGTCCAGGTCCTGTACGACGCCATCCACACCATCCTTGGCACGGCGATGGCCGAGGCGCAGGGCAAGCCGCCCAAGGACCTGAAGGACGTCAAACGGAGCCACATGCGCGTCCATGCGCGGGCCGGTCAGCCGTGCCCCGTGTGCGGAGATACTGTCCGCGAGGTTTCCTTCGCCGATACCGCCCTGCAGTACTGCCCCACCTGCCAGACCAAGGGCAAGATCCTGGCTGACCGCAGGACCTCTAAGTTCCTGAAGTAGGAAGATCCGGCAGCCAAGCTGGTAGATGTCGACCGTCATTGTGGACGACTTGGCTGCGGAAATGAGGCCTTGGTCCTGCAACAGCGTACCGCCCGCGGTCATCCGCTCGAACATGACATGGGACCCCGGAACGCGGCAACTGCGGCAGCACCGCGGACGGGGTGTCGCGGGTGATCTGATTGCGATTCGGGACCTCTGCCCCTGCCCGGGCATGCCCCTGGGGCGTAGCGTCTTGACCAAGGCTCGCATGTCTCGGTCAGCACGAAGGGGTCACAATGCGCCGGTCTCGATCCGCCGTCCTCGGAATGGCCTTGGCCCTCGCCCTCGGCGGGGGCCTCGGGGGCACGGCCTTGGGGCCGCCCGCGTCCGCCGCATCAGCGGTGGCTGCGCAACGGAGCGTTCCGGCGTCGATGGTGGTCGAGCAGGCCGGCGACGACGCGATCCTCCAGCACTATGAGCAGCTCGGCGGCAGCGCATCGTTTCTCGGCACGCCAGTCGGCAGCGCGTACGACGTCGCTGGGGGCCGCGCCCAGGACTACACCGGCGGCACGATCTACTTTAGCGCCGGCACCGGAGCGTACGAGGTCCACGGAGCCATCCGCGGACGCTACCTGGAGCTCGGCGGACCGGCCGGCTTCCTGGGCTTCCCGCTCACCGACGAGACCTCCACCCCCGGCGCCGCTGGCCGCCACAACAACTTCGCCGGAGGGGCGATCTACTTTAGCGCCGGCACCGGAGCGTACGAGGTCCACGGGGCCATCCGCGGACACTACCTGGAGCTCGGCGGACCGGCCGGCTTCCTGGGCTTCCCGCTCACCGACGAGACCTCCACCCCCGGCGCCGCTGGCCGCCACAACAACTTCGCCGGAGGGGCGATCTACTTTAGCGCCGGCACCGGAGCGTACGAGGTCCACGGAGCCATCCGCGGACGCTACCTGGAGCTCGGCGGACCGGCCGGCTTCCTGGGCTTCCCGCTCACCGACGAGACCTCCACCCCCGGCGCCGCTGGCCGCTACAACAACTTCGCCGGAGGGGCGATCTACTTTAGCGCCGGCACCGGAGCGTACGAGGTCCACGGAGCCATCCGCGGACACTACCTGGAGCTCGGCGGACCGGCCGGCTTCCTGGGCTTCCCGCTCACCGACGAGACCTCCACCCCCGGCGCCGCTGGCCGCCACAACAACTTCGCCGGAGGGGCGATCTACTTTAGCGCCGGCACCGGAGCGTACGAGGTCCACGGGGCCATCCGCGGACACTACCTGGAGCTCGGCGGACCGGCCGGCGTGCTTGGATTCCCCGTGACGGATGAGACCGGCACCCCCGACGGGGTCGGTCGGTTCAACCACTTCAGCGGCACGAACGCCGGCTCGTCGATCTACTGGTCGCCTGCCACGGGAGCCCACGAGGTGTACGGAGCCATCCGAGCCCAGTGGGTGGCCCTCGGTTGGGAGCGCAGCCGGCTCGGCTACCCGATCAGCGGCGAGTACAGCATCACGGGCGGCCGCCGCAACGACTTCCAGCACGGTTCTATCCTGTGGCACGCGGCCAGCGGCAGGATCGAGGTCATCTACACCAGCGTCCCGTCGGCGCTCCTAGGCGTGGATCTTGAGCGCATTCCGACCACGCAGAAGGTTGTCGCACTCACGTTCGACGCCGGCGCCAACGACGCCGCCCTCCGATCGATCCTCGCCACCCTCGCAGCCCACGGCGTCCCGGGCACGTTCTTCCTCACCGGAGACTGGGTCAACCAGTTCCCCTCCAACCCGGCGCTGATCTACAACGCGGGGCATCGGATCGGCAATCACTCCATGACCCACCCAGATTTCACAACCCTGACCGACGCCCAGATCGCGGCCGAGATCAGCAGCGCGCAGAGGACCATCGAGGCCGCTGGAGGAGACCCGCGCCCGTTCTTCCGCTTCCCCTTCGGCGCCCGCGATTCCCGCACGATCGCAGACGTCAACGCCGCTGGCTACGCGGCGGTCCGGTGGACCGTTGACACCCTGGGCTGGCAAGGCACCATGAACGGAACGCGCGGCCCGAGCTTCATCGTCCAGCGCGTCCTGGCTTCCGCGCAGCCCGGGGAGATCGTCCTCATGCACCTCGGCTCCAACCCGGACGACGGCTCAACGCTCGACGCCGCGGCCCTCCCAGAGGTGATCTCCCAGCTCCGGGCGGCAGGCTACGGCTTCGTCACCCTCGACGCCGCCCTCGGCTAGCTGGCCCCTGTGCAGGGCACCCCTCGGGCGGCGGCGGATGGTGATCCCGCCGTGGGTGCCGATCGTCAGGTTGGTCGGGCTCATCGCGTCATCACGGGAATCCCGCCAATGCAAAAAGCCGCGGAAACCCTGAAGTTTCCGCGGCTTTGTGGTCGGGCTGACAGGATTTGAACCTGCGACCCCTTGACCCCCAGTCAAGTGCGCTACCAAGCTGCGCTACAGCCCGCTGGTTCCGCCGTTCTCCGCTGAGCTGAACCCTCAAATCACTCCGAGGATTTCACCAGCAGTCCGGCCGAACCACCTAGAAGAGCTTACACGATTCCGGAGGGTGCCAGTGACACTTTCCGGCTTCCGGCGCTCCGCGTGTTGCGGAGATCACCGGAATCAACGCTTCTTGCCCCGCTTTTCCCGGACCCGCATGCTGACCTCGATGGGGGTGCCCTCGAAGCCGAAGGTTTCCCGGAGGCGGCGGGTGATGAAGCGGCGGTATCCCGGGTCCAGGAATCCGGTGGTGAACAGCACGAACTTCGGGGGCCGGCTGGACGCCTGGGTGCCGAAGAGGATGCGCGGCTGCTTGCCGCCTCGGACGGGGTGCGGGTGCGCGGCAACGAGTTCGCCGAGGAAGGCGTTCAGGCGGCCGGTGGCGATGCGCTTGTCCCAGTTCTCCAGTGCCAGGTCCAGGGCGGGAACCAGGCGGTCCTTGTGCCACCCGGTCTTGGCAGAGATGTTCACCCGGGGTGCCCAGTTCACGTGAGCCAGGTCCTGTTCGATTTCACGTTCCAGGTAGCGCCGGCGTTCGTCGTCGAGCAGGTCCCATTTGTTGAACGCCAGCACCAGGGCACGGCCGGACTCAATGGCGAGCTGCAGGATCCGGACGTCCTGCTCGCTGAGGACCTCATCCACGGCGAGGAGCACGACGGCGACCTCCGCCTTTTCGAGTGCGGCCTGGGTCCGCAGGGAGGCGTAGAAGTCCGCCCCCTGCGCCATGTGCTGGCGGCGGCGGATGCCTGCCGTGTCCACGAAGCGCCACGTCCGGCCGCCGAGTTCGATGAACTCGTCCACGGGGTCGCGGGTGGTTCCGGCCGTGTTGTCCACCACTACGCGCTCGGTGCCTGCCAGCTTATTCAGCAGCGAGGACTTGCCCACGTTGGGGCGGCCGATCAGGGCAATGCGCCGCGGGCCGCCGGAACGGTCGGTTCCCTCAATGGTGGAGAACTCTGGGAGCACGTCCATCACGTGGTCCAGCAGGTCCGCAACCCCGCGGCCGTGCAGCGCCGACACCGGGTAGGGCTCACCAAAGCCCAGGCCCCACAGGGTGGCAGAGTCCGCTTCCTGCGCAAAGTCGTCCACCTTGTTGGCCACCATGATGACCGGCTTCTTGCTGCGGCGGAGCATCTTCATGACGCCTTCATCGGTGGCCGTAGCCCCTACTGCGGAGTCCACCACGAAGAGCACGGCGTCGGCGAGTTCAACGGCCATCTCGGCCTGCTCGGCCACGCGGGCGTGGATACCGCGGGCATCGTGTTCCCAGCCGCCGGTGTCCACGAGGGTGAAGTTGCGTCCGTTCCAGCTGGCGGAGTACATGACGCGGTCGCGGGTGACACCGGGGGTGTCTTCAACCACTGCTTCACGTCGGCCCAGGATGCGGTTCACGAGGGTTGACTTGCCCACGTTGGGGCGTCCGATGATGGCCAGGACCGGATCAAGTTTGACGGGGCCGTCGAAGTCCTCGTCGCCGTACTCGCCGCTGAGCAGTGCGGCGTCTTCCTCGTCGAGGTCATAGTCCTCCAGGCCCGCCCGGAGGGACGCGGCGCGGAGCTCGGCCTCCTCGTCGTCAATGGCAGCCAGCCGTTCGGCCACCTGGTCCGTGCCCGTGGGCGTGTAGTCGTCTTCGCCGGCGCCGGGGTGGCCGGGAGTTTGAGTCGTATCGCTCATTGCACTGTCCTTAGTGGTCATCTGCCGGCGTCCCGGCTACTGCTGTTAAGTCTTTATGGGCATCTGCCGTGGGCAGGGGCTGCCCGCTGAGTTGAACGGAGTCCTGGACGTGCCCAGCCAGCGCAGCGCGGATTTCCAGCGCCGCCCTGTCCATTGAAGCACGCCCGCTTTCCCCGGCCCTGCGGCCAAGGGTGAGGGCATTTCCGAAGCTGACGTGGAAACGCCTGCCCGGCCGTGGCACTGAATCAAGGTGTTCGTCGCCTCTGCGCGTACCCAGGATGGCCACCGGAACCACCGGCGCTCCGGAGTTCAGCGCCAGCCAGGCCACGCCGCCGTTAATGTCCGCAGCCGCCCCGCTCCCCCGGGTACCTTCGGGAAGGATCCCTACGCACCGTCCGGCGTCGAGCACTTCCTTGCAGCGCTGCAGTGCCGCGCGGTCGCCCCTCCGGTCCACCGGCAACTGGCCGGAGGCGTTGAGCACCCGGCCGAGGAATCCCTGGAACATTTCCTGCTTGACCAGGATGTGCATGGGCCGTGGCGAGGCACCGAACATGACCGGCCCGTCCAGGAAGCTGATGTGGTTCGCGGCGAAAATCACCGGGCCTCCGGTGGGCACGTTGTCCTTGCCCGTGACGGTGGTCCGGTACACCAGATGGTCGAGGATCCAGCCCACAGGCCTGCTCCACGTCATGGTCAGCCCGGACGGGACACCCCGCTTGCCGTCAGTCACGGTTGAGGGCCTTCGTGACGATCACCAGGGCCGCTGCTACGGTCTGCTCGAAGTCGAGGTCCGATGAGTCCAGCGTGACAACCCCGGAGGCCGCCTTCGTGAAGTTCACCACCGTGGAATCCTTCGCGTCGCGGTGGGTCACCTGGGCCGCCAGCTGCTCGGCGTCCTGGGTGCCGCCGAGCTGCATCCCGCGCCGGCGCAGCCGCGCTTCCTCGCTGGCGGTGAGCAGCATGCGGACTTCCGCCCCGGGCGCGACGACGGTGGTGATGTCCCTGCCTTCCACCACCATGCGGCGGTGGTGCTTTTCGATCAGCTCCCGCTGGCGGCGGATAAGTTCAGTCCGGGCGCCGAGGGTGGTGGCCACAGCGCTGACGGCCGAAGAGATTGCCGGTTCGCGGATGGCGTCAGTGACGTCCACGCCGTCAACCCGGACGTAGTCGTCGTGCGGGCTGGTGCTCAGGTCCAGTACCAGGTCCCGGGCGGCCTGCTCCACGGCTGCGGCGTCGTCGAGGTCGATTCCCCTGGCGACGCAATCCCAGGTCAGGGCGCGGTACATCGCGCCGGTGTCCAGGTAGGCGAGCCGGAGCCTGCGGGCCACTTCCTTGCTCACGCTGGACTTGCCGGAGCCGGAGGGGCCGTCAATGGCCACCACCAGCGGCCGTCCGATGCGGAGCGCGGGCATGGTGTCGAGAAGTTCCTGTGTCATTACTGAAGTACCCGCCATCCGCGGTCGTTTAGTGCTTCGATCAGGTGGTCGTGCTTGTTCGGCAACACGGATATTTCCACCATACCCACGTTTTGGCCGGACGAATGGTCAAGGCGGAGGTCCTCCAGGTTGACGCCGATCTCCCCGATTTCGGTGAGGAGCCGGGCGATTTGCCCCGGTTTGTCATCCACCAGGACGGTCAGCCAGGAGTATGCCTGCGGCGGTCCGCCGTGCTTGCCCGGAATGCGTGCCTGGCCGGCATTGCCTTCGCTCATGAGCTGGGCGAGGTCCAGCCTCGCCCCAGGCGCTGTGGGCTCTTCCAAGGTGCCAATCAGCCGGTTGAGGTCATCCCGGACGCCGTACAGGATGTCCACCACCTTCGCCGCGTTGCCGCCAAGGATCTGGACCCAGAGGGCGGGATCGCTGGCAGCAATGCGGGTGACGTCGCGCAGGCCGTTCCCGGCCAGGGACAGCGCGTGCAGGGGTGTCCCCTGCAACCGGCTCGCCACCAGCGACGACATCACCTGGGGCAGGTGCGAGACCAGGGCCACGGCTTCGTCATGTTCGTCGGCCGTGAACTGGGAGACGACGGCGCCCAGGTCTGCGGCCAGGGACCGGGCCGTCTGGAGGGCGGCGGCGGAGGTCTCCTCCGACGGACACACCACCCACGGCATCGAGGTAAACAGCTCGCCGCGCGCAGCTACGGGACCTGATTTTTCCCGTCCGGCCATGGGATGGGTTCCCACGTAGCGGGAGAGGTCAACGCCGCGGCGGCGCAGCTGGCCCAGGATCTCAGCCTTCACGCTGGCGATGTCCACCACAACCGAGTCAGGGTACTCGGACAGGGCTGCTGCCACGACATCGGCCGTGACGTCCGGCGGAGCGGCAACCACCACGAGCTGCGGAACCCTGCCATCCAGCTCAGCCAGTGGCCGGCCCGCTCCGATATCCACGGCGACCGCCTGGTTGGTGGGCGAGGGGTCGGACAAGAACACGGGCACGCCGCGCCCGCGCAGCCCCAGCCCGATGCTGGTGCCCAGCAGTCCGGTGCCAAGGACCACGACCGGACCGTCCAGGTGCCCGCGGCCCTGGCTGTGGAAAGCGGACATGCCTCAGAGCCCTACGGATGCCAGCAGGTGGCCGACTTCCTGCTTGCCGAGGTTGCGGATGCTGCCCTGTCGCTGGTCTCCCAGGCCGATGGGGCCCACCTTCACGCGGACCAGCCGCAGGACCGGGAAGCCGACGGCGTCGAACAGGCGGCGGACAATGCGGTTCTTGCCGGAGTGCAGCACTACCTCGATCAGGACGTGGCCCGGAGTGGAGTCGACAAGCCGGAAGGAGTCCACGGACGCAAAGCCGTCCTCGAGTTCCACACCCTCCTTGAGCTGCGCGCCAATCCCCTGCGGGAAGGGACCGCGGACCTGCACGAGGTAGGTCTTGGGAACCTCGTAGGAAGGGTGCGTCAGGCGGTTGGCGAGTTCGCCGTCGTTCGTCAGCAGGAGCAGGCCTTCGGTGGCGACGTCGAGGCGGCCAACGTGGAACAGGCGTTCGCCCTTGTTCTTGCTGTTCTTGAGGAAGTCGCTGATGCAAGGACGCCCCTCGGGGTCCTCCATGGTGGAAACAACGCCCTTGGGCTTGTTGAACACCATGTACACCAGGTCCTCATCCAGCTGGATCCGCAGCCCGTCCACGTGGATGACGGCGGTCTTGGGGTCGACGCGGACGCCGAGTTCGGTGACCACCTGGCCGTCCACTTCCACACGGCCCTCGGCGATCATCTCTTCGCAGACGCGGCGGGAGGCAACCCCGGCCGAGGCCATGACCTTCTGCAGGCGCACGCCGTCGGCGTCGTGAAGCTCCGACTGGGGAACATCGCCCCGCGGGCCCTTCTTGCGGGACGGCCTGCGCACCGGCCCCAGGTTCTGGCCGAAGCGTTCACTGCCGAACGCGCGGGAGGCCGCGGCGCCCGGGGCGCCGGTGCGTGGCTTCGGCTTGAGGGCGCCGGGAGTGCCCGGTGCTTTCTTGGCCCCGGGTTTGCGGGCTGCAGGCTTCCGGGAGGACGGCCTGGCCGCCTTTGGATCAACCGCGCCGCGGCCCTGCTGCGGGCCGTCCGAAGCCAAATCCGGATCGATGAAGCGCTCCTCGCGCGGCTTGGGTGCGCGTTGCGGGCGGTCGCTGCCGAACCCGCCGCCCCGCTTGGGGGCACCGCTGCGGAACCCGCCCGCTGAACTCCCACCCTGGGAGGTGTTGCGCTGTGTTCTGTTTCGTTCCGAACCGTTGCGTCCCGAACTGTTACGTGGTGAACCCTGGCGTCCCGCCTGTGTCATGACCCGTCCTTCAATTGTTTGGCCGGAAAGGTGTCCACAGACAACCTTAACCAGCCGTGCAGAAATAGTCTGCCCTGATAAATACTCTTTGCCCAGGCCGGGCGAACCCGCCTAGATCCCGTCGGCGTCGTAGTACTCCGCGATGCCGTCCAACCCTGGAAGGTGTGGAGACAGCTGCGGCAGCTCGGCCACCGAGCCGATTCCCATCCGCTCCAGGAAATACGATGTGGTCCGGTAGAGGATGGCCCCGGACTCCGGGTCCGTTCCCGAATCCTCGATCAACCCGCGCTGGGCGAGTGTCCTGACCACAGAGTCGACATTGACGCCCCGAATTGCGGACACCCTTGCCCTGGAGACAGGCTGCCGGTACGCGATGACCGCCAGCGTTTCCAAGGCCGCCTGGGTGAGCCTGGCCGTTTGCCCTTCCAGCACGTACTTGCCGACAATGTCGGCGAATTCCGCGCGGGAATAGATCCGCCAGCCACCGGCGATGTTCCGCAATTCAAAACCCCGGGGGCTGGAGCCGAAACCAGCGGCGCTGGCTTGTTCCATATCCGGGGCTTTAACAGTATAGCCGGTATACTCGCGCTGAAGTTCGGCCAGCAGGGTGCTGACCGTTTCAACGGTCAGCCCAAGCCCGGCAGCCAGTTCTTCCTCTGTTGCCGGCTGGTCGATGACCATCAGCACGGCCTCGATGGCAGCCTTGGCCCCGCCGGGAAGGCTTTCGAGGTCCACCTCCCCTTGGCGCATGGCTTCGGTAGCTTCCTTGGTCACAGCTGCTCCTCGAATTCTTCGCTCAGGTTCTCCGCCGACCACTGCCGGCCGCCGGCTGTCCAGTGGACGGCAAGGTCGGCCAGCGGCGAAAGCTGGTCGAAGGAGACTGCCTTGTCCCGGAATAGCTCCAGCAGCGCCAGGAACCTGGCCACCACCACCAGGGTGGACTCGGCGTCCGCAATGATGGCCCGGAAAGTCAGCGGCGATTCCTGCTGGAGCCGCAACCCCACGATCTCTGCCTGCTCCTTGACGCTGACATTGCCGCCGTGGAGGTGGGCCAGCCCGACCTCCGTGGGTTTGGGCGCCTTGGGTTGCAGCGCCGCTTCGGCCATGGCTGCGAACTGTTCGGGCGTGTGCTTCCAGACGAGTTCAGGGAGCATCGCCGCGAAGTGTTCCTCCAGCGCAACCTGCCGGGGAAAACGCCGTGCTTCCTGGTGCAGGGTTGCGCCCAGGAGCCCGGCCACATGCTTAAAGGCCTTGTACTGGAGCAGCCGGGCGAAGAGCAGGTCCCTGGCTTCGAGCAGGGCCATGTCCTCATCGTCTTCCACTTCCCCGGCGGGAAGGAGCCTGGCAGCCTTGATGTCCAGCAGTGTCGCGGCGATCACCAGGAATTCACTGGCTTCGTCAAGGGCCCAGTCCTCGCCCAGTTCCTGCAGCTTCCGGATGTACTTGATGAATTCGTCGGTCACCGTGGCGATGGCCACCTCGGTGATGTCCAACTGGTGCTTGGCGATCAGCCCCAGCAGGAGGTCGAACGGACCCGTGAAGTTGGCCAGCCGCACCTCGAAGCCGGGCTTGGTTTCGGCCACGGCGTGGCTAGGGTGCGCCGCCGCGCGAGATCAGCTCTTTGGCCAGGCGGCGGTAGGCGTCGGCGCCCACGTGGTTGCCGGCGTAGCTCGTGATCGGCTCGGCGGCCACGGTGGCGTCCGCGAACTTGATGGAGCGCTTGATGACGGTCTCGAAGACCTTGTCGCCGAAGGCCTCCACCAGCCGGGTGATGACCTCGCGGCTGTGCAGCGTCCGTGCGTCGTACATGGTGGCAAGGACGCCATCCACCTGCAGGCGCGGGTTGAGGCGGTCCTGCACCTTGTCGATGGTTTCCACCAGCAGCGCCACGGCGCGGAGGGCGAAGAACTCGCAGATCAGCGGAATGATGACGCCGTGCGCCGCGGTGAGCGCGTTGACGGTCAGGAGCCCGAGGGAGGGCTGGCAGTCGATGAGGACGACGTCGTAGTCGTCCTCGACTTTCTTGAGGGCCCGGTCCAGGACCTGCTCGCGCGCAACTTCATTGACGAGCTGGACTTCGGCGGCGGAGAGGTCGATGTTGGCCGGCAGCAGGTCGACGTTCTCAACGCCGGTCTGGTGGATGGCGTCGCGGATGTCCACTTTGCGGTCCATCAGCACGTTGTAGACAGTGAGGTCCAGCTCGTGGGGATTCACGCCGAGGCCCGCCGAAAGCGCACCCTGGGGATCGAAGTCGACCAGGAGGACGCGGCGGCCGTATTCCGCCAGCGCCGCGGCGAGGTTGATCGTTGAGGTGGTCTTGCCGACGCCGCCCTTCTGGTTCACCATGGCGATGACCCGGGCCGGACCGTGGGAGGACAGCGGCGCGGGTTCCGGAAACTCGCGGTATGGGCGCCCGGTGGGCCCCATCACCGCGTTGTCCAGGTCAAATTCCGTGCCCTCCAGAGTTGCCGAACCCTGTTCGCTGCTCACGTATCTATCCACACTTTCGATGACGGTGATTTCCTGCCGCTGATTGCCAGCGCCGTTCCTTCTTCTTCCCAAGGTTACAGCGACCGACACGGCATTCGAGGGAACTTGACTTTCGGCCCATGTTGAGCCTTGACCCTCTAGCTGAGGTCGAAGGTTACCGCTCCGCAGACAAGGAACCGCCCCCGCAGCGCTTGCTGCGGGGGCGGTTGCCTGTTGGCCGGAGTGGTCAGGCATTGGCCGGAACCGGGCGGGCTTCAGCCTGCTCCGGAGCGGCTTCACCGTGGTGGTGGGCCAGCATGGTTGCTTCGTCGAAGGGTTCCTCGCCGGAGAGGACGCTGTTGACCTGTACGCCGTCGATCTCCTTGACCCACGTGCCAATCAGGACGGTGGCTACGGCGTTGCCGGTGAAGTTGGTCAGGGCGCGGGCCTCGGACATGAACCGGTCGATGCCCACGATCATGCCTACGCCGCCCAGCAGCTCGGGCTTGTGGGCCTGGAGGCCGGCAGCCAGCGTGGCGAGGCCGGCACCGGTGACACCGGCTGCACCCTTGGAGGCAATGATCATGAAGATCAGCAGGGAGATCTGGGCGCCCAGGTCCAGCGGCGTGCCCATGGCGTTGGCAACGAACAGGGAGGCCATGGTCAGGTAGATGGCCGTGCCGTCAAGGTTGAACGAGTAGCCGGTGGGCACCGTGACGCCAACAACGGGCTTGGAGACACCGAGGTGTTCCATCTTGGCGATCAGGCGGGGCAGGGCAGCTTCAGAGGAGGACGTGGAGAAGATGAGCAGGTATTCGCGGCCCAGGTACTTCATCAGCTTGAAGATGTTGACGCCGGTGACAACCTTGAGCAGGCCGCCCAGGATGATCACGATGAACAGTGCGCAGGTGATGTAGAAGGCAGCCATCAGGGTGAACATGCTGACGATGGCCTGGAAGCCGGTGGCTCCCACGACGGCGGCGATGGCACCGAAGGCACCCACGGGGGCGAGCCACATGATCATGATCAGGATGCGGAACACGAGGACCTGGCCGTGGCCGACGGCCTTGAGGATGGGAGCGCCCTGCGGGCCCATCTTCTGGAGGGCGAACCCTACGAGGATGGCGGCAAAGAGGGTGGGCAGGACCGGAATATCTCCCGGAATGATGCCAAGGAGGAAAGCAACGGTGCTGTCTACTTCCGCCTTCTTGTTGGGGTCGTAGGGGGCCAGCTTCAGGCCCTCACCCGGGTGGATCAGGTTGCCCACCACCAGGCCGATGGCGAGCGCGAACGTGGACATCAGGATGAAGTAGCCCAGCGCCAGGCCGCCTACCTTGCCCACCGTGGCAGCCTTCGCGATCGAGCCGATGCCCAGGACGATGGTGCAGAAGATGACCGGGGCGATCATCATCTTGATGAGTTTGATGAACCCGTCGCCGAGCGGCTTGAGGGACTTGCCGACCTCCGGGAACATCAGGCCCACCACGGCGCCCAGGATCACGGCAGCGATGACGGCGATGTACAGGTAGTGCGATTTGTCGATGCCCTTGCGCCGCGTCTTCACGGTGTCAAGCGACTCTCCTCGTTGAGAAGCCATGATGTGTCTCCTTGTATGGATAATCTGATAGACGCTGCGGCACAGTATCTGGGCTCAACACGTCCTCCGGTGTGATATCCATCATTGGGTACGCCGTGACCCAGCTCACCGTTGCGTTCATATTGGTCGTGGAAGGTGCGTGGGAGGTACGGATGATCCACCCCTGGAGTATCGCCCGCCGGCTCTTCGTGGCGAACCTGCTAATTGTGGTGGTATTCATCGCCATCGTTGGTTCAGCCACCTACGTTGACGCCCGTGACCGCGCCTATGACGAGGCCGGCATGCGCATGGCGGGGATCGCCGCTTCGATCGCAGCCAGCCCGCTGGTGCTGGAGGCAGCTGCCGGACCGGACCCCTCAGCCGTCCTGCAGCCCTACGCCAGCGACGTTATGTCTGCTGCCGACGTCGACTTCGTGACCATCATGGCTCCCGACCGGACCCGCTGGACGCACCCGCGGGAGGAGGAAATCGGCAGGCCTTACATCGGCTCGATCGACGCCGCCTTGCGGGGTGAGCAGTACACGGAAGTGACGGCGGGGACGCTGGGCCCGTCAGTGCGGACGATTGTCCCGGTCAAGGATGAGGCCGGCAATGTGAAGGCGCTGGTGGCGGCGGGTGTCACGGTGCGCACGGTGGATGTTGCGTTCGCGGGACGCCTGCCTGCCCTGCTGGCGATTGGCCTTGCCCTGCTGCTGGGAGGCTCGCTGGCCTCCTGGCTGCTGGGCCGGTATCTTCGCCGGGTCACCCGCGGCTGGGGGCCGGAACAGCTCTCGCAGTTGTTCGCATACTACGAGTCCGTCCTGCACTCGGTCCGGGAAGGGCTGATCCTCATCGATGCCAAGGGCCGCGTGGTGATATACAACGACCACGCGGCCGAACTGCTGGGCCTTGGGGGATCCGGCAGCAAGGACCCCACCCGGCCGCCGACACTGGCGGAGCTGCCGCTCGAGGAGGAGCTCCGGGAGCTGTTCGAGTCGGGGCGGACTGCCAAGGACGAAATTGTCCTTACCGGCTCGCGGGTCCTGGTGGTCAACCAGGGACCGGCCAAGGCGCCCGGGGTTCCGGGGAACCGCGGCAGGTCAGCCGTCTACGGCACGGTGGCCACGCTGCGGGACCGGACCGAGATTGAGGCGCTGGGCAACGAGCTTGAAACCATGCGCACCCTCTCCGGAGCGCTCCGGGCCCAGACCCACGAGCACGCCAACAGGCTCCACACGATGGTCTCGCTCCTGGAACTGGGCCGGACCCAGGAAGCCCTGGACTTTGCCACCCGGGACCTGGAACTGAGCCAGCAGCTGACCGACGACATGGTCAGCTCGGTGGATGAGCCCGTGCTGGGTGCCCTGGTCATGGGCAAGGTGGCTGAAGCCCACGAACGCGGCGTCCAGCTGGACGTTGCCACGCTGGGTTCCGGTAGTGTGGCGGGAGTTGCGGTGCAGGACCTGGTCACCATCCTGGGAAACCTGCTGGACAACGCGATTGACGCGGCAGCAGACGCTCCTCCGCCGCGGCGGGTGCAGCTGACAGTGGAGTCGGACGAGGAAGGGCTGGACATCGCCGTCCACGATTCCGGCGCCGTGCTGGACTCCCAGGCAGCGGACAACATCTTCCGGCACGGCTTCAGCACCAAGCCTTCCGGACCCGGCGGACGGGGCATCGGGCTGGCGCTGGTCCGGCAGGCAGTACACCGCCTGGGCGGTACGCTGACCATCAACGGACGGCGCGGAGCGAAGTTCGAAGTATTTCTTCCCGCAGCGGTGTCCCCGCAGAAGGAGCACACACCGTGAGCAACATCCGGGTCCTCATCGTTGAGGACGAGGCCATCGCATCAGCCGCACACGCGGCCTACATCGGGCGGTTGCCGGGCTTTGAACTGGCCGGAAGAGCTCCTGACGGCCAGTCTGCCCTCCGCCTGCTCGGCGAATTTTCCGCCGCAGGCAACCCGGTGGAGCTGGTCCTCCTGGACATGAACCTCCCGGACCTCCACGGGCTGGACATTGCGCGGCGCATGCGGGCGGCCGGCATCCTGGCGGACATCATCGCCATCACGGCCGTGCGGGAACTGGCGATCGTCCGGAGCGCGGTGGCCATTGGGGTGGTCCAGTACCTGATCAAGCCGTTCACCTTCGCCACTTTCGCCGACAAGCTGGAGAGCTACCGGCAGTTCCGGCAGCAGCTCGCAGGCCATGACGCGGGATCCGGGAAAACCGGCGCGTCCCAAAGCGAAGTGGACCAGGCTTTCGCCAGCCTGCGGGCGCCGTCGGAACTCCCCCTGCCCAAGGGCCTCTCGGTTTCCACGCTGGGCTCAGTGCAGGACTTCGTCAAACAGCAGCGCGATGCCGTCTCGGCCACGGAAGTCATGGACGCCCTCGGCATGTCCCGTGTCACTGCGCGGCGCTACCTGGAGTATTTGGCCGATGCAGGTACGGTCTCCAGGACTGCCCGCTACGGCACCCCGGGCAGGCCGGAGAACGAGTACCGCTGGAGCGGGCGCTGAACTGCGCCGGGATCTCACCCTGCCGTGGGGCGGAGGATCCCGATGAGCTGGTCTATCACCCCGGCGTCCTCGATGGTGGACGGCACCGTGTATTCCCCGCCGTCGGCAATCTGGCGCATGGTCTTGCGGAGGATCTTTCCTGACCGGGTCTTGGGCAGGGCATCCACCACAGTAACGTGCTTGAAGTCTGCCACGGCCCCGATATCCCGGCGCACCAGCGCCACCAGGTCCTTTTCCAGGACGTCCTGCGGCACGTCGACCCCGGACTTGAGCACAACATAGCCGCTGGGACGCTGGCCCTTCAGCGGATCCGCCAGGCCGATCACCGCGCACTCGGCCACGGCCGGGTGCTGCCCAATGACCTGTTCCATGGCGCCCGTGGACAGCCTGTGCCCCGCAACGTTGATGATGTCGTCGGTCCGCCCCATGACGAACACGTAGCCGTCCCCGTCCTGGTAGCCGGAGTCCCCGGTGGCGTAGCAGCCTTCGAAAGCCTGCAGGTAGGAGGAGATGTAGCGTTCGTCGTCGCCCCAGAGCGTTGCCAGCGTCCCGGGCGGCAGCGGCAGGTCCAGCACAATGTTGCCTTCGCTTCCGGGCCCCAAGTCCTCCCCGAGTCCGTCCACGATGCGGAGTTTGAACCCCGGCATGGGAACGCTGGGCGAACCCGGTTTGATCGGCAGCTCTTCCAGTCCCCGGGGATTGGCGCAGATCGCCCAGCCCGTCTCCGTCTGCCACCAGTGGTCCACCACGGGAACACGCACCGTCCGCGAGGCCCAGTGGAACGTGTCCGTGTCCAGCCGCTCCCCTGCCGTGAAGAGGGTGCGCAGGCTGGAAATGTCGTAGGCGCCCAGCAGGGCTGCTTCCGGGTCCGCCTTCCGGATGGCCCGCAGTGCCGTGGGCGCCGTGAACAGGACGTTGACGCCGTGGTCCTGGACCACGCGCCAGAAAGCGCCGGCATCCGGGGTTCCGACCGGTTTTCCCTCGTAGAGGACCGTTGTGGCGCCGGCCAGCAGAGGGCCGTAGACGATATAGGAGTGCCCCACTACCCAGCCGACATCCGAGGCGGTCCACATGACGTCCCCCGGACCGATGCCGTAGATGTTGTCCAGCGTCCAATTGAGGGCGACGGCGTGTCCGCCGTTGTCCCGGACCACGCCTTTGGGCGTCCCGGTAGTACCCGAGGTGTACAGGATGTACAGCGGATCCGTAGCAGCGACATCCACCGGCCCGGCCGGTTCGGCGGCGGCCATTTCAGCATCCCAGTCCAGCCAGCCGTGCTCCGCTGCCGTGGCGGCGAAACCTTCCCGTGCCGTGACAATAACGGGGAGATCCGGCACGCCGGCCAGGGCGAGGGCGTCCGCGACGGCGGGGAGGTATTCAATGCGGCGCGACGGTTCGATTCCGCCCGAGGCAGTGACCACGAGGGCGGGGGCGGCGTCCCGAATGCGGGACGCAAGCTCCTTTGGGGCGAATCCGCCAAACACCACTGAATGCACTGCCCCAAGCCGTGCAGTTGCAAGCATGGCAATGGCGGCCTCGGGAATCATCGGCATGTAGATCACCACGCGGTCGCCCTTGCCCACGCCGCGGTTGCGGAGGGCCCCGGCAAAGCGCGCCACGAGGCCGGTGAGTTCCGCGTAGCTAAACCGGCGCTGGATGCCAAGCATGGCCGAATCGAAGATCAGGGCATCCTGGTCCCCCCGGCCGGCCTCCACATGGCGGTCCAGGGCGTTGTAGGAGGTATTGAGGACACCGTCGGGAAACCAGCCGTACAGCGGCGCTTTACTGGAGTCCAGGGCGCGCCGGGGCTGCGTTGACCAGGAGACCCTTGCGGCCGCGCTGAGCCAAAACTCCCCCGGCTCCCTGAGGCTGTGTTCGTACGTGTCCCGATAGCTGTTGGTAACCATGAAGCGCATCCCGTCCACGACATTGTGATGACGCCATGCTAGCCCGGCCGTCGGAGGGAAAACAAGAGCAATGTATACATGCGTGGCGAATTTCTGCCACAGTTGCGTCCAGGGGCTGGTTTTTGTCCGTGTTCTGTATACACTGGAAAGGTCAAACCACCGAAGGAGGCAACGATGCGCGCCAGCGACAGGGCCTACGAAGCGCTGCGCGATGACATCACCGAGTGGCGCCTCCTGCCGGGCACGGTGCTGGCAGAGGTGGAGCAGTCGGAACGCCTTGGCGTCTCGCGCACGCCCCTCCGGGAGGCGCTGAGCCGTCTCACGGCGGAAGGGCTGACGACGACGGCCGGCAGCCGCGGCGTCGTCGTCACCGACGTTTCACTCGACGACATCGACGAACTTTTTGAGCTCCGCGAAACACTGGAGTGCAAAGCGGCAGCGCTCGCAGCCGAACGCGGCGACTCTGCCGTGTTCGTGCAGTTGCAGAAGGAATTCCTCGAAGCACCCGCCCTCATCGATGGCAGCGACCCGGGCCGGCACGCTTATTACGAGCTCGCGGGGCGCCTCGACGCGGCCATCGATGCTGCTGCTTCCAACTCCTACCTGGCCCAGGCCATGCGCGGCCTGCGTGTGCACCTGGTCCGGGTCCGCAGGCTTGCCGCCGACGACGCGCACCGGCTCACTGCCGCTGCCGCCGAGCACGCGGCCATCGCCGAGGCCATCGCCGCCGGAAACCCCCGGCTGGCCGAGGCAGCCACCACGCTCCACCTGCACAGAAGCCTTTCACACGTCAAAAACACGCACACGCCCCACGACAAGGAGCACCATGGTTAAGGAAAACCACGTCCGCGTTTACAAGAGCGAGGAAAACCTGCCCCGCGAGGAGCAGCTCGCCTACAAGATCGCCAAGGTAGCCACCGATCCCGTCCCGGTCACCGACGAGGTCACAGACATGGTGATCAACCGGGTGATCGACAACGCCTCGGTTGCCATCGCGTCCTTGAACCGCAGCCCCATCGTGGCCGCCCGGGCCCAGGCGCTGGCGCATGGTCCCAGCACCGGGGGCCAGGGGGC
This sequence comes from Pseudarthrobacter oxydans, assembly GCF_034258515.1. NCBI lineage: Bacteria > Bacillati > Actinomycetota > Actinomycetes > Micrococcales > Micrococcaceae > Pseudarthrobacter > Pseudarthrobacter oxydans. Next base: position 1,720,195 of record NZ_CP139438.1, on the reverse strand, counting down.
CAAGGTCTTCGGTATCGGCGAGCGCGTTTCCCCCGAATGGGCGGCATGGGCCAATGGGGTGGCGGTGCGCGAACTGGACTACCACGACACCTTCCTGGCGGCCGACTATTCGCACCCTGGCGACAACATCCCGCCGATCCTTGCCGTTGCCCAGCACACCGGGGCCAGCGGACACGACCTGGTGAGGGGCATCGCCACCGGGTATGAGATCCAGGTGAACCTGGTCAAGGCCATCTGCCTGCACAAGCACAAGATCGACCACGTGGCCCACCTGGGCCCGTCGGCTGCGGCGGGCATCGGCACGCTCCTGGGGCTCGACGTCGAGACCATCTTCCAGTCCGTGGGACAGGCACTGCACACCACCACCGCCACGCGGCAGTCGCGCAAGGGCGAAATCTCCACCTGGAAGGCGCACGCTCCGGCGTTCGCAGGGAAGATGGCCGTGGAGGCCGCGGACCGTGCCATGCGGGGCCAGACCTCGCCCGTGCCGATCTATGAAGGCGAGGACGGGGTGATCGCCTGGATGCTGGACGGCCCGGACGCCTCGTACATGGTCCCGCTGCCGGAAGCCGGGGAGGCCAAGCGCGCGATCCTGGACACGTACACCAAGGAACATTCCGCCGAGTACCAGGCCCAGGCCTGGATCGACCTCGCGCGGAAGCTGAACCGTGAGCACCCCGAGGCTACCGACCCCGCGAACGTGAAGTCCGTGCTGATCAAAACGAGCCACCACACGCACTATGTGATCGGCTCCGGCGCCAACGATCCGCAGAAGTACGATCCCAAGGCCAGCCGGGAAACCCTGGACCACTCCATCCCCTACATTTTCACGGTGGCACTGCAGGACGGCGCGTGGCACCACGTGGACTCCTACGCCCCCGAACGCGCCGCACGCCCGGACACGGTGGACCTGTGGCAGAAGGTGAGCACCGAGGAAGATCCTGAGTGGACGCGGCGCTACCATTCGCTGGACATTGCCGAGAAGGCCTTCGGCGGTTCCGTGGAGATCATCCTGGCGGGCGGCACAGTCATCACGGACGAGATCGCCGTGGCCGACGCCCATCCGCTCGGCGCGCGCCCCTTCGGCCGGGAGCAGTACGTCAACAAGTTCCGCACCCTCGCCGCCGGACTGGTGGAGGAAGCGGAAATCGAAAGGTTCCTCGCCGCCGTCGAACGCCTCCCGGAACTCGCCGCCGGCGAACTGGACCAACTGAACATCACTGCGGCGCCGGGGGTCATCGACCTGGGCGCGGCACCGAAGGGCCTGTTCTGATGCTGTACTCCAAGACCACTCCGGAGCAGAAGCGGATCCGGTTCCGGGAACTCCTGGCCTCCGGGACCATCCAGCAGTTCCCGGGCGCCTTCAACCCGCTCTCGGCACGGCTGATCGAGGAGAAGGGCTTCGCCGGCGTCTACATCTCCGGCGCCGTGCTGGCCAACGACCTCGGCCTGCCGGACATCGGCCTGACCACCCTCACCGAAGTCGCCACCCGCGCCGGACAGATCGCCCGCATGACGGACCTGCCCGCCATCGTGGATGCGGACACCGGCTTCGGTGAACCCATGAACGTGGCCCGCACCGTCCAGGAAATCGAGAATGCCGGGCTGGCCGGGCTGCACATCGAGGACCAGTTCAACCCCAAGCGCTGCGGCCACCTCGACGGCAAGAACGTGGTGGACCTTGAGACTGCCACCAAGCGCATCCGCGCCGCGGCCGATGCACGCCGCGACCCGAACTTCCTCATCATGGCCCGCACCGACATCCGCGCCACCGACGGACTCGCCGCAGCCCAGGACCGGGCCCGCGCCCTCGTGGATGCCGGTGCGGACGCCATTTTCCCCGAAGCGATGGCCACCCTGGACGAGTTCCAGGCCATCCGCGACGCCGTGGACGTGCCAATCCTGGCGAACATGACGGAGTTCGGAAAGAGCGAACTCTTCACCGTCGACCAGCTCGCCGGGGTGGGCGTGAACATGGTGATTTATCCGGTGACCCTGCTCCGTAGTGCCATGGGCGCTGCTGAGCGTACGCTGGACTCGATTAAGGCTGAGGGAACACAGGAGGCACAGGTGGGCAGCATGCTGACCCGTGCGCGGCTGTACGACCTCGTTGACTACGAGGCCTACAACCGCTTCGACACCGGGGTCTTCAATTTCCAGGTCCCCGGGAAGCACTAAAAACCACCACCGCCGGCCGCGGCCGGCATCCGAAAGGCGACAGGAACAAGGGAGTTTCAGCATGGCTGAACAGGACATCAAAAAAGGTCTCGCCGGCGTCGTAGTGGATTACACATCCGTTTCGAAGGTCAACCCGGACACCAACTCACTGCTGTACCGCGGCTACCCGGTCCAGGAGCTCGCCTCCCGGTGCAGCTTCGAGGAAGTTGCGTACCTGCTCTGGAACGGGGAACTGCCCAGCCAGGACCAGCTAGCTGAATTCACTGCCCGGGAGCGGGCCGGGCGCGCCCTGGACCCGGTGGTCAAGCAGGTGGTCGATACCCTGCCCACCAGCTCGCATCCCATGGATGTCTGCCGGACAGCCGCGTCGGTGATGGGGGCCAGGCATCCGCTGGCGGAAGACTCGTCGCGGGAGGCCAACATGGCCAAAGCGGTGGACCTCTTCGCCGCCATGCCGGCCGTGGTGGCGTACGACCAGCGCCGCAGGCACGGGCAGTCCGTGGTGGAGCCCCGCGACGACCTTGGCTACTCGGCCAATTTCCTCTGGATGGCGTTTGGCGAGGAGCAGGTACCGGAGGTGGTGGAGGCCTTCAACGTTTCCATGATCCTGTACGCCGAGCACAGCTTTAACGCCTCGACGTTCACGGCACGGGTCATCACGTCCACCCTCTCGGACCTGCACTCGGCGGTCACCGGAGCCATCGGTGCGCTGAAGGGACCACTGCACGGCGGAGCCAACGAGGCCGTCATGCATACCTTCGACGAGATCGGGATCCGGCCCGAGGAGTCCCTTGAGGAGGCAGCAGCCCGGGCCAAGGCGTGGATGGAGAATGCGCTCGCCCAGAAGAGGAAAGTGATGGGCTTCGGCCACCGCGTGTACAAGCACGGCGACTCCAGGGTGCCCACCATGAAGGCTGCGCTGGATAAGATGATCGCCCACTACGGGCGGCCCGAGATTCTGGGCCTGTACCAGGGGCTTGAAACCGCCATGGACGAAGCCAAGGCCATCAAGCCCAACCTCGACTACCCGGCAGGGCCCACCTACCACCTGATGGGCTTCGACACCGCAACGTTCACTCCCCTGTTCGTTGCCAGCCGCATCACGGGCTGGACGGCGCACATCATGGAGCAGCTGGACTCCAACTCGCTGATCCGGCCGCTGAGCGAGTACAACGGCCCCGAGGAGCGGCACCTGCCGTAGGCGCCGCTGCTGCGGAAACCACGACGACGGCGGGAGGGCGCTGCGGTGCCCGGCCCGCCGTCGGCGTCTAACGGCTTAAGGCAGCAGGCTTTCCGAGGAGGCGACGGCCTCGTTGTCGTTGTCCATGGTCACCACGATGTTGACGCTGCCTCCCTCCAGCACCACCGGCAGCCAGTGGTCCGCATCCTGCCACATCCGGTCAAAGGGCAGCGCGGCGGTATCGAACCAGGCGGGAGCGATCTCGGTGCTTTCGGTGGGTTCGCCTTCCCAGCGGACAGCAGTGAACAGACGGGTATCCATGTCCCACTCCGGCTTGGCAGGAAACACGAAGCGCACCACCCCGGCATCCCGAAGGTCCTCGTGCCGGAGCCCGACGTCGGTTTCCTCCCGCACCTCGCGGATCACTGCTTCCGCTTCGGTCTCCCCCACTTCGACGTGCCCGCCGATGCCGACAATCTTTCCGCGCCCGAAGCCGGTCTTCTTCAGCCCCAGCAGGACCTGGGAAACGCCGTCCACCTCTTGGAGCAGGAAACACAGTGCCACTGCAGCGGCCGCCATGCTCAGCCCAGCGCCCGGGGGTGCGCGGCAGCGTAGATCTCCCGCAGGGTATCGGCAGTGACAAGGGTATACACCTGGGTGGTGGTCACCGAGGCATGGCCCAGGAGTTCCTGGACCACGCGGACGTCGGCGCCGCCTTCGAGCAGGTGGGTGGCGAAGGAGTGCCGGAGGGTGTGCGGGGAGACGTCCTTGGTGATGTTCGCCTTTTCGGCTGCTGCCTTGAGGATGGTCCAGGCACTCTGGCGGCTGATGCGGCCGCCGCGGGCGTTCAGGAACAGTGCGGGCGTGCCCTTTCCCTTGGCCGCCAGCAGGGGACGTCCGCGCACCAGGTAGGCGTCCAGTGCCCGGGCGCCGTACGAGCCGAGGGGTACCAGCCGTTCCTTGGACCCCTTGCCGAAGAGCCGCACGATGGCCGGGCCCGATTCGGCCTCCGCCAAGGAAATGTCGTCAACGTCCAGGCCCACGGCCTCACTGATCCGCGCCCCGGTGGAATACAGGAACTCAAGGAGGGCCCGGTCGCGCAGCCCCGTTGCCGTGTCCGTTCCCGCCGCCTCAAGGATCCTGGTCACCTCGTCGACGCTGATGGCCTTGGGCAGCCGTTTCCCGGGCATCGGCGGGTGGACCTCACTGGCAGGGTCGGAGGGGGTATGCCCCTCCAGGGCCCAGAACTTGTGGAGCCCTCGCACTGCCACCACGGTCCTGGCCGCGGACCGCACTCCCAGGGCGGTGCCGCCGTCGGAACCGTCAGAAAGGGCCTGGACGAATCCCGTCACGTGGCGCCGGGTGACCTCCTCCGGGCGGCGGCAGCCGGCGGCGGAAAGGTAACGGGAGTAGCGGGCAAGATCCCGCCGGTAGGCAGCCAGGGTGTTGGCCGCGAGTCCGCGCTCCACACCCATGTGCTGGAGGTAGTCGGTGATGCCGCGGTCAACGGCGGTTGGCGGGGCAGGCGGTGGTACGGAATCCTGGACCGGCGTTGCCGGGGCGGGCCCTGCGGGGGCCAGCCCGGCGGAGGAAGTGGGGACCATCAGCGCTGGCTGGGGTGGGCCGGCCACGGCGCATCCGCTGGACGGAGGCCTTCATACCCGCCGGCGCGGGCCGCGGCCGCTGCCAGGATTCCAACGACGGCGGACGGGTTGTGGAGTCTGCCGGCCAGCACCGACGCCACGGCGTCGTCCAGGCTGATCCAGTGGAACTCGATCTCGGCTTCCTCATCCGTCCGCTCGTGGCGTTCGTGGTGGGGTATGTCGATGAGGTCCCGGGCAAGGTAGATCCTGATGGCCTCGCTGGAGGACCCGGGGGAATTGAAGAAGTCGGCCAGGACGTTCCACGTTCCCGCGGCAAGGTCCGCTTCCTCGGCCAGTTCGCGGGCGGCCCCGACCACGAAGTCCTCCCCTTCGATATCCAGCAGGCCGGCCGGGATTTCCCAGAGGTCCATGCCCACCGGATGGCGGTATTGCCTGAGGAGGAGGATTTCGCCGTCGGCGTTCATGGGCAGGACCGCGACTGCCCCGGGGTGGTCGATGTAGTCGCGGGTCAGGGCCTCACCGGTCTCCTGCAGCTGGAAACTGTCGCTGACCACGTCCCAGATCCGGCCCTCGTAGACCTTCTCGGTAGACAAAAGACGGCGCGGGCTCGGTGCATCCGAAACCTGCTTTGCAGCAGGGGTGGTTTCAGGTGTGCCGGGCATCGCGCCGTCCTTTTTCTGTTGGAACTACTTAGCGGCTACCGTACCGGAATGCTCGGCCTCGACAGCGCCGACCCCCACGGTGGCGGCCGTGTCGGAGCCCCGCTGGTGGTCCAGCGCGGCCTTCACCAGGCCGGCGAACAGCGGGTGCGGCCGGGTGGGGCGCGAGCTCAGCTCGGGGTGCGCCTGGGTGGCCACGTAGTACGGGTGGACGTCAGCGGGCAGTTCGACGAACTCCACGAGCTTGCCGTCCGGTGACGTGCCGGAGAAGACCAGGCCCGCAGCCGCGATCTGCTCGCGGTACTTGTTGTTGACCTCGTAGCGGTGGCGGTGGCGTTCGCTGACGGTGGTCTTGCCGTAGGTTTCGGCGATGACGGATCCGGCGTCGAGCTTGGCTTCGTAAAGGCCCAGGCGCATGGTGCCGCCGAGGTCGCCGCGACCCTCGACGAACTCCAGCTGCTCTTCCATGGTGGCGATGACCGGGTACTTGGAATCAGGCTCGAACTCGCTGGAAGACGCACCTTCCAGCCCCACCACGTTGCGGGCGTATTCGATCACCATGCACTGCAGGCCCAAGCACAGTCCCAGGACGGGCAGCTTGGTTTCGCGGGCGAACTTCAGGGCGCCGAGCTTGCCTTCAAGTCCGCGGATGCCGAAGCCGCCGGGAACGCAAATGGCGTCGACGCCGTCGAGCGCCTTGATAGCGCCCTCGCGGGTTTCGCATTCGTCCGAGGGGACCCAGCGGATCTTGACCTTGGTGTCGTTGGCGAAGCCGCCGGCACGCAGGGCCTCTGTCACTGACAGGTAGGCGTCGGGCAGGTCGATGTACTTGCCCACCAGCGCGATCTCAACCTCGTGCTTGGGGTTGTGCACGGCTTCGAGCAGCTTGTCCCAGCTGGTCCAGTCCACGTCCTTGAACGGCAGGTCCAGGGCGCGCACGATGTACGAGTCCAGGCCCTGCGTGTGGAGGGTCTTGGGGATGTCGTAGATGCTGGGGGCATCGGCGGCGTTCACCACGGCGTCGATGTCGACGTCGCACATCCGGCCGATCTTTTCCCGCATCGCGTCCGGCACCTCACGGTCCGAGCGGATAACGATCGCCTCAGGCTGGATGCCGATGGACCGAAGGGCTGCGACGGAGTGCTGGGTGGGCTTGGTCTTCAGCTCCTGGGACGGCCCGATGTACGGGACCAGCGAGACGTGGAGGAAGAACACGTTGGTGCGGCCGATGTCCTGGCGCACCTGGCGGGCCGATTCGAGGAACGGCTGGGATTCGATGTCCCCCACCGTGCCGCCGATTTCGGTGATGATGACGTCCGGGGCGTTCTTGCCCTCGGCGGGCAGGCGCATCCGGCGCTTGATCTCATCCGTGATGTGCGGGATGACCTGGACGGTGTCCCCGAGGTACTCGCCGCGGCGTTCCTTGGCGATGACCGTGGAGTACACCTGCCCCGTGGTTACGTTCGCCGAACCTTCCAGGTTTTCGTCCAGGAAGCGCTCGTAGTGTCCGATGTCCAGGTCCGTTTCGGCGCCGTCGTCGGTGACGAAGACTTCGCCGTGCTGGAAGGGGTTCATGGTGCCCGGATCCACGTTCAGGTAGGGATCCAGCTTCTGCATAGTTACAGACAGGCCACGCGCACGCAACAGGTGACCGAGGCTTGATGCCGTCAGTCCCTTACCGAGCGAGGACGCCACACCACCGGTTACGAAGATGTGTTTGGTCGTCTTGGACGAGCCCGGGAACCGGGAATTTACACGGGAATTTGATCGCTGCACCACGGAATTCGAGCCTATCATCATTTGAGCCTTCCACGGATCGCTGGGAGTGCTTCCCAAATGCCCAAGTCTGCCGGTCCGGCCGCCCCGGGAGCAAGGGGTGACCGGTGGCCGGCACCCCGGCAAGGCCGGGTTTCAGGCCCGCTGCGGCAGCAGTTTCGCGTCGTCCAGCAGTTCCTGGGCGTGGGCCTGCGCCGACTCCGAATCCTCCTGGCCGGCCAGCATGCGCGCCAGTTCACGGACCCGTTCGGAACCGTCAAGGAGGCGGACATCACTTGAGGTGAACCCCGTGGCTGTTTTGCCGTCGGCTCCCCGGACGGAGGTCTTGGTGACCGTGATGTGCTGGTCCGCGAAGGCGGCCACCTGCGGAAGGTGCGTGACCACCAGCACCTGGACGTGGCGGGCCAGCATGGCCAGCCTGCGGCCGATCTCGACGGCGGCACGTCCGCCCACGCCGGCGTCCACCTCGTCGAAGACGAAAGTGGGAACGGGGTCCACGGCAGCCAGCACCACCTCAATGGCGAGCATGACGCGCGAGAGTTCACCGCCGGACGCGCCCTTGCCCAACGGCCGGGCGGTCGCACCCGAGTGCGGCTGCAGCAGGAAGCTGATCTCGTCCGCGCCATAAGGGGTTAGCTGGCCGGCCGGGTCGATGGTGATGACCAGGGTGGCATCGGCCATGGCCAGCGCCTTCAGCTCCGCGCTGACCCGGGCCGAAAGGTCCTTGGCGGCCTTGGCCCTGACCTTGCTGATTGCGGCGGCCTGCTTCTTCAGGTCCGCCTCAGCCTTCACGACTTCGGCGTCCAGGGTTTCGATCCGGGTTGAGTCGTCCTGCAGTTCGTCGTAGCGGACGCGGGCGTTCTCCGCCCAGACCAACACCTCGTCAATGGTGGGTGCATACTTGCGGACCAGTTTGGCCAGGGCGGCCCGCCGGTCCTCAATTTCCGCGAGCCGTTCCGGCCCCTCCGTGTCCAGGCCGGCCTGGTAGCTGGCCAGCTCCGTGGCGATGTCGTTGAGCAGGAAGCCCACCTCAGCCAGCCGCGCAGCCGCTGAGCCGAGCTCGGCGTCGTGTTCTGCCACATGCTCCAGCGTCCGCTTGGCGGCATCAACCAGGGTGGTGGCGTCCCCCGCTTCGCCGAAGTCCTCGGCGATGAGCGCCTGGTGGGCGGTGCTCGCTGCGATGCGGAGCTCCTCCACGTTGGCGAGCTTTACGGCCTCGGCCTTGAGCAGCTCGTCCTCCCCCGGCTGCGGATCCACCTCATCAATCTCAGCCAGGGCGGACTCCAGGGACTCGGCCTCACGCAGCCTGTCGCGGGCGGCAGTGCGGAGGCTGTCCAGCTCCGCCTGGCTGGACTTCCAGTGGTTGTAGAGGTCCTGGTAGGCGGCCAGCGGACCGGCCAGCGATTCACCGGCGAACTTGTCCAGGGCGCCCCGCTGGGCGGCGGCTCCCTTGAGCCGGATCTGGTCCGACTGGCCGTGGACCACCACCAGGGTCTCGCCGATCTCGGCAAGGACACCCACCGGCGCCGCCCTTCCGCCCAGGAAGGCACGGCTGCGGCCGTCGGAACCAAGGCGACGGGCAAGGATCAGCTCCGCGCCGCCGTCGAACTCCTCCGTCTCGGCACCCGCCTCCAAAGCCCTGGCTATGGCGGGATGGCCGGCGTCGAGCTTGAGCACGGCCTCGGCGGTGGCACTCTTGGCACCGCTCCGCACCGCCCCGGCGTCGGAGCGGGCGCCCAGCAGGAGCCCGACGGCGGTGACCACCATGGTCTTGCCCGCACCCGTCTCACCGGTCACCACGCTCAGGCCCGGCCCCAGCGGCAGCGTTGCGTCAGCGATGACGCCCAGATCGCGGATTCTCAGTTCTTCAAGCATGGCTTCACTTTGCGGTCGGCGGATCGGTTTCGACATCGGGCTGGCCCGCTTGCGGTACCTGGAGCGGCGGCATGGGGCGGGGCGTCCGGATGATGGGGATGGGGCCGGTGTGAACGGACTCAGCCTTGGGGGCCGGGCCGCGCCAGCCGTGAATGGGCAGCTGGAATTTCCGGACCAGCCGCGCGGAAAACGGCGTCTGGTGCGTGCGCGCCAGCCGCACCGGAGTGGCGGACTTCGTGACCTCCACCCTGGCTCCCGGGGGCAGGTCCACTGACCGCCTGCCGTCACACCACAGGACGCCCAGGGCATCCGTACGGTTCAGGACTTCCACCGCCAGCCGAGAGCGGGGCGAGACCACCAGGGGTTTCGCGAAGAGGGCATGGGCGCTGATGGGGACGATGACCAGGGCCTCCACCTCGGGCCAGACTACCGGCCCGCCGGCGGAGAAACCGTACGCGGTGGAACCCGTGGGCGTGGCCAGCACGATGCCGTCGCAGCCGAAGGACGTCAGCGGACGCTCATCCACCTCGGTGACCACCTCCAGCATGCGTTCGCGGTTGGCCTTCTCGATGGCGGCCTCATTCAGCGCCCACGTGTGCCAGATCTTCTGGCCGCGCACCCAGACCTGGACATCGATGGTCATGCGCTCTTCCACCGTGTACTCACGGCTGGCAATCCATTCCACCGTCTGGGCCAGGTCCGCCCGCTCACTTTCGGCGAGGAAGCCCACATGGCCAAGGTTCACCCCAAGCAGCGGAACGTCCACCTCACGGACAAGCTCGGCCGCGCGCAGGATGGTGCCGTCGCCCCCGAGGACCATGACAAGTTCAACGTCCGGGAGCTGGACGTGGTCGTGGAGGATCTCCACGGGCTGGGCCAGGTGTCCGAAGAACCGCTCCATGTCCCCGAGTTCGGACTCCTGCATGACCGGCACAATGCCCGAGGCATGCAGCAGGGCGCACGCCTCCCAGGCGGCCTTCAGTGAGTCCTCGCGGCCGGTATGGGCGAGGACCAGTACACGCCTGCTCATCAGGTTCCGCTCTCTAGTGGTTCGGCCAGATTCGTCCGAGCAAGGCAGCGGCCGCTGCCTCCCGCTCTTCGATCTTAGGCAAGTCTTGGCTCATCCTGCGTCTTATCCACAGGAAGTATTCAACGTTTCCGTCCTGGCCCGGCAGCGGACTCTGCGCGAGGCCCCTTAGTTCAAGCCCGGCGTCGAGCGCTGCCCTGGCCACCTTCTCCACCGCCAGCCGCCGTTCCCGCTCGGAGGTGACCACGCCGGTCCGTCCCAGCCGGTCCTTTCCGATTTCAAACTGCGGCTTCACCATCAGCACAAGGTCACCTCCGGGCTCGGTGCAGAGAGCCAGCGGCTGCACCACCAGGGTGAGGGAAATGAAGGACAGGTCAGCCACGGTAAGCGATGCGGGGCCGCCAATGTCCGCGGGCGACATGTAGCGGACGTTGAGTCCTTCGTGGACCTCCACGCGGGGATCCTCCCTGAGCTGGGGCACCAGCTGGCCATGCCCGACGTCGACCGCCACCACGTGCACGGCACCGCGCCTCAGCAGCACGTCCGTGAAGCCGCCCGTGGAGGCTCCGGCGTCGAGGCACCTTTTCCCCGCTGCCGAGACCTCGGGGAAGGCGTCAAGGGCACCGGCCAGCTTGTGTCCTGCCCGGCTGGCGTAGGCGTCCTGTTCATCATGCTGAACGGCAAGGTCCCGGCCCTCATCAACCTGGAGGGACGCCTTGGCGAGCACCTGCCCGGCGGAACTCACCTTGCCCTCGGCGATCAGGGCGGCCGCGTGGGTGCGGGACCGGGCAAGGCCACGGGCCACCAACGCCTGGTCGAGGCGCACCGGCATCAGGCAGCGCCGTCCGTCGGATCAGTGCTTCCATGCTCACTGTTGGCGGGGTCGCTGTCGGCGGGTCCGCTGTTGGCGGGGTCGCTGTTCAGCGCGGCCAGCAGTTCATCGTGAAGTTCGCTGTAAACGGTCTCGTGCTCCGCCACCGGAACCTGCGGCAAGGCTTCAAGCCGTGCCAGGGCCTGCGCCACTACCGGGTCCGTGACACCTGCACCGCCGGTTCCAGGCCAGTCCGGGGAAGGCTGGGCTGCTGCGGGGAGGGGTTCGGTCAGCTCAGTCATTCCACCAGTCTAGTGATCCAGCCAGACGAGTTCAGGCGCCTGGGGTGCGGCGGCGTCCGGGGTGGCTGCCCACCAGGCTGCACACGCGGCCCGCCAGGAATCCAGGTTGTCCTGGCTGCCGATGATGCCCACCGCACCGTTGGCCACCCGGGCCGTGGCCTCGCCGCAGGCGTAGGTGCCGTCGTCGTGTGTGACCTCCGGGTACACCCGGTGCAGGTCCCCAAGGGAGCTGATGATGTAGTCCGGGCGTTCGGCGGCACGGGCAGCCAGGATGGTTTGCCGGGTGTCGACGCCGGTCAGTACCGCCACCGTGGCGAAGCCTGCGTTGTTTCCGCCCAGGATGTCGGTGTCCAGGCGGTCTCCCACCACCAGGGGGCGTTCCGCGCCAAGCCGCTTGGCGGCGGAGTGGAAGAGCGGCGCTTCGGGCTTGCCGGCCACGCGCGGGGTTTGGCCCGTTGCGGCTGCCACGGCCTGCACCAGCGTGCCGTTTCCCGGAGCGATGCCGCGGGCCTGCGGTATGGACATGTCCGTGTTGGTGGCCACCCACAGGGCGCCCGCGTTCACCACGTAAGTGGCTTCGGCCAGGTCCTTCCACCCGATCTCGGGGTTGAATCCCTGGACCACCGCCACCGGGTCCTCCTCCTGGCCGTACACCGGCACGAGCCCCACGAGTTCGATCTCCGCGGCCAGCGCCGGACTGCCGGTGATGAGTACCCTGGAGCCCGGAGCCAGCAGTGAGGCGAGCAGGTCTGCAGCGGCCTGGGAGGAACTGACCACCTGATGGTCCTCGGCGGGCGCCCCGAGTTCCCGGAGGTGGGCAGCCACCTGCGCCGGTGACCGGGACGCGTTGTTGGTCACGTAGCCCAGACCCACGCCAAGGCCGGAGAGCTGCTTCAGGGACTCAACCGCACCGGGGATGGCGTGCGGTCCGGCATAGACCACGCCGTCCAGATCTGCCAGGAGGGCGTCGAACAGGGAAATCAGGGGAACGGCACTCATGCGTCAGTCTTCCCGGCGGTCCTGCTGGTCCCCGGCCTGGTCTTCCAGATCGGGTTCGCCGTCACGTCCGGCTTCGGCTCCATCTGCGGCCTCCCCGGAGGTTTCCAGCTCGTCCGGCTCCACCGAGTCTTCGTCGGACTCGGCGTCGTCGGAGGCGAAGTAGTCACTCTCCTGGTCCTCGATGGCGGTGTCCTGCTGTTCAGCGGACTCGGCAGCGAAGTCGGCTCCAGCTGCACCGGCGGCTGAGGCGGCATCGGTAGAGGATACGGCGCTTGTGGCGGTTTCCGATGCCTGGGACGCGCGCTCCAGCAGGCGGCGGCGTTCGGCTTCTTCCCTGGCCTCTTCTTCTTCATCCCAGCCGAGGTCGATGATGTCCGGTTCCTCGTCCACGCCCTGGCCCAGTGCGTTCTCGGCCACAACGGCCTGCTTCCGCCATTTCTCGGCTTCAGCTTCGCGGCCTACGCCGGCGAGGGCGTCGGCGTAGGCACGGAAAAGCCGGGGGCTGTAGGAGAAGGCCCGGTTGATGTCCAGTTGCGGGATTTCCAGTTCGGCTACGGCAGCGTCCAGCTGTCCGAGGTCGGTCCGGGCACCTGCGGCAACGATAGCGAGTTCGACTTTGCCGGGAGCGTCCAGGTCCTGGGCTTCCTCGGACCGGGCCACGTCCAGCGCACGGTCCGGGCGCCCCAACCCTCGTTCACAGTCGGCCATGACCGGAAGGTGGACGTTGGAGCCGCTGATGCGGCGGTAGGTGCGGAATTCGCGCAGGGCCTCGCCGTAGTGGCCGGCTGCGTACGCCGTCAGTCCGACGGCTTCGCGGACGGCGGCGAGCCGGCCCCCACGCCGGCTGGCAGCCAGGGCGTGCTGGAACGCGAGTTCCGGCTCTTCATCGATCAGCCTGCCGGCCATGACCAGGTGGCGGGCCACCCACTCAGCACTTTTTGCTTCCAGGGTCTTGATCTGGTGCTGGGTTGCGCGGTCCAGTTCCTTGCCAGTGACGTCCTCGTCGATTTCGGGAGAACGTTCCCGGTCCGGGCGGTTGGCGCTCCGGAGGTCCCGGGCGTTGGGCACGCGGACGGGACGGTCTTCCTGGCGGTCCCGCCCAAAGTTGCGGGGTCCGGCACCTTCCCGGCTGGAGCCCCGATCGAAACTTCGGGGTGCTCGGTCCTGGCGGTCGCCGCGGCCGGCGCGGTCGCCCCGATCGGGCCGTTCGGTCCGTTCACCGAAAGGCTTCCGGTTCTCTCCCCCGCCGAAGCTGCGACGGTCGCCCTCGCCGTCACGGCGGGGACGGTCACCAAAAGGCTTCTTGTCACGGTCCCCGAACGGCTTCCGGTCACGATCGCCGAACGGCTTCCGGTCACGGTCCCCAAACGGCTTACGCTCACCCTCGCCGTCACGGCGCGGACGGTCACCAAAGGACCGGTTCTCACGGTCCCCGTAAGGCTTGCGGTCACGGTCTCCGAACGGCTTACGCTCTCCAGCACCGAAAGGCTTACGCTCACCCTCGCCGTCACGGCGCGGACGGTCACCAAAAGGCTTCTTGTCACGGTCCCCGAACGGCTTCCGGTCACGATCTCCAAACGGCTTACGCTCCCCTGAACCGAAGGGCTTACGCTCTCCAGCACCGAAAGGCTTACGCTCACCTTCCCCGTCACGGCGCGGACGGTCACCAAAAGGCTTCTTGTCACGGTCCCCAAACGGCTTACGCTCACCGCCGCCTGAGGCAGGGCCGGAATCGCTGTTGTCGCGGCTGCTGCGGGAACGGAATCCACGCGGATCGCCGCCTGAGTTGTTGTTGCCGCGGAAGGCGCCGCGGTCATTTCCGCCGCGGTTGCCGCCGTTGTGCTCAGCCATGTGGATTCCTCCTGTTGTGAGCCGACCACTGGCGCAACTGCAGCCGCTCGTATCCGTGTTTCGTTTCCTACGCAACCCGAAATCAAGCGCTTCGAAGTCCGTACATCTTCATCAATTCTAGTGGAGTCGCCCAACCGGGCAGTACGGTAAAAGCCCAGGCGCCGGCATCGTGGCAAGATTCACACGCTCTCTCAGTTGATGCGGGTTTTTCGGCGATGCTCTCTCGGTTGATGTGGGGTTTCCTGGGGTGCTCTTGCAGTTTGGCGCTGGTGGTCGACGGCGGGCCGGCCGGGCAGTGCGGGAGGGTCCCCCGGGAGGGCGCGTTAAGTGAGAGAGGGTCCCCCGGGAGGGCGCGTTAAGTGAGAGAGGGTCCCCCGGGAGGGCGCGTTAAGTGAGAGAGGGTCCCCCGGGAGGGCGCGTTAAGTGGCTCTTCGCGGTTGGTGGTGAAACGGGTTCCGTGTCTTGAAAGCTGAAGGGCTCGTAGCCCTGCTGTGATGGATGTTCTCTACGCATTCATCAAGAGTCAGGAGCTACGAGCCTTGATCGAGCCTACTTCGCCGCGCCCCGATGCTGCCACCGCCATTTTCAACCTGCCCGACTACCGAGTCACCGGCACCGAGGTCCTCTCCTTCGGCCAGCGGCGGATCCGGGTCGTGGCCACCACAGAGGCCGGTTGCCCGTCGTGTGGCGTGATCAGCACCCGGGCTCATTCCCGTCGGCCACAACGGTTGCGGGACATTCCTGTCGCCGGGCCGGTCGAAGTAGTCTGGGCCAAGCGGAGATTCTTCTGCGATGAGTACCTGTGCCCCCGCCGGACATTCACTGAAGAGACCACCCAGGTCCCGCGCCGGGCACGGTCCACCCGCCGGCTCCGTGAGGCCCTGGTGGCTGCCGTCATCGGCTCCGGCAGGGCCGCCGCGGAGGCCGCCGCTTCGTTCGGTGTCTCGTGGTGGCTGGTCCAGCGGGCTCTGGATTCGGCGGCGCTGACGCTGCCTGATGTAGATGCCCTGGCCCCGCGGATGCTCGGCATCGATGAACACCGCTACCGGTCCGTGCGGTTCTTCCGCGACCCCGCCACCAAGGCCTGGAAACGCTACGAACCCTGGATGACCACCATTGTCGATCTCGACACCGGACAAGTCCTTGGCATCGTGGATGGCCGCGACAGTGAGGGCGTCGGGGACTGGCTGTTCGCCCGTCCGCTTCAGTGGCGCCTGGGCGTGCAGGTCGTTGCCATCGACCCCTCGGCGGCGTTCCGCAAGGCCCTGCGGATGTGGCTGCCACGCACCGCTGTCTCGGTCGACGCGTTCCACCTGGTCAAGCTCGGCAACGACATGCTCACCGAAGTCCGTCAACGACTCACCCAGCAGACCCATGGTCGGCGGGGGCGCTCCGTTGACCCGGTCTGGGCCAACCGGCGACTGCTCCTGCGCGCCGGGGACACACTCTCGGACCGGGCACGGGACAGGCTCAGCACCGTGTTCGCAACCGACGATGCCACCGGGAAATTGCAGGCAGCGTGGCTTGTCAAGGAACAGCTCCGGGCCCTGCTGACTACCGGCTCTCTTGCCGACGCAGCCGCCGCGAAAGACCGGTTGCAGGTCCTGGTCGAGCGAGCCGCGCAGCCGGAGACGAACCGGCTCTGGCGCACGGTCTGCAGGTGGTGGAAAGAGATCGAAGTCCTCATTGTCACCGGTGCGACAACCGCGAAAGTGGAAGCCAACAACACCGCGATCAAACACATAAAAAGGACTGGCCGGGGATTCACCAACGCACGCAACTACAAAACGCGTATCCTGTTGCGCAGTGCCGCCAGAACAGCGGCATGAACATCCCTCACGGCAGAACGTTCACCACGAACCGTGAAGAGCCCGTTAAGTGAGAGAGGGTCCCCCGGGAGGGCGCGTTAAATGCGGGAGGCCCCAACCTGGTGGTTGGGGCCTCGACCTAATGGTTGTCCGGCGGTGACCTACTCTCCCACACCCTCCCGGGTGCAGTACCATCGGCGCTGTGGGTCTTAGCTTCCGGGTTCGGAATGGGACCGGGCGTTTCCCCCACGCTATGACCGCCGTAACCTTGTTACCCGTCCGCCCGGGTGATCCCCGGGGGTGGGAAGTGTTGTGGTTACAACATTGTGGTGTTGTTATTTAGTTGGTGTTCCCTGCAACAAATGGTTTGTTGTTCGGGAACCACATAGTGGACGCAAGCAGTCTTGTTTTTTCTTTTTACCAACCCTGGTGTGGAACCGCTTTTGAACCGGTTTCACGGGTGTGGTGTGTGGTGTAAGTTATCGGCCTATTAGTACCGGTCAGCTTCACGAGTCGTTAGTCCTCGCTTCCACATCCGGCCTATCAACCCAGTGGTCTGGCTGGGGGCCTCTCACACACGAGGTGTATGGAAATCTCATCTTGAAGCGAGCTTCCCGCTTAGATGCTTTCAGCGGTTATCCCATCCGAACGTAGCTAATCAGCGGTGCACTTGGCAGTACAACTGACACACCAGAGGTTCGTCCGTCCCGGTCCTCTCGTACTAAGGACAGCCCTTCTCAAATTTCCTGCGCGCGCAGCGGATAGGGACCGAACTGTCTCACGACGTTCTAAACCCAGCTCGCGTACCGCTTTAATGGGCGAACAGCCCAACCCTTGGGACCTACTCCAGCCCCAGGATGCGACGAGCCGACATCGAGGTGCCAAACCATGCCGTCGATATGGACTCTTGGGCAAGATCAGCCTGTTATCCCCGAGGTACCTTTTATCCGTTGAGCGACGGCCATTCCACAATGTACCGCCGGATCACTAGTCCCGACTTTCGTCCCTGCTCGAGATGTCTCTCTCACAGTCAAGCTCCCTTGTGCACTTACACTCGACACCTGATTGCCAACCAGGCTGAGGGAACCTTTGGGCGCCTCCGTTACTTTTTAGGAGGCAACCGCCCCAGTTAAACTACCCATCAGGCACTGTCCCTGACCCGGATTACGGGCCGAAGTTAGATGTCCAAAGTGACCAGAGTGGTATTTCAACGATGACTCCACCCGAACTGGCGTCCGGGCTTCAACGTCTCCCACCTATCCTACACAAGCCACTCCGAACACCAATACCAAACTATAGTAAAGGTCTCGGGGTCTTTCCGTCCTGCTGCGCGTAACGAGCATCTTTACTCGTACTGCAATTTCGCCGAGTTTATGGTTGAGACAGCGGGGAAGTCGTTACTCCATTCGTGCAGGTCGGAACTTACCCGACAAGGAATTTCGCTACCTTAGGATGGTTATAGTTACCACCGCCGTTTACTGGGGCTTAAATTCTCAGCTTCGCCTTGCGGCTAACCGGTCCTCTTAACCTTCCAGCACCGGGCAGGAGTCAGTCCGTATACATCGTCTTGCGACTTCGCACGGACCTGTGTTTTTAGTAAACAGTCGCTTCCCCCTGGTCTCTGCGGCCCCGATCCCCTCCCACCAGCAAGTGGTGTTCAAGGTTGGGGCCCCCCTTCTCCCGAAGTTACGGGGGCATTTTGCCGAGTTCCTTAACCATAATTCTCTCGATCGCCTTAGTATTCTCTACCTGATCACCTGTGTCGGTTTGGGGTACGGGCGGCTAAAACCTCGCGTCGATGCTTTTCTCGGCAGCATAGGATCACCGAATCCCCCCAAACGGGGGTCCCATCAGATCTCAGGCATCATGAACAGCGGATTTGCCTACCGTTCGCCCTACATCCTTAGACCGGGACAACCATCGCCCGGCTCGGCTACCTTCCTGCGTCACACCTGTTAATACGCTTGCCTCCCAGGATCAGGTCCTGCGCTCCACCAAAACCCTTCACCCACAAGGGGTGTCAGGCAGGTCTCGGGCAGTTAGTATCCCCTGTTCAGCATGGGCGGTTTTTCGCCGGTACGGGAATATCAACCCGTTGTCCATCGACTACGCCTGTCGGCCTCGCCTTAGGTCCCGACTTACCCAGGGCAGATTAGCTTGACCCTGGAACCCTTGATCATTCGGCGGACGGGTTTCTCACCCGTCTTTCGCTACTCATGCCTGCATTCTCACTCGTGTAGGCTCCACCGCTGGTTTACACCGCGACTTCACCGCCCACACGACGCTCCCCTACCCATCCAAACGCCTGAACCACAAGGGCTTAGCTAATATTTGAATGCCACAACTTCGGCGGTGTACTTGAGCCCCGCTACATTGTCGGCGCGGAATCACTTGACCAGTGAGCTATTACGCACTCTTTTAAGGATGGCTGCTTCTAAGCCAACCTCCTGGTTGTCTTCGCAACTCCACATCCTTTCCCACTTAGCACACGCTTAGGGGCCTTAGTTGGTGGTCTGGGCTGTTTCCCTCTCGACTATGAAGCTTATCCCCCACAGTCTCACTGCTGCGCTCTCACTTACCGGCATTCGGAGTTTGGCTGACGTCAGTAACCTTGTAGGGCCCATTAGCCATCCAGTAGCTCTACCTCCAGCAAGAAACACGCAACGCTGCACCTAAATGCATTTCGGGGAGAACCAGCTATCACGAAGTTTGATTGGCCTTTCACCCCTACCCACAGCTCATCCCCTCCATTTTCAACTGAAGTGGGTTCGGTCCTCCACGACGTCTTACCGTCGCTTCAACCTGGCCATGGGTAGATCACTTCGCTTCGGGTCTAGATCACGCCACTGCAACGCCCTATTCAGACTCGCTTTCGCTACGGCTGCCCCACACGGGTTAACCTCGCGACGTAACACTAACTCGCAGGCTCATTCTTCAAAAGGCACGCCGTCACCAGAATCAGACTGGCTCCGACGGATTGTAAGCACACGGTTTCAGGTACTGTTTCACTCCCCTCCCGGGGTACTTTTCACCTTTCCCTCACGGTACTGGTCCGCTATCGGTCATTAGGGAGTATTTAGGCTTATCAGGTGGTCCTGACAGATTCGCACGGGATTTCTCGGGCCCCGTACTACTTGGGATACTCTCACAGGCGGTACACAACATTACGGTTACGGGGCTAACACCCTCTCTGGCCGGCCTTTCAAGACCGTTCACCTATGCCTGCACATCACACCCCACCAGCCCGGCAGAACTGGTATGGAAAGTCCCACAACCCCGACCATGCAACGCCCGCCGGCTATCACACATGGAACGGTTTAGCCTGATCCGCGTTCGCTCGCCACTACTAACGGAATCACTATTGTTTTCTCTTCCTGCGGGTACTGAGATGTTTCACTTCCCCGCGTTCCCTCCACGCACCCTATGTGTTCAGATGCGGGTCACCGAGTCACTCGCGCGCTCGGCGGGGTTTCCCCATTCGGACACCCTGGGATCACAGTCCGGTTATCGACTCCCCCAGGCTTATCGCAGATTCCTACGTCCTTCTTCGGCTCCTAATGCCAAGGCATCCACCGTGTGCTCTTAAAAACTTGACCACAAAAGATCAAAAACGCTAATTTTCGAGAGAACCATGAAAACCACTGCACCATCCCGAAAGACAGCACAACAGATCCAGGTTCATATTCTTGGAAATTGCTTCTTATAAAAGATGCTCGCGTCCACTATGTAGTTCTCAAACAACAACCCCAAACCACACACCCCACACACACAACATGCATGATCGGTGCAGCCAGGAAACCAGAAACAAACAAACCCGCAACCCCCGCCCCGCAAAACGGGACGGAACCACGGCCCTGTTGCCTCAGGACCCAACAGTGTGCCAAACACGAAACCACCCGCACCCACCAGCACCCTTCCAGGAACCCCCGCAAAGAGGAACCGTACTAAGCACCGGAAAGAACCGGCAGCCGCTATTCGTTGATATTCCACCCTTGAGCACCCGCCGCAGAACTTGCGTCTGCGCAACGGGCTGTACTCCTGACAAACCCCCGCACCGCATACACGGCACGAACAATCTGTAGGTGCTCCTTAGAAAGGAGGTGATCCAGCCGCACCTTCCGGTACGGCTACCTTGTTACGACTTAGTCCCAATCGCCAGTCCCACCTTCGACAGCTCCCTCCCACAAGGGGTTAGGCCACCGGCTTCGGGTGTTACCAACTTTCGTGACTTGACGGGCGGTGTGTACAAGGCCCGGGAACGTATTCACCGCAGCGTTGCTGATCTGCGATTACTAGCGACTCCGACTTCATGGGGTCGAGTTGCAGACCCCAATCCGAACTGAGACCGGCTTTTTGGGATTAGCTCCACCTCACAGTATCGCAACCCTTTGTACCGGCCATTGTAGCATGCGTGAAGCCCAAGACATAAGGGGCATGATGATTTGACGTCGTCCCCACCTTCCTCCGAGTTGACCCCGGCAGTCTCCTATGAGTCCCCACCATCACGTGCTGGCAACATAGAACGAGGGTTGCGCTCGTTGCGGGACTTAACCCAACATCTCACGACACGAGCTGACGACAACCATGCACCACCTGTAAACCGACCGCAAGCGGGGCACCTGTCTCCAGGTATTACCGGTTCATGTCAAGCCTTGGTAAGGTTCTTCGCGTTGCATCGAATTAATCCGCATGCTCCGCCGCTTGTGCGGGCCCCCGTCAATTCCTTTGAGTTTTAGCCTTGCGGCCGTACTCCCCAGGCGGGGCACTTAATGCGTTAGCTACGGCGCGGAAAACGTGGAATGTCCCCCACACCTAGTGCCCAACGTTTACGGCATGGACTACCAGGGTATCTAATCCTGTTCGCTCCCCATGCTTTCGCTCCTCAGCGTCAGTTAATGCCCAGAGACCTGCCTTCGCCATCGGTGTTCCTCCTGATATCTGCGCATTTCACCGCTACACCAGGAATTCCAGTCTCCCCTACATCACTCTAGTCTGCCCGTACCCACCGCAGATCCGGAGTTGAGCCCCGGACTTTCACGGCAGACGCGACAAACCGCCTACGAGCTCTTTACGCCCAATAATTCCGGATAACGCTTGCGCCCTACGTATTACCGCGGCTGCTGGCACGTAGTTAGCCGGCGCTTCTTCTGCAGGTACCGTCACTTTCGCTTCTTCCCTACTGAAAGAGGTTTACAACCCGAAGGCCGTCATCCCTCACGCGGCGTCGCTGCATCAGGCTTGCGCCCATTGTGCAATATTCCCCACTGCTGCCTCCCGTAGGAGTCTGGGCCGTGTCTCAGTCCCAGTGTGGCCGGTCACCCTCTCAGGCCGGCTACCCGTCGTCGCCTTGGTAAGCCATTACCTCACCAACAAGCTGATAGGCCGCGAGTCCATCCAAAACCACAAAAAGCTTTCCACCCCCCACCATGCGATGAGGAGTCATATCCGGTATTAGACCCAGTTTCCCAGGCTTATCCCAGAGTTAAGGGCAGGTTACTCACGTGTTACTCACCCGTTCGCCACTAATCCCCCCACAAGTGAGGTTCATCGTTCGACTTGCATGTGTTAAGCACGCCGCCAGCGTTCATCCTGAGCCAGGATCAAACTCTCCGTTGAAGTAAAACAGACACAACCCCCAGCCCCGGGAAAACGGGACAAAAAGGCTGCACAAAATTTGAAACCAGCTGTAAAAACCAGACCACCCACAGGGGCGGATGACCCGGTCAATTCAACCAATCACTAAAACAATTGGTATCAACAAACTTGGCACACTATTGAGTTCTCAAACAACAGACACATTCGAATATTCCCGAAAACAATTCAATTCAATGAATTTCTATTTCGTATTTCTTCGCTGCGATGTTTCAATCTTATTTCATTCATTTTCACTTTGCAAATCCGGTAGTTTTCCCGGAATTCACTCTGCGGAACGAATCCGCCCATCAAAAACCGGAGCAATTTCTTCCGTCAGTGCTTCTGCACATCGTGAAGTTGCTTCACTTTTTGGTGGGGGTTGGTCGCTATTTTTCCGCTTCAGCGGCGGCGACTCAGAAAACATTACACGCTCCCCCGCGGCCGTGCAAATCGGCTGCGGAGGAGCGTGCAGGGGGTCTTCGCGGGGCGGGTGATAAGCCTAGGGAACCAGGACTTCCACGGTAGCGAGGTTCTTCTTTCCGCGGCGCAGGAGCAGGTACTGCCCATGCAGAAGTTCGGACTCCGAAATCACGGCTTCGGGGTCGGACACCTTCTCGTTGTTGACGTAGGCTCCGCCTTCACCAACCGTCCGCCTGGCGGCCGACTTGCTTTCGGAGAGGCCGGAGGCAACCAGCAGGTCCACGATTCCCATCGCATCCACCTGGACAGTTGCAGAGGGAAGCTCTGACGTTGCCGCCTGCAGCGTGGGCTTGTCCAAGGCTGTGAGGTCGCCGTTCCCGAAAAGCGCTGCGGAGGCCGCGATGACCTTCTCGGTGGCTTCCACTCCATGCACGAGGGACGTCACTTCATAGGCAAGCTTCCGCTGTCCCTCGCGGGCGAACGGGCGCTCAGCAACAGCCACGGCGATTTCTTCAATCTCGGCCCGGCTAAGGAAGGTAAAGACCTTCAGCCGGTTCACGACGTCGGCATCCGCCGTGTTGACCCAGAACTGGTAGAAGGCATAAGGGCTGCACATGCCGGCGTCCAGCCAGATGGCGTTGCCCTCGCTCTTACCGAACTTGGTGCCGTCGGCGTTGGTGATCAACGGAGTTCCCAGGGCGTGGACGCTCTTGCCCTCCACTTTGCGGATCAGCTCGGTTCCGCTGGTGAGGTTGCCCCACTGGTCCGAGCCGCCGGTCTGCAGCACGCAGCCATAATCCCGGTACAGCTGGAGGTAGTCCATCCCCTGCAGGATCTGGTAGCTGAACTCCGTGTAGCTGATGCCCTCATCCGAGTGCAGCCGGGAGGCCACGGCGTCCTTGCGCAGCATGGTGCCCACGCGGAAGTGCTTTCCCACGTCACGCAGGAAGTCAATGGCGCTCAGCGGCGCGGTCCAGTCCAGGTTGTTGACCATCCGGGCTGCGTTGTCACCCTCGAAGCTGAGGAACCGGCGGACCTGCGCCTGGAGGTAGCCCACCCACTCGGCGACGGTGTCCTTGGTGTTCAGGGTGCGTTCGGCCGTGGGACGGGGATCGCCGATCATGCCGGTGGAACCGCCCACGAGCCCGAGGGGCTTGTGGCCGGCCAACTGCAGCCGGCGCATGAGCAGGAGCTGGACGAGGTTGCCCAGGTGCAGGCTCGGCGCGGTGGGATCGAAGCCGCAATAGTACGTCACCGGGGCGCCGGCGAGCAGTTTTTCGAGTTCTGCTTCGTCGGTGGAGACGTGGACCAGGCCACGCCATTTCAGCTCCTGCCAGACATTGGCAAAAGTGGCGTCGTTCTGCTGCGATTCGAGGCTGTTGAGTTCTGGCACGCCTTCTAAGTTAGCAGTATTGCGGCAGGCAGGATCAGCGCTTGATCCCGGCCGGCACAGGTTCCGAAGCAATAAGCCGCAGCCGCTGGGTGGCGCGGGTCATCGCGACGTACAGGTCCCCCACCTTGCCGTGCTCATGGTTCAGCATCATGGACGGCTCCAGCACCACGACGCCGTCGAACTCCAGCCCCTTGGCTTCCCGGGGGCTGATCACCACGATGTCCTGCTCATAGCTGCCTGCACCCGTGCCCACGCGGCGCCCGTAGGCGGCGCGCAGGGCCGCAGTGGCTTCCGACAAAAAGGCGCCGTCCGCGATGACGGCGAGGAGTCCGCCGTCGAGCGCGTCCAGTTCCTCGGGCAGGACCTCAACCAGGCGGCTGACCACCTGGCCCGGATCCACCTCGTCGATGACGGGCGACCAGCGTCCTTCGCGGACAGCCTTGGGCGCCGAGACCACCAGTCCGGCTGCGTTGGCCATCCGGACCGCGGCTTCGGCGATCTGGGAGGGGGTCCGGTAGTTGACCGTCAGCTCCTCCAACTGCCAGCGCTCACCGAACATCGGAGCAAGCGCGCCCTGCCACGAATTCGCGCCGGCCACCGAACTCGTCTGCGCGATGTCCCCGACGATCGTGAAGGACTTCAGGGGGCACCGGCGGACCAGCAGGCGCCACTGCATGGGCGATAGCTCCTGCGCCTCGTCCACCACGATGTGGCCGAAGGCCCAGGTGCGGTCGCTGGTGGCGCGCTCGGCAGCGGTCTGCCTTGTTTCCTGCTCCTGGTTCTGCTCGGCCAGTTCCTCGGCCGACATCAGCGGGTCCACGCCCGCCGCCTCCATGTTGACCAGCGTCTGCTTCGCGTTCGCAAGGTCCCGGGCGCGGTCGTGTTCTTGCTGGGCCAGGCCACGCCCCGCAGCCGGATCAAGCTCGCCGAGCAGCTCCGCAGCCTCATCCAGGAGGGGTACGTCGGATTCCGTCCAGGGCGCGTCCGCGGGGCGCAGCAGCAGGGCGCGCTCCGCCGGGGCGAGCTTGGGCGTGCAGGCTTCCAGGATGGCAGGCTTACTGAAGAGCTCGGAGATCAGCTTTTCCGGCGTCATGGGCATCCAGCAAAGGTTGAGGGCGATCCGCACGTCACGGGCGCTGCGCACATCCTCGGCAAGGTAGGAGCGGTCGGCGTTGTTGCCGATGTTTCCGGCTTCCACGAGCTCCGTCATCTGTTCGGTCAGTTCCCGGAGCAGGATCTTGACGAACGTCACGCGTGCCTCGTTGTGGGGCTTGCCGGTGGAGCGTGCCCGTTCCCTTGCCCGGCGCACCTGGCGCTGGGTCAGCACGAGTTTCCGGCCGTCGACTTCAAGGATGCGGTCCTCGGCGGGCATTCGCTGCCGGTTGGCCACGGCATTGGCCACCACGCCGGCCATGTCCAGCCGGCCCTTGATGGCGGCAACCGCGGCGTCCGGCTCGGGGACAGCGTGGATTCCGGGCATGAGGCGGCCGACGCTGGCCATGACCACGCCGGTCTCACCGAGGGAGGGCAGCACCCGTTCGATGTACTTCATGAACGACGACGACGGGCCCACCAGCAGGACGCCGGCGGTCTTGAGGCGGTCGCGGTGGGTGTAGAGCAGGTAGGCGGCGCGGTGCAGGGCAACAGCGGTCTTGCCGGTACCGGGACCGCCCTGCACCACGAGCGCGCCGGAAATCGACGAACGGATGATCCGGTCCTGCTCGGATTGGATGGTGCTGACGATGTCCGACATCCGGCCGGTCCGCTTGGAGTTCAGCGCGGCGAGCAGGGCGCCTTCGCCCTGCAGCGACTCGTTGTCCGCAAGCATGTCCGCGTCAAGGACGTCGTCCTCGATGGCCTTGACCTCACGGCCCTGCAGGATGAGGTGCCGGCGGCGGCGGACGCCCTGCCGGTCAAACGCAGTGGCCTGGTAGAAATGGCCGGCCTCGGGCGCGCGCCAGTCCACCATGAGCCGTTGCAGGTCCTCGGTGGTGAGGCCAATGCGGCCAATGTACTGCGCTTCGCCTGAGTCCAGGTCCAGGCGGCCGAAGACCAGGCGGTCGTCTACAGCATCCAGCTGCGCCAGGCGGTCCTCATACAGTGCAGCGAACGCGTCACGTTCCGAAACGTTCTGCATGGTGCCCACGGCCCCGGCCCGGCGGACCTGGGCCAGTTGGCGGCGCTTTTCCTCGCGCAGCTCTTCCAGCCGCGCATACAGGCCGGCAACATAGTCCCGTTCGTGGGCCAAATCGGCGTCGAGCATTTAACGTTCCCCTATCGCAAAAGACAGACCTACCATTCTACAACCATTTCCGTTAACGCCCGTGAAACCCGGCCGGATCCGGTTTTGCCCTCCTGGGCTTGGCGGCCTTGTACTGGGAGACGGTGGGGTCGCCGGTGATCCAGAAGCGCCAGGAGTACTGGTCCGTTCCACCTGCACCGGACACTCCCACGCGAGGGCCTGAACTCACCGGCTGGCCGGGGCGGGGCGGAAGCACCAGCCCGAAAGGCGGCGCCAGTGCATCGCGGCCGCTGTCCGCCGTCGTCATCCCCATGGCTTTGGCCAGCCGCGCGGGACCCCTTGCCAGGTCGGCAGGATCCTTGGACGTGGGGCGCCGGCGCCGGGCAAGGTCCACGCCGTCCACGATCTCCCCGGCCCGCAGCAGGAGGGCGGAAGCCGTTCCTTCCGGTCCGCACACAAGGTTGGTGCAGTGATGCATCCCGTAGGTGAAGTAGACATACAGGTGCCCCGCCGGGCCAAACATGGGTGCGTTGCGAGGCGTGGGGCCCCGGTAGGTGTGCGAGCCGGGGTCCGGGTGGAGCGAATCCTCGGGCCCGAGGTAGGCCTCCACTTCGGTGAGCCGGACGGACACCACGCCTTCCCGGGACTCGTGCGTCAGCACCGCCCCCAGCAGCAGGGGCGCCAACTGGCGGGCATCTCCGGAAAGGAAATCCCGCAGCGATGTGCCGGTCAGCGGATTTCTGCTCATGGCCAGACTCTATCCAAAGCCGGCGGCCAATACGGATCATTTTTGGTACGGGCAGGGGAAACGGCCCTGTCCGATTTCCGCTAGCCCGGACCCAGTGCGGCTGGCAGGATGGAGGAATGGACTTCTGGCAGCGCTACCGGGCAATCGATGCCAGGGACACCCGGTTCGACGGGCAGTTCTACACTGCCGTCCGGACCACGGGCATTTACTGCCGCCCGTCGTGCCCGGCCCGGACACCAAAGCCGGCCAACGTTACGTTCTACGAGACCTCCGCAGCGGCCCACGACGCCGGCTACCGGGCCTGCAAGCGCTGCCTTCCGGAGGCTGTTCCAGGGACACCGGCCTGGAACGTTCGCCAGGATGTTGCCGGGCGCGCCATGCGGCTCATCAACGACGGCGTGATCAACAGGGACGGCGTGGAGGGCCTGGCAGCCCGCCTGGGCTATTCGTCCCGCCAGCTCAACCGCATCCTCAGCCAGGAACTGGGGGCGGGGCCGCTGTCGCTGGCCCGGGCCGGGCGGGCGCAAACCGCCCGCACCCTGCTGGTGTCCACTTCCATGAAGCTAGCGGACATCGCCTTCGCGGCCGGCTTCAGCAGCGTCCGCCAGTTCAACGACACCATGCTGGAGGTCTTCGACATGACCCCCACTGCCCTGCGCGCGGCGCGGCATCCGAAGGCCCCCGCCGGCTCCACCGCCATCACCCTCCGCCTCCCCTACCGGGAACCCTTCGACCCCGGGATTTTTACGTTCCTTGCCGTTCGCGCCCTCCCCGGAATCGAAACCGGCACCGCGGCGTCCTACGCCCGCACGCTGCGGCTTCCGCACGGGGACGCGAGGTTCCGGGTGGATTACGACGACGGCGCTCCCGGGCGGCCGCTGACCCTCACCATCGGCGCGGTGGACCTCCGCGACCTGCCGGCCCTGCTGAGCCGCGTCCGGAGGCTGTTCGACCTGGACGCGGATCCGGTTGCCATCGACAGCGCGCTGGCCGGGGACGGCCGGCTGGCGGCCGCGGTGGCGAGCGCCCCGGGGATCAGGATGCCCGGAGCGATGGATCCCGCGGAAATGCTGGTCCGCGCGATGATTGGGCAGCAGGTCACCGTGGCTGCGGCGCGGACCGCACTCACTCAGCTGGCCGCCGTCGGACGCCCCAGCCAAAGCCCCGGCGAAGGCCTTGACCGCATGTTCCCCACCGCAGCGGAGATCGCCGCGGACGGCCACGCCCTCCTGCGCGGGCCCCGGAAGCGAACCGAGGCACTCCGGGCAGCCGCTTCCGCGTTGGCGGAAGGTAGGCTCGATTTCGGCTACGGCGACGACCTGGCCAGCCTTGGCGCGAAGCTGCTGCCGCTGGCGGGGGTTGGACCATGGACGGTGGGCTACCTCGCCATGCGGGTGCTCGGCGCCCCGGACATATTCCTTGCCAACGATGCGGCGGTGCGGAACGGAATCAAGGCGCTGAGCGGTGTGGCGGATGCGGAACCCGATTTCCACGGTGCTGCGGCCCCAAGCGCTGGCTTCCATGACGTCAGCCCGTGGCGCTCCTATGCCACCATGCACCTGTGGCGGGCGGCGGCGCGCCCTGCCGCGGCAGTCAACAGCACAACAGGCACCGGCACAACAGAGAAGGCGAACCGATGAAGGCCCAGTTGCTCCAGATGTCCACCCCGGACGGACCGTTCACCATCCTTGCCCGGGACGGCGTGGTCCTTTCCAGCGGCTGGACCGGCAATCCCGGCGACCTGACCGGCCAGGTCCACCCTTCCCTGCGGCCGGCCTCGATTGAGCTGGTCACCAGCCTGGGGGAAATCTCGGCTGCCGTGGAGGCGTTTTATGCGGGCGATCCGGCGCCGGCCATGCGGGTGCCCGTGCGGCAGAAGTCCGGGCCGTTCCGTGCCCACGCGTGGGATGTGCTCCGGCTGGTGCAGCCTGGTTCCCCGGTAACGTACACCGAGTACGCCGGGCTGGCCGGCAACCCCAAAGCTGTCCGGGCGGCCGCCAGCGCCTGTGCCTTCAATGCGGCTGCCCTGTTTGTGCCCTGCCACCGCGTGATCCGCACGGACGGTTCACTGGGCGGCTTCCGGTGGGGACTGCCCATCAAACAGAGCCTGCTGGCGCGCGAAGCCGCCTGAATCACTTGGGCGCGGGCGTTCCCGCCGGCCATGGCAGCAGCGTCGGCAGGTCCACGCCGTCGGCCGCTGCAGAAGCGCGCAGGCTCCCCAACGTGGGTTCGCGGCCGGCCAGCCACGCGGCGATATCAGTGACCATGCCGCTGACCACGGTGGACCGGTTGCCGCTGCCGACAGTCACGGGCGGCAGGCCAAGCGGCTGCAGCACCAGTTTCTCCCCTGGCGGGACGCGGGCTGCGAGGAAATCGAACAGGTGCTCGCAAAACGGCCGGCTCCAGGTTTCCGGTCCCCTGCCGGTCAGGAGGTCGGAGTCATGGATGACGAGCTCGCGCCACAGGGCCAGGCCTCCGTCCAGGACCACTCCACCCCGATAGGAGATGGGCGCCCACCAGCCGGTGCGGTTGGCCGACGAGTCCTTGATGCCCGGCAGCGCATCGAACGCGCGCAGGACCCGCTCCAGGGCCTCGGCCAGGTCCGCCCTGTGGGTGGCGGCGTCGTGGCCGGCCGCCATGCCGATCGCCCTGTTCCGGCCGTCCATGCCGCCGTCGTAGAGCTCGATGGTTTCCCCCCGGGCGGCGTACTCGAGCTGCCGGGCCATGGCGTTGGAGATCCCCGTGAGATGCGCAAGGACGTGTCCCCGCGTCCAGCCGGGCAGGGCGGAGGGAGCCTTCACGTCGTCGTCGGTGAGCTTGGCGGCGTCGGAGGTGACGTCGTCGGCAGCTGCGTGAAGCCCGGTGAGCAGGAGGTCGGGTTCGGGAGCGGTCATGCCGCCCAGCCTAGTCCAGCCGTGCGCCGTCCGCGCCCAGGCGGTGGCGGATATGGGCGCCGTCGTGGCTGGCCTGCCAGAACTCGATCTCCTCCGGGCGGATGGCATAGAGCTGCCAGTCAGGGTTTTCGCTGCCGTCAGCACGCGGCCGTTCAGCCCAATCCCTGGACGAAGCTTCCGCGGATAATTCCGTCACCGGACCCAGCACACGGACCTGCCGGCCCAGCGATGGCCAGTAGAAGTTCAGGGCGGCGTAGGGGTTGGCGCCCAGTTCCCTGCCCTTGCGCGAGGTGCGGGACGTGGCGAAGTGCCAGCCGTCGTCGTCGATGTTCTTCAGGATCAGCATCCTCGACGACGGTTGCTGCCCACCGCCGGAACCGCGGCCAACGGTGGCCAGGCTGCAGGCATGGGGCTGGGGTTCCCCTGCCGCCAGGGCCTCGTCCAACCACTGCTTAAAGAGCAGGACCGGGTCCTGCGGCGACTTGTCAGGGTCGAAGCCGGGCAAGTCGGATGGAAAGTCGGGCAGGGTGCGAAGGAACTTCCGGAAGGTTTCGCTCATTGCGCCATGGTAGCGGTGAGTCCTCCGCGTGAACCCCCGACGCTCTCTCACTTGATGCTTGAAAATCGCCAAGGCTCTCTCACTTTCTTAGGGAAAGTGAGAGAGCCTTGGCAGAAACGGCGCGTTAAGTGAGAGAGCGTTCTAGCCGGCGTACTCCCGGACGCCGGCAAGTTCGGCTTCCAGCGCAGCGAGCTGGCGTTCGACGGCGGCCGGCGCCGTTCCGCCCTGCGAGTTGCGGCTGTTCAGGGAACCTTCCGTGGACAGGACCGTGCGGACCTCCGGCGTCAGGTGCTCCGAGATGGCCGCGTACTCTTCGTCCGTCAGGTCCCACAGCTCCACGCCGCGGGATTCCGCCTGCTTGACGGCCGCGCCCGAGAGTTCATGCGCCTCGCGGAACGGCACGCCTTGGCGGACCAGCCATTCGGCGATGTCCGTGGCCAGCGCGAAGCCCTGGGGTGCCAGGGACTCCATCCGTTCGGTGTTGAACTTCAGCGTCGCGATCATGCCGGAGACGGCCGGGAGCAGCAGCTCCAGGGTGTCGGCGGCGTCGAACACCGGTTCCTTGTCCTCCTGCAGGTCGCGGTTGTACGCCAGCGGCAGGCCCTTGAGCGTGGCCAGCAGCCCGGTGAGGTTGCCGATCAGCCGGCCGGCCTTGCCGCGGGCCAGCTCCGCCACATCCGGGTTCTTCTTCTGGGGCATGATCGAGGAACCGGTGGAGTAGGAATCGTGCAGGGTCACAAAGGAGAACTCCTTCGTGGCCCAGAAGATGACCTCCTCCGAAATCCTGGACAGGTCCACGCCGATCATCGAGCACACCCAGGCAAACTCGGCGAAGACGTCGCGGGACGCGGTGCCGTCGATCGAGTTGTGCGTGGCGGAGAAGAAGCCCAGGTCCGCCGCCACGGCCTCCGGGTCCAGGCCTAGCGAGGAACCCGCCAGGGCACCCGACCCGTAGGGCGAAACGCCGGCGCGCTTGTCCCAGTCCTGGAGCCGCTGCACATCGCGCAGCAGCGCCCAGGCATGGGCCAGCAGGTGGTGGCTGAGCAGCACCGGCTGGGCGTGCTGCAGGTGGGTGCGGCCCGGCATGGCCACACCATGGTGGGCCTTGGCCTGTTCCACCAGCGCGTCCACTGTGGCCAGCACGCCCCGTGCGATGATCCTGGCGTGGTCACGCAGGAACATGCGGCCCAGCGTGGCCACCTGGTCATTGCGCGAGCGGCCGGCGCGGAGCTTGCCGCCCAGCTGGGTCCCGGCACGCTCAATGAGTCCGCGCTCCAGCGAGCCGTGCACGTCCTCGTCGGACTCCGCGGGCAGGTAGGCGCCGGACGCAATGTCCTCATCCAGCTGCGACAGGGCAGCCAGCATGCCGTCCAGTTCGGCAGCATCCAGCAGCCCGGCCTTGTGCAGGACGCGGGCGTGCGCCTTGGACCCGGCGATGTCGTAGCGGGCCAGCCGCCAGTCGAAATGCGTGGACTTGCTCAGTGCTGCCAGGGCGTCCGCGGGGCCGCCGGCGAACCGGCCGCCCCACAGAGCGCCTTCATTTGTTGCCGAGACCATTTACTTTCCCGCGACCCGGATGTCGCGGCCGGAGGCAACCTTGGCGGACATGCCCCACAGCTCGATGAAGCCGCGTGCCATGGACTGGTCGAAGGTGTCGCCGGTGTCGTAGGTGGCGAGGTTGAAGTCGTAAAGCGAGGTGTCGGAGCGGCGGCCGTTGACGATGGCCTGGCCGCCGTGCAGGGTCATCCGGATGTCGCCGGAGACGTACTTCTGGGTGTCCTCGATGAAGGCGTCCAGGGAGCGCTTCAGCGGGGAGAACCACTGGCCGTCGTAGACAAGTTCGGCCCAGCGCTGGCCAACGGTGGCCTTGAAGCGGGCCTGCTCGCGCTCGATGGTGATGTCCTCGAGGTGCTTGTGCGCGGTGATCAGCGCCATGGCGCCCGGGGCCTCGTAGATTTCACGGGACTTGATGCCCACCAGGCGGTCTTCGACGACGTCGATCCGGCCCACGCCCTGGGCGCCGGCGCGGCGGTTGAGTTCCTTGATGGCCTGCAGCGGGGTGACCTTGACGCCGTCGATCGCCACCGGCACGCCGGCTTCGAAGGAGATGGTGACTTCATCCGGTGCCGGCGGGAATTCCGGGGTGGCGGTGTAGTCGTAGATGTCCTTGGTGGGGGCGTTCCAGATGTCCTCGAGGTAGCCGGTTTCGACGGCGCGGCCCCAGACGTTCTGGTCGATCGAGTACGGGTTCTTCTTGGTGGTCTCGATGGGCAGGCCCTTTTCCTCGGCGAATGCGATGGCCTTGTCGCGGGTTAGGGCGAGGTCGCGGACCGGGGCGATGCACTTCAGGTCCGGGCCGAGGGTCTGGATGCCCACTTCGAAGCGGACCTGGTCGTTGCCCTTGCCGGTGCAGCCGTGGGCAACGGTGGTGGCGCCGAATTCACGGGCCGCCTTGACCAGGTGCTTGACGATCACCGGGCGGGAGATGGCGGAAACCAGGGGGTAGTGGCCCTGGTAGAGGGCGTTGGCCTTCAGCGTGGGGACGCAGTACTCGTTGGCGAACTCGTCAGAGGCGTCGGCCACGTAGGCTTCGACGGCGCCGCAGCCGAGGGCACGCTGGCGGATGGTCTCCAGGGACTCGCCGCCCTGTCCGACGTCGACCGCCACGGCGATGACCTCGGCGCCGGTGGCTTCGCCGATCCAGCCGATGGCTACTGAGGTGTCCAGGCCGCCTGAGTAGGCCAGCACGATGCGTTCAGTCACTTGGATGCTCCTTGGGATTGGGGGGTTGTAGATGTTGTCTTCAAGCTTATTGCCCGGCTTCTTCAGCCAGTTGCAGGAACCTGGCGGCGAGGTCCTGGCCGCCCTGCGGATCCCGGGAAACCAGCAGCACGGTGTCATCCCCGGCGATGGTCCCCAGGATGGACGGCATCACCGAGTGGTCGATGGCCAGGGCCAGGAAGTTGGCGGCGCCCGGCGGAGTACGGAGCACGGCGATGTTGGCTGAGGCCTCCGCGGTGACCAGCAGTTCGCTGCAGAGCCGGGCCAGCCGGGCGTCCAGGATCTCCTGGCTCACCCCGCTTTTTGCGGCCCGCTCGCCGCCCTCGCCGGGGACCGCATACACCAGCACGCCCTCCTTGCCGCGCACCCGGACCGCGCCGAGTTCCACCAGGTCCCGCGACAGCGTCGCCTGGGTGACCTGCACGCCGTCGTCCGCCAGCAGGGCTGCCAGCTCCGCCTGGGAGCGCACCGATTCACCCGTCAGGATGGCCGCGATCCGGGCCTGGCGGGCCGTCTTAGTGGCCGGGCTGGAGCCCGGCGACGCCGGTTGGGCAGACACTAGAACGTGCTCTCCCCGGTGCCTTCAACCGGAGCGAGGCCGTCCACGAACGCCAGGCCGGAGCGGTGCATCAGCCACGCCATCAGGGCCTTCTGGGCGTGCAGCCTGTTTTCGGCCTCGTCCCAGACGATGGACTGGGGCCCGTCGATGACGCCGGCAGAGATTTCGTAACCGCGGTACGCGGGGAGGCAGTGAAGCACGACGGCGTCTTCCGCAGCACGTGCCATGGCCGCCTCATCGACGGAGTACTCCCGGAACAGCTGGAGCCGGGCTTCCTTTTCGGCTTCCTGGCCCATGGACACCCACGTGTCCGTTGCCACGACGTCGGCCCCTTTCAAGGCCTCCGCCGCGTCAGTCGTGACCAGCACCGAACCGCCGGTCTCCGCGGCGCGTTCCTCCGCGGCTGCCACGATGTCCGCCGCGGGGAGGTAGCCCTCGGGCCCGGCAATCCGGACATGCATCCCGGCCGTCACCCCGGCCAGCAGGTAGGAGTTCGCCATGTTGTTGGCGGCATCCCCGAGGTAGCTCATGGTGAGCCCCTTGAGTTCGCCCTTGTGCTCCTTCACGGCCAGCAGGTCCGCGAGCAGCTGGCACGGGTGGTAGTCATCGCACAGGGCGTTGATGACCGGCACCCTGGAGTTTTCGGCCATGGCCACCAGGCCGGCGTGGGCGCCGGTCCGCCACACAATGGTGGACACCATGCGTTCCAGGACCTTGGCGGTGTCCTCCACCGATTCCTTGTGGCCGATCTGCGCCTCGCCCGGGTTGATGATCAGCGCGTTGCCGCCCATGTCCGCGATGCCGGTGGCGAACGACACCCGGGTCCGGGTGGAGGTCTTGTCGAAGATCACGGCGACGGTCTTGCGGCCGCTGCCCTCGGCAGCGAACGGCTGGACGCTGTACGGGGCGGCCTTCATGCGCATGGCGAGGTCCAGGACCTCTGCCTGCTCGGCAGGGCTGAGGTCCGTGTCCTTGAGGAAGTGCCGGGTGGTGCCGGTGGCTGGTGTCACTGGGCGTCCTTAGCTGCTTGGAGGATGGCCGGGAAGGCGGCCAGGAAAGTGTCTGCCTGCGCTGCCGTGAGGACCAGCGGCGGCGCAAGGCGGATGGTCCGCGGACCCGGGCTGTTGACGATGAAGCCGGCGTCCAGGCCGGCCTGCACCACGGCCGGGGCCACGTCCGCGTCGAGGTCGAAGCCGATCAGCAGGCCTTCGCCCCGGACTTCGGTGACGCCCGGGATGGCCGCCAGCCCCGAACGCAGGTGCTCCCCTACCGAAGCCACGTTCGCCAGAATATCCTGGCTTTCGATCGCGTGGAGCGTGGCGAGGGCAGCTGCCGTGGCCACCGGGTTGCCGCCGAACGTGGTGCCGTGCTGGCCGGCGGACAGCAACGACGACGTATGGCTGCCGAAGGTGACCAGCGCACCGATCGGGAAGCCCCCGCCCAGCCCCTTGGCCAGGGTGATGGCGTCGGGCATGATGCCGGCGTCCTCGCTGGCAAGCCACTTGCCGGTGCGGCCAATGCCGGTCTGCACCTCGTCCAGGATCAGCAGTGTCCCTACCCTGGCAGTCAGCTCCCGCGCGGCCCGAAGGTACCCGGGCGGCAGGGGCCGGACGCCCGCCTCGCCCTGGATGGGCTCCAGGAAGACGGCGGCCACGGTTTCATCCACGGCGGCCTTGAGCGCCTCGGCGTTCCCGAACGGGATGTGCACCACGCCGCCGGGCAGCGGCTCGAACGGCTCGCGGTAGGCCTCCTTGGCGGTCAGGGCAAGCGCGCCCATGGTCCGGCCGTGGAAGGCGCCTTCGAGGGCGATGATCTTGGTCCGCTTGGCGCCGCTGCCACCCGTATTGCGGCGCGCCAGCTTGAAGGCCGCCTCGTTCGCCTCCGTGCCGGAGTTGGTGAAGAACACCTTGGAGCCGGCCGGCGCCTGGGTGAGGGCCAGGAGTTTTTCGGCCAGGGCGATCTGCGTGGGGCTGGTGAAGAAGTTGGAGACATGCCCGAGCGTGGCCAGCTGGCTGGAGATCACGGACGTGACGAACGGGTTCGCGTGGCCCAGGGCGTTGACCGCAATCCCGCCAAGGAGGTCGAGGTATTCCTTGCCGTCGGCATCCCAGACCAGGCAGCCGGCGCCGCGCACCAGCACACGCTGCGGGGTGCCGAACACGCCC
The DNA here is from genome assembly GCF_034258515.1 of Pseudarthrobacter oxydans. Classification (NCBI taxonomy): domain Bacteria; kingdom Bacillati; phylum Actinomycetota; class Actinomycetes; order Micrococcales; family Micrococcaceae; genus Pseudarthrobacter; species Pseudarthrobacter oxydans. The sequence goes on along the minus strand of NZ_CP139438.1, from coordinate 1,684,730 downwards.
ATCAGGGAGGTGGAGTAGCGTTCCAGCCACTCGGCTCCGGCGTGGCCCGTGGTCTCCACGAGTTCTGTCACGGATGGCTTTTCCACCGAGTTCATGCGTTGATCTCCTCGTCCGGGACTACCTGGGTGCCAATGCCCGCCGTCGTGAATGTTTCAAGAAGCATGGAATGGGGCAGGCGCCCGTCCACGATGTGCGCGCGTTCCACACCCTCGTCAATGGCCTTCAGGCAGGCCGCCATCTTCGGGATCATGCCTGATTCGAGCCGCGGAAGCATGTCCCGCAGCTCCGAGGCCGTGAGGGAGGAAATGAGGGAGGACTTGTCCGGCCAGTTGGCGTACAGCCCTTCGACGTCGGTCAGGATCACCAGCTTGGAGGCGCCCAGCGCCGAGGCGACGGCCGCCGCGGCGGTGTCCGCGTTGACGTTGAGGACCTGGCCGGTGGGCTGGAAGCGGGCGGTGCCGGCCACGCCTTCTCCGCCGTCCACGATCTCCGGGGCAACTGTGGAGATCACCGGAATGCGGCCGGCGCCGAGGATGTCCTCGATGCCTGCGGGGTCGACGCCGACCACCTCGCCTACCAGCCCGAGGTCCACTTCTTCGCCGTCCACCACAGTGCCCGTCCGGACGGCGCGCAGCAGCCCGCCGTCTTCTCCGGACATGCCCACCGCGTAGGGGCCGTGCGAGTTGATCAGTCCCACCAGCTCACGCCCCACCTGGCCGGTGAGGACCATGCGGACAACGTCCATGGCCTCGGGCGTCGTGACCCGGAGGCCGCCCTTGAACTCAGACTCGATGCCGAGCCTGCCCAGCATCGAGTTGATCTGCGGACCGCCGCCGTGGACCACCACGGGGTGGATGCCCACGTGGTGGAGAAAGACGATGTCCTCGGCGAAGGCGCGGCGGAGATCATCGTTGACCATGGCGTTGCCGCCGTACTTGATCACCATGGTGGTGCCGGCGAAGCGCTGGATCCAGGGCAGGGCCTCGATCAGGGTTGCTGCCTTGTCCTGGGCGTCGGACATGCTGGTGGTTTCACGCGTCTGGGTGTTCATGCTGTCACTTTCCACAACGGTTTCTGCCGGGGACAGGCCCTAGCTGGAGTAGGCGCTGTTCTCGTGCACGTAGTCGTGGGTGAGGTCGTTGGTCCAGATGGTGGCCTCGGCGTCGCCGGCCTGCAGGTCAATGTCCACCCGCACTTCGCGTGGTTCCAGGTTCACGAGGCTCCGGTCGTCACCGATGCTGCCGTTCCGGCAGATCTGGACGCCGTTCATGGCCACGTTGAGCTGGTCAGGCTCGAATGCGGCGTCCGTGGTGCCGACCGCAGAGAGTACCCGGCCCCAGTTGGGGTCCTTGCCGAAGATGGCGGCCTTGAAGAGGTTGGAGCGGGCCACGGACCGGCTCACGGTTACGGCGTCGGCCTCGCTGGCGGCGTTGAAGGTCCGGATGGCGATGTCGTGGCTGGCGCCTTCGGCGTCCGCGATGAGCTTCCGGGCCAGTTCGGCGCAGACCTTGATCAGGCCTTCGCTGAACGCTTCGGCGGAAGGGACAGCACCGGAGGCGCCGGAGGCCAGCAGGACCACGGTGTCGTTGGTGGACATGCAGCCGTCCGAGTCTGCCCGGTCGAAGGTGACGCGTGTGGCATCGCGAAGGACGACGTCGAGCATGTCCGCATCCACCGCCGCGTCCGTGGTGAGCACCACCAGCATGGTGGCCAGGCCGGGAGCGAGCATGCCGGCGCCCTTGGCAATACCGCCAATGCTGAATTCCTGGCCGTCGGCGTCGCTTCCGATGAACAGTGCAGATTTCGGCACCGAGTCGGTGGTCATGATGGCCACGCCCGCCTCGGGCCCGCCATCGTCGTTCAAGGCCGCAGCTGCTGCCTCCACGCCGGGAAGGATCTTGTCCATGGGCAGCTGCTCGCCGATCAGGCCGGTGGAGCATACAAACACATCCGTGGCCGAGATACCCAGCACCTCAGCCACCTTTTCGGCTGTGCTGTGGGTGTTCTGGAAGCCGGTGGGCCCGGTGCAGGCGTTGGCGCCGCCGGAGTTGAGGATGACTGCGTCCACCCGGCCGTCGGAAACCACCTGGCGGGACCAGTGGACCGGGGCCGCAGCCACCCGGTTGCTGGTGAAGACCGCGGCGGCGGCCTTGGCGGGGCCGTCGTTGACCACAAGGGCAAGGTCCGGCTTGCCGGAAGCCTTAAGTCCTGCGGTGATGCCGGCAGCCCGGAATCCGGAAGGTGCGGTAATGGTCATGGAGCTACTCCCTGCAGGTCGAGGCCGGCGGTTTCCGGCAGGCCAAGCGCGATGTTCATGGACTGGACGGCGCCGCCGGCCGTTCCTTTGGTGAGGTTGTCGATAACGCAGGTAACGATCACCCGCCCGGCGCGGGCGTCGAAAGCCAGCTGCATGGCCGCGTGGTTGGACCCCTGCACTGACTTGGTGCCGGGCCACTGGCCCTCCGGCAGGACGTGCACAAAAGGTTCGTCGTCGTACGCGTCGATCCAGGCCTGGCGCAACTGTTCCGGCGTGGTACTGCGTAGTGCCTGCGGCTTTACCCTCGCCGTCGCCGTGGTGAGGATCCCGCGGCTCATCGGAGCCAGGGTGGGCGTGAAGGAGACGGTGACCTGCTCCCCCGCCGCAGTGGACAGGCCCTGTTCAATTTCGGGGGTGTGCCGGTGGCCGCCGCCCACGCCGTAGGGGCTCATGGAGCCCATCACTTCGGCACCGATCAGGTTCACTTTCGCTGCCTTCCCCGCACCGGAGGTACCGGACGCGGAAACGATCACGACGTCGTCGGGCTCCAGGAGATGCGCGGCGAACCCTGGCGTCAAGGCCAGCAGGGCCGACGTCGGGTAGCAGCCGGGCACGGCGATGCGGGTTGCGCCCTTCAGGGCCTCGCGCTGGCCGGGAAGTTCCGGCAGGCCGTACGGCCAGGTGCCCGCGTGGGCAGAGCCATAAAACTTCTCCCAGGCCGCGGGGTCCTCGAGGCGGTGGTCCGCCCCGGCGTCGATGACGATTGTCCCTTCCGGGAGCTGCGCCGCGATCTCCGCGGACGCACCGTGCGGCAGGGCAAGGAATACGACGTCGTGGCCGGCGAGGTTCTCCACGGTGGTGTCCTCGAGGATTCGGCTGGCAAGTCCGTGCAGGTGGGGCTGCAGCTCGCCGAGCCGGGAGCCGGCATTGCTGTGGGCCGTGATGGCCCCAATGGTGACATCCGGGTGTCCGGCGAGGAGGCGCAGGACTTCTCCACCGGCATAACCGCTGGCGCCTGACACTGCAACAGAAATAGTCATGGACTCCACCTTACAGCAAGAATATGCACTGGTCCCGATATTTATGCATCAGATCCTGGATGTTTGCCTCGGCACCGGGTTTCCCTTCGGTTTCCCTAGGATGGATCGTGCAGCCGGGGCTGGAAAGGCCAGGCCCGGGGAAGGAGAGCCATGACGCATGCAATCGTCGCACGGCAGGCAGGCGGCCCGGAAGTCCTCGAATACGCGGAGGTGGACCGGCCGGTCCCCGGCCCTGGCCAGTTGCTGCTCAAAGTGGGTGCGGTGGGAGTGAATTTCATCGACACCTACAAGCGCAGCGGCGCGTACAAGGTCCCGTACCCCTTCACGCCGGGTTCCGAAGCAGCGGGCACGGTTGCCGGACTGGGCGAAGGAGTGACGGGATTCGCCGAAGGAGACCGCGTGGCCACCGCCGAGGGCACCAGCTGCTACGCCGGCTACGCCGTGGTGGATGCAGACAAGGCCCTGCCAGTGCCCGAGGGACTCGACGACCTCACCGCCGCCGCCCTCCCGCTGCAGGGAATGACCGCCCACTTCCTGATCAACTCCACCTTCAAGGTGGAACCGGGGCACACTGTACTGCTCCACGCTGGCGCGGGCGGTGTTGGCCTGCTGATGATCCAGCTGCTCAAAGCCAAGGGCGCCACCGTGGTCACCACGGTGTCCACGGATGAAAAGGAGCGGCTCGCCCTCGACGCCGGCGCGGACCATGTGCTGCGCTACAGCGGATTTACCGACGCCGTCAGGGACCTCACCGGCGGCAGGGGCGCCGACGTCGTGTACGACGGCGTGGGAAAGGACACCTTCGACGGCTCGCTGGCCGCCCTGCGCATCAGGGGGACGCTGGTGCTTTTCGGCGCCGCCTCGGGTCCCGTTCCCCCGGTGGATCCGCAACGGCTCAACGCCGGCGGCTCGCTCTTCCTGACCCGGCCCACGATCGCGCACCACCTCCTGGACGCGGCGGAACGGCGCTGGCGCTCGGACGAAATCTTCGCCGCCGCCGCCGACGGCAGCCTGAAAGTGAGGGTGGGCGGAACCTATCCCCTGGCCGAGGCCGCCCAGGCGCACCGCGACCTTGAAGGGCGCCGCACCACCGGCAAGGTGGTCCTGGTTCCGTAGGTCGTCACTTGTCGGGGGCGCACATTAAGGAAGCACCATGAACACATGTCGAACACCGGGTGGACGGCAGGCAGACCAGGACACTTCCCGTTCATCTTGCCCCGGCACACTGCACAGGTGACCGAGCAACAGAGCGGCAGCCGGGCAGCCGACGGCTATGCCGCGGACCCAGCCCCGGAACGGGCCCCTGACAAGATCCGGGAGCAGGCCCGCCACCAGCCGCAGCTGGCCGGCGCCGCTGCCGCTCCCCCGGCACGGACGCTGGTGGACATCCTGCTGGAGACCGCGGAACGGTTTCCCGATGCCTCAGCCCTCGACGACGGCCGCAGGTCCCTGAGCTACGCCCAGCTGCTGGCGGAAGTACGCTCCGCCGGGCGGGCGATGCACCACGCCGGACTGGGCGCAGGCGACAGGATCGGCGTGCGGATCCCCTCCGGCACCAACAGGTTGTACGTTTCCATCCTTGCCATCCTGCTCATCGGCGCCGCCTACGTCCCCGTCGACGCGGACGATCCCGAAGAGCGCGCCAGGCTCGTCTTCGCTGAAGCCGGGGTAGCCGCCGTGGTCACGGAAAAGGGCATCACCCTCAACGGCAGCAGGCCCACGCCCCACCCCGCCGCCCGGACCGCGGATGTGGACGACGACGCCTGGGTGATCTTCACGTCCGGCTCAACCGGAACGCCGAAGGGCGTTGCCGTACGGCACCGTTCTGCTGCCGCCTTCGTTGACGCCGAAGCCCGGCTCTTCCTCACGGCGGAGCCGATCGGAACGGCAGACCGGGTGCTGGCGGGGCTGTCGGTGGCGTTCGACGCGTCCTGCGAGGAAATGTGGCTTGCCTGGCGGCACGGTGCCTGCCTGGTCCCCGCCCCCCGCGCCCTGGTGCGAACAGGGATGGACCTGGGCCCCTGGCTCATCAGCCACGGGATCACCGTTGTGTCCACGGTCCCCACCTTGGCAGCCCTCTGGCCCGCCGAAGCGCTCGAGAACGTCCGGTTGCTGATCTTCGGCGGGGAGGCATGCCCGCCGGAACTGGCGGAGCGGCTGGCCGTTGACGGCAGGGAAGTGTGGAACACGTATGGCCCCACCGAGGCCACCGTGGTGGCCTGCGCTGCACCGCTGGGCGGGCCGGGTCCGGTGCGGATCGGCCGTCCGCTGGATGGCTGGGACCTGGCTGTGGTGGACGAGGGCGGGATTCCCGTTCCCGAGGGAGGCGTTGGCGAACTCATCATCGGCGGCGTAGGGCTTGCCCGCTACCTTGACGCGGCCAAGGATGCCGACAAGTACGCGTCGTTTCCCACGCTCGGCTGGGACCGCGCCTACCGCTCGGGGGACCTCGTCCGCTACGAAGCCGAGGGCCTCATCTTCATGGGCCGTGCCGATGAGCAGGTCAAGCTGGGTGGCCGCAGGATCGAACTCGGCGAAGTCGACGCAGCCCTGCAGGCCCTGCCGGGCATCGCGGGCGCTGCTGCCGCCGTCCGGACGACGGCGGCGGGGAACCAGATCCTGGTGGGGTACCTTGCGCCGGCGGGACCTCCTGGGCCCGACCTGGCCGCCGCCCGCAAGCTCCTCGCTGACAGCCTTCCGGCTGCGCTGATTCCGCTGCTGGCCGTCGTCGACTCCCTGCCTACCAAGACCAGCGGCAAGGTGGACCGCCATGCCCTGCCCTGGCCGCTCACCGGCAGCGGAGCCGACGAAGCAGGCCAGGCCCCGCTGAACCTTCCCGATGACGCCCAGTGGATCGTCGAGCAGTGGGGCGCGGTCCTTGGCAGTAACGCAACCAGCCTCGACGCGGATTTCTTTGCGGCCGGGGGCGGGTCCCTTGCCGCCGCGCAGCTCGTCTCTGCGCTGCGCGTCCGCTACCCCACCATCACAGTGGCAGACATCTACGCGACGCCGCGCGTCGGGGCCCTGATCGATGTGGCCCGGCAGTCACTGCCGGACGGCACTCCCGCCGGCCCTGCCGAGGTCCGAACTGTCCGGCCCACGGCCCGGAAGTCGCAGGTTTTCCAGACGTTGATGGGCGTCCCGCTGCACATCCTCGTGGGCATGCGGTGGCTGACCTACCTGATGGCGGCCAATAACCTGCTGGCAGGACTGGCCGGCTTCACCGCCGCAGCCACGGTGTCCTGGTGGTGGGTGGGTGCGTCCTGGCTGGTGTTCGTCAGCCCTGCCGGTCGCATGCTCCTCTCCGTCGCAGCAGCCCGGATCCTGCTCCGGAACGTCAAGCCGGGCACCTATCCCAGATCGGGGAAAGTCCATCTCCGGCTCTGGCTGGCTGAGCAGATCCAGGACCTTGCGGGAGCGGTCAGCCTGGCGAGCGCACCCTGGGTGCCGTACTACGCCCGCGCCCTCGGCGCGAAGATCGGGAGCAACGTTAACCTGCACTCGCTGCCGCCGGTGACCGGGCTCCTGTCGCTGGGCACCGGAGCCAACGTGGAGCCCGAAGTCGACCTTTCGGGATGGTGGATCGACGGTGACAGCGTGCACATCGGAGCCATCCGGATCGGCGCAGGCGCCACCGTGGGGGCCCGGAGCACCCTGATGCCCGGCGCCAGCATCGGCGCCGGCGGCCAGGTGGAGCCCGGTTCGGCGGTCCTGGGCAAGGTCAAGGCGGGCCAGGTTGTGGCCGGCTCGCCGGCAGAACGCCGGGGCAAGGCGAAACAGAACTGGCCGGCCCAGCCGGACACCGGCGCCATGCTTGCCCGGCTCTGGTTTACCGCCTTCGCGGCCGCCAGCGCACTGCTGGCCATGATCCCCTACCTTTCCGCAGGCGCTGCCTGCCTGGTGGCCTTCCTGTTCATCAGGGGCCACAGCTCCCTGTCCGAGGCCTGGCTTCCCCTGCTGGGCTCCCTGCCCCTTGCCGCCCTGGCCTGGTTCACCGCCAACCTGCTGCTGGTCCTGGGAACCACCCGACTGCTCGGCCTGGGCCTGCGTGAAGGCTACTACCGCGTGCGGAGCCGGATCGGCTGGCAGATCTGGGCTACCGAGCGTGTGCTGGACCTGGCCCGGGACCTCCTGTTTCCCGTCTACGCCAGCCTCTTCACGCCCGTCTGGCTTCGCCTGCTGGGAGCAAAAGTCGGCAAGAACGTCGAGGCCTCCACCGTGCTGCTGGTTCCCAAGATGACCACCGTGGGAGAGGGCGCGTTCCTGGCGGATGACACGATGGTGGCCTCCTACGAGCTTGGCGGCGGCTGGTTGCGGATCGCCCCGGCCAAGATCGGCAAGCGCTCCTTCCTGGGCAACTCGGGCATGACGGGAGCCGGCCGTAATGTTCCCAAGAACTCGCTGGTGGCCGTGCTGTCCGCGACGCCGTCCAAGGCCAAGTCCGGAACCTCCTGGCTGGGCAGCCCTCCTGTCCGGCTGCGGCGCACGGCCATCGCCTCGGACAGTTCGCTCACCTACCGGCCGCCTCCCAGGCTGAAGCTGGCACGTGCGTTGTGGGAGGCCTGCCGGTTCGTTCCCGTGGCGCTCACTGTGGGCCTTGCCGCGGGCGTGCTGCTGGCCCTGGACTGGCTCGCCGCATCCTTCAACTACGCCGCGGCGGCCCTGCTGGGAGGCATAGTGATGCTGCTGGCCGGTGCCGTGGCCGCGGCCAGTGCCGTGGTTGCCAAATGGCTGCTCATCGGCCGTATCAGGGCCGGGGAACACCCGCTGTGGAGCTCGTTCATCTGGCGGAACGAAGTGGTGGATACGTTCATAGAAATGGTCAGCGCGCCGTGGTTCGCCCGGGCCGCCACCGGCACGCCGGCCCTTGTGTGGTGGTTGCGGGGACTGGGCGCCAGGATCGGCCCCGGAACATGGTGCGAGAGCTACTGGCTGCCGGAAGCCGACCTTGTCACCCTGGGAGCGAACTCCACGGTCAACCGCGGCTGCGTGGTGCAAACGCACCTGTTCCACGACCGCATCATGAGCATCGGCCCTGTTACGCTCGAAGACGGCGCAACGATGGGACCGCACGGTGTCATCCTCCCGCAGGCGCGCATCGGCCACGGCGGAACGGTGGGACCGGCTTCCCTGGTCATGCGCGGGGAAACGGTTCCGGCCGGAACCTACTGGATGGGCAACCCCGTCAGTCCATGGGCCGGCCCCGGCGTTCCTGCACCCCGCCCGAAGTAAGTACCCGCCACGTTTGTGATTGAGGCCCGCGTCCATGAGTCTTCCTGAACCAGCAACCTCCGGACCTGCCGCCGGGACAGCCATCCCGGGAGTGCTGTCCGACCCCTACATGCCGGGCCACGGTAGCGACTCGTACCGCGTGTCCCGCTACGAAGTGGACCTCGACTACCGGATGGCCGCCAACCGGCTCAGCGGCCGTGCCGTCATTCACGCCACGGCGGCCCGGCAGGCGTCCGCCGTCGTCCTGGACCTGGCAGGCCTTCGCGCCGTTAAGGTGCAGCTGAACGGGCGGCGCGTGCGGAGGTTCTCGCAGCGCGCTGAACAACTGGTGGTCCAGCTCGACGCCGGCCTCGCCGTCGGCGAAACGTTCACCCTGGACGTCCGTTATGAGGGCAATCCTGCGCCGCGCCGCGGGCTGTGGGGCGAGGTGGGCTGGGAGGAACTGACCGACGGCGTGCTGGTGGCTGGCCAGCCCAACGGCGCACCGTCCTGGTTTCCGTGCAACGACCATCCGCGGAGCAAGGCAAGCTACCGGATCACGGTAACTACCGACGCCAATTACCGTGCCGTCTGCAACGGCCGACTGGTAGGGCACAGCACCAGGGCCAGCCGGGAGACCTGGACCTACGAGCAGGAGGAGCCCATGGCCACCTACCTGGCCACGGTCCAGATCGGGCGGTATGAATCCCTGGTCCTTGACCCGGGTGACGCTCCGGGAGGCGTGCTCCAGACCGCGGCCGTCCCGCCCGCACTGGCAGGGGCTGCCCGCCAGGGGCTGCGCCTCCAGCCCGACATGATGCGCACCTTCGTCAGGTGCTTTGGTCCTTACCCATTTTCCGAGTACACGGTTGTGGTGGCCGACGATGTCCTGGAAATTCCGCTGGAAGCCCAGACCATGGCCATTCTGGGCCGCAACCACCTCAGCCTGGACTGGGATGCCCAGCGCCTGATCGCCCATGAACTCTCGCACCAGTGGTTCGGAAACTCCCTGACAGTCCGCGGGTGGCACGACATTTGGCTGCACGAGGGGTTTGCCTGCTACGCCGAATGGATCTGGTCCGAGGCGGCCGGAGTGATGACCGCCCAGGACAGGGCGGCCGCGGCCTGGCGCAGGCTTTCCGCCGCCGGGCAGGACCTGCTCATCGGCGACCCCGGACCGGCCCTGATGTTTGACGACCGTGTCTATAAGCGCGGGGCCTTGGCGCTGCACGCACTGCGCATGCATTGCGGGGACCTTGCGTTCTTCACCCTGTTGCAGGAATGGACCAGGACCCACCGCCACGGCTCGGTCTCAACGGCCGACTTCATCCTGATGGCGAACGGCGTAGCGGGCATCGACGCCGAAGCAGTGCTCCACCCCTGGCTCTTCGAGCTCGCGCTCCCGCCGTTGCCTGCCCCGCGAAGCCGGCGGGGTTAGCCCAAGGCGACGGCGGCGACCAGCGACGCCGGCAGCCCCGTAGCAGCAGACGGCAGGTCCTGTACTCCAGGTTCCTCCAACGCGGCTACCGTGCGGGGATCCACCCGAAGCCCCTCGCCGGTCATTTTGAGCCAGGCCTCCTTCCGGCTCCAGAGCCGGGCACGTTCGCGCAGGAGCGCCTTTCCTTCCAGCCCCGCGAGGGTGAGCTCCTCCGAGCGGGACAACGCCACGGCGTCGAACCCCTCGAAGCCGAGCCGTTCCGGATTTTCGGCGTCCACCCCCAGCCGTTCTCCCCTGCCCGGCGACGTAACCGCGGCGAGCAGCACCCAGTTGCCGGTCCTGGCCATGCTCAGCAACAGGGGCAAGCGCCGGCCCCGGTGCGTGAAGCCCGGCCGGCCGTGGGAGAGTCCGGGTCCGGAGCCGCATTGGGGACAGGAGTAGGAGGACCGCAGCTGCGATGCCGGCAGATCGAGCACGTCGCCCGCAAAACGGCGCAGCGCTGCCCTGCCGGCCAGGAAACGCTGCGCAGCAGCCGGCTCCAGGGCCGCGGCCCGCAGTTCCTCTGCACGTTCAGGGACGAACCCTTCCGGGCCGTCCTGATGCGCCTGCGGGCAGCGGACATCAGTTGTGATATCCACTGCCCGCAGGGCCAGCCTGGCGTCCATGGGACCTGGGTACTGCCCGCCTAGCGCTGGACTGCGCCGAAGCGCTCAGCGGCCAGTGCCACGGCGCTCTCGCGTGCGGCCGATGCCTCGTCCGCCGTCAGGGTGCGGTCGTCGGCACGGAAGCGGAGTCCGAAAGCCAGGGACTTCTTGCCTTCCTCGATCCCCTTGCCGGCGTACACGTCGAAGAGCGCAACGTCCTCCAGCAGTTCACCGGCACCCTCGCGGAGGGCGGCCAGTACGTCATCAGCCGGGATCCCGGCGGGAACCACCAGCGCCACGTCCTGGGTAGCCACCGGGAACGTGGAGATGTGCCGCGCCACGATGACATCAGGCGCGGCCTCGAACAGCGCGTCGGCGTTGAGCTCCAGTGCAACGGAGCGTGGAGGCATGTCGGAAGCCGCCAGCAGCTTGGGGTGCAGTTCTCCTGCATAGCCCACTACTTCGCCGGTGCGCAGGGACAACCGGGCGGCACGGCCCGGGTGGAACGCCTGGTGCGCACCCTGGCTGACCACAATGTCCACGCCCAGGACGTCCCCGGCGAGGCGGGCGATGTCCACGGCGTCCGCCCAGTCCCACGGCCGCGGCGTGTGGCCTGCGGCGGCGGGCGAATCATGGCCCGTGAGGACTGCGGCGAGGTGGAACGGCTGGGCGGGAACGCCGTCGTACAGCGCGTCCAGCACCTCATCGGCAGGCTTGGCACCGAGCGGCGGGATGGAGTCCGTGCCCATTACCTCTGCCGGCAGGAACACCAGGCCCGATTCGAAGAGTGCCAGGTCCCGGAATCCACGGGAGTGGTTCCGCTTTGCCACCTCAATCAGCCCGGGCAGGATGGAAGTGCGCAGGAAGCCCTGCTCCTCACTGATCGGGTTGGCCAGCTTGACCGCGGTCCGGACGGCCCCCTCTTCAGGCACGCCGAAGGTGTCATTGGACGCCTTGGACACGAAGGGGTAGGCCAGGACTTCGGTGAGGCCGGCATCAGCCAGCGCCTGGATAAGGCGGCGGCGCTGCTGCTGCACGCGCGTCAGGCCGCGGCCGGGAGGCGCCACAGGCAGCGTCGCGGGAATCTGGTCGTAACCCACCAGCCGGGCGATCTCCTCGGAGAGGTCCTCCTTGGTCTCCAGGTCGTGGCGCCAGCTGGGGGCCGTCACGGTCCAGCCGCCGTCGCTCTTCTCTACGGCCGCGCCCAGGTCCTCCAAGGAGGTGACAATCTGCTCTTCGGTGAAGTCGATGCCGATCCGTGCGGCCGCGAAGGCTGCCGGAAGTTCTATCGCCACGGAGTCAGGGGCGGTGCCGACGTCGGTTCCCGCCTCGTCTGCCGTGCCGCCTGCGAGTTCCACGAGGAGGTCTACCACCCGCTGGGCGGCGATGCCGGCCACCTGCCAGTCAACGCCGCGCTCGAAGCGCTTGGACGCTTCGGACGGCAGTTTGTGGCGACGGCGGGAACGGGAGATGGATACCTCGTCGAAGTGCGCCGCCTCCACCAGGATGTTCGTGGTGTCATCGGATACCTCGGTGTCGGCTCCGCCCATCACGCCGGCGATGCCGATGGCGCCGGAGTCATCGGTGATCAGCAGGTCCTCGGCGTCGAGGGTGCGTACCTTGCCATCGAGGGTGGTGATCTTCTCGCCGGCCGCGGCACGGCGCACCACAATGTCCCCGGACAGCTTGTCCAGGTCGTAGCAGTGCGTGGGCTGGCCGAGTTCCAGCATCACGTAGTTGGAGATGTCCACCGGCAGGGAGATGGAGCGGATGCCGGCCAGCCGGAGCCGGGACACCATCCACGGCGGGGTGGGCCTGGTGGCGTCGACGCCGCGGACGGTCCGTGCCACGAAGCGGTCGCAGCCGGCGTTCCCGTAGATGGGCGCGTCGTCGTTGAGCTTGACGCCATACCCGCCGGAGAGCTCCGCAGGAGCGTTGACGCGGGACGCGGGATCCGTGAAGGTGGTCCCCGTGGCGTGCGCGTATTCGCGGGCAACCCCGCGGATGGAGAAGGCGTAGCCGCGGTCCGGGGTGACATTGATTTCCGCGGCTTCGTCATAGAGGCCCAGCAGTTCCATGGCGTCGGTGCCCACCTCGGGGTCCAGTCCGATGCGGGACAGCACCAGGATGCCGTCGTGGTCCTCGCCGATGCCCAGTTCGCGGACGGAGGCGATCATGCCGGCGGAAAGGTGGCCGTAGGTCTTGCGCGCGGAGATGTGGAAATCGCCCGGCAGCACGGCGCCCGGCAACGTGACCACCACTTTGTCGCCCTCTACGAAGTTATGGGCGCCGCAGATGATGCCCTGCACGCCGGAGGGGTCGATGCCCTTGCCGGTGAGCGTCTGCTCCTGCCCCTCGGGGACAACGCGGACCTGGCACCAGTTGATGGTCTTGCCGTTGGTTTGCGGTTCTTTGACCAGGCTCAGGACCTGGCCCACCACGATCGGGCCCTTGAGGGTGTCCGTGGGACGGTGGACGTCCTCTTCCTCAAAGCCCACCTTGACCAGTTCGGCCATCACGTCTTCGGCCGTCGCTCCGGCCGGTACCTCCGCGAATTCACGCAGCCAGGAAATTGGGATACGCACTGTTAGATCTCCATCCCGAAGTGCTCGCTGAAACGTACATCGCCTTCGATCATGTCGCGCATGTCCCCCACCTCGTTGCGGAACATGAGGGTGCGCTCGATGCCCATGCCGAAGGCAAAACCTGAATAGACGTCCGGGTCGATGCCGGCGGCGCGCAGGACGTTGGGGTTGACCATGCCGCAGCCGCCCCACTCGATCCACGCCGGGCCGCCCTTGGCGCCGGGGTGGAAGATGTCCAGCTCGGCAGAGGGCTCCGTGAAGGGGAAGTAGTTGGGCCGCAGCCGGATCTGGGCTTCGTCACCGAACATCTGCCGGGCGAAGTGCTCCAGGGTGCCGCGCAGGTCCGCCATGCTGAGCTTCTTGTCGATGGCGAGGCCTTCGAACTGGTGGAACACCGGCGTGTGCGTGGCGTCCAGCTCGTCCGTGCGGAACACCTTGCCCGGGCACAGCACGTAGATGGGCAGCTCGCGTTCCAGCATGGAGCGGACCTGCACCGGGGACGTGTGCGTGCGCATCAGCAGGTGGGCCTCGGGCGGCTCCACGAAGAAGGTGTCCTGCATTTCGCGGGCCGGGTGGTCCGGCTTGAAGTTCAGGGCGTCGAAGTTGAACCACTCCGATTCCACTTCCGGACCCTCGGCGATTTCCCAGCCCATGCCCACGAAGATGTCCGCCACGCGGTCCTGGAGGGTGGACAGGGGGTGCCGGGCACCGGCACGACGACGGCGGGGGGCGGCCGTGACGTCAACCGTCTCTTCCAGCAGGATACGGGCGTCGTTTTCGGCTTCCAGCTCGGCCGTGCGGTCCGCGAGCGCCTTGTTGACCCGCCCGCGGGAGGCACCCATCAGCTTTCCGGCCACGGCCTTCTGGTCCTTGGGCAGCTTGCCGATTTCGCGGTTCGCAAGGCTGAGGGGAGACTTCTCGCCGGTGTGGGCGAGCCTCACCGCCTTCAGCTCGTCAAGGGTGGCCGCGCCGGTGATGGCGGCAACGGCCTGGTCTACGGCGGCAGTGATGGCGGCTTCATCCGTGGGGTTCGGGATGGCGGCGCCCGGCAAAGTTTCAGTCATCTACTGTTCTTAGCTACGAGTCGTGGCTGCCGGTGAACGGGACAGCCAGCGCGGTTTCCCGGCGGCGCGTCCATCACTGGCAGGTCATGGATGAATGCCCCAAGTGCAGGGCGTTCAATGACCAGGTCAGGGCACACCGGCGGAACCGGCGGCCACTATCCTCCAGTCTAATTGAACCGTCCGGCTAGCATGGCCTCATGACTGCGCCTCGAAGCCAGGAAGCCCCGGAGGGCCTCACGGCCGCGCAGCGGCTGAGGCAGGTCGCCAACCTGGTCAACGGCAGCACTGTCCTCGGCGTCGCTGTCGCTGTCGCCGCCCGCACCGACGTCCGCAGGGGGCCGCGCGGCCTGGTCCTTGCGGGCGGGTACAGTTGGCGGCTGCCGTTCGCGGGAGCGTTCACCTTGGGCAACGTGGTGCTCTGCCGCTGCCCGGCCGACAAGCTGGCGGCGCAGCCGGCCCTGCTGGGCCACGAAGAAAAACACTGCAGCCAGTACGCCTGGTGCCTGGGCTTCCCCTTCCTGCCGCTGTATCTCCTCAGCGCCGGATGGTCCATGCTGCGCACCGGGAACCCAGGGACCGCCAACATTTTTGAACGGCACGCCGGACTTGCCGCCGGCGGCTACCCGGTACGCCCCCGCCGCCCCCGGCGCCGGGGACCGTCAGAAGTGGAGGCGTGACCCATGGCAGCGGATTCCGGCAGCGGCGGCGGGGCAAGGGGCGGAGTGGGGGTTCCCGGGTATCAGCCCGGGGCCGTGGATTCCCCTGGAAATGGCTCCCGCGGCACTGAGCCGCGCGGCACTGTCACCGTCACCGGGACCGGTTCGGCGGATGCTGCCCCCGACCTGATGGTGGTCTCCATCGGGGTGGAGTGCCGCGCAGAATCCGTGGAGGCCGCCTACTCCCGGGCCGGCGCCGGCTCCGATGCCGTTGCCTCCGCCTTCCGCCGGCACGGCGTTGAGGGTGCCGACATCCGCACTGCGGCCCTGAACGTGCGGGCGGATATGACATGGCGGGAAGGCGGGGGCCAGCGGGTCACGGGGTACGTTGCAGCCTGCACCCTCACCATAAGGTTGCGGGCGCCTGGTTCCGCCTCCGCCGCAATCTCCGAAGCCGTTGGGGCGGGCGGCAACGACGTCCGGCTGAACGGCCTCGAACTCACGTTCAGCGACGACGCCGCAGTCCGGGCACGGGCGCGTGAAGCTGCCTGGCTGGATGCAGCGAGTACCGCACGCCAGTACGCCCAGCTTGCCTCGGCCCGGTTGGGGCGGGTGCTTTCCATAGTGGACAACGTCCCGGTCCAGGGTCCGGTGCCGCTGGCCCGGATGCAGCGCGCCGCTTCCGTGGAACAGGTCGCCGTGGAGCCGGGGGACTCCACCGTGGCCGCTGCAATCACGGTGGTGTGGGAGCTCCAGGACCTCACGTAGGCGGGCTTCGGCACGCCGGCCGGGCCGGCCGGGCCGGCCGATGCTTGACTTTAGTTCGAACATACATTCGAATAGGGGCATGAGATGGGACGCCCAAGCACTGATGCCCCGGCCGGGAGAAACTGCTCCGGGCACCGCCTCACCCGCCCTGCTACCGCTGGCCGGCCTGGTCCGCTCGGTCACCACTCCCGAGTTCGCCGGCATCACCTTCCACGAGGTCACCGCCAAATCGGTGCTCAACAAGGTGCCGCCCGGTTCAAGGATGCCGTTCGAGTGGACCATCAACCCCTACCGGGGCTGCAGCCACGCCTGCGTCTATTGCTTCGCCCGGAAAAGCCATACGTACCTGGATTTCGACCCCGGCCTGGACTTCGACAGCCAGGTGGTGGTCAAGGTCAACGCCGCGGAGGTCCTTCGCAAAGAACTGGCCAAACCTTCCTGGGGCCGCCACCAGGTGGCCCTCGGCACCAACACGGACCCCTACCAGCGTGCCGAGGGCCGTTACCGCTTGATGCCCGGCATCATCACCGCCCTTGCTGACTCGGGAACTCCCCTCTCGATCCTCACCAAGGGGACGCTGCTGGCACGGGACATTCCATTGCTCAAGAGCGCCGCAGCCCAGGTGCCCGTGGGCCTGGGCATCTCCCTCGCCATGACCGATGAAGCGCTCTCCGAGGCCGTCGAGCCGGGAACGCCGGGGCCCCGGGCACGGCTCAAGCTCGTCTCCCGCCTTCGCGAGGCCGGACTCCCCTGCGGGGTGATGGCCATGCCCATCCTCCCCTGGCTTTCGGACAGCGATGACGCCTTGGATGCGCTTTTCGCTTCATTGGCTGCCGCCGGGGCCACCGGAGTGACCGCCGGAGCCCTCTACCTCAAACCGGGCACCAGGGAGTGGTTCATGAAGTGGATCGCCGCCAACCATCCCGGACTGGCCGGCCGCTACCGCGGGCTCTACGGCTCCGGCTCGTATGCCTCCAAGGAGTACCGCTCCTGGCTGGCCGGCAAGGTCCGCTACTTCAAGGCACGCCATGGCTTCACCAATTCATCCGGCTTCAGCCACAGGGACCTGGAGGACGACCCCCGCGGCGAGGAGGCTGCCTACCCGGCAGGCGCCATTCCGGCAGCGGCAGGGCATGATGCGGGTAGCTCCGTGCCCGGCGTACCCGGGCTGCCGGCACAGGGAGGACCGGCAGAACAGGCAACGCTCTTCTAGGAGCGCGCAGCCTCAGCCTGGACACCCAGGGCGGAAAGAAGCGCCCTGACGATCGGGAAATCGGCAGGTATCCAGGGCAGGCCCAGGACCGCTTCCGGATCAGACAGTGCCACCCACCGCAGGTCATCGTGGTCTTCAAGCGGCCGCGCTTCCCCGCGGGTCACCTCCGCGAGCCACACCCGCATGCTGGCACGGCTGTTCAGCGGCCACCCCTGCGGTGCCCCGGCCGGAAGCTCGGGGCCGAGCCGGACGCCGATGCCGAGTTCCTCGTACAGCTCGCGGGCCAGCGCGGCTTCCGGTTGCTCTCCGGATTCCACCTTGCCGCCGGGGAACTCCCAGAGGCCGGCCAGATCCTCCGGCGCGCTGCGCCGCGCCACCAGCAGCAGCGAAGGTTCCGCCAGGCTGTCAACGACGGCTCCGCCTACCACCTGTATCAGTCCAGTCACTGGCTCATTCTATGGGGGACAATGGTGGGGCCGGACACACCATTCCTGCAGCGGGAATACCAATCCCCCTTCCCGGGGTTGTTGGCAGGGTCCGGACTTCACCAGCCCCACTGCCGTGGCATCGGTCCCATCACCAGTTTCTACCCCGAAAAGCAGGCCCATGAGCAGCGTCCTCGAAACATCCACGGCAGCCCCCACCCGATCCCCCAACATCGCCATGGCCATCTTTGCCCTCGCCATGGGAGGGGTGGGCATCGGGGTTACGGAATTCACCATGATGGGCCTGCTGAAGGAAGTGGAGCAGGGCCTCGGGATATCAACACCGGAAGCCGGCCACCTCATCTCCGCCTATGCCTTGGGCGTTGTAGTCGGGGCCCCGCTGCTCGCCGCCGTCGGGGCCAAGCTCCCCCGCAAGCACCTGGCCCTCGGGCTCATCCTTTTTTTCGCGGTGGCCAACTTCCTTTCCTTCCTCGCGCCCGACTACGGGACCATGCTGGCCTCGCGCTTCGCCGCAGGCCTGCCGCACGGCGCGTTCTTCGGAGTTGCGGCGGTCATTGCAGCCTCGCTGGTTCCGCCAACGCGGCGCGGGTGGGCGATCTCCATGGTGATGGCGGGGCTCAGCATCTCCAACGTGGTGGGGGTGCCCTTTGCCACCTGGATGGGCCAAACGTACGGCTGGCGGCTGCTCTTTATCCTGGTGGGATTGATAGGACTGCTAACGCTTGCCCTGGTCTGGAAATTCGTCCCGTTCCACCACGCCCACCCGGACGCAAGCATCCGGCGTGAACTGGGAGCCCTCAAGCGCCTGCAGGTCTGGCTGGCCATCCTGATCGGCATCGTAGGCTTTGGCGGCTTCTTCGCCACCTACACCTACATCGCCCACACCATGACACTCGTGGCAGGCATGCCGTCGTCACTGATTCCGATGGTGGTGGCGCTCTATGGCCTGGGAATGGTAGCCGGCAACATCGTGGGCGGCAGGTTCGCTGACAAGTCCGTGATGGGAACCCTGTACAAGGTGCTGCCCGCCATAGCTGTTGCCTTGGTGGTCTACGCCGTGGCCGTCCACTGGCCGTGGTCTGCCTTCGTCATGGTGTTCGTGGTGGGCGCTTCCGGGTCCATGCTGGTCCCGGCGCTGCAGACCCGGCTCCTGGATGCGTCGCCGGACGCGCCGTCCCTCGCTTCGTCACTGAACCATGCCGCGCTCAACGTGGCCAATGCGCTGGGGGCCTTCCTGGGCGGGGTAGTGATCGCGCTCGGCTGGGGTTACGTTGCCCCTGCGCTGGTAGGCGCCGTCCTCGCCCTGTTGGGACTCGGCGTCGCCATCGCCAGCGGACTCCTGGAACGCAAGAAGCCGCTGACCGCCTGATCCTTTTGGGACCGGGGCGGCCGGCGGCTTCCGGCCAGCCAGTAGTTACGGAAGCACCGTTACGGCTGCGGGGCTGCGGCGGCAGGCTGCTGGCCCGCCTCTGTGGCATCGGCCCGGTGAAGGTCGGGCTCCAGGTAGATGACCCGGGCGATGGGCACGGCCGCGCGGATCCTCGCTTCAGCAGCGTCGATCTCGCGTGCGATCTCGACCCCCGTGGTGGAATGGCTGATGGCGATCTTGGCGGCCACGAGGAGCTCCTCCGGGCCAAGGTGCAGGGTCTTGAGGTGGATGATGCGCCCGCCGTCGGCTTCGATCGCCGCGGCGATCTTCCCGACGTCGTCCTTTGTTGCGGACTCGCCCAGGAGCAGGGACTTGGTTTCCAGCGCGAGCACGACGGCGATGGCCACCAGCAGCAGGCCGATCATCGCCGTGCCGGCGGCATCCCAGAGTCCATCACCCGTGATGAGCGTCAGGCTGACGCCGATAAGGGCGAAGACCAGGCCCACGAGCGCGCCAAGGTCCTCGAGCAGGATCACCGGCAGCTCAGGCTGCTTGGCGCTCCGCACGAACCTGGCCCAGGACTGCTGCCCGCGGACGTGGTTCGACTCAATGATGGCGGTCCGGAACGAGAAGGACTCGGCAATGATCGCACCCAGCAGCACGGCCAACGGAACCCACCAGAAGTCCCCTTCGATGGCATGCGGGTGCTGGAACTTGTCCCATGCCTCATAGAGGGCGAAGAGGCCGCCGACGCTGAACAGGACGATGGAGACAATGAAGGCATAGATGTAGCGCTCCCGGCCGTAGCCGAAGGGGTGCTCGGGGCTGGCAGCCCGTTTCGCTTTCTTGCCTCCTACCAGCAGAAGGACCTGGTTGCCTGAGTCGGCCACGGAGTGGATGGCTTCGGCGAGCATTGACGAGGAAAGCGTGAGGGCATACGCCACGAACTTCAGGGCGGCGATGGTCAGGTTGGCAGCCAGGGCCGCCACAATCGCCTTGGTACCGCCATGTGCAGCCAAGGGGCTTCACCTCTTTACGTTTACGGTTCAGTTAGGACAATGCGGATCCGGCCCCGGCCCGCCCATAGTCACCGTACCCGCCGCAATGTCCTGCATGCGCCAGCGACTGACCCTAAGCCTGCTGACATTGGCGGGGCCCTATGTTAGCTTGAGCCTCATCGGGACCATCAGATCCCGGCCACTATAAGGAGGAGACATGGGTTTTCTTGCTTGGATTATCCTCGGCCTTATCGTAGGGGCCATTGTTAAGGCCGTCATGCCCGGACGGGTTGGCGGGGGCTGGGTCACCAGCCTTGTTTTGGGTGTAGTGGGCGCCATTGTGGGCGGCTGGATCGGCAGCCTCCTGTTCAACAAGGGCGATCTTGCCTTCTTCGACCTGGGCACCTGGATTCTCGCTATCGTCGGCGGCCTTGTTGTTGCCGGCATCTACGGGGCTATCACCGGACGCGGCAAGGCTACCCGCGCACCCTGATTTGCTACCCTGTTTGAACATCAACAGCAAGGGCTCCGGAAAATCCGGAGCCCTTATATTTTTCAACCAGCCGGGTTTTTCAAGCAGCCGGGCAAGGCACTGCTGCCGGGTCCGGGCGGAGAACGCCGACGGGTCCTGCCGGGCAAAGTCCTGCGAGGCAGAGTCCTTCGGGGCAGCGAAGCCTAGGCTGTCACCCGGGCGGGCAGGTGCTGGGACCGGGCGCTGGCGTACAGGCAGACCGTGGCCGCGGTACCCAGGTTCAGGCTCTCCGCGGAGCCGTACACCGGCACGGCCACCCGATGGTCTGCCAGCGCAAGCTCCTCCTGGGACAGGCCCTGGGCCTCGTTCCCGAAAAGCCACGCGGTGGGCTGCTCCAGGGCATAGGCCGACTCCGGACCTTCACCGGTCAGCCGTCGCCGGGCGTTCTCATCCTGCAGGGTGTCCAGGTTGAGGGAACCGTAGCCGTCCGCCGCCAGGATGCCTATCCCCCGTGCCCGGCAGGCCGCAACCAGGCCGCCGATGTCGGCACCCAGCACCACCGGGAGGTGGAAGAGCGAGCCGGCCGTGGAGCGCACCGCCTTGGGGTTGTAGATGTCCACGCTGGAGGATGTGAGGATGACGGCGTCCGCGCCGGCGGAGTCTGCTGCCCGCAGGACGGTTCCCGCGTTCCCGGGGTCACGGACCTGGCACAGCACGGCAATCAGGCGGGGCCCGGCGTCGAGCACTTCTTCCAGCGCCACGTCCAGGAAGCGGCAGACGGCGACGATCCCCTGCGGGTTGACGGTGTCCGCCATGGCCGCGAGGACCTCGTCAGTGGCAAGGCGGGCGTTGACCCCTTGGGACAGTTCCTCAAATTCCGGGAACCGGTCCAGGCAGCTTTCGCTGGCAAAAACCTCCGTGACCACACCCGGGGCGCCGGCGGCAAGGCGCTGCTGGTGGAGCCTGAGGGCTTCGCGGACCGCCTGGGGCCCTTCAGCCAGGAACAGTCCGCGCTTTAAACGCGCCGGGCGCCCGGCAAGTTTTGCCACGTCCCTCACCCGATCAGCTCGGGGATTGGACAGCGGAAAATCTTGCGGGCGCCCGGTTTCGTTCATATAAGAACTTTAGTGGCTAGGGCCACGGGTTCCTGAACCGTCCCTGGCGGAACAGCCGGTTGCTAGGCAACAACCTTCTTGGCGGAGGTGTCGGCAGGCAGGGAATCCTTGGCAACCTTGACCAGCGCTGCGAAAGCGTTGGCGTCGGAAACGGCCAGCTCGGCCAGCATGCGGCGGTCAACCTCAACCTCAGCGGCCTTCAGGCCCTGGATCAGGCGGTTGTAGGTGAGTCCGTTGGCGCGGGATGCAGCGTTGATGCGCTGGATCCACAGGCGGCGGAAGTCGCCCTTCTTCTTCTTACGGTCGCCGTAGCTGTACACAAACGAGTGCAGCAGCTGCTCTTTGGCCTTGCGGTACAGGCGTGAACGCTGTCCACGGTAGCCCTTTGCGCGTTCAAGGATAACCCGGCGCTTCTTGTGGGCGTTGACCGCCCTCTTCACACGTGCCACGTGCGTACTCCTTCGAAAATCTGATCCCAAGCATCTACTGCCGGTTTCCCGGCGGCCTGAGAAGGCTTTTTGGTAGGTGACCGGCCACCAGGTGGTGGTCAGTCAAAGAACTTGGAAACTAGATGCCGAGCATCTTCCGGATGACCTTGGCATCGCCCTTGAAGACGATCTTGTCGCCGGCAAGGCGACGGGTCAGCCGTGAGGACTTGTGCTCGAGGTAGTGGCGGCGGTTGGCCTGCTGGCGGCGCAGCTTGCCGCTGCCGGTCAGCTTGAAGCGCTTCTTGGCACCACTGTGGGTCTTCATCTTCGGCATGGGAACCGATCTCCTTACGTATCCGCAGGCTGGGCCTGCGGCTCTCTTGCGCAGCCGCCCCTGCGGGCGGCATGCTGGTTGCTGACTGTCCGGGGACGGAACCCCGGGCAGCTATGAACTAAGTGGTCTTCTTGCCGGCCGGCTTCGGCGCTGCCTTGGGGGCAGGGCGGGCAGCAGGCTTCGGCGCGGCGGGCCTGGCCACCGGCTTCGGCGGAGCAGGAACCGCTGCGGGCTTCGGCGCTGCTGCCGGAGCCGCCGGAGCAGCCGCGGCGGGCTTCTCTGCCGCAGCCTTGGGGGCGGGAGCAGCCTTCGGAGCAGCAGCCTTGGGGGCCGCCGCCTTCGGAGCAACTGCCTTCGGAGCCTCCTGCTTGGGTGCTTCCTGCTTCGGAGCCTCCTGCTTCGGAGCTTCCGCGGCCTTGGCGGGAGCTTCGGCTGCAGCAGGCTCGACGACGTCGGCCGGCTCCTGCGCAGGGGCCTCGGCTACTGCCTCAGGTTCGGTCGAGACGGTGAATCCTTCGGGCAGCAGATCCGCCAGGGACTGCGTCAAAGGCGCCTGATCGTCGCCGGACGTGTCAACACGCCCGGAAGCCTTGGCTTCGTTCTGTGCCTTCGCCTCGGCACGCTGGGTGGCGCGACGGGCTTCGGCCTTGGCCTCCGCCTTGTTCTTCAGCGGGCCAACCACCATGACCATGTTGCGGCCGTCAATGCGGGGGCTGGACTCCACAACGCCCACTTCAGCGACGTCGTCGGCGAAGCGCTGGAGGAGGCGGATGCCCATTTCCGGACGCTGCTGCTCACGGCCACGGAACTGGATCATGGCCTTGACCTTGTCCCCGGCGCCGAGGAAGCGCAGTGCGTGCCCGCGCTTGGTCTCGTAGTCGTGGGTGTCGATCTTCAGGCGGAAGCGGATTTCCTTCAGAACGGTGTTCGTCTGGTTCTTCCGGGCTTCGCGTGCCTTAACCGCGGCCTCGTACTTGTACTTGCCGAAGTCCATCAGCTTGCACACCGGAGGCTTCGCCTGAGGTGCAACTTCAACGAGATCAAGGTCGGACTCGGCAGCCAGACGCAGGGCATCCTCAATACGGACGATTCCTACCTGTTCACCTGCAGGGCCGACCAGCCGCACCTCGGGGACGCGGATACGCTCATTGATTCTTGGCTCGCTAATGTTAAAGCTCCTGTTTTTGTTGTGGAATCCGGCAAATAGAGAAGGCCCCCAATTGCCGGAGCAATCGAAGGCCTCTGAAAGATCGGATACAGCTCCCTTCCAGGGACTGCACGCACAGTTCCGGCCGATGCCGGTTCCATGCCCAACCAGGTACCCGGCAACCTTGAGTTCCTAAACTTCGGAACAGCGGCTGACGCGGGTGGGAGAGAACTCCGCTTGCAAACTGCATGCCATCTTACAGAGAAAATTCCCGTCAACGCAGTGCAGCGCCGGTGGGAACCTTGATTGTTGGATCAATCTCTGAAATAACGACATCCAGTTGGTCTGTGTCAAGCTTACCAGTATGAGCACCCCAGACAGTAATTCACACGTTTTCGAGCCCGCGCCCGCCGGTCCCGATGTCTCCCGGCAGGTCCGCGATATTTCCGAGGTTCCGGCGATCGAGGTCATCACCACCGCAGCCGTCCATCTGATGAGCGCAGCCGCCGTCAAGCTGGGGCTGGCGGCGGAGGACAACGCCGAGGAACTGAAGGACCTGGACGAGGCCCGGAAACTGATCACGGCCCTGGCCGGCCTGGTGACGGCGGCCGCCCCGGAGATCGGATCGCAGCACGCAGGGCCGTTGCGTGACGGCCTCCGGTCGCTGCAGCTGGCGTTCCGCGAAGAGTCGCTGATTCCCGATGCCCCGGGCAAGGGCCCGGGAGAGAAGTACACCGGGGCAGTGAACTAAGGAAGAACCCACCCAAGCGCCTTGCGACGGCGGGACGGCCTTTACGGGTCGTCCCGCCGTCGTCGTTTCCCGGGCAAAGTACCTCCGGGGTCCATCGATTGCTCCGTAGCTGCCGTTTAGCGCGACCAAAAGGACAACTGTGGAGCAACCGATGGAAGAAACTGCGTCAGGCAGCGCGGCGCCGCCGCTGCTGGAGGAACAGCCCGGCAAAGCACAGCAGCACGCCGGCGACCCCCACCGACACAAACCCTCCGGACGGTCCTGTGCCGTCGATGAAGACGCCCGCGAGCGGCGCACCCAGGGCCACGCCAGCCGTCAGCGCTGAGCCGTACCAGCCCATGGCCTCCCCGCGGCGTTCCTCGGCCACCACGTCCGCCACCTTTTCTGATGCTGATGACAGCACGGGCGCGCACAGCAGTCCCGGCAGGAGCGAGGCGAAGGCCAGGGTCCAGGTGTCATGGGCGAAGCCCATGGGGATCGTCAGTGCCGCCATTCCCAGCAGCAGGACCAGCGGAGAGACGGGACGGTGCATGGCGCCGTACACCAGGCCGCCTACCACCGACGCTGCGCACCAGAAGACGAAGACGATGCCGATGTCGCGCTGGTGGCCGCCCGTCTCCAGGGCTGCCACAATTCCCACATCCGTCCCGCTCAGGACCATGCCGGCGCCCGCTGCCACCGCAAAGACCGCGGCCACGGCGGCCGTGAACCATGTGAAGTTGTGCGCAACCTTGCCGCGGAGGCCGGCACGGCCCCGGGCTTCCGCAGGCGCCAGTTCCGCCGCCGCCTCCTGCAAATGCGCGGGGGCGGCGGACACGACGGCGGCCTCTGCCGCGCGGCACTCGTCAGCGCTGGATTCCTCGGATTGCGCAGCACTGCGGGTGGGCGGGTTGAACCACATCAGGAACAGGCCGGCCAGCGACGTGGAAACGCCCACCACGGTCAGGCCCAGCACTGTGAACCCGCTGGTGGCCACGATGGCACCCGCAGCGGGGCCGATCATGAACACTATCTCGGTGGTGATCGCGTCGAGGGCGAAGGCCGTACGGCGCTGGTCGCCGTCGGCCAGAACGCCCAGGGACTGGCGGACCACGCTGAAGATGGGGAGCGTGAGCAGGCCGCCCACAAACACCAGCGGAAGCAGCCACTGGTAGGACACGTGGGGAACCACAGACCAAATGACGGTTTCCGAGATCACGGAAGGGATCAGTGCGGTGCGCAGGCCCACGGTGTCCACGCGCCGCCCGCGCCACGGCGCGCCAACGGCCATGCCGATGGTCATGACGGCGGCGGCGGCGCCCGCGGCGGCATATCCCTGGTCCAGGGTGAGGACGATGTGCAGGGTCAGCAGCACGCCGGCCGCGGAATGGGGAATACGGGCAACCATGCCCACCAGCAGCAGCCTGCGGACGGGCCCGACGGCGAGCAACTCCCGGTAGAGAGCGAAATTCACGGTGATCCTCATGTCTGCCGCAGCGGGCCGGGGATCACCCCGCCTTTCTGCGGCTAGCGGTCTGCGCGCCTCAACTTGACCTCGATCGAGTCGACGCGCTCCCCAAACAATACATTCCGCGACCACTGCGCCTGGAGGCCGGCTACGAGTTCCTGCACCCCCGCCGCATCGAGTCCGTCTTCGAGGTAGAGCACCACCTGCAGTTCCGGCCCCGCACCGCCGCCTGCAACCATGGTTCCATCGGCGGCGCGGGCGGCCACTCCCCTGCCCGGCACCAGCTCGAGGTTCCGGACGGCGGGGAAACCGGCGGCTGCCCGGCCCATCTCCTGCGCGAGCTCTTTGTCCTTGTACGACGGGACCCACCCGTGCTGCTGTGCCAGGGCCCAGACCGCGGGCCGCCGCACCACGAACGTGAACCCGGAGCCTGGATCGAGGACCAGCAGTTCTGCGCCCTCCGCGACGGCGGAGAGCGCCGCACGTGCCGCGTACACCGCAACCGGCCTGGCCCCGGGGTGCCAGGCGGCCAGTGCCGCCGTTGAGGTGAAGGCCGGCATGGCTGTCCTGCCGTCGGCAGCCTTGAGGGTAACCAGGGCCATGTCCGCCTGTTTGTCGGAGTTCAGGCCGTGCGATCCCTCCGCTTCCTCGGCGAGCCGGGCCACGATGGGGATGAACACGCGGGCGGTGGTCAGCGAAGCCACCACGTCGGCTTCATCCCCTGTTCCTTCCCGCAAGGCCGCAACTGCGGCGAGGTAGGCATCGCTGGCGGTTCCGTCGTCGTTCTCGAAGTTGTGGATTTTGGCATCGTCTCCGGCCAGGCTTCGGCCCGCCCAGGGCTGGCCTGCAGAGTCCGCAGCGCCGCCGGCGCCCGCCAGCGCGGCAGCGATGTGCCCCGGCAGCTGGCGCGGGGACGGGGAGCCCGGTTCGTTGCTGGCCATGCCGGGCTGTTTAGCGGCGGCCGGCGACGTCGAGCGCTTCGGGCAGCGTAAAGGCCCCGGCGTAAAGGGCCTTGCCCACGATGGCGCCTTCGACGCCCAAGGGAACCAACGAGCGCAGGACGCGCAGGTCGTCGAGGCTGGAGATGCCGCCTGAAGCAACCACCGGCTTGCCGGTCTTTTCCACCATCTGGCGCAGGAGTTCCACATTGGGTCCCTGCAGGGTGCCGTCCTTGGTCACGTCTGTGACCACGTAGCGGCTGCAGCCGGCTTCCTCAAGGCGGCCCAGGACGTCCCAGAGGTCCCCGCCTTCCTTTGTCCAGCCCCGGCCGGACAGCGTGGTGCCGCGAACATCCAGTCCGACGGCGATCTTGTCGCCAAAGCGTTCGATTGCCCGGCGCGTCCATTCGGGGTTTTCCAGCGCGGCGGTTCCCAGGTTCACACGGGCAACGCCAAGGTCCAGGGCCGCTTCAAGGGTTTCGTCATCACGGAGACCGCCGGAAAGTTCCACCTTGATGTCCAGCCGGCCCACCACTTCGCGGAGCAGTTCCGCGTTGGAGCCGCGCCCGAAAGCGGCGTCCAGGTCCACGAGGTGCACCCATTCGGCACCCTGCTGCTGCCAGTTCAGCGCTGCCTCCAGCGGGGTTCCGTAGCTGGTCTCACTGCCCGCTTCCCCCTGGACCAGCCGGACGGCCTGGCCGTTGACGACATCGACGGCGGGCAGCAGTTCAAGAACCGGCAGGTCGGTTGCGGTGGTCATGTCAATCCTTCGGGTCGGGGTCAGTATGGCCAGCCGCCGGTCAGTTGCCCGGCAGCGTCAGCAGGTAGGCAGCGAGCAGCGACATGCCCGCCAAAACATAAAACGAAATCTGGGTCCAGAGCGGCTTGTGCTGCTGCCTGAAGGACAGGGCCCCGCCCACCAGCAGGCCGGCCAGCCCCATCAGGACGATGGACCACATCTAGGCGGCGCCGTCTTCCGCTGGAGCGCCGTCTTCCGTTGAAGGGACGCCGGCGGGGACCGGGCCGCCCGGGGCCGGCTTCTTGAGGTTCTGCACCCAGTTGCGCAGCAGCCGCGCGCCGGCGTCGCCGGACTTCTCCGGGTGGAACTGGGTGGCGCACAGCGGACCGTTTTCGACCGCTGCTATGAATGGTCCGCCATGCTCGGACCAGGTGACCAGGGGTGCAGCCATGCGCGGCTGCACAACATCGAAGTTCCATTCCTGCACCCCGTAGGAGTGCACAAAGTAGAACCGCTCGTTTTCGACGCCGGCGAACAGCTTGGATCCCTCAGGCACCTTCACGGTGTTCCAGCCCATGTGCGGCACCACGTCAGCCGGCAGGAGTTCAACCTTGCCGGGCCATTCGCCGATGCCCTCCGCCTCCGTGCCGTGTTCGACGCCCGCCTCAAAGAGCACCTGGAGGCCAACGCAGATCCCCAGGACCGGCCGGCCGCCTGCCACCCGCCTGCCGATGAGGCGGATCCCGTCGACGGCTTTGAGCTCACGCATCACCGTTTCGAAGGCGCCGACACCGGGAACCACCAGGCCGTCGGCGTTCAGGACGTCCTCGGGCTTGGAGCTCAGGATGACTTCCGCGCCGGCGCGTTCGAGGGCGCGCACGGCGGACCGGACGTTACCGGAACCGTAGTCCAGGACCGTGACGGTGGGCTTGCCTTCCGGCGAGGGGAGTTTCCGGGAGGCCGAGGGATCGATGATGGCGCCGTCCTTCAGGACCTGTCCGCTCACAGCGCACCCTTCGTGGAGGGGATTCCTTCAACGCGCGGATCGGGTTCAACTGCTGCGCGCAGTGCCCGGGCGAAGGCCTTGAACTGGGCTTCGACGATGTGGTGGGGGTCCCGGCCCGCGATGACGTTCATGTGCAGGCAGATGCCGGCGTGCAGGGTGATTGCCTCGAAGACGTGGCGAGTGAGCGACCCGGTGAAGTGGCCGCCGATCAGGTGGTACTCCTGGCCGGCAGGCTCGCCGCCGTGCACCAGGTAGGGACGCCCGGACACGTCGACGACGGCGTGCGCCAGCGCTTCGTCCAGGGGAACGGTGGCTTCTCCGAACCGGCGGATCCCGGCTTTGTTCCCCAGGGCGGTGCGCAGCACTTCACCGAAGGTTATGGCTACGTCCTCCACCGTGTGGTGGACATCGATGTGGATGTCACCGGTGGCTTTGACGGTCATGTCGATCAGGGAGTGCTTGCAGAGCGCCGTGAGCATGTGGTCGTAGAACGGCACCGACGTGTCGATGTCCGAGGTGCCGGTACCGTCAAGGTTGATTTCCACGAGCACAGAGGACTCACTGGTGGCACGTTCCATGCGCGCGGTGCGGGCCGCAGCAACATTCGATCCGGTGGTACTCATGCTTGGGTCCTTTTGGGCAGAAGGGGTGGTTCGAGGCGTCCAGCGCCGGTTCTTCCAGTCTAGGCGGGAAGCTTGGCCTGGCGGGCAAGGATGCTTTCAAGGGAGGTGAGGAAAGCTGTGGTTTCGGTCTCAGTTCCGGCTGTGACGCGGAGGTGGCCGGGGATTCCTACGTCGCGGACCAGGACACCGGCGTCCAGCAGTTCCTGCCACACCTGGTGGGGGTCCTCCAGGCCGCCGAAAAACACGTAGTTGGAGTCTGACGCGGCAGGCTTGAGTCCCATCCTGAGCAGCTCGGACACAATGCGGTCGCGCTGTTTCTTGATGTCCTCCACATCCGCCATCAGCGCCTCCCGGTGCCGGAGGGCGGCGAGGGCGGTGGCCTGCGTGATGGCGGAGAGGTGGTACGGGAGACGGACGAGCCGCAGCGCGTCGGCCACTTCGGGGGCCGCCGCCATGTAGCCGAGGCGGGCGCCGGCCAAGGCGAACGCCTTGCTCATGGTCCTTGAGACGATCAGCCGTTCCCGCCCTGGCAGCAGGGTCAGCGCACTGGGCGTTCCGTCATGCGCGAACTCGTGGTACGCCTCATCGACGATGACGATGGACTGGCTTTCTTCGCCGGCCTCGTAGACGGCTTCCACCACGTCCAGCCCGAGGCCGGTTCCCGTGGGGTTGTTGGGTGAGCACAGGAAGACGATGTTGGGCTGCAGCTCCTTGACCTGCCGCGCGGCAGATTCGGCGCTGAGACCGTAATCGCCGGCACGCTCGCCCACAATGTATTCCGTGTCCGTTCCGCTGGCCAGCAGGGGATACATGGAGTACGTGGGAGGGAATCCGAGCGCTGTACGTCCTGGGCCGCCAAAGGCCTGGAGTATCTGCTGAAGGACTTCGTTGGAGCCGTTGGCCGCCCAAAGGTTGGATTCATCCAGCCCGTGCCCCAGGTACTCCGCCAACGCCTTCCGCAGGTCGGTGAATTCCCGGTCCGGGTATCTGTTGAGTCCTGCTGCCGCTTCTGACACCGCTGCGCTAATGGCCGCCCTGACGTCAGCCGGAACCCCATGGGTGTTTTCATTCACGTTCAGGAGGATTGGAACGTCCAACTGGGGCGCGCCATAGGGCGTAAGCCCGCGGAGGTTGCTGCGGAGGGGAAGCCGGTTCAGGCGCTCTAGCTGGTCATTCACCTGAACAGTTTAGTGCCCGGGCCGGACACCGGAAAATGTGACGGTTTCCTGTTCGCTCCCGGCGTGCCGCGCCCTGCCGCCCGTGGAGAGGCAAAATGCCGGGTCCTAACTTGCGGGCACGAACAATTGCTGGCCGGGGAAGACCGCGCCGGCCGGGAGGTTATTGAGCTGCACGATGTCCGCCACGACGTCCCGCGGATCACGCTCCGGTGCGACACCGGCCGCAATGCCCCACAGTGACTCGCCAGGCTGGACCGTGACTGTGACAGTGGGCGTCGTTGCAAGATCCGTCGCAGACTCCGACGCCTTGGCCGGGGCATTGAAAAAGCCTGCCAGCGAAAGAAGCAGGGCAGCGAGCAGGACCAGCGGAATGCCGATCAGCACGATGCGACCACGACGGGTCAGGCGAAGGGGCGGAAGAGGCGCAGGCCGTCCGGCCTGCCGATTGTCCGCCTGGGACAGGATTTGCTGCACCGAAAGCAGCTGGTGGCGTGAACCCCGCGAAACAGATGTAGCTGACATGATCTGAGCCCTCCTGGACCGTACTGTGCTGCCCGGACGTCCTTCCCTCCGCCCCCGGCCGGACCTTTTCCGGCGTAGTCTTCGAATGACCAGGGCAATGAGTAGAACATATATTCGAACTTTGCTTTCTCTGTTTTAGCACCTATCAACGAACATTGTCGAGACTCGCTAGAACAAATGTTTGAAAAAGCAATGCGGCTGGCCTAGCTTTGAACCAAAGAACAACCACCTGGACAGTCGATCAGCAGGGTCTGACATTTAGGGGCGGGAACTTCCAGGGCATGGCCATGGAGAGGGCCGGCGGAACCGAAAGGCATTGGCGAATATGGCAGCAGCAGCCGCCGGGGGCAGGGCAACCGCGCAACCGAAGAGGACCGCCAAGGGCCTGACTCCACGGCAAAAGAAGATCCTCGAAACCATCCAGCGCTCGGTCAACGAAAACGGGTACCCGCCGTCCATGCGGGAGATCGGCGACACCGTGGGACTGGCGAGCCTTTCGAGCGTGACGCACCAGCTTTCCCAGCTGGAGAAGCTTGGCTACCTCCGCCGCGACCCCAAGCGGCCGCGGGCCATGGAAGTCCTGATGCCGCTGACCCTGGACGGCGGAGCCGCAAAGCCGGCAAGCCAGGCGTCCGCCGTCCGTTCACCCGGTGCAGCGACTGTGACCGAACTGCCCACCGCCCTGGACACGGCGATGGTTCCCCTGGTGGGCCGGATCGCCGCAGGCGGCCCCATCCTTGCCGACCAGCTGGTG
This sequence comes from Pseudarthrobacter oxydans, assembly GCF_034258515.1. NCBI lineage: Bacteria > Bacillati > Actinomycetota > Actinomycetes > Micrococcales > Micrococcaceae > Pseudarthrobacter > Pseudarthrobacter oxydans. The sequence continues at coordinate 1,653,587 of NZ_CP139438.1, read as the reverse complement.
GAGGACGTGATGCCGCTCCCCAGGCAACTGGTGGGCCAGGGGGAACTGTTCATGCTTCGGGTAGCCGGGGATTCGATGGTGGATGCAGCCATCTGCGATGGCGACTGGGTTGTGGTCCGCCGCCAGCAGGATGCGGCCAACGGGGATATCGTGGCCGCGCTCCTGGATGATGAAGCCACCGTCAAGACATTCCGCCAGCGTGACGGCCACACGTGGCTGCTCCCGCAGAACACCCAGTACGAGCCCATCCTCGGAGACCACGCCACCATCATGGGCAAGGTTGTGTCGGTACTCCGCTCGCTGTAGCAGGGAAACTCCGTCCGCTGCAGCGAGACGGCCTCAGGCGTTTTCCCGGGCCAGCCGCTCCAGGGCGGCAATCGCCGTCTTCCGGTCTGTTGTGGACCAGAAGGGCGGCAGCGCCCCGCGCAGGAACCCTGCATAGCGTTCAGTGGCAAGCCGGGAGTCAAGCACGGCCACCACTCCCCTGTCGCCCGTGGAACGGATCAGCCGGCCTGCCCCCTGGGCGAGCCGGATCGCGGCGTGGGTGGCCGAAACCGACATAAAGCCGTTTCCACCTGCCTGGGCTACTGCCCGTGAGCGCGCCGTCATGAGGGGATCGTCCGGCCGCGGAAACGGGATGCGGTCTATCACCACAAGCCGGCACGAGCCGCCGGGGACGTCCACGCCCTGCCAAAGGGACATGGTCCCGAACAGGCAGGTATCGGGCTCGTCGGCGAACTGCTTTACCAGGCCGGTCATGGTGGAGTCACCCTGGCAGAGGACGGTCATCCCCAGCTTGGGGCGCAGTGCCTCGGCCGCTTCCTCTGCCGCACGCCGGGACGAGAACAAGCACAGCGCCCCGCCACCGGAAGCACGGATCAGGGCTTCCAGTTCGTCCAGTGCTTCCGGGGAAGCACCCCTGCCGGGCTTCGGCAGGTGCCCGGCCACGTAGAGGATGCCCTGCTTTGGGTAGTCGAAGGGTGATCCCACGTCCACGCCTGTCCAGCTCGGGGCGCCGTCACCCACCAGGCCCAGTCCGCCCGCGGCAGGTTCAAACGCGGAACCGATGGCCAGCGTCGCGGAGGTCAGCACCACCGTGTGGCCGGCGAAGAGTCCTTCGCGCAGCCTCCCGGCAACGGACAGCGGCGCGATGTTGATCAACGCAGGAGCGGTCTCGTCCGGCGGGGAGAATCCCTGTGCAGGGTCAAAGGAACTGGCACGGGAAAACCACACCACTTCGCGGTTCTCCCGGGCTGCCAGGAGCCGTTCACAAAGTTCCAGGATGAGCAGCAGCCGCGACCGCGCGAGCTGCCTGCCGCCGTCGGCCGTGGCGCTGCTGTCCCCCTTTGAATCCGAGAGGGCAGCCCGGCAGGCATCCCGCAGCTGGTCCACGCAGTCCAGCTGTTCATCATTGAGCCCGTTCGGGAGCAGCCCGTTCGGCACGCCTGCCAGGGCAAGCTCCAAGTTGGCGGCTGCGGCGTTCAACGCATCAACGGTGATGGCCGTGTGCTTCCGCGCACCGGCGGCAGCGGCGTGGACCATGGCCACCGAGAGCTGGCCGGAGACCGCCCCGGTAACCCTGTCCTGGAGTTCATGGGCCTCATCCACCACCACCACGTCATATTCGGGCAGGACGGCCAGGCCTTCGAACGCGCTGACGGCGAGCATCGCATGGTTGGTGACCACAACATCCGCTTCAGCAGCGTCCTGGCGCGCCAGTTCGCTGAAGCATTCCGCAGCCATGGGGCACTTCTGGGAGCCCAGGCACTCCATGGACGTCACCGAAACCTGCCGCCAGGCACGGTCCGTGACGCCCGGCAGCAGTTCATCCCGGTCGCCGGTGGCGGTCTTCTCCGCCCACTCCCGCAGCCGCACCACCTCCTTGCCGAGCTGGGACGAGGGGCCGCCCACGGCTGCGGCGAAATGCGGGACGCTGGTGTCCTCGCCCAGGCTGAAAAGCTGGCCTTCGGCCGGCTCCTCGCTGGGGAAGCCGCCTTCCAGCTTGTGCCGGCAAACGTAGTTGGAGCGGCCCTTGACCAGGGCCACTTTGACCGGCCTGTCCAGGGCGGGGGTGATGGCCTTGAGCAGCCGGGGCAGGTCCCTGCCCACAATCTGGGTCTGGAGGGCCAGGGTGGCCGTTGACACCAGGGCGGGCTTGTTGCTCTGCAATGCATGCGCGATGAGGGGGATGAGGTAGGCCAGGGACTTGCCGGTGCCGGTCCCCGCCTGGACCAGCAGGTGGTCCCCCGTTTCGATGGCGCGGGCCACCTGCCTGGCCATCTCATGCTGGCCGGCACGGCTTTGCCCGCCCATGCCCGCCACGGCCCGGTCGAGCAGTTCGATCACGAACTGCTCGCCGGCCGTTTCCGTGGCTTCTCCTGCCACGGCCTCAGTCATTGCTGACGAAGGGTTCCAGTTCAGCCGCGAAGCCTTCCCGGACCATCACGACGGCCCTGGTGCCGGCTTCAACGTGGTCGACGCTGATGATCTCGGCGTCGGAGTCGTGAAGCTTGCTGATCAGGTCCCCGCGCTCATACGGGATGAGCAGTTCCAGCTTGACGCCGGGCCGGGGAATGGCGTCGCTGATTGCCTCCAGCAGTTCGGCGATGCCTTCCCCCGTGCGGGCCGAGACCACCACGTGCCGCGGCTCGCGCTGCTTGAGCCGTTCCACCACGAACGGATCAGCGGCGTCGGCTTTGTTGAGCACGATGATTTCGGGCACCTTCCGGGCATCCACCTCGCTGAAGACCTTGCGGACTGCGGCGATCTGGCCCTCGGGATCCGGGTGCGAAACGTCCACCACGTGCAGGATCAGGTCCGCGTCCGCAACTTCCTCGAGCGTGGAGCGGAACGCTTCCACCAGCTGGGTTGGCAGTGAACGGACGAACCCCACGGTGTCGGCCAGGGTGTAGCCCAGGCCGTCCGCGGTTTCCGCTTTGCGGACGGTGGGATCCAGGGTGGCGAACAGGGCGTTCTCCACCAGGACACCGGCGTCGGTCAGGCGGTTCAGCAGCGAGGACTTGCCCGCGTTGGTGTACCCGGCAATCGCTACGGACGGCACGGCATTACGACGGCGGTTGGCCCGTTTGGTCTCGCGGGCCGGCTTCATCGCGGCGATCTCCCGCCGCAGCTTGGCCATCCTGGTGCGGATCCGGCGGCGGTCCAGCTCGATCTTTGTCTCACCGGGACCACGCGAACCCATGCCGGCAGCCGCGCTGCCCACCTGGCCACCGGCCTGGCGGGACATCGACTCACCCCAGCCGCGCAGGCGCGGCAGCAGGTACTCCAGCTGGGCCAGCTCCACCTGGGCCTTGCCTTCGCGGCTCTTGGCGTGCTGGGCAAAGATGTCCAGGATCAGGGCTGTCCGGTCGATGACCTTGACCTTGACGATGTCCTCCAGGCCTCGGCGCTGGGAGGGAGCGAGCTCGGCATCCACCACCACCGTGTCCGCGCCGGTGGACGCCACGATGTCCCGGAGCTCCAAGGCCTTGCCCGAGCCGAGGAACGTTCCAGGATCCGGCTTGTCGCGCCGCTGGACCAGCCCGTCCAGGACCTCGGAACCGGCAGTTTCTGCGAGGGCTGCGAGCTCCCGCAGCGAGTTCTCGGCGTCGGCCAGGGTCCCCTCGGACCAGAGCCCGGCCAGGACCACGCGTTCCAGGCGCAGCTGCCGGTACTCAACCTCGGTGACGTCTTCGAGTTCGGTGGAAAGCCCGGCCGTTCGGCGCAGGGCGCGGCGTTCCTCAAGATCCTGCTGGTCGCCGTCGTACGTTGTGTGTTCTTCGTCCAGGCGGGAAATCGCCTGGGCTTTGCCGAGCATTGCCTTCCCGTCCCGGCCCTCGTCACCGCCGCCTGGCGCGCTGAGGCTCCTGGCCGGTACGTCCTTGGAGAGAATCCGGTCGATGACAGCTTGGATTTCCGCAGGACTCATGTCCTGGGCGGCTGGATCTGATCCGGTGTTGGGCTGGCTGGTCATGGTCTCCTTTGAAGATTCGGCAGTTCCAGAATAGTGCCGAATGCCGGTGATTGGTGAAGTATTCGCGCTGGGCTGACGGCCTGCGGTCATCCAAGCCTCCTGGCTTGTCGGGCCGGGCGCTGCAGGAGGCGGCGCCGGCGGAGATGCCACGACTCAGATTCGTGGCGGACATGGAAACAGCCGGAAAAACGGCGGGAAGTCCAGCGGAGGCTGACCTTCGAGTGTCGTCCGGCGACCGGAAAACGCGTTCTGCGTTCGGCCCGGTGCACGCAGCGGAAGGTGGGAAAACCTGCATCGCTGGGTGGGACATGGCTTCGGGACGGGCTGGGCCCGTGCCGGCTACTCAAAGATCAGGAACATGCTCTCCAGCGTAGCAGAGGGCCACACGCGGCAGTTTCCCTTTACGCTGCAAGGGGAACTACTCTGGCCAGTTATGGAGTCCGCACATTATTTCAGCGCAACGCCCGCCGGCCCTTTTACCCGCAAGCCGCTGACTGTCGAACTCGCCGGGCAGACGCGCAGGCTGCAGACTTCCACCGGCATCTTCAGCCCGGACGGGATCGACAAGGGCACGGCCATCCTCCTTGCCGAGGTCCCGGCCCCCGCGCCGCAGGGAAACCTGCTGGACATCGGTTGCGGCTGGGGCCCGATTGCCCTGACCATGGGGCTGAAGTCGCCCTCCGCCCGGGTCTACGCAGTGGATGTGAACGAGCGCTGCATCACGCTGACGAACGAGAACGCCGCCGCGCTGGGACTGGCAAACGTCACCGCCAGTACCCCGGAAGCGGTGGACCCGGAGGTGCGCTTTGACACCATCTGGTCCAATCCGCCCATCCGGATCGGCAAGGACGAGCTCCATTCACTCCTGAAGCTGTGGCTGCCCCGCCTCGCGCCGGGCGGTACGGCGTGGCTGGTGGTGCAGAAGAACCTGGGGGCCGACTCGCTGCAACGCTGGCTTGCCGGGGAGCTGGACGACTCCTTCGGCGTCAGCCGCGAATCAACGTCCAAGTCCTTCCGGATCCTGAAGGTCAGGAAAGCGTCCCGGTTGCCACAATAACTGCCGGGCCGCTCAGCTCAACGTGTTCATGACCCGCCGGGCCGGCGAAGAACTTGACGCCAACCACCCCGCCGGGGACCTGGACGCGCCAGGTGTCGGGGGCCTCCGCACCTGCCCAGTGCCGAATGGCCACTGCGGCGGCGCAAGCCCCGGTCCCGCACGACTGGGTCTCCCCCACCCCGCGTTCATGCACGCGCATAGTGACTGTGCCGACGCCGTCGTGCACCAGGGGTTCCGACGGAACCACGAACTCAACGTTGGTTCCGTGGGCCGGGACAGGGTCAACCACGGGCGCTGTGAACATGCGGGTTGCCGTGAGTTCCGACAGCTCCGCCAGGGCCACGACAGTATGGGGGTTGCCCATGCTGACGGAGAGGGCAGGGCGGGGAACTTCCAGGCCTTCTGCGGTGACCAGTGAATCCATGGCCTTGGCTGTGGCTTCCCCGGGGAAAATGAACTCCCAGGGCCCCATGTCCACGGCGTAGTCTTCGCCTGTCCGCACCACGGTCTTGACGCCGGCGCGCGTGCCGATGGTGAGGGCCCCGCCGTCGGGCAGGTCAATCAGCCCCTCCGTGCGGAGGAAGTGGACGAAGACGCGGACGCCGTTGCCACACATCTCGGACAACGAGCCGTCACCGTTGCGGTAGTCCATGAACCATTCGGCGCCCGGGGCCGTGGCGAGCAGCTCACGGCCCTCCGGCAGGAAGCGCGACGGAACGGCGCGGATGAGCCCGTCGCCGCCGATCCCGCGGTGCCGGTCGCAGAGCGCTGCAACGTCGTGGGCGGATATGGTGTGGACACCGTCGGGATCGGCCACCAGGACAAAGTCGTTTCCGGTGCCGTGTCCCTTGGAAAAGCGGAGCCCGCTCAGGGTGCGGAGGGCCGGCTCAGTGGTTTCTGCGAGGGTTGCGTCCATGTTTCCAAGGGTACCGGCCGGGCGGGGCAGCCCTAAATACGCGGCCGTTCGCACAGCGCTGCGGCCTTGGCCACCAACGACGGGTCCTGCCAATCCAGCCAGGAGATGCGGGGATCGGCGCGGAACCAGGTGAGCTGGCGCCGTGCGAACTGCCGGGTGGCCACGATGGTGTCTTCCGCGGCCTCCGCTACGGTCGACGCGCCGTCGACGACCCGGAGGAACTGCGCGTAGCCGAGGGCGCGGGACGCGGTTTTCCCTTGGCGCAGCCCTTGGTTGTCCAGCCATTGGACTTCCGCGAGCAGGCCGTCGTCCACCATCCGGTGCACCCGGCGGGCGAGCCGGTCGCGGAGCACGTCCCGGTCCACGGCCAGGCCCACCTGGACGGCCGGCTGGACGTACTCGCGCTGCGGCATGAAGGAACTAAACGGCCGGCCGGTGAGCCGGTGGACCTCCAGTGCACGGATGATGCGCCGGGCGTCGGACAACCTCCCTGCCGACACCGGGTCCACTTCGCGCAGGCGCTCCAGCAGCACCGCCTGCCCGTTCTCCGCGAGCTCAGCCTCAAGTTGTTGGCGAACCAGCGGATCCGTTCCGGGAAATTCAAGGACATCCAGTGCGGCCCGCACATACAGGCCGGAGCCGCCGGCCAGGATGGCGCGCTTACCGCGGGCGTGGATGTCCGAGACCAGGGCGCGCGCCTGCTGCTGGAACCGGGACACGCTGGCTTCCTCGGTCACATCCAGGATGTCCAGAAGGTGGTGGGGCACTCCCCGGCGTTCGGCCTGGGTGATTTTTGCCGTGCCGATGTCCATGCCGCGGTAGAACTGCATGGCGTCGGCGTTGATGACTTCGCCGCCAAGTTCCAATGCAAGGCTGACGGCAAGGTCGGATTTGCCGGAACCGGTGGGACCGACGACGGCGATGACAGGCGGGGAGCCCACCGGTCAGCGGGTGCGGACGGGCAGCGAGGGCATGCCCAGCGAGACGCCCTTGCCGCCGGTACCGGCACCGGGCGCGGGGGCTCCGCAGGAATCCGCCTGGGACCTGTCCCAGGCGTCGCCGGCCCGGGAGCGGCGCAGGCTGTAGTCGGCCAGGGTGGGGTCGGCCACGAGGTGGAAGGCGGCAGCCTCGGTGATGGTGACAGTGACAAGGTCTCCCGGACGCGGAGCCTGGGCGCCCTCCGGGACGGAGAAGTGCACCAGCCGCTGGTCCTGCGAGCGGCCGGACAGCCGGTGGGTTTCCCCGGCTTTCCGCCCGGACTGCGCGGTGACCATGACCTCAACCCTGCGGCCCAGCTGGCGCCGGTTTTCCTCTGCCGCAATCCTGTCCTGGAGGGCGGTAAGCCGTTCAAAGCGTTCCTGCACCACGGCCTTGGGCAACTGGTCCGGCAGGTCGGCCGCCGGGGTGCCGGGGCGCTTGGAATACTGGAAGGTGAAGGCGGTGGCGAAGCGGGACTTCTCGACCACGTCCAGGGTGGCCTGGAAGTCCTCTTCCGTTTCACCCGGGAAACCCACGATGATGTCGGTGGAGATGGCGGCGTGGGGAATCTTTTCCCGCACCTTGTCCAGGATGCCAAGGAACTTTGTGGACCTGTAGGAGCGCCGCATGTCCCGCAGGACCTTGTCCGAGCCGGACTGCAGCGGCATGTGCAGCTGCGGCATGACGTTGGGGGTCTCCGCCATGGCGTCGATGACGTCGTCTGTGAACGCGGCAGGGTGCGGGCTGGTGAAGCGGACGCGTTCCAGGCCTTCGATATCGCCGCAGGCCCGGAGGAGTTTGGAGAAGGCCTGCCGGTCGCCGAACTCGACGCCGTAGGAGTTGACGTTCTGGCCGAGGAGCGTGACTTCGATGGCGCCGTCGTCAACCAGGGCCTGGATTTCGGCCAGGATGTCGCCGGGCCGGCGGTCTTTCTCTTTTCCGCGGAGGGCGGGCACGATGCAGAAGGTGCAGGTGTTGTTGCAGCCTACGGAAATAGATACCCAGCCCGAGTAGACGGAATCGCGTTTGGTGGGAAGCGTTGAGGGGAAGACGTCCAGGGACTCGAGGATTTCGAGCTGGGCCTCGTTGTTGTGGCGCGCGCGGTCCAGCAGGGCGGGCAGGGCGCCAACGTTGTGGGTGCCGAAGACGGCGTCCACCCATGGCGCCTTTTTCAGGATGGTTTCCCGGTCCTTCTGGGCGAGGCAGCCGCCCACCGCAATCTGCATGCCGGGGTTCGCGGCCTTCACCGGCGCGAGGATTCCCAGGTTCCCATAGAGCTTGTTGTCGGCGTTTTCGCGCACTGCGCAGGTGTTGAACACCACGACGTCGGCCTGCTCACCCTCGGCCGGTACGTATCCTGCGTCCTCGAGCATGCCTGCCATGCGCTCTGAGTCGTGGACGTTCATCTGGCAGCCGAAGGTGCGCACCTGGTAGGTGCGTGGCTTCTGGGCAGCCGCTTGCGGAGCGTCGGCGGCCGCTGTGCTGGTGCCGGTACCGGAAAGGGGGGAAGGGATGGTCAAACTCACCTGTTAAGGGTACCGGTTTTACCGTTCGCCACTGTCGGCTGCGGCCCGGGACTCCAGGACGTCGTTGACGATCCGGAATGCCTGGGACGGCTGGTAGCCCTTGCGGGCCAGCATGGAGGCCAGCCGGCGCGCAGCCTTGTCCCGTTCCGCCCGGTCCTGAAGATCCGTCCCCGGGCGGAGCTTCCGCTCAACGAGTTGCCTTGCTGCGGCTTCTTCATCTGCGTCCGACAACTGTTCCAGCGCCGCGGCGGCAGTCTCCTGGTCGATGCCTTTCTCCGCCAGCTCGCGCCGGAGTGCGCCCTTTGCCAGCTTCCGCGACTGGGCGCGGCTCCGAACCCACATGTCGGCGAAGTCGGCGTCGTTGATCAGGCGGGCTTCCTGGAACCGGTCCAGCACTGCCTCTGCGACGTCTTCCGGGATGTTCCGCTCTGCAAGCTTCTGTGCGAGCTGCAACCTGCTCTTGGCTGAGGCTGTTAGCTGCCGGTAGACGATGGACTGCGCAACCGACACCGGATCAGGCTCGGCATCCCCTGCAACGGGAGAGTCCGGAGTCGGGCCGTCCTGGAGGTCATCGGCATACGAAGCGGCGCGCCGCCCGCCGGCTCTGGACCGGCGGGGGCGCGCATTTTCAGGGCTGGTCAACGGTTAGAACCCGTCAACGGCCTTCAGCTTCGGGGAATCCTTGGATTCGGGCTCCGCAGGCTTGACGCCGACACCAAGCTTTTCCTTGATCAGGCGCTCGAGTTCGGCGGCCAGTTCAGGGTTGTCGCGCAGGAACCGGCGCGAGTTCTCCATGCCCTGGCCCAGCTGGTCGCCATCGTAGGTGAACCAGGAGCCGGACTTCTTGATGATGCCGTGCTCCACGCCCATGTCGATGATGCCGCCCTCGCGGGAGATGCCCTGGCCGTAGATGATGTCGAACTCGGCCACCTTGAAGGGCGGGGCCATCTTGTTCTTGACGATCTTCGCCTTGGTCCGGTTACCGACCGAATCCGCGCCTTCCTTGAGGGTCTGGATGCGGCGCACATCGATACGGATGGAGGCGTAGAACTTCAGGGCCTTACCGCCGGTGGTGGTTTCGGGGGAACCGAAGAAGACGCCGATCTTTTCACGGAGCTGGTTGATGAAGATGGCGGTGGTCTTCGTCTGGCTCAGGCGGCCGGTGATCTTACGCAGGGCCTGGCTCATGAGCCGTGCCTGCAGGCCCACGTGGCTGTCGCCCATGTCGCCTTCAATTTCGGCACGGGGCACCAGCGCCGCGACGGAGTCGATCACGATAACGTCCAGGGAACCTGAACCCACCAGCATGTCCATGATTTCGAGGGCCTGCTCGCCGGTGTCCGGCTGGGAGACCAGGAGGGCGTCCGTGTCCACACCGAGCTTGGCGGCGTACTCAGGATCGAGGGCGTGCTCGGCGTCGATGAAGGCGGCGATGCCGCCCAGTCGCTGGGCGTTGGCCACTGCGTGCAGGGCAACGGTGGTTTTACCGGAAGATTCCGGGCCGTAGATTTCAACGACGCGGCCCCGGGGAAGGCCGCCAATTCCCAAGGCAACGTCCAGGGCGATGGAGCCTGTGGGGATGACCTCGATGGGGGCCCGGACTTCATCGCCGAGCCGCATGACCGAGCCTTTACCGAACTGCTTGTCGATCTGGGCCAGCGCTGCTTCGAGCGCTTTTGCACGATCCGGGGCTGCCGCCATGGTTCACACCTCTAATGCTTTCTCGCTTTGGAGTGGCCTCAGCGGCCGTTTATTGGTCATCTCTGACGCTAATGGGACCCACTGACATTCCGGCCGGATAACGGCGGCTATGTGGATAACCCGCTATGAAAAGCATAGCTTTACCCGAACAGGTATTCGAACAGGAGCGCGGCGTGTCAGGAGAATCAGGCTAGTTCGCGCGGGGCTTGAGGTCCCGGCCCAGCCTGCGCTCGGCGGGGACGTCCTGGACGTCGCAGACTGCCAGCCACACCTTGCGGGGTTCCACCCCGGCAGCCAGCGCCTGGTCCGCAGTGCGCCCGCCCACCCCGGCCAGCACAAGCGTGCTGCTGAGGACCCGCGAGTACCCGGCGCCGAATTCGTCGTCCATAAGCCGCCAATAATCGCTGATTCGCACCAGAAAAGTCTCTCACGATCCGCACCCTAGAATTGTTGCCATGAGCAGCTCCCCCGACGTCCCCTCCCTGCAAGGCCGCCACGACGAAGCCACCGTGGACGCCGCGTTGCAGAACGTGGAGCACCAGATCAGCCTCTTCTGGCGGCGCGCCCGGGCCATTTCCAACCAACTCTCCCGCCAGGTCCATCCGGACATGGAGCCGGCCGCCTACGGCCTGCTGACGGTGATCCGCAGGGAGGGCCCGATCAGGCTCACCGACCTGGCCATGAACATTGGCGTGGGCAAGCCGTCCGTCAGCCGGCAGATTGCGTTCCTCGAGAGCCTGGGACTCGTGTCCAAGGAGGCAGATCCGCTGGACGGGCGCGCCCAGGCCATCCGGCTCACTCCTAAGGGTGAGGAGAAGATGCACCAGGTCCAGGATGCCCGGCGGCAGGTGTTTCGTGAACGCCTGGGCGAATGGCCGGTGGAGGACCTGGAAGAACTGGCCCGGTACATGGCCAAATTGAACTCCACGTACGAGCGTGACGGGTTCCCGAAGGACGGGCCGGCGGCCGCCCCTGCGGAAGACACGTAGGCGGATACGACTGAAGCCCCCGGCACGGCCGGAGGCTTCAGTGTGTCTTGTTTCCAAGGCCGCCTTGCGGCGGCGCGCTTACCGGGCGCCGGAAAGAAGGCCGGTGGAAAGTTCGTCGTTGAGTTCAGTGTTCAGGTCGCGCTCAAGGTCGCGGCCATAACGCTGGGAGAACTCCTGCGGAACGGTGTCCGGAACGGCAACGCCTTCGGCAACTGCCACACGGTCGCTCACTTCGCGGAGCATGCTGGACAACGGGACATCCAGTGCCGAGCAGATCGAAGAGAGGAGCTCGGATGACGCTTCCTTCTGGCCGCGCTCCACTTCACTGAGGTAACCCAGGGAGACACGGGCGCTGTGCGAGACTTCACGGAGCGTACGCCCCTGACGCTGGCGGACATCGCGCAGGACATCACCGATTTCGTGACGAAGTACAACCATCTTGCGCTCCTTCTGTTCGCTCTTAGCCTGATCGGCGAGGCCCACATCCTTCCAGCGGACAACGCCGTTAACGGATACGGGCTGCTTTACCATCTGTATCGCCTTGCTCCCTCATAGGTCAGGTCCGCGGTGGCGCGAACCGTCGTGGTCATTTCATCCTAGGCGCCTCCGCTATCCGGAAGCGACACAATGTAATAACTAATCGGTACCGGCTTTTGTTCCCACCAACTTTACATCCGGGTAACTTCGGCCGGCCGGGTTCACCGGGACAGGGCCTCCAGAAGCCGTTCCAAGGCAGCCCCGCAGGCCTGTCCGCGGATTTCTGCACGGTTGCCGGCGAAGGAATACTCGAAGGCTTCCGTCCCGGCGGCGGTGGCTATGCCTACATACACGGTTCCCACCGGCTTTCCGTCGTGCTCATCCGGCCCCGCAACGCCGGTGGTGGAGACGCCGATGTCAGCGCGCAGGACTGTCCGGGCTCCGGCCGCCATGGCTGCGGCGACGCCGGGGTCGACGGATCCGACGCGGGCCAGCAACTCGGCCGGGACGTCCAGGACCGATTCCTTGACCGAGTTCTGGTAGGCAACCACCCCGCCCTGCAGGATCCCGGAGGCGCCGGGCGTGTCGGCAAGGACTGCGGACACCATCCCGGCGGTCAGGGATTCTGCGGCGGCCACGGTGCGTCCTGTGTCGAGGGCTTTCCTGACTGCTTCCGCGGACAGATGGTGGAGGTTGGTCATGCCGGCTCCTGTCCTTTGCTGCTGCGTGCCTGCAGCTTTCCCTTCGCCCGAAGGCGCAGTGCCTCCATCACGTACTGGATGCCGGTCCAGACTGTGATGGCCACGGCCGCCATCATGACGGCGAACGCCACCCAGGCCAGCCATGGAGCGAAGGCACCCAGCGGCAGGAGGTACAGGAAGATGGCCGCAGTCTGCACAACGGTCTTGAGCTTTCCGCCCCGCGAAGCAGGGATGACGCCGTAGCGGATCACGAAGAAGCGCAGTGCGGTGATGCCCCACTCGCGGACCAGGATCACCAGTGTGGCCCACCATGGAAGTTCGCCCAGCACCGAGAGCATCACCAGGGCGGAACCGGTGAGGAGCTTATCCGCGATGGGATCGGCGATCTTGCCGAAGTCCGTCACCAGGTTCCGGCTCCTGGCGATGTCGCCGTCGAGCTTGTCCGTATAGATGGCGACGGCGAACGCCGCGACCGCCGCCCACCGCCACGGCCCGGACGCGCTCTGCAGCCCCGGCGCGTCCGCGATAAGGAACCACACGAAGAACGGGACCAGCGCGATGCGGATCATGGTCAGGATATTGGGAAGGTTCCAGACCCCGGCACGGCCTGGGCCGGCCGCGGTGGCATCGGTGCTAGTCACGTTCCTAGGCTACAGTCTTTGGGCTAGCGCCCGGTGAGGGACCAGGCATCTTCGGAGCCGTCCTCGTCGTCGTAGCCGCCGGGCGGGGAATCCGAGCCGTCGTAATATTCGGCACTCTGCTTCCGCTGGTCGAGGTCCGCAGCCACGAGGTCTTCCGCGTATCCGCCCCGGGCGATGTTCGCATTGGCGTTGTCGCTCAGGGCTGCGGTCTGCGAGTCCGGCGCAGCGGGTGCGTCCTGGCCCTTCATGGCCGCCAGGACGGGGGCAAGATCGTCCGGCTTCACCAGGACGTCACGGGCCTTGGACCCTTCGGACGGGCCCACGACGCCCCGGGATTCCAGCAGGTCCATAAGGCGCCCCGCCTTGGCGAAGCCGACGCGGAGCTTGCGCTGGAGCATCGAGGTGGAGCCGAACTGCGTGGTGACCACGAGCTCGGTAGCCTGCAGCAGGACCTCGAGGTCGTCGCCGATGTCGTCATCGATCTGCTTCTTCGGCGCCTCCGCGGCAACATCGTCACGGTAGCTTGCCTGGAGCTGTCCCTTGACGTGCTCAACCACCTTGTGGATTTCGGACTCCGTGACCCAGGCGCCCTGGACGCGCATGGCTTTGGACGCGCCCATCGGCAGGAAGAGCGCGTCACCCTGGCCAATCAGCTTCTCGGCACCCGGCTGGTCCAGGACAACGCGCGAGTCCGTGACGGAGGACGTGGCAAACGCCATGCGGGACGGAACGTTGGCCTTGATCAGGCCGGTGACGACGTCCACGGAAGGCCGCTGGGTGGCCAGGACCAGGTGGATGCCTGCCGCCCGGGCAAGCTGCGTGATGCGGACGATCGAGTCTTCAACGTCGCGCGGGGCAACCATCATGAGGTCCGCGAGCTCGTCCACGATCACCAGCAGGTAGGGATACGGCCGGATGACGCGCTTGGAGTCCACCGGCGGCTGGACCTTGCCGGCCCGCACCGCCTTGTTGAAGTCATCGATGTGCTTGAAGCCGTAGTTGGCGAGGTCGTCGTAGCGCGCGTCCATTTCGCGGACCACCCATTGCAGTGCCTCGGCGGCCTTTTTGGGGTTGGTGATGATGGGCGTGATCAGGTGCGGCACGCCCTCGTAGGCGGTCAGTTCCACGCGCTTGGGGTCCACCATCACCATGCGCACCTCGTCAGGGGTGGCACGCATCAGGATGGACGTGATCATCGAGTTCACGAACGATGACTTTCCGGCACCGGTGGCGCCTGCCACGAGGAGGTGGGGCATCTTGGCGAGGTTGGCTACGACATAGCCGCCCTCCACATCCTTGCCCACGCCCATCACCATGGGGTGGTCCGTCCGGCGGGCGTTCTGGCTTCGCAGGACGTCGCCCAGCGAGACGGTCTCGCGGTCCGTATTCGGGATCTCAATGCCGATGGCCGATTTGCCCGGGATGGGGCTGAGGATCCGCACGTCGCTGGAGGCTACGGCATAGGAGATGTTCTTGGACAGCGCGGTGACACGTTCCACCTTGGTTCCGGGGGCGAGTTCGATCTCGTACCTGGTAACGGTGGGGCCGCGGCTGAAGCCGGTGACGGTGGCGTCGACGTTGAACTGCTGGAGGGTGTCAGTCAGGGCAGCGACGACGGCGTCGTTGGCTTCCGTGCGCTCCTTGGGGATGGAGCCGGGCGTCAGGTAGTCCGATGCCGGGAGCGTGTACGTCACGTCGCCGGCGAGGGACAGCTGCTCGGTGCGCTGCGGAATGGGAACCGGCGGCGGGGCGGGCGCCACGGGGTTGGATGGCACTGTGGGGGCGGCTGCCGGTTTGGCAGCGGCTGCGGACATGCCGGGGGTGATCATGGGGATGGCTTCGGTTGCGTTCTCCCCCGCCGGAGCCGCTCCCTGCGCCGCGCTGCCCAGGCCCTGGGCAGCTTTGATCTTCTCGACGGCGATCTCCGCCTGGGTGGGCCGCCGGACTCCCGGCGCCGGGCGGGCCGCCGCGCCTCCCTTTGCGTCATCGTCGTCGATCACCGCGTGCTCGAAGGCTTCGTCCCCTACATAGCCCTCCAGTCCGGCGTCGGCATCCTCCTCGTCCTTGCCGAAGAAGCGGCGCTTCTTCTTGGGGGCCTTGGACGCTGTGGCGGGCGCGGTCCGTTCCAGGTAGCTGCGGTCATGGGCGTCCCGGTCCTGGTCATCCAGCAGGTCAATGCCCATCAGGTGCTCGTAGCCGGCGCGCAGTCGGCGCGGAATCGCGGTGAACGGAGTAGCCGTAATGATCAGCAGGGAAATGAAGGCCAGCAGCGAGTAGAACACGACTGGAACGGCGGGATGGATGGCGGCCAACGGCGACGCAGCGAGGAAACCCAGCATGCCCCCGGCCTGGCGGAGGCCGTCGAAGCCGTCGGCCACGGTGGGCTGTCCGCCGAGGATGTGGGCCAGTCCGCAGCCGGCGAACGTCATGATCAGGAAGCCGATGCCCACCCGGTTGTTGCCCCGCCCGTCCGAGGGCTGGCGGAAGAGCCGGAACGCGCAGACAAACAGCATCAGCGGAAGAAGCAGGGAGATCCACCCGAAGGTGCCGTTGACCACGGCGTACACCGCGTCCGGGAACCAGCCCGTCAGGCCCCACCAGGCGAAGGTGGCAATAAAGATGCCAAGGGCCAGGTTGAACAGGGCGGCGCCGTCACGGCGTTCTTCCGCGGGGAGGTCGCTGACGTCGTGGCCGATGCGCCGCACGCCTCCGCCCACCACGTGGCCCACTCCCAGCCAGGCTCCGCCCACCACGCGCAGCAACCACGGCTGGTGGTGCTCGACGGCGGGAAGCTGGCGGGTGCGCGCGGTGCTGGAAGAGCCGCCGGCACGCCCCGATTTGGCGGCCGTGGAGCCTGAACCGCGGCCGGAGGAGCTGCCGGTTTTGCTTCCGGCGCTGCCCCTGCTGGAGCCATTGGGCGCGGACGTAGTACGAGTGGCCATACCAGCCACGGTACCCGAGTTGGGCTGGTTTTCCGGGGATTTGGACCCCCTGGTCCGCCGGTTCGCGGCCCTTAAACGCGTCCGGCCCGCGGCCCCGTCGGACGGGAGCGCGGGCCGGAGCAGGCAGGCTGGTGTCAGGCCTCGAGCACCACGGGGATGATCATCGGTTTCCGGCGGAGCTTGCGGTTGACCCAGGTGCCCACCACGCGGCGGACCACCTGCTGGAGCTGGTGGCTGGTGTGGTCCGCGTGGTTGAGGACCGCCTCCTCCAGCGCCGCGTTGATCTTGGGGATGATTTCGTCGAACACGGAGTCGTCCTCCGCCACGCCGCGGGCGTGGATCTCGGGGCCGGATACCACCTTGCCGGTGGCGCGGTGGATGACGGTGATGATGGAGATGAAGCCTTCGTCGCCGAGGATCCGGCGGTCCTTGAGGTCGGCGTCCGTGATCTCGCCGACGCTGGAGCCGTCCACGTAAACGAAGCCGACTTCCACCTGGCCCACAACGTCAGCCCGGTGGTCCTTCAGGTCGATGACGGTGCCGTTGTCTGCGAGGATGACGCTGGCTTCGGGCACGCCGGACTCGATGGCGATCTTGCCGTTGGCGATCAGGTGGCGGGTCTCACCGTGCACCGGCATGGCGTTGAGCGGCTCGAGGATGTTGTAGCAGTAGAGAAGTTCGCCGGCGGCGGCGTGGCCCGAGACGTGGACCTTGGCGTTGCCCTTGTGGATCACGTCGGCGCCGAGCTTGAGCAGCCCGTTGATGATCCGGAAGACGGCGTTCTCGTTGCCGGGGATGAGGCTGGAGGCAAGGATGACGGTGTCACCGTCGCCCACCACCACGCGGTGGTCGCCGTTGGCCATCCGGGACAGGGCTGCCATGGGCTCACCCTGCGAACCGGTGGACATCAGCACCACGCGGTTGTCCGGGAGGTTGTCCACGTTCTTGATGTCCACGATCAGGCCCGGCGGGACGTCCAGGTACCCGAGCTTCTCGGCAATGGCCATGTTGCGGACCATGGAGCGGCCCACGAAGGCCACCTTGCGGTTGTGCTTGGCAGCTGCGTCCAGCACCTGCTGGACCCGGTGGACGTGCGACGAGAAGGACGCCACGATGATCCGTTTGGTGGCCTGGCCGAAGAGCCTTTCGAGCGTGGGCCCGATTTCCTTCTCGGCAGTGGTGAAGCCGGGGACGTCGGCGTTGGTGGAGTCGGACATGAAGAGGTCCACGCCCTCCTCGCCGAGCTTGGCGAAGTGCCGGAGGTCGGTGATGCGTCCGTCCAGCGGCAGCTGGTCCATCTTGAAGTCGCCGGTGTGAAGGACGGTGCCGCCGGCGGTCCGGATGAACACGGCCAAAGCGTCGGGAATGGAGTGGTTGACGGCCACGAACTCACACTCGAACGGGCCGAACTTTTCGATCTGGCCTTCCTCGACCGTGAGGGTGTACGGCCGGATGCGGTGCTCCTGCAGCTTCGCCTCGATCAGGGCGAGGGTCAGCTGCGAGCCCACCAGCGGAATGTCGTTGCGGCGGCGCAGCAGGTACGGAACGGCTCCGATGTGGTCTTCGTGTCCATGGGTGAGGACAACGGCCACGATGTCGTCCAGCCGGTCCTCGATGTAGGAGAAATCAGGCAGGATCAGGTCGACGCCGGGCTGGGTTTCCTCGGGAAAAAGGACACCGCAGTCCACGATGAGCAGCTTGCCGTCGATTTCGAACACGGCCATGTTCCGGCCGATCTCCCCCAGTCCGCCCAGCGGAACAATCCGGAGGGTTCCCTGCGGCAGGCGGGGAGGGGTGACAAGGCCGGTGAGGGCAGTTTGGGTCATATTGCACTACTTTCCAGGCGGAAGGGTGCTGGTCTTACTCCTCAGGAAAAGACCAGCCCCGCTTCCGCCAAATCCCCGCGGATGGTTTCGATCTCGGCTTCGTCCGGCTCCACGAGGGGCAAACGGACAATCGAGTTGGGCAGGACTCCCTGCCATTTAAGAATCTGCTTGGCCGCAACGGCTCCCTGGACCCGCGTCATGGTGGCCCGGACCACTGGCAGGAGTTCAAAGTTGATCTTCCGGGCAGTGCTGAGGTCGTTCGCGTTGACGGCGTCGATGAGCTCGCGGAAGCGGCGCGTGGCCACGTGGGTTGTGACGCCCACCAGGCCGACGGCGCCAAGGGCCATCCACGGAAGGGTCAGTCCGTCGTCGCCCGAGTAGAAGAGGAGGTCCGTCTCGGCCATGACGCGCGTGGCGGCGACGAAGTCGGCCTTGGCGTCCTTGACTGCCACGATGTTCGGGTGCTGCGCCAGCCGGATCATGGTGTCCGGCTCAATGGCGATGGAGGAGCGGCCGGGGATGTCGTACAGCATGACGGGCACGTCGACGGCGGAGGCCACCGTTTCGAAGTGGGCGCGGACCCCGGCCTGGCTGGGCTTGTTGTAGTAGGGCGTCACCAGGAGGAGGCCGTCGACGCCGAGGGCCGCCGCCTGCCGGGAAAGGTGCACCGAGTGGGCGGTGTCGTTGGTGCCCGTGCCGGCGATGATGGCAGCGCGGCCGCCGACAGCGTCCTTGACGGCGCGGAACATGCCGAGGTTTTCCTCGTCGGTGAGGGTGGATGTTTCGCCCGTGGTTCCGGTGACCACCAGGCCGTCGCAGCCGTCATCCACCAGCTTGCTGGCCAGTTCAGCGGCCTGCTCGTAATCCACTGCGCCGTCCTTGGTGAACGGTGTGACCATGGCGGTCAGAAGAGTACCAAGGGCAGGGAGATGCGCGGAATTGTCAGCCATGGAAAAAACGTTACCCTGTCAGCGGCTGGTTAGGACAATGCCGGGAGCGTGATGCACGTCAAACAGGCGGCCGCGCACCTCGGCGCCAGCGGCTCCTCTCCGTTCCCCGGCACCTCCCCCGCACCGCATTCGGGGCAGTCAGGGAGCGTGCCGGCCTGCGGAGCGGGGCGCCCCTGCCGGCGGGCCGCAATACCGTCCGACGGCGGCCTGCCGCAGCTCCTCCGCCCATGAGGCAAGCCGCTGGGCGGCCCGGACATAGTGGAACAGCTCCACCGGGGTCAGTGCGTCGAGATCCGCTTCCGCGAGGCGGCGGGCCAGCTCGGGGCCCTCGGGCTGGGCTGCAAGGCTGATGCCTTCCTGCTCCCATTCGACATCCTCGGGCGGCCGGCCCGCCACCAGCTGGCGGAAGAGGAAGTCAACAACCCCTGGACTCATGGCCTTCATGAGCCCTGCATTGCCGGACTCATGGGCGGGAATTCCGGATGATGGAGTGTGCATGCAGCCCATATTATTCGAACACATATTCGAATACAAGGAGTTTCCTGACAGCTCCGGCACAGCCAGGTATGAGACGATCTGGTCATGACGTCCCGTACCCCGGCAAGAACGTCCCGCAAGACTGCCGGGCGGCCCGTTACGGCGCGGCTCCACGGCATCGACGCTGCCCGTGGCCTGGCTTTGCTGGGCATGATGGCCACCCACCTGCTTCCCACCTTCGAGTCGAACGCGGACCTGACCCCCACCTGGATTGGCCTCACCTTCTCGGGCCGGGCCGCGGCACTGTTTGCGGTACTTGCGGGGGTGGGCCTGGCCTTGTCCACCGGAAAGCACAAGCCATTGCAGGGCCCTGACCTGGCCGCCGCCCGCCGCGGCGTTGCCCTGCGCGCCATGGTGATTGCCGCCGTCGGACTTTCCCTGGGCGGGCTGGAGGTGAACCTGGCCATCATCCTGGTCCACTACGCGGTGCTGTTCCTGTGTGTCCTGCCTTTCCTGGGAATGGCGCTGAAGCAGCTCTGCGCCTGGGCCGGCGGCTGGGTCTTGGGGTCACCGGTGCTGGCATACCTGCTGCGCCCGTGGCTCCTCGCCGCCCAACCGCCGATGCAGCTGGGCCACAACCCCTCCTGGGAGGACCTCTCAACACCGGCAAGCCTGCTGGCCGACCTGTTCTTCACCGGCTACTACCCTGTGTTCCAGTGGCTTTCATACCTGCTCGTCGGACTCATCGTGGGCAGGCTGGTGCTGGGCAGGGCAATGGTCCCGGTGGTGCTGCTGGTAGGGGGCACTATCGTCGCAGTCCTGGCCAAGACCCTGGGTGTTACGGCAATGGAAAGCTGGGGCGGCCGGGCTGCACTGGAGGAGCTGCTGAATTCTCCGGGGTATCCACTGGAGAGCATCCTGCAGGTGAACTTGACGGGTATCCCCCAGGAGGGGTCCTGGTGGTGGCTGGCGTCCGCCGCACCGCACTCGGCCACCACCTTGGACCTGCTGCACACGTCGGGCGTGGCTGTGGCGGTCATCGGGGCATGCCTGCTGCTGGGCCGGCTGGCCGAGTGGGTGGACCTGGACCTGCTGCTGCCGCTGCGCGGTGCGGGAGCGATGACCCTGAGCCTCTACGCAGTCCACGTCTGGGTGGTCTCCGGTTTCTACCTCAAACCGCTGCCGGCCGGCTGGACGGAGGACGGAATGTACTTCGCTCATGCCGCCACCGCAGTAATTGTGGGCATGGTGTTCGTGCTGCTGAAGTGGCGGGGGCCGCTGGAATGGCTGGGACATGCCGCGAACCGGGCGGGCCGGGGCGAGCCGCGGTCCATCCGCTAGCTGTGCTCAGCACTAGCTGTGCTCAACAAGCGGGCACCGGGCGGCAGGGGGCTCCTAGGCGGGAACGTTCCCGCGGAAGAGCTTGATGGCGTCCCGCATGGAAGCGCGGGCGCGTTTCCGGTCGCCGGCGGCGTCATAGGCGCAGCTCAGGCGGAACCAGGAGCGCCAGTCATCCGGAGCCGCCTCAGCCTCGGAACGGTACTTCTCGAACTCGGCATCCGCGGCTGTCCGGACGATCCGGCCGGCCGGCGTGCGGGGCAGCTCGTCCACCGGCAGTCCTCCCTCCGCCTCCAGGACCTTGGCCATCTGCTCCGTGCGGGCACCGAACATCAGCTCCCGGATCAGGGCCCATGCACCGATGGCGGGCAGCACCAGGTACGCCGCACCGATAGCCTGCGCCGCGAGGTTGCTGTCCGTCAGCAGGAGGATGGAGCGCTGGAAAGACACCACCAGGTAGAAGACCAGCAGCAGGGTCACTGCCCCCACCCAGATCTTGGTGCGGTTCTTCCGGAAGCCGGCCAGCAGTCCGTCCATGGCCTAGAGCCCCAGGTCCAGGTAGCCGTCCAGGCCTACGGTCAGTCCGGGGTGTGTCGCCACGTTGCGGACGCCCAGCAGGACGCCGGGCATGAAGGAGGCGCGGTCGAAGGAATCGTGGCGCAGCATCAGCTGCTCGCCGGGGCCGCCCAGCAGGACTTCCTGGTGCGCCACCAACCCCCGGAGGCGCACGCTGTGGACCCTTACGCCGTCAACGTCGCAGCCCCGTGCTCCGGCCAATTCGCTGCTGGTGGCGTCCGGGCTGGGCGGCACCTGCGCCGCAGCGCGTTCGGCGGCGATGAGCTGGGCGGTGCGGACCGCCGTGCCCGAGGGTGCGTCCACCTTGTCCGGGTGGTGGAGCTCGATGATCTCGACTGATTCGAAGTACTTGGCGGCCTTGGCGGCGAAGGCGGAGGCCAGCACGGATCCGAGGGCGAAGTTCGGTGCGATCAGGACACCTGTCTCCGGATGGCCGGCCAGCAGGCTTTCCAGCGCGGACAGCCTGCCCGCGTCCCAGCCGGTGGTTCCCACAACAGCGTGGATGCCGTGTTCGACGGCGAACCGGACGTTCGCTTCGGTGCTTTCCGGAACCGTCAGGTCCACCACGAACCGGGCACCGGCAGCCGTGATCTGGTCCAGCGAATCGCCGCGTCCCAGGGCCGCCACCAGCTTCATGTCCGGTGCGGCTTCAATGGCTTTTACGGCTTCGGCGCCCATGCGCCCGTTCGCGCCCAGCACGGCAACGGGCAAGGGAGCAGGGAGTTGTTCGGTCATGCCGTTAAGCCTACCGGTGGGGCCGCGCCGCACAGGAACCAGGGACTGTGCGTTACCTCGCAGGAAGCATGGTGCCGGCCGGCACCAGCGGACGCCTCAGCTGCCGGCGCCGACCCACTCCACCGTGCCGTCAGTAAAGAACTGTTCCTTCCAGATGGGCACCTGTTCCTTGATCCGGTCCACCAGCTCAGAGCACACGGCGAAGGCCTGGCCCCGGTGGGCTGCGGACACCGCGCACACCAGCGCCGGATCGCCGATCTCCAGCATGCCGATCCGGTGCGCCGCCCAAATCCGCACCGGCTGCGGGGGCACGCTGCTGTCTCCGCTTCCGGCGGCCTGTTCCCCGGCAAGGCGCGCGACGACGTCGGCCATCACCTGGTGTGCCGTGGGATGCGCGCTGTAGCTGAGCCGCTCAACCGGCTTGCCGCCGTCGTGGTTCCGCACCACGCCGCTGAAGCTGACCACTGCCCCCGCAGTGTCGCTCTCCACTGCCGCAATGGCCTGGTCAACGGAGATTGGCTCCGCGCTCAGGACGGCGTTGACTACCTCGAAAACTGCTTCAGTGCCCATGTCCGCCTTCCAGCTGGTCGCAGAGGTGCCCGATCACGGGGTCCAGGACGGTCAGTCCGTCCATGACCCCTTTGGGTGATCCGGGCAGGTTGATGATGAAGGTACTGCCGGCCGCGCCGGCATAGCCGCGGCTCAGGGCCGCCAGCGGGGTCTTCGCGGCACCGGCGCGGCGAACTGCCTCCATGATGCCGGGAATCTCGCGGTCCAGCAGCGGAAGGGTGACGTCCGGGGTGCGGTCGTCCGGGCTGAGGCCTGTCCCGCCGCTGGTGATGACGACGGCGGGGTGCTGGGTGAGGAGCGCGCGGATGGCTGCGCCCACGGGCTCGCCGTCGGGGACCACCATGGCCGGGAACACGTCGAAGCCGTGTTCGGTCAGCCAGTCCGTAATCACGGGGCCGGTTTCGTCGTCGTAGATGCCGGCCGCAGCGCGGGTGGAGGCGATCACGACGCCGGCCTTCCGGCCCTGCACGTCGCCGTGCCGGTGCGGCTCGGGGGCATTGATGGTGCCGGGAGTAGTCACAGTGCCCAGTCCCCGCTCTTGCCGCCGCTCTTGGCCAGCACCTTGATGTCGGTCAGGACAGCGTGCTTGTCCACGGCCTTGATCATGTCGTAAACGCTCAGCGCCGCAACGGAGACTGCCGTGAGGGCTTCCATCTCCACGCCGGTGACGCCGCGGGTCTTCACGGTGGCGAGGATCGAAACCGTCGCGGCGCCAAGTTCGAAGTCCACGGTGACCCTGGACAGCGGAAGCGGATGGCACAGCGGTATCAGTTCCGGGGTCTTCTTGGCCGCCATGATCCCGGCAACCCGTGCCACGGCCAGGGCGTCCCCCTTGGGCAGTCCGCCCGAGCCGAGCAGGTCCATCACCTCCGAGGTGGTGTGGACCGTGGCGGTGGCGGTGGCCTCGCGGGTGGTTTCGGCTTTGGCGGACACGTCCACCATCTGGGCGCTGCCGTCCTGGCGCAGGTGCGTCAGCGCGGCCGGGGTTTGTTCTGCATTCACAGCATCCATACTTCCACCTCCGCACCGGCCGCGAGCGCGGCCACTCCTTCGGGGACGTGAACCAGCACGTTGGAACCCGCGAGCGCGTGCATCAGGTGTGAGCTTTCCCCGCCCTGCAGCTCCACCGTCCCGTCGGACTGCAACGTTCCCCGGCGGACCTGGTGCTTGTGTTCGGGAGACGTGAGCGGGTGGGCGAGGCGGGCGCGGAGGGGCAGGCGGGGTGCGGGCGTCCCCAGCAAACCCGCAAGCACCGGGCGGAGGAACATCTCGAAGGACACCAGGCAGCTGACAGGGTTGCCGGGGAAGCCCAGGAAGGGACGCCCGTCGAAGCTGCCGATCCCCTGCGGGCCCCCCGGCTGCATTGCCACATGGAGGAATTCCACCGGCTGGTCCTCCATGGCCTGCCGGACTACCTCGTAGGCGCCCTTGCTGACCCCTCCGGTGGTGACGATCAGGTCCGCCGCGCTGCCTTCGGCCCGCAGCAGCGCCCGCAGCGCGTCCGGGTTGTCCGTGGCAATGCCTGCCCGCCGGACCACCAGCCCCGCCTGCGTCATGGCCGCTTCCAGCAGGGTGCCATTGGAGTCGTAGATCTTGCCGGCGGGGAGCTCCTGGCCGGGCTCCACCACCTCGTCGCCCGTGGTCACCAGCAGGACCGTCACAGCCTTGTAGACCGTCACGTCCGGGATCCCCAGTGCCGCCAACAGTCCCAGCTGGGCCGGCCCCAGGAAAGTACCGGCTGCCAAGGCCGTCTCCCCGGCAAGGACGTCGCTGCCTGCTGCGCGCACAAACGTTCCGGGCGCTGCCGGGGGCAGACGCACCGTTGCTTGTTCCGCTGCCTGCGCGGCGGGCGGCAGGAACCGGTCCGGAACGGCCCGCTCGATGGGGACGACGGCGTCGGCTCCGTCCGGGAGCATAGCTCCCGTCATGATCGGCGCGGCCATGCCAGGCTTTAGTCCGTCCGGACTGGCACCGGCGGGGACGGGAGGCATAACACGCAGCTCTCCGCCGCCGTCGGGTAGGTCAGCGGAGCGGACGGCGTAGCCGTCCATCTGGGAGTTGGGGAAGGGCGGCAGGCTGATGGGAGCCGGGATGTCGTCGACCAGGCCCCGGCCCAGGGCCTCACGCAGCGGCAGGCGCTCCGTCCGCTCCGGTGACCGCAAGGGCCGCAACAGATCTTCGACGGCGGCCACATGGCCAGCCACGGACCGTGCGTGGTGCGGGGAACGGTGCAGTGCCTGGTCTACAGGCGTTCCATGCGGTTGCGGGCTGGTCATGGTTCCGCCTTCAGTGTCAGCCTTCAGGGTTTCACGTCCACTCTAATGGTGTGGAGCCCGGTGGCTCCGTTGGGGGCGGCAGGGCGGCTCTGCTCGTCCTGGACTTGGCCGGAGAGGTCCGTTGCCCTGACCTGGATTTCGTATTGCCCTTCCGTCAGGTCCAATCCCAGCTTCCACTGGTACCAGGTGTCCCGGGAGATTCCTTCCGCCAGTTCAGCTTGCTGCCACGCGCCCCGGTTCACCCTCAGCTCCACCTTCCCGATGCCGGTGTGCTGCGCCCAGGCCACGCCTCCGAACAGCACCCTTCCCGCCTTCACGGGGCGGCCGCCACGCGGCACATCGATCCTCGAGGAGGTCTTGATGGGACCCCGCTCCGACCAGCCTCGGGGTGTCCAGTAGGCGACGTCATCCGCGAACCTGGTGACCTTGAGTTGGGTGACCCATTTGGTGGCGGAGACGTAGCCGTAGAGTCCGGGCACCACCAGCCGCACGGGAAAGCCGTGCTCAAGGGGCAGCGGCTCGCCGTTCATTCCAATGGCAAGCAGCGCATCCCTGCTGTCGCTGAGCACCTCAAGGGGCGTTCCTGCGGTCCAGCCGTCGGCGCTCCTTGACAGGACCATGTCCGCGCCGGGCCGGGGGCCTGCCAGTGCCAGGAGCTCGCGGACCGGCCAGCCGAGCCAGCGCGCATTGCCGATAAGGTCGCCGCCCACGTTGTTGGACACGCAGGCGAGGGTGACATGGCGTTCAACCAGGGGTTTGGCCAGGAGATCGGCGAAGGACAGCTCAACCTCCGTGTCCACCATTCCCGTGACCCTCAGGACCCAGGTGGCGGGATCGACGGCGGGAACGGACAGTGCGGTATCGATGCGGTAAAAGTCGGCATTCGGGGTGACCAGCGGGGTGATGCCCTCGACTCCAGCCTCGGCAGTTGCCGGTATGGCCGGAGCCGCTGACGCGGGAGCCGGCAGGGCCACGCGGCCCCGGGCCTCGCTGACGACGGCGGCGGCACCGCGCCAGGCTGCCGCGAGCACGCCGCCGACTGCCGTGAATGCGGCTCCCCCGGCCAAAGCCTGCAGGAAGCGGCGGCGGGCCGGGGCGGGAGTTGCTAAGGCGGGGGTCGGGGTTGGGGCGGGCGTCGCGGCTGGGGCGGGCTCCGCTGCCTGGCTCCCCCACTCCTGAAGCATGCGGACCAGGAACCGAAGCAGGACGACCGCCACGACGGCGGTGAACACCGCCAGGCTCATTGCGTTGGCATTGGCCTGGGCACGGGTCAGGACGGCCGCAAGGCCGGCCAGGCCAAAGACGCCAACCATGGCGGCGCCGGCGTAGCGCCGCCGGTCCTCCACGACCCCTGCCAGCACCGCGAATCCGGCGATGACCAGCGCCATGCCCGCCAGGAGGGCAACTTTGTCCGCTGTCCCGAACACTGCCACAGCCCAGTCCTTGACACCGGGAGGAACGGCATCGATGACGGCACCGCCCACAGCAGTCACAGGTGACAGCGACGGACTGAACACCGCTGCCAAGAGTTCCCCCAGGACCAGGGCGCTGCCCACCGCGACCGCACCCGCCGCGGCTGCCAGCCACGCGCGGCGCCGTAGCGCCTGCCCATGCCCACTCCGCTGCTCGCGCCCACGTCCATGCCGCAGGGAAGGCGCCGGGCGCTCCGGAAGCCGTGTCCCGCCGTCGTGCGTTGCCTGCCCTGGCTGGGAGCTGTCCACATCTCCAGCATAGATTCGCCGGATACCCGCGTCCCCGTTGCCGGCCACACATTCTGTTTGCCCTGCCCGCACCGTCCCGGGTGTGATGCAGAGCCCATCGTGGCGTAGCCTGAATCCATGAGTGTCCAGCTAGGCATGCCGCAGCCACGGGAGGAAGCGGGCGCAGCGCTGCCGTCCGTCCCGGCGGCCCGCCCCGCCGGCGCTGCTGCCGGACTCGTGGACCGGTACGGCCGCCGGGCCACGGACATGAGGCTGTCCCTGACGGACAAATGCAATCTCCGCTGCACGTACTGCATGCCCGCCGAGGGTTTGGAATGGCTCGCCAAGCAGGCAGTGATGTCCGCGGAGGAAATCGTGCGGATCGTGCGGATCGGCGTGGACCAGCTGGGTGTGCGCGAATTGCGCCTGACCGGTGGCGAACCGCTGGTGCGGCACGATCTGGTTGACATCATTGCCTCACTCCGCCGGAACCATCCCGGGCTGCCCATTTCAATGACCACCAACGGTGTGGGGCTGGCGAAGAAAGCCGCTGCATTGAAGGCGGCCGGCCTGACCCGGATCAACGTGTCCCTGGATTCGCTGCACGAGGAAACCTTCACCCAGCTGACCCGCCGGCCGTTCCTGGACCAGGTGCTGGCCGGGGTGGATGCCGCATGGGCGGCAGGTCTTGGCCCCGTCAAGCTCAACGCCGTCCTGATGCGCGGTATCAACGATGCCGAGGCGCCGTCATTGCTCGCATGGGCGCTGGAGCGCGGCTACGAGCTGCGGTTCATCGAGCAGATGCCGCTCGACGCAGACCATGGCTGGACGCGTCGGAACATGATCACGGCCGCCGAGATCCGTGGGCTGCTCTCGTCCGACTTTGTCCTCAGCCCCGACCCCCGCGCCCGTGACGGCGCCCCGGCGGAGCGCTTTGAAGTACGACGGCGGGAGGCCGGGTCTGTTTCCGACGTTTTGTCCGGCCCGGCCCTGGGCACGGTGGGGATCATCGCCTCCGTGACGGAACCGTTCTGTTCAGACTGCCGCCGGACCCGGATCACCGCCGAGGGCAAGATCATGAGCTGCCTCTTCTCCCGGGAAGAGATTGATTTGCTGGGGTTCCTGCGTTCGGGAGCCAGCGACGGCGAACTCGCCCAGCGCTGGCAGGACGCCATGTGGCTTAAGCCCAAAGCCCACGGAATGGACCACGTGGGACTCGATGCTCCGGACTTCGTCCAGCCGGACCGCAGCATGAGCGCCATCGGGGGCTGAAACTTTTGAACGTACGTTACTTCGCTGCCGCACGCGCTGCCTCCGGCGTCGAGGAAGAGCGCTTCGACCTGGCGGCGGGTTCCACTGTTGCGGATCTCTTGGAGGCTGTCCTGGCTGTCGAGCGCCCTGAACCGCCCACCGGCACTCCTCCGCTGCCCCGCATCCTGTCCCGGAGCAGCTTCCTCCTCAATGAAGTCGCCGTGCGCGATCATTCGGTTGTGTTGGAGGCCGACGACGTAGTGGATGTGCTGCCTCCGTTCGCCGGGGGCTAGGAGAGTTCTCCTCTGCTTGGCACCCGCAAAATGTCAGACCCCCGTTAGAGGATGTTTCCATGGGAAACGGCGCGGGCACGGCACCAGCGATGGAGGGCATTCAGGCCTCCACCTCCCGCCTGAATGCGCTGTTTCTCGAAGATTCCGTCCTGGAAGCCGGCGGTGGTGCCGCCGCCGGGGTTGATGTGCTGCAGCGCCGCTATGAGCTCCGCCTGGAGCGGATGGCCGTGGCGAAGCAACTCGAGGCGCAGATCGCCGCCGTAAAGGCCGGGGACGCGGCAGAGGCCGTCGGAATCCAGCACGCCATGACCCCGCCGGACGCGCCCGTGCACGAACGGACTTACGCCGAGATGTCGGCGGTTGAGGAAATCGCCGGGGTCCTGGCCCTCAGCTCCCCCGCCGCCGGGGCCCTCGTCACCCAGGCCCGCCAACTTGCCACCCTGCCCTTGGCCATGGACGCCCTGGCGGCCGGGACCATCACTTGGCAGCACGCGAAAATCCTCGTCGACGAAACCGATGCCCTTGGCCCTACCGGCGCCGCCGCCCTCGTTGCGCACTTCCTCGACCCCGACGCACCCAAGCCCGCCCGCGGAGCCGCCGCCGGTGAACTCGTACCTAACCGGTTCCGCGCCAAGGTCCGCGGCTGGCGTGAACGCCACCATCCCGAGACCCTTGAGAAACGCCACAGCAAATGTGCCGCGGACCGGCGGATGGAATACGCCCCGGACCGTGACGGCATGGCCTGGCTCTCGCTTCTACCTGCCCGGCAGCACCGCATCCGCCATCTGGAACCGCACCACCGCCCTCGCCCGCGGACTCCAAGGCCCCAATGAGCCCCGGACGCTCACGCAACTGCGGCCCGACGTCGCCGCCCACCTGCTCCTCAGCGCAGGACCAGCCCTTAGCCACGCACAGGAAAGCACCCCAGGTAAAACCGGCACGGTGGAACACAGCACTGTAGAGGGCACCGACGCCCCTGTAGGGCTGGCTTTCCTTTCCGTCAATGACCAAGCAGATGCCGCAACCATCCGCACAGATGCCGCGGGACGAACTGTCGGGGAGGCCTCTGCCGGCGCTGCCACTGACGTCAACAGCGCGTGCGCCGATCTTGCCGACGTTCCGGTGCCCAAGGCGGACGTCCTGGTCACCGTCCCGGTGTTCTCACTCCTCGGCCTCACCGACGAACCCGCAAACCTGGACGGCTACGGGCCCATTCCCGCTTCCATGGCCCGCAAACTCGTCGCTGACGGCGCCGCCTCGTTCCATCGCGTCCTGGTGGACCCGCGGGACGGTGCATCCCTGGAAATCGGCCGTACCAGCTACCGCCTCACCAAAGCCATGAAACAAGCACTCCGCCTCCGCGACGGAAAATGCACCTTCCCCGGCTGCAACAACCGGACTTCGGACAACGAGGCAGACCACCTCCAGGCCTGGCACCACGGCGGAACCACCGGAATCAGCAACCTGGCCCAACTCTGCCCCAAACACCACCGCCTCAAACACAACAGCCGCTGGAAACCCACCCCCGGCACCAAAACCCAGCCACCCGGCTGGACCTCACCCACCGGCCGCCACTACAAAGCCGAACACCACGACTGGGAACCACCCCACTGGCCGCCTGGACTCCTTGCCGCTGAACCCCCGGGGCTCCAGCCGGCGGAACTTCCGCTTGAAGATCCAGTGGGCGACAACTTTGTGGATCCCGAGGTCTTTTCGCAAGAGGATTCTGTATGGGTCGACTTCTACGCCATGCCCCCGAAACTGCCCGAGGACCCGCTCAAAGAGTGGGAGTGGGGCTTGGTGCACTGGTGACGTCGCTTTGAACCTGACTGAATCTGCCGCCATCTGGATCAGCAGTCATTTTGGTGTGCTTCGTCTGACCGCGTCAGCTCCGCTGGAACGACGACGTCATGAAGGGAACATAGGCCGGGACGGTCCCGTCGTCCCCGCCGGACCCGTCCGTTGTGGTGCTTGTGGTCTTGCCGCCACGGGTTCGTAGCTCCGTGATGTGGGTGAGTACGTTGCCGTCGACGCGCAACGTATGGCGGGTCCACCCGGCACCGCCCCGGCGTTCCACCCTAAGGGCGCCGTCATGCCACGTGCAGCGGGCGGCGGCTACAGGTGCCGGGCCCGCATTATCCACGTAGTACCAAAAAACATCCTGGTGATCCGGGTCGACAGTGAAGATCCCGTGGCCTTCGGAATGCGTCCCGTCCGGTTCCAGGTGGCGGTAGCTCTGGACGACGGCAGATCCGCCAGCCACCGGGGTGTAGGTCACCTCGGCGTCGACGGTCCGTTCGGGCCCCCAAGGACCGGGGGCGAACCGGGTACTCCCCCGCCAGCGGCCCAGGAAAGCGGCCAGAGCTCCCGGCGCACGGCTGGGAGGGGTCCGTTCCACTGTCCCCTCACCTCCAGAGCCGAGTCCTGCCGTTTGCGAGCTAAGTCCTGCCGTTCCGACGCGTCAGAGTCCGAACGTTTCCGTCTCCTCGAATGGTCCGACGACGGTCACAGTCCTGGGAGCGGCAGCGAGTTCGGCCGCCAATTCCTGGACCTGTTCGGTGGTGACAGCTTTGATCAGGCGCAGGGTTTCGTCAATGTCCTGGTACTCGCCGGACACTAGCTCGGCCCGGCCCAGCCGGGACATCCGCGAACCGGTGTCCTCCAGGGCCAACACGATCCCGCCGCCCAGCTGGCCTACCGCCTTGCGGAGTTCGTCCTCGGCGATGCCGTGCTCAGCCAGCTTGTCCAGCTCAACAGCGAGCAGGTCCAGCACCTGCCGTACCTTGGACGGCGTGCAGCCGGCGTACATGCCGAAGTAGCCGGCATCCGCGTAGGAGGACGCGAAGGAGTACGTGGAGTACACCAGGCCGCGCTTCTCGCGGATCTCCTGGAACAGGCGTGAGGACATGCCCCCGCCCAGCACGGCATTGAGGACGCTCATGACGTAGCGCCTTTCGTCCGTGGCCACGATCGTGGGGCAACCCATGATGATGTTCGCTTGCTCCACGGCGCGCTTGACGACGTGGAGCCCTGCGGTCCCGGTGATGAGGGCACGTTCGGTGGACCGGCGTTCCACCGGCGCCGCATCGGACTCAAGTGACCAGCCGGCAGACTCAAGCGCATCCACCACAAGGCCGCAGACGACGTCGTGCTCCAGGCCGCCGGCTGCGGTAATCACCAGTTCGTCCGGCCGGTAATAGCGCTGGTAGTGCTCCCACACGGAATCACGGGCCACCGCCTTGATGGCATCCGGTGTGCCGCCAATGGGGCGTCCCAGCGGATGGCTGCCCAGGACGGCTGAGACAAAGTGTTCGTGGGCGACGTCCGTGGGGTCGTCGCTGTCCATGGCGATTTCCTCAAGGATGACATCGCGTTCCTGCTCCATCTCGGCAGGATCGATGACGGCGCCTGTGATCATGTCCGCAATGACGTCGATGGCCATCGGCAGGTCGGAGTCCAGGACCCGTGCGAAGTAGCACGTGCTTTCCTTCGCCGTGGCCGCGTTCGACTCGCCGCCCACCTCGTCAAATGCAGAGGCGATCTCCAGCGCAGTCCGGCGCTTGGTTCCCTTGAACAGGAGGTGCTCGAGGAAATGCGTTGAGCCGTGCTGGCCCGGGGCCTCATCGCGGGAACCGACCCCCACCCAAAATCCGATGGTGGCCGACCGCTGCCCGGGCATCGCCTCGGTCAGTACCCGCACTCCGCCGGGCAGCACCGAACGCCGCACTTCGGAGCCGCCGTCGGCCCCGTGGACCAGGGTATCGCCGCGGTGGTTCTGCTCAAGCGGCAGGGGTACAACAGTCATTGAGGCCTTTCAAGAGGGGCAGCCGGGATCTGGCTGCCATCGTAACAGCGGCGGGGCCGGTGGATCATCCACCGGCCCCGCCTCTTCATGCTGCGGGCGAGCCCGCTGTGCGGTGTGCTAGACCTCTGCGCCTTCAGCGGGCTCCGTGGCGTGAACGCGCTCGGTCTCCCCGGCGCCTTCCTCTTCAGCCACTACCGGAGACAGCGACAGCTTTCCGCGGTCATCGATCTTGGTGATTTCCACCTGGACCTTCTGGCCCACCGAGACAACGTCTTCGACGTTGTCCACGCGCTTGCCGCCTGCGATCTTGCGCAGCTCGGAGATGTGCAGGAGGCCGTCCTTGCCCGGGGTCAGCGAAACGAAGGCACCGAAGGTGGTGGTCTTGACGACCGTACCCAGGTAGCGCTCGCCGATTTCCGGGACCTGCGGGTTGGCAATGGCGTTGATGGCGGAACGCGCTGCTTCTGCCGACGGGCCGTTGGTGGCGCCAATGTAGACCGTGCCGTCGTCCTCGATGGAGATGTCGGCGCCGGTGTCTTCCTGGATCTGGTTGATCATCTTGCCCTTGGGGCCGATGACCTCGCCGATCTTGTCCACGGGGATCTTCACGGCGATGACGCGCGGTGCGAACTCGGAGAGCTCGTCCGGGGTGTCGATGGCCGAGTTGATGACCTCGAGGATGTGCAGGCGTG
Organism: Pseudarthrobacter oxydans; assembly: GCF_034258515.1. NCBI lineage: Bacteria > Bacillati > Actinomycetota > Actinomycetes > Micrococcales > Micrococcaceae > Pseudarthrobacter > Pseudarthrobacter oxydans. The sequence continues at coordinate 1,621,197 of NZ_CP139438.1, read as the reverse complement.
CCTCGCGGGCCTGCTTCAGGGCTGCTGCCAGCACGGAAGCGGGGATGCCGTCGAGCTTGGTGTCAAGCTGGATGGCGGTAACGAACTCGGAGGTACCGGCAACCTTGAAGTCCATGTCGCCGAAGGCATCTTCGGCACCAAGGATGTCGGTCAGCGCAGCGTAGCGGGTCTGGCCGTCCACCTGGTCGGAGACCAGGCCCATGGCGATGCCGGCGACGGCGGCCTTCAGGGGCACACCTGCGTTCAGCATCGAGAGGGTGGAGGCGCAAACGGAGCCCATCGACGTCGAACCGTTGGAACCGAGGGCTTCGGATACCTGGCGGATGGCGTACGGGAACTCCTCGCGGGACGGCAGGACCGGCACGAGCGCGCGCTCAGCCAGGGCACCGTGGCCGATTTCGCGGCGCTTCGGCGAACCGACGCGGCCGGTCTCGCCGGTGGAGTACGGCGGGAAGTTGTAGTTGTGCATGTAGCGCTTGGTCTTCACCGGAGACAGCGAGTCGATCTGCTGTTCCATCTTCAGCATGTTCAGCGTGGTGACGCCCATGATCTGGGTTTCACCACGTTCGAAGATGGCCGAACCGTGAACGCGCGGCAGGACCTCGACCTCGGCGGTGAGCTGGCGGATGTCCGTGAGGCCACGCCCGTCAATGCGGATCTGGTCCTTCAGGATGCGCTGGCGCACAACGTGCTTGGTGACCGAGCGGAACGCTGCGGACAGCTCCTTCTCGCGGCCTTCGAACTGGCCGGCGAGGGAGGCGGTGACCTCGTCCTTCAGGGCGTCCGAAGCGTTGTCGCGCTCCTGCTTGTCCGCGATCTGGAAGACAGCGGCGAGCTTCTCAGCGGCAGCGGCCTCGACGGCGGCGTAAACATCGTCCTCGTAGTCCAGGAAGACCGGGAATTCAACGGTCGGCTTGGCAGCGCGGGCGGCGAGGTCGGCCTGGGCTTCGCACAGTGCCTTGATGAACGGCTTGGCAGCCTCGAGGCCCTCGGAGACAACCTCTTCGGTGGGGGCGGTGGCGCCCTGTTCCTTGATGAGGTTCCATGAATTGTCGGTGGCTTCGGCTTCGACCATCATGATGGCGACGTCGTCACCGGCAATGCGGCCGGCAACCACCATGTTGAAGACGGAGTGCTCCAGCTGGGAGTGCTTGGGGAAAGCCACCCACTGTGACCCGTTTTCGTCAGCAACCAGGGCAACGCGGACGCCGCCGATGGGGCCGGAGAACGGCAGGCCGGACAGCTGCGTGGACATGGAGGAGGCATTGATGGCCACCACGTCGTAGAGCTCGTCCGGGTTGATCGCCAGGACGGTGACCACGATCTGGACCTCGTTCCGCAGGCCCTTGATGAAGGCGGGGCGCAGCGGACGGTCCATCAGGCGGCAGGCCAGGATGGCTTCGGTGGACGGGCGTCCTTCACGGCGGAAGAACGAGCCCGGGATGCGGCCGGCAGCGTACATGCGCTCTTCGACGTCGACCGTCAGCGGGAAGAAGTCAAAGCCTTCACGCGGGTGCTTGCCTGCAGTGGTGGCGGACAGCAGTGCGGTGTCATCGTCGATGTACACCATGGCTGCGCCGGCTGCCTGCTTGGCAAGGCGGCCGGTTTCAAAGCGGATTACGCGCTTGCCGAAACGGCCATTGTCAATGACTGCTTCCGAGAACTGGATTTCGGGACCCTCCAAGAGAGTCACCTCCGTTTCTGTTTTACGGAAGTCCAGCCGCATCAACCCAGCCAGCATCTGTCTACTGGCCCTGCACCCGGTCATCGATCGAGACCCACGGGCCGCCGGCTTCAGTCAACGAAGCCGTTCCCGGGGATCACTACCGAGGACCGCGAATGCGTGATGCGGTTGATCCTCCTGTTTAGTTTTTCTTTTGAAGAAGGCGGCCCGTTCCATGCTGGAATGGGCCGCCCCTAAGTCCGACTAGCGGCGCAGGCCGAGGCGCTCGATGAGCGAACGGTAGCGGGCGATGTCAGTCTTCTTGAGGTAGCCCAGCATGCGCTTGCGACGACCAACCATGGCCAGCAGACCGCGCTGGGTGTGGTAATCGTGCTTGTGCTCCTTCATGTGCTCAGTCAGATCCTTGATCCGCTGGGTCAGGACGGCAACCTGGACCTCCGGCGAACCGGTGTCGCCTTCGCCGGTTGCGTATTCCTTGATGATGGACTGCTTTACAGCGGCGTCAAGTGCCACAATAACTCCTAGGGATGTGCCGTGAGGGCCCAGGTCAGTAACTCACTGCCGGGTCTGCCGCCGCAGCCGTTGCCGGAAAACCGGGGCGGGCCGTACGCAACAGGAACCAGCCGCCACGGACTGCAGCTGGATCCATCGTCCAGTTTACCGGCCACTGCCTAATGTTGTCGAAACAGCCCCGTTATCCCTGCAGGCAGTCCCGCATCGCCTCCATGCCCCGCAGAACCTCCCGGTAGCTGGTGCTCAGCGGCGAAAGGCCCACGCGGATACCGCGCGGAGCGCGGAAGTCCGGGATCACGTCCCGGTCCCACAGCGCCTGCACTGTCGCCTTGGTGAAATCCGGATGGTCGATGGTGATGTGGCTGCCGCGCTCTGCCGGATTCCGCGGTGAGGCAAGTTCAGCGCCCAGCGGCGCGAGCCAGGCATCAAAGACCTCGACGGCGAAGGCCGTGAGCTTCTCCGACTTGGCCCGGATGGCGGCCATGGACGCTTCTTCAATGACATCGAGGGTGCCCTGCATGGCCAGCATCCCGAAAATCGCCGGCGTTCCGCTGAGGAACCCGCGGATTCCGGCTGCCGGCTCATAGCCGGCAGCCATTTCGAACGCGTCCTTGCGCCCCATCCATCCCCAGATCGGCTGGTTGAGCGACGCCAGGTGGCGCTGGTTCACGTACGCGAAGGCCGGCGACCCCGGTCCGCCGTTGAGGTATTTGTAGGTGCAGCCGGCGGCGAAGTCGGCGCCGGCACTGTCCAGGGCGATCTCCACTGACCCCGCGGAGTGGCACAGGTCCCACACAACCAGCGCGCCGGCGTCGTGCACTGCGGCCGTGATGGCGGGGAGGTCCGCCAGGTGGCCCGAGCGGTAGGCGATCTGGCTCAGGAGTACGACGGCGGTACGCGGCCCGGTTGCCTGGCGCACCTGTTCGACGGTCACCCCGGCGGCCGGATCCGCCTGGATCCAGCGCAGGGTAAGTCCCTCCTCCAGTGCAATGCCCTCGACGAGGTACCGGTCCGTGGGGAAGTTTTCGGTGTCAAGGACCAGCTCGTTGCGGTCCGGATCGGCAACCGCTGCGAGGGCGGCACGGATCAGCTTGTAGAGCACCACGGTGGTGGAGTCGGCGATGGTGGTCTGGCCCGGCGCGGCGCCGAGGACTGCCCGTCCGAGCTGGTCGCCGATGGACTGCGGCAGGCCCAGCCACTGCTCGTCCCAGCCGCGGATCAGCCGCCCTCCCCAGTCGTCGCGGATGAAGGTTGCGATGTCCTCCGCGGTCCGCTTCAGCGGCCGGCCCAGTGAGTTTCCATCGAGGTAGGACACGGCCGTGTCGGTGCCGATGAAGTGCTCGCGGTAGTGCCCCAGCGGATCCTCCCGGTCGAGTTCCGCGGCCCGTTGCTGCAACTGCTCCGCAGCCGGCGCAGCTGCATTCTCCTGGTGGATGCTCATTGTCCGATCTCCGTCCTGACAGCGAAAAGTTCCGGGAAGAAGGTCAGTTCGAGGGCCTTCTGGAGGAACGCAGCACCGCTGGATCCCCCGGTCCCGGATTTCATGCCGATGGTCCTTTGAACGGTCCGCAGGTGCCGGAAGCGCCACAGCTGGAAGTTGTCTTCCAGGTCCACCAGTTCCTCGCAGGCCTCGTAAGCCCCCCAGTTGCCCGCCGCGTTCTCGTAGATGTGCTTGAACAGCGGCACCAGTTCCGGGGTGTACTCGTGCGCTTTGGTGACGTCCCGTTGCAGGACGGACGCCGGCACATCAAAACCCTGCCGGGAGAGGTAGGCGAGGAATTCGTCGTAGATGCTGGGAGCGGCCAGCAGTTCCTCAAGCATGGCGTGCGCCTCGGGGTCCGACTCGAACACCGGGAGCATCTTGTGGTTCTTGTTGCCCAGCACGAACTCCACTGCGCGGTACTGGCTCGACTGGAAGCCGGAGGAATTGCCGAGGAAGCCGCGGAATTGGGAGTACTCGGTGGGGGTCAGGGTGGCCAGGACGGACCACTGCTCGGTGAGGGTTTTCTGGATGTGCTTCACCCGGGCAATGCCTTTGAGCGCCGACCCCAGGTCGTCTGCCCGGAGCCAGGCGGCGGCGCTGCGCAGTTCATGGAGCACCAGTTTCAGCCACAGTTCCGTGGTCTGGTGCTGGATGATGAAGAGAAGTTCATCGTGGTGTTCGGGCTTGCTGACCGGCTGCTGCGCGCTCAGGAGGGTTGGCAGCTGCAGGTAGGACGCGTAGCTCATCCGCGAGCTGAAGTCGCGGACAATCCCCTTGTCCAGCTTCCGGGTGTTCTTCTCGACGGACACGGGTACTGCCTTTCGTTGGTGGCGGCCTAGCGCCTGGCCAGCAGCCCGTGTGCCTGGATGACGTCCAGGCGCATCTGCTCCACGAGTGCCTCCGGCCCACGGTAAGCCACCATGCCCCGGAGCCGGGCAACAAATTCCACAACTACTGTCTGGCCGTAGAGATCGAAGTCCTCCACGTCCTCCTTCGGCCGGTCGATCACGTGGGCCTCCACCTGGCGGCTGACGCCGTCGAACGTGGGGTTCGACCCTACGGAAATGGCCGCGGGCCACCGGGTACCCGCCTGGTCCACCAGCCAGCCGGCGTAGATGCCGTCGGCTGGGATCAGGCCGCTGGCGTTGCTGGCGAGGTTGGCGGTGGGAAAGCCAAGTGCGCGGCCGCGTGCGGCGCCGTGAACAACCTCGCCGCGCATCCGGTGCGGACGCCCCAGGACAGCGGACGCCGTGGCAACGTCGCCTTCCTGCAGGGCCTCCCGCACCCAGGTGGAGGAGCAGCGGCGGTCCGTGCCGTCGTCGTCATGCAGGGGGTAGCCCTCAGAGCCGAACTCGCTGATCACCTGCACCTCAAACCCGAACTTCTGGCCGAGGGCCTTCATGGTGTCCAGGTCCCCCGAATTGTTGCGTCCGAAGCGTACGTCGTGGCCGATGACCACATGGCCGGCGTGCAGGCAGTCCACCAGGTACTGCTCCACGAACTCTTCAGGGGTGAGGCTGGCCAGGTCCAGCGAATACTTCATGACCAGGATGGCGTCCAGGCCCAGCTCCCCCAGCGCCTCGAGCTTGTCCTGCAGGCCCATGATCAGCTCGGGCGCGGACTCGGGACGGTGGACCAGGGCCGGGTGTGGATCGAAGGTGACCACAACAGCTTTGGACCTTGTGATCCGGGCCGTGCGGACCAGTTCGGAGAGCACCTGCTGGTGTCCCCGGTGCACTCCGTCAAAGTTTCCGATGGTGACAACAGATGGGCCGAAGTCCGCCGGGACCTCGGACGGATCGTTCCAGATGTAGACCATCACCCTCGCCTTAAACGCTTGCAAGTATCAATGTTCGGGCCGGTACCGGCCGCGGAACTCTCTAAGATTACCTGCATTCGCCTGGCCAACTTTGCCAAGCCGGGCGGGTGCCGGGAAAGCAGCGGGTTTGGCTGTTACGGTTCCGCCGGTGCCGCCGGAGCATCGCCCGGCGCAGCCGCTGTGAACAGGCGGATCAAGCCGTCCACTTCCTGCGCGGCAGTGGCGGGATGCCGGAAGTGCTGGTGGGGCCGGATGGTGTAGTGGGTCCTGCGCCCCACCCTTGTCCGCAGCAGATAGCCCGCACTTTCAAGGTCCTTGAGGATCTGCAGGGCGGCCCGGGTGGTGATGCCCACCCGCTCAGCGATGTCTGCAACCAGGATGTCCGGCTCCTGTGCCACGGACAGCAGGACATGCCCGTGGTTGGTGAGGAAGGTCCAGGCAGGCCGGGCAGGCCCGCCTGGACCCGGAGCCTCCTGACCGCTGTCGGCGGAACGTTCAGCTGTCATGGATGCTCCATCGTTTGGGGGTCACAGGTGGCTGGACCTGTTGGGCTGCCTGCGGCGCCACAGCGGTTCCAGGGCTTCCAGGTCCTCGGGGGCGGCGGATCCAAACGGTGCGCGCTCCGGTGCGGGCAGCGGCCGGCGCTCCTGGCCCCGTGTTGCCCACAGGCTGGCCCCTATCGACACGGAGAGGATCGCGGCAATAACTGCCAGGGACACCGGAGTGGGGATGTAGTAGATATCGATCTTCAGGAACATCTTGATGCCCACCCAGATCAGGACGAGGGCCAGGCCGGTCTTCAGGTAGATGAACCGGTGGATAAGGTCCGCCAGGAGGAAGTACATGGCGCGAAGGCCCAGGATGGCGAAGGCATTCGCGGTGAACACCAGGAACACGTCATCCGTGACGGCGAAGATGGCAGGAATCGAATCGACGGCGAAGATGATGTCAGTCGCCTCAACGAGGACCAGGACCGCGAGCAGCGGAGTGGCCAGGAGCACGCCGCCGCGCCGGATCAGGAACCTCTGCCCGTGGAAGTCGTCCGTCATGGGCACGTGCCGTCGGAAGAAGTTCAACGCCCGGGACTTCTCCGGATCCACGTGGTCGTTACGGTGCCGGATCATCCGGTAGCCGGTGATGAGCAGGAACGCGGCGAACAGGTAGAGCACCCACCCGGCGCTGGCGATGATGGCGGCGCCGGCCGCAATGAAGACGCCTCGGAACACCAGGGCACCGAGGACACCGAAGAACAGGACGCGGTGCTGGTACTCCCGCGGTACGGCGAAGTACGTGAAGATGATTGCCCAAATAAACACGTTGTCCACGGCGAGGGACTTTTCAATCAGGTAGCCGGCAAAGTACTGCTGGCCAAACTCCGCACCGTACAGCTGCCACACCAGGACACCGAAACCAACGCCAAAGGCCACCCAGACGGCGGACCACAGCGCCGCCTCCCGCACGCCGATCACGTGCGCCTTGCGGTGGGCAAAGAGGTCCAAGGCAAGCATCAGGACGATAAAGAGCAGGACAGCCAGCCAGCCCCACAGGGGAACATACATGAAGGAACCCACTTCCAGTCAGATAAACCAACCGGAGGTCTTTCCCGGCTCCCGCGGGAGCCTGCTTCACCGGGCCGCTCAGGGGCGGCCGGACTGACGACGAAGCATTCGGGGATACTCCCCTCCATACGAAATAGTGAAGCAGACTTCATGTGTCCGGACAAGGGTTCTTGACGAGGTTTCCGGACGAAGTTTCAGGCGCCTTTCGCGGCCGCGGCCTGGTGGAAAGCGTGCCTCAGGCAGCGGCCCGTGCACCCGGGCGCCGCCGGTACAGCCATACCAGGCCCAGGACGGGCAGCAGCAACGGAATGAAGGCGTAGCCCCGGCCGAACAGCGACCAGACCGTCTCGTGCGGGAACTGGACGGGGTCGAAGAGGCTCAGGGCGCCCACCACCAGCACGCCCACCAGTTCAACCAGCACCGCGGCAACCGAAACCTTGAACCAGGTGGTGCCGGCTTTGGCCAGCGACACGGTGGCCACCACGTACACGAGGGCCGCGAAGGCGGACAGCAGGTAAGCGAGCGGAGCCTCTGAGAACTTGGTGAGGATCTGGTAGCCGGCACGGGCGGACGCCGAGATGGCAAAGACGGCGTACACGGCGATGAGCAGCCGCCCCGGGCCGGTATTGCGGCTGTTGACGCCGGCTTGGCTGTTGCCCGGGGTGTGCCCTCCGGCGGCGCTTGTTGCCTGCTGGTCTTTCACGTTGTGTGCTTCTTCCACTTCAGTACCAGATCTGGTTCATGCGGGCCGCCATCACCAGTGCGGTGACGCCGACGGCGGCCAGGACAAAGTTACTCCATCTGGTCCGCTCCAGGATGGACCAGTAGACGGCAGCCGGCGGCAGGAGCATGGCCGTGACCAGGTACCCCCAGAATTCCCATGCCTCGCCGGCGATGGGTTCGCCGGCGATGACCCGGATGATCGAGCCCACCAGGTAGACCAGGAGGGAGACCTCCACCGCCGCCACGGACAGGATAGTGACGTCGTTCGGCGCCTTCTTGAGGATTCCTGCCGTGAGGCACACGCCCGTGGACAGGAGCCCGACCACCAGGATGATGTAGAAATAGGCGTCCACGCTCAGCCTTCACCGGGGGTGCGGGTTGCGGAGCTGCCGTTGCCCGGGGCAAACACCAGCACGGGCTTGGCGAAGCTGCCGGCATCGGCAAGCAGTGCCACCAGGCTCCCGTCCGGTGCGAAGGCGGCGGCCGGGTGGTCGGCGGTGGCCGCCGCGGGACTGCCCGGGGCGGCGCCGGCCGCGATCCTCCGGCCGAAGGAGATCTCGGTGGCTTCCTCCGCGGTCAGCTCACGGTTGGGCATCAGTGCCCGGGCAGCCTGCGACATTTCCAGGACGTTGAGTTCCTCGGCGAGCTGCTCGAGCGTGCGCGCCTGCTCCAGGGAGTACGGGCCCACGTGGGTCCTGCGGAGCGCGGTCAGGTGCCCGCCCACTCCCAGCGCCTTGCCCAGGTCACGGGCGAGGGCGCGGATATAGGTTCCGGAGGAGCACTCCACGGTGACGTCCAGGTCCATGACGTCCGCTTCCGGGTCCCGCCGGATGCCGTGCACCTCGAAGCGGTGGATGGTGACGGGGCGGGCGGCAAGCTTCACATCCTCACCCGCGCGCACCCGGGCGTAGGCGCGTTCACCGTTGACCTTGATGGCGCTGACACTGCTGGGCACCTGCTGGATGTCGCCTGTGAGCGCGGCGACGCCGTCGTGGATTGCCTGCTCACTGACCCCCGAAGTGCCTGCCGTGGCAGTAACTTCGCCTTCGGCGTCGTCCGTGACGGTGGTCTGGCCCAGCCGGATGGTGGCGGTGTAGGTCTTGGAGGTGCCCACGATGTAGGTGAGCAGCCGGGTGGCCTTGTTGATGCCCACCACCAGGACGCCCGTGGCCATGGGGTCGAGGGTTCCGGCGTGCCCTACTTTCCGGGTACCTGCGAGGCGCCGCATCCGGCCAACCACGTCATGGCTGGTCCATCCCTGCGGCTTGTCCACTATCACCAGTCCAGAAAGCACGCCTCCCAGTATATCGGCGCTGGTTGATGCCCCGGCGCACGCCTTGCAGCAACCTGCAGCGCCCTGCAGCGGCACTAGGATGGCAGGCATGCCTGAGCTTGCCGCCCATGTCCGCGACGTGCCCGTCAACCAGATCCGCGAGATCACCGAAGCCGCGTGGCGGACTCCCGGCGCCCTGGTGCTCAGCATCGGCGAACCCGGCTTTCCGCTCCCCCGGCACGTCCTGGATGCAGGCATGGCGTGCCTGGACAGGGACGAGACCAACTACACCCCTAACGCGGGCATCCCGGGGCTGCGCGAGGCGTTCGCGGCCCGGTTCCGGGAGCAGCAGGGCTGCGACATTGCCGCGGACCGGGTGTATGTGGTGGACGGGGCGCAGCAGGGCCTGCACTTTGCCATGAGCCTGCTGCTCTCCCCCGGTGACGAAATCCTGGTCCCCAACCCTGGCTATCCCACGTTTGCCATGACCAGCCGCCTGCTGAACGCTGTTCCGGTGGGTTATCCGTTGTACCCGGACCACGGCTTCCAGCCCAGGCCCGGCGATATCGAGGCGCTGGTGACCGGCCGGACACGGGTGCTGGTCCTGAACTCTCCTTCCAACCCGCTCGGCGCCGTGCTGGCTGAGGACCTCACCCGCGACCTGATGGACCTGGCCCGCCGGCACGATCTGTGGGTCATCTCTGATGAATGCTACGAGGCGTTCACCTACGATGTGCCGCACATCAGCCCTGCCAGGTTCGACGGCGATACGCCGGAAGATGCCCGGGTCTTCACTTCGCTGACCCTGTCCAAGACGTACGGGCTCACCGGGCTGCGGATCGGGGCGCTGATTTGCCCGCCCGGGATCAAGCAGGAGATGGACAACGTGATGGAGTCGATCGTCTCCTGCGTCGCGTCACCGTCCCAGTACGCCGCGCTCGCCGCCCTGACCGGACCGCAGGACTACGTCCAGCACGCGCACCGGCACTATCGGGCAAACCGGGACGCCGCATCCGCCGTCCTCGATGCCAAGGGAATCCCCTACCTGAAGGCGCAGGGAGCCTTCTATTTGTGGGCGGATGTTTCCCACGCCAGCGGCGGGGACGTCCGCAGCTGGGTGCGCCGCTTCCTTGCGGATTCCGGCGTTGCCGTGGCGCCGGGGACTGCATTCGGTTCCATCGGCGAGGGCTGGGTCCGGGTTGCGCTGTGCGGAAAGCAGGATGACCTCGTAGAGGGCCTGAACCGGCTGCCCGGCCGTCACGGCTGAAGGGGCCGGTCCGGCTAGCTCCGGCTTCCGGACAGGGCCCGGTCCAGCCACGTCCGCAAAGCCTCCGCGGGAGCAGCCCCGGCCTGGCGCGCTGCCACCTTGCCGTCCACCAGGACCATCAGCGTGGGAATGGCCTGCACGTCGAACCTCCGGGACAGGCCCGGCGACTTGTCGACGTCCACCTTGACGAGCTTGATCCGGCCCGGCCGTTCCCTGGCCAGCTTGTCCAGCACGGGGCTGACCATCCGGCAGGGACCGCACCAGGCCGCCCAGAAGTCCACCAGCACCGGAACCGGCGATTGCTCGGCGACGGCGGAAAAGTCCGCGTCCCCCGCGTCCACAATCCAGGGCAGGTCAGCTTTGCAGTTGCCGCACCGCGGCCGGCCGGCCGCCTGCGCCGGGACCCGGTTGGTCTTGCCGCAGGCCGGGCAGGCAGTGAGCGCAGCTTCCATTCCTAATACTCCTTTTTGTCTTCAAACGCGCCCCACGCCTGGAACGGCGCGTCCGACGACGGGATGTCGCTTCGGGTGACGGGCAACAGTTCCGGCCGGGTCCCGTCGAAGTACTCGTAGAAGACGGCGTCGTCGAAACCGGCCGCGGCCGCGCCATGGCGGTCTGCGGCGAAATGGACGCGGTCGATCCGGGCCCAGAGCGCGGAGGCAAGGCAGAGCGGGCACGGTTCGCAGCTTGCATAGAGGACCGCTCCCTGCAGGTCATAGTTGGCTATCGCCGTTGCTGCCGCCCGAATGGCCACCACTTCGGCGTGGGCGGTGGGATCGTTGTCGCGGGTGACGCGATTAACGCCTTCGTGCACCCGCCCGTCCGCCGTCACAACAATCGCTCCGAACGGTCCGCCTCCTTCGCCGACGTTCCTGGTGGCCAGTTCCACGGCCTGCTCCAAGTACCTTGCGGTGTGGTCAGTGTCATTCGGCTCGGTCATAGCTTGATCCTAGCCAAGGGGTTGGCGTTAGGGGACGAAATAGGGGGCGGAATAGGGGGAAATCGCGGCGACAAACCGGCGGTCGGGGCATACTCTGGCGGCCAGGGGTCCCTGAATCATTTCCTCCCGTGAGGCTTCATATCCCGGCCCACTTTTGGGCGCCAACCCCGGAGTACCCAATGACGAGAAGGCTAACCATCATCGCCTGCGTGGCGGCTGCAGCCGTCATCGCACCGGCAGCTCCGTCCTGGGCCCGCGACGAAGCCCAGGACCAGGACGTCCTGGCCGACGGCCTCGTTTCGCCCCTGCATCTGGCCGTGGGAACAAACAAGTCGGTCTACGTCACCCAGGACTTCGCGGGGACGCTGAGCCGCGTGGACCGTGACAGGACTGTCGATGCCGTTTACCAGGCTCCGGAAGGCTGGGGCGTGGCCGGGGTGGAAACACGTGGCGCCACGGCCTTCTTCCTTGAAGCCAAGGGGGCGGGCCAAGGTGTGCCGGCGGCGTTGGGCGGGTACCTGAAATCGATCCGCCCCGGAGGCGAGGCCGATACGATAGCGGACCTCGCTGAATACGAGCGGACCATCAACCCGGACGCCGGCCAGCATTACGGTTTCGCCTCCGGCACAAGCGGCCAGTGCCTTGAGGAAGCCGCAGGCATCCCGGATGCCCCGCCGCCCCAGTACACAGGCGCCCTGGACTCAAATCCGTACGCCACCTACGTGCAGGCCAACACGGCGTACGTGGCAGATGCCGGAGCGAACGCAATCCTCAAGGTCAACATCAGCTCCGGCGACATCACCACACTGGCGGTCCTGCCGCCGCGGCCCGCAGTGCTCACGGCGGAAGCTGCGGCCACGCTGGGGGCGCCTGGCTGCGCAGGGTTCGAGTATGCATTCGAGCCTGTTCCCACGGATGTGGAAATGGGTCCGGACGGCTGGCTGTACGTGTCGTCCCTGCCCGGCGGCCCGGAGGTCCCCTCGCTTGGTGACCGCGGCGCGATCTTCAAGGTCAATCCCTGGACCGGCCAGACGAAGCTCTGGGTCGACTACATCCTCAGCCCCACGGGCCTGGCAGTGGCGAATAACGGCGACGTGTACGTTGCATCGCTTTTCGGCAACCAGGTCCTGAGGTTCATCGCATCGAAGGGACACCGTACCGAGTTCCTCGCAGTCGAATCACCGGCGGACGTCGAGATCCGCGGGGGCACGCTGTACGCCACGGTGAACGCATTGGCGGGACCCCCGCACGGTCCCGGCGGGGCGCCCGCAGGGCCGCCGGCCGGGAAGGTCATCGAGGCCGACCTCCGCTAGCGGGCGATAGAGATCTTCTGGGAAGCAGAAGGCCCGGACCACACATAGCGGTCCGGGCCTTCTGCTGCGCTCAACGGTTACTTGTGGCCGTCTTCGTCGAGTTCCTCGTCGTCCCCGAGGTCAAGGTCCTCTTCGTCGAAGTCGTCCTCGTCGATGTCCACATCAGCGGAAGCGTCACTCTTGTAGGGGTCGGCGTCGCCCGCGTGCTTTGCCTGGGCGGCAAGCGCGGCCACCTCGGCGTCACGCTTCTTGGCCTCCCGCAGCAGTTCCTCCAGGTTGGAGGCAACCACGGGAATCTGGTCGGCGACGAATTCGAGGCTGGGAGTCAGCCGGACGGTAATGTTCCGGCCAACCTCCTGCCGAAGCACCCCCTTGGCCTTCTCCAGTCCCTTGGCGGCGTCAGCCTGGACAGCCTGGTCGCCAAAGACGGTGTAATACACAGTGGCATGCTGCAGATCATTGGTCACCCGGGCATCAGTGACGGTAATGCCCTCCAGCCGAGGATCCTTAACCTTCCGGCCCAGGGCCTCAGCAACAACAACCTTAATCCGCTGCGCCAACTTGGCAGCACGTGCCGGATCAGCCATGAACAACTCCTAAAAATTTTGGAACGTACGACGGCGTGTTGCAGCTGACGTACCCACGTTCGATTGATGCCACGCACTCTAGGCGGGCCAAAGACGGACCCCCGTTGGGATTTTTTCCGGCGGCCCCGCACCCTTTTAAGGCTGGAACAGCCTAAACGCGCGGCTTCTCACGCATCTCGAAGGTTTCGATGATGTCACCTTCGTTGATGTCGTTGTACGACCCAAGGCCGATACCACACTCGAAGTCCGTGCGGACCTCGGTGGCGTCGTCCTTGAAGCGCTTGAGCGTCTCAACGGTGAGGTTGTCACCGATGATCTTGCCGTCGCGGCTGATGCGTGCCTTGCTGTTACGGCGGATGATGCCGGAGCGGACGATCGAGCCTGCAATGTTTCCGAACTTGGAGGAGCGGAAGACTTCGCGGACCTCGGCGGTACCCAGCTGGAATTCTTCGTATTCCGGCTTGAGCATGCCCTTGAGCGCCATCTCGATGTCATCAATTGCGGAGTAGATGACGGAGTAGAAGCGCATGTCCACGCCTTCGCGGTCTGCCAGTTCGGCAACGCGCTCGGCAGGCTTGACGTTGAAGCCGATGATGACGGCGCTGTCCACTGTTGCCAGGTTGACGTCGTTCTGCGTGATGGCACCAACACCGCGGTGGATGACGCGCAGCTGCACGCCTTCGCCGACGTCGATCTTGAGCAGGGCGTCTTCGAGGGCTTCCACGGCACCGGACACGTCACCCTTGAGGATGAGGTTGAGGGTGTCGATCTTGCCTTCGGCGACGGCCTGGTCGAAGTCTTCCAGGCTGATGCGCTTGCGGCGCTTGGCCAGTGCGGCGTTGCGGTCCGCGGCTTCGCGCTTCTCGGCGATCTGGCGGGCGGTGCGCTCGTCAGCGGTCACGAAGAAGGTGTCGCCTGCACGCGGGACGTTTGACAGACCCAGCACCTGGACGGGGCGGGACGGGCCGGCCTCGGTCAGGGCGCTGCCGTCGTCGTCGAACATTGCGCGGACGCGGCCGTGGGCCGTGCCTGCAACGATGGTGTCGCCGACGCGCAAGGTACCGGACTGCACCAGGACGGTGGCAACCGCACCGCGGCCCTTGTCCAGGTTGGCTTCGATCGCGATACCGCGGGCGTCCTTGTTCGGGTTGGCGCGCATGTCCAGGGCAGCGTCCGCGGTGAGCAGGACGGCCTCGAGCAGCTCGTCGATGTTGAGGTTCTGGCGGGCAGAGACCTCCACGAACATGGTGTCGCCACCGTACTCTTCCGGAACCAGGCCGTACTCGGTCAGCTGGCCGCGGACCTTGTCCGGGTTGGCGCCTTCCTTGTCGATCTTGTTCACGGCCACAACGATCGGCACGTTGGCCGCCTGTGCGTGGTTGAGGGCTTCAACGGTCTGCGGCATAACGCCGTCGTCCGCTGCGACCACCAGGATGGCGATATCGGTGACCTTCGCACCACGGGCACGCATGGCGGTGAACGCCTCGTGGCCCGGGGTATCGATGAAGGTGATCTTCCGGTCGTCGCCTTCATGGTTGTGCGTGACCTGGTAGGCACCGATGTGCTGGGTGATTCCACCGTGCTCGCCGGCCATGACGTCGGACTTGCGGATGGCATCGAGCAGGCGGGTTTTACCGTGGTCCACGTGGCCCATGACGGTGACAACCGGAGGACGGGCCTCAAGTTCTTCGTCGCCTTCGGCTTCGAGCTCGGCATCGAAGTCGATGTCGAACCCGGACAGCAGCTCGCGCTCCTCGTCTTCCGGAGACACAACCTGGAGCTTGTAGCCCAGCTCCTCGCCCAGCAGGGCAAAGGTCTCTTCATCCAGCGACTGCGTGGCCGTGGCCATTTCACCGAGGTGGAAGAGGACAGTCACCAGCGCGGCGGGGTTTGCCTCGATCTTGTCGGCGAAGTCCGTGATGGACGAGCCGCGGCGCAGCCGGATCACAGTGTTGCCGTCGCCGCGGGGTACGCTCACGCCACCCAGCGACGGGGCACTCATCTGCTCAAGTTCCTGGCGCTTTGCACGCTTCGACTTGCGCTGCTTGCCACGTCCGGCGCCGCCCTTGCCGAAGGCACCCTGGGTACCGCCGCGGCCGCGTCCGCCCTTGCCGAAGCCACCGCCGGCGGGAGCACCGCCGCCGCCACCGGGACCACCGGTTCCTGGAGCGCCGCCCGGGCGTCCGGGACCACGGCCGCCGGCACCGGGACGTCCCGCACCGGCCGGAGCCGGGCGTTCAGTACGGTTGGGCATCATGCCCGGGGTGGGACGGTTTCCACCGGCACCACCTGGCCGCGGTGCACCCGGACGGGGACCGCCTGCACCTGCTGCGGGACGGGGGCCACCTGCACCTGCCGCGGGGCGGGGGCCGCCCGGACGGGGACCGCCTGCGCCTGCTGCGGGGCGCGGACCACCGGGACGGTCGCCGTCAGTACGGCTTCCACCCGGACGGGGCATGCCCTGGGAGGTGGCAAACGGGTTGTTGCCGGGACGGGGAGCACGCTCGCCGTCGCCGCCACGGCCGCGGGGCATGCCCTGGGACGTAGCGAAGGGGTTGTTGCCCGGACGGGGACCGCCGGGACGTGGTGCCGAGCTGCCCTGCCCTGATCCGCCGGAGCGGGTGGGTGCAGCAGGCGTTTCGGCTTTGGGTGCCGGCCGGGCGCCGGGCTTTGCCCCGGTGGTCGGAGCGGCCTGGGCAGGGGCGGCCGGAGCAGCCGGTGCGCTGGCAGCGGGTGCTGCCGGAGCAGCCGCCTGTGCCGGTGCTGCCGGAGCGGCGGGGGCCGGTGCCTGCGCCTGCGGAGCGGGAGCCTTGGGGGCGGCCGGTCCGGGAGCGGGGGTTGAGGGGCGTGCTTCTGCCGCCGGGGCGGGAGCCTTGGGGGCTGTTGCCGGAGCTGCTGCCTTGGGGGCGGCGTCCGGGAAGGCGTTGCGCAGCTTCCGCACAACGGGGGCCTCAATGGTGGAAGAGGCGGAGCGAACAAATTCGCCCAGTTCCTGCAGTTTTGTCACTGCATCTTTGGAAGTAATACCGAGCTCTTTTGCGAGCTCGTGTACGCGGACCTTGGCCACATTTCTCCTGTCTCGGTCCGCACCGAGCCAGGCACGAACCGTCTACTTCTTACTGCGGGCCCAAGCCGCGATTACTGCAGCAGGGCCCATTGCAGAGCGCAACAAAGTTGTCATCGTTACGCACTCATCGCTGGGAACTCATCGGGTTTCCATCAGATTTCTGACCCGCTTTCAGGTTGGACGGTTGGTGTTGCAGTTACCGGAGCGCCTGCAACGTACGCGCCTGACTTGATCCGGCGTTCGACGGCGGCGGTACCGGCCGCGCCCCCCAGGGCACGTCCGAATGCACGCCGCTTGATGGCCAGAGCCAGGCACGATTCGCTGGGATGCAGCCATGCACCCCGGCCAGCCATCCGGCGTCGTTCATCCACCAGGACAGCGGTTGAACCGCTGCCTTCGGCGACGAGCCGGAGTAACTCAGACCGCAGCCCCTTCTTTCGGCATCCGATGCAGGTACGCTCCGGCTGATTCCCGCTTGCTACTGGCACGGTCATCTTCCTGACGTTCATACTTGCTGGCCGCAGACGGCCCACTCCGCGGTGAGCGAAACGGGCACGCCCAAGGCGCACGACTGCCGGCCGTTAGGCGCGGTCTTTACTATTCTAGCCCCTCCCGGCCGTTCTGCCCGAAACTGCGGGGGCGTTTCCGGCGCGGGAGGACGGCGGGAGGCCGCTTAGTTGTCCCGGGCCTGGGCGGCGTCGGACACGATGTCAATCCGCCAGCCGGTGAGCTTGGCCGCCAGCCGCGCGTTCTGGCCCTCTTTGCCGATTGCCAGGGAGAGCTGGTAGTCCGGAACCACCACGCGGGCGGACCGGGTGGCCTCATCGGTGATGGTGACGGAATTCACTCGCGACGGCGACAGCGCGCTGGCAATGAAGGTAGCCGGATTCTCGCTGAAATCGACGATGTCGATCTTTTCGTCGTTGAGCTCGTTCATGACGGCGCGGACACGCGACCCCATCTCGCCGATGCAGGCACCCTTGGCGTTGATGCCGGGAACGTTTGCCTTGACCGCGATCTTGGTACGGTGGCCGGCTTCCCGGGCCAGTGCCACGATCTCGACGGAGCGGTCTGCGATCTCCGGCACTTCCAGTTCAAAGAGCTTGCGGACCAGGCCGGGGTGGGACCTGGACAGGGTGACGGACGGGCCCTTTGAACCACGGTGGACGTCAATGACCAAAGCGCGCAGCCGGTTGCCGTGGATGTATTTCTCCCCGGGAACCTGCTCGGGCGGCGGCAGCAGCGCTTCGACGGAGCCCAGGTTGACCTGGATCATGTGGGGGTTGTTGCCCTGCTGGATGGTGCCGGACACCAGCTCGCCTTCTCGGCCCTTGAATTCGCCCAGAACGTTGTCGTCCTCAACGTCACGCAGGCGCTGCAGGATGATCTGGCGCGCGGTGCTGGCAGCGATCCGGCCGAACCCCTCAGGGGTGTGCTCGAACTCACCAATGGGGGCGCCGTCGTCGTCAATCTCCACAGCCCAGATGGTCACGTGGCCGCTCTTGCGGTCCAGTTCGGCACGGGCCTTTTCGAAAGCGCCGGGCGACTTGTGGTAGGCCACCAGGAGCGCTTGCTCAATGGTGGGGATCAGGAGGTCCAGCGGAATTTCACGCTCACGCTCCAGAAGTCTCAGTGCGCTCATGTCAATATCCATCAGGCCTCCTCAGAAGGTCCATTGTGTTCAGGTTCCAGACCGTCCTCAGAGAGGTGGCTGAATTCGATCTCGACTTTTCCGTTGCGGATCCTGTCGAAAGGAAGCTTGATGGGATCGCCCTGCTTGGGCTTCATGCCCTTCTTCACAGCGATCTCCGGGATGATCGTCACTCCCCCGTCATCCACTGACTGGATGCGGCCGGTGACGTTGTCCCCCTGGACAACATTGACCTTGACCATGCGGCCCTTCGCGCGGTGCCAGTGGCGCGGTTCGGTCAGGGGGCGCCCCACGCCGGGCGAGGAAACCTCGAGATCGTAGGGCCGGCCGTCGTCGGCGGGATCGTTGTCCAGGACGTCGGACAGGACTCTCGAGATGTCGGCAATGACATCAAGGCCGACGCCGCCGGATTCCTCCTGCGGCAGGTCCACGACGACGTGGACCACCCGGTGGGAACCCGCCAGGATGGCCACATCCTCCAGGTACAGGCGGTTCGCCTGCACCGCTGGTTCAAGGAGCGCGCGGAGGCGGGCAGCTTCGGGGTTGTTTGCGGGTGCGGCATCAGCCTTACCCGTTCCGGTCAGGTCCGATGAAGCCGTGGCTTCTGAATTGCTCACGATGCCCGCCGCCTCCCTATAGATGATGTTGTGTGTACTAGCGTAGCTATTTTACCGGTCCGGCGGGACGGAGATTCCCAGCCGGCGTGACACCATGGTCTGTTGTGAAAGACGACAATCGGGAAAACCGCCCAGTGCAGCGCTATTTCCGGTACGCCGTTGTTTCGTTCACGGCCTTCCTTGTCCTCAGCCTCGGATTCGCCCTGATCCCCGCGGAACCGCCGCCGCCCGCGGATCCGCCGTTCTCCGAGCAGGCGAGGATGGCCGCGCTGGATGATGCGCTGGAGCTGCGGACTGCCGCCGGGCTGCTGTCTGCCGCGACCGCAGCCGGCGGCGCCCCGGATACTGCCGGAAAAACGGCCGCCGTGGACGCGGCTGTGACATTGCTGACGCTGCAGGCGCGCACCCTCCTTTCGCCGTCGGATTCCTCCCCTCTCCCCCAACAGCCGACGGCGCTTCCCACGACGCCGCTTCCCGGCCTTGCAGGGCTGGCTTCCGCGCTCTCGGCCAGCGGAGTACAGCGCCTTGCTGACGCAGCAAAGGCAGACGGCGGGATGGCACGGCTGCTGGCCGGCGCCGGCACCGCCCAGCTGCTTGCCGCCGAGGATGTGGCCGCGGCCGGCGGCATCGCCGTGGAAACACTGCCGCACGCAGCCGCAGGGACCCCCGCAGCCACACCAACCTCGTCCCCCGCGGGATCCGCCTGCCCGTCACTTCCTCCGGCGCCAGAGGGCCCTCCCACGCCCGCGGCGCCTGCATCTGCTGGACAGGAAACAACCGGCGCAGGGACGCCTGCAGCTGCGGCCAGTGCGCTTTCAGCAGCCCTGGCCGCCGAACAGCAGAGCGTCTACGCCTACCAGGCGGCCCTCCCCCGCCTGGCGGCCAAGGACGCCGGCGCGGCGGGAGCGTTCCTCGCCGAGCATGAAGACCTTGCCGCCGAAGCGACGGCGCACACCCGGGCAGCATGCAGTGCCGCACAGGCGCAGCAGCCCGGCTACGTTCTGGACCCGGATTTCCTTGCCGCCCCGGCTGCCGGGCTTGCCCGCCTGGAGCTGGGGTCGCTGCCTGCCTTCGGGGACGTCATTGCCCTTGCCGACGGCGGCACGCGGGAGTGGGCCATCTCCGCCCTTCAGTCCGCGGCACGCCGGGCTGGCCATTGGGGCGGCGACCCGGGGCCGGTTCCCGGCGTCGTCCTCGACCAGGACCAGCTGCCGGACCTTCCCGCCAGTTCCGCCACTGCGCCGACAGGACCATGAGCTCCGGGGGCGCGGCAGCACTTCTTCTCCCATCATTACGGCACCCACCCCCACTCCGACGAACCCGCTCCGGGCGGCGTCTTTCCTGCCAGGGCAGGGTGGCCCCGGAAGACTTCTAATGGTTTGCTGAAGAGCATGGACGCATACGAACCGGCCGAACAGGGTGCAGCGGACGCCGGGAGCCCGGAACTTCGCCGCCATCTGGAGACTGAACCGCACGGCAACGACACCGCCCAGCGGCTGAACTGGCTGCGGGCGGGCGTCCTGGGCGCCAACGACGGCATCGTCTCGGTGGCGGCCATCGTGGTTGGCGTGGCAGGGGCCACCGCCGAGTCCGGTCCCATCCTCGCCGCGGGGGCCGCGGGACTGGTGGGCGGAGCGGTGTCCATGGCGCTGGGCGAGTACGTATCTGTGAGCAGCCAGAGCGACAGCCAAAAAGCCCTGATAGAGAAGGAACGCCGGGAGCTGGCCGAGCAACCGGAGGAGGAGCTGGCGGAACTCACCGCCATCTACCTTGCCAAGGGCCTCAGCCCCGAAACAGCCGGCAAGGTGGCCCAAGAACTCACGGCCCATGATGCCCTGGCCGCGCACCTCACCGCCGAGCTCAACATCGACGAGACAGACATCGTGAGCCCCTGGCACGCGGCCTTCGCTTCGGCCGTGGCCTTTATCATCGGCGCGGTCCTCCCGATGCTGGCAATCCTTCTTCCGCCGCCGGAAATCCGTGTTCCCTTGACCTTTGCTGCGGTCCTGGTGGCCCTGGCCCTGACAGGAGCACTGGGCGCGTGGATCGGCGGCGGTTCCAAATCCAGGGCCGCGGTCCGGGTGGTGGTGGGCGGCGCCCTGGCCCTCGCCGCCACGTTCAGCATCGGCAGCCTGCTCGGCGCCACGGGCGTGGTGTAGGGCCTGCATCCCCCGGGGCAGCACGGCCGTAGCCCTTAGGCTGGGACTGATGAGCCAGCCAGCGGTACTCCCCATCCCTCCGGACCTTGCCGCGCGCTACGGCGGCACCCCGGAAGGCCGAGCCTGGCTGGCTTCCTTGCCCGGCACCGCCGAAAGCCTGCTTGCCCGGTGGCGCCTTGCCTCCGGCCTTGGTCCCGGCGTCGCGCCCTGGAACGGCCATGGTGCGATCGTCATTCCGGTGGTCCGGGAGGACGGCTCCCCCGCTGCCCTCAAGATCGCCTTCCCCCACGACGAAGCGCGGGCGGAGCGGCATGCGCTGGAACTGTGGAACGGGCGGGGCGCCGTCGCGCTGTTGGCGTCGGATGCAGGCACGTGTTCCATGCTCCTCGAAAGGCTCGACGCCGGGCGCCCGCTCAGCGACCTGCCAATGGCTGACGCCGCGGCGGTGTGGGGTGGACTGGTCCGCCAGTTGAGCATTGTTCCGGACGACCGGCCGCAGTGGCGGGAATTCGAGCACATCGCCGCTCGTGCCGAACAGTGGAGCGATGACCTGCCTGCGGATTGGGACCAGCTGGGACGCCCTTTTCCGCGCTGGCTGCTGGAAGCGGCGCTGGAGGTCTGCCAGACGCGCGGGGCGGTGGGCCGCCGCACGGCGCGGGACGTCTTGGTCCATACTGACCTGCACTACCTCAACATCCTGGCCAGGCCGGGCACGCGCGGAACAGGCGGAAAACCGACGCCGGGCGGCTTCGCAGCCATTGACCCCCAGCCCATGATCGGTGAACCGGAGTTCGGCGTGGCCCCGCTGTTGTGGAACCGCCTGCCGGACCTGCCGCTGAACCAGCCCGAGGCCGGCCTGCGTCAACGCTGCGCGGACTTCAGTGCCGCAGCCGGCCTGGACCCCGATGCGGCCCGGCAATGGGCCGTGGCCAGGGAAGTGGCCAACGCGCTGGGGTACGCCGGAAAGCCTGGCTATCGCGGCGACCTGGCGAGGTCCCTCTGGGTTGCCAGCACCCTCGCCGGGCGCACCCTGGAAGGACTGCCACCGGCCCACGCCTTGCCGGAGCCCGGCCAGGCCCCGGGTCCAAGCTGACCGGGGACGTTCCCGGGTCAGCTGCCGCGCACGGCGGCCAGTGCGGAACGGATCGCATCCACGGCAGTGCCCGCCTCGTCCCCTTCGGTGCGCCAGTTGCTGACCGACACCCGGAGGATGTCCCGGTCCCGCCACCGTGAGCCGGACATCCATACCCTGCCGTCCCTGATGACGCGGGCCGTCACCGCCCGGGTGGTGGCGTCGTCGCCGAACGCCACGCAAACCTGGGTGTAGCCGACGTCGTTCAGCACTTCCACGCCGTCCAGCCCGGCCAGCCCCGCGGCGATTTCCGAAGCCGCGGCGGCCATTCCCTCCACCTGGGCTGCAACGCCGTCGGAGCCGAGGCTCTTCAGGGCTGCCCACACCGTCACGCCGCGCGCCCGCCGTGACAGCTCCGGGACCTTTTCGAAGGGATCGCCGGGACCTTCCGCGTCATGCACCAGGTAGCTGGCGTGCAGGCCCATGGCAGAGCGAAGGGCTGCAGCATCCCGGACAATTGCGATGCCGCAGTCGTAGGGAACGTTGAGGGTTTTGTGGGCATCCGTTCCCCAGGAGTCCGCATTCTCATAGCCACGGATCAGATGCCGCAGTTCGGGGGCTGCGGCGGCCCACAGGCCGAAGGCGCCATCCACATGGACCCAGGCTCCGTGTTTCCGGGCAACGCGGATGGCTTCGGGGAACGGGTCAAAAGCGCCTGAATGGACGTTCCCTGCCTGGAGGCAGACTAATGCGGGGCCTGAGCCTCCAGCCAGTGCTGCGTCCAGGGCTTCGGGAATCAACCGCCCCTGGCTGTCGGCGTCCACCACCGCGGGCTTGCCCAGGCCCAGGTAGCGCAGGCCAAGGTCCACGGTGTCATGCCGTTCCCGCCCCACCAGGCAGCGGATCCTCGGAGCGCCAAACAGCCCGTCACTGTCCAGGTCCCAGCCAGCGTCCGCAAGCAGCCGCCACCGTGCGGCCGCCATGCAGGTGAAATTCGCCATCGTCGCGCCGGTGACGAACCCGACGTCGGACTGTCCAGGAAGTCCCAGCAGTTCCAGGAGCCAACTGCCCGCGCCCTCCTCGATTGCTGCCACCGCCGGGGCCGCGTAGCGGAGGCAGGCGTTCTGGTCCCAGGCACTCACCAGCCAGTCGGAGGCAAGGGCGGCAGGTAACGTCCCGCCTATCACCCAGCCGAAGAACCGGGCGGAGGGCATTGCCATGAGCCCCGGCTCTGCCGTCTTTGCCAGCAGGTCCACCACGTCTTCAGCGGGCATGCCCTTCCGCGGCAGCGGGCCGCCAAAGGCAGCTGTGAGGCGGTGGGCGCCCACCGCCGGACCCACCGGCCTGTCGGAAAGGCTTCCCAGCCAGGCCGTGGCGTGGCGTGCCGCTGCCGCCAGGGCCCGGGCGTACTCGTCATAGCCATGTGACATATCTGCATGCTACGCCTCCGCCGGCCGGGCCTCCGAGCCTGCTTTTCCAGGGCGGTATCAGGCGAAGTTTTCCTGCCAGGCGTCGTAGCCGAGCTTGATGATGAGGGCCGACACCACTACCAGGAAGACCACCCGGACAAAGCGGCTTCCCTGTTTCACTGCTGTCCTGGCTCCGAGGTATCCGCCCGCCATATTGGCTGCCCCCAGCAGCAGGCCCAGGCCCCACAGGAGGGAGCCGTGGGGCAGGAAGAACAGCAGTGCGCCCGCATTGGTGGCCATGTTGACGATCTTGGCTTTGGCGCTGGCTTCCAGGAAGGCATACCCCATCGCCGAGACCAGCGCGATGACCAGGAAGGAGCCTGTCCCCGGACCGATGAGGCCGTCGTAGAAACCAATGACGGCCCCGATCAGGCAGGCAACCACGTAGTGCTTGCGGCCATCATGCCGCAGGGCGGTGATGCCGCCAACGTCCGGCTTCAGTGCTGTGAAAAGGGCGACGGCGACCAGCGCCGTGACGATGATGGGCTTGAAGACAGTGGCGGGCAGCGTCGCTGCCAGCACGGCGCCGCCAAAGCTGCCCGCCAGGGCGATCGCGGCCATCGGCAGCGCCGTCCTAAGGTCCGGTCCTACGCGCCTGTAGTAGGTGGCAGCACTGGTGGCTGTGCCGAAGATGGACCCCATCTTGTTCGTCGCCAGCGCTTGGACGGGGGTGATCCCCGGGACCAGCAGCAGGGCGGGGAGCTGGATCAGCCCGCCCCCGCCTACCACTGCATCCACCCAGCCGGCGGCAAAACCGGCAAGCACGATTAAGAGGAGTGTTGTCAGCCCGAGCGATTCGAGTCCGAACTCCACTGCCGGGTCAGCTGGTGCGGACAGCGTTGACTACGTAGTCAACCGCCTTGTCCACTGCCACGTTTTCGGCGTCACCGCTGCGGCGGTCCTTGATCTCGACCACACCATCCACCAGGCCGCGGCCAACGGCCAGGATGGTGGGAACGCCCAACAGTTCGGCATCGCCGAACTTGACCCCGGGCGAAACCTTCGGCCGGTCGTCGAGCAGGACATCCAGGCCTGCTGCCTCAAGGTCGGCCGCCAGCCGCTCGGCGGTGGCGAAGATCTCCTCGCCCTTGCCCACGGCGACCACATGGACATCGGCAGGGGCAACAGCACGCGGCCAGACGAGCCCCCGTGCGTCGTGGTTGGCCTCGGCCAGCGCTGCAACGGCCCGGGTGACGCCGACGCCATACGAGCCCATGGTCACGGTGACCTGCTTGCCGTTCTGGTCCAGGACCTTCAGCTCCAGCGCTTCCGCGTACTTGCGGCCGAGCTGGAAGATGTGCCCCATCTCGATGCCGCGGGCGGTCTCCAGCGGACCGGAGCCGTCCGGGGCGGGATCACCTTCGCGCACTTCGGTGCACTCGATGACGCCGTCCCAGGTGAAGTCGCGTCCGGCCACCAGGCCGTAAACGTGCCTGCCGGCCTCATTGGCGCCCGTGATCCAGGAAGTGCCGCGGACCACGCGGGGGTCCACCAGGTACAGAAGCTTCGTTGCACTTTCGGCTCCCAGCAGGGGCTCCTCCAGGGACAGGCCGGGGCCGAGGTAGCCCTTGACGATGAGCGGCTGTTTCTTGAGGTCGTCGTCGTTGGCCGCTTCCAGGCCGATCTCCCCGCCGATGGGCAGGAAGGATCCGATGTTCGCTTCGACGCGCTTCAGGTCCACGGCGCGGTCGCCCGGCACCCCGATGACCACCAGCTGGCGCTCCCCGGTGGGCAGGGTAACGGCGAGCACGACGTTCTTCAGCGTGTCGGCGGCGGTCCAGGCACCGCCGTCGGCCTCGCTGCGCGGGGCGAGTGTATTGGAGGCTGCCACCAGGGTGTCGATGGTGGGGGTGTCCGGGGTGTCGAGCACCTCGGCGGCAGGAGCATCGGTGAAGTCGATTTCCGCCGGAGCCACGGTGGTCACGGCTTCAACGTTGGCTGCGTAGCCGCCGGCGGACCGCACGAAGGTGTCCTCGCCGATGTCGGTGGGGTGCAGGAACTCTTCGCTCTTGGAGCCGCCCATGGCACCGGCCGTCGCGGTAACCGGGATGACCTCCAGCCCGAGGCGCTCGAAGATGCGCAGGTAGGCGCCGCGGTGGGCGGCGTAGCTTGCGTCCAGGCCGGCGTCATCCACGTCGAAGGAGTAGGAGTCCTTCATGATGAACTCGCGGCCGCGCAGGAGGCCCGCACGGGGACGCGCCTCGTCGCGGTACTTGTTCTGGATCTGGTAGAGGCTCAGCGGCAGGTCCTTGTAGGAGGAGTACAGGTCCTTGACCAGCAGCGTGAACATTTCCTCGTGCGTGGGGGCCAGCAGGTAATCGGCGCCCTTGCGGTCCTGGAGCCGGAACAGGCCCTCGCCGTATTCGGTCCAGCGGTTGGTGGCCTCGTAGGGCTCACGGGGCAGGAGGGCCGGAAAGTGGACTTCCTGCGCCCCGATCCTGGCCATCTCCTCGCGGATGACGGCTTCCACCTTGCGCAGGACGCTCAGTCCCAGCGGCAGCCAGGTGTAGATGCCGGGGGCGGCACGGCGGATGTAACCTGCGCGGACCAGGAGCCGGTGGCTGGCCACCTCGGCGTCGACGGGATCTTCGCGGAGGGTGCGCAGGAATAGCTGGGACAGTCTTGTAACCACGGGTGGGTATCCGTTTCTGGGGAGTGCTGGAGAGCAGGGCCGGGATTTCGTCTGGTACTAATCTACCGGCTGGCACGGCCACTCCCCGCTGGCGGGTACGCAGCGCAGCCGGTGCGGGCACCGGCCGCCCGGCAGCGGTACAGCCGCCCGGCACTTTCCCGGAACGCAGTTGAGCCACGCCCGGAGATGCAAAGCCCCTGGCCCCCCATGAGGCTGGTCATCGCATCCGGGCGTGGCTCGACGCCGTTATCGCCTAAGTACTGGTGAGGACTGGTGAGACCGCCCACGCCACTCCAGCGCAGCTAGATCGAACCTATGTGATGGGAGGCACATTGACAAGTGTTTCTCATTTCTTGCTGTTGACCGGGCCTTTCCGGCGCCCTAGCTTTAATTCATCAGGTGATGAATTACGGCGCCAACCAGGCGCCGGCAGCCCTGCTCCTGGCAACGGAGGGCGATCATGTCCCATGCGGCAGCGACACCGGAAGTTCAGGGCCGGACGGGCGGAGACGCCATTGTCGCCGCCGGCCTGAATGTCACGCGAGGCAAGGTCCCTGTGCTTCGCGGGCTGGACTTCACCATCCCGGCCGGCAGGATCACCGGACTGCTGGGACCCTCCGGCAGCGGAAAGACGACCCTCATGAGGGCCATCGTCGGAGTCCAGCGGCTTGCGTCCGGAACGGTGCAGGTCCTGGGCCTGCCCGCCGGCAGCGCTGCCCTGCGCCACCGGGTGGGCTATGTGACTCAGTCGCCGAGTCTGTACCCGGACCTGACTGTGGAAGCGAATGTCCGCTACTTCGGAGCCATGCACCGGAAAACGAAGCTTGAGGCGGCGGAGGCGATTGCCGCCGTCGGGCTTGAACGGCAGGCCCGGCAGAAGACGGCGGACCTGTCCGGCGGCGAACTCAGCCGCGCCTCCCTCGCCTGCGCACTGGTGGCGCATCCCCCGCTCCTGGTGCTGGACGAACCGACCGTAGGACTGGACCCGGTACTGCGGGCGGACCTCTGGAGCCGGTTCCAGGCCATGGCAGAGGCTGGAACGACCCTCCTCGTGTCCAGCCACGTGATGGAGGAAGCCAGCCGGTGTGACGACTTGCTGCTCCTCCGTGGGGGCAGGCTGCTCGCCCGGCTGACGCCCGGGGAACTCAGCCGGCGCGGACACAGCAGCGACCTTGAGAAGGCGTTCCTCCACATCATCCAGGAGACGACGGCGACTGCGACGACGGCGCCGGAGACGCCCGGGGCAGCGGCTGCCGGCACCGGGGAACCCAAAGCACGGACCAGGAGCGTGCGGTGATGGACGTCCGAATGATGCTCGCCACGACGCACCGGGTGCTGGACCAGCTCCGCCACGACCACCGGAGCATCGCCATGATCCTGGTGGTGCCCGCGCTGCTGCTCACTGCGGTCTACTTCCTGTACGAGAACGAGACGCTGCCTCCGGGAGCCCCCCGGACCTTCGACCGGGTAGGCCTGATGATGCTGGCCATCTTCCCCTTCGTGGTGATGTTCCTGGTCACGTCCATCACCATGCTGCGCGAGCGCACCTCCGGAACCCTGGAACGGCTGCTCACCACCCCCGTGCACAAAGCCGACCTCCTCTTTGGGTACGGCCTGGCGTTTTCGATCATGGCCGCCCTGCAGTCGCTGGTGGCCACCGCCGTTGCCTACTGGATCTTTGATCTTGATATCCAGGGGCCGCCCGGCTTCGTGGTCCTGATCGCCGTGATCAACGCGGTCCTGGGCGTGGCCCTGGGACTGCTGTGTTCAGCTTTCGCCAGGACCGAGTTCCAGGCGGTGCAGTTCATGCCTGTGGTGGTGGTGCCGCAGATCCTGCTGTGCGGACTGTTCGTGGCCCGGGACCGCATGAACGATGTCCTTGAAGCAATCTCCAACGTCCTTCCCCTGACATTCTCCGTGGACGCCCTGCAGGAGATCGCTGCCAACACGGAAGCCACGGAACAGCTATGGCAGGACGCCGGGATCATGGCGGCGATTGTTGTGGGAGTCCTGGTGCTGGCCTCCCTCACCCTGCGCAGGCAGAGCCCGTGAGCGCACCGGGCGGACAGCCCCCGGCTGTGCGGCGGGGACGCCGGGGCGGGACAAACGCATCGCGGGGCCACATCCTCGAGGCGGCCCGGCGGCTTTTCGCCGAGCACGGCTTTGAGGGGACCAGCCTGCGGCAGGTGGCGCGGTCGGCCGGGGTGGATCCGGCCATGATCCACCATTTCTTCAACGGGAAAGACGAGCTCTTCGCCCTCAGCGTGGAGCTTCCGGCGGATCCCGGGGAGGTGTTGGCCGGCGTGGAGGATTCTCCCCCCGGCGAGCGGGCCGAACTCATCGTCCGCGCAGTGCTGCGCCTGTGGGAGAGCCCTGCCCAGCCAGGACTGGTGGCATTCTTGCGCGGGACCATTGGATCGAAGGCGAAGACCGCGCTCCTCCGGGAGACCGCCACCCGGGCCATCATCAGCCGCATCATGGCGGGCGTGCCCGGGCCGAAGGAGGACGTGGCGCTTCGCGGCGGCCTGGTGGCGACGCAGATGGTGGGATTGATGATGGTCCGCTACGTGGTCCGGCTGGAGCCGCTGGCGTCCGCGGCACCCGAGGACGTGGTCCGGCTGGTCGCACCCAATGTCCAGCGCTACCTGACGGGAGACCTGGACGGCAGGAAGGGGACGCAGTCCTAGAAGAGAACGGTGGCGAAGGTCCCCACCTGCTGGAAACCGACCCGCTCGTAGGTGGCCCGTGCGCGGGTGTTGAAGCCGTTGACGTAAAGGCTTGTGGTGGGCGCCACCCTTTGTGCCTGCTCCACCACTGCCGCCATATACCCGGGGCTCAGCCCCTGGCCGCGGTAGAGGGGGTTCATCCAGACGCCCTGGATCTGCGTTACGTCGGAGGTGACGGCCCCGAGTTCGGCCTTGAACACCACTTCGCCGGCGTCGTTCAGGTGCACGAGGGAGTGCCCTTGCCGAATCAGGCTTTCCACCCGGCGGCTGTAGAACTCCCTGCCGCCCAGGAAAGGGGAATATCCCACTTCTTCCTCGAACATCGCGGCGCACGCCGGCAGGATGCGGTCGAAATCCGCAAGGTTTCCCAGCCCCAGCCCCGGGTTCGGCTCAACGGACGGGGGCCCGCCGATGGTCATCAAAGGCTGGTCAGGGCGCACCTCGTGGGCCCGGTGCCCCAACTCCACCAATTCTGCGTGAAGGGCCAGTACGGAACTGGCGGGGCCGAAGGCGGAGGCGTAGCGGCGTCCGGATGCGCTGGCCGCCGCAGCCACCACTCCGGCCAGGTCCGGGTCCAGCTGCACGGGAACCAGGTTGGCCCCTGCCCAGCAGGCACCCGCCAGGACGCCGTCGTCGAACACGCCGAGGACCCCGGCTCCGCCGCTGGTGGCTGCGGCGGAACCGGCGGCACGCAAGTGCGCCAGGATGAACACGTTCGTGACCGGATCACGCTGCGCCAGTAGCCTCAGCGCTGCAGTGTCCTCCCGGTCCAGGGTACGGACGGAAATCCCCGGCGGGGCGGGGACGTCCTTACGAGACGCTAACCACGGGGCTACCCTTGACAGCATCTTCGCCATCGGCCTCCCCCATCTCTTCCGCGATACGCATGGCCTCTTCGATCAGTGTCTCAACAATCTGGCTCTCAGGGACAGTCTTGATGACCTCGCCCTTCACAAAGATCTGGCCCTTGCCGTTGCCCGAGGCAACGCCAAGATCTGCTTCGCGGGCTTCGCCCGGGCCGTTGACCACGCAGCCCATGACCGCCACGCGCAGTGGAATCTCCATTCCTTCAAGCCCGGCCGTAACCTGCTCGGCCAGCGTGTAGACGTCCACCTGGGCGCGGCCGCAGGAGGGGCAGGAGACGATTTCCAGCTTGCGCGGACGCAGGTTGAGGGACTGGAGGATCTGGTTTCCCACTTTGATTTCCTCCACCGGCGGAGCGGAGAGGGAAACCCGGATGGTGTCGCCGATGCCCCGGGACAGAAGCGCCCCGAAGGCCGTGGCCGACTTGATGGTTCCTTGGAATGCCGGGCCTGCCTCGGTGACGCCGAGGTGCAGCGGCCAGTCGCCCTTTTCCGCCAGCATCTCGTACGCGGCCACCATAATGACGGGGTCGTTGTGCTTCACGGAAATCTTGAAGTCGTGGAAACCGTGCTCCTCGAAGAGGGATGCTTCCCAGACGGCAGACTCCACGAGCGCCTCCGGGGTGGCCTTTCCATACTTCTTCAGGATTCCGGGCTCCAGGGAGCCGGCGTTCACGCCGATGCGGATGGACGTCCCGTGATCGCGGGCCGCCGCTGCGATCTCCTTGACCTGGTCATCGAACTTGCGGATGTTGCCGGGGTTGACCCGCACCGCCGCGCAGCCTGCCTCGATCGCCGCGAAGACGTACTTGGGCTGGAAGTGGATGTCCGCGATGACGGGAATCTGGGACTTCCGGGCGATGATGGGCAGGGCCTCGGCGTCGTCGGCGGACGGGCAGGCAACGCGCACGATGTCGCAGCCCGACGCCGTCAGTTCCGCGATCTGCTGGAGGGTGGCGTTGATGTCCGTGGTGGGCGTGGTGGTCATGGACTGCACGCTGATGGGCGAGTCCGAGCCGACCCCCACGGAACCGACTTTGATCTGCCGCGTCTTGCGGCGGGGGGCAAGGACGGGTGGCGGTGCTGAGGGCATTCCCAGGCTGACCGAGGTCACGAGGACTCCTAGAGGTTCGAAAAGTGGAGGCGGCTTAGGCGGCGAGGCCGGCCAGCACGCCGGTAATTGGCGACCATTCGGTGATGCGGGTTCCGGCGATGACTCCGGCTGCTGCGAACGGATCCTGTTTCAGGATCGAGTTGAGGGCGGCTTCATCGGCTGCCTTGAAAATCAGCAGCGCCCCGGCACCGTCACCGTACGGCCCGCTGGCCAGAATGGCGCCGTCCTGGGCCAGGCCGGCGGTCCATTCACGGTGCGCGGGCCGAACGGCATTGCGTTCGTCAGTGGATTCGGCGGCATAAACGTACTCAACGGCAAAAACTGTCATACCGCTACCCTATCGCCCTGCAGGCCTCCGGACGCATCCGGTGGGCCGCCTGCCACCGGACGGGCAGACCCTTTTGTCACGCCAGGAAGATGACCTTGACGGCCGCGGCCGTTCCGGCCGCCCACAGCATGGACGCCAGCGTTCCGATGATGAACCGTTCAGCAGCCACAGGGGTTTCCTTCAACTCCGCGAACCTGCCCAGGCCCTTGATGGCCACGATATAGGCGATGGCCACCGGCTGGCCGGTGAGGATGGCAAGGCAAACTCCGAGCCGCTCCAGGACTCCAATGATGGCGCCGCCCCGAAGGATCCGCTGGGTGGGAGCCGCCGGTCCGGAGCCAGGACCGGCCGACGGCGGTGCGCTGGCCACGGCGGTCAGCTCATCGTCCACATTTTGGCCCCGGCCGGGAGGCGGAGGGTCGACGGTGACGTCCGCGGACGGATCGTCGGCTGTCCCTCCGGCTTCCTCGGCCGCCTTGGCTGCGTCTGCCTTGTCATCAATGGTCTTGGCGAGCCGGAACACCAGTGCGGTCACGGGCCAGCCGGCGAATCCTGCCACGAGCAGCGCAACCGTGATCCAGAGTGCGTTCACTGGTTTCCTTCCGTCCGGGTGCCCGCAATCAGGGACTGCGCATAGTCAAGGAGCATTGCCGCTGCGGGCCTCGCCGCCCATTCTTCCTGCCAGCCGGACCTCAGCACGGCACGGCTCACCGACTGCTCGGTGATTCCCAGTTCCCGGGCCACCTGCTTCTGGCTGCCGTGCCTGCCGTCCCCCTGCGCGCGCAGGTGGTCCACCACCCGCCACTGGGCCTCCGTGCGCTGCTGCACCAGGCGCCCGATCAGCCGAAGCACTGCCTGTGCGTTGGAGCAGGCCATGACGCCTTCCTGTGCTGCATCATTCTGTTGCGGGGACCGAATGTCCCTCCCACGGACCATGGTGCCGGACACCACTGACAACGGGACCTGGCCGGCCGCGCTTTTAGCGAGTTCCACTGCCTTGCGCGCCGCCACGAAGCCGCTTCCGGACCCTTCCCGCGGGCTGGCACCCGGAGCGAGGTGCACGGTGCCTATGCCGATGCCCACGTACCAGTACCCGCTGCGCAGTGCATGCAGGGCGACGTCCACCACGTCCGCAGCCTGTTCCACTACACCCTGGAGTTCGTCACCCACTGAGCGCTCAAACGGAACCGGGGTGCGGCTCTGCAGTGCGGCGATCAGGTCCGGGACGCGGTCCACGTCCGAGGTGCTCCCCCGCTGGTCAATGGTGAGAACGAACATGTTCCAACCTTAGGCAGCTGATTCCTCCGAATCAACCACCTGCGGCTGATTATTAAATATCAGTCATATTTAGCTGAAAATCGGAAATCAGCCGCCGGTCCTGCTCTCCCGAAGGAGCCGCAGGCGTCAGCCGAAGAGGTTCACGGGCTTCACAATGTCGGCATAAATAAGGAGCGCGCTCATGCCGATGAGCAGGGCGGCCACCACGTAGGTCACCGGCAGCAGCTTGGCGATGTCGAAGGCTCCCGGGTCCGGCTTGCCGAGCAGCTTGGCCACGCGGCGCCGCGCACCCTCGTACAGGGCGCCGGCTACGTGTCCGCCGTCCAAAGGCAGCAGCGGTATCAGGTTGAACACGGCCAGCGCGAAGTTCAGGCCGGCGAGCAGCCCGATCAGTGCGGCCAGCCGGGACTGCACCGGGATTTCTTCCATGGCGGCCACTTCACCGGCCACCCGTCCCACGCCCACCACGCTGATGGGGCCGTTGGGGTCGCGGGGCTCCTCGCTGAAGGCAGCCTTCGCCACGCCCACGACGCGTGCGGGCAGGTTGAACACCACCCCCGCCACCTGGCGGATGTTCTCCCCCGCCAACGGAAGAACGGACGACGCCGGCTGGGCCACCAGTTCAGTCCGGGAACCGATGCCCAGGAAGCCGACGTCCTGGTAACGGAGGTTGCCGGCGTCGTCCGTTTCCTGGCGTCCGTCCGTGCCGATGACGGGGCGCGCCGACAGCACCGGAGTCACCGTGGCGGACACCCGGGTGCCGTCCCGCTCCACGGTGATGGCTACCTCGCGCCCCGCGGAAGCCCGGATCCATTCCGTCAGCTGGTCCCAGCTGGCCACCGATTTGCCGTCGAAGGCGATGACCCTGTCGTTGGGCCTGAGGCCGGCCGCCGCGGCGGGGGTGAGCCGGCAGTCCGCAGAGTCGGGATCCACTGTCTCCCCCGCCGCCACCTGGCATTTGGAGACGTCGGAGATGGTGGTGGTGGCCGTGGCGACGCCAAAGCCCATCAGCAGGACGGCGGTGAGGAGCACGCCAAGCACCATGTTCATGGCCGGCCCGCCCAGCATCACGATGATCTTCTTCCAGACCGGAAGCCGGTAGAACACCCGGCCCTCATCGCCGGGGCCCACTTCCTCATGGGCCGCGGACCGGGCTTCGGTGGCCAGGGTCTGGAACATGCCCGTGCTGGAGGGCCGGACCGAACCGTCCTCCTTGTTGGGCGGATACATGCCAATCATGGAGACGTAGCCGCCCAGCGGGATGGCCTTGACGCCGTACTCGGTTTCGCCTTTCCGCCGCGACCAGAGCGTAGGGCCGAAGCCGATCATGTACTTGGTGACGCGGACCTTGAAGAGCTTCGCAGGCAGCAGGTGGCCCACTTCATGGAGCGCGATGGAGGCAGCGATGCCGATCGCCACAAAGACGACGCCGAGGACAAAAAGGAGAACGGGGGTCATGGACGTGCTGCTGCTTCCTAGAGACTGCTGACTGCTAAACGTTCGTGGGCGCGGGCGCGTGCCCAGTCCTCAGCATCCAGCACGGACTCCACTGTCAGCCCTGAGGAGCCTGAATGTTCGCTGAGGACGGACTCGATGGTGGCCACGATGTCGGTAAACCTGATGCGCCCGGCATGGAAGGCCGCCACGGCTTCCTCGTTGGCGGCGTTGAACACGGCGGGGAACGTGCTGCCCTGCTTCGCGGCGTCCTTGGCGAGTCCGACGGCGGGGAAGGCTTCCGTATCCAGCGGCTCGAATGTCCACGAAGCGGCCCGCGTCCAGTCACAGGCCGCGGCCGCGTTGGGCACCCGGTCCGGCCAGCCCAGTCCCAGGGCAATGGGGAGGCGCATGTCGGGCGGGGACGCCTGGGCAATGATGGACCCGTCGATGAACTGCACCATCGAGTGCACCACGGACTGCGGATGCACCACCACATCGATCCGGTCCAGGGGAACATCGAACAACAGGTGCGCCTCGATGACTTCCAGGCCCTTGTTGACGAGGGTAGCGGAATTGGTGGTGACCATGACACCCATATCCCACGTGGGATGCGCCAGCGCCTCCTGTGGAGTTACCCCGTGCAGTTCGTCCCTGCTCCTGCCGCGGAAGGGACCGCCGGACGCGGTGAGGATCAGTTTTTCCACTTCCGCCGCAGATCCGGAACGCAAGCATTGGGCGATCGCCGAGTGCTCGGAATCGACCGGCACGATCTGGCCTTCGCGGGCAGCGGCCTTCACCAGCGAACCGCCCACAATCAGGGACTCCTTGTTGGCAAGCGCCAGCGTGGCACCGGACTTGAGGGCCGCCAGGGTGGGCGCCAGGCCAATGGAACCGGTGATCCCGTTCAGGACCACGTCAGCCTCGACCCCCGCAATACGGGTGGACGCGTCCGGTCCGGCAATGATTTCCGGCCGGTAACCCTGCTTGCCGGCAGCGGCTGCGGCTGCGGCCACCAAGGAGGCCAGCTGACCGGGGTCCCCGGCGGCTATGCCAAGCACAGAGGCACCCGTGTGCACCGCCTGGCGCGCGAGGAGCTCCAGGTTGCCTCCCCCGGCGCTGAGGGCCACCACCTCGAAAAGGTGCGGGGCGCCGTCGACGACGTCAATCGCCTGGGTGCCGATGGAACCGGTGGATCCGAGGAGGACGATTCTGCGTGGCTGCATTGCTTAAGTATCCCGCACCGCGCTGCCGGACAGCCGCCGCCTTAAGCGGGGCCCCTCAACATCCCTTTGGCCCCAGTGGCAGCACTGTTGGGAGCGGGCGTAACGTGGACTGCGTGGACTGGCTCTCCTGGTTTGATGCGCCGGAATACGAATTCGCCCGGCAGGTGCTGCAGCGAGGCGTGGCGGCACTGTATTTCGTTGCGTTCCTCTCCTCGCTGAACCAGTTCCCGGCGCTGCTGGGTGAACGCGGCCTTCTCCCCGTCCCCGAATACCTTTCCGGCTTCAGCCGCCTGCGCCGGCCTACCCTGTTCCGGTGGCGGTACTCGGACCGGCTGCTGCGTTGGGTGTGCGCCGCAGGGCTGCTGGTATCGGCTCTGCTCGTGGCCGGCATCCCGCAGCAGGGCCCGCCGTGGGTTCCGCTGATAGCGTTCCTAGTCCTGTGGCTGCTGTACATGTCCATCGTGAACGTAGGGCAGACCTTTTACGGGTTCGGTTGGGAGATGCTGCTCCTGGAGGCCGGCTTCACGGTGGCCTTCCTGGGCTCGGACCAGACGGACCCTCCCCGCACCATCCTGATCCTGATCGTGTGGCTGGTGTTCAGGCTGGAGTTCGGCGCGGGGATGATCAAGATCCGCGGCGGCCGGGAATGGCGTGACCTGACTGCCCTCTACTACCACCACGAGACGCAGCCCATGCCGGGTCCGCTCAGCCGGCAGGCGCATCTCCTGCCCAAGCCGCTGCACAAGGTGGAAGTGCTGGGCAACCACTTCGCCCAGCTGGTGGTGCCGTTCTTCCTGTTTGCTCCGCAGCCTGTTGCCAGCGTCGCGGCAGGCATTGTCATCGCCACCCAGCTCTGGCTGGTGGCCACAGGCAACTTCGCGTGGCTTAACTGGATTGCCATTGTGCTGGCCTTCGCCGCCGTGAGTGATCCGGTTGCCCACGCCGTCCTGCCGGCCATTCCGTTGGACTGGCACGGAGCGCCGGGCGTGGACCGGGAGACGCCGCTGTGGTGGCTGGCCATCACGCTGGCTGCCACGCTGCTGCTGGTTGTGCTCAGTTACTGGCCGTTGCGCAACCTTTTCTCGCGCCGGCAGCTGATGAATGCCAGTTTCAACCGGTGGCAGCTGGTCAACACCTACGGCGCGTTCGGCACGGTCACCAAGCAGCGGATTGAAATAGTGGTGGAGGGCACCTCCGACGAGGACCCGGACGACTCCTCCGAGTGGCGGGAGTACGGCTTCAAGGGCAAGCCCGGCGATCCCGGCAGGCTCCCGCGGCAGTGGGCGCCCTACCACCTGCGCCTGGACTGGCTGATGTGGTTCCTGCCGCTAAGGACCGTCCATGAGGAGTGGTTCTACGCCTTCCTAGGCAAGCTCCTGGAGGCGGACCGGCAGACGCTGCGGCTCCTCCGCCATGACCCGTTCGACGGCGCCCCGCCGCGTTGGGTGCGCGTGCGCAGCTACCACTACCGGTTCGCAAGCCGCAAGGAGTTCCGGGAAACCGGAAACCGGTGGGTGCGGACGGTGCTGTACGAGCCGATCCCCCCGCTGTCATTGCGGCGGTCGCACGGGCGGCCGGGATGAGGCGGAACAGCTAGCCCATGCCCTGGGCCCGGCGGATGATTTCCTGGGCATGCTTCAGGATGGGCCCGTCGATCATCTTTCCCTGGTACTGGAACACTCCTGACCCTGCCGACTCTGCAGCCTCCAGGAGGGCTTCAGCCGCCGCCACTTCGGCGTCGGAGGGCGCGTAGGCGGCCCGGACCACGGCTGCCTGGCTCGGATGGATGCACGCTTTGGAGCTGAAGCCGGAGGCCACGGCGTCGGCCGCCTCCTCCTCCAGCCCGGCAAGGTCCGGGATGTTCGTGTAAACCGCATCCACCGCCTCCTTGCCGCAGGCCCGCGCGGCCAGCAGCACGGCGGAACGGGCGTGCAGCGCCACCGCCCGGTAGCCGCCGTCGGCCTTCCTGCTGGACGTACCGCCCAGCGATGCCAGCAGGTCCTCTGCCCCCCACATCAGGCCCACCACATTGGGGGCGGCGGCAATGGCGGGGGCGTTAAGGACTCCGAGCGCTGTTTCACACAGCGCAATCACCTTATAGCCCTCCAGGGCGTCGAGCTGCTGGACGGTTTCCGCCTTGGCAAGCATGACCGTCCGGTAAGGGGTGTGGGCGAGGCAGTGAAGGTCCTTCTCGAAGTCCTCGGTGCCCACCGGATTCACCCGCACGATAGTGCAGCTGGGTTCCAGTTCCGGCTCCACGCCGGTGGTTCCCAGCTGGGCCAGGATGGCACCGCGGGCGCGCTGCTTATCGGCGGGCGCCACCGCATCCTCAAGGTCCAGGATGACGGCGTCGGCCCTGCGGGCCGCCTTCTGGTAGCGCTCCGGCCGGTCGGCAGGGCAGAAGAGCAGGGCGGGGCCCATCACAAAGGTCATGACTGCATTGTCTCCTGTCCGTGGTCCTCCTGCTTGGCATGGGCCTCGCGGGTCCACATCAGGCAGCTTCGGGTGGCCAGCGCCACCACCGTCCCGTCCTGGTTCCGGCCGGTGTGCTCCATGGTGACGATCCCCTGCCCCGGCCGGGAACCCGAGAGCCGTTTTCCGCTGATCACCGTCTCGGTGTAGAGGGTGTCGCCATGGAAGAGCGGATGCGGGAACGAGACATCGGCCAGGCCCAGCTGGGCGATGATGGTGCCCTGGGTCAGCTGCGAGACGGACTGCCCCACCATGGTGGCCAGGGTGAACATCGAGTTCACCAGCCGCTGGCCGAACGGCTGGCCGGCGCTCCAGGCGGCATCCAGGTGCAGCGCCTGCGTGTTCATCGTCAGCGTGGTGAACAGGACATTGTCGGCCTCCGTCACGGTGCGGCCGGGACGGTGGGCGTAGGTGACGCCCTCCTGCAGCTCCTCGAAGTACAGCCCGCGCTGCTCAATCACCTGCGGCTCGCCGCCGGTTGGCCCCGCCGCGGCGCCGTCACCGCCGCTCATACGGTCAGTTCCCGGTCTTCTTCGAACAGGTCTGCCCCGGTTGCGGCGGCCACGTCCTCCACCGAGACGTTGGGTGCCAGTTCGCGCAGCACCAGCCTGGACCCGGACCCGTCCGC
This sequence comes from Pseudarthrobacter oxydans, assembly GCF_034258515.1. Taxonomy (NCBI): domain Bacteria; kingdom Bacillati; phylum Actinomycetota; class Actinomycetes; order Micrococcales; family Micrococcaceae; genus Pseudarthrobacter; species Pseudarthrobacter oxydans. Next base: position 1,583,300 of record NZ_CP139438.1, on the reverse strand, counting down.
AACAACGTCGATGACCGCCAGGTCCGTAATGATCCGGTCCACGCAGCCCTTGCCGGTCAGGGGCAGGGAGCACTGCTGGACAATCTTCGGGTTTCCGTTGCGGTCCACGTGCTCCATCATCACGATGACCTTCTTGGCGCCGAACACCAGGTCCATGGCGCCGCCCATGCCCTTGACCATCTTGCCCGGGATCATCCAGTTGGCCAGGTCACCGTTGGCCGCAACTTCCATGGCGCCCAGGACAGCCACGTCCACATGGCCCCCGCGGATCATTCCGAAGGAAGAAGCCGAGTCGAAGAAAGCGGCGCCCTTGTTGACCGTGACAGTTTCCTTGCCGGCGTTGATGAGGTCCGGGTCAACGGCATCCTCCGCGGGATAAGGGCCGACGCCGAGGATCCCGTTTTCGGAGTGGAGCACCACTTCCACGCCGTCGGGAATGTAGTTGGGGATCAGGGTTGGCATGCCGATGCCCAGGTTGACGTACTGGCCGTTGCTGAGCTCCTTCGCCACGCGGGCGGCGAGTTCGTTGCGGGTCCAGCCTTTGGCGGCAGTCCCGTCTGCCTGGACCTCGTGCTGCTGGGCTGCCGCCCGGCGGTATTCGGGGCGCACGCCTTCGGGCCGTGGAGCGTAGGGGCTGTTGGGATCCATGGCTATGCTCCTGCCTGCTGGTTGGTGCCGGTTCCGGTTCCGGGCGCTCCAGTGCCTGGCCGGGGAAGGGCAACGGTCCGTTTTTCGATGCGCTTCTCCGCGTTGGCGGCCAGCACCACCCGCTGGACGAAGATTCCCGGAGTGTGGATGTGTTCCGGGTCCAGTTCCCCGGGCTCCACCAGTTCCTCCACCTCGGCGATGGTGATCCTGCCGGCCATGGCGCAGAGCGGGTTGAAGTTCATTGCGGTGGCATGGAACACCAGGTTTCCGTGGCGGTCACCCTTCCAGGCGTGGACCAGCCCGAAGTCCGGCGTCAGCGACTCCTCAAGGACGTAGTCCACTCCGCCGAAGGACCGCACCTCCTTCGGCGCGGAAGCAACCGCGATGCCGCCGTGGGCGTCGTACTTCTGCGGCAGGCCGCCGTCGGACACCTGCGTGCCAACTCCCGCCTTCGTGTAGAACGCCGGGATGCCGGCGCCGCCGGCGCGGAGCTTCTCGGCCAGGGTGCCCTGCGGGGTGAGCACCACCTCCAGTTCGCCGGCCAGGTACTGGCGGGCAAACTCCTTGTTTTCGCCCACATAGGAGCTGATGGTGCGGCGGATCCGGCCGTCCCGGAGCAGGATGCCCAGGCCCCAGTCGTCCACGCCGCAGTTGTTGCTGACGGTTTCGAGGTCCGCCCTTCCTGCCCGGTGCAGCGCATCGATGAGGGTCACCGGGATACCGCAGAGGCCGAATCCACCCACGGCCAGGGACGCTCCGTCCGGTATGTCCGCGACGGCTTCGTCAGCGCTGGCAACAACCTTGTCAATCATCAGTGATCCTCTCAGGCCGGCTACAGTCCCAGTTCGCGGGCGATCAGCATCAGCTGGACCTCCGTGGTGCCCTCCCCCACTTCAAGGATCTTGGAGTCGCGGTAGTGCCTTGCCACGGTGAACTCGTTGATGAAGCCATAGCCGCCGAATACCTGGGTGGCATCCCGCGCGTTGTCCATGGCTGCCTCGCCTGCGACCATCTTAGCGATGGCGGCCTGGGTCTTGAACGGCTTGCCGGCAAGCATGCGGAACGCCGCGTCGTAGTAGGCAAGGCGGGCGGTGTGGGCGCGGGCCTCCATGCGCGCGATCTTGAACGAAATGGCCTGGTACTTGCCGATGTTTTGCCCGAAGGCGCTCCGCTCCCGGGCGTACTTGACCGACAAGTCCACGCAGCCCTGGGCTGCGCCGGTGGCGAGTGCCGCGATGGCTATGCGGCCCTCATCCAGGATGGAGAGGAAATTGGCGTAGCCGCGCCCTTCCACTCCCAGCAGGTTGGCCTCCGGGACCCGGACATCCTTCAGGGTCAGCGGATGGGTGTCCGAGGCGTTCCAGCCCACTTTGTTGTAGGGCTTCTCCGCCTTGAAGCCAGGGGTATCGGTGGGCACCAGGATGGTGGAAATTTCCTTCTGCACTGAGCCGTCTCCCCGTTCCTTCCGGCCGGTGACGGCGGTGACGGTGACCAGGCGCGTGATCTCCGTTCCGGAGTTGGTGATGAACTCCTTGTTGCCGTTGATCACCCACTCTGTCCTGCCGCCGTCAGCCTCGCGCCGGGCGTGGGTCTTGGTGCCTCCCGCGTCCGATCCTGCCTCCGGCTCAGTCAGGCCGAAGCCCGCCAGCGCCTGGCCGGATGCCAGCACGGGCAGCCACTCCTGCTTCTGCGCGTCCGTCCCGAAACGGTAGATGGGCATGGCGCCCAGCGACACCCCCGCTTCGAGGGTGATTGCCACGGACTGGTCAACCCGGCCCAACTGTTCCAGGGCCAGGGCAAGGGCGAAGTAGTCGCCGCCCATTCCGCCGAACTCCTCAGGGAAAGGCAGGCCGAACAGCCCCATCTCGCCCATCTGCTTCACCACCTCGTAGGGGAAGCTGTGCTCCTCGTCGTGCTTCGCGGAAACGGGTGCCACCACGGTGTCCGCGAAGTCCCGGACGGTGTCGCTGAGGTCCTGGTATTCCTCGCTGAGTTCAAAACCTGCCATGTCTAGGCTCCTTCGCCATTAAGTAAGGCTGTATCTGTGTCTGTATCTGCGGTGCGGGGGTGGACGGTCGCCAGGACCTGGTCCGCCTTCACCAGGTCCCCGGGCCGGACGCTGAGGTGCACTGTCCCGTCGAGCGGAGCCAGCAGCTGGTGCTCCATCTTCATCGCCTCCACCGAGACCAGCACCTGCCCGGCCGTGACGTCCGCAGCGTCGGTGACCGGAACGGACACCACGGTTCCCGGCATGGGTGAGCGCACCGCAGGGTCGGCAGCACCCTCCTCCCGCTGAATCGCTGCAAGTACCCGCTCCAGCCGCGACTCACGCGTCAGGACTTCCAGCCGGCAGGACCAGCCCTCGCTGCCAAGGAAGAGCGCTGAAGGTCCCGGCACCACGGCGTACGTGGTGGTGCGCCCGTTGAACGTCAGCGCAACGCGTCGGCGGGAAATCATTTCCAGCCGTGCCGGACGGGGCGGCCCGCCGTCCACGGCCACCAGGGCAGTGCCTTCGGGGACAGCCCCGTCCCCGACCGGGCCGGCCGCGTTCCTGCCGCTGATACGCACGGTGGCCACGCCGCCGTCGGACGTTCCCAGGCTGACGCGGCGCGGCGCCGGTGTGCCAAGGCGCCATCCGTTGCGGGCCTGCCAGGGGCCCGGCGGCAGGGGTGTGCTGTCCTGTTCCTCCGCCTGGATGGTGAAGAGCGCCGCCGCCACCAGTTCGGCCTCGCCAACGCGGCGGAAGGCGAGGTACGGCAGTTTGCGTTCAATCAGCCCCGTGTCCAGGTGTCCCGCGCGGACATCGGCATCGTTGATCAGCAGCCTCAGGTATTCGACGTTGGTGTCCAGCCCAAGCGCCGTATAGCCCGCGAGCGCCGCGTCCAGGGTGTCCAGGGCAGCTGAACGGTCCTCCCCCCACGCGATCACCTTGGAGATCATGGGGTCGTAGCTGGACGATACCTCCAGTCCTTCCGCCAGGGACGAATCCACCCGCACCCTGCCGGCCGCCTGCCCGGGCAGTTCATCCAGGAGGAGCACTGTCCCGGTGGAGGGCAGGAAGTTTTTCTCGGGAACCTCCGCGTAGACCCGTGCTTCCACCGCGTGCCCGTTAAGTTCGACGTCGGCCTGCCGGATGGTGAGTTCCCTGCCGGCGGCGATCCGCACCTGCCATTCGACGAGGTCGATGCCGGTGACCATTTCGGTGACGGGATGCTCCACCTGCAGCCTGGTGTTCATCTCCATGAAGTAGAACTGGTCCGGCGCGTCGTCCGAGACGAGGAATTCGACGGTCCCGGCACCGCTGTAGTTAACGCTGCGGGCTGCATTGCAGGCTGCCTCGCCGATGCGGGCGCGAAGGGCGGCGCCGTCCGGGTGCGCTTCGAGCAAGGGCGACGGCGCCTCCTCGATGACCTTTTGGTGGCGCCGCTGCAGCGAGCATTCGCGCTCGCCCAGGTGGATGACGTTGCCGTGGTTGTCCGCGAGCACCTGCACCTCGATGTGCCGCGGGGTGGATACCAGCCGTTCCAGGAAAAGGGTGTCGTCGCCGAAGGCGCCGGCAGCCACCCGCCGGGCGGTGGCCAGCGTCGCGGGGAGGTCTGCCGGGCGTTCCACCACGTGCATGCCCTTGCCGCCCCCGCCTGCGGAAGGCTTGATCAGCAGCGGAAACCCGACGCCGCCGGCCGCCTGCACCAGCTGCTCATCCGTCATGCCGGGCTCCGCTACTCCGGGAACCACGGGGACGCCGTAACCGGCCACGTGGTTCTTGGAGCGGATCTTGTCCCCCATCATTCTCAGCGCATCAATGCCGGGGCCGATGAAGGTGATGCCGGCCCGGTCCAGGGCGCGGGCGAAGTCGGCGTTCTCACTCAGGAAGCCGTAGCCCGGATGCACGGCTTCCGCCCCGGCCTTGCGGCACGCATCGATGATGGCCTCGATCTTCAGGTAGCTCTCCGTGGCCGCGGCGGGGCCGATCCGAACGGCCGTGTCAGCCTCGCGTACATGGCGCGCGCCGGCGTCGGCATCGCTGTAAACGGCAACTGACCGGATGCCCATGGCCCGGAGGGTGCGGATCACGCGGCAGGCGATCTCGCCACGGTTGGCCACCAGGACAGTGCTGAACATGGGCCTGCTTGCCGTGGCGGTGCCGGTGAAGGAAGGGGTGGTCATATGCTGGCTCACATCCTGAAGAGGCCGAAGGAGGTTTCCGGCAGCGGCGTGCGGGACACGACGTCCAATGCCAGGCCCAGCACGGTGCGGGTGTCGGCTGGATCAATCACGCCGTCGTCCCAGAGGCGGGCGGTGGAGTAATACGGGCTGCCCTGGTCCTCGTACTGCTGGCGGATGGGCGCCTTGAAGGCCTCCTCGTCCTCGGCGGACCACTCCTGGCCCGCAGCCTCGTACTGGTCACGCTTTACGGTGGCCAGCACGCTTGAGGCCTGGTTGCCGCCCATCACCGAGATCCGGGCTGCCGGCCACATCCACAGGAACCGCGGCGAATAGGCGCGGCCGCACATGGAGTAGTTGCCGGCGCCGAAGGAACCGCCGATGACCACCGTCAGTTTAGGCACCCGGGCAGTAGCCACGGCCGTCACCATCTTGGCCCCGTTCTTGGCGATGCCGCCCTCTTCAGAGTCCTTGCCCACCATGAAGCCGGAGATGTTCTGCAGGAAAACGAGCGGGATGCCGCGCTGGTCGCAGAGCTCGATGAAGTGTGCGCCCTTGAGGGACGATTCGCTGAAGAGCACGCCGTTGTTGGCCACGATGCCCACCGGGTGCCCGTGCAGCCGGGCGAAGCCGGTCACCAGGGTGGTGCCGTATTCCCTCTTGAATTCATGGAACCGGCTGCCGTCCACCAGCCGGGCGATCACCTCGTGGACGTCGTACGGGGCGTTGACGTCCGTGGGCACGGCACCGTACAGCCCGTCAGGGTCTGCTGATGGTTCGACGGCGGCCTCCACCTCCCAGGCGGGCGGGGCCGGCGGCGGGAGGGTGGACACGATGTCCCGGATGATCTGCAGCGCGTGTTCGTCGTTTTCGGCCAGGTGGTCAGTCACGCCCGAGATCCTTGAGTGGACCTCGCCGCCGCCAAGCTCCTCCGGAGTGACGATCTCGCCGATCGCGGCCTTCACGAGCGGCGGCCCGCCAAGGAAGATGGTGCCCTGGTTCCGGACGATGACCGTTTCATCGCTCATGGCCGGCACGTAGGCGCCGCCGGCGGTGCAGGAGCCCATGACCGAGGCGATCTGGGGAACCTTGGCCGCGGACAGCCTCGCCTGGTTGTAGAAGATGCGGCCGAAGTGCTCCTTGTCCGGAAAGACCTCGTCCTGCTTCGGCAGGAACGCTCCGCCGGAATCCACCAGGTAGATACAGGGCAGCCGGTTTTCGAGGGCGATCTCCTGGGCCCTCAGGTGCTTCTTGACGGTCAGCGGATAGTACGTTCCGCCCTTGACCGTTGCGTCGTTCGAAATCACCAGCACGTGGCGGCCGTGGACCAGCCCGATGCCGGCGATGACGCCGGCGCCGGGGGCCTCGTCGTTGTACATTCCGTTGGCGGCCAGCGGGGCAATCTCAAGGAACGGGCTGCCCTCATCCAGCAGCTGGTCGATCCGCTCGCGCGGCAGCAGCTTCCCCCGGGCCACGTGGCGCTGCCGGGACTTCTCCGGCCCGCCCAGCGCAGCGTCCGCCAGCCTTTTCCGCAGGTCCTCCGCCAGCTCCAGCTGTGCTTCGCGGTTTGCCGCGAAGGCCCCGCCGGAAGGATCGAGCCGGGTGGCAAGGGTCTCCATTGACGCATCCTGTTCATCTTTGGACCGGCCGGCGAAAAGCCAACTCGGTTAGTACTGAGTAACTGAAATTCAGGTTAGTCTCGATTAACTGTGATGTCCAACACAGGGACTGCCTTGCTAGACTCTCCGGGTCCGAGGAGGAATCGTGCGAAGCACCGACGCGGCGCCGGCCGGCGAGCGCAGCAGTACAACCCAGCGCGGCAATACTGCGCTGCCCGGCAACACCCAGCAGCGCAGCGCCACCACCCAGCGCGGCAGTACAACGCAGCGGAGCAGTACAACGCAGCGGAGCAGGGCGAAGGAGAACCGCCGCCAGGCGCTGCTGTCCGCTGCCGCGTCACTCTTTGCCCTGCACGGCTTCAACCGGGTGTCCCTGGAGGACCTCGGTGCTGCCGCCGGCGTCAGTGGCCCGGCCGTGTACCGCCACTTTCCGGGCAAGCAGGCGGTGCTGGCCGACCTGCTGGTCACTGTCAGCCAGGAACTGCTCGACGGCGGGCGCCGGGTGGTGGCGGACAATGCCGATCCCCTGGCCGCCCTGCGGGGACTGGTGGAGTTCCAGGTGGATTTTGCCCTCGGCAAGCCGGACGTCATCCGCGTCCAGGACAGGGACTTCAGCAGCCTGTCCGAACAGGACCAGGAGGCGGTGCGGATCCTCCAGCGCAGCTACGTGGAGGTCTGGGTGGACGTCCTCGCCAGGCTCCATCCCGCGACGGACGGTTCAGAGCTCCGGATGAGGGCCCATGCCACATTTGGCCTGATCAACTCCACCCCGCACTCGGTCCGCAGCCACGGCCGGAAGGTGGCCGCCGGAACCGCCCGTCCGCTGCTCGAGAGCATGGCGCTGGCTGCGCTGCTGGTGGACGCCACGTCCCACGAACGGCCCCGGACCGCATAAGCGGTGCCGGGCAGCAACGCTCAAGCGGGCCAGGGCCGTCCGTGACCTAGACCATCGTGAGGACCATGCCGGGGTCGGCCAGGATGGCACCCACATCGGCGAGGAAACGCGAACCCTGCTCACCATCCACCAGCCGGTGGTCAAAGGACAGGCTCAGGGTCATCACCTGGCGCAGTGCAACTTCCCCGCGATGCTCCCAGGGCATCTTCCGCACGGCTCCGAGTGCCAGGATCGCCGCTTCCCCCGGGTTCAGGATGGGGGTGCCGGCGTCTATACCGAAGACGCCGATATTGGTGATGGAGATGGTGCCTCCGGACAGGTCCGCCGGCGAGGTCTTGCCGGCCCGGGCGGTTTCTGCGAGCGCTGTCAGTGCTTCTGCCAGCCGGGCCAGGGAGAGTGAGTCCGCGTCCTTGATGTTGGGCACCGTGAGGCCCCTCGGCGTGGCGGCCGCTATGCCGAGGTTGACGTAGTTGAAAGTGACGATCTCCTGGTTTTCCTCATCCCAGTGAGAGTTGAGCGACGGATTGCGCCGGAGCGCAATCAGCAGTGCCTTCGCCGCCAGGGTCAGCGGGGTCAGCTTGTATCCCGCGAATTCCCTGCCGTCCCGGAGCCTGGCCAGCAGCTCCATGGCGGGAGTGACGTCGATGGTCAGGAATTCCGTGGCGTGCGGTGCAGTGAAAGCACTCTGCACCATGGCGGCGGCCGTGAGCTTCCGGACGCCCTTGATGGGGGTCCGGGATTCCCGTCCACCCGGATACGCCTGCCCGGCGGTCGGAGTGGCAGCATCGTGGCCCGTGACAGCGCCTGCACCAACGCCGGTGGACGTGCCCTCCACAAAGTGGTGCACGTCCTCGCGGGTAATCAGCCCCTGCGGACCGGTGCCGGCCACCGATGCCAGGTCCACCCCGAGGTCTTTCGCCAGCTTCCGGACCGGCGGCGTGGACCGGGGGCGCTCGGCCGCAGGTTCGCTTTGGACAGGGCTTGCTTCGACAGGTTTGGGTTCAACAGGTTTGGTTTCGACAGGTTTGGTTTGGACACGGGTTGCCACATTCCCTGCCACCGGGAAGTTCCGCGGCCGCCGCGCGGGCCGGCCGGTGCTTTCGGGGACGGCGCCGTAGCCCACCAGGTTCGGTTCCCGCTTCGGCGCTTCAGGCGCGGCCTCCCGCGCTCCGCCCGAAGGTGCCTGCCCGGCGTCGTCCGCCACCTCGAAGGAGACGATAGGCTTGCCCACCTCCACGACGGTGCCCGGCTGTTCGTGCAGTTCCTTGACGACCCCGGCAAACGGGGACGGGAGCTCCACCACTGCCTTGGCCGTTTCAACTTCCGCAATCACCTGGTTCAGGCTGACGGTATCGCCCACTCCCACTTTCCAGCTGAGGATCTCCGATTCAGTGAGTCCCTCGCCCAGGTCCGGCAGCCGGAATTCCTTGATCATGGTGGCGCTCATCCTTCCAGCCCGCTGAGGGAGTTCGGCCGGCCAAGGGCACGGTCCACGCCGTCGAGGATTCGGTCCAGGCCTGGCAAATGGTGCATTTCAAGTTTGGAGTAGGGGTAGGGGATGTCGAACCCGGTGACGCGGACCGGCGGGGCTTCCAGGTAGTAGAAGCACCGCTCGGTAATGCTCGCTGCCACTTCTGCGCCCAGGCCGCCCGACTGCCCGGCCTCGTGGGTAATGACCAGGTGCCCGGTCCGGCGCACGGAGGCAACAACCGTGTCATAGTCCACCGGCGCCAGCGAGCGAAGGTCGATGACCTCGATTGAAATCCCTTCGTCGGCGGCCGCGGAAGCTGCATCGAGGGCGGTCTTGACCAGCGGGCCGTAGGCCACCAGCGTGACGTCGGTGCCAGTGGCCAGGACGCGTGCCCGGCCCATGGGCTCCGCGGCGGCAGGGTCCAGGGCCTCGTCAACCTCGCCTTTGTCGTGGTAGCGGCGCTTGGGTTCAAAGTAGAGCACGGGGTCGTCGCAGGAGATCGCTTGCTGGATCACGGTGTAGGCGTCCTGGGGATCGGCAACGGTCACCACGCGAAGGCCTGACGTGTGGGTGAAGTAGGCCTCCGGAGATTCGGAGTGGTGCTCGGGTGAGCCGATGCCCCCGCCGAACGGAATCCTGATGGTGATGGGCATCTTCACGGCCCCGCGGGTGCGGTAGTGGATCTTGGCAACCTGGCTGACGATCTGGTCGAATGCGGGGTAGACGAAACCGTCGAACTGGATTTCCACCACCGGGCGGTAGCCGCGGTAGGCCAGGCCGACGGCGGTGCCCACAATGGCCGATTCAGCCAGTGGCGTGTCAACCACCCGGTGCGTCCCGAAGTCCTTCTGCAGCCCGTCGGTAACCCGGAACACGCCGCCGAGGGTGCCGATGTCCTCGCCCAGGAGAACCACTTTGGGATCGTTCTCGAGGGACTTCCGCAGGCCGGCATTGATGGCACGGGCAAAGGTCATCTGGGTCATCAGCGTGCACCTTCTTCTGAGACGGCCCCTGCGGGATCACCGAAGGAGGCCAGGTAGCGGGCATAGTGGTCCTGCTGCCGGTCCAGCCAGGAATTGGGTGTGCTGTAGACGTGCTTGAAGACGTCCAGCGGCTCCGGGTCCGGCATGGTGGTGCACCCCGTGCGCATCTCGTGCGCCACGGCGTCGGCCTTGTCCTTCACCTGCTGCTGCAGTTCTTCGGTGAGCAGGCCCTTCCGGTCCAAGAGGGCGGCAATCCGGCTGATCGGGTCCTTGGCAGCCCAGTCCTCGAGTTCGTTGGCGTCGCGGTAGCGCGTGGGGTCATCCGCCGTGGTGTGCGGGCCCATCCGGTAGCTGACCGCCTCGATGAAGGTTGGGCCGCCGCCGCGCCGTGCCCGGTCCAGGGCCACCCGGGTTGCCGCCATGACCGCCAGGACGTCGTTGCCGTCCACGCGCAGGCTGGGGATGCCGAACCCGGCAGCCCTGTCCGCGAGCTGGATGTGGGACTGGAGCCGGACAGGTTCGGAGATTGCCCAGTGGTTGTTGGTGCAGAAGAACACCACGGGCACCTGGAAGCTTGCGGCAAACACCATTGCCTCGTTGACGTCGCCTTCGCTGGTGGCGCCGTCGCCGAAATAGGTCACGGCCACCGAATCTGCGCCATCGTTCTGGATGCCCATGGCGTAGCCGGTGGCATGCAGGGTCTGGGCGCCGATGATGATCTGCGGGGTGGCCATGTTGACCGTGTAGGGATCCCAGCCCGAGGACGCGTTGCCTCGCCACACCCGCACGAGGTCCGTCAGGTCCACTCCGCGGCAGTAAGCCACCCCGTTCTCCCGGTAGCTGGAGAAGACGAAGTCGTCGCTGCGCAGCGCCCGGCCCGAACCGATCTGCGCCGCCTCCTGTCCCAGCAGCGGCGGCCACAACCCTAGCTCGCCCTGCCGCTGCAGGGCCGTTGCCTCGACGTCGATGCGCCGAATGACGGTCATGTCCTCATAAAGGGAACACAATTGCTCGTCAGTGATGTCCCTGACCCAGTAGTCGAACTCCGGATGGCTGACCCGCTCGCCGGAAGGGGTGACCAACTGGACCAGGTCACGTCCCTGTCCATGGGGGTACCGGGCGCTGGTGGAGGCGGTGGAACCGCCCTGGCCCGTTTGGTCTGTAGACACGATAGCCCGCAATCTTCTCACGTGGTTGACCTGTGGTTTTGGGACTTGTGGTCCCGCTCGCCGCCGGCCGCCCGGGCGTCTTTGCCCCGGATATTGTGACCCTACTCACAATGCTCAGGAGGTACAACCACCGGCGTGATCATTGAGCAAAATGCTCTGCGGGGCGGCGCGGGACCGTGCTAACGTTGCGCATTATGCAAGCCTTGGATGGCACCGACACCCGCCTGCTCTCGGCCTTGGCCCAGGATCCCCGGAAGACGGTGGTGGCGCTGGCCCAGAAGCTTGGCCTGTCCCGCAATACCGTGCAGGCGCGCATGGCGCAGCTGGAAAAAAGGCACGTCTTCCTGTCCTTCGAGCGGCGGATAAACCCGGCCGCCCTGGGCTACCCGCTGATGGCTTTCATCTCCGTCCATGTCCAGCAGCAGCGGCTCGCCCAGCTGGCGAAGGAACTTGCAGCCATCCCCGAGATCCTTGAGGGCTACGGCCTGACGGGGTCGGCGGACCTGCTGCTCCGGGTGGTTGCACTGGACGCCGAGGACCTGTTCCGGATCAACGGGAAGATCCTGGCGTGCGCAGGCGTGGACAGGACTGACACGGCCCTGGCCATGGGCGAACTCATTCCCTTCCGCGTGCAGCCCCTGCTTGACCGTGGTTCAGAACGCGGCTAGCAGGCTGTCCCGAATCAACGGGAAGTACGACGGCGGGAGGCGGGCTGGAGTACGACGCTGGCGGCCCGCACTATAGGCTGGTGCCAGTTAATTGGCGGGGCCGGCACAGGATCCCCGCCACCGAGCGGTGCGCAGCACCACTTTTCCCGAAAGGCTCCATTTTGAGCACTCCTCAGGAACCGTACCAGCCGGGCGGCGCCGGCCTTGGGTCCCGGCAACTGCCGCAGCAGCCGCATTTCGGGCAGGACCCGGACGCCGCACCCTTCGGGCTCCCGGGACAGCCGCCGCCCAGGAACCGGCGGAAACTGTGGATCTTTTTGGCCGGCGCCGGCGGCGTCCTGCTGCTGGTGGTCCTTGGGATCATCATCCTGGTCAACATAGCGGGCAGCGCCACCAACCAGGCTCGCGGCCTGGCGGACGGCTTCACAAAGCTGGTGATCGCCGGGGACAGCTCCAAAGCCTACGACGAGTACCTCGACCCGGCGCTGAAGGAGCAGCTGTCCAAGGAGGCGTTCATTTCCGGCATCAAAAGCCTGGAGATGGACGAATCCTGCAAACCGGCGTACAACGACCTTAAGGTCGGCACCGAGAACGGGACCAAGTCGGCAGACATTGTCGGACTCATCACCTGCGAGGGCAAAGAGGTGGACCTCGCCTACCGCTTTGAAGGAGCCGACGAGCTCAAGATGACCAACATCAAACTCAGGCCCGCAGGCTAGCGGCTTCGGCAGGAACGGAAGAGCCTCCGTACCGGGAATGTTCCCGGTACGGAGGCTCTTCGCTGCCTGTGCCCCACGCCGGCGGCTGATGAAGGCCGGCGGCTGGCGCAGGTCAGTGGCTGGTGGCCTTTTCGGCGCCCACCCCGGTGAGGGAGCGGACTTCCATTTCGGCCTGCTTGGCGGTGTCCTCGCGCTTTTTGTCGAGGACAGTGCCCAGCCAGCCCAGCAGGAACGCCAGCGGAATGGAGACGATGCCGGGGTTGCTCAGCGGGAAGAGCGCAAAGTTCGCGTCCTTGACCATCGAGGTGGCCGCACCGGAGACCACCGGCGAGAAGATGATCAGGACGATCGCGGAGCCCAGGCCGCCGTACATGCTCCAGACCGCACCCTGGGTGGTGAACCTGCGCCAGAACAGGGAGTAGATGATGGTGGGCAGGTTGGCGGAGGCGGCGACGGCAAACGCGAGCGCCACGAGGAACGCCACGTTCTGTCCGTTGGCGAGGATGCCGCCCAGGATGGCAAGGACGCCGATGACCACGACGGTGCGCCGGGCCACCTTCACCTCAGTGTCGGCGTCGGCCTTGCCCTTGGAGATGACGCTGGCGTAGATGTCGTGGGCAAAGGAAGCCGCAGCCGTGATGGTCAGGCCGGCCACGACGGCGAGGATGGTGGCGAACGCCACGGCCGAGATGAAGCCCAGCAGCAGCGGTCCGCCGAGATAGAAGGCCAGGAGCGGGGCAGCCGAGTTCACGCCGCCCGGTGCGGTCTTGATGGTATCGGCCCCCACCAGGGCGGCTGCACCGTAGCCCAGCACCAGGGTGAAGAGGTAGAAGAGGCCGATCAGCCAGATGGACCAGACCACGGACTTGCGGGCTTCCTTGGCCGTGGGGACCGTGTAGAAGCGCATGAGCACGTGCGGCAGGGCGGCCGTGCCCAGGACCAGGGCAAGGCCGAGTGACATGAAGTCGAGCTTCGAGGTTTCGGTCTTGCCGTACTGCAGGCCGGGGTTGAGGACGGCCGGGTTGTTGGCTGTCTCCACTGCGGCGCCCAGGAGGTTGGAGAGGTTGAAGCCGTAGATGGCCAGGACCCACAGTGTCATGACGGCGGCGCCCGCGATGAGCAGGATCGCCTTGATGATCTGCACCCAGGTGGTGCCCTTCATGCCGCCGATGAGGACGTACATGATCATGAGTGCGCCGACGACGATGATCACCAGGGACTGCCCGCCCCAGTCGCTGATGCCGAGCAGGAGCGAGATCAGGCTTCCGGCGCCTGCCATCTGGGCGAGGAGGTAGAAGAAGCAGACAGCGAGGGTGGAGATGGCGGCGGCGATGCGGACCGGCCTCTGCTTCAGCCGGAAGGACAGGACGTCGGCCATGGTGAACTTGCCGGTGTTGCGGAGGAGTTCGGCAACGAGCAGCAGGGCCACGAGCCAGGCCACGAGGAAGCCGATGGAGTACATGAAGCCGTCGTAGCCGTTGATGGCGATGGCGCCGGTAATGCCCAGGAACGAGGCGGCCGAGAGGTAGTCTCCTGCGATGGCAGTTCCGTTTTGGGAGCCGGTAAAGGAACGTCCTGCCGCGTAGTAGTCCGCGGCGGTCTTGTTGTTCCGGCTGGCGCGGAAGACGATCACCATGGTCACGGCCACGAACAGCCCGAAAATCCCCATGTTCAGCAGCGTGGTGTCCTTGAGGGCGGCCACGTCCACCGCGGTGGCGATGCCGATCATTTGTTAACTCCGCTCACTCGGTTCCCGTGCTTGTCGAATTCGTGACCCTCGATCTCGTCCCGGATCTCCTTCGCGATGGGGTCCAGCCGCCGGTTGGAGTAGCTGACGTACCAGCCGGTGATGGCGAACGTTGACACGAACTGGAGCAGGCCGAGGATCAGGCCCACGTTGATGTTGCCCCAGACCTTCGTGGACATGAAGTCCACGGCGTAGTCGGCGAGCAGGACGTATGCGAAGTACCACAGCAGGAATGCGACTGCCATGGGAAAGACAAAGCTGCGGTGACGCTTGCGCAGTTCCTTGAACTGCTCCGTCGACTGGACCTGCTCGAAGTCCACGGACGCCGCTGCGTCCGGAGTGTGGGCATCGTTACCCATCGTTCCTCCTCGTTGAGACTTGCCTGGACACACCCAACGGCAGGCCCCGGAAACGGGGCACCGCAAATGTGACTGCAATCACTCTGCTGCGTGCGGGGTGCCACAATCCAGACTTAGCCCGCAGGCGGTCGCTCAACGGTTGGGATGCTGCGACAAACGGCACCCGCGGCTACGCTGGGCACCATGCCGGACTCCCCCCTCCTGACTGCCGCAGCCGTGGCCGTCATCGCCATGGCCATCGCCGTCGTCGTCGGCGTGGGACTCAAGGTGCTCCGGTCCTTCCGGGACCTGGGCACCGACGCCGAGCGCGCCACCTACCACACGCTGCACGCCGCCTCCCAGGCGGGCCAGCACCTCCGCCGCGGGCTCAACCCCGCGGGCGCAGCCAAGGCCGGCCGCCAGCTGCGTGCCCTGCTGGGTTGCGACGCACTGGCGATCATGGATACCTCCGGCGTGCTGGCATGGGACGGTGCCGGTGAAGACCTCAAACCGCGGCTGATGGACCTCGCCGCCGGTGTCCTGGCGAGCGGCCGGACGGCCGTGCTCCCGGCCGGGGACGCCGGCCCCGCCACGGACACCACCGGGGGCCCGCTCGCTTGCGTGATCGCGCCGGTGCGGGCCGGCTCCCGGGTGGTGGGCGCCGTCGCAGCGTTCGCCCCGACCGCCGGCGCGGGACTTGTCCGGGCCACCAGCGAAGTGGCGGACTGGGTGGCGGTACAGGTGGAGCTCGCGGAGCTGGACGCCTCACGCACCCAGCTGATGGAGGCCGAAGTGCGGGCGCTGCGGGCCCAGATCAGCCCCCACTTCATCTACAACTCGCTCAACGCCATCGCGTCCTTCATCAATACGGATCCCGCCCGGGCCCGGGAGCTCGTGGTGGAGTTCGCCGACTTCACGCGCTATTCCTTCCGGCGGCACGGGGACTTCACCACGCTCGCCGAGGAGCTGCGCTGCATCGACCGGTACTTGCTCCTGGAACGGGCGCGGTTCGGCGAGCGCGTCCAGGTGAGCCTTCGCGTGGCGCCGGAGGTACTCAGCACCGTCATCCCGTTCCTGAGCCTGCAGCCGCTGGTTGAGAACGCCGTCCGGCACGGGCTCGAAGCCAAGGAGGGGCCCGGGCACATCAGCATCACGGCCAACGACGCCGGTGCCTTCGCCGAGGTGACCATTGAGGACGACGGCGTGGGCATGGACCCTGCCCAGCTCCAGTCCATGCTGGCCGGCCACACCGACGGCGAGCATGTGGGCCTGCGGAACGTCGATGCCCGCCTCCGCCAGGTCTACGGCAACGACCACGGGCTGGTGATCGAGACCGCCCCCGGAGAAGGAACCCTGATCACCATGCGGGTACCCAAGTCGCAGCCGGGCCACGATGCGTGACCGGCCCCGGCCCGTGCCGGCCACCTCCGGCGCCAGCCGCAGGCTCCGGAAAGCTACCCTAGGAGCATGATTAACGTCCTCGTCGTTGATGATGAGCTGCCCGCCGTTGAGGAACTGGCGTTCCTGCTGGGCAGGGACGAACGCGTTGGAACGGTCCTCCGGGCCACCTCCGGCAGCGAAGCCCTCCACGCCCTCTCCTCCGCCTCAGTCGACGCCGTCTTCCTGGACATCCACATGCCCGCGATGTCCGGGCTGGATATTGCCCGTGCCATCGCAGGGAGCAGCCGGCCGCCCGCCGTCGTGTTCGTGACGGCGGACGAGGACCACGCGCTCGACGCTTTTGAACTCGCTGCGGTGGATTACCTGCTCAAGCCGGTGCGGGCCGAGCGCCTGGCCCGCTGCGTGGGGCGCATCAGTGAACTGCGCGACGGCGGCGCCGCCCCTGAGATGATCACGGTTGACCAGGGCGGGACCACGCGGATGATCAGGCGCGACGACGTCACCTACGTCCAGGCGCAGGGCGACTATGCGCGCCTCCACACCGCCGAGGCAAGCTACCTGATCAGGGTTCCGCTGGCCGACCTTGAGCAGCAGTGGGCGGACGCCGGATTCATCCGGACGCACCGCTCCTACCTGGTGGCCCTGAAGCACGTGACCTCGATGAAGCTCGCGGCCGACGGTCCCAGCGTCACGGTGGCGGGCGCGGGCCTGCCGATCAGCAGGCGCCACCTGCCCACGGTACGGGAGAAGCTCGAGGCCACCCGGATCAGGCCCAATACATGACCAGGGTGCGCGTAACGGCGCCGCGGACTGCGGTGCGGCCGGCCAAGGAGACGCGGGAAGCCGCCCAGAACTCCGAAGTCGGACAGGTTTTTGTCAGGTCCCTGATCCGGTCCCAGCTGCGGCTGGCCCTGGTGGTGGCCGGAGGCTTCCTGGTGATCCTTGCCGCCTTCCCCCTGCTGCTCACGGCCGTCCCCGGGCTGGCCGAAACCCCGGTGGCCGGCATTCCGTTCGCCTGGCTCCTGCTGGGGGCCGGGATCTACCCGGTGATCGGGCTCAGCGCCTGGCTGTACATCCGGACGGCGGCCCGCAACGAGGCACGGTACCGGGACCTGGCCGAGGACCAGTGAGGGAACCGTGAACCCCGGCATCGCAATAGCTGCCCTGGTGGGTGTCTCCCTGGCCACCGCCGTCATCGGCTTCTACGGCCTGCGCATATCGCGGACCACGGGTGATTTCTACGTCGCCTCCCGCACGGTCCGGCCATGGTGGAACGCGTCCGCGATCGGCGGCGAATATCTGTCCGCTGCCAGCTTCCTGGGTGTCGCCGGGCTGATCCTGCTGTCCGGAACGGACGCGCTGTGGTTCCCTGTCGGGTACACGGCAGGGTACCTGATGCTGCTGCTCTTCGTGGCGGCGCCGCTGAGGCGGTCCGGCGCCTACACCATCCCCGACTTTACCGAGGCCAGGCTTGACTCCCGGCCGGTGCGGCAAGTCACCAGCCTGGTGGTGGTGCTGGTGGGCTGGCTGTACATCGTGCCGCAGCTCCACGGCGCCGCCCTCACCATCCGCATCACCACCGGGCTGCCGTCCTGGGTGGGGTCCGTTGCGGTGGTGATCGTGGTATGCCTCACCGTGGTGGCAGGCGGCATGCGCTCCATTACGTTCGTCCAGGCGTTCCAGTACTGGCTGAAGCTCACCGCGCTGGCCGTTCCCATCCTCTTCATCATCTTCGTGCTCGCGGACACCGGGGCGCCTGCCCTGGCTGCGCCTGCGGTCAATCCCACCGGCGTGGCTCCTGCCGGGCTGTACCAGAACGTGTCCTTGCTGGTGGCCCTGCTTTTTGGAACCCTGGGCCTGCCGCATGTGCTGGTGCGCTTCTACACCAACCCCGACGGCCAGTCCGCCCGCCGCACCACGCTGATCGTCCTGGGCCTGCTGTCCGTGTTCTACCTGTTTCCCACCGCCTACGGGCTCGTGGGGCGGATGTTCGCTCCCGGCCTGGCGCGCGCCGGCCAGGCGGACGCCATGGTGCTGCTGCTGCCGGGAGAACTCGTGGGCGGGACGGCGGGCGACCTGCTGTCCGCGCTGGTGGTGGCGGGGGCCTTCGCGGCCTTCCTTTCCACCACGTCGGGGCTGGTGGTTTCCCTGGCCGGCGTCATCAGCCAGGACGTCCTGGGCGCAGGCGTCGGCAGCTTCCGGCTCGCAGCCGTCATTTCGGCCGTTGTTCCCCTGGGCTTTGCGTTCATGACCGACTCCTCCGCCCTGGCAGGGAGCGTGGGGCTGGTCTTCGCCTTTACCGCCTCCACGGTGTGCCCGGTGCTGCTGCTGGGGATCTGGTGGCGGGGACTTACCGACGCCGGTGCCATCGCCGGCATGCTGACCGGCGGAGTCCTGTGCGGCGGGGCAATGGTCATCGGCGCCCTGGCCGGGGCAGCCAACACGCCCGGCTGGCTCGCCCAGCCGGCAGCGTGGACTGTTCCCGCGGCCTTCGCCGTGATGGTCATCGTGTCCCGCGCAACGGTGCAGCGGATCCCGGGAACCATGGCCAGGGTGATGACCCGGCTGCACACCCCGGAGCGCCCGCTCGCCACCGAGCGCTGAGCTCTCCTGCAGGCCGGCGGCTGGCCGGCGGCTCAGTCGATGGCAGCCATCAGCTCCACGACGCGGTCCAGGAACGCGTCCACCTGCGATTCCTCGTACCCCTCCCTGCCCACGGCCGGGCGGAACACGGCCCGGCGCACACTGTCCACGCTGAGGGGCTTGTCCTGCTCAAGGTAGGCAATCAGCTCGCGGCACAGCCGGTCGACGTCGGCCGTGTTGTAGCTGCGCGCCTTCTTCTTGGCGGGGCGACGGAAGCGGTCGCCGTCTGGGCGGTGCAGCCTCCCGCGGAGGATGCCGGATAAGTTTCCGATCTCGCGCAGCCAGGCCTCTTCGCCGCGGGCTGCGATCAGCTCGTCCCGCTCCCGGCGGGCGAAGGCGTCCTCGAGCCGGTCCAGCGCGGCATCCACCACCGCGGCCGAATACCCGCCTTTGACGGGATCGAAGGAGACAGCCCTGACGTCTGAACTGTTGATGGGCTGGGCCGCTGATTCCGGGGTCTCCAATGACACCCGGGCACGCTGCAGGAACTGGTCCACCTGTTTGGCGTTGTAGCCATACTCACCGCGCTTCACGCGTTCAAAGGATGCAGGGATCTGCCGATGAATGTCCAATGCCACTTTTGCTTCCTTCAATGCTCTTCAGCCGTAGTACTTCCGCACCAGCTTATTTGTGCCCGGGGGTGATCTGCCGTTCCGGCGGTGTTTGTGTCAGGCACCGGCCACCAGCCCGTAGAGGATGAACGCTGCCGGCGACGCAAAGACGATCGAGTCCAGCCTGTCCATGACTCCCCCGTGCCCGGGCAGGATGCTGCTCATGTCCTTGATGCCCAGTTCGCGCTTGACCATCGATTCAGCGAGGTCTCCGGCGGTGGAAGCAGCAACCAGGCCAACCGCCAGGACGATGCCCACCCACCAGGGTTTGTCGAGTACAAACAGGCAGGCAAGGATGCCGATGAGCATGGCCCCGCCGATGGACCCGGCGAATCCTTCCCAGGACTTCTTGGGGCTGATTTTGGGCGCCATGGGGTGCTTGCCCAGCGACGCCCCCACCAGGTAGCCGAAGGTGTCGTTGGAAACCACCAGCAGGAGCATCACTGCCACCTGCCAGGCGCCCTGGGGGATCGTCCCGCCCGGCCACAGCCCCAGCGGGGTGGCACCGCCGGCGGCGTGCAGCGGCAGCACGGCGAAGCTGATGAAGAACGGCACCCAGCCCAGTGTGAAGACGCCCGCGAAGATGCTGTTGGCCGAGCCGGCGGCGCTTTCGACGGATCGCCAGAGCAGCACCGCCACAGAGCTCAGCAGCATGGCGAACAGGAGGCTTTCTATGCCCCCGAGGTAGGCGGCAAAAGGCATGGCCACCGTACCGGTCATGACCGGCACGATGGGCATCCTGGTCCCGTTTGCCTCCAAGGCGCGGTAGATTTCCCAGACGCCGAAGATAGCGAAGGTGGTGGTTACCGCAACGAAGCCGAGCGGGAGCAGCAACAGGCCACCCAGCACGGCAAACAACATGGCCAGACCCACCACGACGGCGGCCGGAAGGTTACGTCCGGCCTTTGGCGTCGGGTTGCTCCTGGGCTGCTTCCCCCGTATGCGCGCCCTGGCTGCCGGGGCCTGATCTGCCTGGCCCATCAGACTTCGAGCAGCTCTGCTTCCTTGCGCTTGAGCAGCTCATCGATGCCGTCCACGTGGGCTTTGGTGAGGCTGTCCAGCTCCCTCTCGGCGCGGGTGCCCTCGTCCTCCCCTGCCTCGCCGTCCTTGACCAGCCTGTCCAGGGTTTCCTTGGCCTTGCGGCGGATGTTGCGGATGGACACCTTGGCGTCCTCGCCCTTGGTCTTGACGATCTTGACGTATTCCTTGCGGCGTTCCTTGGTCAGCTCCGGGATGGTGATCCGGATGACGTTGCCGTCGTTGGAGGGGTTGGCGCCCACCTCGGAATCGCTGAGGGCACGCTCGATGTCGCGCAGGGCCGTCTTGTCAAAGGGGGTGATGAGGATGGTGCGGGCGTCCGGGATGGCGAACGAGGCAAGCTGCTGCAGCGGCGTGGGCGAGCCGTAGTACTCCACCAGCACCTTGTTGTACAGGCCCGGGTTGGCGCGGCCGGTGCGGACGGAAGCGAAGTCTTCCTTGGCTACCTCTACTGCCTTGTCCATCTTCTCTTCGGCTTCGAGCAAGGTTTCTTCGATCACGGTCTCTCCTGAAGGTCCTGGTGCAGGCCGGGTGGCCGGGTCGCTGCACACAACGTGGTTCTCTGTTGCTGGTCCGTCCGTGCCCCTAAGGGCACGGACGGAACTGTCCTGAAAACATCCTAGCCGCAGCTAGGCGGTCACCAGGGTGCCCAGCTTTTCGCCGAGGATGGCGCGGGTGACGTCGCCTTCGCCTTCCATCCCAAAGACCACCATGGAAAGGTTGTTGTCCTTGCACATGGTCATGGCCGTCTGGTCCATGACCCGGATGTCCCGGCGGAGCGCATCGTCGTAGCTAAGGGTTTCCAGCCGCTCTGCTGTGGGGTCCTTCTTGGGGTCGGCGGTGTAGACGGCGTCCACACCGCTCTTGGCCATCAGGACGACGTCGGCGTGGACCTCGAGGGCCCGCTGCGCCGCGACGGTGTCGGTGGAGAAGTACGGCAGCCCGGCGCCGGCACCGAAAATGACCACGCGGCCCTTTTCCATGTGGCGGATGGCGCGGCGGGGAATGTAGGCCTCGGCGACCTGGCCCATGGTGATGGCGCTCTGGACGCGGGTTTCGACGCCGGCCTGTTCCAGGAAGTCCTGGAGGGCAAGGCAGTTCATCACGGTGCCGAGCATGCCCATGTAGTCGGCGCGGGAGCGGTCCATGCCGCTCTGGGAAAGTTCGGCGCCGCGGAAGAAGTTGCCGCCGCCCACGACGATGGCCACCTCCACCTGGGGCACGGCTGCGGCGATCTGCTTGGCGACGTCGCGGACGGTCTCCGGGTCAACGCCCAGCTTCCCGCCGCCAAAGACCTCGCCGGAGAGCTTCAGGAGGACCCGGCGTCGACTTTTCTCTGGCTGGATTACAGTGTTGACGGCTTCCATGATGCCTTCCCGTTGGTGAACTCTAAAAAGGTTATCCTGCTGCGCGGCCAAAGGTCCCATGCGGGCCTGTCCCGGACGGTGCCTTCCCCCGCGCATGCAAAAGGGGCGGCCACCGAAGTGGCCACCCCCTTGCAGTTTCGGCTAGGAGCCGACGCGGAAACGCGTGAACGCGGTTCCCTTGACACCGGCCTCAGCGAGGACCTGTGCCACGGACTTCTTGGCGTCCTTGGCGAATGCCTGGTCAACCAGGACCTCACCCTTATAGAAGCCGGTAACGCGGCCTTCCACGATCTTGGTGAGGGCGGCTTCGGGCTTGCCCTCGGCCTTGGCGGTTTCTTCGGCGATGCGGCGCTCGGACTCCACCAGGTCGGACGGAACGTCCTCGCGGGTCAGGTAGTTCGGGGCCATGGCAGCAATGTGGACTGCGACATCGTGGGCTGCGGTGGCAGCAGCTTCGCCTTCACCGTCAACAGCGAACAGCACGCCGACCTGGGCCGGCAGGTCCTTGGAGGTCTTGTGCAGGTAAGCGTCGACCGTTGCACCCTCGATGCGGGAGATGCGGCGGACAACAACCTTCTCGCCCAGGACGGCGCCTTCTTCGACGACGACCTCGGAGAGGGGCTTGCCGTCAACATCAGCGGCGAGCAGGGTCTCGAGGTCGGCAGCGCCGGACTCGACGGCAACAGCCAGGACCTTGTCCGCCAGCTGGATGAACTTGTCAGCCTTGGCAACGAAGTCGGTCTCGCAGTTGACCTCGATCATGACGCCGACGCCGTTGCTGACCTTTGCGGCCACCAGGCCTTCAGCGGTGGAGCGGCCTTCGCGCTTGGTGGCGCCCTTCAGGCCCTTGATGCGGATGATCTCGATGGCCTTCTCGGCGTCGCCGTTGGCCTCGTCAAGAGCCTTCTTGACGTCCATCATGCCGGCGCCGGTGCGCTCGCGCAGGGCCTTGATGTCCGCGGCAGTGTAGTTCGCCATGTGAACCCCTCTGTCTAGAAATTTGTTGTGGTGTACGGACCGACAGGACGGCAGCCCGTGGCGGGCCGCCATCCTGTCAGCAGCTCCGGCTGCCGCAGGACGGCGCCGGAAAATCCGGATCTACTTGTGTTACTTGGCTTCTTCGGAAGGAGCCGCAGCTTCCTCCGCCGGAGCAGCAGCTTCAGCAGCGGCGGGTGCGGCAGCTTCAGCGGCGGCGGGTGCGGCAGCTTCTTCTGCCGGCGCTGCAGCTTCGGCCTTGCTGCCTTCGAGGAGCTCGCGCTCCCACTCGGCCAGCGGCTCTTCCGGAGCTTCAGTAGCGCCCGTGCCACGGCTGTTGCGCGCGATGAGGCCTTCGGCAACGGCGTCTGCAACAACGCGGGTGAGGAGGTTGACGGAGCGGATGGCGTCGTCGTTGCCCGGGATCGGGAAGTCGACCTCATCCGGATCGCAGTTGGTGTCCAGGATGGCAACAACCGGGATGTTCAGCTTCTTGGCCTCGTCGACGGCGAGGTGTTCCTTCTTGGTGTCCACGATCCAGAGCACGGACGGTGCCTTGGTCAGGTTGCGGATACCGCCGAGGTTGGACTCCAGCTTGGTGAGTTCGCGCTTCAGGAGCAGCAGCTCCTTCTTGGTGTACGCGGAACCGGCGACGTCGTCGAAGTCGATCTCTTCGAGTTCCTTCATGCGCTGGATGCGCTTGGCGACCGTCTGGAAGTTGGTCAGCATGCCGCCGAGCCAGCGCTGGTTGACGTAGGGCTGGCCAACGCGGGTTGCCTGCTCGGCAATCGCTTCCTGGGCCTGCTTCTTGGTGCCGACGAAGAGGACGGTGCCGCCGTGGGCAACGGTGGCCTTCACGAACTCGTAGGCGCGGTCGATGTAGGACAGCGACTGCTGAAGGTCGATGATGTAGATGCCGTTGCGCTCGGTGAAGATGAAGCGCTTCATCTTCGGGTTCCAACGGCGGGTCTGGTGTCCAAAGTGGACGCCGCTGTCAAGCAGCTGGCGCATGGTTACGACGGGCATTCCGACGCTCCTTATTTTCCGGCAGGTCATTCATGAGAAAACCCGGAGGCTTCTTACCCTGCCAATAGTTGACGGTTGATTAGCGTGGCCCGGACGGGCCGTGCTCCTGGCATCCATCAGGCTTCCCATCGGGACCGGAGTCCCGACCGCAAGAGGCCTGATCCTCCGCCAGCTTGGCCTGGGCGTTGCTGATGGAGGGCTGGATGCGCGTAGTCAGCCGCCGCTCCCCCACACTCCTGAATGAGATGTGCCGACGCCGCCCGGACAGGAACATATACCGTTGGAAGAACCACTGGATAGCCGCTGGACGGAAGGCGTTGAGGGCGCAGCAAACTGCTCCATCAAGTGTACTACAGGCACCCTCGGCCAGAGGACACTGACGAGGACAGGAACGGCGCCGGCCCGCGCCTTATCCACATAGCCGCACCCGCCACTCGCCGCATGATTCAGGGCGGGCGCACGCTGGTGGCATGAGACCACCATTGCTGCTCGCGGCGTTCCTCCTGGTGCCCGCCTCGCTGTCCCCGGCCGGGGAGCCACTCGCCGCGGCGCCGGCCTACGTTGAACCCCCGGCAGCCATGGTGAAGGCGGCTTCGGACCCCACCGCCGGCCTGGCCACACCCTCCTGGCAATGGCCCCTCAGCCCCCGCCCCCTGGTGTTGCGGGATTTTGACCCGCCCCCGAAGCCCTGGCTCAGCGGCCACCGGGGCGTGGACCTGGGAGCAGCGTCCGACGGCGCACACGTCACGTCGCCGGCCGCGGGCACCGTCAGCTTCGTGGGAGTGGTGGTGGACCGCCCGGTAATCACCATCGACCATGGCAACGGGCTGCGGAGCAGCTTTGAGCCGGTTGCTAGCACCTTGGCGCCAGGCAGCGCGGTTGCAGCCGGGCAGCCTGTCGGCACGGTACTTCCGGGGCATTGCCCGGCAGCGCCCTGCCTGCACTGGGGTGTGCGGCGCGGGGACGACTACGTCAATCCGCTGCAGTTCGTCATGGATCTGCGGCCGTCCATCCTCCTGCCGCTCGAAGCGCCGCCCTGATGCCCGGCCCGGGGGCGCCGCGGCAGGCCGGCAAGGCTAGACGATCGCGGAGATGCCGGTGATGGCGCGGCCGGTGACCAGGGTGTTGATCTCGTGGGTGCCTTCATAGGAGTAAATGGCTTCAGCGTCGGCGAAGATCTTGGCCATCTCGAAGTCCGTCACAATGCCGTTGCCGCCCAGGATGCTCCGGCCGATCGCCACGCTCTCGCGCATCCTCGCCGTGGTGAAGGCCTTGGCGAGGGCGGACTGCTCGTCGCGCGCCTGACCTGCGTCCTCCAGCTGCGAGAGCCGGACCATCATGCCCATGGAGCTGACGGCATTGCCCAGGATCTGCACCAGCTGGCTTTGGACCAGCTGGAAGGATGCGAGCGGCCGGCCGAACTGGTGGCGTTCAACGGCGTAGCGCCGGGCCACATCGAAGGCGGCCAGCTGCTGGCCCACGGCCTGCCAGGCGACGCCCAGCCGGGTGACCTTCAGGACCTTGTTGACATCGCGGAAGCTGTTGGCGTGTGCCAGCTTGAAGAAGTCCGGGACCAGCACGTTGTCCAGGGTGATGTCGGCGTTTTGTACAGTCCGCAGTGCGATCTTGTTCTCGATCTTGGTGGCGCTGAAGCCCTCCAGCGTGGTGTCCACGAGAAAGCCCTTGACCTGGTTGTCGTCCACATCCCTGGCGTAGATGACCACCCAGTCGGAGAACGTTGCGTTGCCGATCCAGCGCTTTGCTCCGTTGAGGATCCAGCTGCCACCCTCCCGGCGGGCGGTGGTGCGGGTGCCGCCGGCAACGTCGCTGCCGCCCAGCGGTTCCGTCAGCCCGAAGGCGCCGATCTTCTTCAGGGCGTAAATGTCAGGAAGCCAGGCGTCCTTTTGTTCCTGGGATGCAAGGGCTTCGATGGAGCCGGTGAACAGGCCGTCGTGGACGCCCATGAAGGTGGAGATGGAGGCGTCGGCCCGGGTCACCTCTGCGTGGACCAGGCCCGCGAAGAGGTTGGAATAGCCCTGCCGGCGTACCGGGCTGACCAGGTCGATGCCGGCCAGCTTGGGGATGAGGTCCATCGGGAATTCGCCACGGTTCCAGAAGTCCACGGCGATGGGCTTGACCTCCCGCGCCAGGAACTCCCTGACCTCTGCCAGCCGGTCCTGTTCCTTTCCGTTGAGCAGCTGCTCGAAGGCGAAGAAGTCGCCGTCAGCATAGGGAAGGTCATTGAGGCCTGCAGCGGCTGTTGACATGGTTACCTCACAAGTGATCAGCGGTGACCCGTGCTCCGTGGAAGAAGCCCGGTAAGTTACTGATGAGTAACATACCGCACATTGTGGCCTTAAAGGAAGAAAACCGCGGCCGACGATGGTCGTCGGCCGCGGTTTTCCGCAGATGTAGGGCTACTCGGACTTGAACCGAGGACCTTAGGATTATGAGTCCCGCGCTCTAACCAGCTGAGCTATAGCCCCGAATCCCCGCGGCGGCCCGCCTCAAACCGAGGCGTACCTGCAGGGCAAAAACACTCTAGCAAACCCGGGAAAGCGTTCAGACCACTTTGTCCTCGAACGCCGCGCCCCGGTAAAGGTCCTCAAAGGTTTGCAGCGTTCCCTGGATGCTGTGCGGCTCCACCATCTGCCGGCTGGCGTGGCCCATGGCAGCGCGCTCAGCGGCCGGCAGCTCCAGGATCCGCGTGATCTTCTTGGCGAGGTCATCGCTGTCGTTGGGGGTAAAGAGGTACCCGTTCTCGCCGTCACGCACCAGATGCGGCAGCGCCATGGCATCCGCCAACACCACCGGGGTGGAAGCAGACATCGCCTCCAGCGTCACCAGCGACTGCAGCTCGGCAGTTCCCGGCATGCAGAAGAGGTCCGCCTGGATATAGGCCTTCCGCAGCTCCTCGTCGGTGACGAGCCCGAGGAACTTTACCCGGTCCCGCAGCCCGAGCCGATCGACGAGCTCCTCCAGGGCGGAGCGCACCTCGCCGCCGCCAACAACCTCCAGGTGCACGTTCAGTTCCGGCGGGGTCTTGCTGATGGCCTCGATCAGCACGTCCACGTGCTTCTCCTCGGCCAGCCGGCCGGCGAACATCACCGTTGGGTACGGGTGGGGATCGATCTGCTCCCCCGGCTGCAGTTCGTAGGCTGCGGAGTCGATGCCGTTGGACAGCGGCAACACCTTGCGCAGGAAGGCGTGCTGGTGCATGGCCTTTGCCGCCAGCGGGGTGGGCGTGGTGACTACGTCCGCCTTACCCATGACCTTCCCCATGTCCTTCCACGAGATACGGCCGATGATGTCCTTGAACCACTGCGGAAACGGCAGGAACGGGTTGAGGTTTTCCGGCATGAAGTGGTTGGTGGCAACGATCCGCACACCGCGCTTCACGGCCTCGTACAGGACGTGCTCGCCGATCATGTAGTGGCTCTGGATGTGCACCACGTCCGGCTGCACGCGGTCGAAAAGAAGGCTGATTTCCTTCTTGATTTCCCAGGGGAGGCAGATCCGGAAGTATTCGTGTGTGGGAACCCCATGGGAACGGAGCCTGTGGACCGTTCCTTCCGGGCGGAACTCGGTGAAGCTCTTTCCGTTGTCCGCGCGGCAGGCCAGGACGTGCACGTCGTGTCCCCGGCCGGTCATTCCCTTGGCCAGGCGGTAGCCGAACTGGGCTGCTCCGTTGATATGGGGCGGATACGTGTCCGCGGCAATCAGTATGGTCAGGGGACGCTGGTCGGCGGGCGTGGTCACGTGGAGAGCTCCTGATGGTCACGGTGCGGACAGCATGAACTGGCAGCACGGCTGGCCGATGCACATGGTGCCTGGCCTCGTGGTGAATTTGGGTTGACGGGATCTGGATCTGGGGTGGAAATCTGCTGGACAGTATTTGCTGGACAAGATGTGTTGGACAGCCGGCTAACGCACCGCCCGGCCCACGGCTTTCCGCGCGTCCTTCTTGCGCTTCGTGACCTCGGGGTGGTGCCTGGAAAGGGCGATCACCCCAACGATAGCAAGGGAGGCCGCGGTTCCCATCGCAATGGCCATCACGGCGTGGACATCCGGGCGCAGTTCACCGAGGATCACAATGCCGATCGCGATGCCCACCAAGGGGTCAATCACCGTGAGTCCTGCGATCACGAGGTCCGGCGGGCCGGAGGAATAGGCGTTTTGGACAAACCAGGACCCCAGCCCGCCGGCAGCGATTAGGGCCACCACGGAGTACCACTGAACGTTCAGCAGGAACAGCCCGTTCGGGTCGAGCAGATGCTTGCCGATGATCCGGGTGAGGACGGCTACGAAGCCAAAGAGCACCCCGGCGCCCAGGATGTAGACGAAGGCATTGATCCGGTGTTTGAACATGACGGCGAGCGTGCCGAAGACTCCAACGGCGAGGGCAAGCAGCAGCACGATCGTGAGCTCGTCCTCCACGCTCACGTGGTGGTTTTCCTGGGTGACGTTGACCGCCAGGAGGACAAAGAGCGCGGAGCCCGTCACGCAGGCGGCGATGGCCACCACCGTTGCCCGGTTGATGGTGAGGTCCTGGTCCCGTGCATTGATGATGGTGGTGATCACCAGGGCGATGGCGCCGATGGGCTGGACGACCGTGAGCGGGGCGGATACGAGTGCCACGGCATTCATGGCCATGCCGGCGCACAGCAGCAGGAGGCCGAACACCCAGCGGGGATTCCGAAGCAGTCGCAGGAAGCCGTTGGAGCTCAGGGCAAGGCCGCCGGTGTCCGCCTTGACGGCGCTTCCCTGGCGCTGTGCGCCGAGGGCCAGGCAGAAGGCGCCCAGCAGCGCAAGCACCACCGCCATCCACACCATCAGGTGGTCCCGTCGTCGTGTTGTGCCTGCATTCTGCCCTTCCGCAGGATGGCCCAGAAATAGTTGTAGGCGGCAATCCAGTGGCCAACCAGGCCAAGCCCGAGCACTATCCAGGCGGCGACGAACAGCTCGCCGGAGAATCCCGTATCCAGCCGTGAAAGGACCAGCATCGGCGTCCCGAGCAGCAGCAGGCCGGTGCGCACCTTGCCCACCACGCTGACGGGGAGGTCCGGGTGCCCCCGGAAGAAGGACAGCGTCAGGGCGAGCAGGACGGCGTCCGGGACTACCAGCGCGGCCAGGTACAGCCAGTGGACGACGCCGGCAATCACCAGCGTGACAGCCACGGCGATCAGGGCGAGGCGGTCGGCGATGGGGTCCAGGACCCGGCCGAGCTTGGAGGTCTGGTCGAAGCGGCGGGCGATGTAGCCGTCAATCCAGTCCGTGCCGGCCATAACCGCCAGGACCACTACGCCGGCACCGTATTCCTTCTGCGCCAGGACAAGCCAGATGAAGAGCGGGACGCCCATGAAGCGCACCACGGTGAGCAGGTTGGGAATGGTGAACACCCGGTCATGGTCCACCTGGGGGCGTCCGGGACGGGAGCCGGCACCAATGAACTTCACCCCGTGCCCCTTTCCTTCCTGCCGCCCCCTGCGAGCGCCTTGCCGTTCCAGCGATGGACCTTCTGCGGGTTACCGGGACGGGCCCGCCACCTGCCCTAGTACGTTCGCAGGAGCTTCCGGACCAGCACCAGGAAGACAGTCCCCGCGGCGATGAAGGCCGCCAGCGGCTTCCAGCGCTTGTCAAGGTCGGCGGACCCGGACAGGGCGGCGAACTTCCGCCCTGCAACATCCCGGCCGTGGCCGGCCAAGGCCTGCCCTTCGCGCAGCTTGTCCTGGGCGGAGGCCAGCAGGTACCGGGCTTGGGTCTTGACATCCAGTTCAGTGCCGAGTTCGTCGCGCACTTCGGTGAGGTGGTGGCGGCGCTGGTTAAGGCGGCGGGCCAGCTCCGGCTCGGATGCGTGCGGGAATTCCTTGTCGTGCTCAGCCGCTTTGGCCGCTTTCTCGGCCTTGGCCTTGGCCGCGGCTTCATCCTTCGCGGCTTTGGCGGCCTTGCCTTCCGGACTCTGCGGATCCAGGACTGCGGCGTTGAAGGCGGAACCTTCCTTGGCCACACCGATATCGTGCTTGATGCCGCGGATGGTCTCCTCCGGGAGGAGCGGCATGGCCTTCTTAAATTTCCTTGCACCGATCAGGCCGCCGATAAGTGCTATCAGCAGGAAGGCCGCCGACACCAGGAGCGCGGCCAGCCAGGCGGGCATGATGGTTGCCAGGCCCATGATGGCCGCAACGATAAGGCCCACCACCAGGAACAAAAGGAAGACGAGGGCTACGGCGAAGAACGCAGCGGCTACTCCGACCTGGATTCCCTTGCGCTTGAGCTCGATCTTCGCGAAGGCGATTTCGTCATTGAGCTGGCGCGGCGCCAACCGGAAAAGGAGTTTTAGCGTCCCTGGGAGCGCTGTGATGCGCAATCCCTGGCTGGTACGCCCGCTGTGACGTCCGCTCATCGGTTCCGCCTTACTGGTCATGGGTCGAATCGGCTTCCGTGTGCTGCGGGAAAGTGCAGCCGCACAGTCCCCGCACCAAAACTATCATTCAGGTTAAGGACGAACTTCGGGGCTTGCCGGGCGGCACCTCCTACAACGCTGCAAAGTTGGCCGCTGCGGGCCTAGGATTGATCTCCGTGACCATCCCCAGCAATCCGGGCGATCTGTTGAGCCGCCGCCGGAAACTCCTGTACATCCTCCTCCTCGGTGCCCTGACCGCCCTGGGTCCGTTCACGATCGACCTTTACCTTCCTGCGTTCCCCGCCCTGGAGGCGAGCCTGGGAGTGAGCGAGGCACAGGTCCAGCTGACCCTGGCGGGAACCACCGTGGGCTTTGCGATCGGACAGCTCGTGGTGGGCCCGTTCAGCGACAAGTTCGGCCGCCGGACGCCCCTCATCCTGGCCACGGCGCTGCACATCGCGGCGTCCCTGGGGGCTGCCCTCTCCACGGACATCACCGCCCTGGGCATATTCCGCGTCCTTATGGGCGTGGGTGCTGCCGGCGGCGGTGTCGTGGCCATGGCGATGGTCCGGGACCTTTTCTCCGGCTACGCGATGGTGAAGATGTTTTCCCGCATGTCCCTGGTCAACGGCCTGGCGCCGATCCTGGCCCCCGTGATCGGCTCACAGCTGCTCCTGGTAATGGCATGGCCCGGGATCTTCGTGTTCCTTGCCGCCTACGGCACGCTGGTGATCATCGCCTCGCTGTTCCTGGTGCGGGAGACCCTTCCCCCGGAAAATCGCCGGCATGGCGGCATGACGGTCCGCCAGCGTTACCGGATCCTTTTCGGCGACCGCGTGTTCGTCGGCCTGCTGCTGGTGGCCGGCCTGAATTTCGGCGGCCTGTTCACGTACCTTTCAGCCTCGCCGTTCCTGTTCCAGGACATCTTCGGCTTCTCGCCCCAGGAGTACGGCCTGCTCTTTGGCATCAACTCGCTGGGCATTGTTGCCGGCATCCAAACGAGTTCCCGCCTCATCCGTCGGGTGCCGCCGCAGTGGATCCTTGCCGGCGCCACAGCCTGGATGTTCCTGATGGCCATGCTGATCGTGGTGTTCGACCAGCTGGGGTTTGGCCTGTGGGGAGTCATGGTTCCGCTGTGGTTCTACATCATGGGTACGGGCTTCATGTTCCCCTGCGTCCAGGTGCTCGCCCTGGCCGGCCACGCTGCCCAGGCGGGTACTGCAGCCTCCCTGCTGGGCTTCTCGACCTTTATGATGGCCGGCCTCATCTCCCCCGTGGTTGGCTGGCTGGGCATCACCAGCGCTGCTCCCATGGGAGCGGTGCAGGCAGTGTGCATCCTGCTGGCCATCGCGGCGCTCTGGCTGGTAGTCCGGCCGCGCACCGTCCCATCGATCCACTGACGCGATGAAGGACACCGCCGGACGAAAGCCGCACCGCAACCGCAGGGGACTCTTCCTCGGGGCGGTGATCGGCGCCGTCGCGGGCTATTTCGCCGGCCGCGCCCTGGGGAATCCTGCCATGGGAATTGTGCTGGGGATGGTGGCCGGATCGGCCCTGCTGTACCGGGTCAACCCCGGCCCCTGGAACCGTCCCTGACCCTGCCGCGCCTGGGCTTGCGCCCTGTGCCGGTGCCGGCCCCTGCCGCCGAACCCCGCCCGCGCGATAAAATGTTGTCCGTGCCCAACTGGCAGGATCAACCGCCGCTTCCGGCCACGTGGCAACGGTGCGATAACCGGATACTGCCACTGTGGTGGGAGCGGTTGTGTGCCCAGGGCGGCAGCCAGTCCGCCGCCCTCTACGCGGCAGGCCTGTTCACTGAGGACCGCCGCCGTCCCATCGCCCAGTGGTACAACCCCGCCTTCAAGGCCGCGTTGCTGGTGGCTCCGGAAACATCCCCCGAATGGCCCGTGCAGCGCTTTGGAATCTTTTATGCCCCGCCGGAAACCGGCTTCGTCCGGATCCATTCGGCGCCCCATGAGTGGAACCCCCGCCAGCCACGGAAGTCCCCCACCGAGCAGGAGGCGTTCATCGCTGCCATCGCCGAAGCGGAGCGCTTCCTGCAGGTGGAAATGGACTTCGTCTAGGAAGGCAAAAATCCCCGTCCCTCCACACCGGAGGAACGGGGATTTTTTAGTGGCTCCTCCTGCTGGACTTGAACCAGCAACCCTTCGATTAACAGTCGAATGCTCTGCCAATTGAGCTAAGGAGGAATGAAGCAGGTATGACATTAGCAAAGGTTTCCAGCCAAAGTGAAATCGGCGATCCCGGCCGCCCGGGACGGCTTTCGGGGGCATAAAAAATCCCCGCTCCGGAGGACCGGAACGGGGATTGTGCGCTCCTCCTGCTGGACTTGAACCAGCAACCCTTCGATTAACAGTCGAATGCTCTGCCAATTGAGCTAAGGAGGAATGAAGCGGGTATCAGCCTAGCAAAGACCCCGGCTGGAAACGAAATCGAGGGAGCGGCCGGGGGTCCGGAGCTAGGTTTCCGCCCGCAGGGACCGGCGTTCCATCTCCAGCATCATCAGTTCCCGGTTAAGGCGCTGGTACGCTTCCGGATCCGCTGCAGGGTCCAGCCGCTGGAGCTGGCCCATCTTGTCCGCCTTGACGCGTGTGATCTGAAGCTCGAACAGCCGTGACAGGATGTCGCGGCAGTACTTCCGGACGGCTTCCTCAGTGCTCGCGGGCAGCGGCACCACGGCCAGTTCGGACACCAGGGGCCGCAAGGGTTCGGGGACCTCGTGCATCACCTGCTCCACCCATCGGACGGGGTCGCCGGTCAGCGCAGGGTCCGTGGCACGCATGGCATCATGGACAGCCTGGAAGGCAGGGGTGGCGAAACGCGCGACCGAAAACCGCTCCCAGATCCCGCCGGCCAGCAGCGATGGTTCCTGCAGGGCAACCTCAAGGGCCTGCCGCTCCATGGACGCCACGGGGTCCCGGGGGTCCGGACGGTGGTAGGAAGGAACAGCGCCCGACGGCGGCCCTGCAGCCACGCCGGGTCCGCCTGGTTGGGCGGTGGGGGCGGAAGTCCGCGGCCCCGGCCCGGGAGCCCCGCCCTGGTCGCCGCGCTTGCCGGCGTTTTTGACTTCGGCATTGACCAGCCGCAGCACCTCGTTGGGGTCCGGCATGCCCAGCCAGCCGGTCAGTGCCTGGCAGTAGCCCGTACGGGTGGAGGCGTCGCGGATGGCGGCCACCACGGGCACGGAGGCCTTCAGTCCCTGCACCCGGCCCTCCACCGTGTCCAGGTTGAACTGCTTCAGGGTGGTGCGGATGGCAAACTCGAACAGCGGCCGGCGGGACTGGACCAGGGCGTGCACGGCTTCGTCGCCCCTGCTTTGGCGCAGGTCGCAGGGATCGGCGCCGGAGGGCTCCACGGCCACGTACGTCTGGGCGGTAAAGCGCTGGTCCTCTTCGAAGGCGCGCAGCGCGGCCTTCTGCCCGGCGGCGTCGCCGTCAAAGGTGAAGACGACCTCTCCCCCGGTGCCGTCGTCGGACAGCAGCCGGCGGGCGATCTTGATGTGCTCGGTGCCGAACGCTGTGCCGCAGGTGGCCACCGCCGTCGTAATTCCCGCGAGGTGGCACGCCATGACGTCCGTGTAGCCCTCCACCACCACCAACTGGCGGTCCTTGGCGATGCTGCGCTTGGCGAGGTCGATCCCGTACAGCACCTGGGATTTCTTGTAGAGCGTCGTCTCCGGGGTATTGAGGTACTTGGGGCCCTGGTCGTCCTCGTAGAGCCTGCGCGCGCCGAAGCCGATGGTGTCCCCCGCGATGTCCTTGATGGGCCAGATGAGGCGGCCGCGGAAACGGTCATAGATTCTCTGCTGGTTTCCGGGTCCCCCGGCGGAGAACATGCCCGTGAGCTTCAGCTCGGCGTCCGTGAAGCCACGCCCGCGCAGGTGCTTGAGCAGGGCGTCCCAACCCTGCGGGGCGTAGCCCACGCCGAAGTGTTCCGCTGCCGCCCGGTCAAAGCCCCGGCCGTGCAGGAAGGTCCGCGCCTCCGCAGCCCCGGGGGTCAGCAGCTGGGCGCGAAAGAACTCGTCCGCGATCTTGTGGGCATCCAGCAGCCGTTGCCGGCGGCCCACTTCCTCCCGGTTGGGGCCGGTGCCGCCGTCCTCGTACCGGAGCTCGTAGCCGATCCGGGCGGCCAGCTTCTCAACAGCCTCCTGGAACGAGCTATGGTCCTGTTTCTGCACAAACGCGATGACGTCGCCGTCTTCACCGCAGCCGAAGCAGTGGTAGCGGCCCACCTGCGGCCGAACAGTGAAGGAGGGGGAACGTTCGTCGTGGAAGGGACAGAGGCCCTTGAAGGTGCCCAGGCCGGCGCCCTTGAGTGTGACGTAGCCGTCAACCACTTCCTTGATGTCCGTGCGCTGGCGTACTTCGTCGATATCTTCGCGTTTGATCAGCCCTGGCACAGAGCCATCCTAGCCCCGGGCACTGACCTTCCAGTTCTGCACCTGATTCCGGTCACCACAATGACGGCAGGCTGCCCACCAGGCGTTCGTACATGGCGAGCGCGGAGCCGTCGGTCAGCGACGCCACCTGGTCGATCACCACGCGAAGACGGGCGCCGTCGTCGGCCGCATCCCGCCAATCGGCGGCAAACATTGGTTCCAGGTGCCGGTCGCCCGTGGCGCTCAGCGCCGTGACCAGGGCGTGGAGCACCTCGCGCTGGCGCTCGTAGATGGGCTGGCGGTGCTCGGTGGTCATCACGAAGGTGGTGGCCAGGCCCTTCATGACGGCGATTTCCATCACTGTTTCGTCCGGCACCATCAGCTGGGCGCTGTACCGGGTCAGGTTCTCCGGGCCGTAGACGGCACGGGTGGTTTCCAGCGCGCTTTGGCAGAACCGGCCGATCAGCTGGCTGGTCATGTTTTTCAGGGCCGCCATGGATTTCCGGCTGCCGTCGGCCTCGCGGACCCAGACGTCCGTGGCCTCGAGCCGGGCCAGGGCGGCGTCGATGGCGGCCGGGTCGTTGTGCGGCAGGTACCACTGCTTGGCGTACCCCACCACCCGGGCGCGGTGGTCCGGGTTGTCCATCCAGCGCAGCTGGAAATGCCCGGCCACGATCGCGTCCTCAACGTCGTGCACCGAATAGGAGATGTCGTCGGCGAGGTCCATGACCTGGGCTTCGAGGCAGGACCGGCGCTCCGGGGCACCCTCCCGGATCCAGTTGAAGATGGGGAGGTCGTCCTCGTAGGCGCCGAACTTGCTGGTCCGCTGGCCGTGGATCACCGGGGCTTCCAGCGCGGACCACGGGTACTTTGCGGCCGCGTCGAGGCTGGCCCTGGTGAGGTTCAGCCCCGCGGGCTGGCCGTCCGGGGTCAGCACCTTGGGTTCCAGCCTGGTCAGCAGCCGCAGGGTCTGGGCGTTGCCTTCGAACCCGCCGATGGCGTGGGCCACTTCATTCAGCGCGGACTCACCGTTGTGGCCGAACGGCGGATGGCCGAGGTCGTGGCTCAGGCAGGCAGTGTCCACGACATCCGGATCGCAGCCGAGCGCACGGCCCAGTTCGCGTCCCACCTGGGCCACTTCCAGGCTGTGCGTGAGGCGCGTCCGCACGAAGTCGTCCGTGTCCGGGGCCACCACCTGGGTCTTGGCACCCAGCCGGCGGAGCGCCGAGGAATGCAGCACGCGGGCGCGGTCCCGCTCAAAATCCGAGCGATAGACGTTCTTGGGCGGTTCCTCCACCCACCGGGCGGAGTCATGGGTGTCGTAGCCCGGCAGGACGGGGGCGGCAGTGCGCGTTTCAGCCACCGGAAACATCCAGTTCCGCCGCCGAGATATCCCGCGACTGGTCGGCGTTGAGGGCACGGGACTCCAGCCAGTCCTTCGGCAGCGCAGGCCTCTTGGGTGAGCCGGCGCGGCCGCGCGGGCCTTCGGCGTCGCCTCCCGGGTAGGGCGAGTCGACGTCCAGCTCGTCCAGCGCGGCGCGCAGCTCTTCGAGGCTGTTCACCAGCGCCATCCGCGTCCTGAGTTCACCACCCACCACATAGCCCTTGAAGTACCAGGCGATATGTTTCCGGATCTCCCGCAGCGCCTTGCCTTCGTCGCCGAAAGTCTCCACCATCAGTTCCGCGTGCCGGTAGACGCCCTGCGCAACCTGGCCCAGGTTGGGCCTGTGCCGGGTGTCGCTTCCCTCGAACGCCGCCTGCAGGTCCCCGAAAAGCCAGGGCCTGCCCTGGCAGCCGCGGCCCACCACCACGCCGTCCACGCCGGTTTCGCGGACCATCCGGACCGCGTCCTCCGCGGACCAGATATCGCCGTTGCCCAGCACCGGGATGTCCGGAAGCGCCTCGCGGAGGCGGGCGATGGCGGACCAGTCGGCCTGTCCGGAGTAGAACTGCGCGGCTGTCCTGCCGTGAAGGGCGACGGCGGCAACGCCGGCATCGCGCGCAATGCGGCCTGCGTCGAGGTACGTGAGATGGTCGTCATCGATGCCCTTGCGCATCTTAATGGTCAGCGGGACGTTGCCCTTGGAGGCTTCCTTGACGGCCGTCTGCACGATCGAAGTAAAGAGGTCGATCTTCCAGGGCAAGGCCGAGCCGCCGCCCCGGCGGGTGACTTTGGGAACGGGGCAGCCGAAGTTGAGGTCGATATGGTCGGCGCGGTCCTCCTCGACGAGCATGCGTACGGCGGCCCCTACTGTTACCGGGTCCACGCCGTACAGCTGGACGGACCGGACCTTTTCGTCGTCGTCGTGGGAAATGATCCGCAGTGACTCCGGCGTCCGCTCCACCAGAGCGCGGGAGGTGACCATTTCCGCCACGTACATGCCGCCGCCGTACTCCCGGCACAAACGGCGGAACGCTGAGTTGGTGATGCCGGCCATGGGTGCCAGGATCACTGGCGTGTCCACGGTAATGGGACCCAGCTTCAGGGGCGGGAGTTCCAGCTTGGGGGCAGGAGTAGTTGCTGCAACAGTCACCTGTCTATTGTTGCAAAGCCGGGCAAATCGGGAGGCCGTGCCCGTGTGGGACCGGTCAGCCCCGTTCCGCCCGGCGTCCCCGCCGGGTGGGAAACCCGCTGTCCTCCCCTGCAGCCGACCGCCTGGAGCGCCCCTCCAGTGCGGCGGCTGCGAGGGCGCCTGTGTCCTCGACGTCGTCCACGATGGTGTGGCCGCCGTTGCCGTTGGCTGAGTCCGCCGGTGTCCGGCCCGGCCTCTTCGATTCCACGGCAGGGGCAGCGGCCTCTGCGCCGGCCCGGACGCCGGTGGCCTTGACCACCAGAACCGCGATCAGCGTGGTGACGGGGATGGCCAGCACCAGTCCGATGGAGCCGACGAGGGTCCGGATGACTTCCTCTGAAAGTTCCGCGCTGGTGAGCGTGTCCGCGAGCGGGCGGTCGTACAGCATCACGATGATGAGGATGGGCAGGGCCGCGCCGGCGTACGCGAAGGCGATGGTGTACACCGTGGAGGCGATGTGGTCGCGGCCGATCCGCATGGCTGAGGTGAACAGCTTCCGGGCACTGCTCCCCGGCGCCAGTTCATAGAGTTCCCAGACGGCGGAGGACTGGGTGATGGTCACGTCGTTGAGGACACCCAGCCCGGAGATGATGAGCCCGCACAGGATGACGCCGGAGATGGAGATATTGGCAGAGGTGTTCACCAGGGTAGTGGCGTCGTGGCTGCCCACCCCGGCGAGATTGGCGGCGCCCGTGGCCCAGGCGGCCAGGAGCGCCGTAATCCCCAGCCCGAACATGGTGCCCAGGAGTGCAGTGGAGGTCCGTGCCGAGAATCCGTGGGCGAAGTACAGGACGCCGATCATGATCACCGTGGACCCAACCAGGGCCAGCAGCAGCGGCGGTTTCCCCTCCACCAGTCCCGGGAGCATAAAGCTGGCCAGCACGAAGTAGGCGCCGACGAGCCCGACCAGGGCACGCAGGCCCCGCCAGCGGGCCACGGCGATCACCACCGCCGCATACAGCAGTGCGAGCAGGACGATGGGCAGGGTCCGGACGAAGTCCACAAAAATGAAGGCCGGCGAGCCCTGGGCCGCTGAGGCGCCCGGGGCGTTGGACAGGTTCAGGTACCGGATCTGGTCCCCGGGCTTCACCCCATGGGACTTCGCGACGTCCGGGTTGATGACCACTTTGACCGGGCTGCCGCCCTTGTCCGGCTCCGTGAACGCGAAAGTGCAGTCCGATCCCTGTTGGGATTGCCGGCCCTGGGCCTGGTCGCCCGAACCCTGCTGGTTTTGGCCCTGCTGGCTTTGGCCCTGCTGCGACGCGCCCTGCATGCAGTTTTCCGTCACCACGCTTTGGATGGTTCCGGTGTCGAAGGTGACCCCGGGGGCGGCAGCGTAGGGGTTGGCCAGGGAAATGCCCTCTTTGCTGCCCGAGGGCCAGAGCATCGCCATTCCCGCCAGCGTGAGCAGCGTCAGCGGGATCAGCACCGCCGCCAGGATGCGGTTGGCTTTCCGTCGGGCGGCCATCGCTTCCGGCGTCGGCTCCGAATGGCCTGTGGAAGCGTGGGAGTGACCGGACCCCATCAGCAGTAGCACCTCATACATTGAACTCTACTTCCGGCGCCGTAGGGTTGATAAATGGATCATCGGGGACTCGGAGGTACCAGGCATGGCCAGCAGCAGTACTGAGGAAAACGGCGAATCCCGTCCTGCCGAAGCACCCGGCGCTGCGCGGCAGGCAGTGCTCAGCGTCCGGAATTCGTCAGGGCCCACCCGCGGAGTTGCCCTGGTCCTGCACGGGGGCAAATCCCGGAGCCATGAGCCGGTGGAGGCCAGGCACCTGAGTCCGGCAAGGAT
Source organism: Pseudarthrobacter oxydans (assembly GCF_034258515.1). NCBI lineage: Bacteria > Bacillati > Actinomycetota > Actinomycetes > Micrococcales > Micrococcaceae > Pseudarthrobacter > Pseudarthrobacter oxydans. The sequence goes on along the minus strand of NZ_CP139438.1, from coordinate 1,544,645 downwards.
GGTGCCCTTCGCCTGGCACCTGCACCGCGCCGGGCGGAAGCACGGGCTGGCCGTGTGGTCGCTCCGCAACAGCGTTCGCGGCTGGAATGGCCATGACATGTCTCCGCTGCAGGACGCCCGCTGGGCACTAGCCAAGATCCGGGAACAGCACCCGGACGTGCCTGTGTTCCTGGTAGGCCATTCCATGGGCGGGCTCACCGCTGTGATCGCCGCGGACCACCCAAGTGTGGAGGCCGTCGTCGCCCTTGCCCCCTGGCTCAACCCCGCAACTCCCACATCCGGGGTGGCCAACCGCAAGGTTCTTATTGTGCACGGAACCACGGACAGGTGGACCAGCGCCTCGGCGTCCCTGCTGTTCGCCCGGCGTGCCTCTGCCGAGGCAGCCAGCATGCAGTATGTTGCCCTCAAGGGGGCCGGCCACTTCATGCTCCGCAAAATCAGGGTGTGGCAGACGCTGACTACCGGCTTTGTGATGAATGCCTTCTCCGAAAGCATCGGGACTGAGCTTCCCCTGCCTGCGGATTACAGCAGGCTGCTGCCGGAATCGGCCGTCCAGGTGACCCTGTAGGACGTTCGATGGCATGGAGCCCCGCACCCAATGACCTCTTCTACCGCGTCATCGTCGGCTGCGGACTGCTGCTTCGGCGGATCTTCCGGATCCGGATCATCAGCAGCGGAACAGAGCACCTGCCGCCTGCAGGCCCCCGGACGGGGGCGTCCAGGTCTGTGGTTCCGGGCAGCGGCGCCGTTTTCGCCGTGACGCACTTCGGCTATGTCGATTTTGCCGCCGCCGAACTGCTGCTGTGGGAACGGTCCCGCGGGGAGCTGCGGTTCCTGGTCCACCAGGGTGCAGCCGATCATTGGCTTGCCGGGCCTGCCATCAGCGCCGCCGGGCACGTGGTGGTCGGGTACACCGGCCGGGCGGACGCCTATGACGCAGCGGTGGCCAAGCTGCGCGCCGGCGAATACCTTGGCGTGTTCCCGGAGGCGGGCGTGAGCCGCAGCTTCACCGTGCGCGAGTGCAGGACCGGGGCAGTCCGGATGGCGGCCGAAGCCGGCGTTCCGGTCATCCCCGTTGCGGTCTGGGGCGCCCACCGGATCCTCACCCGCGGCCGCGGCTTCTCGGCCGGAAGGACATGGCGCGCACCGGTCCGGATCCACGTGGGTGAGCCGCTGGTATTCGCGCCCGGTGACGCTGCTGGCGCCGGCACTGCGGAACTCCGGGCCAGGCTCCAGGACGGGATCGGGACGTGCATCGCCGATTTTCCACTGCGGCCGGAACCCGGCGCCTGGTGGATGCCCGCGCACCTGGGCGGCAGCGCCCCGACTGAACCCGAGCGGCAACTGCTCGATGCCGAAGACGTGCTGACGCGCCGCCGTCGTACTTTCCGCAGAACGTAGCCCAAGTAAGTAGCGCCAAGTGTCGTTTTGGGCGGTCAAAACGACACTTGGCGCTACTCAGTTGCGGCCGGGCTGCTTAGTCCGACACGATGAGGGTTTCCGGCCCGGCCAGCCGCGCCTTGCCGCTTTCGAGCAGGGGTTCGACGGCGGCGCGGAGGGCAGTCATGGAGTCGTCCAGTTCCAGCATCACCGGGTGCTGGTACGCGATCAGCGCGAGCATGTCGCGGACCGCTTCTGCAGCATCATCCGCGGCGAGGGCGGGTTCATGGCCGACGAAAACGTCCGTGGGCGTTTCCGGTCCGGCGGCTTCCTGGCCGGGTGCCGCGTCCGGGTTGGCGGGCGCTGCGTAGCTCACGGCGAAGGCCCGGATCCTGCCCTTCCTGCTGGGTGCAACGCCTGCCCCGAAAGCCGATTCAGGCTCGGCCCGCAGCACGATTGCGCCGTGGGCGCCGGTGAGGTCGTCCAGGAAGAGCTTCTGCACCTGGCCCATTGACAGTACGCCCGGTGAATCCCAGCCGTGGATGGCGGTGTAGTACCTGCCCACGACGTCGGTCAGTTCCACGGAACCCGTGGCCAGGTCCATCACGATGTCGGAGCCCGCATTTTCATCGTTCGATGGCCCGCCGCCGTCGTCCTTGGCAGGAAACACGGGAAGCCGCAGGGCGCCAGGCTCTATGACCACCAGCCGGGAACGCTGGATGGGGGCCAGCTCGAAGGCCTCCGCAAAAGCGGCCCCCGGAGTGCCCGGCTCCACTTTGGCACGGAGTTTGGACACGCCCGACGGCGACTGGCCGGCTTCGCGGCGCAGCATCGTCAGGAGGGTGGCACCGATGCCGGAGCGCCGGTGGTCGCGCGCCACTTCGATGTAGGCCCAGAGCCGTTCAGGGTGCAGCGACGCCTCGTAGACCACGCCCGCCGCCACGGGGATGCCGACGCCGTCGATCACGTCCTCGGCAACGATGCAGCGGCGCCACGGCGTGCCGCCGCCCCCGTCGGAGGACAGGGTCAACGCGCCCCGGAACTGGCGGGCCTGCTGGGTCTCCGGGTCGCCCCAGATCTCCAGCAGGGCCAGGTCGTCACCTTCCCGCCATTCGCGGTATTCGATGGCCATGGCTAGGCGCCGATCAGGCGTGCGGCCAGGTAGCCCTCCACCTTGTCCAGGGAGACGCGTTCCTGGCTCATGGTGTCCCGCTCGCGGATGGTCACGGCCTGGTCCTCAAGGGTGTCGAAGTCCACTGTGATGCAGAACGGGGTGCCGATTTCATCCTGGCGGCGGTAGCGGCGGCCAATGGCGCCGGCGTCGTCGAAGTCGATGTTCCAGTTCTTGCGCAGCTGCGCGCCCAGGGCCTTGGCCTTCGGGGACAGGTCCTCGTTGCGGCTGAGCGGCAGCACGGCAGCCTTGACCGGGGCCAGCCGCGGATCCAGCTTCAGGACGGTTCGGACGTCCACGCCGCCCTTGGCGTTGGGGGCCTCGTCCTCGGTGTAGGCATCCACCAGGAAGGCCATGAAGGAACGGGTCAGGCCGGCTGCGGGCTCGATCACGTACGGGATGTAGCGCTCATTGGTGGCCTGGTTGAAGTAGCTCAGGTCCGTGCCGGAGGCCTTGGCATGCGTGGAGAGGTCGAAGTCGGTGCGGTTGGCGATGCCTTCGAGCTCGCCCCACTCGGAGCCCTGGAAACCGAAGCGGTATTCGATGTCCGTGGTGCCCTTGGAGTAGTGGCTCAGCTTCTCCTGCGGGTGCTCGAAGAAGCGCAGGTTTTCCTCGCGGATGCCCAGGCCGGTGTACCAGGCCATGCGCTCGTTCATCCAGTACTTGTGCCATTCCTCATCGGTGCCGGGCTCAACGAAGAACTCCATCTCCATCTGCTCGAACTCGCGGGTGCGGAAGATGAAGTTGCCCGGGGTGATCTCGTTGCGGAAGGACTTGCCGATCTGGCCGATGCCGAACGGCGGCTTCTTCCGCGAGGTGGTGAGGACGTTGTTGAAGTTCACGAAAATCCCCTGCGCAGTCTCCGGACGCAGGTAGTGCAGGCCCTCTTCGCTGGCTACGGGACCGAGGTAGGTCTTGAGCAGGCCGGAGAATTCCTGCGGTTCGGTCCACTGGCCGCGGGTGCCGCAGTTGGCGCAGGCGATGTCCTTGAGGCCGTTTTCGGCGGGGCGGCCCTTCTTTTCCTCGTACTCTTCCTCGAGGTGGTCTGCCCGGTAGCGCTTGTGGCAGGAGAGGCATTCCACCAGGGGGTCGGAGAAGACCTCCACGTGGCCGGAGGCTTCCCACACCTGGCGGGGCAGGATGACGGAGGAGTCCAGGCCCACCACGTCCTCGCGGCCGCGGACCATGGACTGCCACCACTGGCGCTTGATGTTTTCCTTCAGTTCGGCGCCGAGGGGCCCGTAGTCCCAGGCAGAGCGCGAACCTCCGTAGATCTCACCGGCCTGGAACACGAATCCCCTGCGCTTGGAGAGGGAAATGACCTGGTCGAGAACGGATTTTGCTGCCATGGGGGTAACTCCAATTTCTACAGGGCCGCTGGGTGCGGTCCGCGGTTTGCTGGCCCGGTGGAACCAGCGGTGGGATACCTCTGGCTGCCGGGCGGGGCGGATGAAGGGAAAGCGAAAAAGCTGCGTGCCCTAGCCTACCGGCCGCTACCTGCGCAGCGCGCCCCGCGGCCACGGCAGGGTGGCCAGGATGATGGCGGCGAGGGTGAGGATGGTGCCCAGTACCGTGGCTGGCGCCACGACCGTTCCCGGAGTTGGCAGCACAACATCCAGGGCGAGCGAGCCGAGCAGCTGCCCGGCAATCATGCCCAGCCCGGTAACCAGGACCCCCAGGCTGCGGACCAGCAGCGCGCCCAGGCCGATGAACACGCAGCCCATGGGACCGCCTGCGTAGTACCACCACTCCGGCGGCAGCGGGTTGCCCCATCCGGCCACCGAGACCTTGATGGCGTACGCGGCCCACAGCACGGCGGAGCCGGCCACGAAGTTGACCAGGGTTGCAGCGATCGGCGTGCCGTAGTGGACGGTGGCTGTTCCGTTCATGGCCTGCTGGAAGCTCATCAGGAACCCTGCCGCCACGGGCAGCAGGAGCGGAACCAGGAGGGCCTCCGCGCCGCCGTCCGGTCCTGCGCCGGCGGAGGCCATCCCCGACGATCCAGTGAAGCGGGGCGACACGGCCCAGGCCACTGCGGCGATGGTCAGCAGGCAGCCAATGATCCGGATCCCCGTGACGGATTTTTTGCCCGCCGGCCCAATGCCCAGCCGGTCCACCAGCAGACCACTGACTGTCTGGCCGGTGACCGTGGCCACGGTAAACAGGGCAACGCCAAGGATGCCCACGGTGAAGGACTGGGCGAAGACGAAGAACGCGCCGATGCCGCCGGCCAGGACATACACGCGCGGAAAGGCCCTGGTGCGGACCGCGGGCAGGATCCGGGCAAGTCCGGCACGTCCGCGCGGCAGGATCAGCGAGATCAGGACCATCAACACCAGGCCTGTGCTGAAACTCACCACTGCAGCGGCGATGCCGTCGTTGAGGCGGGCTCCGAGGGCCCCGTTGATTCGGCCCTGGACGGGAATGGCGAGGCCAGCGCCCACCGCCAGGGGAAGGCCTGCGATCAGCGGCAGGCGGGGGCTGGGGGTCATTGAATCCACCTTACGTCAGGCATCATTGCTTCTATGAGCAATGTTGAAGAGATCACCATCCGCGACAGCATGATCCGCCTCGGCCAGCTCCTGAAGCTCGCCAACCTGGTGGAGGACGGGGTGGAAGCGGCAGAGCTCATCAAGAACGGGCTCGTCAAGGTCAATGGAGAGATCGACGACCGCCGCGGCCGGCAGCTGCACAACGGGGACACCGTGACGGTGAACGGGCAGACCGTGCGCGTGGTAGCGCCCGCGGCCTGACGCCGCAGGGCGGCACTGGCCCGCCGGCCGCCGTCGTACTTCCTACTTCTTCAGCACCTCGTGGGTGAGGAACTCGCCCACGTGCCCGATTTCCTGCTGGTTGATCCCGTGCCACATGCCCGTGTAGAGCACCTTGGTGAGCTTGACGTGCTTGCGCACCCATCCCATGGTGAAGTCGATTTTGTCCGGAGTAATCACGGGATCCTGCTGGTCACGGCCCCAGAACATCGGGATGCTCCCGTCCAGTTCGTCATCCCGGAAGCTGGGATCGTCGCCGGCGTCCACCACGAAGCCTGAGAGTCCGACGACGGCCGCGAAGTCCGTGGGGCGCTGCCGCAGGAGCGTGGTGGCCATGGCCATGCCCATGGAGAAGCCGAGCAGGGACACGGACGGGTGCCCCACCCTGATGGCGTCGATCCACTCGAGCACGTAGGAGGACGCGGCTTTGACGCGCTCGAGCGAGTAGTCGATGGACGCGGTAAGCGGGAACCAGGTGAACCCGGGGCCCATGGCGATGGGCGCCCGGACCGAGGCGACCGCGAAGTCGCCGGGCAGCAGGTCGGCCAGGCTGAGCAGGTCCTGCTCGTTGGCTCCGTAGCCGTGCAGCAGCACCAGCAGCGGCTTGCCGTCGCGCTGGTCCTCCGGATGGGACCACAAAACGACAGGGGCAGGAAATACTTCAGCTTCAGTCATGGTTTCCATTCTTACCAGTTACTTTGTGGTAACAACCTACGTTCGCGTAGCCAGTGAAGCGAAAGGCAGGATAGGGACCGTGACTGAAGAAAGTGCCATCCAGACCCCGCCCGCGCATTCCGGATCCCACCCCTGGACCCGCTACGTGGCGATGGGCGATTCCTTCACCGAGGGCATCGGAGACCCCGAGCCGTCGAGCCCGGGCGCGTTCCGCGGCTGGGCAGACAGGGTGGCGGAGGAGCTCAGCCGCACCAAGCCGGACTTCGCCTACGCAAACCTGGCCGTCCGCGGCCGGCTGCTGCAGCAGATCGTGGACCAGCAGCTCGCACCGTGCCTTGCGCTGAAGCCCGATCTTGTCACCCTCTCCGCGGGCGGCAATGACCTGCTGCGTCCGGGCGGAGACCCCGACACCCTCGCCGAGAAGCTCGACTCGGTGGTCCAGATCCTGGCCATGGGCGGCGCCACAGTGGTGCTCTTCAATGGCCCGGACACCGGCACTTCCGTGCTCGGCAGGATCCGCAGCAAGGTGGCCATCTACAACGAAAACCTGCGGACCGTCGCCGCGAGGCACGACGCCGTGATCGCGGACATGTGGTCCCTCCGCCAGCTCAGCGATCCCCAGATGTGGGACCAGGACCGGCTGCACTTCTCCCCCCTGGGCCACCACACCATCGCCGCCATGGTGCTGGACTCGTTGAACGTGGAGCACACGCTGGAGCCACTGCAGCCCAAGCCGTTTCCGCCCCGCACATGGCGCGAGGCGCGCTCGGGGGACCTGGTGTGGGCCCGGCAGTACTTCGTGCCGTGGGTGCTTCGGCGGCTGCGCAACCAGTCCTCCGGTGACGGCATTACCGCGAAACGGCCGACGCCGGGCCCCGTCTTCGGGCCGGGCGTTCCGTTGGGTTCGGGCGAGGGCCCGCTGGGCAGCACCGAGGCTGCCCGGCGCTAGCGCGGGCAGGCTTCCGGGATATGGAACCCGACGCGGCAGTGCGGCTGCGGCTTCACGCCCAAATGCTGCGGGGGCCCGCAGCTTGCCTCCGAAGCCGGGCCACGGATCGACCTGATCCAGTGCAACGACGAATACATCATGGGCTCCTCCGCCACGCGGCATTACATCGGCGGCGGCGCTCCGGCCTTCCTTTTCCAGGGCCAACCCATGCACGTGGTTTTGCTGGACGGGCGGATGGTGGGGTCCTGGCGGCATACGCTGCATCCGGACGGGTGCGACCTGGATATCCGGCTCCCTGGTTCCGGTGATTCCCCGCGCCCGCCATTGTCAGCGGCAGTGTTGTCAGCGGCAGTCCGGGAAGCCGTGGACCGGTACGCCGCCCTCCTCGCGCTCCCGGCCGTCCGGATCCAACACGGGGCTAAGCTGGAAGGACACACATGAGAGGCACGGCACCGTGAGCAACTTGTTTTTCTGGATCATCATTTTGTCATTCCTGATCCCGATGGCCATGCGGATGTACCGGAAGTCCGTGGCCCGCCGCAACCAGGACCAAAGCTTCTCCGGACGGTACCCCGAGCAGTTCCCGGGCGGCGGAATCTTTCCCGGCTCCAACGGCCCGCAGAGCAAGCAGCCCCGGGACGGCTTCACCCAGCAGGACTACTTCAGCGGCGGATTCCGCCAGCTTGGCCGGCCCGCGCCGCTCCCGCCCGGCCAGCCCCTGCCGCCCGTACAGCCGGTCCCGCCCATGGACCAGCAGTTTCCGCCGTACGGGCAGCCGCACCCGGGCCACGACCGGCAGGCCCCCCACGCTGAAGCCCCGCAGCAGCCCGCAGCACCCGCAACTCCCCCGCCGCCGTCTGCCCCGCAGGGCTACCGCGCCCGCAAGCTTGCCGAACTGGATGAAAAGTACAGCAACGGGGAACTTTCCATGGAGGAGTACATGACCCGCCGCAGCGAAATCATGAACGGCTAGTCCTTCCCGCAAAAGCAGCGCGGGGTCACTTAATGCCCGATATCCCGTTACGGTCGGGCATGAAGTGACCCCGCGTTGCTCTTTCAGGGGGCCAAATTCTATGAACAGCCCCCTCCCCCAGGCGGATACCGGGCCCTAAAGTCTCGGCCCTGAAGCTTGACGCGACCGTTCCCCGTTTTTGGGGCCCGCATCCGTCCCGGAATTCGGCACGGATGCCCTAACCGGATTCCTTCCAAAAGCACAAGGTTCGAAAGGTCGTGGAGCATGGCCGCCGTCAGGAGATTGGCCGTCGCAGTGCTAACCATCGGAGCTATCGCCCTCGGCACCGGATCCGCGCGGGCGGACGTTCCGGAATTCGCCAGAAGCGTTTGCCGCCGATAATGGCACATCCGGGAAACTGGTGATCCTGATCAAAACCGCCTGCACCTGCGACGACGGGACCTGCACGTTCAATGCCTTGAAGCATGTTTTCATCACCTTTGCAGACGATGGCACCTCCACGAACTCCGGACACATTAGCCTGCAGGGCGGTACGGGCGACTACGCCGGGCTGGCGGGGCATGGAGTCGACGAGGGTGAAGCAGCGGGTGGACTGGTGTAGGCCGGATCTCGGGTGTTCTGGTCCGATAACTGAACGGAAAGCAACGCGAGGTCACGTCCGGCCCAAGATCCGGCAGCGGATGGGCGCGAAGTGACCCCGCGTTGCTGTTACGGGGTGCCGCTGGTTTCAGTCCACCTGCGGGAAGCCCAGGTCAATCACCGACGTTGCGGGGTCCGGCCACCGTGTGGTGACCACTTTGCCCCTGGTGTAGAACCGGATGCTCTCCGGCCCGTACATGTGCGTGTCCCCGAACAGCGAGTTCTTCCAGCCGCCGAAGGAAAAAGTGCCCACCGGCACCGGGATGGGCACGTTGACGCCCACCATGCCCGCCTCGACGTCGAACTCGAATTGCCGCGCGGCGCCGCCGTCGCGGGTGAAGATGGCAACCCCGTTGCCGAACTCGTTGTCGTTGACCAGGCGGACTGCGTCACTGTAGGTGTCCACGCGGACCACGGACAGGACGGGGCCGAAGATTTCGTCGTCGTACACCTTCATTCCCGGCTTCACGTGGTCCACCAGGCTGACGCCGATGAAGAACCCGTTTGAATCGAACTGCTGCGAGCGCCCGTCAACAACCACCGTGGCGCCCTCGTTTTCCGCGCCCGCCACATAGGACGCCACTTTGTCGCGGTGTTCTGCAGTGATCAGCGGGCCCATCTGCGAAGCAGGATCGGTGCCCGGACCGATCTTCAGGGTGGCCATCCGGGTTTTGATGGCCCCGACGAGGTCGTCGGCGATATTGCCGACGGCGACGAGCACGCTGACCGCCATGCAGCGCTCACCCGCGGAGCCGTAGGCAGCCGAAATGGCCGCGTCCGCCGCCATGTCCAGGTCAGCGTCAGGCAGGACCACCATGTGGTTCTTGGCGCCGCCCAGGGCCTGGACCCGCTTGCCATGGTCCGCTGCGCGCTTGTAGATCGACTGCGCGATGGGCGTTGATCCCACGAAGCTGACGGCTTTGACGTCCGGGTGCTCGAGCAGGACGTCCACCGCCTCCTTGTCGCCCTGGACCACGTTCAGCACGCCGGCAGGCAGGCCCGCCGCCGCGAAGGCCTCCGCGATGAACACGGCTGACGACGGATCCTTTTCGCTGGGCTTCAGGAGCACTGTGTTGCCGCAGGCCAAGGCGCTGCCGATCATCCAGAGCGGGACCATGGCCGGGAAATTGAACGGGGTGATGCAGGCAACGACGCCCACGGGCTGCCGGACCGAGTGGACGTCCACGCCGCTGGACACCTGCTCTGAGCGTTCGCCCTTGAGCATGTGGGACAGCCCGGTGGCGAACTCGATGTTCTCGAGGCCGCGGGAGATCTCCCCTTCGGCGTCGGAGAGTACCTTGCCGTGCTCGCTGGTCAGGATGGCAGCCAGCTCAGGCTTCCGCTGGGTCAGGATTTCGCGGACGCGGAAGAAGATGTTGGTCCGCTTGGCGAGGCTCGTTGCCCGCCAGGCCGGCAGCGCGGCTTTGGCGGCGGCAATGGCTTCCTCCACCCGGGCCGCGGAGGCCAGGGCCACCTGCTTGTCCTGCTCTCCGGTGGCGGGGTTGAAGACGGGGCCGAAGCGCTCGGCATCGGTGACGAGGCTGCCGTTGATGTAATGCGGGATGGTCTGCATGGTGTCTCTCTTCTACTTTGTTGAATCCAGTGAGCCGTCAACGAGCTTGATGATCATGGAGCAGTCCTTGCCGGACTCGCCCGCATCAATGAGGCGCTGGTACAGCTGCTGGACGTGCTTGCCGATTTCGAGCGGTGTGCCGGTGTCCTCGGCAGCGCTGATGGCCAGGCCGATGTCCTTGTTCGCCAGTTCGGCCGTAAACGTCGGTTCGAAATCGTTGTTGGAGGCCGCGGTGGGGACCACGCCGGGAACGGGGTACCAGGTCCTCAGGGCCCAGCTGTCCCCTGAGGAAACGGAGGCGATGTCCCAGAACACCTTCTTGTCCAGGCCGAGCCGGTCCGCCAGGACGGCTCCCTCGGCCGTGGAGGCCAGGTTGATCAGGAGCATCAGGTTGTTGCAGATCTTGGCCGCCTGGCCGGTGGTGGCTCCCCCGGTAGGGATGATGTTGGCGGCCATCGGTCCGATGTAGGTGGTCGCGTCGGCCACGGCGCCCGGTTCACCGCCCACCATGAAGGTCAGCGTCCCTGCCTTGGCGCCGCTCATCCCGCCCGAAACAGGGGCGTCCACGAAGCGGAAGCCGGCGGCAGCAGCGGCGTCGTGCAGTTCCTTCGCTGCGGCGATGTCGATGGTGGAGGAATCCACCAGCAGTGTGCGGGTGTCGGCATGCGCCAGCACCCCGTCCCCGCCCAGGTAGACAGCCTTGGCGTGCTCGCCCTTCGGAAGCATGGTGAACACCACGTCCGCTCCGGCCACGGCCTCGGCGATGCTCCCTACCGGCTTCACCCCGCCGGCCTCGGCTGCGGCAAGCGCCGCAGGGTTGAGGTCAAACCCCCGAACGTCGTGCCCCGCCTTTGCGAGGTTTCCGGACATGGAACCGCCCATGTTTCCCAACCCGATCCAACCGACAACTGCCATGGCATAAGCTCCTTTGCTGTGCATCCGGCCGAAGGCGGCCGGGAGGTCCGTGTCCACCATCACACCCTGCTACAGTGCAATCAAGGGGAAAAATCACAGATGGTATGTGCACTGATGCACACGAACGAAAGGCACGCGGTGGCGCGGCTTCCAAGTCCGGACGACCTCCTGATTCTCTTGACCGTAGCCCGGCTGGGGCGTTTCAACGCCGTCGCTGAAACGCTGGGCACTACGCACACCACCATCTCGCGCCGGATCCTCGCCCTGGACAAGCAGTTGGGCGGCCGGACCCTGGAGCGCAGCCCGCACGGCTGGGAGCTGACGGAACTCGGGGCTTCGGCCGTCGCCGCGGCGGAAGCCATTGAGGAAACACTGGGGTCGCTGGCCGCCGTCACGGGCCAGGACCGGGATGCCCTGTCCGGCATGGTGCGCATCAGCACCTCCGACGGTTTCGGCGCCGAATTCGTCACGCCAGCGCTGGTCCGGCTCCAGCAGCGGCACCCGATGCTGGATGTGGAGATGCTGAGCGCCACGCGCAAGGTCAGCCAGAACCGCTCCGGTGTGGACCTGGAGGTGGTGGTGGGCCGCACCGACGTAAGCAACGCCCAGGCCATCTTCCTGACCAACTACTTCCTCAGGCTCTACGCCAGCCCCGCCTACGCGGCCGCGCGCGGCCTGCCGGAGACGCCCGACGGCGTGGGGCAGCACGGCTTCGTCTCCTACGTCGAGTCGGCCCTCCAGGTTGCCGAACTGGGCCACCGGTCCTCGCAGCTGCCGATGCCGAAGTCCAGCTTCCAGGCCACGAGTATCTTTGCCCAGGTTGAGGCGGTGCGCCGCGGCGCAGGCATCGGGCTGCTTCCGAACTTCATGGTGGCGCACAACCCGGAGTTCGTTCCGGTGCTCCCCGAAGCGTTCCAGCGCCAGGTCCCCATCTGGGCGGTGGCCCGGCCGGAATCGCTGCGGTCCGCCCGGGTGCAGGCCGTGATCGGTGCACTTCAGCATGAGGTGGCGGAACGCCAGGACCTGCTGGCAGCCTAGGCTGTTGGCAGTCTGGCCTGAAGGCAGCCAGGCCGGCCTCACGCCTGGAAAAGCCGCCTGACCACCTGCCCGGCGGCGAGCGCATCGAGGCCTTCGTTGATCTCCGCCAGTGGCCTGGTGTCGGTGTGCAGCAGCTCAACGGGGAGCCTGCCCTCGCGCCAATACTCGAGGTACAGGGGAATGTCCCGGCCGGGCACGGCGTCGCCCATGTAGGAACCGAGCAGCCGCTTGCCCGCCCCCGCGAACTGGAGCGCGGGTACCGTCAATTCTGCGGTGGGGTGCGGCAGCCCTACGGAGACCACGGCGCCGCCGCGCGTCACGTGCTCCAGGCACGATGCGATGACCCGCGCTGATCCCACGGCTTCGACGGCGGTGTCCACGCCGTCACCGGTGGCTTCGGCAATCAGCCGAGGGGCGTCGTCGGGGGTCCCCACGGCGGTTGCGCCGCATTTCAGGGCGAGCCCGTGCTTGCCCGCGTTGGGATCGATGGCGATCACGGCGGACGCTCCGGCGAGCGACGCGGCCATGACGGCCGAAAGTCCCACGGCTCCGAGGCCAAAAACAGCCACGGCCTGGCCCGGCTGGACGGCCGCGGTGTTCAGGACAGCTCCCATCCCGGTGAGCACGGCGCAACCGAACATCGCCGCCACGGTGTCCGGGACGTCGTCGGCGATGACCACCACTGACTCCCGCGCCACCACGGCGTAATCGGCGAAAGCCGAAACCCCCAGGTGGTGGTTGATCCGCTCCCCCGCGGGCGTGCGCAGCAGCGCCTCGCCGTGCAAAAGGTCACCGGAGCCGTTGACCTCGGCGGCCCGGTGGCAGAGCGCGGGCCGCCCCGCCCGGCAGGCACGGCAGGCACCGCAGCTGGGGACGAAGACGAGGACCACATGGTCGCCGGGGGAAACGTCCGTGACGCCCTCACCAACCGTGGCAACCCGTCCCACCGCCTCATGCCCCAACGCCATGGGAAGCGGCCTGACGCGGGATCCGTCCACCACGGACAGGTCCGAGTGGCACAGGCTTGAGTAGGTGATGGTGACGCCCAATTCACCGGCCCGGGGCTCGGGCCGGTCGAGGTCCTGCACCACCAGGGGCTGCGCTTCGGCATAGCTGGTGCCAGGAGGAACTGTGGAATAGAGGACTGCTGCTCGCATGGTGTTCCTGACTTTATGTTGGTGGACAGGCAGCTGCCCGGGCCTGCGTGGCCGCAGGTCCGGGCAGTCGGGTTGCTCTGTTTGTCGTTTGGCCGTGCCTACTTCTTGGCGGCGGCCAGAAGGTCGGCGGTGCCCTGGGCGTCGGCGGCGTCGACATCATGAAGCGAGATGCCGCGGGTTTCCTTGAGGAAGTACACGGAAATAGCGGTTACCACGCAGGCGCCCAGCAGGTACAGCGCCACAGGAACGGAGGACTTGAAGCTGCCCAGCAGGGAGCTGGCGATGATCGGCGCGAGCGAGCCGGCCACGATGGAGGTCACCTGGTAGCCCAGGGAAACGCCCGAATACCGCATCCGGGTGGGGAACATTTCCGCCATGATGGATGGCTGGCCGGCGTACATGAGGGCGTGGAACAGCAGGCCGATGGTGATGGCCGCCAGGATAACCATGTCATTGCCGGTGTCCATCATGGGGAACGCGAAGAAGCCCCAGGTTCCGGCGAGGATTGCACCGGCCATGTACACCGGGCGGCGTCCCAGGGCATCGGACATCTTGCCCACCAGCGGGACTGAGCAAAAGTGGATGAAGTGCGCCACCAGGAGGAGGAGCAGGATACGGGAGGTGTCCGTCTGCACAACCACCTTCAGGTAGGTGATGGAGAACGTGACCACAAGGTAGTAGAGGATGTTCTCCGCGAAGCGCAGGCCCATGGCGGTGAAGACGCCGCGCGGGTACCGACGGAAGACTTCGGCAACACCGTAGCCCTTGTTCTCGACCGTGACTTCCTTGCGGGCCTCGAGGAAGATCGGAGCGTCCTGGACCTTGGTGCGGATGTAGTAGCCGATGATCACGATCACTGCGGAGAGCCAGAAGGCTACGCGCCAGCCCCAGCCGAGGAAGGCTTCCTGGGAGAGGGTGGAGGACAGGGTGAACAGCACGGCGGTGGCGAGCAGGTTGCCCATGGGGACAGCGGACTGCGGCCAGCTTGACCAGAAGCCGCGGGACTTGTTCGGGCTGTGCTCGGCGACGAGGAGCACGGCTCCGCCCCATTCGCCGCCCACAGCGAAGCCCTGGACGAAGCGCAGGAACACCAGCAGCGCCGGTGCCCAGTAGCCGATCTGCGCAAAGGTCGGCAGGCAGCCCATGAGGAAGGTGGCAACACCCACCAGGATGATGCTCAGCTGCAGCAACTGCTTGCGGCCGAATTTGTCGCCGAAGTGGCCGAAGACGATGCCGCCGATGGGTCGGGCAACGAAGCCGACGGCGTAGGTGACGAAGGCTGCGATGATGCCGTCCAGCTCGGTTCCGGAGTTGGGGAAGAACATCTTGCCGAACACCAGCGTGGCGGCGGAGGCGTAGAGAAAGAACTCGTACCACTCAACCACGGTGCCGGCCATGGAGGCCGTGACGACTTTCTTCAGGCCTGTGGCCTTGACGTCGGTTTCCTCGGGCCGCCGCGCGGCGGACTTTTCCGTACTCATTGATGAACTCCTTCGGCGTCTTCTTCGACACCACTGGGACAGTCTGTGGCGGAGACGTGTGATTTTGGCCACGAACCGCCGGGTCCCAACGAGTATGGTCCGCCTGAACGCCAAGCTCAACGGCGAATCATGCAGAGGCTATCTGCATAAATGCACAAAAGTGTGCCTGCGAGGGCGGTCTTAGGCCGAGAGGTGCACCCGAAGCTGATGGCCCAGCTGGCCTATTTCCGTCAGGAAGCCGTCATGGCCGATCGGCGCCTCAATGACATGCACGTCCACTTCTCCCGGCAGGGCCGCGGCAAGTTCGCGGGACTGGGACGGGAAATACAGCCGGTCCGAATCCACGGCGGCCACGAAGAACCTGGCGGTGGATCTCGCCAGGGTCTCGGTCAGGGTCCCCCGGTCCCGGCAGATGTCATGGCTCATCAGCGCCTCGGTGAGGGCGATATAGCTGTTTGCGTCGAAGCGCTTCACGAGCTTGCTGCCCTGGTGATCCAGGTAGCTTTCCACCTGGTAACGGCCGCGGGCGGCCAGCGCCTCGCCCTTCAGGGGCGACTCCGGCGCCTGGGGTTCCCGGCCGAAGCGGCCCTCCAGTTCAGCGGCGGACCGGTAGGTGATGTGGGCGATGCGCCGGGCAAGTGCCAGCCCGGCTTCGGGGCAGGGCCCGCCGTAGTAGTCGCCGCCGTTGAAGTGGGGGTCCTGCCGGATGGCCAGGGTCTGGGCCTGCGCAAAGGCGATCTGTTCTGCCGTGCTCGCGGCGCCCACCGAGATGACGGCGCAGCGCTGCACCCTCTCGGGGTAGGTCACGGCCCACTCAAGGGCGCGGGCGCCGCCCATGGATCCGCCCAGGACCGCGAACCAGCTGTTGATGCCCAGCTGGTCAGCCAGCCGGGCCTCCGCCACCGTACTGTCCCGCAGGGTAACCAGGGGGAAGCGGGAGCCCCAGGGGGTTCCATCCGGGGCGGCCGACGACGGCCCCGTGGAGCCGTAGCAGCCGCCCACGATATTGACGGACACCACGAAGAACTTGTCCGTGTCCACGGGAGCGCCGGGACCGGCCAGCTGTTCCCACCAGCCTTCTTCGTCCGTGTCGCCGCGGGTCACGTGGGTGCTGCCGGTCAGGGCGTGCTCGATCAGGATGGCATTGCTGGCATCGGCGTTGAGCGTGCCCCAGGTTTCGTAGGCCAGCGTGACGTCCGGGAGGTATCCCCCGGCTTCAAGTTCCAGCCCCCCAATGGAGGCATAGCGGACAATTCCGTGCTCGGGGACGGTGGTTCGGGTGACGGTAACCGTCATGGCAAGACCTCTTCTACGCGCTTGCCCGCCGTCGAATGACCGGCAGGCCAGGTCTTCACCCGGGGCACCCCACCGCGGAAGGAGGGTTGCCGGCCAGCAAGCCGGGGCTGTCACTGGCACTCATGACCTGGTACGAGTGTACGAAACAGCCCCCGTCTGCTGCCAAGAGTGTGACTGGTTGTGACTTCCCCGGCGTGCCGCCGTCTCGGGTTCTTTGTGCGTCCGGCTAGGCCCCGGTCGCGTCCTTTGCTGCCCGAAAGCCCGCTTCGAGGTCCGCCAGGATGTCATCGATGTGTTCGATTCCCACCGACAACCGGACCAGGCCGGGGGTCACGCCGGCGACGGCCTGCTGCTCCGGGGAAAGCTGGCTGTGGGTGGTCGACGCCGGGTGGATGACAAGGGAGCGGACGTCGCCGATGTTTGCCACGTGGGAGTGCAGCTCCAGCGCGTCAACGAAGCGCTTGCCGGCCTCGGCCCCGCCAGCCAGGTTGAAGGAGACAATCGCGCCCGTGCCCTTGGGCCCGTACTTGCGGCCCCGCTCGTACCACGGGCTGGAGGGCAGCCCCGCGTAGGCGACGGATTCGACGTCGTCCCTTCCTTCCAGCCAGCGCGCCACTTCCGTGGCGTTGGCAACATGGCGTTCCACCCGCAGGCTCAGCGTTTCCAGGCCCTGGGCGATCAGGAACGCGTTGAACGGGGAGACGGCAGAGCCCAGGTCCCGGAGCAGCTGGACGCGGGCCTTGAGGATATAGGACAGGTTGGCGCCCAGGGCACCGTCCTTGCCGAGGTCCCGGGCGTACACCAGCCCGTTGTAGGTGGGGTCCGGGGTGTTGAAGCCCGGGAACCTCGCAGGGTCCTTGCCGAAGTCGAACTTGCCGGAGTCCACGATCACCCCGGCAATTGCGGATCCGTGGCCGCCCAGGTACTTGGTTGCGGAATGGACAACGATGTCCGCTCCCCATTCCAGCGGCCGGATCAGGTACGGGGTGGACAGGGTGTTGTCCACGATCAGGGGCACGCCGGCATCATGGGCGATGCCTGACACGCCCTCGATGTCCAGGACGTCCTGGCGGGGGTTGGACACCACTTCGGCGAAGAAGAGCTTGGTGTTTGGCTGGACCGCGTCACGCCACTGGTCCAGGTTGTCCGGGTCCGCCACGAAGGTCACGGAAATGCCGAACTTCTTCAGGGTGTGTGCGAACAGGTTGTAAGTCCCGCCGTACAGGCTGGGGCTGGCAACGATATGGTCCCCCGCCTCGGCGATATTGAGGACAGCGAAAGTCTCTGCTGCCTGTCCTGAACTCAGCAGGAGTGCTCCCAATCCGCCCTCAAGGCTGGCGATCCGCTGTTCCACGGCATCCTGGGTGGGATTGCCGATGCGGGTGTAGATCGGCGCCAGTTCAGCGAGGGCAAAACGGTTGGCGGCGCTTTCCGCGCTTGGGAATACGAAGGACGTGGTCTGGTAGATAGGGAGTGCACGGGCGCCGGTGGCACTGTCCGGCTCCTGTCCTGCGTGGATCTGGCGGGTTTCAAAAGACCATCCGTTGGACAACTAAGGCTCCTCTGACATGGGCCCGGCATGCTGTAGGCACCGCGGGCCGCGCTTGCCATCCGGCCGTTGCCGGACAGCCAGGTCCTCATCCGGGGCACCCCACCGCGGATGGAGGGTTGCCGGCCAGCGAGCCGGGGCTTGGCGCTGGCACTCATGACCTGAGCCCAGTGTAGGAACATGAAACCGGCGCGGGACAGGATTGTGACGAACATAGTCCCCCTGATCTCCGCCCGGGAATAGGTTGAAATCAGGGGTCCCGGATGGAAAATCCTGGTAAGGGTACCCTTAGCTGAGAGGCCGATCACAAAGTGCCAAGATGTTGGCATGCGCATGGATCACGTCTCTTACGCCTGTGAACACGATGGCCTGGCTGCCACCACCGAACGTATTTCCTCTGCCCTCGGCGTTGAGGCAGTGAAGGGCGGGGTGCACCCGCGGTTCGGAACCCGGAATATGATCATCCCGCTCGCGGGGCACAAATACGTCGAGGTGGTGGAGGTCCTGGACCACCCCGCTTCCGACAAGGCCCCTTTCGGGCAGGCTGTGCGTGCACGGTCTGCCGCGGGCGGCGGCTGGATGGGCTGGTGCGTCGAGGTGGACGACCTGGCTCCCTTCGAGGAGCGGCTGGGCCGCTCCGCCGTCAACGGAAACCGCAAGTTCCCCGATGGCCGCGAATTGGTCTGGAAGCAGATTGGCATCCTGGGCCTGATTGCCGACCCCCAGGTTCCCTACATGCTCAAGTGGGAGGGGGATCCGTCCCTGCACCCGTCCAACGCCTACGAGAGCAACGTCAAAATGAGC
Organism: Pseudarthrobacter oxydans; assembly: GCF_034258515.1. Classification (NCBI taxonomy): domain Bacteria; kingdom Bacillati; phylum Actinomycetota; class Actinomycetes; order Micrococcales; family Micrococcaceae; genus Pseudarthrobacter; species Pseudarthrobacter oxydans. Next base: position 1,526,274 of record NZ_CP139438.1, on the reverse strand, counting down.
TGCCTCACCATTGCCGGTTCCGCAGCCCGGGTTACGGAGTGGCTGGGCGAACCCGTCGAGAAGCCGCTGGAGGACGTCGCTGTGGAGTGGGTGGCGCCGCACGGAACCCCCGGGATCCTCTCGGTAACTTTCGAGACCGGCAACGGGGCCGTCACCATCTGACCCTTACCTTGGTTACCGTGCCGGCAAGCCCGGCACGGTGTGGGCCCCGTGCCCTCCTCGTCTTCGGCCGCCATCAGCATGTGACAACGGCGTCACCTGCCGATGGCGGCCGAATCCATTTCCGAAGCAGACTCTCCAAACCCGGCCCCCAATAATGTCGTACCCTGCCGCGATGATTTTGGTATGGGAAAAGCGGCGGTGGCGAAGGCGTTTGCGGACATGAATGCCGCTCTTGCCGTGCTCATTGCCGAGGCGGACGGGTGCGGTTCGGAGCCGTTTTCCGCTGCTGATCCGCTGGCCGGGCTGGCCGACGGGTGCCTGGACATCCTTGCCGGGGCCGCCGGGGTCCAGGCCAGAATTGCTGGATTGGTGGTCAGCGCTGCAGGGACTTACGCCGTCACAGCACGGGCGGCCGCCCCGCCGGACCCGCCCGTGCAGGCGCTTGAAAGGGCTATCGCCGCCGAGATCAGCTGTGTCATGGCCATCGGTGACCGGGCAGCCGGAGCCCTGCTGGCCCGCTCCCACGCCCTGACCACCTCCCTGCCCCGGACCCTCGCAGCCCTGCACAACGGAACCATCTCCTGGCAGCACGCCACCGTCATGGTGGACGAGGCCGCCACCCTTGACCCCGCCGGCGCCGCCGCCCTGGAAGCCCACTTCCTGGACCCGGACACACCAAAACCAGCCACGGCCGCCCCGATCGGGGAGATCCCCGCGTACAGGTTCCGGGCCAAGGCGCGCACCTGGCGCGAACGCCACCACGCCGACTCCATCGAACAACGCCACGCCCAAGGGGTTTCGGACCGGCGGGTCGAATACCGGCCCGACCAGGACGGGATGGCCTGGCTATCCGCCTACCTGCCCGCCCACCAGGCCACGGCCCTCTGGAACAAGCTCACCGCGCTCTCCCGGACCATGCAGGGACCGAACGAGCACCGCACCCTCACCCAGCTCCGGGCGGATAGTTTCGCCGAAGGGCTCCTCAACAGCGGCAACACTACCGGCGTTACCGGTGCAGCCGGTGCCGGCGACGGCGGCGAGCGAACCGGTCCAAACCAAGCGCCAGTCCGGGCCGAGGTACTGGTCACCGTGCCCGTGTTCTCCCTGCTGGGCCTCACCGGGGAATCGGCCATGCTGGACGGGTACGGACCCATCCCGCCCTCCATGGCCCGGGACCTCGTCGCGACGGGCGCGGATTCGTTCCACCGCGTCCTGGTCGATCCGCGGGACGGGGCGCCGCTGGAAATCGGCCGCACCAGCTACCGGGTCACCAAAGCCATGCGGAACTGGCTCAGGCTAAGGGACGGCAAATGCCCCTTCCCCGGCTGCAACAACCACTCCCTCGACAACGAAGCCGACCACCTCCTCGCCTGGCACAACGGCGGCACCACAGGAGTCTCGAACCTCGGCCAGCCCTGCCCGAAACACCACAAACTCCGCCACACCAGCAGCTGGAAACCCACCCCCGCCACCACAACCGCACCACCCGGCTGGACCTCACCCACCGGCCGCCACTACACAAGCGAACACCAGGACTGGGAACCACCCCACTGGCCCCACCAAGTAAGGTCCGTCTCAGGCGGGGCAGGGTCCGTGACCGGCAGGCCGCCGGACTTTGCCTACACCGGCCTCTCCCCGGGAGAAGAAGCCCTGGAACGGCTCCTGCACGCCCCACGCGCCTGAACGCGTGCCGCCCGCCTGACCGCGTGCCGCCGTCGTCGTGCCTGTCCTGGATCTAGCGTGCCCAGGCACCTAGCCCAACCCCACGGCCTTGCCGAAGAGGCTGAAGCCTACAAAAGCGACGATATCCAGCAGGGCATGGGCGATCACCAGGGGCATCACCCGTCGCGTCCGGGCGTACAGCCACGCGAAAAGAACGCCCATGACAAAGTTCCCGATAAAGGGCCCGAACCCCTGGTACAGGTGGTAACTGCCGCGCAGCAGCGAGCTCGCCAGGATGGACAGCGGGATGCTCCAGCCGAACTTTCCAAAGCGGTTCAACAGGTACCCCACCACGATGACTTCCTCCACCACGGCGTGGCGCATCGCGGACAGGATCAGCACCGGCACCGTCCACCAGTACGCATCCAGCGCGCTGGGAATAATGGCCGTAGTGATTCCCAGCGCCCTGCCGGCGGCGTACAGACCAAGGGACGGGATGCCGATCAGTGCCGCCAGCCCAAGGCCCTGGAGCAGGTCCGCGCCCGGGCGTGCGAAGTTGAAACCCAGCTTCTGGAAGGCCGAACCAGGGCTGGTGCCGTCGCCGGATGCGGCCTGCCGCTGGTCGCTGAGGAAGAAGATCACCAGCATCACGGGTACCAGGGCGAAGAGTATGTCCAACAGCTGGTACGTGAGGTCAAAGTATTCGCGCGTGCTCTGGGAGCGGTTGAGTGTGGAGGTGCCTTCCGCCAGCGGCGCGCGGGTCATCTTGTCCAGCAGCTGCACAACCGAGTACACGGCAGACTGCCCCAAGGACAGGCCCAGGACAATCCAGACTTCGAGCCGCAGTCGGCGGCGGGAGGGAACCAGCATGTTCCCATCTTGCCTTCAGTTTCTGGATCCGGGCTGATTACCCCTCAGTGTCCTGTACCCCTCGCTGTCCTGCCCGCGCCACATGGCCGGAAGCCGCACAGGCCCCGTGCCTCAGCTGCCGGCGACGATCACTTCCGTGCCGTTGGCCTCGAATGCCGCCTTGTCCCGGGCGGAAATTCCGGCATCGGTGATCAGCCGGGTGAAGTTGTACCCGTCCATGGTTGCGAAGGCGCGCACGCCCACTTTGGACGAGTCAGCCAGCACGTAGGAGACGCGTGCCCTGCTGGCGAGCAGGGCGTTGACCGAAGCTTCGCCCTCCCCTGTGTTGGTGGGCCCCACTTCGGGATCGATGCCGTTGACGCCGATGAAGGCAATGTCCAGCACCACCTTCTGCATGATGATGTCCGTGTACGGCCCCACCAGTTCGTAGGAGCGCGGGTTGAGGATTCCCCCGGTGACCATCACCTTGATGTTGGGCCGGACCGCCAACTGCCCGGCGATGTTGATGGCGTTGGTCACCACCGTCAGGGTGGGCTGGTTGGACGGCGCGTTGAGGTCCTCGCGGGTGGCCAGGATCTGCGCCAGGGCGGTGCTGGTGGTGCCGCCGCAGAGGCCGATCACGGCCCCGGGTGCAATCAGCGCGGACGCGGCCTGGGCAATCTGTTCCTTGGCCTCGGCATGGTCGTCACGGTTATACCGGCCCGGCAGGTCATAGGCGAGGGCTCCCGTGGTGGCACCGCCGCGGGTCCTGGTGAGCAGCCGGCGCTTAGCGAGACTATCGAGGTCCCGCCGCGCGGTGGCAGGCGAGACATTCAGGGTACTCACGATCTCGTCGACCTCCACCTGGCCGGACTTGGCCAGGAGGTCAAGGATTGCCGTCAAACGGTCGGTGCGGGTCATGCAAGGCCTCCAAAAGCTCCCGCCACCGGCTATGATGACGTTTCTTGATCATAACAGAACCCTAATGATCAGATAACGTCATTTAAGCGGCCACGAGCTACCGTTCCCGCCGGCCGGCCCGCCATACAGCGTACGTCAGGGGCATGCCCGGCCGGTAGGCAAGGTGGGTGGCCGAGGGCGCATTCAGCAGGTGCAGGTCCGCACGGTGTCCGACGGCGATCGAGCCCACCGCACGCTCGCCGTCCGCGTCGTTGCCTTTGTCCCTATGGAGGGCCAGGGCGCCGCCGTACGTCGCAGCACGGACGGCTTCATGGACGCTGAGCCGCATCTGCAGCACCGCGGTGGTGACGCAGAATGCCATCGAGCTTGTGTAGGACGTGCCCGGATTGCAGTTGGAGGCGAGCGCCACCTGGATGCCACTGTCCAGCAGCACCCGCGCGGGCGCAAGCGGCTGGCGCGTGGAGAGGTCGCAGGCAGGCAGGCATGTCGCCACGGTTCCGCGCGGCCCCGTTCCGCTGCCGGCATCCCAGCCGGCCCAGGTTCCGGCCAGTGCGTCCACATCCTTGTCCGCGAGGTAGTTCACGTGGTCCACGCTGGCGGCTTCGAACTCAACCGCGAGCTGCACGCCCGGGCCTTCACCGAGCTGGTTTCCGTGGACCCGCAGCCCCAGCCCGGCGTCACGGCAGGCCTCCAGGACCCGGCGGGACTGCCCGGCCGTGAACGCCCCTTCCTCGCAGAAGACATCGGCCCACTGCACGTAGGGCCGGACGGCGGTGAGCATGGGGCCGCAGACCAGGTCCGTGTAGGCTTCCGGGTCCTGCCCGGAAGGCACCAGGTGCGCCCCAAGGTACGTGGCTTGGTCCGCCACAGTGGAGGCGATGCGGGCACTCCGGGCCTCGTGTTCGACGTCGAGGCCGTAACCGGTCTTCGTCTCAAGGTAAGTGGTCCCCTGCGAGACAGCCTCGGCCACGCGGCCCAGCGCCAGGCGGGTGAGGTCGAAGTCGGAGGTGGCACGGGTGGCCTTCATGGTCACCGCAATCCCGCCGGCCGAGTAGGACTCCCCCGCCATCCGCGCCTCGAACTCTGCCGTCCGGTCACCGGCAAACAGCAGATGGGTATGGGAATCCACCCAGCCGGGAAGCATGGCCCGGCCGCCGGCATCAACGGCGTCGTCCGCGGCCGGAGCATCGGCTGCGGCACCGATCCAGGAGATCCGCTCGCCTTCGACCACCACTGCTGCATCCTTCAGGACCCGGTGCTCCAGGTCCTGCGTCATCAGCTCGGCAATATTGGTGATCAGCGTACTCATACAGCCATTCTTCAGCGCCGGACGGACCAGCGGGTGGCCGCCAGTGCCTGCGCTGTCCGGGATGCCGGACCATCCGTGCCGGCTGCGGCAGCCGCACCGCCCTGGCCGGCCAGGATCTGGGCGGCCGCGAGCTCAGCCATGGCCGAAGAGGTCTGGAAACCGTAGCCGCCCTGGCCGGCCAGCCAGTAGAAGCCCGGAGCTTCGGCGTCGAACCCCGCCACGGGGACGCCGTCGGCCGCTTCCGTCCGCAATCCTGTCCACGCCCGGCGGATGTCCTTGATTCCGAGGGTTGTCACCTGGTTCAGCCTGCCCACCAGCCGCTCAATGTCCCCCGGCCGGGGACGGGCGTCCTCCGGTCCGCTCGGCTCCGATTCAGACGGCGAGATGAGGACGTCGTCGCCGTCCCGGCGGAAATAGAACGTGCTGTCCGCGGCCGCCACCATGGGGCAGCGTTCAGGCAGGGGATGTTCGACGGCGGCAATCGCCGCGGTGCGCCGGTACGGCTGCAGCCCCAGCTTCTCCACGCCGCTGATGACGGCGAGTTCGTCCGCCCAGGCGCCGGCGGCGTTGACCAGGACGCCCGCCTGGAAGCCCTCCGTCCCGGCCCCCACCTGCCAGCCGGAGCCGAGGCGCTGGGCGGTGTGCACCCTGGCGCCCGTGATGATGTCCGCTCCGGCCGCCGCAGCGCGCTGCCGGTGGTCCTCCAGGAGCCGTGGCGCATCACAGCCGAAGGACCCTTCATCCAGTCCGGCGGCCTGGAATGTGCCGGGGACCAGTGCCGGGCAAAGCTCCAGAGCCTCAGCGGGGGTGATGGACCGCATGAGTCCGCTCGCTTCAGAAGCCACTGCTTCCTCGGAGCCGATCAGCATGAAGCTGCGCGGCGTCAGGATGGGTTCAGGCAACTGCGCATCGCGGGCGGCAAGCAGCTCAAGAGTCCGGACGGTCAGTGCCTGGACAACCGGCGGGCCGTAGCTGGGGATGAACTGGCGGGCCGAGCGGGAGGACGTGTGGTACGCCAGCTCCTGCTCGGCCTCCACCAGCGCCACGCTGCAACTGCCCGCCAGCGCGGACGCCAGGGACAGTCCGGCAATGCCGCCGCCCACGATCAGGACATCGTAATGTGCTGCCATTTCTCCATCCTCGCAGAGTCGGTGCCGGCGCTTCCTGTCTTAGCCTGCCACTTCCGCCCGGCTGGCGACGAAGGCACGCACGCAGGCTTCGACGTCGTCCGCTGAGTGCGCAGCTGAAAGCTGCACCCGGATCCGCGCGGCACCCCGCGGAACCACCGGAAAGCTGAATGCGGTGACAAAGACGCCATGCTGCAGCATCCGGTCGGCAACCCTGGCAGCCATCACAGCGTCGCCGAACATGACCGGAACAATGGCATGTTCGCCGGGCAGGAGGTCGAAGCCCTCCTCCGTCATCCGGCGGCGGAACAGGGCGGCGTTTTCGAAGAGCGTGCGCCGCAGGTCCGCCGAGTTCTCCACCAGGTCCAGGGCCTTGATGGTGGCGGCGACGATTGCGGGGGCCACCGAGTTGGAGAAGAGGTACGGGCGGGCCTTCTGCCGGAGCATCGCCACCACTTCCGCGCGGCCGGACACATAGCCCCCGGATGCTCCGCCCAGCGCCTTGCCGAACGTGCCGGTGTAGACGTCAACGCGGTGCGAAACGCCTGCATGTTCCGGCGTGCCGGCACCGGTTGGCCCCATGAAGCCGACGGCGTGCGAGTCGTCAACCATCACCATGGCGTCGTACTTCTCGGCAAGGTCGCAGATGGCCTCAAGCGGGGCCAGGAACCCGTCCATGGAAAAGACCCCGTCCGTGACGATGATCTTGCGGCGGGCGGGCTGGTCCTGCGTGGACGCCTCCACAAGCTTGGCCTCCAGGTCGGCCATGTCCTGGTTGGCGTAGCGGTAGCGGCGCGCCTTGCAGAGGCGGATGCCGTCGATGATGGACGCGTGGTTCAGGGCATCGGAGATGATGGCATCCTCCGGTCCGAACAGGGACTCGAACACCCCGCCGTTGGCGTCGAAGCAGCTGGAGAACAGGATGGTGTCCTCAGTGCCGAGGAACCGGGAGACGCGGGATTCAAGTGCCAGGTGCAGGTCCTGGGTGCCGCAGATGAACCGCACGCTGGCCATGCCGAAGCCGCGCTCATCCATGGCGTCCTTGGCCGCGCGGATGATCTCCGGATGGTCCGCCAGGCCGAGGTAGTTGTTGGCGCAGAAGTTGAGCACATCCGCGCCCTGCTGCCCAATCTGTCCGGCCGTGATGTGGCTGGACTGCGGGGACCTGATGCTGCGTTCGGTCTTGAAGAGGCCCGCGCTGCGGATGTCCTCCAGCTCGGTGCTCAGCTGGTCCTTGATCGAGGTGTACATGGCGTTCCTTAGAGTTGGGTCCAGTCGAGGACAACTTTGCCACCTGTGCCGCTGCGGGCAAGGTCGAAGCCTTTTTCCCATTGGCCGGCAGGCAGGGTGTCAGTGACGACGGCGGAAATTCCGGCGTGCAGCACGGGGTTGGAGCTGAGCATGGCGCTCATGGCGTACCAGGTCTCATACATTTCGCGGCCGTAGATGCCCTTGAGCGTGAGCATGTGGGTGACCACCTTGCCCCAGTCGATGATGATGTCCTGGCTGGGCAGCCCCAGCATGGCGATCCGGCCGCCGTGGTTCATGTTGTCGATCATCTCGGGCAGTGCGCCGGGGTGGCCGGACATTTCCATTCCGATGTCAAAGCCCTCCCGCATGCCCAGGCTGCGCTGGGCATCCCGGACACGGGTGGTGGAGACGTCGATGGCCAGGTCGGCACCCAGCCGGCGCGCGAGGTCCAGACGGGGCCGGGACACGTCGGTGATGGCGATCTTGCGGGCGCCGGCGTGGCGGGCGACGGCGATGGCCATCAGGCCGATGGGTCCGGCGCCGGTGATGAGCACGTCCTCGCCCACGAGCGGGAAGCTCAGGGCAGTGTGCGTTGCATTGCCGAAGGGGTCGAAGATGGCGCCCAGCTCCGGGGTGACCGAGGGGTCGGTGTGGACCCAGACATTGGTTTCCGGGATCACCACATACTCCGCGAAAGCGCCGTCCCGCTGCACACCTACACTCACGGTGTGGATGCACATCTGGCGCCTGCCTGCCCGGCAGTTCCGGCAGATCCCGCAGACAACATGGCCTTCGCCGGAGACCCGGTCACCCACCTTGACGTCGCGGACGTCCTCGCCGATTTCCACCACCTCACCGTAGAACTCATGGCCCGGGATGAGGGGGGCTTCAATGATCCCCTGCGCCCAAGAGTCCCAGGACTGGATGTGCAGGTCCGTGCCGCAGATCCCGGTGGTCATGACCCGGATCTTCACGTCCGCGGGGCCGGCCTCGGGTTCGGGGCGCTCCACCAGTTCGAAGCCGGCCTGTGGGCCGGCCTTGTACAAAGCCTTCATCGGCTTCCTCACTCTTTGTATGTCCATGGCATGTCCTGCCTTCCCCATTAGAGCGAGGAGAAAGCTTTAGCACAACAGCGGAATTCTCAATCGACGATGTAGCTTTCCTAATGCGTAGACTGGCGGGATGGAGATCCACCAGCTTGAAATCCTCCGGGAACTCGGCGCCCTGGGAAGCGTCAAGGCCGTGGCCGACACCCTCATGGTCACCCCGTCAGCCGTGTCCCAGCAACTGGCGCTGCTGCAGCGGAAGATCGACGTTCCCCTCACCCGCAAGGAGGGCCGCAACCTGGTCCTCACCGAGGCAGGCCAGGTGCTGGCCGACGCCGGGGCCGCCGTCGTCAGTGCCATGGCCGACGCACGGGACGCCATCGGCAACTATCACGGCTCTTCGGCCGGACGGGTGACCCTCTGCGGGTTCCACAGTGCCGGCCAGGCGGTGTTCGCCCCGCTGGCGCGGATCCTTGACGCTCCGGGCCAGCCGCGCATAGAACTCTCGGACGAGGACGTGGCCCAGCAGGACTTTCCCGCCCTGACCGCACGCTATGACCTGGTGCTCGCCCACAGGATGGACCACAGCCCGCGGTGGCCGGCCGAGCGGGTCACCGTGATACCACTGGCGCACGAACCGCTGGACGTGGCGTTGCCGGCCGGGCATCCCCTCGCGGCCAAGGCTGCGGTGACGGCAGACGACGTCGGCGGCGAGGCCTGGGTGACCAGCCACAGCGGATACTCTCCTGCCGACGTGCTGTCCGCCGTCGCCGCCGTTTCCAGCCGTGAGCCGAACATCGTCCACCGGATCAACGACTACTCCACGGTGGCGGCCCTGGTTGCTGCCGGCGGCGTGGTGGGCCTGCTCCCGAGGTATACCGCCGGACCGGTGCTCAATCCGGACATCGTGCTCCGGCCGCTGGCCGGTATCAGCACCCGGCGCCGGATCGACCTTTTGGCCCGGCCGGAGAACCTGAAGCGCCGTTCGGTCACGATCGTCTCCGAGGCGCTGCAGGAGATCATGGCCGGGCTGGTGGAGCAGGGCTGACCCAACTAGGTAGCACTAAGTGTCGTTTTGAGGGGTCAAAACGACACTTGCTGCTACCTACTTTGCATGGCGTTTACCGTGGCCTTTTTCGTGGCCGTAGCCCTTGTCGTGGCCCCGACCCAGCCCGAGTCCCGGACCCTCACCGGCACCTTCAACAATCCGCTCTGCCATGGCCTGGTCCCCATTCCTGACGCCGGAGATCCGGACCGTGTCGCCGGCGGCGATGTCCGCGATGGTTCCGTCCGTTGGCTTAAGCCGTTTGCCGCCGTCGGGCGTTGCCGACGAGCCGTCGGCGGCGGGGGCAGGTACCTGCTTGATCTTCGTCTCCGCGTTGACCGCGTAGGTCTGCGAGTAGCCGTCCTCGCTCTTGACGGTGATCGAGGTGTCGCTGACGGACTCCACCGTGCCGCGCTGTTCCAGGACGGTTTGAAAGGTGCCGTCCGCTTTCTTAACCACGCCCTCGCTGTGCAGGTGCTGCGGGCGCTGGGATTTGTCCGGTTTGGCCGGCCGGTTCTCCTGCCCCGGCGCCGACTGCGACGGGGAGGGCTGCGGCGAGTCGGCGGCCCAGGCAAAGGCCACCCCGGCCCCCGTCAAGGTCAGGGCCACGGCTCCGGCGAGCAGGCCCTTGCGAATCTTCAGCGGATCCCTGACGGACATGTCCATTCCTCCCACACAGCATCTCCGGCGGCACCGGCCCGTTTGTTCCCCGCACCGGTGTCCTGCGCTTCAGTGTAGGACCGCGTCCAGCCAGTGAACATAAGTACTTTCGCGGCGCACGCACCTGAGTACTTAAAGAAAAACCGGGTAGCGCCAAGTGTCGTTATGAGCGTTCAAAACGACACTTCGCGCTACCCGGTTGGGATGGGAGGAGGTTAGGCGGTGACGCCCAGCTTCTCCAGGATCAGCTCGCGGACCCGGGCTGCGTCGGCCTGGCCGCGGGTGGCCTTCATGACGCCGCCCACGATCGCGCCGATGGCCTGGACCTTGCCGCCGCGGATCTTGTCCGCGACGTCGGGCTGCGCGGCCAGGGCGGCGTCGATGGCCTCAAGCAGGGGCCCGTCGTCGGAAACAACGGCCAGGCCGCGCGTCTCCACGATCTCCGCCGGGGAGCCTTCGCCGGCGAGGACACCGTCCAGCACCTCCGAGGCCATCTTGTTGTTGATCTTGCCTTCCTCCACCATGCGGGCAAGCTCCACGATGGTGGCGGGCTGCACGCCGAGCTGGCCCGGGTCCACGTCAGCGTTCTTGGCGCGGCCCACGATCTCGCCCATCCACCATTTGCGGGCCACGGAGGCCGAGGCCCCGGCGGCGATGGTTTCCTCGATCTCGTCCATGACGCCGGCGTTGACCACGTCGCGGAACTCCAGGTCCGAGTAGCCCCAGTCGGCCTGGAGGCGCTTGCGGCGGGCGGCCGGCGGCTCGGGCAGGGTGGCCCGGAGTTCCTCAACCCATTCGCGGGAAGCCACCACGGGAACCAGGTCCGGTTCCGGGAAGTAGCGGTAGTCGTCGGCATCGGACTTGGGCCGGCCCGAGGTGGTGGTGCGGGTGTCCTCGTGCCAGTGGCGGGTTTCCTGCACCACGGGGTTGCCGGCGTCCAGGACGGCGGCGTGGCGCTGGATCTCGTAGCGGACGGCGTGTTCGACGGCGCGCAGCGAGTTCACGTTCTTCGTTTCGGACCGGATGCCGAACCTTTCGCGGCCGTGCGGGCGCAGCGACACGTTGGCGTCGCAGCGGACGTTGCCGCGTTCCATCTTCGCGTCGGACACGCCCAGGTTCTTGACGATCTCGCGGACTGCCGCCACATAGGCCTTCGCCAGCTCCGGTGCGCGGGAGCCGGCGCCCTCGATGGGCTTGGTGACGATCTCCACCAGCGGAACGCCGGCGCGGTTGTAGTCCACCAGGGAGAAATCGGCCCCGTGGATGCGGCCGGTGGCCCCGCCCATGTGGGTCAGCTTTCCGGCGTCCTCCTCCATGTGCGCGCGCTCGATTTCCACGCGGAACACGGTGCCGTCCGAGAGCTCGACGTCCAGGTAGCCGTCGTACGCGATGGGCTCGTCGTACTGGGACGTCTGGAAGTTCTTGGGGGTGTCCGGGTAGAAGTAGTTCTTCCGGGCAAACCGGCAGCTCTCGGCGATCTTGCAGTTCAGGGCAAGGCCGATCTTGATGGAGGATTCCACCGCCGTTTTGTTGACCACCGGCAGGACGCCCGGCAAGCCAAGGTCCACCTCGTTGACGTTGGTGTTGGGCTCGTCGCCGAAAACGTTCGGGGCGGAGGAGAACATCTTGGTCTTGGTGTTGAGTTCAACGTGGACCTCGAACCCCAGGACGGGATCGTACTTCTCCATGGCCTCTTCGAAGCTCAGGATTGCTTCAGTGTTCATTATTTTGCCTCCTGGCTTCCAACAAGGGTTTCGACAGGCCCGGCCCCCGAGGCGGCCAACGCCGGGGCCTGGGCCAGCAGCGGACCGCCCCATTTCGCCTCGAGCAGCGATTCCAGGACGGCGCCCACCCGGTACAGGCGGGCGTCCTCGCGGGCAGGGGCCAGCAGCTGTATGCCCACGGGCAGCCCGTCCTCGTCCGCCAGGCCGCCCGGCAGGGAGAGCCCGGGAACGCCGGCCAGGTTGGCCGGGATGGTGGCGACATCGTTGAGGTACATGGCCAGGGGGTCGTCCAGCTTCTCGCCGAGGCGGAAGGCCGTGGTGGGGGCGGTGGGCGAGATCAGCACGTCCGCCACCGTGAACGCTGCCTCGAAGTCGCGCTGCACCAGGGTCCGGACCTTCTGCGCCGAGCCGTAGTAGGCGTCGTAGTAGCCGGCGGACAGGGCGTAGGTGCCCAGGATGATGCGGCGCTTCACCTCATCGCCGAAACCGGCGGCGCGGGTGGCACCCATGACGCGTTCGATGGTCATGGGGCCCTCTTCGGGGAGGACGCGCAGGCCGTACCGGACGCCGTCGAACTTGGCGAGGTTGGAGGACGCTTCGGAGGGCATGATCAGGTAGTAGGCGCCCAGGGCGTACTGGAAGTTGGGGCACGAAACCTCAACGATCTGCGCGCCGGCCTCCTTGAGGAGTTCCAGGGCGTCATTGAAGCGGTTTTCGACGCCGGCCTGGTAGCCCTCGCCGTGCAGCTCCTTGATGATGCCGATCCGCAGGCCTTCAACGTTGCCGGTCCTGGCAGCGGCGACGAGGTCGGCGAGCGGGTCCGGCAACGAGGTGGAGTCGCGGGGATCGTGTCCGCCGATGACCTGGTGCAGGAGCGCGGAGTCCAGGACGGTCCGGGAAACCGGCCCGATCTGGTCCAGCGAGGACGCCATGGCGATGGCCCCGTAGCGCGAGACGCTGCCGTACGTGGGCTTCACGCCCACGGTGCCGGTGACGGCGCCGGGCTGGCGGATGGACCCGCCGGTATCGGTGCCGAGGGCGAGGGGCGCCTCAAAGGCGGCGACGGCGGCAGCGGACCCGCCGCCGGACCCGCCGGGGATGCGGTCCAGGTCCCAGGGGTTGCGGGTGGGGCCGTAGGCGGAGTGCTCGGTGGAGGAGCCCATGGCGAACTCGTCCAGGTTGGTCTTGCCCAGGATGGGCATCTTCGCGGCGCGCAGGCGCTCGACGACGGTGGCGTCGTACGGGCTGTGCCAGCCTTCGAGGATCCTGGATCCCGCGGTGGTGGGCTGGCCGATGGTGACGATGAGGTCCTTCACGGCGATGGGCACGCCCGCGAGGACATGCAGCGCTTCGGCCTCCGCACCGCCGGCGGCGCGGATGGCGTCCACCTCGGCGGCGACGGCGAGCGCTTCCTCTGCATTGACGTGGAGGAACGCGTTGACGCCGCGTTCGCCGCCGTCCACCTCCGCGATCCGGTCCAGGTACGCCTGGGTGACCTCCACGGAGGTGACCTCGCCGGCGGCCAGCTTTTCGGCAAGCTCGGCGGCGGAGAGGCGGATGAGTTTGTTCGTGTCAGTCATGGGTTTATGCCTCATCCAGGATTGCCGGGACCTTGAAACGGTTGTCGTCGGAGTCCGGCGCCCCGGAGAGTGCCTGCTCCGCCGTGAAGGTGTGGCCCACAACGTCTTCGCGGAACACGTTGCTCAGCGGAATGGGGTGTGAGGTGGCCGGGACGTCGTCGCCAGCGGCCTGACTGACGGATTTGACCGAATCAACGATGACGGCGAGTTCGCCGGCCATCCTGTCCAGCTCTTGGTCACTCATCTCAATGTGAGCGAGCCGCGCGAGGTGCGCGACGTCGTCACGGTTGATCGCAGCCATGGATCTCCCCTGCAAAGTTTGAATTGATTTCCGACCCATTCTAGTGGGGAAACGATGATGCCCGTCTGACGACCCCCAGCGGGCGTCAGACGGGCACCTTCTTGCCGGGTCCCGCCACGAATGGCGGCAGCACGGCAGCTACAGACTAACCGATTCCGATGGCTCCAGTCAGCATGCCAATTCCCAGCATGACCAGGGACACTACGGCACTGCGCCAGAGGACTTTCTTGTGGTGGTCGCCAAGGTCCACCTTCGCCAGCGAGACCAGGAGCAGGATGGCGGGAACCAGCGGGCTCTGCATGTGGAACGGCTGGCCGGTGATGGAGGCCCGGGCCATTTCGGCGGCGCTGATTCCATAGTGGCCTGCGGTCTCGCTGAGCACGGGCAGGACGCCGAAGTAGAAGGCATCGTTGCTCATGAAGAACGTCATGGGGATGCTCAGGACGCCGGTGATCACGGCCATCAGCGGGCCCATGCTGGAAGGGATGATCTGCACCAGCCACGCGGACATCGCTTCAACCATGCCGGTCCCGGTCAGGACACCGGTGAGCACGGCCGCAGCCATGACCATGCTGACCACGGCAACGATCGACGGCGCGTGGGCCACGATCTGCGTGGCCTGGTCCTTGACGCGGGGGAAGTTCACCAGCAGGGCAATGGCCGATCCCACCATGAAGACGTAAGGCAGGGGCACGAGATCGGCGATGAGCATGCCCATCACGGCCACCGTGAGGCCCAGGTTGAACCAGAACAGTTTGGGCCGGAGCGTGGAGCGGTTGGGGTCCAGGGCCGTGTCAGCCAGCCCGGCGTCCTGTGCGTCCTGCGCCTCCTGTGCGTCCACGGCACTTTCGGTGCGTTCCAGGACGGCCACGGAGGAGCCGGCGGAACCGTCGACGGCGGGGGCTGCTCCGCCGGGGCTGGTCCCCTTGCGTCCGCGGCCGGTTCCGGACGAACCGGCAGGGCCGGAAGGATGCGTGCCGCCGTCGAACCCTTCAGCGGTTTCAGGCACAGCCCAGATTTCCGGCGCCGTGGCGCGGAGGCGGTTGCGCTCCTGCAGTCCCAGGACCCAGGCGAAGGCCATGACCACGGCGATGCCCGCAACGAGGGACGGGATCATGGGGACGAAGACGTCGTTGACGTCGATCTTCAGTGCGCTTGCGGCGCGGGCGGTGGGGCCGCCCCACGGCACGATGTTCATGGTGCCGTTGGCCAGGCCCGCCACGCAGGTGAGGACCACGGGGCTCATCTTCAGCCGGAGGTAGATCGGCAGCATGGCTGCGGTGGTGAGGATGAAGGTGGTGGAGCCGTCGCCGTCAAGGGACACAGCTGCGGCGAGGATGGCGGTTCCCAGGACAACCTTGGCGGGGTCATTGCCCAGCTTGCGGAGGATGAACCGGACCAGCGGATCGAACAGCCCGACGTCGATCATCAGCCCGAAGTAGATGATGGCGAACATGAGCAGGGCCGCGGTGGAGGTCATGGACTTCATGGAGTCCATCGCCATGTCGCCGATGCCCAGGCCGGCGCCGGCGAAAAGACCGAAAACAGTCGGGACGATGATCAACGCCAGCACTGGCGTCAACTTCTTCGTCATGATCAGCACCATGAATACCGCGATCATGGCGAATCCAAGTAATACCAGCACAGCCGGCTCCTTCTTGTGAACAGCGGCACAGCGGTGTGACGCGTGCTACAGACTGTAGGGTGGCCGCCGTCACGGCAGTGCCTTTGGCTCAATTGATTGGCATACTGCTTATTGGGAGCATTTTGCTCATTGTGCTCACGTCGGTTCGGCCTGTATGTGGCCCCCGCCCCGGCCGTTCAAACCCGCCACAGCCCAGTCAAGGAGGATCATGCAGCGTTCCGCGCCCCGGCCGCCGCTGCGGTTCTCCACCCAGACGCTCCTGCTGCAACTGTCCGTGGTGCTCCTGGTTGTCCTGTTCAGCGCAGCCGTCCATGCCTGGCTGACCTATGACCGCGCGGGCAGCGAAGCTGAAAACCAGGCGCTGACCCTGGCGCGGACACTGGCCTCGGACGCCTCGGTGCGGGCGGACGTGCTGGCAATCAGCCAACAGCCCGGCACTCCCCCGCCGTCGCAGCTGGCCGCCGGGCCGCTCATGGAGGCAGCCGAAGCTGCGCGCGCCCGGACCGGTGCCCTCTTCGTGGTGATCACCGATGAGACCGGCCTCCGGCTGGCCCACCCGGACCCGGAGCGGCTCGGTGAAAAGGTCAGCACCGATCCGTCCGAGGCATTGGCAGGCCGGGAGGTCACCACCCGGAACACTGGAACGCTGGGGCCCTCCGCGGGGGCGAAGGTTCCCGTCTACGCTTCGGACGGCACCACCGTGGTGGGTGAGGTCAGCGTGGGCTACTCCATGGAAACCGTGGGACAGAGCCTGGCACGCGACATCGGCCCGGTGGCCGTCACGGCGGCCGGCGCGCTGCTCGCGGGCGTGCTGGGTTCGTTCCTGCTGCGCCGCCGGCTGCAGCGGCTCACGCTGGGGCTGGAACCTGAAGAGATCAGCACGCTGGTCCACGACCAGGTGGCTGTGCTCGAAGGCGTGGACGACGGCGTCATCGGCGTTTCGGCCGACGGCCGGATCAGCGTATTCAACTCTGCAGCACAGCGGCTGCTGGGGTTGCCGGATCTGGCCGGAAGCCGCTGGGAGGAGGCGCCGGTTCCGGACCAGCTGAAATCCCTGACCCGGACCGGTTCCGGCGGCCCGGAGGCACTTGAGCTCGTGGCGGGCGGGCGGGTGCTGGTGGCCAATGCGCGCAAGGCCCTGCACCGGCGGGAGGACCTGGGCTGGGTGGTGATGCTCCGGGACCGCACGGAACTGCAGCAGCTCACCAGGCAGCTGGACGCCGTGGGAACCATGTCCACGGCGTTGCGGGCCCAGCGCCACGAGTTCGCCAACCAGCTGCATACCATTGCCGGCTTCATGAGCATCGGCCAGCACCAGCAGGCCCGCGAGTACCTGGCCCGGCTGGCGGCCACCGGGCCGCTGAAGTTCCCGGTGGACCAGGCGGAGCTGCTCCAGGACCCCTACCTGCAGGCGTTCGTGGGGGCCAAGGGCGTGGAGGCGGACGAGCGCGGCGTGGCGCTGCGGATCGGTCCGGAGACCCTGGTCCGCGGGCAGGTGGCGGAGCCCCAGGACGTCACCACCGTGCTGGGCAACCTGATCGACAACGCGGTCAACGCTGCGGTGGCCGGCACGTCGGTGGACCGCTGGGTTGAGCTGGAGGTGCTGGATGAGCCGGACGACGACGGCGGCACCCTGCACATCGTCGTCGCCGACTCAGGCGACGGGCTGGCGGAGGAAACGGACCAGGAGGCCTTCTTCGCCGAAGGGTTCAGCACGGCGTCCGGACCCGGCCCCCGCAACGGCCGCGGCGGCGGCCACGGTTTTGGACTGGCTTTGGCACGCCAGCTGGCGAGGCGCCGCGGCGGAGACGTCAAAATACTGGATCCGGGCACAAAGGGTGGACCCGGCGCAGTCTTCATGGCCACCCTGCCGCGGACAACCGCAGGCCGGGCCGGCAGGAACACCACGGGAGCAAACGGAAAGGACACCAATGCCTGAAGATTTTCGGGTGCTGATCGTTGACGACGACTTCCACGTGGCAAAGCTTCACGCTGCCTACGTGGATTCCGTGGCGGGGTTCCTGGCGCTGGCGCCGGTGGGCACTGTGTCGCTGGCCCTGCAGTCCATCCACAGCCTGCGGCCGGACCTGGTGCTGCTGGACGTCTACCTGCCGGATGCCTCCGGCCTGGACCTGCTCCAGCAGCTGGACGTGGACACCATCATGCTGAGCGCGGCCTCCGATGCCGCCTCCGTCCGGACCGCGTTCCGCCGCGGAGCCTTGGGCTACCTGCTGAAACCGTTCACGTCGGAGGCCCTGTCCCGGCAGCTGCGCTCCTATGCCCGGTACCGGCGCCTGCTGGGCCAGCCCGGGGCGCTGGACCAGGACGCGGTGGAGCGTGCCAAGCGCGCCCTGATCCCGGGCGACGTCGCGGCGTCGCCAAAACCGCGTTCAGCCACGGAGGCCGCGGTGCTGGAATCGCTGGTGCCCGGGGAACAGTACTCGGCGGCCGAGGTGGCCGGCCGGGTGGGCGTGTCGCGCGCCACGGCCCAGCGGTACCTGTCCGCCCTGGCGGACGACGGCGCCGTGGACATCCAGCTGCGGTACGGGACGACGGGCAGGCCTGAGCACCGCTACGGCCTGCCCGCAACGTCCTGAGCCGGCTGCCGGGGCGCTAGCTTGCGCTCTTCTGGGCAACGAGCTCGATTTCCACGAGCATCTTCGGGTCCAGGAACGGGAGGACGTGCACCAGGGACAGCGTGGGGCGGATCTCGCCGAACACCTCGCCGTGGGCGCGGCCGGCTTCCTCCCACTTGCTGATGTCGGTCAGGTACAGCTTGGACTGGACGACGTCCTCGAAGCTGAAGCCGGCGTCGGCCAGGACCTTGCCGAGTTTCTGCAGGATGTACTGGGTCTGGGTGTAGAAGTCCTCCCCCACGATCCCGTCTTCGCCGCTTGCCGCGGTGGCGGAGATGTAGAGGGTGTTGTCCACCTGGACGGCGCGTGAGTAGCCGAGGGTCTGTTCCCAGACGGAGCCGGTGCCGAAGGTTTTGCGCATGGTGGGCCTTTCAATACTGGATTGGGTCGGCACCACTGTAGGGCTGCTACAGGTCCAGCCGGTAAACCAGCAGTTTTATGTCGGTTCCGGGGACCAGCCAGTCGCGCTCGGGCACCCGGGAGAAGCCCGTCTTGCGGTAGAGGCCGTGCGCGCTTTCCCAGGTTTGCCCGGTGGTGAGTGCGACGGCCCGGATACCGTCCAACTGCCTGGCGTAGGCCAGGATGGCGTCCACCATGGCCTTTCCCGCGCCGGTGCGCTGCACGGCCGGGTCCACCACCAGCATCCGGAACTCCAGCTCGTCATCAAGGGCGATGTCCGCGTACGGTTCCCCGGCGCGCGCCAGCGTCACCGAACCAACCACCCTGCCGTCCCGCTCGGCCACCCAGATAGTTGCGTTTGCGGCCCGCAGTGCAACGTCCTGGACTTGGCGCATATAGGGGTGGTCGGCGTCCTCGAAGTAGCCCGCCGCGAGGTAGGAATCACGCGTGATGCGGGCAACGGCGTCGTAATCCGTTGCGACGGCGGGACGGACGGTTATCTGGGGCTGCACCCGTCAATGCTAGTGGTACTGCCCCATAACGCTCCTCGAAAGCCCGGTTTCCGTGATCGAACTATCAGTCAGAGCGGAAACTTGCCGGAGAGCTCGAGCCCGCCGGCGCAGGTCCAGGCGTCGAGCCGGTCGGCATCGGCGGGCCCGCCCTCCAGCGGACTGGCCAGGCGGGGACGCCGGACCCAGCAGCCGGCCTCTTCCGCGATCAGTGCCCCCGCGGAGAAGTCGTGCTCGTTGAGGCCGCGCTCACCGTAGGCGTCGTGGGTGCCGTCCGCAACGAGGCACAGGTCCAGGGCCGCGGAGCCCAGCCGCCGGACATCCGCGAACCCGTCCAGCAATTCGGCCAGGAAGGCGGCCTGCTCGGCGCGGACGGCGGGATCGTAGCTGAAGCCCGTGGCCAGGATCTGCCCCTTCCGGCCGGGGACGGGCCCGTCCAGCCGGGTGACCCTGCCGCTTTCCTCAAGCCAGGCGCCGTGGCCCCGGGCGGCGTAGTAGGTGCGGCCCAGCGCCGGGGCGTTGACGACGCCGGCCAGCCAGACGCCGTCGGCATCGGCCACAGCAACGGAGGTGGCGTAGTAGACGATGTTGCGGATGAAGTTGGTGGTTCCGTCCAGCGGGTCGATGGACCAGCGGTAGCCCGTGGGTACGTCCGGCCTGGTGGTTCCGTGTTCCTCACCGGTGATGCTGTCCCCCGGCCGTGCGGCAGAGATGACGTCCCGCACCGCGTGCTCGGCGGCGACGTCGAACGAGGTGACCCAATCGCCGGCGTCCCCCTTGTTGCTGGCCTGGAGTTCCCCGGCGTTCCTGCCTGCCAGGACCCGGGCGCCCGCCGCCGCTGCAGCCTTGGCGATCTCCAGCAGTTCCGTAGCGCTGGTCATCGGGATGCCTCCGCGTCGGCCGGGACCGCCTCAGCCGCCTCCGCGACCGGTTCCGCTCCGTTGTCCTCCGGTCTGGTGGCCAGCGCTGCCGGGCCGCCGGCCAGGAGCCGGCGGAAGCCGTCCTCGTCCAGCACGGGGACGCCCAGCTGCTCGGCCTTGTCCAGTTTGGTGCCGGCGCTTTCCCCGGCCACCAGGTAGCTGGTGTTCCTGGACACCGAACCCGCTGCCTTCCCTCCCCTGACCAGGATTGCTTCCTTGGCCTCGTCGCGGCTGAAGTTCGGCAGGGAACCGGTGACCACCACGGTCAGTCCCTCCAGGGTCCGCGGCATGGACTCGTCGCGTTCGTCCTCCATCCGGACCCCGGCGGCCGCCCAGCGGTCAACGATCTCCTGGTGCCAGTCCTCCGCGAACCATTCCTTCAGCGCTGCGGCAATGGTGGGGCCCACGCCGTCAACGTGGGCCAGGTCTTCCTCCGACGCCTGCCGGATGGCGTCCATGCTGCCGAACGCCGTCGCCAAGGCACGCGAGGCCCGCGGGCCCACGTGCCGGATGGACAGGGCCACCAGCACCCGCCACAGTGGCTGGGCCTTGGCCTTCTCCAGTTCCTTGAACAGTTTCTCGGTGGTGGCCGTGGGCTTGGACGGAGACTTAGCCGTGCCCTTGCTGTAGAAGTACGGCACCAGTTCGTAGTCACCGGTGGGGACGCCCTTGGAGCGTTTCTCGCGCCGGATCCGGACGCCGGCCAGGTCTTCGGGGGTGAGGTCGAACAGCGCAGCTTCCGAGGTAAGCGGCGGAACCTCGGGTTCGGCCGGCTGGGTCAGTGCTATGGCAGCCTCCCAGCCGAGGGCCTCGATGTCGAAGGCTCCGCGGCCGGCCAGGTGGAAGACCCGCTCCCGCAGCTGCGACGGGCACGATTTGGCGTTGGGGCAGCGGATGTCCACGTCCCCCTCCTTGGCCGGAGCCAACGGAGTGCCGCAGGAGGGGCATTCGGTGGGCATCACGAAGTCGCGGACCGGCGGGTCCTGCTGGTCGCGGAGGGCAAGGACGGGGCCCACGATCTCCGGAATGACGTCGCCCGCCTTCCGCAGGATCACGATATCGCCGATCTTCACGCCCTTGGCCTTGACCACGTCCTGGTTGTGGAGGGTGGCCATTTCCACCGTGGAGCCCGCCACCTTGACGGGCTCCATGAGGCCAAAGGGCGTCACGCGGCCCGTGCGCCCCACGTTGACCTGGATATCCAGCAGCTTGGTGTGCACTTCCTCAGGCGGGTATTTGTAGGCGACGGCCCACCGCGGCACCCGGGTGGTGTAGCCGAGGGCCCGCTGGGTGGCGAAGTCATCGACCTTGATGACGATGCCGTCGATCTCGTGCAGCAGCTTGTGGCGTTTGTCCCCGTACCGTTTGATGAATTCCAGGACCTCGTCCAGGCTCCCCAGCACCTCGGAGTAGGGACTGACGGGAAGGCCCCACTCCTTCAGCAGGTCATAGGTCTCGGACTGGCTGCGGGCCTCAAGGCCCTCGCGTGCACCGATGCCGTGGACGAACATCTTCAGGGGGCGCTTGGCTGTTTCTGCCGGGTCCTTCTGCCGGAGCGAGCCCGCAGCGGCGTTGCGGGGGTTGGCCAGGGGTGCCTTGCCCGCTTCGATCAGCGCCTCGTTGAACTCGGCGAATTCCTTGGAGGGGATGAACACCTCGCCCCGGACTTCCATTTCTGCCGGAAACCCCCCGCCCCGGAGCTCCTGCGGGATTTCCTTGATGGTCAGTACGTTGTGGGTGATGTCCTCGCCGGTGGTTCCATCGCCCCGGGTGGCGGCACGCACCAGCTTCCCGTCGCGGTAGAGCAGGTTGACCGCGAGGCCGTCGATCTTGAGTTCCGTCAGCCAGGCCGCGGCCGGTGTCCCGTCGCCGAGCTTGGCGATGCCGGCGTCGGCTTTTTTCAGCCAGGCC
This sequence comes from Pseudarthrobacter oxydans, assembly GCF_034258515.1. Taxonomy (NCBI): domain Bacteria; kingdom Bacillati; phylum Actinomycetota; class Actinomycetes; order Micrococcales; family Micrococcaceae; genus Pseudarthrobacter; species Pseudarthrobacter oxydans. The sequence continues at coordinate 1,504,617 of NZ_CP139438.1, read as the reverse complement.
TCCAGCTCCTCGAGGGAGAAAACGTCCTCGAGGCTGTACATCCGCTGGAGGTGCTGCACGGCGGCGAAGGCTGCGGAAACTTCCCCGCCCACCTCCTGGGTGGGCGAATCGTTGGCCACGAGTTCGGGGTGGAGCGCCTCAATTTCCTCCAGCCGGCGGAAGAGCTCGTCGAATTCAGCATCCGAAACCAGCGGGGCGTCTTCCTGGTAGTACGCGAACCGGTACTTCCTGACCAGGTCCACCAGGTTCTCGTACTCCTCGCGGACGGATTCGCTGGGGACGGCGTTCGGCTCAACGGGTTCCGTGGTGCGGGTGGCGGTCATTTCTGCGGGGCCTGGTCCTGTACTCACAGACCTATCTTGCCATCAAGGCAGGTGAGCGGGGCCCTGATCAGTGCGACCGGAGGCGGTTCCTGCCCCACCAGGCGAAGGATGCTGCGGCGGCGGCCAGCAGTAAGATGCCGGCAATGACTGGCAGGAGGGCGGGGCCGCCACCGGAATCCCCGTCGGGCGCGACTGCCGCAACCCGCGTGGCCTTAGCGGACCTGGTGACGGGCGTATTCCAGTCCTGACCGCTTGATGCGCCTGTGGGCGGTGGGGACGCCACGGGTCCCGTTGCCGTGGCCGAAGGGGTGGCTGATCCTTCGGGTTCCGCAGACGGGGCTGCCTGCAAGGGCCCAGGTTCGGCCGGAGGCGCGACCGAAGGGGCGGGCTGACCCGGAGGGGCCGGCGCTGGATCGGCCGGCGGAACGGGCGGGCTTTCGGGTTCCTTGGGCTTCTGGGTCCGGGTGGGCTCCGCGGGATTCGGATTGTCCGCAGGCTCTGGCGCGCAGAACACGAGGCACAGGCCAGGAGACGTTGTGGACGCCGGTGCGGGTTCCGGGGAGTCTGCGGTCGCCGGGCTGGCCGGGAGGAGACACAGGGTGCTGGCCAGGACAGCGGCCAATGCCGTCGCCGAGGCAGCGCGGAATACTGGTAGGGACGGGAACATTTGCTACCTTTCGATGCGCGCAGTCCCCCCGCTGCGGCTTTCTGGTGTCCCCGGTAGTCTTCTACACCCTCGCCTGGCGCCGCAAATCAGCCGCAGATCACGGGGACCTGCGGCGTACCGTGTGGCACGTGCGTCAGTCCCTGCTTTCCGGGGGCAGCGCCACCTGGATTTTCCGTGCCTTGCCGCGTCCCACCACGTAGCCGCGGCCCGGGATGAAGTCCGGGCTGACCCGGCCCAGGGAGGTGTTGAGCAGGCTGTCGCCTTCGATGTCCCCCGGGTTCAGCAACAGTCCGCGCCGGCCGGATTTGAATGGCTGCGCGAGGGACCAGGCCGAGGACCAGGTGGAGGTTTCGGACTCCCCCACCACCCACTGGTCGGCTTTGATGGACGCGGTCACCAGCTGCGCCACGCCCGATTCGGCCAGGGTATCCGTGAACTCGGTCAGGCCCTCAATGAAGATGGCCAGGGAGCCGGGGTTTCCGGACGAATGTTCAACCAGGTCCTCCACAACCGCAGCGAGATCGTCCGCTCCCACCACGGAGCGGTTCCAGATAGGCAGGGAGGCGACGGCGGAGCGCCGGGCTGCCAGGTAGATCAGCTCGGTGTCCGGGTTGGACCGCCGCAGGGCGTAGGCCAGCGTCACCAGCGCCACGGTGCGGCCCGCCCCTGGCGGGCCTGCCAGGAGCAGCGGGCCCCGCGCCATGATCTCGGCCGGCCGCAGCGTTTCATCGTCGACGCCAATGACCGGAAGTCCGGTGCTGCCGGACGGCAGGACATCCAGGTCCACCTGGTCCGGAAGCCTTTCGATGCCGGGTGCGGCATCCAGCCCCTGGCGGAGCATGGCTTCGCTGAGCTTGTGCACCTCACGTGCCTGCAGCGCCAGGTTGGAGTTGCCGCCAAGGACTGCCAGCTGGACTTCCAGCCCGTCCAGGAGTCCCCGCCCGGGCGGCGAGGCGGCGGTGAGGACGTCCCGGGGCACGTCCATGGAAATGTAGTCGTCCTCGGAGGACAGGCGGAGCACCAGGCGGCGCTGGATGGAAGCGAGCAGCGAGGCGGGCACGGCGTTGGGCCGGTCTCCGGTCACCACAAGGTGGATGCCCAGGGTGCGCCCGTCCGTCGCCAGCTGCAGGAAGATGTCCCACAGCCCGGACAGCCTGCTGTGTTCGTAGGCCTCCCGGAACGCGGACATGCCGTCCACCAGAACAAAGATGCGCTTTTCATCGGGCCTGCCGGCCAGCTTGCGGTACTCGACAATGGTGGACGCGCGCACCTCGGCAAACCGGGCCGACCGCTGCTCGGCGATGTCCCCCAGCAGGCGCAGCAGCCGCCCCACCCGTTCAACGTCGTCGCCGTTAATGACCTCGCCCACGTGCGGAAGCTCCTCCAGCATGCTCAGCCCGGAGGAGCCGCAGTCGATCCCGTACACGTGGACCGGCCCGCCGCGGGGCGTCACCGCGGCCGCTATGGCGATGCCGCGCAGCGCGGCCGACTTCCCCGAACCGCCGGTGCCGTAGATGGCCATGTTGCCGTCCTTGTCCGGCTCGTAGAACACGGTGGGCTGCGCCTGGCGGGAAGGGTCGTCGGCCACGCCGAGGAGCAGCTGTTCGTCGGTACGGGGGTTGGGCAGCCTGGAGAAGTCATAAGTCTTGGCGAGTTCGTCCAGCCACGGCTTGCGGGGGGCGTTGATGGACAGGGCATCCGCTGCGCGGACGATGGTGGAGGTCATCCTGGCGATGTCGTTGGGGCCGGCGGGCCCGGCCGCTTCCGGTTTCTCCGTAGCCGGGGCCTCCCAGGCCGGGCCGGAGCCGAAGGCCATTTCCACGACGTCGATCTGGGGCCGCTGCGGTTTCTCCGTGGTCCATCCGCCGGCGTAGCCGGTCTGGAAGCCCTGGATCCGTCCCGGGCCGGTCTTTGCTGCACCGCGGCCGGGGATGGCCGGATCGAAGTAGGCGGCGTCGGGGACGCCGAGGATGTCCGTGGCGTCGTCCTCATCAGCCATCCGCAGGGCCACCCTGAGGTTGGTGTTGGCGCGGAGGCTGTCCTTGATGACGCCGGCCGGGCGCTGGGTGGCCAGGATGAGGTGCAGGCCCAGCGAGCGCCCGCGGGCTGCAACGTCCACCACTCCGTCAACGAATTCGGGTACCTCGTTGGCCAGCGCGGCGAATTCGTCGACGACGATCACCAGGTAGGGCGGCGCGTCCGGGTCTGCTTCCCGCTGAAGGGCCAGCAGGTCCTTGGCCTTCTTCCGGTTCAGGAGGTGCTCCCGGTAGTGGAGTTCGGCGCGCAGTGAGGTGAGGGCTCGCCGGACCAGGTGCGGCGAAAGGTCGGTGACCAGTCCCACGGTGTGGGGCAGGTTGATGCAGTCGGCGAACGCGGCCCCGCCTTTGTAGTCCACGAACAGGAAACTCACCCGGTCCGGGCTGTAGGCGGCGGCCATGCCCATCACCCAGGACTGCAGGAATTCGGACTTGCCGGCACCCGTGGTGCCGCCCACCAGGGCGTGCGGGCCCTCGTTCTTCAGGTCCAGGTACAGGGGTTCAATGCCTTTGGAACCCACCAGGGCCCGGAGGGTGCCGTTGTCCTTCCGGTTGGCCACGGCGCTGGCGTGCACGGAGTTGTTTTCCGTCCAGCGCTCGGCCACGGCCTGGGGGTTGTCCAGGAAGTCCTTGCCGATCAGGGTGGCGTAGGAGACGGCCCGTGGAAGGTCGGAATCGTCGTTCACGGGTTTGCCCACATCCATGACCGGGGCCAGCATCCGGGCAAGTCGGGCGGCCAGTTCGGCGTCGACGCTTTCGCAGCTGACGGGGTACGTGTGCCTGCCAAGGCGGACCTGCCCGGTGGTGGTGCCGTGTTCGCCGTCCACCACCATGAAGTCCCGGCAGGCAGCGGGAAGCGACTGGATGTCGGTGGCCACCCAGACCACATGGACACCGGAGTCCGGTCCCCGCTCCGCGAGCCGGGTGAGCCTGCCGCGGTCCACCGGCGCGTCGTCTTCCACGATCACCAGGACCGCGGGCAGCACAGGCTGGTCCACGTCGTGCTTGGCCGGGTCCAGCCCGGGGCGGAGGTCCGGCCCGGAGCGCTTCGCCGCGGCCTCCCTGGCATCGAGCAGGTCCTCGAGCCGGGCCAGCAGCGAGGAGCCGCCGGCCGAACCGGCGGCCAGGTGGTCGCCGGCAAGGGGGCTGTGCCCCGAACCCACGTGCGGCAGCCATTGCAGCCAGTTCCAGCGTTCCCGGGACTGCGCGGACGTGATGGCCGCGATGACAACTTCCGCGGGCGAGTGGAGGCCCGCGAGCTGCAGCACCATGCCCCGGGCGACGTCGTCCACCAGGCCGCGGGCACCGGCAACGCCCAGGGACCCGGAGGTGCGCAGCTGGGATACGACGGGAACGCCCTCGATGTCGCGGAACTGCTTTAGGCAGTCCTGGATCTCCTGCGCGTACTGCGCCTCGGTGTCGTTGCTTGGCGGTTCCTCCAACAGGACCCGGGAGGGTGACGTGCCCAGGCCGAACCGAAGGCCCAGGAATCCGGTGTGCTCCGGACGGTGCGTCCACAACAGCGGACCGAGCTTGTAGATGGCGTCGACGGTGTCGCTGACCGACGGCGCTTCCTGGAGGCGGACGGCACGTTCAACCTGCTGCAGTTCCGTGAGGTCCTTCCGGAAGGCGGCCATGGCGGCGCGGAAGTGCTTGAGCTGCTCCTTCTGCTGCCCCCTGCTCCGCATCTTCTGGTCCACGTAGTGGCCCACGATGAAGAGCGGCATCATCATCATGAACAGCACCGAGAGCGCGTTGCCGGTCACCGCGAAGATCACCGCACCCATCAGCAGCGGGGCGATCATCATGATGTACGGGAACGGGTGGTCCTCGGGACGCTTGGGTCCGGCAGGGAGCACGCGTTTGGGTTCCTCGAAGCGGGGAACCACGCGCGGTGACCGGTTGAAGTTCACCAGGGGCGACGTCGGTGCTGCCGCCTGGTTGTGCCCCAGCGGCACCACGGTCACGGTGGTGTCCCCCAGCGTGACCGCGTCCGAGGAATTCAGGGTGGCGCGGGTGACGGGGAGGCCGTCCATCAGCAGCCCGTTGGCCGAATTGGTGTCCACGATTTCCACGCCCTCACCCACCGTGATGCGGGCGTGGCGCTTGGATGTCAGGGGGTCCGAGAGGCGGATGTCCACGTCCCGGTCCCTGCCGATGTAACTGGTGCCGACGGGCAGGGAAAACTCGCGGCCGGCGTCGGGCCCCGAAAGGACGCGGAGGGTGGCGGCCGCAGGACCGCGGCTGGCACCCGGCACATCGAACTGCGCGCTCACCTGGGCCAGGGACACAACAGAACCCGGCCGGAGGCCGGACTCGAGGAGGTTGTCCGTCCGGGTGAGCATGGTTCCGCTCAGGCCGGCGCCGACAAACGCCTCTTCGATGCGCAGGGAGAGGTTGTCCGGCACCGGGGTGCCCTTGCGCCCCGGATCCGCGGCCCAGAGCATGGCGGCGGTATCGGCCACGGTGGCCAGGCCGTCCACGGTAACGGCCAGGTCCTTCGTTTCGGCAGGGTCCCGGCGGAGGGTCACACGGATTCTCATCCCTCGTCCACGCCCCTCATCTTCTCGATCAGGTGCAGGTCATCCGGGGTCACCAGGTGTGAGGTGACCGCGTGCTCCACAAGCCGGGCGCGGCGGTTGGTGGCGAGTTTGCCGCCGCCGCCCCGCAGTCCGGCCACGCCCACGCGGTCGAGCTTGTCGCACACATTGTCGAGCTTCCGGTTGAAGCGGGTCAGCGCCCATCCCAGCGTCTTCGCGGCAGCCGCCGAGGAGGGGATGGCGCTGAACCCCGTACCTTCCCGCCGGAGCATGGGTTCTGCGAGCGCCACGATGAGGGCCTTCTGGGAGTCGGTGAACACCACCGGGCCGATGGTGGTGTCGCCGTTGCTGTCGCCGTCGCGCGCCTCCTGCCGGAAGGAGGGGGTCTTGAGGTGCACGGCAAACTCGTAGGTGGTGGGCCCTGCCGTGAAAATGATGTTCGTGTGGCTGAAGACCAGCGGGATCCGGGCTCCGGGTGACAGCCAGGCCTGCATCCCGCCGGTGGCGTCGGCAACCGTGGCCGAGAGCATGCTGCCCACGTTGCTGAGCCACCAGATCCCGTCATAGCGGGCCACCTGCAGGAACTGACGGTGAAGGTAGGGATTGTCGTCAACTTCGAGGTCGCCTTCGCGGCCGATATTGAAGACGTCCTCGTCCGATGGCTCGTACCATTCACCACAGAAATCTATTGCTAGATCCCCCATTTTCTGTGCCTCCTCGTTAGGCGGAACTGAGCTTGTCATGGAGCTGGTTGCAGGGCGCTCCGCGGTCATGTGCCGGCGCAAGCGATCGAGCCTTCCTCCAGCGGCGAGAAGGCTCCGTCCGAGCGAACGATCATCACCTGGATGCAGGTCTGGCCGGACGGGTTTGCCGTGACGCGGACGGGAGGCTGTTCGACAGACTGGTATTCGCCGCCGCCCCCGATGCTGTACACCCGCCACTTGTAGGTGTCACCCTCTTTGGGCTGCGGGTTCAGCCACGTGAAGGAGGCGTTGCCGTCCGCGGACACCGTTCCCTTGAGGCCTTCCACGTCCGGCACCGTTCCGTTGTCCAATGCGTCGGCCGGCGGCTTGCTGGCCTGCTGGGTCTCCACCGCAGCGGGTTTTTCGGGCGAGGCGTTGGCCACCACCAGGCCCACCACGGCGGCAAGGGCCAGCAGGGTGCCGCCCGAGATTGCCAGCCAGAGATTGCGTTTGCCGTGGTCCGTGGCGGGTAGCGGCACGCCTGCCGGCTCGTCGCGTCTTGCCGGCCGGTGGACGGTAGTGTCCGGGACGTCCGCACCCTCTTGAAGATTGCCGCCCGGTGCCTGCTCGCCAGGGCGCGCCGGCGCGGCGGCACCGCGCAGGACGGTGGCGTGGGCCCACTCCTGCGGCTGCGCCGCCGGTGCAGGAGTGGAGGGGCTGCTGTGCACGGCGGGCGCGGGCTGCGCAAACCGCGACGGCGCGGCATCCGCTGCGGGAGCTTGTCCGCCAGCGGCCTGCCCGCCACCTGCCTGCCCGCCGGCGGCCTGCGGCCACGTGCGTGCGGGGAAGGTGGGCGCGCTGCCCGTCCGCTCCGGATCGATCGCGGCGATGCTCCGGACCCGGGTTTCTTCGAAGCCGTCATCCGGCCGGCTGTCCTCGTGCTGCGGCTCCTCAAGCACCTCAAAGGGCGTGACGGAGAGGTTAAGCTCCGCCTGGATGCGCTGCAGGGCCAGGGCGAAGGCGTGCGCTGAGGAATAGCGGGACTGCGGCGACTTGGCCATCGCCGTCGAAAGGGCCTGTTCCAGGGACTCGGGAACGTCCGCGCGGCCCAGGCGCGGCAGCGGCGTGTTGCTGATCCGGTTGATCAGCTCACGCTGTGAATTGTCCGCGCCCGGCATGACGAACGGCGAGCGGCCGGCGAGCAGGGTGTAGAGCGTGGCTCCGAGGGCCCACACATCCACCATCACCCCGTCCACGGCGCCATCGGTGAACTGTTCGGGCGGGGACCACGGGATGGACATGCCCGAGTCGTCGTCGCTGTCGCCGGCGAGGGTGCCGGAGATGCCGAAGTCGGTGAGGGCGGGCCGGTTGTAGTCGGTGACCAGGATGTTGGCAGGCTTGATGTCGCGGTGGGCGATGCCGGCGCGGTGGGCGGTCTCGACGGCGGACGCCACCTGGATGCCGACGGCCAGGACTTCATCCACGCTAAACCGCTGCCTGCGGTACCGCACGTCCAGGCTTGGCCGGGAGCAGTACTCCATGGCCAGGTAGGAGTGCCCGTCGTCGGTCACCTCCGCTTCAAAGATGGTGACGATGTACGGGTGCGAGGACAGCTGCGCCATGAGGTTGGCCTCGGACTCGAAGCGGCGGCGGGCGCCCTCCGTCTTCAGGTCCGAGAGCAGGACCTTGACGGCCACCTTGCGGCGCGGCCTGTCCTGTTCATACAGGTAGACGTCGGAAAAGCCGCCGGAACCGAGCAGGCTGATGTACGTGAACCCCTGGATGCGGGGCGGCGGCGCTACAGGCCGTTTGGAACTCAAGGAATCTCCTCAAAACGCAGCGAGATGTTGTCGCCCAGTTCAGCGATGTCCCCGTCCAGCAGGATGGCCATCTCGTTCTGCGCCAGGCGGCGGGGCGGCTGGCCTTCACGCACCAGGACGGTTCCGTTCGTGGCCTTGAGGTCGCACAGCATGACGTGCCATCCCTCCAGCCGAACCTCCACGTGGGACCGGGATATGTCGCCTTCCAGGCTCGGCACCTGGACCAGCCGGGGGATGACGCCGCCCTGGACCCGGGACACGGAGGGTTGCCTGCCGATGACCAATGACTGGTCAAGGTCCAGCAGCTCCCCGGTGGACAGGCGCACCCGTCCCAGCCGTGGCCGGGGCACCTGCACGGCGTCCGGATGAAGCCCTGCCCCGCAGGCGGCACACTGCGCGCGGGTGGGGGGATTCGCGTGACCCTGGCTGCAGACCCGGGCCAGGACGGTCGGCCCGGCCTGCGGGTCCGCAACCGCCGCAGGGGCGGGTTGCGCCGGTGAAGCTCCGATGCTGCCCTTCATGACCGTCTGTCCGTCATGGTCGTTGTCGAAGGCCGCGTTTGCAGGCGGGGTCGCGGGGACGGTGGCCGGCACGGGTGCAGGCCCTGGCGCGGCATCGGCCGCGGCGGCGGCGGTGCCGGGGACCTTTTTCCACGGCACAGAATCGATGAGTACCCCGGCGGGCTGTTGCACTGCCGGCGGGTGTTCGACGGCGGGTGCCGCCACGCCAGGCGCGTGTCCGACGGCGGACGGGGCTTCCGTTACTGCCGCCTTCGCATCTCCGCCAGGATTGAGGACTACGGGCGCGTTGTGTTCCTCCGCTCCAGGCACGGCGTCGGCAGTCCCGGCGCCGGCAGAGTCTGTGAAGCTTCCGGCATCGGCAGCCTCCGCTTCCTCGCGCACTGCGGCGTCTTCGATACTCCGGATGACCGTCCGCTCCCACAGATGGTCGTAGGAGCTGGTCTGGTCGCTCACCACGATTGTCGCTTGCGCCGGCTGGTATTCAGCTGTTTCGGCTTGGGCGGACGGCTCTGTGCCTGCGCCCGCCTCCATCCCGGGCCCGGCCCCTGCCGGTTGGACGTCGCCCTCATCTACGTACGCACTTATGTACGCATCGACCTGCGCATCATCGTCGGGCACGGCGAGAACAGTCTCGGCTGAGGCTTCCGGCTCCGGCTCCGGCTCCGGCTCCGGCTCCGGGACGATTGTTGTCTCGCGCGGCTCGTCCGTTCCCGGCGCCGCCTCGCGCCGGTCCGCTACGCCTGCGGAATCGACCGCCACTGCAGCCGCCGGCGCCGGCGCCAGTTCCGGCCGGGCAGGGCCCAGCCCGAGGACCAGGGACTGCAGCAGGACCACACCCTCCCCCAGCGGCAACTCCGGCTGGTCTCCGGAACCGCCGGCCGGGATGCTGATCCGGCAGGCTCCGGACAGGGCAAACCGGCGCTCGTTCCAGGTGGTGACGTCCCGCCCGTCCAGTTCCACCCGGCCGTCCGGGAGTTCCACGGCGAGGTCGAGGTCGCCGCGGAGGAACACCCGCAAGGGACCGGAGAAATCGAGGATGCCAAATGGCGGGATCCGGGTGAGTGAGCCGCCAGAGCTGCCGGTGATGGCATGGAGTACTTCGTGGACCGCCGGCTTGCTTTCCAGGAGTTCCCATACCGCACACGCCGTGGCCTGCGTCGTGTCCGGGCCGAGGAGGACCGCGGTGCGCGAGCGGAGGATGCCCAGCCAGGTGCCCGGGACGTAGCTAGTGCCGGTCATCGTGGGGTTCCCCGCTCTCGTGCGCCGAAGGTCCGCCATCTTGTTGGGGCAAGGGCTGCGTTACAGCCTGGCTCCCATGGGAGCGGGGCAGCGTGTCTGCCTCTTCTGCGTCCGGACCGTGCCGCGGCGCGGTGGTGGCGGCGCCGGCGTCGTTCAGGACGTTCCGGGCATCAACCACAATCACCGTGATGTTGTCGCTGCCGCCGTTCCGCAGCGCAGCCTGGATCAGGGCGTCGGCGGCGTCCTGCGGGTGGCCCACCGTGCTGATGATGCGGAGGATGTCCTCGTCCGCCACTTCGCCGGTGAGGCCGTCCGAGCAGACCAGGACACGGTCGCCTTCCTCCACGGGGAGCAGCCAGTAGTCGGCCTCGGTCTCGTCCCCGGTGCCCAGGGCGCGGGTGACAACGTGGCGCCGAGGATGGACGGTGGCCTGCTCGGCGGTGATCTCGCCCGCATCCACAAGTTCCTGCACCTCAGAGTGGTCCACGCTGACCTGCTCAAACCGCCCCTGGCTGAGGCGGTACGTACGGGAATCGCCGATGTTCATGACCAGCCAGTAGGGCAGGCCCATTTGTTCCACCACCACTGCACCGGTCAGGGTGGTCCCCGCCCTGGCGCCCGTAGCCTCCCGGATGGACGAGTCCGCCCGGAGCAGGTACTGCTGGAGCGCCGCGGCCGTGACGGTGCGTTCCCCCGTTGCGAGCTGCGGAATCCCTGCCAGGGCCCGCACGCACATGCCGCTTGCCACTTCGCCTGCTTCGTGGCCGCCCATCCCGTCCGCAACGGCGAACACAGGATCGGAAGCAAGGTAGGAATCTTCGTTCAGCTCCCGGCGGAGTCCCCGGTCCGTGCCATAGCCGTAGCTCAGGCTGAGGCCCGGCTGGACGGTGGAGGGAACGCTGGCGGGCTGTTGGTTCATGCCTGTCCTAGGTAAAAGGTCCGGTCTCCGAAGTGGACACTGGATCCGGGCGTAACAAAAGTTGGGACACCCGGCGCAAGTGGCGTCCTGGCGCCGTTCGGGGTGGTCACGGCGCTGCCGTTCGTGGAGTTCCTGTCCGTCACCCAGATCCCCGCGCCGTCGGTCAGCAGGTGGAGGTGGGTTTTCGAGATGGAGCGGCCGGGATCGTCGACGGCCAGGAGCTGGGCATGCTGTTCACCGGACTGGCCTACGGGATTGCGGCCCACCAGGACACTGCGGTCCAACTGGAAGTCGCGCCCGTCGTCCAGGCGGATCCGGAGGACGGCGACGGGTGCAGGCCCGCCTGCCTGCGGGCGCACCTGGGTGCGTTCAACGTCGTCGTCCACGTGGTGCTGCGCGCCGCGCATCGGCACGGACGCACCAGCGGGTCCACCGGCGGCGGCTGACGTACCCGGCGGCGCGGCGGACGGCGGCGCGGCGGACGGCGGCGCGAAGGACCCAGGTGCCGTGTAGGGCATGGTCTGGGACGGCGACGTCTGCGGGGGCGCCTGAACGGGCGGGGAAGGCTGCACCGGCGGGGACGCGGCGGGAATGCCCGCCACCGGGGAGAGCACCTGCTGCACCGGCGGCAGGTCCAGCGGCGCGAAGCTGTACGGGCCCTGGATGCCGCCGGTGGTGATGGGGTCGCGCCCGGCCTTCACATCGAAAACGAGGGCCTTGGCGGCTTTGTCCTGCCATCCCCGCAGGCGGCCGTTCCGGTCCCAGGTATTGGACACCACCACCAGCACGGCCCAGGCGGCACCCGCAAAAAGCAGCGGCGCAAGGATGAACAGGGCCGGTCCGAACCACTTGAACACCACCACCAGGACCGCCGCCAGCAGCGCCACCAGCATGCCGGCACCGGTAAAGAGGCCGCGGAGGAAGACGGCGCCGGCGCCCGGCGCGTAGCCGTCGTTGTCCGCGCTGCGGATGCCCATGAGCAGGTTGCCGGGTGTTTTGCCTGTCCTCGCTTCAATCCCCATGACCACGAACAGGTACACCAGCGTCAGGCCCAGCCCGATGCTGCCGAACAGCACCAGGGAGGCGGTGTCATAGGTGATGTACTGGCCGTTGCGGGTGCGGGTAATCCCGGCAAAGCCAACGGTGAGCGTCAGCACCAGCACGGTTAGCGGCGGCAGCCAGTCAATGACGGCAGCGCCAAGCCGCTTGCCGGCCGTGGCCGGCACAAGCTGAAGGTTCACTGCCATTCCCGTTCCTCCCCCTGGGACGGCCCCCGACTGCGCGGTGAAACCGCCGGCGCGCCCCCGCCCCGTGCCTGCGTTTGCGAACCCCGCGGCCTGAAGCGCCGGGGGGCTTTGTACTACCGGGATAGTACCGGGAATCGCTGCACGGTGGGCAGTCACAGCTCCGGGCGGCGGGTCACTGCCGGCATGGCCGCCGGTGTGCAGGTTGCGGTTGCTGCGCGCCGCCCTGTTGGGCAGGGGCGCTCCGCAGGAGGTGCAGAAGGCCGCACCGGCCCGGATGGAGCGCTGGCAGCGGGGGCATGTCTGGAGTTCCGCGGTCACGGCGCCGGAGGTCCTTGCCTTGGCGGTTCCGGCGCCTGCCGGTCCTGCAGCGGCGTTGCCTGCACCGCCGTTGCTTCCGGTGCAGGCGTTGCGGAGTGTTCGCCGTCCGCGCCAGTACGACGGCGGGTGGACGGCCTGAGTGCCGACAGGGCCGGCAAAGCCAGCCGGCCACGCTGGGCCAGCGGGCTGCGGCGGGCCAGGGCACCGCGTGCGTCAGCAAGCAGCGACCGCGGGGAGAACCTTGCCTGCTGCCGCTGCCAGAAACCTGCCGTGGAGGTCATCTCCTTCAGCGAGCTGTCCACGATGGTCCAGTACTCCCGCACCTCGTCCTCGCTGGGCTGGCCGGCACCGAAGATCGACGCATCCGCGCGGCGGGCCAGCATCGTGGTGGTACCGCCCGCGGCCGGAAACGCCTCGGCCAGGACCGCGGCGCTTTCGCGGCGGGTGGCCCGGGTGTCGACGGCGGCCCCCATGTCCGTGGCGAGGCTGACCACCTCGCTCCAGCCGCCCCCTACGCGCTGCGCAGGATGGCCTTCGCTGAACCGCGACTTCCGCCGTCGTGATTTCAACAGGACGACCAGCAGCAGCGGGAGCGCAAGGACGGACAGCGGTATCAGGGCGATGCCCAGCGCGCCCAACAGGGCGCCCCAGAAGAGCCACGGGTTGTTTTTCTTCTGGTCCGCATCCAGCGCATCGGGCGACGAGTCCGGCGGCAGGTCCGCGGGTTCCTGCGGCGGGGGCGGCGGCTGCAGCACCTGCGGCTTGGGCTTGGATTTGTTTTCCGGGTCCGGCGGGATGGGAATGTTGTCCTTGGGCGGCGTCGGATCGAAACTTACCCAGCCCACCCGTTCAAAGGCCACTTCCACCCAGGCGTGCACGTCCTTGCCGGTGATCTTGACTTCGCCTGCCCCGTTTTCCGGACTGGTGGGTTCGGGGTAGAAGCCCATCACCACGCGGGACGGGATGCCCAGGTGGCGGAGCATGAGGGACATGGCCACCGCGTACTGCTCGTCGTCGCCCAGCATCTGCTTGGCCGTGAGGAGATTCCTGATCCGGGCAGAACCGTGGCCGGACACACTCGGGAGCTGGCCTTCGCTGACCAGCCCGTTGCTGAATGCCCCGGTCTTCTGGAAATGCGCCTCAATCTGCCGGACCCGGTCGATGGCGGTGGGGGCGTCAGTGGACAGGTCATTGGCCTGCGACCCCACCACCGGGGGCACTTCCGTGGCGTCGGGCAGGGACAGTTTCGCGAAGTCGTACTGCGCCAGCTGCCCGTGTTCGAGTTTCACGGGATCCGAAACCTGGACCTTGTAGGAATCTCCGCGGGAGAGCCCGTTGGTGGTGACGGCGGTATCCGTGCCGGCATTGAAGTAGAGGCCGGACGCCGCGGCCGAGGCGCTGTCATCAAAGCTCAGCCCCGTGGTTTTACGCCCGCCGGGCACGAAGAATCCCTGGTAGTCCTCAACCGTGATGCTGATGGCGTAGTCCTTGGTGGGAACAACACCGGAGGTGTCCGCCAGGGTGTTGATCGACTCGGTATCGCCGACCTTGCTGAAGTTTCCCGAGCCGTTGGGGTCCATGGTGTAGTTGGTTCCGTTGAAGGCGTCCAGGGCCCCCAGCCGGACCCGGCCATCACGGGGAAGGCCCTTGACCACAAAGAGGGTGTCGTCCTTCTTGTCCTTGACGAACGTGCGGAAGCTGGCCAGTGGCGTGATGTAGTCCTTGGGGTCGAACGGCGGGACCACCACGTTCCGGAGGACCTTCCGGTCATTGCCCGCGGTGACCAGCGGCGCCGAAAGCGCCGTAACGGCCACGCTGACGGCGATGACGCCGGCGGCCATTCCCAGCCTCCGGATCTTCGCCCGCTGCGCGGTGGCGGTATCCGTCTGCGGATTGTTGACGGATACCTTTCGCGTGGAGTTCTTCCTGAGGGCGTCCCGGCGGAAGGTGGCCCAGGCGATGCCCAGGACCGTCAGGCCGATGCCGCGTTCGAGGGTGAGGAACGCGGCGTTGGTGCTGAAGGCGATCCCGGTAACGAACAGGACCAGCACCGGCAGGAGCGGAAAGTAGGGGCTTCGAAGGCGCCACGTCAGGACACCGGCCGCCAGGGCGGTGACCAGGGAGCTCAGGAAGGGAACAATCAGCACGCCGCCTGCCGTGCCCACGGGGACACCGACCGTCAGCATGTCCTTCCAGGCGAACACCACCCCCAGGAGGAGGGTCCGGAGTGAGTCAAGGGTGGGGACAAAACCTGCGATTGCCGCGTCGGGCACCGCCAGCAACGTGCCGAGGACCAGGTAGGCGCCAAGGGCAACCGCAGTGGTGATGAGCAGTCCGAGCCGCAGGTGCGCGTTGAGCGCGCCGATGGCCAGGCCCAGGAGGATGCCGCCGAAGCCGGAGAACAGGTAGTACGGGTCGCCGCCGAAGCTGAGGCCGAAGCCAAGCAGGCCAAGCCCCAGCAGGACCGTCAGCGCGCCGGCGTCGAGCACGAAGTGCCAGGCCGGCTGGCCGTCGGCGAAGGCGGAGGCCTGGTTACGGCCGCTGCCGGACGCACCGCGGTTGGTGCCGGTTGGTTCGCTGCGCGGGCGCGTGCTGCGCGGGCGCAGGCCTTCCGTGGAGGTCATGCGGCGGCCTTTCTCAGCACAATGGCAAGGTCGTTCAGGTCGCCGAGCGTCAGCACGGTGAGGTCTGCGATGTTGGCGCGGCCGGGCGAAGCGCCGGCTTCCACCCGCACCGCGAGGCTGCGGACGCCGGGCGGCACGGACGCGGCCGCGGAGCGCAGCTGGGTGGCCGTCACGTTGCTGCCTACCACGAGGAAAACCACGGAGGCGTTGGGGACGGTGTCCGCAAGGGTCCTGGCGAGGTCGACGGCGGTCCGCCGCATGGGAGCTCCCACAATCCTGGTCATGTCATCGAGCATGTTCCGCCCGGTTTCACAGCGGAGCGGGCCTTTCTGGGTCAGGACGTCCAGCTCACGCTGCTCGCGGATGGCCTGCCGGCCGATCGATGCGGCTGCGGAGATGGCCATCTCGAATTCGGCTTCGGAGGCGTATTCGTCCGTGTTGATGGACAGCGAGATGGCCAGGTGGGCCCGGCGTGTTTCCTCGAATTGGCGCACCATGAGCTTGTTGGTCCGCGCGGTGGTTTTCCAGTGGATGTGCCGGCGGTCATCCCCCGGCACGTAGTCGCGAAGCGCATGGAAGGACACGTCCGCACTGGACAGGTCCGTGGTGGGCATTCCTTCCAGGTCGCGGATAAAGCCGGCGGCCGAACCGGCCAGGGCCACCGTGCGCGGATGGACGAAAAGGTCTTCCGGTTCGGTCCACAGGACCTGGCGGCGCAGCAGGTGCAGCGGGTCTGCCCGGACCGACCGGACAGGTCCGACGACGATCACGGCACGGCGGGCGGTGGGAATGGTGAAGAGGTCCTCGTGCACCTGCTGCGGCTTCATGCGGGGCAGGTGGAACACAGCCGTGACGCTGCCCACCGGAAGTTCCAGTGCTGCGGGCAGCAGGGGCCGGGCTGATGTGTTGGACACGGCGATGCTGCCAACGGCACTGTCCCCCACGGCCACCCGGGTGCGGGCGAGGTCGAGGAGCACTCCATAGGAAGAGCGGCCCAGGACAAAGGCGATGGCAATCAGGAACATCACGAACGCCGCGATGGCCGCAGCCTTCGCCTCCTGCCAGCCGAACGCCTGCCCGGTGGTCCAGAGCAGGATGGCGGCAGCCAGGACGGACCAGCCCAGGACGCTGACCACGGACAGCACGGGCCAGGCGTACTTCAGCCATGCAGTCCGGACGGTACGCCAGGCTGGCGCCAGCGCCATGGCTGCAGTGTTCCGCGCCTCGGACCAGACTGCCGACGGGTGCAGCTGCGTGGGCCGGCCATCCCTGTGGAAGGGTTGCTTGAGACGCTCCGCGAGCCGGGTCAACGGGGTGCCGGTGGACATATGTGTGCCTTCGTTGTTGCGTGGACGTGGTGGGGTCCGTGCCGGGACCGTCAAGCGTTGGTGCGCTGCTGGGGAGCCGCGACATCCGCCAGGATCCGTGTCAGCACGGCTTCCGGAGTGGCTCCGGAGAACTCTGCCTCCGGATCCATGACGAAACGGTGGGTCCACACCACCGGGGCCAGTTCCTTGATGTCATCCGGCAGCACGAAGTTCCGCCCCTGCCCGGCCGCCCAGACCTTTGCTGCACGGACCATGGCCAGGGCCCCGCGGACCGAGACGCCCAGTCGGGTTTCGGGGGCGTTGCGGGTCTCCTCGCAGAGCCGCGAGATGTACTCGAGCACGGCCGTGTCCACGTGCACCGTGGCGGCGAGGTCTGCCATGTCGGCCACAGCCTGGGTGGTGATGACGGCGGAGAGATCCTGCGACCGGTCCTTCAGGTTGGAGCCGCCCAGCAGCCGGACCGTGGAGGCGTGGTCCGGGTAGCCGATGGAGGTCTTGATCAGGAAGCGGTCCAGCTGTGCCTCCGGCAGGCGGTAGGTGCCTGCCTGCTCGATGGGGTTCTGCGTGGCCATCACCATGAACGGGCGCCCGGCCTCGTAGGTGACGCCGTCAACCGTGACCCGGGACTCCTCCATGACCTCCAGCAGAGCCGACTGGGTCTTCGGCGAAGCACGGTTGATTTCGTCCGCCAGGACGATGTTGTTGAAGATCGGGCCCTTGTGGAACTCGAACTTCTGCGTCTTCTGGTCGTAGATGGTCACACCGGTGACGTCCGAGGGCAGCAGGTCCGGGGTGAACTGGATGCGGTTGTTGGACCCCTGCACCGTGGCGGCCAGGGCCCGGGCCAAGGAGGTCTTACCGGTGCCGGGGGCGTCCTCGAACAGCACATGGCCTTCGGCGAGCATGGCGGTGAAGGTGAGCCGGATGACGTGCTCCTTGCCCAGGACGGCCTGCCCCACATTGGCAACGAGTTTCTCGAAGGTGTCTGCAAACCACGCGGCCTGCTCGATGGTCATGGTCATGATGTACGTCCTTTGGTGAGGCTGCTGGTTAGGCGGGGCGGAAACGGGGGGTGGGCTTGAACGGTCAGCATCGGGGAACGTCCGGACCGCTTATATCGATCGTGGCGCGCTTGACGTACCAGCCGGGCCAGGGGCCGCCATCCATGCGGTACCACTTGTAGTAGCCGGGATCCGACTCTGGCGAACCGTAGATGTTCATCCAGCAGGCGCTGTCGATCCAGCCGTCCGAGAAGGACACCCAGTTGGCGTCGCTGGAACCGCAACGGGCATCGCCGTTGACATTGCTGTATCGGTCTGGAACGCCCGGCTTTCCGGGGCAGCTGTTGACGGTCGAAGCCTCGACCCGGACCTTTGTGGGTGCCGGAGGAGGCGTCGGGTCGGCGCCGGATGTGGAGGTCGCTGGCCCGCCGATGGCGCCGTCCACCACCGTCACGGCACGGACCCGCAGTCTATGGCTCTGGCTCCATCCGCCGGCGCCGGCATCGAAGCTGTTGGCCTTGTTGACGTTCTGCCACGCTCCGCCGTCCATGCTGACCTCGTAATGGCTCAGCGGACGGCCGTTGGTGTTCGGGTTGTTCCAGGTCCAGTGCACCTGGCCATCGCCCTTCGGTGATGTGCCCCCGTTCACGTTGGGTGCATTGGCCGGTCCGTACGGGTTGCCGGCTCCGATGGCCTTGGCGTCACCGGACACGTTGTTCTTGGTGGACGTGGCAATGATGTTGATGGTGATGTCCTGGCCGTTCGGCAGGCCGTTGATGTTGCCGCCGGGGGCACTGATGGGCCCGGCCTGGCCGTTTGAAGCCCGGTAGGAGTAGGCGATCTCGCTCGCCGTGGAGCCGTTGCGCTGGGCTTCCGTCAGTGGCGTGAAGGTGACCTTGAGCTGCCCGCTGTTCCCCGTTTCCGCCACCGTTCCACCGCTGACCTGGCCGGGCTTGCCGGCAGCGCGGATGGCAGCCGACTGGGGGCTCGTCCCGCTGGTACCCGCCTTGTTGGTGGCTGACACCGTAAACGTGTAGTTCGTTTCCGAGTTGTCCACGGTGACGTTCTGGGTGGTTCCGGCCACCTGCTGGCTGGACACCACGGCACCGCCGCGGAGGGTAGTCAGGGTGTAGGCGGAGACTGCATCGCCGTTGTTGTTCGGCGCGGTCCAGCTCACCTTCAGCTGGCTTTGCGAACCCACCGAACCTGCGTCTGTGGCGGCGGGGGCCGCGGGCGTGGCCGGTACGCCTGCCGGAACCATGGCTGCTGAATAGGGGCTCCACTCGGAGGGTTCCTTGGCGTCATTGCGCGCCAGGACCCGGACTTTGTAGGAGACGCCGTTCTGCAGGCCCTTCCAGACGTAGCTGACGCCCGTCAGGTTTTGGATCTGGGCGTTCTGGCCGGCGGGAGGAGGCGAGATCTCCAGGTCGTAGGACTTCACCGGTGAGCCCTTGCTGGCCGGAGCGGTCCAGTTGACGGACAGCTCCCTGTCGCCGAACTTCAGCGACGGTGCCAGCGGGGTATCGGGCTTCACATCAGGTCGCACCTCGGCGGACGCAGGCGAGCGGTCGGACTCGCCGAACTCGTTCGTGGCCGTGACCTGGAAGTGGTACTTGGTGTTGTTGGCCAGCCCGTTGAGGGTGCAGGTGTTGGCCGGGCAGTCCTGCCGGAAGCCGGACTCTCCGTACACGGTGTATTTAGTGATTGCTGAACCGCGGTCCGCCGGCGCCGTCCAGGTCAGGAGCGCCGTCTGGTCGCCAACACTCTGGGCCTGCGGGGTGGTGGGGGTTTGGGGTTTGTCCTTGACGGTGAGCCGGACGCGGGCGGTGGCATTGCGGGAGTCATCGCCGGTCTTGTCGGCCACTGTGTAGGACACCACCATGGTGCCGGTGAATCCAGGCGCAGGGGTGACTGTGATGGAATCGCCGTTCACGTCCACGTTGCCGCTGCCGGTTTCCGCAGCGGCCGCAATGATTTTGAGTGCGGACTCCGGGAACGGGTTGGCATCGTTGGCGAGCACGTTCACCGTCACCGGTTTACCGGCGGCAACGTTGTCCTGCACGTCGTCGTTCGCCACCGGCTTCGGCCGGTTGGAAGCCGTCACCTTCAGCTGGTAGGTGGCCGTGGCTTCGAGCCCGCGGGAATCCCTGGCTTTGACCTGGACGGCGGCCGTCGTCCCGGCCCCGCTCGAGTCTGCCGCGGAAACCTTCAAGGTCTTGCCGTCGATGCCGGCGTTGAAACCGGCAGGCGATCCTCCCACCAGCTCGTACTTCATCTTTTCGACGTCGTCCCGGTCAGGGTCCGCCGTCAGCTTGCCCAGGTCGGTGCTCGCGGAGTCGCCCTTGGGCACGTCCAGGTTTGTGCCCAGCAGTTCCGGAGGGTTGTTCTTGTTCGGATCCGGCAGCACCTTGGTGCGGATGCTGAGGGTGGACTTCAGGCCGGCCGGATCATCCGGGCCGGTCCCGTCGGTCACCTCGAAGGTAAGGGAACCCGGTCCCACGTAGTCCGCGCCGGCGGTGTACTTAAGTCCCGTGCCGTCGCCGGTCACGGGGTCGCTGCCGTCGGCGCCGATGAGCCTAATGCGGTCCGTCTGGGTGAGCCGCGGCGAGCGGCCCTCCCGGACCCTGACCCACTCATCCAGGTCAACATCCACGGACTGGCCTGCAACTACCTCAAGCACTTCGTCCTTGGCCAGGGTGGGCACCTGCTGGCCGAGGCCCGGTACCCAGATCACCGCCGTCGACTTCTGGCCGTCCACATCCTCTACGGTGTAGGGGATGAGCTGGGGCTGCTCAGTCAGGTCCACGATCATGTTGCCGTCCGCCCCGGGCCGGGCGGTGGTGGCTTCGGTGCTGACCTTGAGGTTTTCCCCTACGCCGTCCGGGTCCTCGTCGTTCTTCAGGACAGGGACGTCCACTGCGGTTTTGCCCATGGTCTGGGCGGACGTCACCCTGTCATCACGGGCGATGGGCGCCTTGAGGGGAACCTCATTGTCCACCACGACGCGGATTGCGGCCTGGGCGGAGGCGTCGCGGTCGTCTGCAATGGTGTAGCGCACGTTGACGGTTCCGGCTTCTGCTGGAGCCAGCAGGATGATCCGGCCGCTCGCTTTGCTTACCGTGGCCTGCAGCGCTGCGTCGGCCTCGATGCCGTCACTGAGGATGCGGATGAGGTCGCCGTCGGGATCGGTGTCGTTGCCGGTGGCGTCGACGGCGATCTGGCGGCCGGGGCGAACCCTCACTTCGTCGTCCACGGGAGTGGGCTTCTGGTTGACCTCGCCGCGCGGGGCGATGCCCACGGTGACGGTTCCGGTGTTGACGGCGCCCTGCCGGTCCACCACCTTATAGCGGAACGTGTCTGTCCCGGCGCCGTTGCCGGCAGCCGTGAAGTCGATGAAGTTGCTGCCCACGGTGGCCATGCCCATCGCGGGCGTACTGTCGATGCCGGTCAGCTGGACGGAGTCGCCGTCGGGATCGATGCCGTCCAGCTGGACGGGAATCCGGACCGTGCCGGCGGCCACTACGCGTGCCGTCAGGTTGCGCGGCTGCGGGCGTGAGTTTTCGGCCCCCTCCAGGGGAAGGATGTGGATGGTCACCGCTGCGGCGCTCTTTTGGCCCTGCGGATCCACGGCGTTGTAGATGGCCCGCACGGTCTTGGGCTGCGGGCCGGCAATGAACCGGAGCGTGTTCTCCGAGACGAAGCTCTTCCCGTCCACGGGACCAACGCCCTGCGGAAGAACCGGGTCCACGGTGAGCTCCTGGCCCTGCGGGTGGGTATCGTTCTCGAGCACCGGGATGGTGACGACGTCGTTAACCCGGACGTTCACTTCATCGGGCTTGGGCTGGGGTGCTTCCAGGACGGCGGGGGCCGGGACGGGCACCACCGATACGCTGCCGGTGGCCGACTTCTTGCCGTTGGACATGGTGTATTCGAAGAGGACCGGGTCCTTGGTTCCGAGGATGTCGGTAATCCGCAGGACGCTGTGGTTGATCACGCTCACGGATGCGGTCGAATTTTCCGGCAGCTTCACGGACTGCAGCACCAGGACTCCCCCCGAGGGATCGGAGTCGTTGGCCAGCGGGTCCACCAGCACGCTTCCGCCGGTGGGCATGAGCGCGACGTCGTGGACGGCGACGGGGTTGCCGGTTTCATCCCCGGACTCGACGTCAACGCGGATCAGCCCCTGGCTGCTTTGCGGCCCGTTGCTGGCGATGTAGGTGAGGTAGACGGGGCCGGGGGTGGTGCTGCGGAAGGTGAAGGTGCCGCCGTCGGTCACGGGACCCAGCTCGGCGGGGCCGCTGGCCTCCACCTGGGCCAGGCGGAGGGCGCCGCCGTTGGGGTCCACGTCGTTCTTCAGCGGCGAGATGACCAGGTCCTGGCCTGCCACTGCCGTGACGTGGTCGGCGTTGACCACCGGTGCAAGGGCTCCCGGCGGCTGGACGTTGACCACCACTTTTCCGGTGACAGTGGCCCTGCCGTCCCAGATGGTCACCTCCACGGCCTTCTTGCCGGCTGTCGCACCGGAGTCCTGGAAGGTCAGCAGGCCGTCGCGGCGGACTTTGACCTGGTCCTGGTCGTTGTCCGCTTTGGCGTCAAGGAGCACCAGGTCGTCCCCGTCGGGGTCAATCCAGTCGGTAAGGATGTTCTGGCTGACGGTTTTGCCCTGTTCCACGAGCATGGTGGTGTTGTCGCCGCGCTTGAACCGGGGTGGCTTGTTCTCTTCGGGGGCCACCACGCTGAGGGTGACCTGCCCGGTGGCGGAAAGGCCGCGGCCGTCGGAGGCGCTGTAGCTGAATGTTTCCGTACCGGGCTTCGCGCCGGCCGGAACGGAGATCTGGAAGGCCGTGCCGCCGTAGATGTTCTCAAGGCTGCCGGCCTGGGGTCCGGAATCCCCGACGGCGGCAGTGAGGACATCGCCGTCGGGGTCCGAATCGTTGTCCAGGACGCTGAGGATGGTGGTGCGGCCGGGGCGCACGCCGACGGCGTCGGGCTTGGTTTCCGGCGGACGGTTGGGCTTGGTGCGGTCCGGCAGGACGTTGATGGTGTTGTTGTCCGCGGATTCCTGGTCCTGCTCGTCGGATTCGTTCTTGGGCGGGATGACGTCGTCCCAGTTGTTGACCAGCTGCATGTTCTGGTTCACCAGCCACACGTTCCCGGAGTTCACGTCATTCAGGACCACCAGGTCCCGGTTCACCCGGAAAACATACGACGGCGAAGCACTCGCCTTGGGCACGTCAACGTTCTTGTCATCACCATCATTGACACAGTCCCGCACATACTTGTTAGCCCCGGACCACGCCGCATGCACACACCCGCCCAACTGGACCGGGGCAGCCGGCACGCCCTCGCCGTCGAACGCCACCGTCTTCGCCGCGGATCCGTCCAGGGGCTGCTTCAGCAACGCCTTCCGCGTGGCGATGGCCACGAAACCGCTGGCAGGGCCGCCCTGCTGCAGCTTCGCCTCCCGCGCATTCTCCAGCTGGAGCCGCTTCCCGCCGGGCAGGAACAACTTCCCGGCCGCCGCATCCAAAAGCACCGGCTTGTCCCCCACCACCGTGATCTGCAGATCCCCCGAACCCTTCAGCTCGGCCCAGGTCTCCGACTCCGAGGCCGTCACCTCGCCGTTGGCGTCAACAGCCGTCACCGTCACCGCGCCGGACTTGGGGTCCGCCGAGTAAATCCGGTCATCATCCCCGACCGCCGAGACAATGCCCTCCGAACCCACCATCACGGGCTCCGACGCTTCCTCGTCAAAACCATTAACAGTGGACGGCGACACAGCCCACACCTTGCCCGACGCCGCATCCGTCACGGAAATAACCTCCGAGCCGAAGCTCACGTCCGCCGATCCCGGCAACTGCTTATCCCCGCCCAGCCGCATGTTCGCCGGCGACACCTGGTTCAGTGTTGACCCGGTCTCATCATCGACGAACACATCCCCCGCATCCTGCAGGATGTCGAACGTCGTCGAAGCGGGCGTCACAGCCCCATCAAGAACGCGGGAGGGGTAGTTAAGCCGGCCCACCGCATTCTTCGACTTCGAGACCACCCACACCCCGCCGTCGTTCAACTCCACCTCGGTGGTCTTGAACCCCGGATACAGCACCGCACCGGTGACCAGGACAGCGACGACGGCACTGAATGCAGTGCCCGTGACGAGTTTTTTGTGGCGTCTTTTCAGCCCAAGCTTCCCCAGCAGAGTTGTCACAGCTTTACTTTTCCCCTGAAATTTGTGGCGGCCCCCTGGCCAGCCCGTCCAAAGACCCGGTATAGGGCTCTCTGTTCCCGGGTTAGCCTACCGAAGCAGGACGGCGGCCGCGATGGGGAGCGCTCCCCCGCCGTGCCACCTGTGGCGCTGCCCGTTACTTCTAGCATTGCGGGATTCCATGTCCCTCAGGCTCACCCAAGGTGGTGTTGCCGACCTGGACGGTGCGGCCAACGTAGCGCCCATCAGGATGCGAACTGATGCGGTACCACTTGTAGGTGCCCCGGGCGTCGGGGACGGTCCGCCACATAAAGCAGTTGACGGTGAAGGTTGGGCCGGAGCCGTAGATCCAGGGATAGCCGCTGACCACACCATCGCAGGTGTGTTCCGCGCCCGTCGGCGACCGCCACGAGGTCTGGCCTGAGGCAGGCGCATCAGTACACGTCCGGTAGCCAACGATTGAGTTGCCCCACTCCGTCTTGGCCGGCCCGGACCTGGCGGTCGCCTCGGCGACGCCTCCGCCGTTCCCTATGGAATTCACGGTCTGCACCTGGATCGAGTGGGGCTCGTCGAAGCCGCCGGTGTTCACTGTCCGGCTTCCCGAAGCCGCCACCCTTTCCCAGCCCCGGCCGTCAATGTTGATCTGCGTGTAGGCGACATCGTTGGTGGCCGTGGACGGCGAGGTCCAGCTGAAGCTCAGCGACTTCTGGTTTTGCCCGCCGTTCTGCCCTGTCGCAGAGGGTGTGCCGGGTGCGCCGTGCGGCGTGGTGGTGGCGGCCGTGCTGGCGTCTGAACTCGGTGCCACACTTGAGTTGGCCACCACCGTGATGGACGTGGGCGTACCGTTCGTGAAGCCACCCACTGTTTGCCCGGGCCTGATGGGACCGGTTTGCCCGGTGCTGGCGTTGTAGCTGTAGCTGACCTCGCCATACGCCGACCCGTTGCGTTCAGCCGCCGTTAGTTCCTTGAAGTTGATGGTCACCTGTCGCCCAGCGCCGCCGGTGTCTGCCGCGGCGGCCGTCACTCCGGAGACCTGGCCCAGCTTGCCGGTGGCGCGCCGGGGTGCCGAAGCGGGACTGACGGCGCCCTTGCCGGCCTTGTTTTCCGCCTGG